>NZ_CAXXYB010000001.1:0-366864 GCF_963676625.2 uncultured Sphaerochaeta sp.
GATGGTCAAGGGGCGTAAGCTCCTCTTCTCCAATGACCGAAGCAAGATTCTGTACATCCTTGACATGACTATAGCAAGCAAACAACTGGTTGGATAGATGGGGATGGTCAGCTCTGGTCATTCCTTCACCGATGCCATCTTTCATCAATCGGGATAACGAAGGAAGACAATTGATTGGAGGATAGATTCCCCTGGCTTGCATACCTCTATCAAAAACAATCTGCCCTTCAGTAATATAGCCAGTCAAATCAGGGACAGGATTGCTGATATCATCATTCGGCATCGACAGAATCGGCAACTGGGTGATCGAACCTTTCCTTCCGATAATCTTACCCGAGCGTTCATATAATTCAGCCAAGCTGGAATATAGATACCCAGGGTATCCTTTTCGGGAAGGAATTTCGCCACGCATAGTCCCTATCTCACGCAGGGATTCACAATAGTTGGTCATATCAGTCATGATGACCAACACCTCTTTACCTTTGTCAAACGCCAAATACTCTGCAAGCGTCAAGGCTGTCTTGGGAGTAATGGTTCTTTCAATGGAAGGGTCATCGGCAAGCGAGAAAAACAAGGCAACTTTATCCAAGACACCCGATTGTTCAAAACTGTCAGTAAAAAACCTTGCTACGTCATGTTTGATTCCCATGGCAGCAAAGACAATACAGAAATTGCTTTCTGCACCTCTCACTTTTGCCTGACGTGCTATCTGGGCCGCGAGTTCATTATGGTTCAAACCGTTTCCACTGAAGATAGGAAGTTTCTGTCCTTGGATCAACGTAGTCATGCCATCGATTACCGAGATTCCCGTCTGAATAAAATCCTTGGGATATTCTCTGGCAGTCGGATTGATAGGAAGCCCATTTACATCTCGTTCAAAGGCCCCGGGAGGAAGGGGCACGCCATCACGGCTCTTGCCCAATCCATTCATGACTCTTCCCAGCATTTGCTCAGAAACTGGCAAAGTCAGGGGTTCACCCATGAAACGCATACCGGTCTCTGGAAGGGACAAACCATCGGTACCTTCAAAGACCTGCACTACCACAGCTTCATCGGAAGTATCGAGAACCTGTCCGGCCCGTCGAGTTCCATCAGGAGCCGTAACCTCAACAAGTTCTCCATAACCAACAGGATGGGTATTTCGCATATAGACCAAAGGTCCGTCAATTCTTGAAGCTCCCCGGTATTCACGACCAGAAAGCAAATGACGGTCGGTACTTGCAAGCAAGGATTCATTAGTCTTCATAGATACCTCCCAACTGGTCAATGGAACGGTCAAGATTCAGCTGGATTTTATCCAATGCCTGTACATCATCATTGGAAATCGAGAACCTCATCCTGGCCATATCCTGGACAGAACGCAACCTTCTCAATTTCACCATGGGAACGCCCTTGGCAATAGCCTCGGAACCTTTTTGGTAATATTCCAGAATGGTGGCAAGCATCTTCACTTGTTTCTCAATCGAGCAAAACCTATCGATTTCATCAAAGGCATTCTGTTGCAGAAAAGCTGTCTTGAACAAAGAACATACCTCCAGAATAAAATTCTGGCTATCGGGAAGCGCATCCGGTCCAACGAGTTTTACAATCTGCTGAAGACGGATTTCCTTTTGTAATAATTCCATAATCTGATTGCGATGATCATACCAAGTGCCATCACTATGATCGCTCCACCACTGACGGACATCGCCAAGATACTCACTGTAGGAATCAATCCAACTGATGGCAGGATAATGACGACTACTTGCAAGTCCTCGATCCAGTCCCCAGAAGCAACGAACAAAACGTTTGGTGGCTTGGGTTACCGGTTCCGAAAAATCTCCGCCGGGAGGGCTGACAGCCCCTATGATCGATACGGAGCCTTCTTCATCATTGAGAGCCTTCATATATCCGGCACGTTCATAGAACTGGGCAATACGAGTTGGCAGATATGCAGGAAAACCTTCTTCAGCTGGCATTTCCTCCATTCGTCCGCTCAATTCCCTCAAAGCCTCTGCCCAACGACTGGTAGAGTCAGCCATTATAGCTACATGGTAACCCTGGTCCCGATAATATTCTGCCATGGAAATACCTGTATAGATACTTGCTTCACGTGCAGATACTGGCATATTTGAAGTATTTGCTATCAATATCGTCCGTTCCATCAAGGATTGACCAGTACGAGGATCGACCAGCAAGGGAAATTCCCTTAGAACATCAGTCATTTCATTTCCCCGTTCACCGCAACCGATATATACAATGATATCAGCATCACACCACTGGGCAATCGAATGCTGGGTCATGGTTTTCCCTGTTCCAAAACCACCCGGAATGGCAACAGTACCTCCCTTGGCAAGGGGGAAAAGTGTATCAATGACCCTAAGACCTGTAACCAGCGGTTGTTTCAGCGGTAACCGTTCCTTTACAGGCCGGGGAATTCTGATGGGCCAATGCTGGGCCATGGTCAGTTTTTCCTGTTTTCCACTGGGAAGTACGACTGTCACTATTTCATCAATGACCGTATAGTCGCCTTCCTTCACGACCGAGGAAACAATAACCGTTTCAAAAAGTGGCGGGACGAGAATATGCTGAAGTATTCGTGCAGTTTCCTGAACGGTACCAAGCACCATTCCTGCAGAAAGAGAGTCTCCTTCTTTTACACTTGGAACAAAATGCCATAATTTCTCATGGTCAATGGACGGAAAAGAGAGTCCCCTGGAAATAAAGGCACCAGAGGTTTCCATCATTTTTTCCAGTGGTCTCTGAATACCATCATAGATGGTTCCGATAAGACCGGGTCCCAGTTCTACACTGAGACTCATGCCACTTCCATATACATTTTCGCCAGGACTGAGACCCGTAGCATCTTCATAAACCTGTACGGTAGCCTGTCCATTATTGAGCTTAACGACTTCGCCGATAAGCTGTTGTTCACCAATACGGACCATTTCCATCATCATGGCATCGGAGACATCTTTTACCGTAATGACAGGACCGTTGACCCGCTTGATTTTTCCTACTATTCTGCCTTCCATGTATATTCCTGTACCAAAGTCCTGATTTCGCGGTCGAACCGTCTGAGACGGATATCAACCTGATTGTTGTATGATACCTTATCATCCAACGAAGAGAGCACAACCCCAAGGGACCGGGTAGGCTTGGGATCCAAACTCAAAAGAATATCGGAACCAGTAAATTTCTTTACCAAGGTAGTTGCTTGTGCAAGGATATCTTCCGTGACTGGGCACAAGGGATTGAAGGATACCTTTGCCTCTTTCAAATCAAGTCCAACGGCAGCCTCTGCAATCCATTCTGCCAGATATGGCTCAAAATCCTTGGACTTGACCAGTACGTTCAGCTTCACGCGTACCCTACGCATAATTTCCTGAAAACTTGCATCTATCTTTTTTAAACTAGCTCGTCTCTTGGCACTTCCAGATTGGCTTGCAACTTCAGTTCGACCTGCCGCAATTTCTGTTCATGAAGATGTTGCTCCAGTTCAATTTCATGTTCCGCTCGTTTTTGGGCGTCGGCTTGAATTTGGGCACATTGCACATTTGCATCAGCCATAATTTTGTCTGCCTGTGCTTGTGCTTCACCAATGATGCCCTTAAGCAAGCGATTGTCCGAATTTTCCATATGAAACCTTCCTAAAGCGAAACACCGATTGCTTGGTTGACCAGTGCACGCAAATCCTTTTGCTTACCATCACTATGAGCTTGCGGAATTTCGACAACAAGGGGAAATGATTCTGAAAACAGATATCGATCGACTACAGGGCGAATCATATCCGCCACATTTTCCGTAATGATGATAATCCCGTTCTCTGGGTCTTCAAGCGCCTTGTCCCAAGATCTTTGAGCCTGTTCGGCATTTGTCGCCTGCATGCCAAAAACACCGACCAAGGAAAACCCCAGGACAGTTTCTTCGTCACCGATGACAAAATATTGCATAACTCAAGCCTTTCCGAGAAGCATCAAAGCAGTGATGAATCCAAAGATTACCAAACCTTCTGCCAAAGCAATAAAAATCAATGCCTGGGAAGCAATCTCAGGTCGTTCACTGATAGCACCCATGGCTGCACTACCTATCTTTCCAATAGCAAGTCCAGCGGCAAGAGCACCCATTCCAAAGGCTATTGCAGCACTAAGGCATATCCAAGCAAGATTCGAGTTCGCTCCACTTGCAACAGCTGTTGTAGTGGCTGCAAAAGCCTTGGGGGCAAATACGAAACCTGATGCAAGGAGCATCAATGCGGTAACCAAAAAAGTTGCAAAAATTTTTCTCTTAAATGCGATACTGGTCATCTTGACCCTCCTAGATTATTCACTATCTTATTTATTTACAGAAAATGGAGACCGAAGGCCAACTGGCTCATACGCGATTCCTTTTCCTGTAAAATATTTACTAAAGAATTCATAATAATTCAACCTGAGTGCCTGAATCCCTGAACTCAAGCCCTCCAAGGCAATGACTAGTACATTTCCGAAGAGGAATATTACCAATCCCCAAAAGCCACCTCCCGCCGAAACGGAGAGTTCCTTAAAAGCCGACATGAGACTTACATGGGCAATTCCAAGTCCAGCTACCCGCATAAAAGAGAGCGTATTGGAAAGGTATCCGATGAAAATCTCCAATATATTCAACATCCATTCAAAAACAGTTTCCGTTATCAAAGACATGATAGGACGCTTTTTTCCTCCCTTCTTTACTGCTTGATGATACTCAATAAAACCAGGCAATAATAAAAGAAAGAGAGGAATGGCCAGTGCAGGGGTTATCCAGGGAGCTGAAGGAAAACTTCTATATTCGGCGGCTACATAGCCATACCCAAGATAGAGGCCTATTGCAAAAAGCCAACCACCTACCAATCCGTTTTTATCCAATATCAACTTGAGCCAATCTTTTTTTCTGAATAGATTTACCCAATTTATTACTAAACCAAGATATATTATTACAATACCAAACTTAACAGTCAACCCGAGAATGGCATATACATCATTGATGACGCCGCCCGTCGCTACCCCGTTCACGACATGATCATAATTGAACCAAATGGCAGGAAAGAGGGAAAAACCAAAATAAGAACCAAAAAGAACTCCGCCAATCATGGAAGCAACGCCTAGGTATAACAACAAGTCACAAAGATTTCTGCTTATCATGCTATCGGGTTTCATCGGATTCCGTTTATAATCGATACGCCCCAAGAAACCGATAAGCAACAAAATGAATCCCTGCCCCACATCAGCAAACATAAGGGCAAACATTACCAGGTAGGCAATCATCACGAACAGGGTTGGATTAACGGACCCATATTCAGGAGTATTGTAATTATCTACCATTTTTTTGAAAGGAGAAAAAGCTTTGGGGGTAGCAATGGAAACAGGAATCTCTTCCCGTGGCATCTCTTCAGCTCCTGTCCATTCAATGACACATTGCCCATTGCTTGCCCTGGAAATTGCTTCAGTCACGGAATCACTCTGATCAGTAGGGACCCATCCAGAAAACAAGGTAGTATTTCGTGTATAGGCAAAATAGGAACGAATCTGGTTGCAAAGTTCATTTAACCGAAGATTGCACCACATCGCGTCCAAGGGGCTTTGTTGTTGTTTGATTATTTCGTCAACTTTTTCTTCAACTTGTTTAAGTTGGCCTGAAACCTCCAGATACTCTTTATCAATTCGGGAAGAAATATCTATCAAGGCATTTCTCTGTAATTCCGAACTACTCGTCTCTGTCCAGCCAAATTTATCAAGAAGAGGAGAAATCTGGGCAACATCTCGGTGCAAGGCCAAAATGATACACGTATCTCCTTCTGAAGACTTATGTAATATCCCTCCAACGGAAATAAGCTTCTCGGCAAGATCCTCTATCTTTCCATGTCCTACTACAC
Source organism: uncultured Sphaerochaeta sp. (assembly GCF_963676625.2). Lineage (GTDB taxonomy): Bacteria > Spirochaetota > Spirochaetia > Sphaerochaetales > Sphaerochaetaceae > Sphaerochaeta. The sequence continues at coordinate 5,873 of NZ_CAXXYB010000001.1, forward strand.
CTACTCTCAAATCCAGATATTCAAGCTTATCTTCTTCAATATATCGTTTTAATTCTTGCAAACCCAATAATTGCTGATTTACATTTTTTTGCTCATCCTTGAGCACAATCAATTGCTTGCCAAGAGCGTCAAGCTTGTTCCGATATAAGTCAATATCGGGTTTCTCAAGATTTTTGACATCAAGCATGTCACTGGAGGGAAGCAAGCAATGTCCTTGCCTCAATACAGCCTCGACCCTGTGACGCATATCCTCAAGGACTGCCTTGCTGATTGAACTAGGTTTCGAGCTAAGCCTTTCCATCTGGCGAGGATCGATTTTCTTTATACTGACAAAATCCATTACTCCCAATTCAAGCAATGCCTTGATAACTTCATCACTCATTTGCTCCAATACTACTGCCGTAAGCAATTTCATTGGTCTGGTAAAAAGGTTCATGCCAGCACCCCCCGGATGTATTCTTCGCTATACCCATAGTATTTTCCGTTCAAAATAGCTTTTATCATCGATTCCTCATTTGTATAGAGAAAGAAATAAGCCAAGGAAATCCCAATGGAAAACGGATTGCCTGCTAAAAGAGCATGATACTCCGTGCTCCGCTTCTGTTGAAGATAATGTTCAATCTTAAGAGTAGCCCTGGCCAATAGTTCATTTGAGCCAAAACCCTCCTTGCTTTCACTGGAAACCTTTTGGATGGCCGTCACCAACTCAGGATATTTCTGTTTCAATAAAACTGTAGGATCACGATCTTTTTCTGGCATCGCAAGAAAAGCTTTTGCTTCATTGCTTCGAAAAATCTTCCCCCAAGGAAGCAAAAGGGAAGAAAGATGTTCTTGGTCAAGTTTGTGATACCACCCAAAACGAACCAAAATCAAAATATTATTGAGATCAATATCTACTTTAAAAATACTTCGCACAATTTCCCTGTCATCGGGGACCAAGGTTTCAGAAACTTCCTGAATCTGTTCATACCACAACCGATCCAAAGCATTTTCCAGATAAAAAACTCCCTGCTCGGTAATATCCTGCTGGCTAAAACGTTTAAAAATCACAGTATAGGGACTATTTCCAAGAGCACTTACGACTCCATCCCAAGTCATCGCATTGATAAGACCGGTCCAGTTAATATCGGAGACGATCTTGTCCTTGTAGAGATATTCACTACGAAACCTGATCGAATGAAGACGAATGACACTACTAAACCAGAGACGCATTGCATTCTTAAGGTTTTCTATTTCTATTTTCTCAAAAAGTATTGTTACAAAATCAGACGGTTCACCATGAAGAAGTCTCACAATACCTTGATACATTTCAATTTCTTTGTTCAATAAAACCAATTCTATTTGTTGGAGGTCTCCTGTTTCATCATAGACCTTCGCAACATCCGCATAGGGACCGTCCCGAAAGGACCTCACGGCTTCCACAACGGAATTGGCTTTCATCAAGTCATCAATTAAATGGGATTCTCTCATCAAACCAATTCTGGCACGCAGTTTTGCATTGATGAATTCATATTGGGAAGTTGGATTTTTGGACATAGTTATTTTCTATCCCCAAACATTTCCGTCTTGGAAACCAACGAAACAATTTTATCGGCTACCTCATCCAGCCTCTTATCATTCATTTCAATAGCACTAGATAAATTCGCCTCGGTTTCTTCCAGAAGTTTGGCCGCTTCTTCCTCTGCCTTTGCAACTTCCAATTTATGTTGTTCCCGCACCGTTTTCAAAGAATCGCGAACCACTGCAGTTGCTTTCGATTGGGCCTCAATAATCAACTTACGACTTTGTGTATTTGCATCATTGATGATTTTTTGAGCAGAATCCTCCACTGTAAGCACTTCATTTATAATATTGCTTCGCATCTTGATGCTCCCTTAATGGAAATTCAATTGCAACTCCCATACTCTAACTTTTGTGATTTACTGTCAAGTAAGATGGAAAAACACAAAAGAAGCCCCTAAATCCATCCATTCAAACTAAGGAGCTACATTAGAAATGGGCTGTGCTTCAACGATGGTATTGCCATCAGATGACTGGTCTGCTCCAAAGGTCGGGAAAACCTCGGCCCAAAAAGAATCTTCATCCATGTGCTTTTCGATTTTCAAGGTTATTGAGGCATCATATCCGGTAGCCAATACTGTTCCAAAGACATCCTGCGTTTCTTTTACCTGATTACCTTGGATATCACGAACAACCAGACGTTGTTGAATCTGAGGATCGGATACCCAAAAATCCTCCAGAGCCAAAACACGTTCTTTTCCTGCTGCGCCCTTAACCATTTCAGGAATTTTGAATCGAACTGCATACCAAAGGTCCCCGACTTCCAAGTCAAACAGATAATTCCCGGGAGTGACATCGGAAAGAATATAACGTCCATCGACATCAGTGAACAAGTAGAGGGATTCATCAGGAGTCAACACCTCCCCTCCTTGAGAATCTATGGTAACATCATAGACTGGTGAAGAATACTGGGAATAAGGAGTATGGTCTGGCTTGAACAGCCTTCCGCTTACCGTATAGGTCGCAGCCATATCAACCGTAGCAACAAAAGCTTGACGGCTTCGAGGTACAATATCATATACAAAAGAGGATCCTGCACCAAACAGGGAGGAGCCCGATCCAAACACAACTACGCTATTGCGAGAATTAGTTGAAATATTATTATACATTGCACTTCCCAAAGGTCTTCGCAAATATTCAGGAGAAGAGTCCAGACTTCTGGCTATGGAAATCTCTGAATTTTTCATCTCTCCTATTGGCTTTATCAACAGGAAAGCTTCATTGACCGATTTAGCCAAGGCAAAAGCCCCGTCTGCGTAGGCAATATTGGTGTTTGCGGAGAACAGGGTAGACATCTTTTGATAGGAATCGTAGGCCTGCTGTCTTAAGGTAAAGGAGGCAAATTCACCACTATGCGACCAAGTTGCAAGTAATGACTGATTGCTTGTGTCCTGGAAATTCACACCATTGAGAGAAGCATTGAAGCTGTCATTCTGCGATGCTCGATAGGACATTCCTACGGAAGTGGTCTTGAACGTAGAAGAAACATTGCTGTTCAGTTTAGGAGTAAAAGAATAATTGCCACTTATTTGTCCTGTTATGGTTGGATTCAAGGGATCAGAATTTGAAGCAGAAGCCGTAACGGAACCACTTACCGAGAAATTCTTGAAAGGAGAGAAACCAGAGGACAAAGTGGTTGTCCAGGAAGGGCCAGCCTTGGAAGCAACCTTGGTAAGGGATCCAGTAAGCGTATAACGAATAGTTTTCGTGAAAAAACCTGAGTAAGAAAAATTAGCTGTATAATAAGGATCTGAACTTGAAGTTGAATTCAATTCAACAGCAGGATTCGTATAACTGAATCCAATGCTCAGAGAACCTAATCTGCTTCCTGAAACAGTATTGAAACGGTGACTTATGGAACCCGTAAAAGAGGGCCCTGAATCCTCGGTATCCAACCCCAGCGTCATTTGCAACTGGGTAGTACCAATCAATGAAGCATACACACCACTGAAGGTACCGCTAAAGATTCCTGGGGTAACAGAGAGATCAGTAGAGAAAGTAAATGAATTGGTTATACCTGTCTGTTGTTGATAGGTGGCAGTCCAATTTCCTAAATAATAAGAAAGGTATTTTCCATCCAGCCAAGGGATACTCAACATGCCTTCCCTGGCAGTTCCCAAAGTTCGAGGTACGCTAAGAGTAAGCCCATACAGGCTATCGCCTTTACCCATGAGACGATAATCATACCCCAAATCAAAATATTGTACGATATAATCGGCTGGCCTTGAAACAGGAGTAATTGTGACTTTAGCCATGTTTACGCCTTGGGTAAAGACAAAATCCTTTAGCCGATAGGTGCCCGCTGAAAGTTGGCGGCTATATACCGAGTCATTATTGATGGTTATATCTACTGTCGAATCCTCAACCAAAACAATATTATATTCAAACTGGTTGCCAAGTGCAGATTCAGTACCGTAGGAATAGTTTTTTTCCAAGGATATACCAACATTGGAAACATCATCGGAGATGGTTTTGACCGAACTTAGATCAGAACCTACATTTCCAAAAGATAGACGTTGACTAGTCTCCACAAAATCGTAGAATCCGCTCCAGGAACCAAAATTAAAATAGGGACTGTTTGAAGAAAGTGAATAGGAAATATCTATTCCAAGATCCCAAAAAGCCACCTTATGCACTACTGAGAGAGAAAACAATCGGGTATCCAGACTAGAAAAATCTGTAGCATAGGTGATATTGGAATAGAACCCCAGAGAAGTGACAACCGAGAATTTCGCACTTTTGAGCTTTATGGCGCCACTAAGCGAATAGGCTTCTCTCCTGTTGACGGAACTAGCTGTAACGCTAAGAGTTTTTACGGGCATTTCCGAAACTCCGAATTTCATTGAAACCGTAAAATTAGTGCTATCAAAAGCTGTTTCAATACCACGTTTATTAAGTTCGTCGATTGAAATATAGCTGAGACCATCTGAAAATAACCGGTCATAGGTATCCTTGGTTATATAATCGCCCACAAACATAGCCAATTCAGAGGTGTTCAAGCTCTGAATTCCATCAAGAAAATTAGCTTCGATATCACCGATATACTCATCATTGACAAACAGTCCAAGATAATACAGACCATTCTCAAAGCTGGCAGTGGCATCATCCCCTGAAACAAAGAAGTCGGCAAAAGGATCTTTTTGCGTATCAGGAGCAGATTCCTGACTAGGAGCTACAAATTTATTATAATCATCAACTGTATATACGGAAGGTTCAAAAAATGTAGGGGCCAGGGGAACACTGGCTCTGGAAAAAACCTTGGTAAACTGTGGTAATTCTGGGATCTTCCCCTTAAGGAGTGTTGGCGTAACATTTGTCACTTCCTGTGCAGCAATGGGCTGCGTCGAAACCCTATCGATAGATTCAGAGTTTGGGGGAGCAACACTTACTTGGCCTTTTTCAGGAATTTTTTGAGCTATTTCACTAGCTTGAACGCCAGGTGTTTCTTGTTTGTCTCCAGAATCCAGAGCGGGTGTTTGAACAAGAATGATTTCGGGACTTGCTGTCACTACAGACGGAGCCTCTTCAGAAGGCTCGTTTACTTGTTTACTGGTAAAACAGGTGACAAGAAAAGTAGATAAAAAAAGGACTACCAGCATAGTAAGAAGTAACAACACTATGCTATGTATAATCCTTTTAGTTTTCATGCAATAATAATTCCTTCTCACAAAACAACGGAAAAACCTATTTAGTTATTCGTATACTTTAATTTTGCCTGATAGGTCACCCCTGATTCCTGGGAAAGGGTCTCTGGCCAGGGAATTTGCTTGGTAACTGTCTTCTTTGCCAGAATATTCATGCCATCAAACCCAGCAAGCTCCTCAGAACCCTCCAAGACTACTGAATTGCCTTTGCTATCGGAAACTTCCAGAACACTAGCAATAAGCAACTGATGGACATTGCCTAAATTCGCAACAGTAACAGCCAAAGTCCGGGTACCATCCTCAGCTACTTCAGGAGCAACTGATTTTACAGCAACCTTTTCTATTGCCTTCGTAGGCGATACATACAAACTTGTTGTATAGATATACAAGAAATTGAACATTCCCTTCTCAGTACTGTCCTTTCCCTTTGAGTAGGGGATCTGTTCAGCTTTAAGTCTGAATGACAACTCATTGGTTACCGTTTTGGGTCCGCGATACTGGACTCTTACGATTTGGCTACTTTGAGGACTGACAATCACCTTATTGGGGACAATGGAAAAATAAGCAGTTGCAGCCTTATTAATTTCACTTCCTGAAGCGTCCTGATCACGAAACAAAGCAGAAATCTCAATGGCAATTGAATCATCACCATCATTAAGGATGGTATATGTTTTGGTGCTTTCTGCTCCAGTCGGACCAAACACTTGCTCAAGTGGCGAAAATTGATAGGCAAAAAGATTGCCAGAAATAAAAACGAGCAATAGCGCAACAAATATCAAAACCCGTTGTCTACTTATTTTTCTAGTGTTCATTATACGCTCTCTTTATTCATAAGCTATTTGCAATAGTGTACGCTATAGCAAACAATTCATCAAGACTAGAATTAACAAGGACAAGAAATATGGATTTAACACTCTTTTGCCATTTTCATCAAAGCTAAATCCAAGGTTCCGCATAGTATGGGATGAAATTTTGCAACTATACCTTCAACATCACCAGAAAGACCCTCCTGGACCCAATCCATGGTAATGCCTACAAATGCATGAGTATAAAAATTCGCCAATAGAATACAATCTTCGTGGGAAGTCCCATATTTCTGTCCTTTCATCATCAGATTCTCACTAAGCAGTTTAAAATATCTCTTATGAAGGTAACGTCCCAATCGCTCGTAGCCCAAGCTATGATATATATTTAAAGTAATTTTTGCAGTTTCTTGAAGACTTTCACATAGGGCACGCATCGTGTTCTGCCCGTCATCATCAATATGAATCCCAGGATATTTTTTTTCAAATTCCTCACCATCATAGGCAAACATCCAATCAAGCAAGTCATACATATCCCTAAAATGATAATAAAAAGTCTGCCTATTGACACCACATCGTTCAACTACTTCCTTGACAGTTATTTTATCAAGGGTACGTTCTTGCATTAATTGCCGGAGCGATTGAGCCAACGCCAATTTAGTCATCTGAGCCATAGAGTTCTCCTTTTAGCAACAATTCATAGATTACAGATTTTTAGGCTTAGCGACTATCTATGTAGAGAAAAAGTTTTGCTCTTAGCCGTTTTTTTAGCCTATTTCTGTTCTTTATTGACACAAAAGAACAACTATGCTATGTTTCCTTCCTGTCGGATAGCCGATATATTTCGGGTTGTAGCGCAGGGGTTTAGCGTACTAGTCTGGGGGACTAGGGGTCGACGGTTCAAATCCGTCCAGCCCGATAGTAGAATGGGAGCTGAAATTCAGCTCCCATTTTTTTTGTCAAAATCAAAAAGATTGGCTAACAGTTCCAATTGTTGCGAAAAAGCCTCTACAAGTTCTTACCCCAAGAATACAGGGCTGTTCCATCAGGTTGCCGGAAAGTGACAGAAACTTCATGCTCCTTGACCAGGACATCCGCATAACCATGATGGGAAAAGTCCCTGAAAATCGAGCCAGGGGAAATATAGGTCGGACTATCATCGAACTTTCCGCCAAAAGTTCCTACTATGAAATAGTTTACACCATCTTGTAAAATATGCTCAAACTGATGGTCATGGCCAGAAAACACCAAATCAACCCCATGATCTACAAACAACTGGTGAAAAGTAGTTATCATCTGCTGGTTATCATACCAAGGGACCCCTTGGTACTCGGTACTTGATCCAAAGAAATAGGCATGATCCATGATAATTATCACATCGTTGGGATCCAGGGAATCAAGTTGCTTCAAAAGCCAAGCTTTCTGTTTTGCATCGTAAGATTCCGTACCCCATTCGAGATCCAAGGTAATAATATGAATAGAGTCAGTTATATCAAACCGATGATATAATTGAGCTTCTTCTTGCAAACTCTTCGGATAATATGTTTGAGCCCAATTTGCATAACCACCAAACCAACCATCATGGTTTCCCAGAACTTGTATCAAAGGAAGGGAATCGGTAAAATGCGAAAACAATTCAACCTGAGCTGCAATCTGACTGTCTTTATTTCCCAATTCCACGACATCCCCAAGATTGCAAATAAGTGAATAGTCATTCTTGGGGTCAACCACCTGGCGAAGGATATCCACCGTCGCACCAAGATCGTTGGTTTCTGCCCCTACATGGGCATCGGAGCTAATGGCGAGACGCAGGCCTCCATCATATTGCGGGAAATAACGGAAGGACCTTACTTCAGGAGTTTCTGATGAAGAATAGTAATACGTTTTCCCTCTTTGCAAAGCGGAAAGTATCAAGCCGTGACTTTGCATCGGTTTCTCTTCCTCAACAGAATATTCCAAGTGCTCAGCTGACAGACCATAGAATACTTTCCCTTTTTCCGGTTTTTTTGTATACCAAACCAAGGCAAGCTCAGGATTTCCCTGGGTATCAGATTTTCCAAGGAGCATCAATTGAGGAGCTTTATCCGCATGAGTCGAAAAAGTCCCTTCCGCCGCGGGAATACCAAGGGCAAGGGCTAACCCAAGAATGACGAGAATATAGGAAACCAACCCCAAGGAAGTCTTCTGTTCTCGTTTTTTATGTCTCCTGAGGTCAAGAAATACCAAGACAGGAATGACAATTGCAAGAATTACCAGACCAAGATAAAAATTTCGAAACATAGGATTCCAGGCAAAAAGGGCAAGATTTCTTTTTTCCAGGGCAATCCACAGGACAAGACCTAAACCAGCAAAACTCAACAAAGTCATGATACTATCCACAATCTTCAATAGTGGTTTATGTTTATGCTTTTCCATTTTTCCCTCTTTTCAGGACTATACAGTATCTTTCGACAAACCATTTAGCAACTAAAAGTTTTATTTTTTAAATTTTATAACCTTGTTTTTTCCATTTTCCTAATTTGAACAAATCCAATTCTCTTTGAAATGGCTTGACTGGAAAGTAAGCCAGGACGTATCCTTGGCTCAACTAGAGTGTGCACTCGACTGAAATCTCGTAGATCAATGGACTTTTCAAAGATTCTGTTTACGTTCGTTATCTACGACCATCCCGATTATTGAGAAAATGTTTTCGATATCCGGGATTTTGTACTTACTTTAGAGTATCTTGAGATAAGGAGCAAATTCCTACCTGAATGGCTGGTTTTTTCTGACTTCAGAGGGATGGAATTCAGGGAATCATGGAAAAACAACCATTGCCAGTAAGAATTCAGGGAGCTCTCTTCTATGGGGCCCTGGTCCTCATGAAAAGAACCTGGAATATCACGATTGAAGGCAAAGAAAACCTGGACAAACAGTACCGTGAAGGTAAATCCAGTCTTATTTGTTTTTGGCATGGGAAATACATTCCAATTTTTCCCCTTCTGAAAGGGTATGACGCCTGTGTTATCACCAATCAATCCGAACGAGGTAATGTCATAACGGAAATTTGTAGAAAATTCGGCTTTGTCAATGCCCAGATTCCTGATCAGACCAATCGTAATTCCTATAAAATCCTGAGAGAAGCCATTTCTTCCAAAAAAATCTCGGGGACAGCCTCCGATGGTCCCCTGGGCCCTGCAAAACAAGTGAAAAGCGGAGTCGTACGCATAGCATCCGCTCTTGGATATTCCCTATTGCCAATCTCTGTTGGGGTACGAAGAAAAATAACCCTGAAAAACCGATGGGATAATCGGGAAATTCCACTTCCCTTCTCAAGAATTTATTTGATTATAGGCACTCCGATAGAGCTCCCTCCCAATCTCAGGGCCAACCAAGTCAGGATTTGGGAGGAAACTGCCTCTCGTGAAATAACGGCACTTAGCGAAAAGGCAGAGAACCTTGTACACAAAAAGAGTAAAAGGAGAAAAATCAATGAACACTCCCAAAGAAAAACTAACTGAACCGAAAAAAAAAGTCCTGGGATATATAGGATTGATAATTCTCTTCTTCTTTCTTTCGTTCGGTTCTTTCTATGTTCTTCATCGAAAGTTTTCCGGAGGATCGCTGAATATTCCCGTACAGTTGTTTTCCTTTCCTATCATCGCTTCCCTTCTCGGTCTTCTTCTTTGTTATTATCTTGCCGACGCCTTACGCCTCTATAGCGTGATAAAGGCAATGGGATGCAAGGTTCCTTTTCGATATATTTTCAAACTGGTTTTCATCAACATCTTTATTTCCAACGTAACCCCCTTTGCAACGGGAGGAGGATTTGTCCAGATTTATTTCATGAGCAAAAAAGGAATGACCATCGGAGAGGCAACGGCAGCCACTTCCATACGAACCATTCTCTCGGCAATGATCTTATTTACACTCACCCCGATAATCATCTGGGCAGAGCCGAACCAATTCAAGATGTTTATGAATAGAAACATGCTTTTAGGCATCACCATTGCTTCCTGCACAGTCCTATTCTTTCTGTTATTGATTACTTTCTGGCCCCAGGTCATCAAACATATCCTTGGTGGTATCCTGTACATTCCCAAGACCTTGAAATGGAAAGTAGCAATTCATTTGGAATCCTTCAATGAAAGAGTAGGAAAGGAAATTGATAGTTTTTCCAAAGGATTCAAACACTATTTCCGGTTCGGCGGACTTTGGGCTGTCTGTTCAGTGGCAAGTACCATCCTCTTTTTGTTTTTCTTGTTCTCTTTTTCCATTGTGCTCATCAAAGCCCTTGGATACACGATTCCCTTCCTCACCATCCTTGCCGTACAGGTTGTGGTAACCTTTTTCATGTATTTTGCCCCTACTCCCGGGGCAACAGGCATCGCAGAGGGTGGTTATGGTTTATTGTTTGCCCAGCTGGTACAAAACAAGGATATCCTGGCTCTCACCTTCTCCTGGCGCTTCCTTACAATTTACATTGGAGTCATTATTGGAATTTTCATATTTGCAGGTGAATTCTTCAAGATGAAGAAGGAAATGCCAAAGTGAGCAAGAAACAAAAACTTAAGATATACCTTGTACTTGTCTTGATTTTTCTGGCAATACTGATTGGCTATCGGGTGTATTTATTTATTTATGAGAAAGATTATCAGTCCCTCAATGGCGAAAACATCGATAACATAGAAGCAAAACTCAGAACTAGGGACTCCTTTTCATTTGCCCTCGTCGGGAATATTGATAATTCCATGAGAATTTTTGATAACAGGATTGCTCCTTTGATGAAAGAACAAAACGTCGATTTCATGATTTCCGCGGGCAATGCAGTCTATGACGGAGCCGAAGGAAAGTATCGACTGCTATATCGTAGCCTGAAACAATTGCCGATTCCTTACATTCTTGTGCCGGGACACAACGAAATTGCAGATTTCGGAGCCGATAACTTCTATCAACATTTCGGGCCCTACTATTTTTCTTTTCACCTGGACAATGCCTATTTCATATTTTTGGATTCCACAGGCCAAACCTCCTGGAAATGGCAGATACATTGGTTGCAAAATGAACTGAAAGCGGCACAAGCCTACCCAAACAGATTTATATTTTTAGGCAGTCCACTTTTTCCACAGGAGAATCTGGATAAAGCCAATAATTTGAAACTCACCGTTCCCACCGAAACCAGCAACATACTTCAGAATTTATTTTCCAGACTTGGGGTAACTGCTGTATTTTCAACTGGGTATCATACCAATGAACAAAAGGAACTCAAGGGAGTACTCTATGTAACATCCAGCGGAGGTGGAGGGTTACTCCTCGATAAGGAAAAACCCTATCAATTTGTCAAGGTCAATGTAAATCCAGAGGGATTTTCATGTACCACTATTTCTACGAGAAACAAACTTAGCACATTTTTAGTGAAAATCGAAACCTTGGGGCTCTATCTCCATTCCCTTTTTTATATGAGTATATTCAATGTACTTGTCATTCTCGGAGTATTGGCACTGATTTCAGTATTGCTTTATTTCAAAATGCTCAAACAGGAACACCTGTATAGGGATTTCAATATCGACGAGGAAGCTGAACAAGGAAAATCCTTGCGCATTGTCATGTTCACCAATAACTATCTACCCTTCATCGGTGGAGTTCCCCTGTCCATAGACCGCCTGCATAAAGGGCTTTTGAAAAAAGGAAACCAAGTCCTTATCATTGCCCCAAGTTACCTGCAACCTTGGGATGATCCATCAGATGGTTCCGTATACCGTTGTCCTGTTCTATTTTATACAAAAAACGGCGATTTTCCGGCTGTCAATATACTGCATAAGGAGATCGGAAGGGTTTTTAGAAGTTTTAAGGCCGATATCATTCATGTTCACCATCCCTTCATGCTTGGATGGGCAGCCCTTTGGTTTGCCAAGCGAACCAAGACCCCGGTAGTCATGACCTACCATACAAGACTTGAACGATATACCCAATATATTTTCGGACCAGGGACCATGATCAAGAATTTACTTATTCATCTTATGATCAAGAAATTTTCGAATCATTGCGATGCCATCATCGCACCCTCTGCCTCTACTGAAGAATATCTGAGGAATCTCGGAGTAAGCGCCATAATCGAAACAATTCCCACGGGAATAAATATTGAATCCTATGGAATGTGGTCAAAAGAACAGGTTCAGGAAACCAGGGATACCTATGTAAAACCAAACGAGAATCTCTTGGTAAGTGTTTCCAGGATTGCAGAGGAAAAAAATCTGGATTTCCTCATCGCAGCACTTCAAAAACTTAAGGAAACCTCTTCAACACATTTCACCTGCCTATTGATTGGTGATGGACCACAAAAAAAACGACTCGAGGAAAAAGTCAGGTCAATGGGAATGCAGGACTCCATTATATTTATGGGAAAATTGCAACCTTCTGAGGTTGTTCGTTGCTATCTGGCAGCAGACCTGTTTGTTTTTGCCTCGACTTCGGAAACCCAGGGAATGGTTTTGCTTGAAGCCATGGCAGGAGGTTGTCCCGTGGTAGCCATCCAATCCAGTGGAGTCTATGATGTCATCCATGATGGTTTCAATGGTTACAAAGTACCGGAAAGCACTAATATCTGGGCTGAAACCGTGCGAAAACTCCTTGAAGACAAACCATTGATGGAAACAATGGCAAACAATAGCAGGGAATTTGTCAAAAATTATTCCGTTGATTCTATCACAGATAGGGTTACCGCGTTGTATCGAAGGGTCATTATCCTTTCAAAATCAAAACGTAGCTGACAATAAGAGGTTTATATGAAAAAACTGGATAGGACGTCACTAATATTGCATACTTTCATCGGTATAGGAGCTATGGCCGGGGGATCAGCTTGTCTTCTCAATCCAATGAATCCATTGGGAGCCCCGTCAGAAATGCTACGCAATTCTCCCTTTACAACCTTCCTCATTCCCGGAATTCTCCTCTTTTCCGTTATTGGTTTGGGAAATATTCTTTGTGCATTCCTCGTAGCAAAAAGATGGGGCTATAGAGGTTATGCAAGTGGAATAGCCGGAGGCGCCTTGATCATCTGGATTATTGTTCAGTGCATCATGATTCAATCCATTGTCTTTTTGCATTGGTTGTTTTTCTTTTTGGGAATAGTTCAGGCATGTCTGGCCTTTGCCCAACTTTTTTCCATGGATCAATTCCCGGCTTCCTTTATAAAAGAGCTTTTGCAAACACAAAAAAAGAAAAAGGAAACGCTAGGAAAAAAACGGTAAGGGTTTCAGATATCCAAGTTTTCTTGTTGTATTGTCCTTAACACTTGGCTATAGTATTTCCTATGAAAAGACCCAAAAACTCCATTATTATATTCTTTGCACTAGTAATCGGCACTTTTTTCATTGTCATGATTTTCAATCCCGTGAAAACAAGCAACCCATTGAAAACCATCCTCTTGATTACGGGCATCAACATAATCATCAGCTTTTTGTTTGGGCTGAAAACCGGGGACTATTCCTGGACAGATAGAATATGGAGCATTGTTCCCATAGGTTTTTCCTGGATCTATGCCGCTTCGAATCCTGCAAATCCAACGGGATGGCTGGCTTTTCTCTTGATTGCCCTCTGGGGTATCCGCCTGACTGCCAACTTTGCACGAAAAGGGGGCTATACACAGGAACAGGATTACAGATGGACAATTCTCCAAAGTCGTATTCACACCAAGATCGGCTGGCAAGCCTTCAACCTGTTCTTCATTGCCTGCTACCAACAAGTTTTATTTATCTGCTTCACCCTTCCTCTCTATTTTCTGAATAATACCCCGCTAAATATAACGATGATACTTGCTTTGGTTTTCATGTTTGCTTTTCTGGTTCTTGAAACCTTGGCAGACCAACAACAATATTCCTTTCAACAAGCAAAATATGGACTTCTCCCGACGAACCCTTTATCTGAAGCCGATTATAAAAAAGGATTCAAAACTTCCGGCCTTTTCGCTCGTTCCCGTCACCCAAATTATCTCGGGGAACTTGGATTTTGGTGGAGCCTCTATATCTTTTCTGCACTTGGAAACGGAATATGGTGGAGTCCCAGTCTGTTGGGTCCTATTCTGCTCACTTTATTATTTTTAGGTTCAACAGGCTTTACCGAACAGATTACCGCAGGAAAATATCCGCAATACCAAGAATATAAAAAAAGCACCTGGCCAATTCTCTTCCGCCCTTGGTAAGGGAGTAGGCATCACCGTTTCCCCATGTTACCATGAGGTAAAGAGGGAGGTCACCAGATGGGAAAATTGGGGATTATCATTCTGATCACCCTGTTTTTGGTACTGATAATTACCGGTATCATTGGTCTGGAATTTTTTTTCAAATCCAATTCACAGACCGAAGGAGAAATTGCCATGTCAGCAAAATCAAAAATTGAATTTCAATTCCAGCCAATTTCCGCTGAATTACTGAATCCTCTCAATCCTGCAGAGGCAAGGATAATGCTCAACAAGGAAACAGAAAGGGCTTTTACCGGAAAATATACCGATACAACAGCTGACGGTACCTATTATTGCCGTCAATGCAATGCTCCTCTCTATACCTCCGAAGACAAATTCCAGTCAGATTGTGGCTGGCCTTCCTTTGACTTGGAGATCCCTTTTGCAGTCGAACGGTATACCGATAGCGATGGCTTTCGTACGGAAATAACCTGCGCCACCTGTCAAGCACATCTTGGACATGTATTTCTTGGTGAGCATCTTACTGAAAAAAACACAAGACATTGTGTCAATTCACTCTCCCTAGCATTGGAAGATGGTCCTCCTGTGGCCCAGGCAATATTTGCCGGGGGATGTTTCTGGGGCGTGGAATTTTTCTTTGAAAAGCTTGATGGCGTATATTCGGCGATTTCCGGTTATACCGGGGGAACAATGAAAAACCCAACCTACCAAGATGTCCTGACACATACGACAGGACATCTTGAGGCGGTACAAGTACTTTACAACCCTAAAATAATTTCCTTTGAAGAGTTGACAAAGTATTTCCTGGAGATTCATGATCCGACCCAGACCAACGGCCAGGGACCGGATATAGGAAACCAATACCTATCGGCCATCTTCTATCGAAACCGACATGAGTTCGATACTGCCCTCAAGCTTCTAAGAATACTTGAAGCCAAAGGGTTGCCTATTGCCACGACATTGAAACCTGCATCAATATTCTATCCTGCAGAAGCGTATCATCAAGATTACTATGAGCACAAAGGGACCCTTCCCTACTGCCATGCCTATACCAAGCGATTCTGATGATCAGGCCCAAAGCTCCTCTGCTATTTTTGCCCATCGCTCACTTGCGGATTCGCATTTTGCAGTGAGATCATCAACATCCTCAGGATGCTCAAGATCAGTGGAGGCTGCTTGGGTTGCATGAATCATGGATCGTAATCTCTCAGGATTGTCCAAAAGCGGACAGGGTCTGAGATGATTTTCATTGAAGGGTTGATTTTTATAATATTGCATGAAGAGAGGGCTTTTGAAGGCTTCCAGGAGAGTCTTCTCATGAATATTGCTATCACTGTAATGAATGAAGGCACAAGGCTCTATATCCCCATTGGCATTGATATGCAGATAACACCGTCCACCTGCGATACACCCTTGCACAAACTCCCCGTCATTCCAAAAATCCATGGTAAAGATGGGTTTTGTCTTGCGCATCGCCCTAAGCTGGGTATACATGAATTTCCGTTGCTCCGCACTGGCCATCAATGAAGGAACAGCTTTGTCACCTACAGGAATATAGGTGAAGAACCAGGCAAACTTAGCGCCCATTTCTATCATGGAGTCGATATAACGTTCGCTTCCGATCACCTCAACATTCTGGGAGGTATAGCAACAACTTATGCCAAACGGCAAATGATGCTCTTTCAGTATCTCCATTGCCTTGACTACGGCCTGATAGGTTCCCTTGCCTCGTCTGAAATCAGTCTCTTTTTCGAATCCCTCGATACTTATCGCCGGGATAAAATTCTTGACCCGAAGCATCTCCTTTGCAAACTCCTCGTCAATCAGGGTCCCGTTGGTAAATGCCAGGAACTGACAATCTGGATGCGCTTCACAGAGCTTGATGACATCCTTTTTGCGAACAAGCGGTTCCCCTCCACTATAGATATACATGTAAGTCCCCAGATCTTTTCCTTGCCGGATAATGGAATCCAGGGTCGCATAATCCATATTCAGTTTGTTGCCATACTCTGCGGCCCAACAGCCTGTACAGTGGAGATTGCAGGCACTGGTGGGGTCCATAAGAATGGCCCAAGGAAGATTGCAACCATGAGTCTTTGCCAAATCTTTTTGATTTGCACGACCGATCAGAACTGAATTCACAAAAAAATTCTTGAACAATACCTTTCGGACTTCTGCATCAAGGTCATTCCAAAGCCCGATGATATACTTGTACCAATTCCCCTGGGGATGATCCAGAATATCTCGCAAAAAATCACGAGCCCCTTTATAGGCATCCTTTGAATCGATTCTGTCCACCCATTTCAGTAATTTTGGCAGATTAGCCTCAGGATCTTCCCCTATATAGCCCAAGGCTACTTCAGCAAGACTGGCTGTAACCTGATTCTTGGTCTTGTTCATCTCCAACCTCCCTTGAAAATTCAAGATGAAGGGATGAGCAGTCTATTCTTCCCTTCTCTGATTCAAAGATATGCTGAGACCTTGTAGCAGGACAGCCCCAATATCTTGGGAATGTCCCGTTTTGGGACAGATGAGGAAAGATGGGGTGGATTTTTTCCTATTTCTCAGTTTCCCAACAATTCCAGAAAACGTGCAGCCAATTTAATGCTTACAGTGGTAAGGTTTTCCAGAAATTGCTTGGAATCCATATTGGAATTGCTTTTCAACCAACGTTGAATTGCAGACAAGCAAAAGTCACTGACAACCGCTGTCAGTTCCTTGCTATCAAAGGGGGATGGTCCGTCAACATGCAAAGTCTGGACAACCAAGGGTTCAAGATTTCGTTCAAAATAATCCCTGAATGAGTTGGGACCAGTTACTTCAAGTGCATTCGAATAGAAAACCTTGTTTTGCTCAAAATACTCACAAATCATAAGGGCCAGCTCAGAAGTATGCTTGTCTGAAAGTTCTTCCCGGACAGTATGTCCGATTTCAGTTTCATAAATCCAATTGATCAATTCATATTTATCACGAAAATGATAATAAAAACTTTTCCTGTTGAGGCCGCATTTGTTGCAAATATTCCCAATGGAAATTTTTGCAAACGGAGTAGTGGCCATACACTCTTTCATGGCCTGAGCCAAGGCTGCCTTGGTAATCGATGCATTTGACATATTCACATTATGAATATCACCATCTATTCTGTCAACAAACAATACAATCCTCGACTATAAGGATTGTTTAACCATGACATCTGCACTGATGATGCAACTGGCAACTACATATGCCCCTTTTTTCAATTCCTTTCCAAGCTGGGAAGGAGAAAACACCAAATCAAGATGCCCCATCTCGGTGCTGATGGTAGCTACCAGGCAAGACGTGTCCTCTGTACCATGAGAGCGTTTATCCACGGACAGGACAGGACCACAAGCCAACATGAGCTTTTCCTGTACCTCATAACCCTCTCGTTTCTTTTCTTCCAGTTTCTCATCCCGTGCCATGATATAATTGAACGGCAATAATTTACGATCCTCCAAAAGGGATGGACCTGGGGTTGCTTGCTCGTACGCTTGACGACTGTCATAGACATCCATCGCCTGGGGAAACGCGCAGACTTGCAAAGAAAGAATAGTATCCTCGTCAATTTTCTCTATGGTTGCGGCATGGACGATATCGGCAATGAAAGCGCAAGTCTCATCTGGATTTGTCATCAAGAGCGATACAAGAAGTGGTTCTCCCAGACCTACGGTCGCAAGAGGTTTCGCTTGCCATATGCAACGACCGCTCATGTGCATATCAACTCCCACTATCTGAAGATCATCCCCCTGGTTGACGGTTCTGAACAGAATCTCCAATCCGCTATCGAACAACTTACTATAATAAGCACCTTGCACAGCGGCAATGCGTGTAGATTCCTTGAACCATTGCAATAATCTATCTTGGTCGAGTGAACCCTCTTTCACCAAGAACCCCATACCGGAATTTTCTACATAAACAGCCATCATTCATCTCCTGATGACTCAGTGTACCATATTCCCCACTTGCGGGAAAGATAACAAAACGATATGATCGGCTACCTATGCAAATTGAGAAACAAATAGAGAATCTCACTGCCAAACAAGGAATACAAGATGGTTTTCCGATATTCATTGGTTATTTTCCCACGGCAATGGCATTCGGTTTGATTTGCAGGAATATTGGACTCAGCTTGGGAGAGTCAGCACTTTTCTCCCTGACTAATTTTGCAGGAAGCGGACAATTCCTCGCAATCAATCTCTTATCCTCGGGAGCCTTGCTATTCGAGATATTCATCAGTGTCCTTCTTATCAATATACGGTATTCCTTCATGGGCGCAGCACTCAATTTAAAACTTGATACGGGTATCACGGGAATCAAAAGAATCCTGATCGCCCATGGAACGACCGATGAAGTATTTTCTGTGGCCATCCTTCACAATGGATTGCTTTCTTCAAATTACCTACTTGCCTTGGAGCTGACATCCTATACTGGCTGGGTAAGCGGAACAATCGTAGGTTTCTTGATTGGAATGATACTCCCCCATGAACTTCAGTTGGCAGTGGGCGTTACCCTATATGCAATGTTCAGTTCCCTTTTTGCTCAGGAATTACGACAGAAGGGAATTTTGGTATTGGCAATTGCAGGTATCTCGGCACTGCTGAACAGTCTTCTGGTTTGTCTGTTTCATCTTGGGACCGGTTGGGCTTTTGTCATTGCGATGCTTCTGTCTGCAGTATTTGGGGCCTTGGTTTCGCCTGATCAAGATATCGAGGAATTACCATGACGACAGAAATCCCTATATTCGTATATATTTTTGTGACAGCCTTTGCTACATTCTTGGTGCGTGCCTTACCGTATTATGCTTCGTTTCTCGACAGATTGCCAAGATTCATCGGTAAATGTTTACGTCTGTTACCCATCGCCGCACTGGGTGCCTTGATTTTTCCTGGAGTCATAACGGATTTCCATGGACAATGGTATGCAGGATTACTTGGAATTGCGGCCTCTTTTTTAATTGCCTATTATAAACGTGGTATGATATTTCCCATTCTTGCCAGTGTCTTGGTAACCTACCTCGTTCTTCTTTTGTAACTTGACTTGCAGGGAAAGGAAATCTAGGATATCCATATGTTCGATGCACACCGACATTTTGTAGCCCAGGAAAAAACAAGCGATGCCCTGTATTGCACCTCAAGCAAAAAAGAATGGGAAGTACTGGACTCTCTCTCCTCAATTGCAATTGGAGCTGCAGGAGCCTTGGGCAATACCCCTCTTTCGATTCTGGAGGACTTGCAGGCTTTTTTGCATTCCCATCCAACCATCCAAATCGGGGAAGTCGGACTGGACCGAAGGTTTGCAGATATGGCCAGTCAGGAAGCCTTTCTCAGCGCCACCCTCGATCTGGCCTTCGAACTGGACAGAAGCCTTACCTTGCATATTGTCCAGGCAGATGGACTGGCCCTTACCTGTATCAAGGCAGCCGGGAACCGTTTACCCAGACTCCTTTGGCATGGATTTACCGGTAGCATCGAAACTGCCAGAGAAGTATCAAGAAAAGGATGTATCCTCTCTTTCGGTCTTTCCATCGGAAAAACAAGAATTGGCAAACACCTCTCTGCCCTGAAAGACTTTCCCCTTGCTATAGAAACCGATTACGAAGGACCAGGTACATTACCCTATACCCAAATTTTGGAAAACCAATACAAAAACATTTCCTCCATGCTGGGAATACCAGTGGAGCAGTTGATAAGGAAAGGTTATGAATGCAGATCAATTCTTGCGAATAACACGACTCCTCGGTGAAGAGGTCGTAGAAAACCTCCATACAAAAACAGTTACCATCGTCGGCTTGGGTGCTGTGGGAGGAACTTGTATGGAATCGCTGGTACGAAGTGGAATCGGACAGGTGAGACTGGTTGACTTCGACATTGTGGGAATCACCAATTTGAATCGTCAGATACTGGCAACCTATGAAACCTTGGGAAGAAAGAAAACCGAGGTAGCAAAGGAACGCATACAATCAATCAATCCCGACTGCAAAGTCGAGCTTCTCCAGATGTTCGTCCAGGAAGATAACCTGGATAGCCTTTTGGAAAACCCCACGGATCTCATAGTCGATGCAATCGATTCCCTGGGGCCAAAATGCTCGCTTCTGCAAAAAGCCTATGAAAAACACATTCCCATCGTCAGTAGCATGGGAGCTGCTTTACGGAGGGACCCTTCCCTGATACGGACAGCAGACCTGATGGATACTTTTGGCTGTCCCTTGGCAAAACAGGTTCGCTCAAATCTTCGCAAACTCGGGGTGGGCACTGGAATCAAAGTCGTATTTTCACCAGAAAGAGTCCGTTTTACCTACCAGGATCCTCAAGAAGAATATGATCCGGATTCCAGCAATCTTGAGCAAAGACAAGGACGAAAACGAAATATTCTGGGAAGCCTACCCACCATTACCGCAATCTTTGGGCAGACACTTGCCCATATTGCCCTCGACCAGATTCTTGGAGGAGATTTACTCCATGGGGAAGCAGTCAGCAACACTACATCAAAACGATAGGGACAAAAAAAGAGGGCGTATGAAAATCCGGTTTGACCGTCCCAATCGGACCATAGGCAAGATAATGAGGCTGTTTCAAGTTATCGCCACATTTATAGAAATTTCCTTTCAAGCGAAGGGAATCCAGGGCCTGGCCCTCGATGGCAAGACCAAATTTAAACAAATCAAGGGAAGCTTCAAGTTTCCAGAAGCTTTGCTCCAGGGTGTTCTCCAAGATAGTTACAGAAATGGGAATCTGGTCAATTACCTCCACAGGGAACAAAGTTCTTCCCTGCCTGCCTTTTCCCTTTCCTACCAAAGCGTTTCCCGAGGCACTGAATTCAAAATTTATATAGTCCGCTTCGCCTTCTTTCTGAAGAAAGACCTCAACGCAACTATCGGTATAGACAGGGTCATTTTGCTTGGTGCACATCCGCAACAATTGTTTTTCAACAACTGAAAACCTGACCAAGAGAAATCGTTCATCATGGCTAAGTCTCAAGGAGACCTGAACACCTTCCTGTTCATTCCATTGAGGTTCAAGCAACAAAGGAACCCCACATGATATATCAGCTTTTGGGACATGTACCAACATCTGCTCTTCCATACCTTCCTCCGCGAGCAGTATAGCCGACAACGAGGGGATTTTCCAATCGGGGTTTGAAGTAAATATGTAGATTCTCTCTCTTATGAAGAAACATCCAAGAGGAGGATCAAATGAAAAAAGACTTTTGTATAGCACTCACCCTACTCGGTGTGCTAACGCTTTTTACCAGTTGCGATGGCCAGGGACCACAAGTCGGTAACTTACTATTGAAACTTTCCTGCGATACACTCTCATCAACTCAACGAGCTCTGTCGCCAGATTCACAAACCATGGAAATCGATTCCTATCATATTGATGGAACAGGTCCTTGCGGAGCCACAATACATATTGATTCTGCTTCGAGTCCCATCACGTTGGGTAATCTGGCCATCGGAACCTGGAACTTGAAAGCCCTGGCCTTGAACAGCAAGAAAAACATCCTGGCAACAGGATCCTCTGTTGCCATTCTTTCGAAATCCACGGCAACTGCTGTACTGACTCTTGATGAACTGGGAGGAGACGGTAGCCTTTCGGTAGGATTTTCCTGGGATCCGGAGCAAGTTGCAAATGATACTAATCTTGAACTTTCGTTGGTCAATCAGAAGGGAACTACCATTACCCTGCCTGCACTAACTATAAACAAGGCACAAGGATCCGCCTCATTTGCCCTAAAATCCCTTCCGGCAGGGTCCTATATGCTTTATGCAAAGCTGTATAGCCAAGGTATTGCAATAAGCGGCGCAGCGGAAGCAGTGCGAATCATCGAGAACAGTCTCACATTCGGATCAATGAATATGGTAATAGGAGACCTCTCGACAACTTTCAAGATTACCATAATCAATGAGACCATGATGCCTTTGAAAGGATCGGTCACGTGTGTTCCAGAAGTCCCGAAAGCAGGACAAGAAGTTTGTCTGACCTTCACTGTTGAAAATCTTCCTGCCGGACTCACATTAAAATCGATTACACCCACCTGGTATTGTGAAGGAGATATTCTACCTGCCAATGGGTTTAGCTATACTTGCGTCCCTTCTCCAGGTACTCATCGATACGACATCATCGTAAAAACAGATGCTCTGGGCAGTATCGGAAGTTCAACGATTTTGGTAAGCATGCCTGTTAAATAAGAGGGTATTTCTCTTCAAAGGTAAAAAAATTGGAAGAAATAGGCATCCCCCAGCAGATAGTGAAAACCAGCCGTTCAAGGAAACGACTGGTTTTTTCTCCCTAACCAAGTAGAAAAGTGTAAATTACGGAACCAAAAAAATTTACCAAGATGCCTTGCAATATTACAAAGCTTGTACGGCAGGCAATAACCAAGGGGGCAACACAACCGGCCGAAGCGTCTTGGTATTGATGGAGGCAACCCTGACTTGCATGCTGCAAAGCGTCTCCTCACCCCGCAAGACTGTCTGCAAAAACGTCAGTGAAAAATGCTTTGCTTCCAGCACAGAGGTCTCAACAAAAAGCTGGTCATCCAACTTGCCGGGCTTTTGATAGTCAATGGCAATCGATTTGACAACAAACGCCAGATCCTGGGTCTCCAGCAGTCGGCTCTGAGAGCCTTCGTCCCCTGTTTTTGCCACAAGCCTGAGCAATTCTGTTCGTGCATGCTCGGCAAAGTCCAGATATCGTCCATGATAGACTATACCTCCGCAATCAGTATCACTGTAATACACACGTATAGGAAATCGAAACATCAAACCTCCACCAAAGCGCCCTCAAATCTAAGGGTTGAAACATAATCATCATAAGTCTGTCTTCGTCGAATCATCACTATCGAACCATCGGTTTTGAGCAAATACTCTGCCGGGCGTAATTTTGCATTGTAATTGAATCCCATGGAATGTCCATGCGCACCTGCATCGTGAATGGCAAGCAAATCGCCTTCCTCAATTTTGGGAAGACTCCGATCGATGGCAAACTTGTCGTTGTTTTCGCATAGGGAACCAGTGACATCATAGATATGGTCAAGAGGCTTTTCTGTCTTCCCCACCACTGTAATATGATGATACGCGCCATACAGGGCTGGCCGCATCAAATCTGCCATTGAGGCATCAAGTCCTACATAGTGCTTATATTTTTGAGTGACATGCAAGACCCTGCTAAAGAGATATCCATAGGGCCCCGTAATGCAACGGCCACATTCGAACACAATCTTCAAGGGGTCCAAGCCAGCAGGAACGACAATCTGGTCGTACAAGGCTTTCATGCCAAGACTTACCTTCTCCAAGTTCATACCGTCTTGCTCAGGTCTATAGGGAATACCTATACCTCCGCCCATATCAATGAATTCGATACGGACCCCAGCTTCTTTCTTGATACGGACACAGAGTTCAAAGAGCATCCTGGCAGTCTCGACGATATAGGTGCCATCAAGCTCATTGGAAGCCACCATGGTATGCAAACCAAATCGCTTCACACCCTTTTTCTTCATTATTCGGTAACAATCGACTACTTGGTCGGCAGTGACTCCATACTTGGCCTCGACAGGATTGCCGATTATTGCATTGCCTGTTCGCTCAGGACCCGGATTGTACCGAAAGCAAATCAGCTCAGGAACTTTTTTTATGGACCGTTCCAAGGCTTCTATGTGAGTAATGTCATCGAGGTTTATGATGGCACCCTCTTCATACGCCTCGATAAATTCCTCATCAGGCGTATCATTGCTGGTAAACATGATTTGTTCCCCAGTGATTCCACTTGCCTTGCTCAGCAACAATTCAGGCAGGGAAGAGCAGTCAGAACCAAAACCTTCCTTGCCAAGAATGGAAAGAATTGTAGGATTGGGGCAAGCCTTTACTGCATAGTAATTACAAAACCCGGGAACCCAACTGAATAGTTTCTGGAAATTGCGGGCGTTCTCCACGATCGCCTTTTCATCGTACAGATAAAAAGGGGTTTGGAGGGCAGCCCCCAAGGCAAGCAATTTTTCAGATGACAACGGTAATTTTTTTTCGCTCATATCTGCAGATTCTCCTCGATTGATTGCATGGCTTTTACGACGTTTTCTCGATGTCCATAAGAGGAGACCCGAATATAGTGTTCTCCAGAAGGACCAAATCCACTACCAGGAGTTACCACCACGTGACAAGAATCCAACAACAGGTCAAAGAAATCCCAACTGAGCATATCGTTTGGAGTTCGTGCCCAAATATAGGGACTGTTTATTCCCCCATATACCGTCAAACCTACCTGGGAGAGCCCTTCTCGGATAATCCGTGCATTTTCCATATAATAGGCAACCAAGGCCTGACTTTGTTTCAAACCTTCCCCAGAAAGGACCGCATAGCCACCGGCCTGGGCAATATTGCTTGCTCCGTTGAAGAAAGTACACTGTCTGCGATTCCACATCTGGTTAAGCAATCCTGCAGGTCCATCCTCACATTCAAGAGCCTTGGGAACGATTGTCCAACCAAGTCGCACCCCGGTGAATCCCGAGAATTTTGAGAAGCTGTTGATCTCTATGGCACATTTTTTTGCCTCTGCGATTTCATAGATGGAACGAGGATAATTTTCTTCGGTTATATACTCGCAATAGGCACTGTCAAAAATAATGACAGCCTTGTTTTCAAGGGCATAGTCAACAAAAGCCTTCAATTGCTCCCTGGAGGCAACCGCCCCGGTAGGATTATTGGGACTGCACAGATAAATGAGATCCACTTTCTGTGTAGGGGGTTCAGGAACAAAACCATTTCCTTCATTGCTGGCAAGATAGACAAAGCCATCATAACAAAGTCGCTCTTTATTGAATTCCCCGGTTCTACCCCCAACTACGTTGCTGTCGACATATACAGGATAGGCTGGATCCTGGATGGCAACAATATTGTCCTGTCCAAAGATGTCCTGAATATTTGCCGCATCACTCTTGGCCCCATCGCTTACAAAAAACTCAGTGGGTTCAAGAACTACTCCATGCTGCTTATAATACGTAACCAAGGCTTCCCTGAGGTAGGTGTCTCCTTGTTCGTCTCCATAGCCACTATAGGTATCACGTTGGGAAAGCAAATCAACCTTGTCATGCAAAACCTTGCAGACCGCAGGACTCAAAGCTTCGGTGGTGTTCCCTATTCCCAATCGCAAGACAGTTGCCTCAGGATGCGCTTTCTGCCACAAAGCAGTCCGTCTGGCAATTTCGGGAAATAAATATCCACTGGATAGTTTTGTAAAATTATGATTGATCGTCGCCATTCTATCGTCTCCCAACTGCACCAAGGCTATCAAGTTTATCCAGTTCTGCATAAAGAAGCGTACGATTCTCTTCGTTTTCATAGGTGCATATAGGTAATCTGAATGATTCCTCGCACCAATTGTAGCGCCCCATGGCAGATTTAATGGGAATAGGATTCGTCTCCAAAAAACAGGCCCTGAAAAATCCACTGAGATTCTTTTCCATTTGCCGTGCCTCAACCATATTTCCCTTGAGGGCAAGGTGAATCATCTTTGATATATAGGCAGGACAGATATTGGAGCCAACAGAAATCACCCCGTCCCCACCGGCCTCGATCAGATCAAGCGAAAGGTTATCATCACCACTTAGCACTGTAAATTCTGAATGAGATCTGGTAATTACCGATTGAATCTGTTCGATACTTCCGCTTGCTTCCTTTACCCCGACGATATTGGGGCAAGCTTCACTGAGGGCAATGAGCGTATCGGTCTCGATATTCACTCCGGTTCTTCCCTTGATATTGTAGAGAATGCAGGGAATATCGACACTATCGGCAATAGCCTTGAAATGAAGGAACAATCCCTTTTGAGTGGGTTTGTTGTAATAAGGATTGACCAAAAGTACTGCATCGGTCCCTACTTCCTGGGCATGTCTGGAAAGCCTTATGGCTTCAGTGGTCGCATTCGAACCAGTACCGGCAATGACAGGGACTCTTCCATTTGCATATTTAACTGTCAAGGCTATGGTTCGATCATGTTCGTCATGACTTAAGGTCGGGCTTTCTCCGGTAGTTCCGCAAGGTACCAATCCATCTACACCGCTTACGATCTGCTTTTCGATGATTTGATGAAGAGCTTCCTCATCAAGATTATCCTTTTTGGTAAAAGGAGTGATCATTGCAGTGAACACTCCTTGAAAGAGTTTTTCAGCCATCACTCATCCTCCATATTTTTAAATACGTCATCAAGCATATCAGAAAGGGTAAAAAATCCTTTTCTGCCATCGGCGATCCATTGGGCTGCCTTTACTGCCCCTACGGCAAAGCCTTCACGGGAACGTGCCCTATGGGTCAATTCAATCGTATCATCAGGACTGTCAAAACAAACGGTGTGGGTCCCGGGGTAATAGCCACTACGGATTGAGCCCACCTGTATTTCATCATCTTCACGCTTACGATGCAAGGTTTCAGCGACAATCGACTGTTTGGATGAACTATTGTCAAGCAAGATCTGAGCCAGCATGGAGGCTGTACCGGAAGGACTATCCGCCTTCTGTGCATGATGTATTTCCTGTATAAAGGAATCATAGCCTCCAACCCGGTCAAACAGCAGGGCTGCTTTCTTTACAATCTGCAAGAACACAGCCACGCCCATCGAATAGTTTCCGCTATAGATAATGGAACAATCCAGACCTTCTACGGTATCCTTGACTTCATCGAGACGGTCATACCATCCTGTCGTACCAATGACAGCGGGAATTCCCAGACGAGCATAGAGGACTATATCGTCCACTATGGTCGCAGGATGGGTAAAATCGATGGCAACATCACATCCTCCAAGTGTTGCGGCATCAAGATTCAACGCAGTAATCTCAGGAGCCGGGGACCAGGGATCAATGACGGCCACCACTTCATGTCCACAAGAAAGGGCTTCCGTCCTGATCAATTTCCCCATCTTTCCATATCCAACAATTGCGATTCGCATAATCTCCTCCAAATACAAGTGAAGGATACCAGAAAAACTACAGCACTGTCTACACAATAACAAAATGTTTTTATTATAACATAAACTTATTATTTAAAACTTTTATTTCCGTTTCTTTTCATGTTCACGGTTATTTCTTTCCTTGCTTGCCTTCAAAAAATCAGCAAAGGTCCCTCCAGCAGCAGTGGAACCATCAGGTTCCAAGGTACTCTTCCCACTATTTCCCCAGGGACGATCTTCCCTGGCCTGGGGTCTTGTCGACTCCCTTTGGTATTGTTCCCCACGATAGGCAAGCTTGCTGGGACGTACCACTTCAGTAACAGTCTCCCAGGTATAGGTTCTTTCCTGCTTGTCAACCTTATCATCAGGTAGGGAAAAAGACTCAAGGTGAGAAGTCTTTGGTAGGGTCTTCTTTACGAGCAACACCTTTTTCTTTCCAGTAGAATCGGTCACCGGTTTGGCTTTTGCAACAACCTTGACCACAGTCTTGGGCGCAACTGCACTCTCTTTCTTTTCCACCTGAGGTTTACTGACCGGAACGCGTTTCTTGACTTCCATTTCCTCATAGGAACAGGAAAGTCTCTGGCACACATAATGATCCTGACCAATTTCATCGACAACCTTCATCATGGGACCCTTGCAAAAAGGGCATACCTTCATATTGGTGTACTTGGGGGCAAAGACTTCCCCGCTTTGGATTACTTGTTTGACCAGATCTCGGGTATTTTGTTTTATATCTGCAATAAAAGGACCACTCGCTTCCTTTCCTTCCGCAATCTTTGCAAGCCTGTCTTCCCATTGTCCGGTCAATTCAGGGGAACGGAGTTGCATAGGTGCCAGACGGACCACTTCCCTGCCTTTTGCCGTGGGAACCAATTCCTTTGCCTTTCGCTCGACATAATTATTCTGGATAAGCTTTTCGATGATATCTGCTCGAGTTGCAGGCGTTCCCAACCCATTGGAAAGTCTTTTTTTCAAGGTTGCATCATCAACGAAACGTCCTGCATGTTCCATCGCTGAAAGCAAGGTAGCCTCCGTATACCTTTCAGGGGCACTGGTGGTCATCTTCCTGAGTTTTATTGTCTGTATCTGAACAGGGGCTCCTTCAATAAGGGAAGCGAGGGACGCGTTGAAATCTCCCTCATCCATTACATTGGTGGCAGCACTGCGTCGGCCTATGATCCTGGCAACATCCCTCCACCCTTGCTTGGTAGGAATGGTAAGCCTGGTCTGGAATTTCTGGCCTTCAACCTCGGCTACCAGCGTTGTCGTACGGTATTCATAATCGGGAGAGAGTACTTCCAGAAACCGTATGACTATCAATTCCCAAAGGGATCGTTCTTCGTTGGAAAGACGTGCGATATCAACTCGCTGTTCTGTTGGGATGATTGCATGATGATCGGTAACTTGCAAATCCTGGACAAAACGTTGTTCATCGATTCGGAATCCCTTTTCGACAAAGGCAGCGGCACTGGACCCAAACGGGGTGGAGGCCAAGGCCTTGAGACGTTGGGGAATCGTGGCCACGATATCATGTGTAATGTAACGGCTATCGGTACGAGGATAGGTTACTATCTTGTATTGTTCATAGAGGCGTTGCAACGTATCGAGAGTCTGCTTGGCACTGAAGTCCAGTAACATGTTGGCATCCCTCTGCAATTCCGTAAGGTCATAGGCAAGAGGAGGTTGTTCGCCCTTCTCGGCAGTAACAAGACTGGTCACCGTGCCGGTCTTGCCAGGAAGCAAAGCCTCAAGCTCCTGCGCCTGTTTTTCGGATGAGATCCGAATGGAATCCTCCGTACTGTACCAGGAAGCACTGAAAGATCCAAAGTCAGCTTTCAAAGTCCAATAGAACTGGCCTGAAAAGGCTTCAATTTCATCTTCCCTATTCGTCATCAGAGCCAGGGTTGGAGTCTGTACCCGACCGGCGGAAAGTTTCGCATCATAATGACAGGTCAAGGCACGTGTTACATTCAAGCCTACATACCAATCGGCAGCTGCCCTGCTTTCAGCGGCATAGAAGAGATTGTCATACAAAGAGGCATCCTTGAGATTGGAAAAACCTTCCTTTATCGCGGCATCTGTTTGGCTGCTGATCCAAAGACGTTGGGCAGGTTTCGTAAAATTACTGAGCTTCATGATCCATCTGGCAACCAATTCCCCTTCCCGTCCTGCATCTGTCGCAATTATCAAGCTATCGATATCATCTCTATTGAGAAGGGCTTTGACCACCGCAAATTGTTCTTGGCTCTGGCTGATAACCTCTTGTTCCAGGGTATCAGGAAGCATCGGAAGATCCCTAAGTGACCAACGCCGATAACGCTCACTATACGTAGCTGGTTGGGCCAGTTCAACAAGATGCCCCAGTGCCCAGGTCACCACATACCCTTCTCCTTCGGAATATCCTTTCTCACGTATCCGACAATCAAGCACACGGGCAAGTTCCCTTCCCACACTAGGTTTTTCAGCAAGAACAAGTTTCTTCAATTCATGGTCCCCCTGAGCAAAACTATACCCTCAACCCTACCAAAGGAGCAAGATGAATAAATTTCGGGAATCTGGAGAATCAAGAAGAAATGATGCAAAACAAACAATAAAAATATTATTTGTTATTAGCAACTATTTGACTTGTTTCCGTTTTTTTGCTAGATTAACGACAGTTCCCCTGCAGTGAACGAAAATCCGAACAATACTACCGACCTGTTTCTACTTTGAAACAAGCCAAGGAGATGAACTATGTCATTTGATCTTTTACAATTTTTAACAGGCAAAAGTGATGCCGATGACGGTGGAGTCAAAACACTTGTCGTAAAGAGCCAACGTTGCCCCCAGAGCCATAAATGTCCTGCCGTACGGGTATGTCCCAGTGGTGCCTTGACCCAGAAAGGCTTTGCAGCACCTGTCGTCAATTACAGTAAATGCACCAGTTGCGGAAAATGTTCCCATTACTGTGCTTTCAAGGCGTTGTCCATGGAGAAAAAATAACGTTGATTGATGCAAGACATGCAAGGCGGGGTATCATCCCCGCTCTTTTTATATGGCCACTTCTTTTTTTCACTCTTGGATTTGTATCGATTTATTCGGCTTTATCAGCTTTTATCTGCATCCTGCTTCCCTTCATTCTCCTAGCCAAGACTAAAGAGAAGACCTGGTGCCGGAATTATTGTCCACGTGCTTCCTTGATCAGCCTCACAGGAAGAGCCAAGAAAAAATGGAGAAAGCCTCCAAAGGTCTTCACCGATGGGTCAATGCGAAGATGGATGCTGATCTATCTAGGAATAAATCTACTGTTCATAGTAGGCTCGACGATGAGGGTAGCCTTGGGCAAGATGGAAAGTATGGCCTTTGTACGATTGTTCATTGTCATCCCCCTCTGGCCACTTCCTCAACTCCTGCAGGTATCAGCTCCGCCTTTTTTGCTGCACCTCTCCTATAGGCTTTATTCTTTGATGCTCAGTTCCACAATACTGGGAATCATTTTTTCGAGACTCTGGAGGCCAAGACTTTGGTGTGCAGCCTGTCCGGTAGGAAGCCTTTCCAATAGGTTGCTTAGAAAGGGATAAAAACAATAAGAATTTTTTTGCTTTACGTTAAAGTCATATATACAATGTTATTGTAGTACATCCAACCAATCCCAATCCTCGTTCTGCCAAAAAAGAGATTCCATTTTACTTAAGCTTCTTGGAATTCGAGTGTCCCATGGCATTCTTGAAAAAGGCCTGTCGGTAGATTCCTGACTATCTTTATAAGGTAGAACCTTCAGTTTTTTATGTGTATCCAAGACATTGCAATTATCCCCGTGAAATAAAATATATTTTTCTGCCTGATTGCGAAGATTCAGTTTTATTTCTTCATATCCAGAATCATTCACTAAATTGAGAAGTTCATCGGGATCATCGGTAAGGTGATATAATTCTTCAAACCCTCCATTTTGATAAAATAAATACTTCCAGTCCTTTGTTCTGACGTGGGCCATGTAATACGGTGCATTCATTACTTCGGAGAAGGCAAAATTACAAGATTCTGTCCCATCAAGCAAAGAAAATAAATTATGTCCTTTTCTATTCGTTTCCTCTACCACAATTCCTGCCGCTGATAAAACAGTCGGATAGATATCCAGGAGGGAAACAATCTCCTTGCACCTTGCGTTTGGAGTAACATGCCCAGGCCAGCGTAAAATCAAGGGAATACGGAGGCTACCTTCATATCCAAATGATTTATACCATAATCCGTGATCTCCCATCAAATCACCATGATCAGAGGTGAATATAACCAGTGTATCCTCAGAAAGACCTTCTTTCTCAAGTACATCCAGAATTCGGCCTACCTGTTCATCAATAAATGTAATATTTGCATAATAATTTGCCAGAGCTTGTCTTTTTGCTTGTTTAGAATAAAGATCAAACTCCTTCCCCTTCCTATAAGAAGCAAAATATGGATTTTCAGACTTGCTCTCTTGATCAGGATCCCACGTCTCCTGAAATTCTGCATTATCATACAATCCTTTTAAATGTTCAGGACAATCATAAGGTACATGAGGTTTTACAAAAGAAGACCACAGAAAAAATGGTTTGTCCCTTGGTCTATCGTTTTCTATCCAGCTGACCGTTTGATCACCACACCACTGTGTTACATGAAACTTTTTTGGTAATGGATTTAAAAGTGGTTTTATTTCATTGTAACCAATTTCAGGGGGTTTATCCCAACCCCACATTTTATTTTCATGGAGAAATCTATCATAGTCATCCAGACAGATATCTTTCTTATGCTTCGCAAGACGGATGCCCCTTGTTTCTTCTGAAAGAATCATATTATCCATTCCATAAGTTTGGGCATAGGGGATATTGGAAAAATGCATCTTACCAATTGCCTGGCACCAATATCCCAAAGAATGCAACCGAGTAGGAATGGAATCCTTTTGGTAACCCCCTGATGGTATTTCATTCTCCAAAATACCTAATTCACTGGCAGGAAGTCCTGTTACAAGACATGCTCTTGCAGGCATGCAAAGAGGACAGGGCGTTACAGCCGACTCAAACAGAGCTCCTTCCCTTGCAAGCCTATCCAAATGAGGTGTTTTGATTATTGGATTATCCATGGCCCCAAGCGCATCAAATCTCTGTTGATCTGTCGTTATAATAACAATATTAGGTCTATTCATATCATCCCTTTAAACCTGTCGTTGCGATACCTTCGACAAAATACTTCTGCGCTGAAAAGAATAAAAAGACAATAGGAGAGATCGAGACAAAGGACATCGCAAGAACCTTGTTCCATTCAATAGCTGACTGGGCATCAATCGACATCCTCAATGCTAAGGATACAGGATATTTAGCTATGCTATTTATATATATCAACGGATTGAAAAAGTCATTCCAAGTCCACATGAATTGAAAAATAAAGACTGAAAACAAAGCAGATTTGCACAAAGGCAAAATAATAAGGAACAAGGTTCGAAAAGAACCAAGCCCATCTATTTTAGCTGACTCATCAAGTTCCCTTGGTATTCCCCTGATAAATTGAATCATCATATAATTAAAGAAAGCAGTGAATGCAAGTATTTGTGGAATGATAAAGGGTTTATAAGAATCAAGCCACCCAAAATTCCTGAACAATAAATAACGGGGAATAATAAGGACTGCGTTGGGCAGCATCATTGTAGATATCATCAGGGCAAAGAGAAAAGATTTGCCTTTAAAATCAAATCGTGCAAATCCATAGGCAACAATGGTACTTGAAAACATTGTTGCAAGAACTGTCGGAATAACCATCTTGCAAGTATTTAGCATAAAGGTTCCAAATGAATATTGACCAGTACCCTTCCATCCTTTTATATATCCCGAAATATTAAATTCCTTGGGAAACAGACTTAGTCCACTGAATATTTCCTGGTTTGTTTTAAAGGATGAAAAGAATAACCAAATAAGTGGATAAATCATTATTATGCCAACAAGCGAAAGAAATATATAAGATTTGATTGCAATTCTATTTTTCTTATTTGACACAGTAGTAAACTCCTATTCCATATAGTAGACAAATTTGTCTGATTTCTTGAATATTGTATAAGTAACGGAAAGAACGACAAGAAATAAAAACCAGGATAGTGCCGAGGCATAACCCATTTTAAAATTTGAAAAAGCTTCATTATATAATTTCATCATATATAAATAAGTAGATTTCATAGGACCACCATGAGTTATTACAAAAGCACTTGTAAAGGATTGAAATGAGTTTATTAATTGCATTATCAGGTTAAAAAATAGAGATGGAGTCAACAAAGGTAATGTAATTAAAAAAAACTCCTTGAATTTTGAAGCTCCATCAATACTTGCCGCTTCATAAAGCTCTTTTGGAATCTGCTTAAGACCAGCAAGGAAAATTACCATTGAAGAACCGAAAGACCATACTACCAAGAGACTGATCGAGAACAAAGCATAACGGGGGTCTTCCAGAAAGGGGATAGGTTTCATGCCAATTTTTGAAAAAATTGTATTCACCAGTCCTGACAAAGAAAACATAAAGCGCCAAAGAATTGAAATCGATACACTTGCTCCTAATATCGAGGGCAAATAATAGATTGTTGTGAAGAGATTGATGTATCTTAGTTTTCTATTCAGCAACACAGCGAAAAACAAAGCTGATACTATTTTCATCGGAACGGAAAAAAGCACATATTTGAAGGTAACCAGCAAAGAAGGAAAAAACTCCCTATCACTGGTAAACATATAAACATAGTTTGAAAAGCCTATTAATTTGGGCTTATTAAACATAGTAAAATCGGTAAAAGAAAAATAAAGTGATGATACCAACGGATACAAACCAAAGATTAAAAACCCGATAAACCATGGCAAGATATAATAATATCCTTCAGAGAGAGATTTTCTTTTTTTCATGATCATTCCCAATATTCCGGCAATGAATTCATTGCCGGAAAGAATTGTTTTTATTATTTTACAGGGTTTAATTCTTGTAATTTCTTATTTATAAGCTTGATATATTCTTTTGCTGCTTCACGGGGGGTGGTTTTATTGAACGCAATCATCGAGATCAAATCAGCCCCAATCCTGGAAATTTCATTATTCCTGATCAGTGAACCTTGTCCGATGCCTTGTCCGGTCTGAGTTGCATAGTTCATGGCCTTTACAACCAATGGATTTAAAAGTCCAGCTTCACTCAAAGCACTGTTTTGTACTTGGCTTACAGGAATTCCTCTCGACAATTTAAGTAAGGTACCTGCTTCCTTATCGGTATTGAACCAATTGAGGAACTTTGCTGCTTCTATGGCCTCTTGATCAGTGGCCGTTGCAGCAATGGAGAAAACCTGTCCGACTTTTGTCTGGAAAAAGGGATCTTTTGCTCCGGTCATCACAGGCAAGGGAATCACCGTAGCATTTTTTTGATTATCACCCAAGGCATTCACATAGTTTTCGATGGTAGATAACATGCCGTAGAGAATGGCACTCTTCCCATTGACCCATTTAGGGTTCTGGGCATAATTTCCGGTATATAGTTCCAAAGTACCAAGAGGTTCAACAACTCCTTCATCAAAGTATCTCTTGATAAAGGCAAAGGCTTCGGTAACCTCATCTTCCGTATAGTTCAGGGTATAATCAGTTTCAAACGGTTTTCCTGTTTTCTGTACGAGATATGCCAGAAACCAGTACATATGAATATCAACGGCTGCCATCCCATTTTCAAAATAAGAATCAGGGCTTATTTCCTTTAATTTTTTGCTATATTTAAAGAAATCGTCAAAAGTCATGGGTTTATCGTAATCAAAACCAATTGAATCCAATAGAGCCTTGTTAGCAACGATTGCATCGGCATTAATAGATGAAGGCAAGGCCAATATCTTATTATTAAATATTACATTATCCTTTAGCAAACTTTCTGGATATATGGAGAAATCCAAATAATCCTTATATTGGGAAAGATCCTTTACAACTTCCTTTCCTGCCCATTCAGATTGTTCAAGTAGCCAAGAATAGTGATTCTGGAAAATCTGAGGAGCATTGCCACCAGCTAATTGCGTATACAATTTCTCACGATAACCATCCCAACCACTATACTCAACGATGATCTTCACGTTTGGATTCATTTCCATATATCGTTGAACCGCCGCAATATAGGCTTCATGCCGACTATCCCCTCCCCACCAAGAGAACCGAAGAGTTACCTGATCATCTTTCTTATCCTTGACCTCAGATTTGCCTGCAGAGAATACACTCTGATTGGCAAACAATACCAAAACGACAATTAGCACCAATACACTTTTTTTCATTGTTTACTCCTTTTGAATCAATGAACTCCACAAAATAATTATCCTTGATTGTTCAGGAGGAAACTATGTTCATTTTTTTTCTTTTTGAATCAATTTCTATGATTGATATGGCTTCTGAATTCTCCTGGAGACATTCCATATTCAAGTTTAAAAGCTCTGCTGAAATTTGTTGAAATACTATATCCGACCTGCAAGGCAACATCTTGAATTTGATTATTTGGATCTTTCAATAATTCTCTTGCCCTTCCAAGACGCTGTTGCTGACAAAATACAGAAAAAAGAATTCCTGTTCGTGCCTTAAAAATTCTACTGAAATAATTAGGGGAAATATTAAGGAACTCAGATACGACTTCCAGACTGGCAGTTGATAAATGTGAAGAAATATATTTAAGAGCTGCCTGAATAAAGAAATCATCTCCTGCATCCTGGAAATCGCAATTATCAAGAAATTTATCCTTCCACTCTTGCTCAAGCCTGGTCTTCAATGCAACAAAGACTTCTTCCAATTGCTTGAAATGTGTAGGTTTTAACAGATAATCAAAACATTCTGCATGTATCGCTGATCGGATATATTCCATATCTTTATACCCTGTAAGGAAAACAATATGCGTGGAAATTTTCAGTTCTTTCATTTTCCGGGCAAGTTCCAATCCGTTCATTCCGGGCATTCGAATATCACAGATAGCGGCATCTACCGAATGAGTTGATAAATAGGTAAGAGCTTCCTTACCATCAGATAAAGCGGCAACAGCCGAAAAGCCAAGATTTTCCCAAGAATAATTAAAAAGTCCATTACGAATTTCTTCTTCATCATCAACTATTAATAAGGTATTCGTCATTTTCTTCTCCAGATTGAGGGATTTTCATAATGATACTAGTACCCTTTCCTACAAGGCTCTTTATAGAAAGGGGTATTCCATAGCGAAGAATAAGTCTGGAATTAACATTTCTGAGACCTATATGTTCATTCATATCAAAATTTGTTTTTGCTAGCTCAATAAATAGACTTTCAAGCTCATCTTCAGAAAGTCCTACTCCGTCATCGGTAATAGTCAAAAAAAGAAAATCCTTCTCAAGTCTACTTGAAAGTGTAATAACCCCTTTCTTTGATAACGGACCAATCCCATGAATGATTGCATTTTCTACTATTGGTTGTAAAACCATTCTCGGAAGGAGTGCATTCTGGCACTCTGGCGGATTATCCCAAACAATATCGAATCTATTTTTATACCGATACAATTGAATTGAAAGATAGCAATCAATATAATAGAGCTCTTCTTTCAGACTAACAGTATCCCCTTTTGTATCCAAAGAATAACGAAGCAATTCCGAAAGATTATTAATCATGTCGTTTATGACATTCGGCTTATTATAGAGTTGGTAGGCTTTCCAATTAAGTGTTTCCAATGTGTTATAGAGAAAATGAGGATTTAACTGTGCTTGCAGAGCAATTAGCTGAGCTGTTTTTTCTTTATATTTTCTTGCTTCAAGTTGAGATTTTAGATAACTTTGGGAAATAAATGAATCAACAATTTTCTTGATTATATATGCATAGGTTGTCGATTCTCCATCGGGAATAATCGGTAATGCTTCATTATTTTCCGCCTTTTTAATAGAATCTATTATTTCATATATCTGTCGAGTCCTTCTTTTTGTAAGTATAATTGAAAGAAGTATTCCGACAATAAGAGAAAGACCTAGCATTAAAAATATTAAAAGAAAAATCCTATCGTACACTTGGAATACCACTTTTTTTTCAGAAAACAATACATATCTCCAGCCAGTACCTTTATGGATAGACGTTTCGGTTAAATATAAATTTTCCCAATCATCTACATGTGGAGGATAAGATCCCAAGATCAGATCATTATCCTTGTTAAAAATCGCGATAGTATGACCAGGAGTAATGGAATCATTCAATAATTTTTTTTCCAATTCGTCCTTGTGTAAGTTAAATACAATTACTCCCTCACCTTTTCCTAGGATGTAGAAAAGAGAAACTATATATCTTTTCATATTTCCAGGAAGACTCTGTTCTGTCAGGGTTGTCCAGGATTTTTCCTTTTTCCTGTTTTGCAGGTAAGATTTAAACCAAAAATCATCACGCGTGGTTATTACCTGCTTCCCGATATCGGAAAGATAATACTGATTTTCATTTTCATAATAAATATTGATGGATTGCACATACTCCCAAGTATTACGAATAGAGGTAAGCTGATCCTTTATCGAATTCAATAAATACAAATCGGTATAATCCAACTGAACCGAATTAAGTAATTTTTTTGCAATATAGGATGTCTGACCATCTATATCAGCAGATAAAATCAAAGGAGCGAATCCCCTAGTTACCAAATCAGCTTTTCCAATGACTTGTTCAAAAAGCACATGAGAATCATTCTCCAGATTTTTCTTGTATGAATTTTGAATAAGATAAAGAGAAGAATATCCCATAAGAACGATAGGAATAAAAAGGAGAGGTAAAAAAGCAATGAGGTTTTTTCTAAAAAACCTTTGTCGCATTGTCAACTTTTTCATGCTTTCTCCTATTTATAAGACGACAGGAATCTAAAACCCGTCCTTTCGAACCCAATATATCATAGAAGGGGGAATCCCAATAAAAAACTTAAGGAGAAAGAACTAGTTGCAATATTTATCTCCTTGCTCATTTCTGAAAAATAATTGTATTCCTTGTCCCATAAACAATCTATTTTAATGCCCTTATCTTTCTCAAATACTTTTTCGACAATCCATTCATAACGGTTTTCCATTTATCATGACATTGGTAAACGAAATATCTTGTTGGATATCATAGGTTAGGCATCCAGGCAAACCTCCTGTTTGTTGTTCCAAGGAATCCGAGCGTGTCAGGCCCAAGGATCCATCGGTTAAACACGTGATACTGATATTTTCCAAAAGAATGCCTTTCATGGTAAGGAGAGTATTAGGTTCTCCAAGAATTCCGGGGGACACAAGACCTTTTACAATTATATTTCGTACTATCATATCTGTCAGAAAGGAAGGCTGTCTTCCAAGAGCAAGTATTTCATCCTGACGGCTATTCCAAGTTCTTACATCAAACAACCATCCACCATTTGATATTGTTATCCCATCAAAAAGAATCTTGGAAAATTCTTGCCTCGTATCAGTTCTGAATTTGCAACGAACAAGAGAGTTTTCCCCCACGACCTGACAGTTTTTAACGGTAATATTTCTCACCAGGGCAGCCTCACTTCCCAGTGTAACGACTCCATGTCCAAATCCAAAAATACAGTTCTCGATAACTATCTGTTCTGTTGGAGGATTTACAAGATGGGCGGTTGGTCCCTTACCGCTTTTTAGGCAAATACAATCATCATCAGTTTCGAAAAATGAATTCTTGATTGTTATCCCACTACTGGCATCAATATCAATTGCATCGCTACTAGCAGCGCGAACTCCCTTATGGGGAGCTCTTACAGCTATGGAATCAATGCATACATGCTGACAAAGGTAGAGATGAAAATGCCAAAAAGCAGCATTCTGCAACGTAATTCCAGAAACTGATACATTCTTGCAATTTTCAAAGAACAAGAGACGGGGCCGCATAACGTCACGGTTGGAAAAGGGTTCATCCTGCTTGATAGCCGCAGCCCTTTGGTTCCAGAATTGCGTCCAAAAAGGCAATCCATTTCCATCGATGATCCCTTGTCCTTCCATTGAAATATTGTTCACATTCTTGGCATTGACCAACGCAATTGGCCAGATACAGATTCTTCCTTCGAAGCGAGTTTCTTCAATGGCATAATCGGAAAGATCCTGGGATCCCAGAAGAATGGCGTCTTTTTCAAATACAAGTCTCGTATTTTCCCTGAGGAATAATGAACCGCTCAAAAAAGTCCCTTCACTGATATATACGGGACATTTTGCTTCACTAGCAGTATCTATTGCCCTTTGCAGCGATTGCGTACAAAGGGTTCTTCCATCTCCCAAGGCTCCAAAGTCTTTTACATCATATCGTTTTTGCATAACTACCCTATTTATTATCATCCAAATACAAATCTATTTTTGATGAAATGAAATTACTTGTAAAACATCATTTTTACACATAACGCATCTTTTTTATCAATGGACTTGTCCAGCGATACCAATTCCCAGTATATTTCTCTGATAAGCTATAAAAACACACTTCGTTCTTGAGACCTTCTCGATATTTTTGCATTCATATGCAATTTCAAAAACAAGTAAAATGCTCTATTTTATGCATATATAAAGATACAACAACCAATAATCAGGTTTTAGGGATTATTTTTTTTCATTATGGTATTGTATTCTTAAAACTCTATTTATCGCCAAATACCACAATCCCTCCATCTTTCTTGACTCACAAGCTCCTGCGGTATATAGTCTAAGACAACGAAAATGAAGTAAGGAGTCAATAAATATGGCTTACAAAATCACTGATGCTTGCGTGGCTTGTGGAACTTGCCAGTCAGAATGCCCCTCCGGTGCTATTTCCGAGGGAGACATCTATGTAATCGATCCAGCTACCTGTGTTGATTGTGGTACTTGTGCCGATGTCTGTCCGACCGGTGCCATCATTCAGGAGTAAGAAAAACCGCATAGGTTGAGAGACAGCGTATCAGGCTGTCTCTTTTTTTTTGAAATTAGAGGTTTAATGAATACAGATTTACCTACACTAGGGGCTGCGACTATGTTCGTTGGCTTGGCAATCGGCTTTTTTCTCTGCTTTTATGGCACTTACGCCAGGAAATGGCTTTTGCCCCTGAGAAGTGTTCTCTCCGGTGCCTTTATCAGTCTGGGGCTTGCACTTCTCGTAATCAATAGACAAGCACTTCTTGTCTCTTTGGCACAAAGCGATCCTTTCGGAGCTTTGGAGCGTTTATTTTGGGCAAATGGTACGTACATCTTCCCCATAATCTATCTTTTGAGCTTTTCTCTGGGAGGGCTTCTGCTGTTTTATTTTTCACGAAAGCAAAACAGCAACATAGGGCAACTTGTCAAAATACTTACAGGACTAAGCATGGCTTTGGTTATTTTCCTGTTATTACGTTCCTTGGTCAGCCTTCCCTTAAGTATTCTGTTTGCAACTATTTGCCTTATCTTCATACTCTATGCCTGTCTTAAGGGATTTGATTATTACTTTGCCGTCGAAACTTCCCTTGCAGGAGGTTTGCTGGTCAGTTATCTGATTACTCGCTTCTGGTACCTTTCAACCTGGATGTTCATTTTTTGGTCCCTTATCCTTACTGCACTGGGCATTCTTACACAAATCCATTCCATACAGAAAGGAAAGGAACGTATAAAAAACCATGAATAATGAGAATTTGCTCTTTCAGGGAGAACTGACCGTATCAGATTTGACCAACCTTATCAAGGCAACCTTGGAAGAAGGATTTTATGGGTTGCAAGTCACAGGTGAGATTTCCAATTTCCGGCCCTCTTCAACCGGTCATTGGTTCTTTACGCTCAAGGACAACCAATGTGCCATTTCCGCTGTAATGTTCAAGGGAAGTACCTGGAAAGTTGGTTTTGCTCCCAAGGAAGGTGATCGGGTTACGGTAAAAGGTTCCTTGGATGTCTATGGATCAAGAGGCACGTACCAGATCAAATGCGAGACGATGGAACGCTCCGGCAACGGGGATATATTAGCATTGCTGGAAGACAGGAAACAGTATTATGCTTCTTTGGGTTACTTTGACGAAAATACTAAATTACCC
Organism: uncultured Sphaerochaeta sp.; assembly: GCF_963676625.2. GTDB lineage: Bacteria > Spirochaetota > Spirochaetia > Sphaerochaetales > Sphaerochaetaceae > Sphaerochaeta. The sequence goes on from NZ_CAXXYB010000001.1 coordinate 47,010, forward strand.
TTGCCAAAAAACCCAAAACGAGTCGGGGTTGTTACCAGCCCGACAGGGGCTGCCTTGCAGGATATCCTGCAAATACTCGAGAGAAGGGCTCCTTCCCTGGATGTACTGGTTTTGCCGGCAACGGTCCAGGGTGAAACTGCGGGAAGAACCATTGCCATGAGAATTGAACAGGCCAATGCACTCTTGCTCTGCGATGTCCTTATCGTAGGCCGTGGGGGTGGTTCCCTTGAGGATCTCCTTCCGTTTTCCGACCCCTGCGTAATCGAGGCAATCCATGCTTCCGACATTCCTGTAGTCAGTGCTGTTGGACATGAAATAGACTGGGCACTCTCGGATTTCGTAGCCGACATGCGTTCCCCTACTCCTTCAGCTGCCGCGGAACTGGTGAGCCAAGGGTATCTGGACAATGCAAATACCATAGGATTGCTTACCAAGAATATCAAAACTTCGATGGAACATCGCTTACAATTGGCTGCCCAGAAGCTGGCAACAGTAAGACCACAGAACCTTACCAGAGGACTTTCCTTGCAATTGGAGAGGCGGGAATATTTGCTTGCCAATGCAACAGATACCCTTCAAACAGCCGAAAAGTTCCTTCTGCATACAAAGGACCAACGATTTCAACTGGCAACAGGAAGGTTGCAAGCCCTTTCCCCTCTTGCTATACTGGCGCGAGGTTATTCAGTCGTGACTGATTTCGACGGAAACATCATCCGTGGCAAGAAAGAAACCAAGGTGGGGGATTCTGTAAAAATAACATTTGTAGATGGGTACCGAAAAGTACTCGTACAGGAGTAGAAAATGAGTTTTGAATCAGATGTATCCAGGATCGAAGAAATTGCAAGAAAACTCAATGCTTCCGATACAAGCCTTGAGGAAAGCCTGACCTTATTCGAAGAGGGAATGGACTTATCCAGAAAACTGGAAAAGAGCCTCTCCGAAGCCAAGAGAAAAGTTGAAATCGTACTGGGCGAAAACCCTGATAATGCAGAAATAACCGAATTTTAATAGAGGCGATAAGATGGCATCAGCACAGAAAAAAATTATTTTTCTCATCCAATGCGAGGACAAAAAAGGGATCCTGGCATCTACGGCAACCTGGTTTTATACCCATTCCTATAATATTCTGCATTGTCAACAACACACCGACAATAACGTCGGCCAGTATTTCATGCGTATTGAGCTGGATATGAAAGACTTGAAAACCACTCGCAAAGAGATGGAAGATGAATTTTCCTTATTTGCCAAAGAAAACCAACTTCAATGGAAATGTTGCTACAGCGACTACAAATCCCGAGTCGCCATCATGGTCAGCAAGACCAGCCATTGTTTGTATGACTTGATTGCACGCAAGGATGAAGGTGATTTGAATTGCGAGATTTCCTTGATAATCTCCAATCATCCTGATCTTGAATTGATCGCCAATCAGTTCAGGATTCCTTTTTATTACTTGCCGGTAACCGCCGAGACAAAAGAGAGCCAAGAGGAAAAAGTCCTCTCATTGCTCAATCGTTTTGATATTGACTTGGTTGTCCTTGCCAGGTATATGCAAATACTCTCTCCTGCCTTCACCAATGCCTGGCAGGGCAAAATCATTAATATACATCATGGCTTTCTTCCTGCTTTCCAAGGTGCCAATCCATATTTGAAAGCATATGAACGAGGTGTAAAAATGATTGGGGCGACAGCCCATTACGCCAGCGAGGACTTGGACCAAGGTCCCATCATAGAACAGGACGTAGTGAGGGTAAATCATGAATTGACTCCCAATGGTCTCAGGGATGTTGGCAAGGATGTAGAACGAAGGGTATTGGCTCGTGCCGTTCAGGCTCATCTTGAAAACCGGATCATCATCTGGAAAAACAGGACAATTGTCTTTGATGTAGAACGCTGAGGCGTTTTCATTTCAAGACATAAGGGTAACTATCCTTGGATATATAGTAGCAAGAGTCGTACGGGCTCTTGTTTTTTTATCTCGCAAAAACCTTGGTTTTCAACATATATATGCATATACGACAGAGAAGGCCCGTAATAGGCCTTCTCTGTCAGAGCATTATTCAAAATATTCCTATTCAGCGATTACTTCGTCCTGTAGTGCATCATAGCCTTCTTCCCCAGTTCTGACCTTGATTACATTCTCTACATCGAAGACGAAAATCTTTCCATCACCGATATGACCTGTATACAGAGCTTTCTTTACCGCTTCTATTACGGTACGTACAGGCACTTTACTTACTACGGTCTCTACCTGCATCTTGGGAAGCAGGGTCATATCGACAGGAACACCACGATAGTATTCACTGCGACCTTTCTGCATCCCACAGCCCATAACATGAGTTACGGTAATACCGGTTACACCAATATCATTGAGGGCTCTCTTCAAATCGGTAAACTTGCTCTGGCGACTGACAATGACGACCTTGGTCATCTTGACTTCACCCTTCTTGCCAGTTCCCGTGGAGACAGCCTTTACAGGAATTGCATCCTCTAACGATACAGGACCAGTGGCCGTTGCAGGAACAACTGAAGCACTTGCATCCTCAGTGACAAAGCCATTTACGACAGGCATGAAATCAGCATAAGAGGAAACCAATCCATGCTCCTCGATATCCAATCCAGCAATTTCTTCTGCTGCACTGACTCGAAGTCCCACAGTCTTGTTGATTACATAGAAAACAACAGTCATGGTAACTCCTACCCATGCCATGACAGCAACTACGCCAAGGGCCTGTACGCCAAGCATCGAGAATCCACCACCGTAGAAGAGACCGCCGTCAAGGGCAAACAACCCCGTAAGCAGAGTTCCTAAAGCTCCACAGATACCATGCACGGAAATAGCACCGACAGGGTCATCAATCTTCAATACTCTCTCAAAGAACTCAACAGAGAAGACTACGACGACACCGGCAATGATACCAATGAGGGCGGCACCGGCAGGAGAAACTGCATCACAGCCAGCGGTAATGGCAACCAAGCCAGCCAAGGAACCATTGAGAGTCATTGATACATCAGGCTTCTTGTATCTGAACCAAGTCAAGACCATGGTTGCAATCGAAGCACAAGCGGCAGCGAGGTTTGTCGTTACGAAAATCTTGGAAGCTGAAACAAGCGTGTCATCTCCGGTCATGGAGACAGTTGAGCCGCCGTTGAACCCGAACCAACAGAACCAAAGAATGAATACACCCAAGGCACCGAGAGTCAGGCTGTGACCGGGAATGGCATGAGGTTTGCCGTCAGCTCCGAATTTGCCGATACGTGGTCCCAAGAATTTCGCGCCAACCAAGGCAGCGACTCCACCAACCATATGAACAGCCGTGGAACCTGCGAAATCATGGAATCCAAGGGTAGCCAACCAACCGCCGCCCCATATCCAGTGACCGCTGATAGGATAAATCAATCCGCTGATGATCACACTGTAGATACAATAGGATATGAACTTTGTCCGTTCAGCCATTGCACCACTTACGATCGTAGCGGCAGTTGCACAGAATACCGTCTGGAAAATCAGAAAGGCATACGTGGGATATGAGGCACCATAATCGCCCCTGACCAAAAAGTCAGGTACACCGATGAAGGGTAAGGAAATCCCTCCCTTGGTTTGGCCGAACATCAAGCCAAAACCAATGATCCAGAAAGCCGGGGTTCCCAGGCTAAAGTCCATCAGGTTCTTCATAATGATGTTACCGGCGTTTTTCGCTCGGGTGAACCCTGTTTCAACCATCGCGAAGCCGGCTTGCATGAAGAATACCAGCACGGCACCTAGCAGTACCCAAATCGTGTCTACTGATGAATACATATTTCTCCCTCCCAGGTGAAAAAATGCGAAAAGGCGCACGAATTGGTTTCCCAACACGTACGCCTTCGTACGCCAAGCTGATTAAGCTTGGAAAAATAGCAAAGGCGATGTGAACAATAGTCCACATCGCCTTTGACGTATGCTCAGTTTATATCTGCAAACCGATGTTTTTGTCAATCACAAGAAAAGCATTTTGTAATGGAATTAGAAATATAAATAAAATATATCCTTAATATAAAACATCTTAAAAATATAAAAAACGTAAATAAATATTTTCAGTTAGCAATCAAACCTTTACAAAATTGAGAGCCTGCAACTCAGGATGAAGGAAAACGCCATCTTTTCGTACGAGTTGGTCGTCAAACCAGATCTCACCACCGCCATAATCCTTGCGTTGGATCTGAACCAAATCCCAATGAACTGACGATTTATTTCCATTGTCACAATCATCGTAGGCATTTCCCGGGGTAAAGTGTATGGACCCAGAAATCTTTTCATCAAAAAGAGTGTTATCCATGGGGTAAAGCACTTGAGGGTTGCACCCCAAGGCAAACTCCCCAATATATCTCGCTCCATCATCGATGTCGAGAATCTGGTTTATCAAGGAGTCATCATCGCTATGGGCTTCGACTATTTTTCCATCCTTGAACTCAAAGGAAATATTGCTGAAACAATGACCATGATACGTACTGTTGCAATTGTATCGTATGGTACCATTGACCGAATCCTTGATAGGACAGGAGTAAATTTCTCCATCAGGAATATTCATTTGTCCGGCACAGGGAATGAATCCCATTCCCTTCACAGAGAAAGAAAGATCGGTACCTGGTGCAAGAATACGGACTTTATCAACGGTATCCAAATATTTCTTGGCACGATTCATTGCCGTTGCCATCTTTTGATAATCGACTTCAGTGCAAACCCGATAAAAATAATCCTCAAATTCCAAGGTCCCTTGCCCGGCCTGCATGGCCATGGTTTCCGTAGGGTATCGAAGAACAACCCACCTGGTAAAAGGAAGCCTTGTCTTCATATGGACCGGAGTATTGTAAAATGAACTTACCAGATTTGCCTTTTCCCCGACTGTCGCCAACTCTCGGACGTTCGCGATTCCCCTTATGCCAATGAAAGCATCCATCTTCTTCATACGATAGGTATCGACATCGGCCCATACATCCAGGGACTCTTGCGTTGCGCCTTCGGTCATTGCGCGTTCAAGCCGTTGGTTCCAAATATTTACTACAGGGTATCCCCCTGCAGCATAAATCTCCCTTATCAGGGCTTCTGTCATCGAGACAGGCACATCGACAGCATTGATAAGGCAGGATTCGCCCTTCTGCAAATTAACGGAATAGGTTACCAGCAACCTGGCTAGTTTTTGTTCTCTTTGGTCAGCCATACAATTTCCTCTATATTTATTTATTTTATTGAATTCTAATTTCTATCTGTTCTTGGGTCGTAGGGTGCAAGAACCGTACGGCAACAGCCCTGAGCCCCAAGTTTGCTGCTTCCTTGCCTTGGTAAACCAAATCACCGTCTAGAGGCCAGCCACTCCAGGCAAGATGAACCCGTACCTGATGCCGAAACCCCGAGGAAAGCCTGCAAGTAAATTGGTTGGCGCCGTTTTCAGTTTTTCCACTAAAACAAACCTTGGTCAGGTACCAAGCCCCTGAGGTCTTATCCCTAAGTTGTTTTGAACTATCAAGGGTAACAGGTCTGACTTCCTTGCGATTTTCCCCATAGCGTCGAAAAAGGCTTCCTATGGTTACTTCTTTTCCTCCACAAGCATACGGGTCGCTATAGGGAAACTGGGGAAACCCAGGAAGAGGAGTATCTCGATGTGCTGAGGAAAGGGCTATATATTCCTTCCAGAACAAATCTGATTTCTGGACATGTTTCAACTCTTGATAGGCTTGCTGGGTGCGTGCGATGACAACAAGCCCACTGGTGGCTGTGTCAAGACGATGCAGGACCCCTCCCTCCCAAGTATTCTGACCATATGCTTCCAAGACCTCAGGATATTGTCTGCTAACCAATGAAAGCAAGGTCAGTTTTCCTGGATCATCATCTTTTAGGGGTACAGTAGGTAAAAGTGCTTGCTTATCGACTACAAGAAAAGCAGGATCCTCATGCACAACTGAAAGGGTAAAGTCTTTTTCCATATATTATCAATATAGCAAAAAAGCGCGAAAGGTTCATTAAAAATCGAAAAAGGATTCCTTGCTTTCATACTTTACTCTTTTGGGAAAATACAAAACCGAAGGCAAGTTTTCTTCCCAAGGGATGTTTACTATTGTATACTTACTTCATGCAAGAAATACCTATCAACACATATACATCGCCCAACGTAATTTTGGAACTTATCTATCGCCTGAAAGTAAAGGACGTCATGACGAAGGACCTTGAGACTGCCACAAAGGACACACCTCTCAGGAAAATTCAGCATATCATGCGTGAAAAACAGGTTACAGGACTTCCCATAGTGCAAGGAAAGCGATTGATAGGTATCGTCAGCATGGACGATATCATACAGGCACTGGATAAAGGGTATATCGAGGAAAAAGCCCAGGATCATATGACCAGAAACCTTATTGTCCTGGAAGATGATATGCCTGTATCATTTGCAATCAGTTATTTTGACCGGTTTTCCTACCATCGCTTCCCCGTACTGAACAAGCACAAGGAATTGGTGGGCATGATAACCAGCAGGGATATCACCAGTACCTTGCTCGTGGAAATCAACAGGGAGATCGAGGAACTGGAAAAGAGAACCAGCACGTCTTCGCTCAGCGATGAAATGAATGGGGAAATCCATACTTATTCAATATTGAAAAATGATTTTGAGAATGCAGGATATGCTAGTACGGAAATCAAGAAAAGACTGAAGAAAGGGGGAATTGCGCCCCATGTCATTCGCAGGGCAGCTATCGCGTCCTATGAGTTGGAGATGAATTTGGTAGTTCATAGCGACGGCGGGGAGTTGATTGCCGAATACACCCCGCAATCAGTACAGATTACAGCAAGGGACAGTGGCCCGGGCATTCCTGATATCACCAACGCAATGACTCCCGGCTGGTCTACGGCTTCCGAATGGATCAGATCCCTGGGATTTGGAGCCGGAATGGGGCTTCCCAATGTAAAATCGGTTTCCGATGAGTTTTCCATCGATAGTGACATGAACGGAACCACCGTCATATCCACCATATTACTGCATCCAAAGGAGAACAATAATGCAAGTGAATGACTTGTCAACACTTCAGGGCTATAAGACCCTGACCTTGAACAATGTAAATGTCGAGATTACCGATGCCTATACAGGCGATCTGCTCAGCGATGTCATGGGCAACGCCCCCTCCGATAGTGTATTGATTACCATCCAGGCCCATAAGAATACCGTGGCGGTCGCTTCATTGGCAGGAATACATGCAATAGTCATATGCAATGGAAGAACAGCCCCCGATGATATGCTCATCGCCGCGAAAGAAGAAGATATTTCTGTTTTCGCTACTACTGATTCCCAGTTTGCAGCCAGTTGCAAAGTCGCGGTACTGCTTGGAAAGGTCAATGACCGTAAAAATTGACCTCCATAATCATTCTTGCCTTTCTCCTTGTGGCAGTGATGACCTTACTCCTGCCCTCTTGGCCGTTGAGGCAATGGAACAAGGAATCCAAATCCTTGCCTTGACCGACCACAACAGCGCACGCAATCTTCCAGCCTTTGCCGAGGCTTGTGAATTATGCGAGATATTCCCGTTGTTTGGTATTGAAGTGAATACCATAGAGGATGTCCATGTCCTGGTGCTTTTCGCTAAACTTGAGGATGCAATGGAATTCGGATCCTTCATCGAATTTCTGTTGCCCCCCATCAATAATGATCCCCATCTCTTCGGAAACCAGCACATTGTCAACCTGGAGGGAGAAGTGACGGGAAAGGTAGAAAAATTACTCATCTCTACCAGCGGGATCAGCTTCAATGATGTAATAGAGGAAGGCTTGAGCAGGGATGCCCTGGTTATACCAGCCCACATAGACAGGAGTGCCAACAGTGCTCTCTCAAATCTGGGTTTTCTTCCTGATCTTCCCTATAGTGCCCTGGAGGCCATCAGATTGCCTGTCGCGTCCGATACTCACGGAAAAACTATCTTGACCGGTTCAGATGCACATTACTTGCAACACGTAGGACGCCGTGCCTGTTATCTGGAAATGGAAGAACTATCGTATTCAGGTCTCAAACAGGCACTTGAATCGGGAAAAGTTACCTATCGCAGGTAATGTTCCGTCGAGTACTGATACCTACTTTTGCAAACAAGCCTACCTCCGAAAAAAGATTTCGACTTTGATTTGGCAACCTCCTCATCTGCAACAAAGAAGGAGGATTTCTTCATGACAAAAAAACTGCCCACAGGATCGAAAAGAATGAGCCAGGTATGCAGAAGTAGCGACCCCGGTATATTAATCTCGCATAAAAGAGTATACTAAAAATATAAGTTATAAAGAAATGCAATTGGGTCTCAATTAGCATTATGTTAAGAAATATAGAATTCTGATTAACCGTATTCAGAAAAAGCACGTCTAAAGTCTATTAAAAAAAGAATACTTTAGGAAAAAAAGGAGTTCATCATGGCATATGAAATTGTAAATAGTTTTCCAAATGATATTATTTATCAAGAAGAAGGCCCATTTATTTCACTTTATCAACCTACCCATAGGCATTTTCCGGAAAACAGACAAGATCCAATAATGTTCAAGAATTTAATTCGAGTGATTGAGAATTCCTTGCGCCAGAAATACGAAAAGGATTTCGTAATTTCAATCATGAAACCGTTCTATGAACTCGAGAAAGATGAATATTTCTGGAATAATACTTCAGAGGGGATTGCTGTCCTTGCAAGTAAGGACAAGTGCATAATATATAATCTCCAAGGCATTGTGAAAAAATTTACCACGGTAGCCAATAGTTTTCATATCAAGCCGTTGATCAAGGCTTTTCAATCTATGGAAAGTTACCAATTGCTGGGATTGAGCCGTACTAATTTCACTCTCTATCAAGGTAACAGAAATGGATTTTCAGAAATTGTACTGCCTTTGGATACTCCAAGGACCCTAGAGGAAGTTTTGGGGAAACAACTGACAGATCCATATTTAGCATCTGGATCTGGGGGTACAGGAGGCCATACCGTGTACCATGGTCACGGAGGTGCAAAACCAGAGATTGATAACGATACCGAGAAATATTTTAGGTATGTGGATCACTTTGTGATGGAAAATTATTCCAAACCATCGAAATTGCCACTGATTCTGGTTTCGCTGATGGAATATCATACAGAATTTAAAAATATAAGCAGCAATCCTTATTTAATTGAAGAAGGCATACATAATTCTTACGATTCCTTGAAAATAGATGAGCTTAAAACGAAAGCATTGGAAATAATCAAACCTATCAATTTGAAAAAGATACAAATCTTAGCCGAATCCTATAAAAAAGCAGAGGCCGAATCATTGGGTTCTTCAGATTTAGTGCAGGTTGCCAAAGCCGCTTTCGACAGTCGAGTCGAAACAATTCTGCTTGAGGAAAACAGGATAGTACCTGGAAAAATCGATTACGATACGGGGACATTGATACCTGGGGCAAGAAATGATCTCGATTGTGACGACATTCTGGATGATCTAGCTGAGCTGACATTTATGAGAAAAGGCAATGTATTGGTTCTGCCTAAGGATAAGATGCCCAGCACAACAGGTGTTGCAGCAATTTACAGGTATTAGCAATGCTGCATAACTGCTAAGAAGTAATAAAAAAACCGTTTATCATGACAGATTAACATATTACTTGCGGGTTCGGACATACCCTCTTGCATCATTGAGGCCAGCAATCGAGAGATTACTGGCCTCAGTTTATACTTGATTAATCAACTTCCAATCAGATTATTTACTTGAACGTCCAAAGATTCTCAAGAGATATAAGAAAAGATTCAAGAAGTCCAAGTAGAGGGAAAGAGCTCCGAGTATACTGACTTTCGTAAATTCTTCCTCATCCATGGAACTTCCGTACTGGTTGTTCATCTGGATGATCTTGCGGGTATCATAGGCAGTAAGGCCAAGGAACACGGCCACTCCTATGAAACTGATGATATAGTCCATTCCCGCTGAGCGAAAAAACATGTTTATTACAGAGGCAATGATAAGCCCCCAAAGACCCATTCGCAAATAATACCCAAGTCCGGACAAATCCCGTTTGGTAGTCATTGCATATACGCTCATACCGGCAAACATCAAGGCAGTAGTCAGGAACGTCTTATAAATGACAACTCCCGTATATACAACGAATATGGTACTGAGCAGTACTCCTGTCAGGGCAGAATAAGCCAAAAAGGCAGCTATGGCGCTGGTCTGGCTCATCTTATCCAAACGGGCACTTAAATAAAACACAAGGGCAAATTCACCAACTATCAGAAGGATGAACCCCATCGTGTTTCCGATGAGAACTTTCATCAAGGAAGGATTGCTTGCAATAAAAAACGCTACAAGGCCTGTCAATCCAAGGCCTGCAGTCATCCAAAGATACACATTCTTGATGATACTGCGTTCACGTGCATACACATTACCAAGCGTTGAAGTTTTCTTTTCAGCCATAATAGTCTCCCGTACTTCGTTTAAATATAATGTCTCTATTTTTTTATGAATAGTCAATCGGTATCAAATCCTTTGATTCAACCAATCTCGTTTTCCATTCTAATGCCTTTCTGACAGAGACTCAATGCCATCCGCCTCAAGCGTATTGATAAATAGGAAAGGTCAGTAAAGCTAGGCAAGTCGGGTCCTCGATGGTATAGTGAATTTCATGAAACGGTATATAGTTCTCGTAATTCTGATAGTGTTGCTGGTAGGGTGTAAAAGCACGTCGACAAAGCCGGAGGACAAGACACAAAAGTTACGTTCGGCTTTACTTACCGCGGTAACCGAGGCAAGTCAGGCTGTTCCCGCAACCCTTCATGAAGCCTTGACCAACAAGGATTTATTGCCACCCTCTTCACAAATACTACTTGAGCAAAACCAAATTCCGGGAATGGAGAAATACCTTGCACTCTGGCACCAACAAGTACTTCTTGCATTCAGGAAAACTACCATCCAAGTACCTGATCTTCTCAAGCCCTATATTGATCGTTTGCAAATCGATGATCCGGTATCTGTATTGCATTCCTCTGATACCAGTATCTCCAAATTACTGAATCAGCAATTTGGCATTGAAATCAGCCAGGCGGTACAGGAACTTCTCGCCAAAGAACTGGAAGAAAGCCAAAATACCTATGCGATCATGTATGATCGATATGGAATTTGGTCACAAGGCATCACACTTCTGGGCAAGGCTCCCCTTCCCCAGATAGCCAAGGACCCAACCTCTCAGTTGACCACCATATTCGTTGCTACCTATGTCAAGCAACTCTCCCAAGAAGAATCAAATATACGGACGACCCCTACCTTGCAAGGAACGGGCTCACTGTATGAAACCTTTCAACAGGAATTGATAAAATGAACCTATTTGAATCTGCGGCGGAACAGGAAGCCGAAAAGAACCAACCCTTGGCTTTTCGCATGCGCCCACGTTCCCTTGATGAATACATCGGACAAGAACAAATCATAGGGAAAGGACGTTTGCTTAGAAGGGCAATCCAAGCTGACCAACTTTCCTCGGTAATTTTCTATGGCCCCCCGGGAACCGGCAAGACAACCCTTGCACGGGTCATAGCAAACACAACCAAGAGGCACTTCAGCACTCTCAACGCGGTTTTGTCGGGAGTCAAGGAACTGCGCTATGAAATTGATGAAGCAAAAAGCAGATTGGAGCATTTCAGTCAAAGAACCATTCTTTTTGTAGATGAAGTTCATCGTTGGAATAAAAGTCAACAGGATGCCCTGCTTCCTTGGGTTGAGAATGGTACCATAATCCTTATCGGCGCAACCACGGAAAACCCCTATTTTGAAGTCAATGCAGCCTTGGTCAGCCGTTCCCGGATTTTTCAGCTGAAAGGTCTGACTGACAAGGATCTCCAAGCTATTGTAAAACAGACCCTTGAAGACAAGGAACGGGGCTATGGACTGTATACAGTCACCTTTGAGGAAGGTGCAGAAAACCATCTGGTAGAAGTAGCGAACGGGGACGCACGAAGTCTGCTCAATGCCTTGCAATTGGCAGTGGAAACCTCCGTTGAGGTATTTCCCCCTCCTGCGGGAACAGCAATTTATATCAGCAAGGAAGCAGCTGAAGAAAGCATACAACAAAAAGCCGTTCTCTATGACAAAGAGGGAGACTATCACTTTGATGTCATCAGTGCCTTTATCAAGAGCCTCAGAGGCAGCGATCCTGATGCCTCACTGTATTGGCTGGCCAAGATGGTTTCCGCCGGAGAAGATCCCAAGTTCATCTTCCGCCGTATGCTTATCAGTGCCTGTGAAGATGTGGGACTGGCGGATCCCAATGCAATTGTTGTCGTCGAAGCCGATGCCCAGGCGTTTGAACGGATAGGCTTTCCAGAGGGAAGGTTTCACCTCACCCATGCGGCACTCTATCTTGCAACTGCCCCAAAGAGCAATTCTGCCATGGGTTTCTTTGATGCCTTGAAGGGAGTGGAAGCAGAAGCCCGTGCAGAAGTACCCAATCATCTGAGAGACGGAAACAGGGATGCAAAGGGGTTCGGACATGGGGAAGGCTATCTGTATCCCCATGCCTACCAAGACCATTGGGTTGCCCAGCAATACCTGCCTACTTCCTTGCAGGGAAAGGTATTCTATCAACCGGGAAAGCTTGGCTATGAAAGACAGATTCATGACAAAGTCCTTGAAAGAAGAGAGGAACAATTGGAAAGCATCTCCTCTGATGCCTTCGTTGAAAATCTTACGTATTCCCCTGGTGACAAGGAACGTCAACGCTGGTTGAGCAGGACAACCAGCGAACGCGGTCAGATGCTGCAAAAAATTCGAAACGAACTCTTCAAAAATCTAGTCTTCAAACGAAATGACCGTGTGTTGGTTCTGAATGCAGGGCATGGACTGTTCCTCTGGGAAGCTTTCAGACATACTCCTGAGGGAGTGGTAATTGCCCAGGTCAGTAAGAATGAACAATTTGAACACATCAACCATTATGCCCAGAATCTCGAATCCCTTGAACAGCCGATAGTCAAGATGACAACTCCCGAGGGAATACTCTTATCCCTTGAAAAAGGTATGCAATTCGAAAAAATTCTTGGCAGGAATCTTCTCTCCCATCTCGACGAGGATAAACTCATTCTTGATAAATTTACCAAGGTACTGGCTCCAGGAGGAGTTCTTGCCTTGGCAGAGACAATACCTTCCCGAGGTTCAAGACTTTCCGATTTTATTCCGGAGACTCTACCCCTTAGGCAATATCTAGTCTTGGCCGAGTCGGTCATCTATGGCAAAGAAGGTACTTCACTTTCAAATTGGGACTCCCCTGACTTGGAAAAAGCCTTCGAACAGGGCGAGTGGACTACAAACTTGCAGTCTTTTGATCTGTTCGAGAATCGATTTGTCACCCAGGAAGATATCAATCGCTGGTTGGGTGTCACCTATAGGAATGTCTGGGAAAGAAAGGAGATACCGGTGTCGGTAGAAGAAGCCATGCAAGTCGTGGGGACTTTGCTTGCCTCGAAAAGCATACGGTGGAAACATCATACCGAAATTATCATTGCTTCGTTTACCGAAAACCAAAAGGTCGATCCAAAACAAGACAGGAAGAAAGGAGTCTCGGCATGGGAAACCATTGAGGCAAAAACACGCTCAATTAAGTGATTGCCTAGCAATAGTTTGCAATTCTTGTTGCAAAAAAGTGAAAAAACAGAAGAGGGGTTGTTGACAAAGAAATAGGTTTAAGGCATAGTATGCAACGTTGAAACGCACTGGTGAAGAGCCACTGCTTCAGCTATCAATGGTGGAAGTAGTTCAATGGTAGAGCACCAGATTGTGGATCTGGCTGTTGCGGGTTCGAGCCCCGTCTTCCACCCTTCTACAGGGTTGAGAAACGCGCTCGTAGCTCAGCTGGATAGAGTACCGGACTTCGAATCCGTAGGTCGAAGGTTCGAATCCTTCCGGGCGCATGTTTGGATTATGGTATTTTAGATTTTGTTTTGTATTGGTTTTTGTTAGTTTAATTATGTCATGGGCCGCTAGCTCAGCTGGTAGAGCAGCAGACTCTTAATCTGCGGGTCAAAGGTTCGATCCCTTTGCGGCTCAAAACATGGCGGATCCTTTAGGGGGCTCGGCATGCACCGCGAGAGTGGTGAAATTGGCAGACACGCCAGACTTAGGATCTGGTACCTTACGGTATAGGGGTTCAAGTCCCCTCTCTCGCATCGTACTTTCCAATCTGACTGATTGCTGATTGGTTTTTTGCGAAAGTAGCTCAGTGGTAGAGCTCCACCTTGCCAAGGTGGATGTCGCGGGTTCAAGTCCCGTCTTTCGCTCTCAAGCGACTCGGAGTTATTCGGGTCGCTTTTTATTTGTTTTTTTTTGGCAACCACTTGCCTAAACGGTAGTTGATGAACGACATTTGTTGTATATTGATAGCATTGCAATTGTTATTATTGTGCAACTGCCACAGTTTTGACTGAAAAGTTGCCTAGGATATACAGGTCCACAATGGGCCGAAAGGATGAGGATAGCATGATCGCTGACAAAAGTATCAAAGAACTGGAGAATTCCTCCGTCGCGCTGACGGTCACAGTGACCGCTGACACCATTGAAGAGGGCTATAAAGCCACACTGGCAAAGTATGCCAAGGAAGTCCAGCTCAAGGGGTTTCGAAAAGGAAAGGTACCTCTTTCCGTACTGGAAGGAAAATTTGGCACCTCCATCCGTGAGGAAAGCACCTTCAATAGCATTGAAGAAGCTCTCAAGGAAGCTCTCGAGACCGTTGAAGAGAAGTATAAGCCCCTTTCCTATAGCACTCCTGAACTTCAGGACGAGGAAACACTCATGCCTTTCAAGGCAAACAGTGATATTACGTTTACCGTTAATTATGACGTGATGCCCACTTTTGAATTGCCCACCTACACTGGCTTGACAGTATCGGTACCCAAGGTTTCTATATCTGATGAAGATGTAACCAAGGAAATCGACAAGCTTCGTGACCAGAATGCAATGGTAATTGACAAGGCAGGAGTAGCTGAGGAAGGAGATATAGTTACCCTTGACTATGTCGAACTCGATAGTGAAAACAATGAAGTCGCTGGTTCCGAGCGCAAGGATTTCGTATTTACCATTGGAAGCGGATACAACTTCTATCAAATTGACAAAGACATTATTGGCATGAAAACCGGTGATGAAAAGACCTTCGAAAAAACCTATGCAGACGATTCAACCGTTGAAGGCTACGCAGGAAAGACCATCACCTTGAAAGTTAGTGTAAAAGCTGTCAAGACTCGTGAAGTTCCTGCCCTTGACGATGAATTTGCACAGGATGTCAAGGAAGAGTACAAGAATGTTGCGGATCTCGTGAATGCCACAAAGGAAAAGCTCGAGACTTCCCTGAAGGCAAAACTTGAGGAAATTAAGCTCAATACGCTTTCCGATGAACTTTTGGCCAAAGTTTCCATTGCAGTTCCTAAAAGCATGATTGACCTTGAGGTTGAACAAAGCTGGAAGAGATATGTAAAACAAACAGGCCTGAGCGAAGACCAGATCGTCAAGTTCCTTGACTATCAGCACAAGACCAAGGAAGAACTTACCGAACCTTGGAGAGCTTCTGCCGAAAAGTCCCTACGCATTCAATTGATCATGGAACAGATCAAGGAAAAGGAAGACTTTGCCCTTGATGAAGCAGAACTGAACAAGACTTGTGACGAGCAACTGAAAGAAATAACTGATGAAGAACAAAAGAAATATTATCGCTCAATGATCGAGGATGATATGAAGTTCCAGAAAATCAGTCCATTCCTTCAGGAAAACAATACATTTGTTGATGGGGATGTTGTTACATACAATGACTTCATGGACGAGAGCTATGGCGCCTAATCTTCTTTCCAGAGATTGACGTAGTATTTTAGAAAGGGCGGTTCCGTCAGGTTCCGCCTTTTCAATCCCAAGAACGACAGGGGGCCTTTGAGATGAATTTTGACCACGAAAAGATGCAATCATCTATACCGATGGTAGTCGAGCAATCCGGTGTCGGGGAACGCGCCTATGATATATTCAGCAGATTGTTGAAAGATAGGATCATTTTCCTTGATGGGGAAATCAACGATGCAACGGCCGATTTGGTCGTCGCCCAGTTGTTGTTCCTTGAAGCCGAAGACCCAAAGAAAGATATCAGTCTATATATCAACAGCCCAGGCGGTAGTGTTACAGCTGGCTTGGCCATCTATGATACCATCCAATATCTCAGAAGTGATGTCCAGACTATTTGCATGGGACAGGCTGCAAGTATGGCAGCAGTCTTGCTTGCTGGTGGCAAGGAAGGCAAACGCTATATTCTTCCCTCTGCCCGCGTCATGATCCATCAGCCTTGGGGCGGTGTAGAAGGACAAGCAACCGATATCAGCATCCATGCCAAGGAAATAGGAAGAATCAAGAAGCTCACCATTGATATTTTTGTCGAGCATACCCATAAAAGTGTAGAACAGATTTCCAAGGATGTCGAACGCGATTTCTTCCTCAACGCCGATGATGCAGTTTCCTACGGTATCGTCGATAGCGTAATGAGAAGGAGCAAATAATGGCAAGAAATTCAAAAGTCTGTTCCTTTTGCGGAAAAAGCCAGGATGAGGTCAAGCGTTTGATCAATGGACCTGGCGTGGCAATCTGTGACGAGTGCATAAAAGTTTGCAATGATATGTTGGTAAGTGATCCAGGAATGCAGGATGAGGTAGTTGGTTTACCTGAAACCATACCGACTCCACAAGAACTCAAGGATTACATGGATGAATATGTCATTGGACAGGAAGATGCAAAACGAGTCTTGGCCGTTGCAGTCTACAACCATTACAAACGAGTCAAATTCCAGAAGCAGATTTCCGATCAGGGAGTCGAGCTTGATAAATCCAACATTCTCATGGTAGGTCCTACCGGTACAGGTAAAACCCTTCTTGCAAGTACCCTGGCAAAAAAATTGCAGGTTCCGTTTGCAATTGCGGATGCCACTACCCTCACGGAAGCAGGATACGTTGGTGAGGATGTCGAGAATATCTTGCTTAAGCTTATCCAGAATGCCAATGACAATATCAAGGCAGCTGAGTATGGTATTATTTTTATTGATGAAATCGATAAAATTGCCAAGAAAGGGGAAAACCCTTCCATTACCAGGGATGTCAGCGGTGAAGGTGTTCAACAAGCTTTGCTCAAGATTATTGAGGGAACTGATGCCTCCGTCCCCCCTCAGGGAGGAAGGAAGCATCCAAACCAGGAAATGCTGAAGATCAACACGAAAAACATTCTGTTCATCTGTGGTGGTGCCTTTGTCGGATTGGATAAAGTAATCGAGAAACGAGTTTCTTCCCATGCAATGGGTTTTGGAGCTTCAATTGTCAGTTCCTCCGATAAGGATCTCCATACCCTTTATAGCGAGATAATGCCGGATGACCTAGTCAAATTTGGCTTGATTCCTGAATTCATCGGACGTTTACCTATTCACGTTGCTTTGGATAATCTTTCCCAAAAGGACCTGACAAGGATCATAAGCGAGCCAAAGAATTCGATTATCCGTCAATATGCAGCTTCTTTCAAACTTGATGATATCGATCTCGTTTTCAAGGCAGAAGCCATCGAGGCAGTAGCCAAGAAAGCCTATGAACAGAAAACCGGAGCAAGAGGTCTTCGTTCCATAGTCGAAAAAATCATGATGGAAATCATGTATGAAATTCCTTCCCTTACAGGCGTCAAGCAAGTGATTGTGGATCGTGACTGTGTGGAAAAAGGAACAGAACCGGAAATTATCCGTGGAGCCTAATATGTTTACCTATCCCCCTATCAGTGATGAAATTATTAATCTCATTACCTATTCAAAAGAATTTATCGTCGTCGGGCATGTAAGCCCCGATGGCGACTGTCTCTCTAGTGAGATTGCGATGAAGAGTTTACTTTTGAAATTGGGGAAAACGGTACACATGGCCAATGCAGGGCCTTTTGACCGGTCCGAAATCATTTCCCTCCGGTCAGACTTTCTGCCTCATATCGATGCGGAACTTGCTGCAAAAAAACCTGTGGTCATAGTTGTGGACTGTTCCTCTTCCGATCGCATTGGTACGATTGCCGATGAGATCAAGGGATTGAAAACCATAATCTTTGACCACCATAGCAGCGGTGAACAGTTTGGTGATTATCGATACATAGTACCGAATTCAGTTTCCACTACCATGATTATCATGAAACTGTATGAAGCTATGGGCGTTGAAATCAGCAAGGATATCGCAGAACACCTCTTTTTTGGATTTGCCACAGATACAGGTTTTTTCCGTTTCCTCAATGCTCATAGAGGAGAAACACTCAGGATGGTCGCCGATTTGGTTGACCTCGGAGTATCTCCCAATATGATGAATGACAAGATGAACGGGAGCAAAAGCTTTGGGTATGTGAAGTATTTGGGAAAGCTCATTGACCGCAGCGAAAGCCATTTTTCAGGAAAACTCATGACAAGTTGCAGTTACCTTTGTGATAGCAAGGAATACATCACCACGGACAAACCAAGTGATGCATTATATTCCATGCTACTTTCCGTAAAGGGAGTCCAGGTAGTACTCTTTTTCAAGGAAATCTCGGAGAGTGTCACCGAGGTAGGTTTCAGGGCAAGTCATCCCAGCAAAGTCGATGTGGGAGCCCTTGCCGAAAGTTTTGGTGGAGGCGGTCATAAAAAAGCTGCTGGGGCAACTATTGCAAAAAACATCGAAGCTGTAAAAAAAGATTTGCTTGAAGCTGTAAAAAATCTACTCTAAGAAATAGTTGGCATATACATTGCATGGTTTTGTGTAGATCACACAAAAGGAGCTCACCATGCAATGTCCCTATTTTTCCGATATCCAAAGCAAGAAATTAACATCGGATGTCCTCAATTTTCAAAAAAATCGTTCAAATGACCAGCTTCATGCTGCAGTTCATCTCGCAACCCAACGATTGTTGTATACCCTTCCCATTTATTTCAGGATACTTCAGGAAGAGGATTGTTGTGAATTCTTATTCTATTGCTATGATACAATAGATCATTACATCGATTCCTACCGTGAAGGAAACCTGTCCTACCTAGGATATATTTCCCAGGTCGTCCGTAAACGAAGCAGGTATTTTGTTACATTGCGTCGTACCAAGAAGATGAAGGAACAGGTTATCCTAGAAAGCGAACAAGCAGAAACTCAATATGAACAAGAGTCCTATGCCAGTGAAACTTTTGAGCAACAAGGAATCTATGGCAAACCAATATTTACCAAGATAAATCTTGTTCCTGAAGAATCCATGCCAGAGCTTTTCCACTTACTCATCGACAACAGGGAAAAACCAGGAGAAAACCAGATCATCTTCAATCCTTCTCAAAAAATATTGAAGGAAAAACTGAAAAACAAGGTAAACAGAAAACGATTCATCATCATGCTGGCAATCTCACCCCATTTGATGAATCAACATCTACTCATTGAACTTGCCGCGATCCTTGACGTGGATGTGAAACTCTTGGATGAATATCTATCAACTGCTACAAAAATTCTCGATTCCAAAAAACAGACGCGGGAAATCATGGAGCAAACTTCCCGGCGTCATTTCAGGCGCTTGATGGAAATACAGGGAGCACTCCAGACTGCAACAGAAGTCGCTGAGCGAGAAAAGCTACTCCGTTTACAAGCCTGGACGGAACGGGCTTTCAATACAAAAATTCAAAAGATCAGGGAAATGGAATTTCATCTCAGTCATTCCCAGATCAGCACCCTTCTCAAGATTCCCAAGGGAACCGTGGCTTCTTCTGTCCATTATGTGAAATTCATGTTGCAGGAATGTCTAGACGAATAGTAGTTCAAGAAGTATCTTCTAACCATGAATATTATACTTGCAACAACAAATAACCATAAACGGAAAGAATTTTCAAGGATTCTCAAGGATCATACCCTATTTCTTCCTTCGGACTTCGCCCTGCCTTTCGACTTTGAAGAGACTGCAGAAACCTTTACCGAGAATTCCCTGGGAAAGGCAAGGGCCCTTGCACAAATAGTCCCCAAAGGGTACGCCGTACTTGCCGACGATTCAGGCTTGTGCGTTGATGCCCTCAAGGGACAGCCTGGAGTACGAACCGCCAGATATGGTATGGAAGTCTTTGGACATCTTTTAGAAGAGCATGAACGAAACGAATACTTGTTGAAAAACATGAAGGATTTTACCCAAATTGAAGATCGTTCGGCCTCTTTTGTCTGTGCCCTTTCCCTCATCGTGAAATCTCATCGAGTCTTCACCATATGCGAATCGGTGGAAGGTCATATAACCTTCGAACAATATGGCAAGGGCGGTTTTGGATACGACCCGGTTTTTTTTGTCACCGAGGCAGGCAAGACCATGGCTGAACTCACTGGACCGGAAAAAGATCTATATAGCCATCGTGGGCGGGCAACCCGGCACCTCATTACCTTGTTAGGAGAATTATAATGAATATCCAGAAACGTTCTGAAACAGCAACCAAGGATACCTGGGATCTTTCGGCTCTCTTTGCTTCACCCAAGGAATGGGAAGAGAGTTTGGAAACACTCAAGCAAAGAATTGAGGAAGCTCCTTTGTTCAAGGGCAAACTCGTGGAGGGCAAGGAATCCTTGCTTGAAACCCTTCAATGGTATACACAAACAGGAATATTGGCTGAAGCCCTTGCAAACTGGGCCTTCCTCAACTACAGTGCGGATGCATCGGATAACACGAATGTCCAACGCCATTCCTTGATAAGCCAGGAACTCGCGCGTCTTGGTGCCAACATGGCTTTCTTCGATCCTGAGTTACTTTCGATTGAGGATGCAGTTATACAGAAGTACCTTGTTGATCCTGATTTCAGTGAGTACAAGGTATTCCTTGAAAAATCCAGACGCTTCAAACAATATATATTAAGTGAGAAGGAAGAACGTTTGATGGCCTTGGAAAGCGAAGTGGGAGCCACGGCAAGAACTACATTCCAGGAACTTACCAACGTGGATTTTGATTTTGGTACGATAGAAACCAAGGAAGGCAAAAAACCTCTTACCCAAAGTACCTTTGGTTCTTTCATGATGAATGAGGACAGGGAACTTCGCAAGCAGGTATATCTTCAATTCTATGCCAACTATGAAAAGCATCAACAGACAATTGCCCGATTGTATGAAGGCCAAGTCAAACAGGATATTTTCCGTTGCCGTGCAAGAGGCTATGACTCCTGCAGACAAATGGCCTTGTTCCCTGACAATGTCCCCCAGGAAGTCTATGACAATCTGGTTTCTTGCATACATGAGGCTTTGCCTTCCTTGCATCGGTATTATGATTTGAGAGCAAAACTGATGGGGTTGGAAAAACTTGCCCACTATGATGTGTATGTTCCCTTGGTTTCGGGCATCCAGACCAATACCTCGTATGAGGAAGCTGTGAAAACCGTCTGCAAGGCTCTCTCTCCCCTTGGCGAGGAATATGTCTCGATCATTGAGAAAGGCCTCACTACGGAACGCTGGGTTGACCGTTATGAGAACAAGGGAAAGCGGAGCGGCGCCTTCTCCAGTGGCTGTTATTCCGGGAAACCCTATATTCTGCTCAACTACAAGGAAGATGTCCTGAGAGATCTCTTTACCATTGCCCATGAGGGTGGACACTCGATGCATAGCTACTATAGCGTCAAGAACAATCCTTATTTCCAATACGATTATACCATCTTTGAAGCAGAGGTAGCCTCAACCTTCAATGAACAGCTTGTGGCAAAATATCTACTTGATACAGCCAAGGATACAAAGACCAAGGCCTTTATCTTGAGCAAGCAACTGGACGATATTGTCGCTACGCTCTTCAGGCAAACGATGTTTGCAGAATTCGAGGCAACCACGCACAGACTATCGGAGGCAGGTACCCCGTTGACAGTTGAAACCTTGCGAGATGAGTACGGGAAACTGCTTACCAGCTACTTTGGGCCAAATGTTGAATTTGAAAAGCAGAGTGACCTGGAGGGTTTGAGAATCCCACATTTCTACTCTTCGTTCTATGTCTATAAATATGCAACGGGAATCAGTGCAGCCATTGCCTTAAGCCAGAAGGTACTCAAGGGTGGGGATGCGGAACGCGAAGATTACCTATCTTTCCTCAAGAGCGGTGGCAGTACCTACCCTATCGATTCATTGAGGAAAGCTGGTGTTGATATGGCTGAGGCAGCCCCGATACGTTCGGCACTCGACTATTTTTCCACATTGCTCGATGAGTTTGCCAATTTGGTGTAAAGTTTCTCTTTCTTAAAAAAGAGCACTTGACTCACTGCCGTTCATTGTTGTATTGTTGCCAAGGTCAGCCCGAAAGGCTGGTGTAACGAACCTCATATTTGCGGTAGTGGTGGAATTTGGTAGACACGCTAGCTTGAGGTGCTAGTGGGAGAAATCTTGTGCTGGTTCAAGTCCAGTCTACCGCATAATTAACCCTTGTCAGGTAAAAGCCTAACAAGGGTTTTTTCATGCCTTTTTCCAAAGGTCCCAAGTTGGTGGAGCAACCTACATCACTGTATGGAAACAAGCCATTTTGGGTATACAGCCAATAGATTATATTACTGAAGACAAAAAAATACTCTTGCTACAGTATAGAATAGCAAGAGCTTACCTATTTGGCCTATGATTTTATTTCTAGGAGACTGCCAGTTGCTTCTGGTCCAGGTATTTGGAAAAGAGAGAAGCAATCAACAGATGACCCTGATAATTGGGATGAATGCCATCTTCACAGAGCAAGGAGGCGCAATCACGCCTTTGCAAGAAAGCACTTCTGATATCTATGAGAGTTGTACCTGTTTCATAGGCAATGGCATTGATCTTCAAGGAATAGAGCTCCTGATAACGCTCTATCGTTTGGATATCTCCCTTGAGCCATGACAACACAGCAGCCTTATCAATACCTTTTCTGCAAACGTGATTGAAATATCGCCCTGCATCAATAGGAGGCAAGGTCATGAGAATAGGAACAACCCGCTGTTTTCTCAACGAAGAAATCATCATCTCCAAAGTTTTTGCATAGAGCTCCAACGGAGTATTCGGCATATATTCATCCTCAGGATTCTGCGCTATCGCTGCCCAATTGAAATCACAGTCATTTCCACCATATTCCAAGACGGCGACATCACAATCCAAACCTTTGGTAATGGCCCTTTGAAGCATTACCTCCCCTTTTTCCACAGTACAGCCGAATAAGGAATTATTATGTATTTTTAGACCATAGGTCTCGACCACTTGATCCATAGGAGGATTTTCCATCGATACATACTTGTCATTCTCAGTATCATAAACAACACCTTTCAAGATCGAATCTCCAAATATCCGTATCTTTTTTATGTCAGTTCTCATATCATTTCCTTTTACGTAATTAGGTATCCTATGAGCAGACCTTGCATGATCTGTCATGCTTTCCAAGTAATCTATTTGTATGATAAAAAGAATCTTCACTCATCACAATGAAACATATTGACCAATAGTCACTTAAAAATAGGCGAAAATACACTAGTAGAGAATGACTAAGGTCCAATAACCTCAAGTATCGTATAGAAAAACACGGGAACAATGGTTGACGGGGCCTTTCTCCAAGATTAACCTTGAACATAGGAGTATAATCTTTTATGAGAGAGAAAAAAATCCTTTATAAGGCTTTATCGGTGCTTGTAGTCTCACTCTTCATCTCCTTTCCACTCTTCGCTTCTGCAACCTTCAGGCCCTTTGTAGAGACAGAACAAGGCACGATAGTCATACTTTCCCACACCTATCAAAATGGGACAGATGGAACTGATTTTGACTTCAAGAATCAGGGAGGGCAAGAAAATCTGTATCCATTCCAACGCTTTTCAATCGGGGCAACCATCGGGAAACGACATCGAGTTTGGCTTACCTACCAACCACTTGAATTGATCACCAATGTCAAATTCCAAGAGGATGTCATAGTAGGAGAAGAAACCTTCAAGGCTGGGGATACCATGGAACTGACCTATAGCTTCCCCTTCTATCGCCTGACCTATACCTATGATTTATTGGGCAACCAGGACAACGCAATTTTGGGAGTCGGTCTTGCATTACAGATTCGTAATGCCTCGATCAAATTCAATGCACTGACTACCACTACAGGAACTCCTGCTCTCTTTGTATCGCAAAATGTCGGGCTTGTTCCTGCCTTGGCCCTTTACGGTGAATATCGGTTCCCCTTCGGATTAACCCTCAGCGCAGATATTGCCGGATCCTATGCCAGTTCAAAGTTTTTCAATGGAGCGGATTTTGATTTCACGGGATCTATCCTTGATGCCTCACTACGTGCGGGATATCAAATGCAAGAAGGATGGGAAATCTTTGGAACTGCACGTTTCTTTGGAGGCACCGCCGAGGGTACCAGCTCCTTTTCCAATTCTTCCTGGACAGTCAGCAACGAACCATATACCAAAAACAATATTGCAGCACTTACATTTTCAGTAGGTGCCGGGTGGTCCCAATAAACGTGAAAAGTTACAAGCAGACCGAAATATCCCCACCCTCTTATTTCTGAAGCATAAGAATTGAGCTTTTCACTTACTATGAATCAATTTTCCATCGTGCTACTATATGTTATATTTACATAGATAGGGAGTGGACACACGATTACTGTTTTACAAATTATTAAAATCGATGTTTTCGCCATTCTCCCCTTGTTCTTTACCATTCTCATGGCAAAGAGACATGTACGTCTAAATCTGAGCAATTCAATTTACATAATTGTTTCCTCATTGACTCTTGCCATAATCCTACTCGATATCAGCTCAGTTTTCGTCTTGCAAGGTTCTGGAAGAATATGGGTTGCCGTTAACAAGACAATCAATGCCTTGGGATTTGCTTTGTCCCCTGCAGTTCCATTTTTAATTTATTTTTATATCATGCCGCAAAAAATTGTCAGTAAAAAGAATCTTGCATTGGCAATCCCTCTCCTACTCAATCTTCTGATCAGTCTTCTCAGTTGTTCGACTGAATGGCTTTTCTCCGTAACCGATCAAAACATCTATAGCAGGGGCCCACTTTCTTTTTTATATGTTTTTATATGCTTATTCTATTTCGCAATCGATATCTATGTGGCAGCCAGGAACCATATCCAATTCAAAGGTGAAAATCCCTTCTTTTTCATACTCTTATATAGTTTGCCAATCCTTGGAATTGTCATGCAATATTATTTCAAGGATGTATTGGTTATCTGGGGTTGCGTGTCCTTGATGCTATTGATGTACTATGTTTATTCCCTGGAAATACAAAATGGCCTTGATACTCTTACCAAGATCAAAAACAGGGAATCCTTCGAACAGGAGATGCATTACCTTCTTGGGCCAGAAAAAAAGGATTCCACAATCTTTGTTTTTGATTTGAACAACCTGAAAAATAATAATGACACTCTAGGACATCCTCTTGGTGATGCGATGCTGATAACCGTTGCAAGAATTCTTGATTCCTGTTTCAAGGATATCGGAAATGTTTACCGTATCGGAGGCGATGAGTTTTGCGTTATCTGTAAAGCTATGAACAATCTACAAGCGCAAAATAGGCTGAGCCTCTTGCAAGATACGCTTACCTTGGAAAACAAGAAGGATCATCCCTATTCCCTTATGCTTGCGCATGGATTTGCAACGAGCAAGAAGAGCTCTGGGTTTGGTATAGAAGAGACCTTTTCCAAGGCTGATGACCTGATGTATGCATATAAAGCCAAGACAAAAGCCCTTCTCTCAACCAACCAAATCAATGAAATCACTTGATGAGAGCAACTTTATTGCGTATTCTTGCAACCATCACACATTGGAGGCAAGATATGAAACGTAAAATTACACTGCTTACTGTTATTCTTTTCTTCTCGTTCTTATTGACAAGTTGCATGACTGCAAACAAACCTCTTTCAAAAGGAATCGTTGATATCAATTTATTGGTTCCAAACGGCGACCATGACATCCCTGTCGTGGTGACCATGCCCATAGGGGAAGGCGATGTTCCGGCTGTTATCATGATGCATGGCACAGGAAGCAACAAGGATGAAGCTGGTAATGCCTACCTCATGCTTGCCCCCATGATGGCAAAAGCAGGGATTGCCGCTGTTCGCTTCGATTTCCCGGGTAGCGGAACAAGTACTGCAAGCTATGAGCTCTATTCAAATTCAGAAGCAGCAAGTGACGCTGAAGCTGTTGCTGCCTTTGTCGCGGGAATGGCCGGAATTGACAAAAATCGTCTTGGTGTCATGGGCTGGAGCCAAGGTGGTACTGATGCCTTGATCACTGCAGGTTCAAGTAACACTTTTTCCAGTGTATTGACCTGGGCAGGCGCTTTGAACCTTGGTGAAATGGCAACAGCGGAAATGCGCGCTGAAGCTGATAAACAAGGATATACCATGATGACTTTTGATTGGCGTGATTCATTGAAACTCAGCAAGAAATGGATTGATGAAGCCGATAACATGGATGTGTTATCGTACGCTGCAAAGATTAAGGCTCCGCTAGCTTCCATTCATGGGACAGTAGACACAACAGTACCCTTCTCTGATAGCGAAAAAGTCCAGGCTGTAGCACAAAACCCGAAAAGCAAACTCATTCCAATTGAAGGAGCAGACCACCTCTATGGTGTTTTTTCAGGTGACCTGACAGTATTTGAAACACTGGCTAAGCAGACCATCGATTGGTTCAAGAGTACTTTATAATTCAAGACCTGAAAGATTCGGGTATTCCTTGGCCAAAGGAATACCCTTTTTTTCAAGGAATTTCGTACCCTTGCCCTGATAAACGTACGTGTTACTGTGTTTATCATGTACTGCTTTCAATTGCATCAACTGGTGCAATTGTGCAGATGACCCTTTCCAGGTTTCCTTTATCATCTATCTCGGAAATCAATGACAATTTCGACAATACCGATAGCGATTGCTTATATACCAACCTCACAACAATATTTTCACTCTTGTTTTGGTGCGGTTGAAACTCCTTGAAAAAATCTTGCATTTTCTTATCATCTGGCGAACTTACCCAACCCTTTTCATAGCGGCCTTCCCTGAAAGCAGCAAAGAATGAGCGATTACTTATCGCAAAGAAATTTGTTCCAGGAGACTTGAATTCTTTTGCAGTGAGCCCATCCCATTCAAAAACAAACAAATCCTGATGTTCCACGATTTTCCAATAACGAGCTTCTTCCCTATGTTTCTTTTCCAATTCGAGGATAGCCAAAAGATATGTTTTTATAAAAGAAGGATTTGCATCCATGGAAATACAACAGATAAACATATCCTTGCCAATTTCCATGCTTTCTCTGATCATAGTACGAGTAATATTGCGATATATACCAAGATTATCAAGAAGCCTAAAAGTAATAATGTCAAAATCACCTGGTTGAGAAAGCTTTCGAAAATAGGAACGATTGCTGCAATTGTCCATCAAGAACAAATCATCTGGATGCACATATTCCTTTTTCAGCTTCTCAATCAAGCGAGTCACGGAACCTGCCGATTCAAATGAAAAGCTGGTATTGAATGAATTGCCAGAAATGATCCTGAAACTATCGTTTTCCAGATCAAAGAAAAATATGGTAGTTGCTATCGCTTTCAAAAATACCTGGTACTGTGCAAAAAACTGTCCTGAATAGAAAGAATTAGAAGAAACAGGGCAAGGCAAGATTTCTTTCTTGGGAACCTCCAGTAACTTCTTGAATGAAGACAAGGACATGGGCTTTGCATAGAAATATCCCTGTATTTGATTGCAACTGATGGATTTGAAGAATTCAGCTTGCAACTCATTTTCCACTCCCTCAACAATGACCTCTACGTCAATGCTGTGCGCCAGAACCACTAAATTCTGTAAGGTAGTTTCCATCTTACGAGAATCACCAACTTGTTGGCTAAAATTCTTATCGATTTTCAGGATATCAATAGGAGCATTGGTAAGAATTTCCAGCGACGAATATCCTGATCCATAATCATCCAGCAATAGGGAGAAACCATTTTGGTTGAGCAATTCCAACGTCGCCGTCAACTGCCCATGATTATCCATGTAGGCAGTTTCAGTTATCTCAAAACCGATGAGAGAATGAGGAATCCTTGATTGCTCTACAATGGAAAGAATCTTAGCTGTGAGATTGCTGTCATAGAAATCAAGTTGTGACAAATTTACGGAAATGGGCAAGGGAGTTATCCCTTCATCTATCAATGAACGCTGGAAAATACAAACGGCATCAAGGATGTAGAGATCCAATTCAAGGATCCTATTGCTTTTTTCAAGCAATGGTATAAAGGAATCAGGGAATACCATACCCTTATCAGGATGATTCCATCGAGCCAGAGCTTCAGCGGAGACAAAGGCTTGTTTATTACTGTCAAAGACCGGTTGCAAGAAGAAAACGATCTGATGGGTTTCCATTGCATGAGGTATCTGTTCGAACAATGTCCGCTCTTGTGAATCCACTTCATTTTGTGGAAGACTATCAGTAGCTAGGACAGGATATTCTAACTCAAGTACAGTATAAAGATGTCCAATTTCAACGCAAAAAGCTTTTTTTATTTCAGTCTGATAGGAAATTGGAGCCAAGGAAACCTTGAGTTGTAGCATCATATTCTTTGTGGGCTCAATCTGTAGCAAGTGAAAAGAGACCTTGCTATATACGTCAATATTCTCTTCAAGTATCGCTTCAAAAAAAATTCTGAACTGTTTTTCAAGTATTGAAAGAAAATTGGGAAGCTGGTCCTTCAACTCTTTCAAAGAAGCAACCTTGAAACATGAGAGAAACCCTCTATTGGCAAGTACTGCATGCAGGGAATGTTCTGTATATTCAAAAACCCCATAAAAAGAATCAGAAGAAAAATCCTGCACCTTATCCTCCAAGGAGGACAAGTATTTATCATACCGTTTCATTGCACAGGGGCTTTTCGTATAAACTCCTGGCCCTGTGGTAGAAAGAGAGTCTTCCCTGAAAAGAGATTCTCGACAAACAGGGGAGATTATAGTCTCCAAAGGAACTGAATCATTCTTATTTTCCAGATAGGCAAAAAGAAAAGATATTCCACGTAAAGATAAACCATCAAGGAGAATTACCTTGAAAGGTTTTCTTGGATTGTTTTTCAATACATTGGCTGCTTCAGAAGGACTGTAAGTGATAACAACTCCGAATTTCGAAGAAAATTCTTTGACAAAGATTTTCTCTTCTGAATTCGGATTATCAACTACGAGAAGAACAGCCGGTGCAACGGCCTCTCGAGTCATTTTGGGTAACCCCTTTTCAATAGACTTGGAAATAGTTTCTATTAGCCTTACAATCTTTTTCCCTAAGAGGTAAGGCTATATTGATTTATAACATACTATACATCGACAGCCAATAAATAATTCAAAATTATTTGCTTTTTTCAGTAAAATTAGTGATACACTACTAAAATGAATGAGACTTCAGCAGAAAATAAAGAAAAAATTGAAGCGTTCGTGGCTTACATTGAATCTCTGGAAACCAACGAAGAACGGAATGCTGTAATTGATGAAATCAATGATCAGCTTAAAAAAAAAGAAACAAAGACAATTGCACGTTATCCAGTACAGACAGGGACAACACTGATACTTGAAAGCGATGGTCCCCACTGCCCCCATTGTGGTTCATCCCATGTAGTTTCCAATGGATCTGTCAAAGGCAAGCGACGGTATGTCTGCAAGGATTGCAACAGGAGTTTCGGTAAGACGACAGGAACACTTTCCTATGCCAACAAATCGGGGAACGATACCTGGATAGCCTTTCTAGAGGGAATGCTCAAGGGAAACACACTTGAACAACTGGCTCTCAAATGTTCAATAAGTCTAGGAACTGCCCATATTTGGAGACATAAATTATTCCGCCAATTAATGAATTCTCAGGAAGGAACTTCCTTGAAAGGAATTGTTCAGGAAGATGAATACTATGTTACTGCAAGTTTCAAAGGAAATAAAGGAGCAACAAAAAACCTCAATTCAAACCGTGAATCAAAGCAAACAGAACCTGACTATGCAATATATGACTTTCCAGGACATCCCAGACGCAGAGGAAGGGCTTCTGAATTGAAGGAATTTGGAGCTGAAGGGATATGTGTTGCAACGGCCATAGACCAGGATCAGACAGTAATTGGAAAACCAGCTGCGAGAGGTAAACTCAAGGCAAATGCCATGACTGGTTTTTTCGATGGCAAGCTATCAGAGGGAATAATCTTGGTGACTGACAAGAAGAAAGGTGGCAAAATATTTGCAGAGCAAAACCAAATTGCCCATGTAATCCTAGATCAAAACAAAGAGACATCCTATGGAACAACCTACAATAGACAGCAGATCAAGAGCATCCATTTGCAGATCAATAAACTTTGTCACTCACGAAGAAGCTTTGCCACGAAATACTGTGAGGGCTATGTGACTTGGATTGCCTGGAACACCATAATGAAAGACAAACCCATACAAGAAAAAGTGGATATTCTAAACAACTTGGTGACAGTGGGAAAATCGACACCTTCCAGAGCCGATATATCAAACACACCCTTCCCCACTGAACTGAGGCAAAAGCAATAAGTTTTCATGGATAATCACTACTATCCATGAAAACAGCACTTTTCAATGCAATGTTCACAAGGTTATCTGTCCTTGCGTGATTGATTTAAAATCATATATATGCTATACTGCTTTTATATAGTTATGCAGATCGTCGTAGAAGGTTTTTTAAATACCTTTATTCTTTTTTCCTGATAATCAGGAACTATACGACAAGAAAGGACGCTTCCTTTCCAAGTTCAGGGAATTACTTTCCATTGCATACAAGAAATAGGATATGAGTAAAAAAAATACAGAATTGACAATCTTACGGGTGACTACCATCATTTGCCTTGCTTTTGGTATTGTGGGAATTGTCACATCACAAATAGTATATTCCAAATCCATGTTTTTTGATGGAATGTATTCTTTGGTGCAAAGCATATTCATACTCACCTCATCGCTCATCGTTTCCCTTCTGTTTCGAAAGGATGACAAGCACTTTCAATTTGGATATAGCGCTTTTGAGCCCTTTTTCATTGTTCTTCGTTCCGTGGTTCTATTGACCATGAACGCCATGATAGCAATAGGAGCCCTCAAGGCTATCCTGCAAGGAGGTTACTTGATTGAAACTTCCCTGGCATTAAAAGTATCTTTCATTTCCATGATAGTATGCATAGTCGTCTGGCAAGTCCTTGCCCGCTTTTCCAAGAAACTAAATTCTCCTGTCTTGAAAGCAGAATCTCGCTCCTGGCTTATTGATTCTGCCTTAAGTCTGGCATCGGTACTTGCAATATTCGTAATTGGAGTTGCACAGCAAAAGGGCTACACTACCCTCGCTTTATACATCGACCCAGCCATTACGATCTTGTTCGTCCTTGCTTTATCCCCGATGCTAAGCGGACAATTGAGAAACAGCACACGTGAATTACTTGGAGGAGCTCCCCCTGAAATTATTCAGGAGCACCTTAAGAAGATCGTACACAATCATGTAAGGAAAAATGGATTTGACGATGAAGAGGTATTTGCAGTCAAGCAAGGCAGACACCTTTCCCTTACTGTCTATATCTATCTGAAAAAAGAGATACCCTTATTCCAACTCGATGCCATACGTAAGGAAATTCTTTCTGATCTGCAGACATATTGTTCCTGGGTCGAAGCAGATATTATTTTTACCATTGATTCCAGTTGGATTCCTTTTTCCCTTCCCACTGCCATTTCCGGCCTAATTTCTTAGAAATTCAAGAATTTAGTCTTGAAAGATTCTGATGTATGTTATTATCCTATCCGATAAGGCTAGTCGTAAGGAGAAGTTACATGCAGCAAGAAATCGGGGAGTTTTTTGGGGTTTTAATCATTGTGCTCTATGTTTTGACGGTATTGAATTTTCTGGTCAAATGGATCAATAAAAAGTACGGACCTTCAATGAAAACCAACGAGAAAGGCTATGCTCTATACAAGGGCTTTATGCGGTTTATTATCAAAAATCATAAGCTCTTTGGCCTTTTGACCATTATATTCCTATTGACTCACTTTTTCATCCAGTTCAACACCTATGGAATAAGCATAACGGGGCTTGTCGCGGCAGGAATATTGATCCTACAGATACTGCTCGGAATCTACGGAGCAAAAGCAAAAAAGAAAGGCAAAACCTGGTTGATCATCCATCGAAGTATTGCCGTCATCCTTTTCATTACAATACTGATCCATCTCATCTAACTGTTTGACCTATCTCTGTCCCGGACATGTTTCCAGGGACAGAGTTTTTTCTCAAGGAAGGAGAATGACACAAAGAAACCAGTGCCAAGCAAACTCAAAGCCACCATACCTGCATACATATCCAGGTAGTCCATCCTGGCCCAGCTGTCCATGATATACCATCCAAGGCCAGTTGTAGTTGCAAAGGTTTCAGCCAGAAAAAGTACTGCAGTGGCAGTGCCTGTGGAAACCTTCAGGGCTGTGAACAACGAAGGCAATACGGCTGGGACCACTACATGTTTCAACAACTCCAGACGGGAAGCTCCAAGACTGCGCACGGAATCCATATACCGTTCATCCACAGCTTCCGAAGCATCCCTTACTACAAAATATAACTGAAAGAAAACAATCAAACCTATCAAGAATATCTTGGAAAGGTTTCCCAATCCAAGAAACAACATAATTACGGGAAGCAAGGCAACCTTGGGAATCGGATACAGGATATAAGCAAAAGGGGTAAGCAACCTATCGGTCTTTCTATCCCTTCCTGCTGCCAATCCCAATAGAAAGGAGGGAATCGCCGCACTTACCAATGCCAGGGCAATACGCAAGGCAGAAATTCCAAAATGCTTAGGCAAGGAACCTTGAAAAAGGGCCCACAAGGTATGGATTGCTACCTGATGAGGATACGGGAGGAAAGGTTTCCCTGCCAATGCAGATAGGATATACCAGATGACAAGCAAGAACAAACCAGCTTTCTTCACGCCTCCCCTCCATTTTCCAATAATTTTCTAATCCTTATGCAAGTATCAAAATACTCTGGTGATTTTCGATAATCATTCAATTTTCCATGAGAATTATCGATGGATTGCAGAAACGAGGACTTTCCTTTTGCATTTTTTGAAAGAACATGTATGGAATCACTTAAATAAGCAGCCTCTTCAATGCTATGGGTCACCATGATGCAGGTCATGGAATGGTGACGTTGAATCCTCAGGAGTAATTCCTGCATATTCTCCCTGTTCATGGCATCAAGAGCCGAAAAGGGTTCATCCATCAAGAGCAACTTGGGTTCGGTGACCATGGCCCGAGCTATGGCGCACCTTTGTTTTTCACCACCGGATAACTGTTGTGGAAAGGATTCTGCTAGGGAGGAAATCCCTACTTCTTCCATTATTTGAGTGACTCTTTGCTTTGCCTGATCGTTTGGAGTCTTGTTCAGACGCAACCCCAAGGAAATATTATCGTATACCTTTTTCCAGGGAAGCAATCCATAGTCCTGCAAGATAATGGCACGGTCTCCTCCACGGGTTTCCAAATCCGCACCATTGAAAAAAAGTTTCCCTTCCTTGGGCTTCAGCAAACCTGCCAGTAAATACAATAAAGTGGTCTTGCCACAACCAGAATGCCCAATTATCGCATGAACCTTGTCATCCTCGAAAGAATGGTCCAACGAAGAGAAAAGAGAGATTTCCCTGCCCTTTTGGTAATAGGAAAAAGTTACATTCTGGACTTCAACCATCCTAAATCCCCTGCACCACAGAGTCATCTACCAACGATCCATAGGAAGGAATCGTATCCAGGAGTTTCTTCCTCTCCATCCAGGAACTCACTTTCCGTACTTGGCTTTCTGTAGGAACTTGTGGTTTTGTATAGGCCACGAAGGAAAAGGTCTTGGCAACCTGAGGAGGGAATCCGGCAGTCTCAACCAAAAAAGATCTATAATCATCGGGATTTGCATTGAGAAGTTGCCCGGCTTTCCAATAAGCCTTGAAAACCTTGGTTAGAACATCCTTATGATCTTTTACATACTTTGAGGAAAAAATCATTACCCCCGGGGCATCGTCAAGACTGGTACTGTCTCCCAAGGCCAATGCTCCTTTGGAAAGCACCAGAGAATATAACGGTTCAGGAAGACAGGCAGATGAAATCTGACCATTTAGCAAGAGTTCCATCCGAACAGGGATCTTGGGAACGGCCAAAGTCTTGAACTGATCTTCCTCGATACCCGCAGAACCCACCAGTGAATCGGCAATATATTCAATAATGGTATTGCTACTCACTCCTATTTCTTGGTTTCCCAGTTGCTGAAGCGTTGTTACCGTACCTTTAGGTTCTCCTGCCAAACCATAACGTCCATTGGTTTTGGAAAGGATCGAGATATCGAACCCTGCTTGCTCAAGAAATAGTGCTCCCAGGGTATCGCCTACTATTCCATCCACCTGCCCGGCTTGAAAAGCCGCATCACGTTCAATTGGACTCTGAAACTGTACGAGATCCACACCTGCTCCCTCTTGTGTAAAAAGTTGCCTGGAATCGGCAAGCATAAAAGGCAAAGAGTCGACATCAGGCATAATTCCTATTCGGACATTCCTTGTTTCGGTATTCGGTTGAGCAAAAATTTCAGGGCAAATACATAGAAACAACAAGACAACAATCAAGGAAACAGAAATCTTTTTCATTTTGAGCTACTCCATCTTTTTATCTTTTCATCTGATAGGGACAAGGTATCAAGTACCCTGTCGACTGTAGAATCTACAATATCCTCAACAGTCTCGGGATGATTGTAGAAGGTAGGAACTGGAGGGAGAATCATTGCACCGGCATTGCTGAGCAGAAGCATCTGCTGTAAATGGATGGAACTGAGCGGGGTCTCCCTTGCAACAAGGATCAAAGGTCTTCGTTCCTTGAGTGTGACACTTGCCGCCCGTTCAATCAGGTTGGAGGAAAGTCCACAGGCTATTCCTCCGAGCGTGCCCATGGTACAGGGAATGACTACCATGGCATCGATCGAAAACGATCCACTGGAAAGTGAAGAAGCCAGATCTTTATGATCATGAAGCTGGTAGGAAGCAAAAGGAAGTTCATCAAGCCATTGCAGAAAGGTACGGCCAGTTTCCTCGACCATCACCTGTTCACCCCAAGGAGAAATGATTATATGCATCAAAAGATTCTCCTGTTGGCAAAGACGCTTGAGTAAACGCAAGGGATACAAGGCCCCTGTGGCTCCCGTGATGGCAACAATTATTTGTTTCATGGCAGATAGACCTCCAATACTATGAACAAGAAAAACAAGACACTGACTATTTCATTGATATGATAGGCTGCTGTGGTAACATGTTTCAATTTACCGGGAGCTACCAAGCCATTTTCCACAAATAGCAGTAATCCCACGACCATACAGCCTATATAATACCAGAGGCCTGCCTGATAAAAAGTACCCCAGTAGAGTAAAAGCAGAAAGGAAAGGAAATGGGAAAAAGAAGCAAGGAACAAAGCACCCCTGACTCCAAAACGGGCAGGAACCGAGTGCAATCCTTCTGATCTATCGAAATCGATATCCTGTGTGGCATAGATGATATCAAATCCCGCTACCCAAAGAGCAACTGAGGCTGAAAGAACAAAGTAACTGAATTTGAATCCACCATTGAGAGCCAAAAGGGTTCCCATCGGGGCAATTGCAACCGTCGCTCCAAGAAAATAGTGGCAGAGCCAAGTAAAACGCTTGGTATAGGAATAGGCAATAATCATGATAAGGGCAACAGGAAGCAAGACTACGCAAAGTGGATTGAGCATAAAGGTCGAGCCAACGAGCAACAGAAAACATCCAAGGACAAAGATCCAGAGATCCAACCGTTGCAATTTTCCGGAAGGAAGATGCCTATTTTTTGTCCGGGGATTCTTTGCATCGATCTGATGGTCTATGAGTCGATTAAGCCCATTGGCTCCATTGCGAGCCCCAACGATTGCCAAGAAAATCCATACCAGTTTCTGGGTGGGAATTATTCCTTTCGTTTCCATAAGCATTGCCGAAACGGCAAAGGGAAGTGAAAACAATGTGTGCTGAATCATTACCGCCTGGGCAAGTCTCAAGGGTTTTGCAATTTCATTTTTCAAGGATTACCCCTCAAGACCAAGGGAGGCCCAAAAACCATCAACTCTCTCTTTCACCGATTGGTCCATTTCAATATCATCGGGCCAGGGACGGGTATGTCCGTCAAACAAAGTTTTCTTGGTTGCATCAATTCCTATTCTTGTGCCCTGCAGGACCTGGGGAGAAGCGTGGTCAAGTGCATCTAAAGGTCCTTCGGAGAAGAGGATATCGCGTTTTCCGTCAATATTGTTAAAGACTTTCCACATGACAGTAGAAAGATCATGAACATCTACGGAGTCATCAACCACGATTATCATTTTAGTATACATCATCTGACCGAGACCCCAAAGGGCATACATTACCTTCTGGACCTGTGCAGGATATCGTTTCTTGATAGAGACAATGGCACAATTATGGAATACCCCTGCCAGGGGCAGTTCCAAGTCAACGATTTCGGGAATAACCAATTGGAGTAAGGGAAGAAACAATCGTTCGGTGGCCTTGGCCATATAGCAGTCTTCCATGGGTGGTTTTCCCACGACCGTAGCTGGATACACAGGATTCCTCTTTCGTGTTATGCATTGAACATGGAAAACAGGATACTCACCCTGCAAGGAATAATAGCCGGTATGGTCACCAAAAGGACCTTCCGTATGAAGTGCCTCCTGAGGATCGACATACCCTTCAAGCACAAATTCAGCATCGGCCGGAACTTGAAGGGGAATGGTAACACAGTCGACCATATCAACACTCTTTCCCCGAAGGAAACCGGCAAATAAAATTTCATAGATGCCCTCGGGAAGAGGTGCCGTAGCGGCATAGGTTATTGCCGGGTCACACCCCAGCGCAACAGCTACGGGCATAACTTCCTTTCTCATCTTATATTTTTGATAGAAATGGGAACCATCCTTATGTATATGCCAATGCATTCCAGTAGTATTTTTATCAAAGACCTGCATTCTATACATACCAAGGTTGGAAACCCCACTTTCAGGATCCTTGGTAAACACAAGGGGTAACGTAAGAAAAGGTCCTCCATCCTGGGGCCAACAGGTCAAGATGGGAAGATTGGACAAATCAGGGTCATGGTCAATGACTTCCTGACAGGAAGCTTTACGTACTTTTCTGGGGAAAAAAGTGCGAAACAGCGATAGCTTAGGAATTATGGAAGGAATATCAATGCTTTTCGCCTGGGAAAACCCCCATTTGATCAGCTCGGCAATCTCTTCTTTCTTCTCTTCGAGGTTGTCTACTCCAAGAGCCATGGCCATGCGTTTATAAGAACCCATTGCATTCATCAAAACAGGGAATTCAGAACCCTTCACATGTTCAAATAGCAAGGCAGGGCCACCAGCCTTGCTCACCCTATCGGTAATCTCTGTAATTTCGAGATATGGATCAACTTCCCGTTCTATTCGATGAAGTTCCCCTTCCGATTCAAGCTTCCGGATAAAATCCTGAACGTCTTTATATGCCATACGATTAAAGTACCATAGTTAAAAAAAAATATCTTGGGTAGCCAGATGACTATCCAAGACATTTCTTGTTGTATACGATTGTTATTCCTTCACGACACCGGCAGCAAGAGCCTTGCTAGCCAAAGTAAAGAAATTGGAGACATGGATGGAAGCACCTGTTATATCATCGGTATGTCCTTCAGCATCTTTATAGGTAATCTTGGATGGATCCTGGGTTGAAATCAAATACGCCTCAACCTTGGCAGCCTGCACATCCCATTCGGCACTTGCATGCCCATTGGCGACCATTCCGTATAGACCATCAGCTGAATACTTCTTCTTGTCATCCCCATTCTTGTTCACCCCCACTCCAGTTGACATTGACAATATTGCCATTGTTTACAAACAGAGAGATTGTTTCCTTCCAGCCATTTGTGCCAAAATCATCATCTGAAGCAAAATAGGTACCATCTGCATAGGACCCGATTGCAACAGGACCTGCGGCAAGGGCATTGTCAACAAGCTTGGCAAAACCACTTACATGAATGGAAACTCCGGCGATATCATCGGTATGGCCTTCTTCATCCTTGTAGGTAAGTTTTTTGAAATCCTGGTTTGCAACCAAATAGTCCTCAGCCTTAGTTGCCTGTTCATACCACTCAGCCTGAGCTTTGCCAAATTTGACCATATTGTATTTTCCAGCCTTGTCATAGGCCTTTTTGTCTTCCCCTGCAGTATTTACGCCACTCCAGTCAACTCCGGCTATACGACCATTGATAACGGTAAAGGAGACAAAATCCTTCCAACCCGAGGCATAATCATCCTGAATGGCAAAATACGCACCATCAGTCAAGGAACCACGTCCTACAGGTCCATTTGCCAAAGCCTTCGCCGCAAGCTTGAAAAAAGGACTTACATGGATGGAAACCCCAGCGATATCATCAGAATGGCCTTCGCTATCTTTATAGGAAATCTTTGCAGGATCCTGAGTGGAAATTAAATAGGCCTCGGCTTTTGCAGCTTGTACGGCCCAGTCTGCCTGTGCCTTGCCAAATTTAACCATGTTGTATTTTCCGGCTTTGTCAAAAGTCTTCTTGTCGGCACCACCATTTACATTGACGCCATTCCAATCGGCGGAGACAATTTTCCCACCCTCGACAACCAAGGTAGCTGTCTCTTTCCAACCGGAAGAAGCATAAGCATCATCCATTGCAAAATAGATGCCATCTGTATATTTTGCAGTATCTGCCTGCTTATCTGGCGTTGAAACTTCCTTGACAGCAGGAGTTGAGGCTGGAGTCGTTGATGTAGCAGCAGGTGCTTCACTTTTTGAACACCCTGTAATGAGCAGAACCAAAGAAAAAAGCAAAATCAAAAACCCAAGAATAGTTTTCTTTTTCATAACCCTAAATCACTCCTAAAATATCGATATTCTCATATGATTATATACGAATATTTTAAAAGGATACAATACCAAACTGCTAGGTGATTCAGAATTTGAAAAGTCAAGCAGGGGTTTTAGAAGGAAAACGACCTTTTCCTCTTCAGTGAAAAAACCCATTTTATAAAAACAGAATTTATATAATTTATTTTAATATAATTATTTATTTAATTCATTAAAAAATTGAAATAACTTTTTATCGATAAATGTATATTCAGAATTGAACTATTTCCTAGTTCTATGCTAGACTAATATACGGTTTCGTTCCCGTAAACGAAAAGGAAACCAGAACTCTTTGGAAAATGGATTTTTCCATCGAATATGAAGACTTTTTTATTAAAAAAACTATAGGTCCCTGATTATATTGAAATTATAAAAGGAAATTCAAGATGGAAAAAAAGCGCATCGTGATATTGGGCGGAGGTTATGCTGGAGTCCATGCTGCAAAAAAACTTCATAAAGCCTTCCATAAAATGCAAGACAAGATTGAGGTTATTCTTATTGATAAGAATCGCCATCATATATTGATGACAGAGCTCCATGAAATTGCAGGAAATCGTGTCGATGAAGAATCAGTAAAAATATCCTATGACCGGATTTTTGCAGGAAAGATGGTAACTATCGTCCAGGACGAAATTACTTCCATCGATTTCACGGCCCAGAAACTCCAGGGAAAGAAACAATCCTATCAATATGATCAATTGATCATCAGCACAGGTGCAGAAGCTGCTGATTTCAATATCCCTGGGGTCAAGGATCATGCTTTCTATCTTTGGAGCCTGGAGGATGCCTTGCGGATCAAAGCTCATGTTGAGCTCATGGTCAAGGAAGCTTCAACTGAATTGGACAAGGAAAAACGCGCTCAGATGCTTACGTTTGTAGTGGCAGGAGGTGGATTTACCGGAGTGGAGCTCGTGGGAGAATTCATTGAATGGCTGCCTCTGCTTTGCAAGAAATATGGAGTCGATTATTCTGAGATAAACCTTATCAACTGCGAGGCTTTGGGAAGCATCCTGAATATGCTTCCGGAAAAACCAAGGGCCAAGGCTGTCAAGTATATGC
The DNA here is from genome assembly GCF_963676625.2 of uncultured Sphaerochaeta sp. Classification (GTDB taxonomy): domain Bacteria; phylum Spirochaetota; class Spirochaetia; order Sphaerochaetales; family Sphaerochaetaceae; genus Sphaerochaeta. The sequence goes on from NZ_CAXXYB010000001.1 coordinate 87,009, forward strand.
AAAAGAAAGGGGTGAAAATCCTGGTCAATTCCTTGATTGTCAATGCTGATAGTGAAGGTTTTACCACCAAGGACGGCACTGAATTCAAAACCAAGACCCTGATCTGGACTTGCGGTATCAAAGGCTCTGATTTCTGTTCAGCCCTCCCCATAACTGATGGGAAACGTGGAAGAAAACAGGTCAACGAGTTCATGCAATGCCCAGACCATGACAATGTATATCTCGCCGGTGATGGATTATGGTACCTTGAAAACAATAACCCCGTACCACAGATTGTCGAGGCTGCCGAACAAACAGCCGCTACGGCAGCCGATAGCATCATCCAAACCGTAAAAGGTCAAATGGGACTCAAGACAAAAATCTCTAAACCTTTTAAATCAAATTTCCATGGCTTTATGGTATCAATCGGTGGGAAATATGCCGTTTCCCATACCGGGGGGATTTCACTGTCTGGTTTCTTCGCCCAAATGCTCAAGCATCTGGTCAATATGTATTATCAGGCTGGGGTTTGCGGTATAAACGGAGCCTGGACCTATTTCAAACATGAAATTCTTCAGATAAAAAACAAGCGCTCACTCATCGGTGGCATGGCGGCCTACAGAGTGCCTTCCTATTGGGTAGTATTTTTGCGAATGTATCTGGGTGTCATGTGGCTTATTGAAGGAATCGGGAAAATTTCCGAAGGATGGCTTACCGATACCACGGGAAGCAAGGTTTATTGGGATACTGCCGCGTCAGTTGCAAAAGCAGGTGCTGATGCAGTAACGGCAGCTTCAGAGGCCGTTACGGATGCAGCAACTACAGTTGCCCAAGCTGGTGCCGCTGCAGTGGATGGAGCGACCCAGACAGTTACCCAGTTTGCACCGCCCCTCATTGCACATCCTCTGGCACTTTATACGTGGATCAATACAACCTTTGTTGCCCATTTTCCCTACTTCTTCCAGCTGATGATTGTACTGGCCGAAGTGGGAGTTGGTTTGTGCTTCATCGGAGGCTTGTTCACCTTCCCTGCAGCAATCGTTTCGCTTGGACTATCCATCATGTTCCTTATCGGAGCAATGGCAGGAAAGGAAATTCTTTGGTATATGGCAGTTTCCATCGTCATGCTCGGTGGTGCCGGTCGCGCCTTTGGCCTCGATTACTGGGTAATGCCTTATTTGAAAAAGGTTTGGAACAAAACTGCTCTTGCAAAGAAAACCTATTTATTTATGGATGAACCAGAATATACCAGAAAACAAATGGCTCGCAAACTTGCAAAGCAGAAGGACCTTGTATAAACAGCATGAATGATTTCTGGAAAGAGGAACAAGATATCTCACAAGAATTATCCCTTGTTCATGATCTCATCAACAATACGGTGGATAAGGCACAAGGCTTTATCCGCCCCGTATTGCTTTCTCATGTCCAGACGCAAGGGAAAATGCTTCGACCTGCATTGGTTTTGATTGTTTCAAATCTGAACAAAGAGGCCGATAGGAAAGAAGCCATACGAATCGCAAGCGTAATAGAAATGATTCATCTTGCATCCCTTGTGCATGATGACATTATCGATTCTGCCCAGAAAAGAAGGGGAAAAGTAACAATTTTCGCCCAAGTAGGCGCAAAGCAAGCCGTATTGGCCGGTGATTATCTTCTATCTTGTGCCTTATCCCTGATAACGGGAAAAGATACGAAAATGGAAGGAATCATTGTTTCAAATGCCTTGGGCCGGTTATGCATGAGTGAATTGGAACAAGATGCAGGTCAGGGTAATTTCTTCATTACGGAGCAAGAATATTTCAAACGCATAGCAGGCAAGACAGCTGCATTATTTGCCTTGAGTTGCTATGCAGGAGCCTCAGTTGCCAAGCTTCCCCCTGAAATGAAAAACCGCTGCCATCGCATCGGACATTTTTTAGGAATGGCCTTCCAGATTCAGGATGATATTCTTGATTACACAGGTAGCGAGATGCATCTTGGCAAGAAAACCGGGAATGATCTTCGTTGCGGTATTCCTACCCTTCCCTTGCTCCTTGCCCTGAAATCAGAAAAGGAACAAGCTTCAAAGGAATTTCCCTTGAAGAAATTACTGACCACCAATAAGAAACTTGGACAGACAGATGTAAAAAAGGCTGTTTCCTTGGTATCAAGTCTTGGAGGCGTGGATCAAGCAAAAAAAATTGCCGATACCTATGGAAACAGGGCTCTTATCGATATACAATCATTACAAGATGAACAGGTTTGCCGACAGTTGACCTCGCTCTTTACCAGACTATCAGTTCGCTCAACATAGGAAACGATTACAATGCAAGAACCAACGGAACCGACAATCGAAGAGATTGTCTTCCAACAATCCTTTGACAATACGCTTAACTTTCTTGAACAAAGAATGGAAACAGAAAAACTTACTCTTATCGACCTTGAAGGGGAGCTTCATCACCTTACCATCTATGAAGGCCAGGATTGGGGTGGTAGAGGTGAGATCAAGAATTCCGAAATTCAGGGTCAAGTCTATGCATATCTTGATTTTATTCAGCGCGTAAAGAAAAATTCCCAAGCCTAGGATATCTACTTCACACTAAAATAAGAATATAAGAGCCAAGGCGATGGTTTCTTGACCGGGCCTTGGCTACTCTTGCATGATAAAAAATAAGACAAATCAATACGGATTCGTAATGAAATGCTCAAGCTGGTCAATCTGGAAGTCGCGTTCCTCAAGAGCCGCTTTTACCACATCCCCAATGGAAATAATACCAATTACCTTGTCGTCCACGATTACCGGTAGATGACGAAATCGCCCAGCCGTCATAAGCTGGAAACAATCATCAAGACTCTGATGGGGCTTCACATACGTAACTCCCTTGGTCATGACATCGGAAATCTTTACCAAAGCAGTGTTGGGATGTTCTGTTTTTCTTGAAAAATGCCTGACGATATCCCGTTCCGAAAGAATTCCTTTCACAGCCCCTTGGTCATCCATTACAAGCAACGCTCCGATTTTATGCTCAGCCATTTGAAGAAGTGCATGGGAGAGGGTATCATCCGGTTTAATGTTGAATACAGTAGTTCCCTTCTGGTCGAGAATAGATTGTACATTTGCCATATAATTCTCCTTTCTGTAATAAAACAAGCAGTCTCCTATAAAAAGGGTAGCTCACTGCAAGGAAATTCGCAAGGAAATTATGGCTGGTTTGCACTATATAGGGAAAAGAAATGCAAGAAAGTCAGTATATAGCCTTCTTTCATCTCCATCATTACATGCTAGCGTGGAAACCAATTCTTGGTTTTCTTGGCAATTCTTACAAGTGTCAACATAACAGGAACCTCGACCAACACTCCTACGATTGTTGCAACGGCAGCTCCCGATTGCACCCCGAATACCGATATTGCCACGGCAACGGCAAGCTCAAAGAAGTTGGAGGCTCCGATCAATGCCGCTGGGGCTGCGATATCATGCGGTAGAGCCCAAGCCTTGGACCAAAAATACGCAATGAAGAAAATCAAGAAGGTTTGCAATATCAAGGGCACGGCGATGAGAACAATAGCAAACGGGTTATCAACAATCGTCTGTCCCTGAAAAGAAAAAATTATCACCAAGGTGAGCAAGAGCCCCAGTATGGTACCACTACCGAATTTTGGAATAAAGGTGTTTTCAAAATACGTCAGGCCATGGCGCCGAGTTACATATATTCTTGTTCCCCAACCAGCAAGAAGCGGGATGACAACGAACAACAATACAGAAAGGAACAACGTCTTCCAAGGAATCGTCATACCGCCTATTCCCAGCAACAGACCGACAATAGGAACATAGGCTATGAGAATAATTAAGTCATTGGTAGCAACCTGTACCAAGGTATAGGCAGGATTTCCCTTCGTCAAATGACTCCAGACAAACACCATTGCGGTACAGGGAGCGGCCCCGAGCAGTACAGCACCTGCAAGATATTGCTTTCCGAGTTCAGGACTTATATATTTCTTGAATACAACTGAAAAGAAAAACCAAGCAAGAACATACATGGTAAAAGGCTTTATCAGCCAATTGACCACCCAAGTTATCACCAAGCCTCGGGGATTCTCCCCCACTTTCTTGATACTCGAGAAATCAATCTTGAGCATCATGGGATAAATCATCAGCCAGATGAGTATGGCAATCGGTATTGAAACATTGGCATACTCAAAGGTTTGCAAGAAAGCAGGAATTTGCGGAAAATAGATTCCTATCAACACCCCGGTGATCATGCATAGGAAAACCCAGAGCGTCAGATATTTTTCGAAAATTCCAAGATCACTATTTTTTGTGTTTGCTTGTTCCATATCAGTCTTCCTTGGAAAAGCTACAAGCTTTTCCTGTGCTGGTTGCACTTTTGCAAATGCAATGATCCTTTTGTTCCGAAATAGTTGTCAGGAATTTCTGAAGATCTTGCATTTGCCCCTTATTAAGAGAGTATGTCATCCAGGAACCGTTTCGCTGGGCATCAACCAAATGACAAGCTGTCAACAATCCCATGTGATAACTCAACGTAGGTTGGGAAATCGAAAAGAAAGAAAGGATATCACAAGCGCAGAGAGGACCGCAGGATAACATATCGATTATTTTCAGTCTGGTCACATCGGAAAGTGCTTTGATCTTGGAAATATAGGAAGCGTAATTAAGTTCCATGGGCTACTCCTTATATTGAATAATATCTATATCATCGATATATTTCAATATCTCTATTTTCAAAAAAATAGTTTTCCACCATGAAAATATAGGGATCATCAACAGGTTGCCTTTTTTTATAAAAAAAGGGTATATAAGCTTTATAAAAGAGAGATTTGAAAATCATGAATAGCATATTATATATAGTAGCTGGCGTTTTATTGGCAGTATCGTTCTTCAAAGATCGTACAAAAACAGTGAAAGCCTTGAAAAAGGCCGCAAAATCCTTTGAAAACATCTTACCCCAATTGCTTGTGATGCTGTTGGTCGTAAGCTTGTTGCTCGCCCTCATGAACGAAGAACTCATCCTTAGGCTTATAGGAGGAAAATCAGGATGGACAGGGGTAATCCTTTCGGCCCTGGTCGGTGCCATTACCCTGATTCCCGGTTTTGTTGCCTTCCCCATGGCCTCTCTCCTTCTGCAAGGAGGTGCTGGGTATATGCAGATAGCAGCCTTTGTATCGGCACTCATGATGGTAGGAATAGTCACCTTGCCTGTAGAAATTGCCTATTTTGGAAAAAGACTTGCAATCTATCGCAATGTACTTGCCTTTGCCTTCTCTTTTTTGGTTGCCTACCTCATCGGATATGTGGAGGCTTTAGTATGAAAGCAATAGTAAAAAAATATCGTGCATTTCTTTTTATAGCAATCCTCATCAGTGTCTATTCTTTTTTCAATGTTGAATTGGGGAAAAAAGTATTTTCCACTTCCCTGTTTCAACTCAAGGAAATGTTTTTGGTCATTCCTCCTATTTTCATTCTCATGGGTCTATTGGATGTCTGGGTCCCCAAGGAAACCATGGTAAAATATATGGGTGAAAAGTCTGGATTGAAGGGAATCCTTCTCTCGCTTTTCATTGGATCAGCAGCGGCAGGTCCCTTGTATGGAGCATTCCCAGTGGCAGCGGTATTCATGAAAAAGGGTGTGAAATTCACCAATGTCCTCATCTTCCTGGGAGCCTGGTCGACTACCAAGATACCGATGTTCTTGTTTGAAATGACCGCACTGGGTGCAAGATTCGCAGTAACTCGATTACTCATCGATATCCCAGGTATCATAGCAATTGCCTATCTACTTACTGTTCTGATACCAAAAAAGGAAGTCTCCAGGATCTATGAGGCCACAATGGAAAAAAATTAGGTACTAAGGAATGCGCTTATTCAGGATGTACGGAAAGGTCCTGAAGTCCTTCGATATCGATTAATCGCACTGTTCGGGAGTCAATATTCTCGATCAACCCCTCTTCCTCAAGCTGCATCATTTTTCGGCTGAGCGTTTCCCTGGCAAGCCCTAGATAATTAGCCAGACCTTCTCGGCTGAGCGGAAGGGTGATATCCAGACCTTTTGGAGTCTGCTTCCCATAGGTATCCTTGAATTCAAGAAGTATCGAGGCAATACGCAACTCGGCATTTCGCCCTCCCATACTTTGCATGACAGTTTCCAACCGGCTCATTCTATTGGCCATGGCCCCAATTACCTGTACGGCAATGTCACTATGTTCGGCCAGTAATTTTTCAAACCGTTCCTTGGAAAGAATGCAAACCTGGCATTCCTCCAAGGCTTCGACAGAATAGGGAACTCTTTCCTCAGTAAACAAGAACCGCGCCCCATAATAATCATTTTGAGGGAAAATATAGAGAATCTGTTCCCGCCCATCAAGGGTAGACCGATAGGCCTTTGCACTTCCTTCCCTGATTACCGTAAACCCAAGGGGAATATCGCCCTCACGGGCAAGGCTCTCCCCTTTGTGATAAATCCTTTGAACCATCTCAAGAGTGAGAGCCTGTATTGCCTCATGGTCAAGGGAGGCAAAAAGAGGGACCTTTCCCAGGCATATCTCATTCTTGCAAATCTCGCACTGCCCCATATTTTTAGACTCCATGTAAAAACTCCTCTTAAAAATCATCCTGTGATTTGAATCACAGAATAATACTATTCATAGTTTTATAGTCAGGCTATCCAGTGGATGTCGACATCTCCTGTAATCAATATAGCAGAGGTAAACCATGAGTACTACCAAGACTAACGAAATCACGATTGATACGCGCAATTTTATCATAGAGCATTACACACCCTACAGTGGAGATGAAAATTTTCTCGTAGAACCGACGCAGCGGACAAAGAAACTTTGGAAAGAAGTATCCCAGCTTTTGACTTTGGAACGGGAACGAGGAGGTATGTACGGAATTGATGAACATACAATATCTACCATTACCAGTCATGCAAGCGGATACATAGACCAAGAAAACGAGATAATCGTAGGACTGCAGACAGATGAACCTCTCAAACGCGCCATTATGCCTTTCGGAGGAATTCGTTTGGTACAAACGGAACTGGAAGCGTATGGAAAAGAATTGCCGCAATCAGTAAAGGAAGTCTTTTCCTATAGGAAGACCCATAACGACGGAGTGTTTGATGTATATACCGAGGAAATGAAAAAAGTCAGGCATTCGGGGATTGTCACAGGACTGCCCGATGCCTATGGAAGGGGCAGGATCATCGGCGATTACCGCAGGGTTTCCCTCTATGGAACAGCAGCACTCAAGCAAGCCAAAAAACAAGCCAAGCAACATTGCCTGGGCGACTTCATGGATAGCGATACCATCAGGGACAGGGAAGAACTCAGTGAGCAGATCAGGGCCCTGGGAGAACTTGAACAGATGGCAGCTTCCTATGGATTTGACATCAGCAAACCGGCGACAGACACAAAGGAAGCCATACAATGGCTTTATTTTGGATACCTTGCGGCTATCAAGGAACAAAACGGGGCCGCAATGAGTCTGGGAAGAGTTTCCACCTTTCTGGATATCTATGCCCAGCAGGATCTTATAAGCGGGAAATATACCGAATCCGAAATTCAGGAAATGGTTGATCATTTCATCATGAAACTGAGACTGGTCCGTTTTTTGCGAACCCCAGCCTATGATGAACTTTTCAGCGGCGACCCTACCTGGGTAACAGAATCGATCGGGGGGATGTGTCTTGATGGCAGGCACATGGTCACCAAGATGAGTTACCGATTTCTCCATAGTCTTACCAATCTGGGACCGGCACCTGAACCGAACCTTACGATTCTTTGGAGTGAGAGACTACCAAACGCCTTCAAGCAATATTGCACGAAGATTTCCATCGATACATCATCAATCCAGTATGAAAATGATGACTTGATGAGCGTATCCTATGGGGATGACTATGGAATAGCTTGTTGTGTATCCGCCATGCGTATTGGCAAGCAGATGCAATTCTTCGGTGCACGGGTAAACCTTGCAAAGGCCTTGCTGTATGCCATCAACGGAGGCAGGGACGAAAAAAGCGGGGAACAAGTAGGCCCCGTTCTAGCCCCGATAACCTCAGAATACCTGGATTTTGAAACTGTCTCACAAAACTATGGGATAATCACCGAATGGCTGGCCAAGCTCTATCTCGATACTCTCAATGTCATCCATTACATGCATGACAAGTATTGCTATGAACGCCTGGAGATGGCCCTGCATGACGAACAGATAGTAAGGACCATGGCAGGAGGTATTGCCGGCTTGAGTGTCGTTGCCGATAGCTTTTCGGCAATCAAATATGCCAAGGTAAAACCAATCTACGATGAGCGCAATCTTGCCGTCGATTTCACCATCGAGGGAGATTTCCCTAAATATGGGAATAACGATTCTCGTGTCGATGAAATAGCCGTTGACCTTGTAAAGGATTTCATGACGAAAATGAGAACGCATCATCCGTATCGAAACAGCATTCCTACCCTTTCGGTGCTTACGATAACGTCCAATGTGGTCTATGGCAAGAAAACAGGAGCAACCCCTGACGGAAGGAAGAAAGGAGATCCCTTTGCCCCAGGGGCTAATCCTATGCATGGAAGGGATTCCAATGGATGTGTGGCAAGCATGAAAAGCGTAGCAAAGATTCCCTATGCCTTTGCCCAGGATGGTATTTCCTATACATTCAGCATCATTCCGGGAACCTTGGGAAAAACAGCATTGCAACAAAAAGAAAACCTTTCCTCTCTTTTGGACGGATATTTCCATGAGAAGGGACATCATATCAATGTCAATGTCTTTGACAAGAGTACCTTGCTTGATGCAATGGAACATCCTGAGCTTTATCCGCAGTTGACAATCAGGGTCAGCGGCTATGCAGTGAATTTCATCAAGCTTACTCGTGAACAACAGTTGGATGTCATACACAGGACATTCCACGATCATTTATAAAGGAGTTATTATATGGGCATACAAGGCACTATCCATTCCATCGAGACTTTCGGAACCTTGGACGGACCAGGAATCCGGTATGTTCTGTTTCTCCAAGGTTGCTCACTCCGTTGCCGTTTTTGCCATAATCCGGATACATGGGCACAGGGTGGCAAACCCCTTACAGACTCCGATTCGGTGGTAAAAGATATTCTTTCCTACCGGTCCTTCATTCGACAGGGAGGAGTGACCCTCAGCGGAGGGGAACCTCTGATGCAACCCGAGTTTGCCTTGGATATCATCAAGCAATGCAAAAAAGAAGGATTGCATACAGCTCTCGATACTGCAGGGGCTATTCCCTTGGAACGGTCAAGAGCTGTCTTGGAAGCAGCTGATCTTGTTTTGCTGGATATCAAGAGTCTGGATGATAGGCAATGCTTCAGCCTTACAGGCCAGGGCAACGCCAATACGCTCGTCACCCTTGATTATTGCCAGAGTATCGCAAAACCTGTCTGGCTTCGTCATGTACTGGTTCCCAGCTGGACCCTGGACAGAAAAAGATTGGAAAAATTGGCAACGTTTCTCAAGAAGTATACATGTATCGAAAAAGTTGAACTGCTCCCCTATCATAGTATGGGACAGTATAAATGGGAACAATTGAATCTTGCCTACAGTCTCAAGGATATTCCGGAGCCAACAGAAAAGGAACTGGCAATGGCAAGAAAGATCTTTGAAGATCAAGGCCTGGAAGTTCTTATGACCGATTTGGGCAAACCAAAATCAAAGTCAAAAGTAAGTTGAAGCAAGAGGCGCAGTCAAAACTGTGCCTCTTTTATATGCAGGCAGGTACCTATCAATTCACTTTTTCATTGAGGAGTGCATAATGCACATGATCTTCCCATTTTCCCTGTATCTTGAGATAGGCCTTGCTTAGTCCCTCTTGCGTGAATCCTAGTTTTTCTACAACTTTTTTCGACCGTATATTCCTGGGCAGGATACTGGCCTCAATCCGATGCAATTGCATCTCATCAAAAGCAATTTCAATTACTTTCTGCAAAGCTTCTGTCATTTTCCCTTGGTTGATTTCCTCTTCATCCAGCTTGTATCCCAAAAAACACGACTGAAATACCCCACGGACAATATTGGATAGAGTTGCACATCCAATTATTTTTTCCTCGCCTTTATTGAAAATATATAAGGACAAGCCAGTTTCCGTAGCAAAACTTTTCTCCTCGTCTTCAATGAGCATCCGAGCAGCTTCCTCAGTATAGAAAGCATCATTTCTCAACGGTTCCCATTCTTGCAGGAAAGTTCTGGTTCGCAATCGGTAATCCAATAAAAGAGATGAGTCAGCAACACTGAGTCTTCGTAAATCCAATCGGTTTGTCTTATAAATATGCATTATTTTCTCCATGTGATACAAGAAATTACTCTATTGGTAGGATAAGAACTGTTCAAGCATCTTTTCGTAAAGAAAAAGGAATTGAACAAGCATCTAAAGTCATTGGGGGTATTCTTATAGCATGCTGCAAGAAAAAATGCAAGAGAATGGAAAAATTGTCTGGAGGGGTAAAATTTTCAGAAGATATATCAACTATGATCAGATAAAAAAAAGGAAGCGAACATTGAATCCTTCGCTTCCTTTTTCCTTCTGCCAAGTCTTAGTTCTTGGCCAAGAATTGTTCAATATCCGTTTTTAATTCACTTGGTTCAATATTGGGGGCAAAGCGTTTCACCGTTATCCCATCCGACCCGACTAAGAATTTCGTAAAATTCCATTTGATTGTTCCGCCAAGAACCCCGGGAGCCTGCTTTTTGAGCCAGACAAACAGAGGATCTGCATTTTTGCCATTCACTTCGATTTTCTTCATTATAGGAAAAGTCACCCCATGGTTGATCTGGCAAAATTGTGCAATTTCCGAATCGGTGCCAGGCTCTTGATGAGCAAACTGATCACAAGGAAAAGCTATCACGGTAAATCCCTTGGATGCATACTCTTTGTAGAGAGCTTCCAACCCGGTATATTGCGGGGTAAAACCACATTTACTGGCGGTATTTACGATAAGAACCGTTTTCCCTTGCAAAGAAGCAAAGGAAAAATCTTTCCCATCATTGGACAAGACCGAGTATTCGAAGAGATTCTCGTGTAATACTGTATTCATCATCTTCCATCCTTTGTATTGTTTACAATATAATTGCACTTAACTTATTTGTCAATGGATTGCGGCTTTTCTTGCCAGAGTAAATAATAATGAAAAAGTCTTGCCATTATGTTTTTTCAGGATAGACTGTAGGCGTAGACCTAGCTTCATGTATCTATCCGTTTTGGAAAACACTCTAAAAGAGGAGATACCATCTAGATGGCCATTGGATATGCTTGTCAGACCTTGGCGGTCCTTGATACAGATTTAAAACACTGCTTGGCAAGACATGCAGATGAACTAACCTTGGCTAAAATCTGTTCGTACAACCTCAATCATCTGGACAATGTTCTGGATTATGCCATTGAAAATGAAATCAAGTTATTCAGGATCAGTTCAGATATCATCCCGTTTGGTTCCAGCAGTATCAACGCCTTGCTCTGGTGGAAGCAATTTGAGACTACCTTACAGGAACTTGGAAGCAAGATACAAAAGGCTGGCATGAGAGTGTCGATGCATCCAGGGCAATATACCATTCTCAATTCACCTCATAAGGAGGTTGTGAAAAACAGTCTTGCAGATCTGAACTACCATAACAGGTTTCTTGATTCACTTTCACTCGGAGCAGAACACAAACTCATTTTGCATATCGGAGGAGTATACGGCGATAAAAAAGCTGCAATGCAACGTTTCATAGAGCAATATCATAATCTCGATCAGAAAATACGTTCTCGCCTTGTACTTGAAAATGATGACAAGAGCTATACCATTGAAGATGTCCTATATATTTTTGAAAAAACTGGGGCTCCCGTGGTATTTGACAACTTGCACCATGCCATCAATCCATCCGTAACCATAAAAAGCGAGTCGAATTGGATTGCAACTTGTGCCAAGACCTGGAAGGAATCAGATGGAAGGCAAAAAATCCACTATTCCCAGCAAGCCCCGGGGAAAAAAACAGGAGCGCATTCTTCCACCATAAGGATTGATACCTTTCTCGAATTTTACACGCATCTAGAAAACAAGGACATCGATATAATGCTGGAGGTAAAGGATAAGAATCTTTCTGCACTAAAATGCATCAATTGCCTTTCACCTTTTCCCTTACTCCTACAAGAGTGGCAGCGATATCATCATCTGGTCTTGGAACATGGTCAGGATGCAGTTTCCCGTATACATACTATTCTGGATTCCCCTGAGGATGCAAAGCCTCTGGACTTCTATCGTGAACTGGAAAAAATCCTTGCAGGAGAGCTAGTTAAAAGCCAGGTATTGGCAACAACGACAAACGTATTCCAAGTAGTCGAGAAATATATCACTCCAAAGGAGAAACAACGTTTTCTGATTGCCCAACAACGATTCAATGAAAATTTGATCACTTTAGCGTCCCTCAAAAAAACCTTGCAGACTCTCTGTGAAAAATATCAGGCCAAAGAAATGCTTACCACCTATTATTTTCTATAAACAAAGGAGATTTGACAACATGAAAGACAAGCAAAAGACATTGTTCAGGCAAGTGGCCGTACTTCTCTCATTTGTATGTATGATCATTGTAAATGCCTTGGCAAACATCCTTCCCTTCAATGGCATGTCAACGGGAGCAATTTCCGATTCCTATCCAAACCTTTTCGCTCCAGTTGGATTTACCTTTGCCATATGGGGTGTCATCTATAGTTTGCTTATGCTATATACACTCTATCAGCTAGGCATTTTTCAAAAGGAAAGCAAAAACGACCAGGAACAACTGCTTGTTCAAATTGCTCCGCTCTTTATCATCTCTTCTTTGGTCAATGCCCTTTGGCTGGTTTCCTGGCATTACACAAAACTTGTTCTTTCCATGGTATTGATGCTTGTTTTACTCCTTTGCCTGATTTCCATCGTCCAAGCAATCAAGAAACATTCGCTTAAAAAATCTGGATATCTTTGCATACAGTTGCCTTTCAGCATTTATTTCGGTTGGATTACTGTGGCGACCATAGCCAATGCTGCAACCTTGCTGGTAAGCCTTGGGTGGAATCGGTTTGGACTTTCCGAATCTTTCTGGACTGTTCTCATACTTATCGTAGGTATGGCAATAGGAGTGGCAACGGCAATAAGAAATCAGGATATACCGTATATCCTCGTCCTGGTCTGGGCTTATTTTGGCATTTTGTATAAGCATTTGGCTGCAAACGAATTCCATAAGGCCTATCCTGATATTATTGTCACCCTATGTATTTGCCTGGCAATCTTCCTTATTTGCATCGGATATCTTATATCGCAAAAAAAGGCAAGAAAAACAATCAGCTAATTTTGAAGACATAAAAAGGAAACAGGAATTCCCATGCACACAAGACGAAACGCAACAGGTTGGGAGGAGTTTTTGCTTAGGACCATTTTATGGCTCTATATTTCGTTGTGCCTGATTATTGCAGGATTGAACTGGGGATATGCACCACAAGCTTCTGCCCAAATGGCAGCATTGGTTACAAAAATCTGGCAAATCTATGAGAATTGGATAAAGGCCCTTTTCATCTTTATCTGTGGTTTTTTGACGCTCAGGATCAAGAAAAAAGGACAACGTATTGCAATGCGACGACAGAATATCATTGGATTGTCTATTGCCGCACTTGCAATACATATTGTTCTTCCCCTGATTTCCAAGAATCCCGACCTCTACTTCTATGCCATGCCTTTACCTTGGAGCACAATGCCCCTTCAAGCAGGAATAGCAGATTCACCATTTGGAATGACACAGTTACTTACACTCCAGGCTTCAGGACTCCGATTTGCTCTCATTTTCTACTGGATCTATAGTTTTTTTATCTTTCTTGGAACCCTGCTCTTCGGAAGAAGATTGCAATGTTCCATGCTTTGTCTTTTCAATGGTTTTGCAGCCGAAGTGTTTGAACCTGCGATTCCCCTCGTCAAACGAAAGGCGATACCGAAAAAAATCATTCCCAAGTTCACGTTCATAAGATGGCTTTTCTTCATCATCTCTTTGGCCTTTACTTTTTATTGGGTCTTGGTACAGCTAGGATTACCGTTCAAGGGGGTTATGGAGCTCATGGAAAAGGCAGAATCCATAAAATACCTGACAACAGAGCTATTGATGGCAATGTTCTTCTGGATAGTCTTCATTGGAAGAGGCTATTGCCTCTATTGCCCACTCGGTACAACACTTGCCTTGGTATCAAGACTTGCAGGACAAAGCATCAAAACAGACAATGCGGTCTGCATACAATGTGGACAGTGTTCAAAGGCTTGCCCTGTAGCCATTGATGTCAAGACCTATGCAAAAGAAAAATCCCCGGTGATCGATCTTTCCTGCATAGGTTGTGGACATTGCATAGATAGTTGCCCGACCCAAACGCTCTCCTATTCAACCCATTTTATTTCCTCTTGGAAAAAATATATAGAACATAATCAGGATACATAAAACATCAATTGACAGGTAACCTTTGGTCCTGCCAGATTGATATCTCTATTGTGGAGGCGTGTTCCCTTGAAAAAATCTAGCAATACCATCAAATCAATACATCTGAAATCGTTATATCTATTCATTGGATTGGTATTGCTTGTATTCGTAGTAATGGGCTATCTCATTATCAGCAATTTACAAGTCTTCTATTTTCAAGAAAAAAACAAAGACGTGACGGCTCTTACAAAAGCTTTTGCCCATGACATTACCACGTCCTTGGAGGCATCGGCCATTATCAATCGGCAAATGGAAAGTAAGCTCATCACTTCATGCAAAATTGTTGCAGGCTATCCAGGAGAACTTACCAGTGAGATCCTTGCCCAATTTGCAAAGGACCTGGATGTTGATGAAATTTGCCATTACAACAAAAATCTTCAAGTAATTGGATCGAATTCCGGCAATTACCTTGGTTGGACACCTCCGGGAAACCATCCCTTACGTACTATCAATGAGTGCAAGGATATGCCAATGGTCGAGGATATCCGCCGTGCAACCCTCATAGGGAAAAATTATAAATATGGATATGCCAAAACTCCGGATGGAACCCTGGTCCAGATTGGAATTCTTGCAAAAAACATTCATCTCATATCATCAAGAATCGAGCCTCAGTTCATCATTGATCAGGTTGCATCGCAAATACCAACTGCAATGGTTCTTTTTATCACTACTGACGGAACAGTATATTCACCAACAGGTTCAAAAAATTCAGCAATTTCAATAAATACCGAAGAAATCCGGGAAATTCTCAACAACGAAACGATGAGCACAGATTCATTATCCATACAAAAAAAATCATCATTGGTGTTCCTTAATTACGCATCGGTGTTTGTAGAGGGAGAGAAAAAAGGAGCTATCGTCATTGAATTCGATATGCTCCCCTCGCTGCTTCTTGTCTCACATATTTCTAAGTTTATCATTATTTCCCTGTTTGCCTTCTTTAGCATTTTTTGTTTCTTTGCCATTAATATTTACAAGAAAAACAAAAGAATTTTCAATATTGCCTATTATGACACGCTCACGGGTCTTCCCAATATCCAATTCTTTTTTGCGTCCCATAAAAAGGAGAAAGAAAACAGAAATTCTGACTCTTTTGCCCTTTTGCTGATTTCAACGATTAATATCAAATTAGTAAATATCATATATACGGTTATACGTATGGCAGTACCATACTCAAACAAATTGCCACCTCCCTAAAGACTCTATGCCAGGACAATCCTCTTGACCTCCAGCTCTATCGATTCTCAGATGATCGTTTTGCCATCAGCATACGGAAATACAAGAGTAGACGGGAACTTGAAATCTTCTGCAAGCAAATAATATCCATGCAAAAGGCCTACAGCAAAACAGAAACAATCAGCTTTGGCATAGGTGTCGTAGAAGTTTCACCAAAAACGCAAGGCCTTGGCAGGGCACTCAAGGAAGTAACGATTGCCATAGAGCATGCAACGATCCTTCATCCAATCCAATTCTTCAATGAATCAATGGAGACTACGTTGATAAGGGAAGAAATCATCGTACAGGAACTCAAAAAAGTATTGGGGGGAGCGTTGGATTTGTTTCACCTGGAATACCAACCCATTATCGACAGTTCCAATGGGAAAATCGCAGGATTCGAGGCTCTGTCAAGGTTAACGAGTTCAAAATTAGGAATTCTTACACCTATGGAATTCATAGGAATAGCTGAAAAGAATCAGTTGATCATAGAACTGGGACAGATAATTTTTGAACAGGCCTTTTTGTTTCTCAAGAAATTACAGGGAGAATATGGAACTTCCCTATATATAGCTGTCAATGTATCGGCCTTGCAACTTCTGGAAGAATCCTTCGTTTCCCAGTTGGTTACCATGGCTGACAGAATAGGAATAAACCTTGAGCAACTCAGACTCGAAATAACGGAATCTCTTTTTATCGATAATATTCCCTTCACTGTGGGACAATTAAAGAAAATTCATCAGCTGGGAATAAAAGTTTTCCTTGATGACTTCGGTACCGGATATTCTTCGATATCCCGCCTTGAGGAGTTGAATATCGATTCCATAAAATTTGACAAGTATTTTGTCGACCGTCTGATAATCCCAAACGAAAAGGGTGTAGCAAACGATATAATCTCAATGGTTCATCATCTGGGAAAAACCATAGTGGCAGAAGGAGTTGAGAAGGAAAGCCAAAAGTTGCAACTGATGGCAATGGGGTGTGACTTCATGCAAGGATATCTTTTTGGCAAAGCACTTCCTCCAGAATATATACTGGACCTTCTCAAAAATGAGCATCTTGCAAAGGGAAATACCCTATTCAGATGCTAGGTAAGAAATGAGACCTCCTCCCCTTTTATTAGTTTCATACCATTGGCTTATGTCAATTTCCCAGGTCTTGTTGGCATCGTAGATAGTTGCAAACCAACGTAAAGAGGCTTCCTCTTTACGTAAACCGACAATCGTCACCCAATGCCATTCGTCAAGATTTTTCAAGGTACCTCTCGAAAGATTGAGAAACGCCACTGGAGAATCCTGTGCAAGGGCATCTTCAATGAAACCAACAACCTGCTCCAGGGTAGGTCGAAGTTCCTTTTTCTTGGGAATCTCCAACGCTTTGTAGGACAGGGAGCTTCCGATACTCTCCAGATAGTGTGAAAAGCCAAGATAAAATTGGCTCAGCAAATGGACACCGCCTGCGGCAGGGGTAATGAATTGCCATATCTGTTCCATCAAGCCAATGAAAGAGGTTTTGTCCGTAACCGGCACCCTTTCCTTGATGATTCCCTTACGTTGAAAATAGAGGACAAGATTTGAAGCTGTACTCGGGCCACAACCAGATAAACGCTGCCAGTATGAAGGATACCAGAGTTGGTTACATCCATAGAGAACACCTTCTATCTGATCCTGTATCTGAAGAAATTCTGGATTTCTCAGGTAGCTACCTTGTGAATCCATATGCATGCCTTGTTCCTTATATTTGTATTCCCCAAAAAATTTTTTAGGCAAAAACTGGGAAAGAAAGGTTACTGCCCCTCTTTTGCAAGCAGGAGCAGTCATTACCCATATGCTTCAAGCAATCCGAAGGTACTACTTATCGAACTGTTTCATACGACCAAGTATTCAAGCCACCAAAATCATAAATATTCGTATAGCCCATGGCTACCAATTTCCGTGCAGACTGATTACTTCGGTTACCACTCCTGCAATAGACAAGAATGGTTGCATCCAGATCAGGCAACAGGGTTGGCTTTGTGCTTCCAATGGTCTCGTTGGCAATATTGATTGCATTCTTTATATGACCTTCAGAAAATTCTGAAGGAGTCCGGACATCAAGGATAGTTAGGGTTTTTCCGCTATCCATCATTTTCTTTGCTTCTTCAGGTGAGATTTTATGATACATAGCCCCTGAACTGGCAATGTTTTGCACACTCGTATCCTTATTTGCCGGTTTTTGGTGATTAACAAAAAAGAAAACCACGATAACAACGACTACCAGCAGTATGATTCCAATGACAACTAGTTTATTCATTTAATATTTGCTCCTAACAACAATATGCGTAATTTCAGGGGTTATCGTCAATCAGAAAAGAAGGCCCGAATGAAATTACATCGTTTCCAAATCTTTTTCTATCGAAAAAAATGCTCAGTATCGTACTAAACAAAAATCCCTGTACTTTCGTCTGACAAGTACAGGGATTTTAGATCAACATAAGAGTATTTTCAGAAAACTAGAAACAACGGATACCGTCTTTCGTTCATTTGTCCAGATCACTGGCCAGTTGCGATTCCAGATACGATACAAGTACATCGGATTGCATGATTTTCGCCTCAGCTGTCAGGGAATCAGCCTTTGCCTGCTCAGTTGCAAGTTTTCTCTGCAATTGCTCAGTCTGGAGCTTATACGCTTCCTTAAGGTTTTTCACAGGATAGGAGCACAATACCCAAACAGTTCCATCCTTAGCTGTGTAGCGTTCGACTGTCGAGACTCCCCTAAGAGCAATATCAACTGTCTGCACACTGAGATTTTGGAGAACCGAAAGTATTTGCTGCGTTTTCAAGACCTCCCCCGATTCCTCGACAAAGGTCACCAGGGAGTTATCGACATTGGTTGAGGCCCATCTTCCAATTGCATCCTTTGCTGAGGACTCAGCGCGAAGAAGACTCAACTGAGGGGTCGATTGCTTGGCCATCCCTACTTCATAATGAAGCGTCTTGGTACTTTGGGGTGTCTTGGTTGTCCAATAGGGTGAACCATCCTTATTATTTTTAGGAGTCGAGGCACAACCAAGCAAACCAAGCAGGAGAACCAGGGAAACAGAAACAAGAAGAATATATCTTTTCATGATTTTTCCTTTTATCAAAACAAAATTACAATTGATATCAATTCAAT
The DNA here is from genome assembly GCF_963676625.2 of uncultured Sphaerochaeta sp. Classification (GTDB taxonomy): domain Bacteria; phylum Spirochaetota; class Spirochaetia; order Sphaerochaetales; family Sphaerochaetaceae; genus Sphaerochaeta. The sequence continues at coordinate 105,850 of NZ_CAXXYB010000001.1, forward strand.
TGATTCAGTATCTTATAGCGTACCCTTCAGGAGGTTTGCAAAAGCATCTTTCATTTTTGCGTTTGCTGCATTTGCGGCATCATTTTCAAAGAAAGTCTCGGAGATCGCTTGTGAGGCAGGCTCGAAACTCTTCTCGATATTGGCAAGGGGAATCGAACAAAGAACCCATACACCACCATCGGCATCCACCCACATCTCTTCTGTGGTAACTCCGGAAAGAGTAGCCTCTGCAACTTGTGTACTGATTGTTTCCATTACATCCAAGGACTGTCGACTGTCATCATTTCCTGTATCATTGACATAGGTCATTATAACTTCCTTGACTGAAGTACGCACCCATTCCGCAATCTTGTTCTTGGCTTCGACAGTTGCACGCTTGATCGAAATCTGCTTGTCACTCATCTTCCCGTACCCAGTCTCGAAGTGCATATCTTGTTTGGTTACCGTCTTATAGACCCAATCGGGCTGTACAATGCCTTCCAATCCGATAACCTGGGGAACTATAGATGACTTTGAACTAGTTTTTTTTGAAGTCATGCATCCACTGAGAGCAAGAACTGCAAGGACAGAAGCCAATAAAACAAACGCTTTTTTCATTTCGAAAACCTCCAACGATTCAATTACGTATCAATCGAGAATCCTGTAGTACTTATTCCATGGCCCCAAATTTCTGTTCCATGAGGGACAGTAAACTCTTCGAAGCTTTCAAGGAAGCTTGCTTCAAGGCTTTTGCCATCGCATCTTGAGTAGATAACGCTGCCTCCCTGTCGGTCTTTTGATAGGACAAGAGAAGGTGGTCAGCACTGCTCAATTCGGCAGAAAGTTCGTAACGGGCATATTGATAGGGACTTCCTTCCATCGAAATCGGCATGACCTGATAATGAACATCCAAATCAGCTGTGGGATGCGAACCATCCTGGACAACCTTGAATCCTAAGGCAAGAAGTTCCTGGCCAAAGGCTGCAGAGAGAGTCTTTCTTGCCAATATTTTCTGATCCTCATCCGTGATATCGATCTGGGTGTGAATGACAATGGTAATATCTGAAGCAAGGGCGTTCAATTGTCGTTCAAGTTCCGGCAAAATGGAGGATTGTTGTTTTTTGGTCAGGACTTCCATTTGGTCGATCAATCCTTGTTGCCGTTGCGCAAGTCCATAAGCTTTCCTGAGAATAAAATAGGAGGCCAACTTACTATTTGCTGTCTTGGACTGGACTTTCAACCGTGCAATGGAGGTTGCAAGCTCAGCTATGTCATCCTTATACAGGACCACAGTCCTATTGCGATGCAAGGCAACCCGCACATATACGCGAGATTGTTCATCCATGTAGGTATTTACCACCTCTGCCCCAATAATTATATCGGTTGAGGAGGAAATAGTTCCTTGGTCGAGCATTGTCGAGGAATCCGTAAATACAACGCTGCCTGAAGTGTCTTTCTCTGAAGTGGAGAGAGAAGAAACCGTAGTAATCGATTTGACTTTGGAATTGAATACCTGTGAAAGTGAGGAAAATGCTGCATCAACGGCCATTTCCCTGGAAGATCCGGAACCTATTGCGCAAAGATAGGTCTTTTCGTTATAGGAACGATCATATAAATGATCTATCCAGGAAGGAGCTCGAGAGGCATTTCCAAGGGATGTACATCCAGAAAGTGCCAAGGTTCCCATAATGACTACGCAAAAAAGAAACCGTTTCATTATTATCGTAGGATTTTTCATGAATTTTCTCCGTATCCCTAGTACTTATATTTACTTTGTTGTATCAGTTTCTTGATGGTCTCTTCCCCAACCCAGACCTTTTTATTTGTCTCGATATCAATGAGTTCGGCAGAGACATAGTAGGTTCTGACTGCTTTTCCTGCAATTTGGTCAAGATTTGTTCGTACTGAACCTTGCAGAAGATAATCCGCCCCGATTTCCTTTCCGAGGGCCTTTGCAGTTTCTTCACTTGCAAAATACTGCTGTTCCTCTCGTTCATCCCTGACAGAAGCACGGAATTCCACATCGGCAACCATATCAATTTTTCCTGTATTGATGAGTTCCATCTCCATCCTCTTGGCAATGATCGAGGTATCGATATGTTCACTGCTGCGATTCAAGAAAGTTCCGACGATTACCACGGGATTCTTTCCGTTATGCAGCCGGAATTGATTGATCCAAGCAGAACGAATGCTATCGGAGACAAGGGATTCAGCTACGATACGAATATCGGTGTCATTCCATCCTCCGCTAAGATCAATATTTGCATCGGGGGACAAACGATCCACGGAGACAGTCGATTGACAAGAAACCAGGACAGTTGCAAGCACAAGTGCAAGCAGACTATATTTCACTACATTCTTTTTCATCATTTCCTCTACCCTTTATGGCAACTATATGTTTTTATATAGCACTACAGTCCAAAAGGTAACAGAAAATCATCAAAAACAACAGATAAAGAACAATAATTATTCACCCTACCTATAGAAATCTTATCTTAAGGACAAGAAAAAATGCAGATTAAAATAGCGCAAAACAATTTTCACCTATAACTAAAAGACAATATTTATTATTATATAGTATAATTTTCCTCAATTTTGAGGCATCTATTATTGGTTTATGATTGCAAATCAACCCCAATGATGGTACATTTTTTTTAACTCTGGCAATTCATGAAGACTGAGGAAATTATCCACTATGAAAAAAATCCCCCATGTATGTTTATTTTTCCTCATCTTGTCATTGGTCAGTTGTTCCTCGGTCGTAGACTTATCCAGCACTCGACAACTGTATCAGCAAGGAAACTATAGCGCCGCTTTCCATAATTTTATGGAAAACAAAGATATCATGGAAAACCAACAGGGTTCACTTATACTGAATCTCGACGGAGGCTTGCTTGCCCACGTGGATGGACAATGGGATATCTCCAATTCGATGTTGACAAAGTCAGAGCTGGAAATACAAGACAAGTATACCCAAAGCGTTACCGCTAACATAGGTTCCTTTCTGATCAACGACAATACCAAGGATTACCAGGGCGAAGATTTTGAGGATATTTATATCAATGTCTTCAAGGCCTTGAATTATATTCAAGAAGATAAAGATGAAGATGCCTTGGTGGAATTGAGACGTTCCATTGAAAAACAATCCTTGCTCAAGTCCAGATATGAAGTGCAAGGAGCCCAACTTTCAGCATACGCCCGAAAAAATGATGTGGTTTCTGCTGAAAGTACTACGTATTCGACAAGTTTTTCATCTTCTGCCCTGGCCAACTATCTTACCATGGTTCTTGCCAGGGGAAACCAGGACTCAAGTATGTTTACCTATTCCTTGAATCAGGTGGAAAACGCTTTCAGGGCTCAGCCAGATTTATATCCTTTTGCGCTCCCAACTTCCCTGAAGCAAGAGGGCAAGCCCCTTGCACAGGGAATGGCAAGATTGAACCTTGTAGCCTTCAATGGACTTGCGCCCGAAAAGAAAGAAGCTGTTGAATCAATATACGTATCCCCTTTCAACTATGCCAAGATAGCCTACCCTGTAATGGTGGCAAAACGTTCCAGGATTCATGCAATACAAATTACCCTCAATGACAAGACTTCGTTTCAATTGGAAAAAATTGAAAGTATCAATGATATTGCCATAGAGACTTTCAAAGCCAGGGCAGCCCTGATCAGGTCGAAGGCAATAACCCGATCCATGGTCAAGTCCATAGGAATCGCCGCCTACGACAGTGCTACCGAAGAGGCGGCGAGAAAATCAAATACCCAGAAGAGTTTGGCCAGTGAATTACTTGGACTGGTGTTCAAGATTGCACGGGATTTATCAGAGACCGCGGATGTCCGTTCCTCTCATTTCCTTCCATCCACTGCCTGGATAGGAGGAATTTCCGTTGAACCGGGAACATACGATATCCATGTCGATTTTCTCGATAATACAGGGAGAACCGTATATTCCCAACTCATTGCCAATTTTGAGGTATCCGATTCCAGGACCAATCTGGTCGAGGCTGTCTGCCCTCTCTAGAATCCTTCAATCATCCTCAGCAGAATCAAGAGGCTCAAGAGGCTCAAGAGTATCTTCCAGTTCTTCTGGATATTTCGGACGTTTTTCTTCGGGCTTATGAGAATGTGGCATAGAATCATGTTTCTTCCAATCATTGTTTTCTTCATAATCATACGATCTTCTGATAGTTTCACGAATGTCTTTTTTCATAGCTCGCTCCTTCCTGCCGAGTACCATGCAGGTATTGTAGATAGGGATGAGGGTGAAAAGCTGTTTTTGCAATCCAAAAGGCATGAACAGCCTTCCGGTCCTTCAGATAGGAACAATTTTACAAGAATGACAAGATCTTTTTTCGTATTTGTCATGGCATTGTCCTTACACATACATTCATACCAAGAAGCCAAATCGTCAAGTGGTTTGCAAGAAAATCTTTTGTAATCCAAAGCAGGAATCTTAGGAAACGAACAAAAACCAGATACTGACCCTTCATTATAAATAATTATAATTCTACCGTTCATGAAACATGGCCTTCAACGCCAGGGAGGCATCAAAGGCCATAGTATCACAGATTGCAGGATTCTTATTGTCATTATCAATGAGAATATTGATAGCAAAGAATCCAGCTACTTATTTCAGATATCCAAGATATTTTTTCTGATGAAGAATAATCGTATCAAGCAGCTTTTCTGTCTGCAGGATACTGTTATTTGTCGGATCAATAAGCAGAGCCTGCAAAGCCAATTCACGGGAACCCTGAATAGCAGCTTCGGCACAGGTGCGAAGCACTCCTACCCTGTTCATCAATAGATTGCTGAACCCTAAAGGCATGATTTGATCAATATTTATACCGCGCACACCTTCTTTATCTACAAATCCGGGAACCTCCACTATCATATCTTCAGGAAGAGATGAAATATACCCATTATTGATAATATTGACGGCAAGCTCTTCATGACCGGTATTATTCAGGATCCCCTCTATGATAGGAACTACCCTCCAGTATTCTTCAGGCATCGTACCACTTTGCAGTCTGTCATACATATCAACCTGATGCCCCAGACATTCCTTCTTATAATTTGTATAGAAATTCATTATTCCTGCATGATCGGCTACTTCCTGCGACCAATGAATATATTCGCTAAAATGACTATCTGTTGTGATGGGTATTCGTTTGAAATATTTCATTATTTCCAGGAACAGACCTCTTTCCTCAGTACCGGCAAAATAAGCTGGAGCCTTATGCATGATTTCATTGAAGACATCTTCTCCTGTCTTATTATTCTTTGCAGAAAGCAACACACTGAAATGATTGAATCCACCACAACGTATATCCAGGTCTTCAAAGGGAACTTGCAATATTTTTGGAAGATGGGTCAACATGGATGACACTTCATGGCACAATCCGATCACATGCAACTTAGGATATTTTTTCGATATAGCAGTCATTATATTCGTCATAGGATTGCTGAGATTCATTACCAGACAATCAGGACAGAGCGCTTCAATATCTCCACAAATAGCAAGAATTGGGGGAATGATCCGCAACGAATGGAAAATTCCGCCAGGCCCGCCATTCTCACCATAGGTTTGCTTGATTCCAAAATGCAACGGGAAGTTCCAGTCCATTTCCCACAGTTCATATCGATTACCGATTTCAATGGAAATCAGTACAAAGTCAGCCCCTGGAAGTGCTTTTGTCCTGTCTGTCGTAGCAGTGATCCTATAATCCAGACCATTGTCTTTAATATATTTTCGGGTAACGGTCTCAACATTTTCCAAGGCTTCCTTATTTATATCCACAAGAGCAATCTCGCTACCAATCAGCGTTTTGCTCTTGAAGATATCGCCTAACGCACCAAGACCAAACATGGCACTTCCTGCACCAATCAATACTATTTTTGCCATACGTTCCTCCTATTTAAAATAAGGAATAAGATCACCATGCGCCTCAAATAAGGCATCAACCATCTTATTCATATTGGCCAGACTTACCATTGAACAGGCAAGGGGATCCATCATGACAGCCTGATAGATATGACTTTTATCCTTTTCCAATACCGCAGATACAGTCAGCATCTGAACATTGATGTTTGTCCGATTATAGGCTGCAAGCTGTTCCGGAAGTTTCCCTATATAAGTTGGTTGAATTCCGTTTCTATCGATGAGACAAGGAACTTCCACACAGCAATCCTGTGGCAAATTGGTAATCAACCCATGATTGAGTACATTTCCATTAATTGTCTGTTTACTACCCGTAACCATGGAATGGATAATGAATCCTGCATATTCCTGACTTGTATCGACATGCAACTCTTTACCTGCAGCAATGGTAGCCTTAATGTTTTCGAATTCTTTCAAATTAATCTGGCAACGTCTTATATATTCATTGATCGGGATTCTGAATTCTTCCACCAATTTTGGATCATGGAGATAATAAGGACAGTATTCAGCATTATGCTCACTTGACTCGGTCACATAATAGCCAAGCCTGCCAAGCATATCAAAACGGACTTTATCAGTGGCAAAAGTTTCTGCTGCACTATCCTTGAAATTTTCCCTGAACCAGGAATCCTTTCCCTTGTAAGCATACAAGTGTTCAGGTACAAAATTGGAATTCTCATCAATCTTTCGCTTCAATTCAAGCAATTGCGGATAAAGGTTTTCTCCCTTATATTTCAATTCAAGGAACCAGGCTTGATGATTTATTCCCGCAACTTTATATTGGAGCTCTTCATAGGGAATATTCAGATATAGTGCCAATTGCTTAGAGGTTGTTTGCACACTATGGCAGAGGCCGACATAATGAATATCTGGGTATTTTTTTTGTACATAAAGGGATAGCATTGCCATTGGATTGGTGTAGTTGAGAAGGGTTGCCTCAGGATTATATTGCCTAATTGCCAAACAAATCTCATCCAGTACTGGCATAGTCCTCAACGCCCTAAACATACCACCAACACTCATAGTATCAGCTATCGTCTGCTTAAGACCATATTCTGCAGGAATCTCAAAATCAATAAGGGTAGAGGGAAATCCTCCCACTTGGACCATATTGATAACAAAATCTGCACTAATTACGGCATCTTTGATGGTTTTCACAATTTCAATTTTTGCTCTTGAATTGCGCTGGGACACAAGCATCTTGGCAACTTTTTCTATCATACCCAATCGTTCGGAATCGATGTCTTCCAGACAAAATGTACAATCCGTGAATTCTGGAAAACTCAAGATATCTACCATGAGCTGTTTGGAAAACACTACGCTGCCAGCCCCAATCAATGAAATCTTTATCATACGTGATTATCTCCTAATTATTTTTTTTAAAGGCATACGAGAAAGAGACCCTACCCGTTTTTGTTTCTCCTGGAAGAACACTCAACAAATGCGCTTCTTGCTTGAAATTCTTTGCATCAAGATTTACGGCATCAGTCGAACAAGTTTGTTTTTCCACACAAAAGAATGGTTTTTGTTTTGGTGTAAATATTTGCATATGAGTAAAATCTTCTGTTGCGTCCATATATATCCTTAACCCCAAGGCTGGATAATCTACAAACACCCGTTGCCCTTCGATCATGCCGGTAAAGCAATTGTCAAGATTCAATTTGCCTGAAGGAACAGGTTCCCTCAGATCAAAAGGCTGTCCTTCCACCTCCAATAATTTTCCTGTTGGCAATAAATCATCAGTCAATTCCATCATATATTTTGCAGGAACTCGTATGAATGAACCGGCATCCCCACACAACTTATTGAAAAACGTATGATAGGAAATTCCATAAGGTAACCTTTCAGTTCCCTTATTTTCAATTCCATACACAATGCTGAAACCCAATTTAGTAAGCTCAAAAGTAATCGTTAGGGTATGGACAAAGGGAAAGCCTTCAAATACCGGATGCTTTTCATCAATATTCAACCAAGTTTTCAGTGTTACGGAATCGGAGGAAATAACGGGCTCCCCATGCTTCCAACTCTCATCATAGACAAGAGAATGCATGAATACCGGAATGCCATTCTTTTGTTGCCAATGTTGTTTGCCGTCATACTCATAAAAGCAATTTCTGAGTCTATTTGGAAAAGGATACAGAATCGGATTACCTGTATAATAGGAAAGCAATGAAAAATAGGTATCATAATGGATTACTTCATAGTCATCGACCCTGAAACAATAGATATTGTTACCAAGTTCAGGAGAAACCTTGAGCAAAAGAGTATGCTCACCTTCCTGTTCTTTTTGGTAGCCCAACAGATAGGACTCCTTATTTTCAAGGGTCTCCTTATCAAAATAGAATGCCATGACTATCTCCTCTTAACATATTTCTGGGCATCAATTGCCACAGCAAGGATTACAATTGAACCTTTGATTATATACAGCATGTAAGGACTGACACTTATATAAACCAAACCATAGTTGATGACCTGAAAGATAATGACACCGATGACAATACCGAAAATCGAACCGACACCACCTAATAGGGAGACCCCGCCGACAACACAAGCAGCGATGGCATCCAATTCATAACCATTGCCCAAATTGTTAGTCGCACTACCTGTTCTTCCAACCTCAAGCGCACCGGCAAAACCATAGAGCAAACCAGCAATTAAATAAATCAAAAGTATTGTCTTGTGGATATTGACACCGGAGACTTCAGCTGCTTCCATGTTATTTCCAATGGCAAATAGATTACGTCCCAGTTTTGTCTTATTCCATATGAACCACATAATGACTGCCACAATTACTGCATAGATAATCAAATAAGGAATATGAAAAATCTCGCCCTGTGCAAATTGAGTGAAAGAATCTTTCAAGCTGCCAACAGGAGATGCATGACAGATTTTTTCATAGTAGGTGGAGGTCACGCCGTACAGAATCATCTGCATACCCAAGGTAGCTATGAATGCCGTTACGGATAGTTTTGTAACAATGAGACCATCAATAAATGATATTATTCCGCAAATTCCAGTAACCAACAGGACAGGCACAATTACGGGAACATGAAGATTTGCAAAAATTATATTTGGATTCTCGGCAGCTTGGAGCATTGAGGCAGAAATGACTGCTGCCAACCCAACAAAACGGCCAATAGCCAAATCACATCCAGCCAAGACAATAATTCCACTGACACCTAATGCAAGAATCATTCTTGTCGAAGCTTGGGTAAAAATGAACTTGAAGTTTTTCAACGATAGAAAAGTGGGATCTACCATTGTAATTATTACAATCAAGACAAAAAGAACTATATATATTGCATTATTCATGAGAGTTGTCTGGATTGCTTTTTTTGACCAACTCTTTTTCATCGTTTTGTTTTCAGTCATACAATTTCCTCTTTATAAATATTTGGCAGCCAAGCGAAGGATCTCTTCCTGGTTGGTATGTTTTGCATCGACAACTCCTGCAACCTTGCCGTTACTCATAACAAGAATTCTGTCGGCTATTCCCAGAAGTTCAGGCATTTCAGAAGAAATCATGATGACACCTTTCCCCTCGTTGGCAAGATTGAGTATCAATTGATAAATTTCATACTTTGCGCCAACATCGATACCCCTTGTAGGCTCATCCAATAAAAACACCTCTGGTTGGGTTAGAAGCCACCGCCCAAAAATAATTTTCTGTTGGTTTCCACCAGATAAAGTCCTCATTTTTGTCTGTTCAGAAGGAGTTTTGACATTGAGATTTTCGACAACCCACCCAGAATCCTTATTCATTTTTGCAGAGCTTAGGATTCCTTTAGTGCAATACTTGTCAAGATTCGAAATAACAATATTATTCCTTACACTCATACCGGAAAAAATGCCGTCATATTTTCTTTCTTCCGTAACCAAGGCAAATTTATTTTTTATTGAATTCCTGCAATTATTGTTTTTGCATGGTTTTCCATTCAGAAATACGTTTCCTTTCGATTTGGTTCTGTACCCAAAAATACCTTCTATCACTTCTGATCTCATTGAACCGTCAAGTCCTGCTATACCAAGCACTTCTCCGGCATGGAGGTCAAATGATACATCCTTGACAAGAGGGGAATACACCAGTTCCAGATTTTTTACAGAAAACAGAACATCTTTCACTATATTGGTTTTCTCAGGGAATCGATGGGTTAATTCACGTCCAACCATCAGGGCAATGACCTTATCGATTGTTATATTCTTGATATTTTCCGTCGCTATCCATTTGCCATCTCTCATAATCGTGACTTCATCAGCGATGGAAAATATTTCCTCAAGCTTATGGGAAATATAGATTATCCCACAATCCAGGTTTTTCAGTTTTCTTATGACCTTGAACAGATGCTCGACCTCTTTTTCAGAAAGGGATGAGGTAGGTTCATCCATCACTATTACCTTTGCATTTTGAGAAGCTGCTTTTGCAATCTCAATCATCTGCCGCTCAGAAACAGACAACTTCTCGACTTTTTCCAAAGGATTTATCTCAATTTCCAAATTCTGGAAAATTTTTTGGGTGTCCTTCAGCATTTTTTCTTCATCAATCACCAAGCCCATCTTCATTGGAAATCTGCCCAACCAAATATTATCCATAACCCTTAGACGTCCTACTTGGTTGAGTTCCTGATGAACCATTGATATTCCATTGTCCAATGCTTGTTTTGGACTCTCAAAACTAACGGGTTTTCCCTCAAGAAGAATTTCACCTTCATCAATATGATAAATTCCAAATATACATTTCATGAGGGTCGACTTACCGGCACCATTCTCACCGACAAGTGCATGAACAGAACCCTTCATCACACTCAGTCGAGCTTTATCCAGTGCCTGGACTCCCGGGAATGCCTTGGAAATATTTTCAGCAACCAAAAGAGTCTTTTTATCATCCATACTTTATTTCTCCATATATAATTAAGTAGGAAACATTTCCTTAACTACCAATTATTTCATAACGTGTACATCAGTAAGTCATAAGCAAGAATTGTGCAAAAATCATTTTTCATCTTTTTCCAGGCCTGTGATCTATCCTTCACCTGATTTTTGCTATCGGGAAGCTAATTTCAAATCAAGGAGAAAGTAAGTTCCTTGGTTTTTCTCTTATAGGGCAAATTATCAAAGCAATAATTTTTCCATTGGGCCATCCGGAAGAAAATCAACGGGCAATAGGGAGAATCTGCTTTAGAAAGTATTCCTTGTATCTTGCTTTGTCTCTTTTTCTTATTCTTTCCACTGGTAATGACAGGGATCCTCCAATTATTTTTATTCGGGTCAAACAAAAAGTATGCGAAGAACTATTGATTTTTCCTCGCATACTATTTTTAAACCAGCGTATTATTTATATGCATCAATAGCATTTTGCAGATTGCCTTTCATTGTTATTTCGCAATTTACACGAACATCCTTTCGGTCCCCCAAAACCAGATCGGTTCCTGCACAAGGATCGTTACCCAAGGCTACATTGCGAGCCATTTCAAAGGCTGCGTCGCCAAGAGCTTTTGGATTATTGAGGACAGTTCCTAGCATTTGGCCTTTTTCAATCAAGGTAATAGCTTCAGGAAGTCCATCAACCCCAACAACAGGCATGTATTTCCCATCAGTAAAATATCCGGCGGCCTTCAAAGCTTCAACAGCTCCCAAAGCCATTGCATCATTGTTGCAAATAACAAATTCAATTGAATCACCATGTTTTGCAAGCCAAGTTTCCATCAGGTCCTTACCCTTGGCAGCATCCCACATACCGGTCTGCAATTCCAGTTCATCTGCTCCAATTCCAGCTTCTTTGATAATTCTGATTGGTTCGGTAGTTCGCACTTCGGCATCTGGATGTCCCGGCTCACCTTTCAACAATACATATTGGATGGCTCCATCGCCATTTTTATCCCATTGGGGATTTTTTTTCCAGGCATCCACGATCATCTGGCCCTGTTGGATACCAAATTCTGCAGAGGTAATACCGGCATACCAGCATTTGTCATAGCCCATGATGACGCTTTTATCAGGTTCTTTATTGAAGAAAATGATAGGAATACCAGCCTTCCGTGCTTTTGCCACAATAGTTCCACCGGCTGCAGGATCAACAAGATTGACAGCCAGGGCTTGGACACCCTTATTAATATAGGTATCAATCTGGTCATTTTGCTTCGATTGATCGTTCATTGAATCCGCAATAAGTAGAGTAGCCTTACCCGGTGCGTCATTTTCAATGGCCTTTCTTACAAATGACATATAGTTATCATCATATTTGTAAATTGTTGCACCAATAACAGGCAGGGAATCCTTACCTTTGGCACTTTCACTTTGGCCATTTGCAAACCCACTCATTGAGCAGACTGCCAATAAAGCCAGACAAATCGTCAAAACTTTTGTTCTCATTACTTTTCTCCTTTTTTGTGAAAAACAGATAAAAAGTGTTATACTTTGTTTAACTAATAAATTAAGTACATACATTTTTCTACCTGTTATTTCCTTTTCTGACTGTAAGAATATCATAGTTGCAAGAATATGCAAGAAAAAAACCATAATTATTGGCAATTATTTAAATGTGTCTAAATTTGTTTGTTTTTATTTATTTAATCATTAAATAATGATTTCTCAAATAGATCGCTAATGACAAGTGCCGCAGCCCCAATTTCTCCTGCAGCCCCATCAAACGAAGATTTGACAATCAAGACATCTTCATTACATTCTGTCATTGATTGGGATATGACAGTTTTTCTTATTTCATCCTTGAAAAGATCCCAGGCAAGAGAAATCTTGCCACCAATAATTATCATCTCGGGATTGAACATATTTACGATATCGGCCAGTGCATTCCCGACATAATCACCCATTTTTTGGAGGATTCGTAGCGCTAAAGCATCGTTGGCCAGCGCAGCTCGATAAATTACTTCAAAATTTACATTGCTTAGATCATCATTTTCAATGTATTCAGTAATGAGAGTTGGATAACCAAGTTTTATTTCGTCCAAGGCACATCTGACCAGCCCCACCTCGGAAGCAACAGTCTCCAGACAACCATAATTCCCGCAAACACATTTATAGCCTTGTTCCTGAACTCTGATATGCCCAATTTCGCCAGCTGCCGAACTCACTCCCCTGAGGACCTTGCCATTGATCAGGATACCTCCGCCTACTCCAGAATCCAGACTCAGAAAAATGAAATTCTCCAGTTGTCTGTATTTTCCCAAGTATTTTTCAGCCAGGACCATTACCCTGACATCATTGTCCACAAGAATGGGATAGGAATATTTTTCCTCAAGAAGTTTTTTTATATGGATATTCTTCCATTGAAAAGCAGGTGCAAATACTGATATTCCATTTTGATAATCAACAACACCATGTACACCTACCCCAATTCCAATTATCTTCAGTTTTTTTTGTTCGGCAATTTCCAGAAGAGCATCTATGGAACTAACCAACGTACCTAATATTTTTTCAGTAGTACTGGGAACAGGATACAAATTCTCCTGCCTTGCAATCACATCTCCGGCAAGACTCACAATGGCGCTTGTAACCATTCTCTTTTTTACCGTAACTCCCAAACAATAGAGGGAACCATTGTCAATTTCTATTGATACGGCCCTTCGTCCTCCAGTAGAACTTGCAAAATTTCCCATTTTTGCGATCTTTCGATCTATAAGAATCTGTACAAGTGTAGAAACTGTCGCTGGTGTAATATTGGTTTTCTTGGCAATATCCGCTCTGGAAACAATTCTTTCCTCTACTATGACTTTCAGGATTTTTTGTAGATTCATTTCCTGCAAATTTACTTTATTTGAAGTTACCATGCCCAAAATACTATCCCAGTTATCGATTATTAACAAGATAAGTATTTTTCAGTTGCATCGCTTTCTGGAGAAAGTCCCTAACAGGCAAAGGAATTAATATTATTTTCAATACGGTTATCATTCCGATAATCAATTTATTACAGAAGGAACCCTGCAAAACTTTTAGGTAATTTTGACTATTCAGGTCCTTGGAACAGGAAACCTGTCAAATGCAGGCAACAGGGAGTTGAGGAACCTGGAGAAAATCTTCTTCCAAATATTTATAGAGTGCATCGTCAACGCTCTCTTTCATCGCGAAACGCATTGCAACCACAGAAAGGGTCTTCCCCTTTTTATTGTGCTTGGTTGTCTCCCAATTGGAAAGAAAATCCATCTCGCCCATATAGTAAAAAGACGAACCTTCATCATCACTCTTTTTTATGAACAAGAGTTTTTTGAATCTTTCCTCAGGATCATCGTTTCGTATTGCCTTGGGTTCCTTGGAGCCAAGTTTGACTTGGTTACGAGTCTCCCAGGCAAACTCAGAGGGTGAAATAAATCCATCCTCGTAATTGATGCTAGGGTCAATGGACTCAGTATCTTTGTCATAGGTAACGAAAATAGGACAGGTCATGGTAGGATAATGCAATTTATACCCATAGATTGTAGAGGATTCGTCCTTTGCCCAGCCCAACAAGCGACAAACATCCTGGCGAGTATACTTGCTGTAGCGTACCAGATCCTGTTCATCCCTGTTGTCCAAATAGGCATGCCGATATTCAAAGTCCCCAAGTCGAAGGATATCTTCCATTTCCTGTCGATATGATTCATTGGACAACAAGGAAAGAAAGGTCTCGGATGGAACGACCGTATTTCCAGAGAGCGAACAATAGGATACTTGTCCAAATCTGTTTCGTGCCGATTTTTGGAAGAATCCATTCCCCAATACAGAAAGAGCCGAGAGTAGCTTTCTTCTTTCTGGCCTGAATCCATAATTCATCTCGACTTGGTCAATGATTTTCTCAAGAGAAACTGCTTGGCAACTCTCGAGAAAAAGAGAAATGATTACAGCCTCGTAAGGACGCAGCCCCGGGCAAATCACCTTCGAAAAGAAGGAAAGGCTTTGAAGGTGCAAGGCTGATAGCTTGGGTAACCAACCAGGTTCGACTTTCATCTTGAAAATTGCATAGTTCTTGCAATTCTCGAGAAACAACAAAGGGGAGATGGAATTGAGCTGAATAAAATCCAACAGAGCGGGAACCTTTCCCAGCTTTGCCCTGACTTTGAAATATTCTTCCTTGAGAAATTTCAAGGAAGAGAAAGATGCCTCATTGATAGCTTTATATATTCGTTCCTTTGCTATGCGGTCGAAACTGACCGTGGAAACCCCACTCAAGGAAAGACTCCCGCTGCTCATCACTTTTCTCAGGGAATCTTTTCGGTAGGAGGTATCACCATACAAGGCAATGGGAATCATGAAATTATTTGCATAATTGCCGATAAAATCAATGATGGTAAGGTATTCCTTGCCAGGAAACTTTCGCAGGCCACGGCCAATCTGTTGAACGAAAATAATAGCCGACTGAGTAGGTCTGAGTAAGACAACTTGATTCAAGGAAGGAATATCAATGCCTTCATTGAAGATATCGACGGCAATGAGATATTCCAGGCTGTCAGGTACTTCTTCAAGTTCCAGACGCTTGAATGCAGCATTTCTGGAAACAAAAGTATCTTTTCCACTTAGAGCCAGAGTCCTGAATCCCAAGTCATTGAGTTGATCGGATAGTATCAGGGCATCTTCGTTACGACTGCAGAAAATCAAACCACGTCTTCTTTTCAACCCAATACTATATCGATCGATTATTTGTTGTATTTTTTCTACTCGCCCGGCTATCCGAAGATGAGAGAAATCTGCTAGATCCTCCAAGGTCTTCCCGTCAATGGCAAGATCAGAAATACCGAAATAATGAAAGGGACAGAGCAAGTCGGCCTCAAGGGCTTGGTTCAACCGAATCTCATAGGCTATGGTATTGTCAAACAAGGCATAGATATCAAAGCCATCGGAGCGTTCAGGGGTTGCTGTCATGCCAAGCAGGAACTTGGGTTTGAAATAATTTAGAACCTTTTTGTAGGATTCTGCGCCAGACCGATGCACTTCATCAACTACGATGTAATCAAACCAGTCCGGAGTAAACGAGTGCAAGACTTCGTCCTTGGATAAGGTCTGGATCATGGAAAAAATATATTGGCTATCCTGTTCCTTCCCGCTTCCACCAAGAAGGCCATAGGAGACCTCAGGCCCTACAATTTTCTTGAAACTCTTCATTGATTCAGTGGCAATCTGTTCCCTGTGCACTATGTAGAGAAAGCGCCCAGGTTTATAGGATTTGACGTCAAAGGCACAAAGAAAGGTTTTGCCTGTTCCTGTTGCAGAGATAAGCAGGGCCTTGGTTTTTCCTTGCACTCTGAGCGAGGTAAGTGACTTCAGCGCTTCATCTTGCATTGAATTGGGAATAATACCAGCAATAGGTTCTTGTTCACCAAGAAGGTCAGGTCCTCCATAAAGTGGAACAAAAGGAGTATGCCTATGTATGTTCTTGTAAATTTCTTCATAATGTATGAGCCAGGCCTTGCTTATTTCTACAGCTGAGTTCCAGGCATCGTTGAATTCTTCCTGGGTTTTTACCAGTAAATCTCCTTTGCCCAAGGAAACCAACCGGACATTCCATTCCCTATTGGTAGCCAAAGCCTCATGGGTAAGGTTGGAACTTCCGATGACCAGAGAGGCATAATCTTCATTGCCATGGTAAAAAAGATACCCTTTCGCATGAAAAGGTTTCCCACAGTAAATCTTGATTTCAATATTGGGAAATTTCTCCCAAAGATCACGTATAGCCTTTGGATCCGTAAAATTCAGATAGTCGGTAGTAAGTATTTTCCCCTTTACTCCCCTTTTCTGGGCATCACACAATGCCTGAAAGAGCATGGCAACGCCTCCTGAGGTAAGGAAGGCCACAGAAAAGGTAAACTCAGTACACTGGTCGAGTTCTTCAATGAGTGTAGTCAATACCTTGCTTCGGGGAGGATCATTGAGCACAAGACGGGGTCGATAGTTTCCATAAGTCTGGATGGAACCATCAATGAAACCAGCATGGAGATTTTGAGGAAGTTGTTCCCTGACCTTGTTTACTCCCATATCTACACCAGTAGCTCTTCGACTAATTTGACCAAAGGAATATCTGCATCGGCCCAGGAAACACTATACAACTCTGATTTTGAAAGCCATCTTGAAGACAGATGCTCAGAGAGCGACAACTCACCTGATACTACCTCGCAAAGGTATCCATTCATGGTCAATGAAAAGGTTTTATACTGGTAATCAACAGTCGCAAGATATTTTTCCACTCGGATATCAGTAGCAAGTTCTTCCTTGATCTCCCGAACGATGGCATCCTCTCCGGACTCTCCTTGTTCTAGCTTTCCTCCAGGGAACTCCCATCTTTTGGCCATTTCGCCGAAATCCTTGCGTTGGGCAGAGAAAACCCTTCCGTCCTTGATCA
Source organism: uncultured Sphaerochaeta sp. (assembly GCF_963676625.2). Taxonomy (GTDB): domain Bacteria; phylum Spirochaetota; class Spirochaetia; order Sphaerochaetales; family Sphaerochaetaceae; genus Sphaerochaeta. The sequence goes on from NZ_CAXXYB010000001.1 coordinate 123,093, forward strand.
ATATGGCGGCAGCAACATTGATATGCTTCATTGCAATAAAACCCCTTGCAGATCATCCTAGCAGCTGGTCGGCATTTATTCCAGGTTAAAAGAAAAAACCGGGAACTTTTTCTCTTGGTCATCCATTCGATTTTATAAAGTCTTCCATAGAAGATTGCCTGAAAGAGAATCTATAGTAGCGTTGTAATGTTTTCTTTGTATAACTTTCAAGTATCTCCATTGAATGGTTAATGAACACTTAAACCTTTTCCACCGTATATTCATCCTGCTACCTAGTTTCCTCTATACACATATATCATTCCTTTATAGGCATAATATAAGTATTTTCTATTTTTCATTGCATCACTTGAAGATTGCACATCAGAATAAGAATTGAACTGAGAAGGATATCTATAGAAAGGCATTATAAATCACTTAAAATAGGTTTTTTGAATAATAAATGAGTTTTTCCTTACTTTTTTGCCCACTTCCCTCTTCATTGATACATATCAAATAAAAAACAAAAATTTTAAAATGCAATGCTCAAGAAAAATCATGCAGAAAATCAATACTTTATTTTCTGTTCCTAATTTTTAAAAAACTATCTTGACTTTTTTTATATATACAGTAAAATGCGTGTACATGTGTTAGCAATTGCTAACTTTTAATCTTATCAAGATACTCTTTTTTATCTCCATGTATCAGGAGGATACGATGATGCCTTTGACAATGGTTCAGACTGGTGAGACGGTTACTATTCGCAAGATTTTGGGAAAGGATACTGTTCGACTCCATCTTGCAGAACTCGGTTTTGTGGTTGAGGGAAATGTAACAATAGTCAGTCGCTTCGGGGGAAGCCTCATTATGCAAGTCAAGGATAGTCGCATCGCAATCGATCAAACAATGGCAAACAGAATTTTTATTTGAAGGAGTCACATATATGAGAAGTCTCAAGGATGCAAAGGTAGGCGATACCGTTGTCGTAGCCAAATTGCATGGAGAAGGACCGGTAAAGAAACGCATTATGGACATGGGATTGGTCAAAGGCGTCGAAGTATTCATTCGTAAGGTCGCCCCTCTGGGCGATCCAATGGAACTGTCACTTAGAGGCTATGAATTGAGCATTCGAAAAAAAGATGCTGCGATTGTAGAGATTCTTTAAAACAAAATACACACCAAGGAGAAACCATAATGGAACTACGAATAGCACTTGCCGGAAACCCGAATTGCGGCAAGACTACGATGTTCAATGATTTGACAGGAAGTTCACAGTATGTCGGAAACTGGCCCGGAGTTACGGTAGAAAAGAAGGAAGGACGCCTCAAGGAGCATAAAGAGGTAATAATTCAGGATTTACCTGGAATTTATTCCCTTTCCCCGTATACGCTGGAAGAAGTAGTGACACGATCTTATTTAGTCACTGAAAAACCTGATGCCATCATAAACATCATTGATGGGACGAATGTAGAGAGAAACCTTTATTTGACCACCCAATTGATCGAATTGGGAATTCCCGTAATCATAGCAGTGAACATGATTGATATCGTCCGCAAACGCGGCGACCGGATCGACTTGAAAAAACTTGGAGAGATCCTTGGTTGCGGAGTCATGGAAACAAGTGCACTCAAAGGCGAAGGAAGTCTTGGTGTTGCCAATTGGGCAATCGAGATTGCCAGGCAAAAAAAACTGGGAGAACCACCTCACGTATTTACAGGAAGCGTTGAACATGCGATTGCCCATATAGAGGAATCAATAGCAGACACGGTGGAAAAGGATTTTCTACGTTGGTATGCCATCAAATTGTTTGAACGTGACAAGAAAATTCAATCAGAGTTGAACTTGGACGCAAAACTTGCCGCTCATATTGAGAATCACATCGTAGACTGCGAGAAAGAACTGGAGGATGATTCTGAAAGCATCATAACAAACCAACGTTATGCCTTTATCGAAAAAATCATTGGACAGACTGTTCACAAGAAGGCAGCCCTCCATAGTCTTTCAGCATCCGATAAGATTGATCGCATCGTTACCAATAGACTTCTTGCCCTACCGATATTTTTCGCTATCATGTTTTTCGTCTACTATATATCAATCAGTACAGTAGGCGATTTTGTAACAGACTGGACCAACGATACCCTATTCGGGGGAATAATAAGCGGAGGGTTACGAACCTGGATGGATTCTCTCGGAATTGTTGCGTGGTTATCAGGCTTGGCAATTGATGGAATAGTAGGTGGCGTTGGAGCCGTCCTTGGCTTTGTTCCCCAGATGCTGATTCTTTTCTTCCTGTTATCCATTCTTGAAGATATTGGATATATGGCCCGAGTAGCATTCATAATGGACAGGATCTTTAGGAAAGTAGGACTCTCCGGGAAGAGTTTCATTCCAATGCTTATATCTTCAGGATGTGGAGTTCCTGGTGTCATGGCTTCAAGGACCATTGAACAAGATAGAGATCGAAAGATAACCATCATAACGACTTGCTTCATTCCCTGTGGCGCAAAGATGCCTATTATCGCAATGTTTGCAGGAGCTCTTTTTGGAGGTTCCGGATTGGTTGCCACCTCAGCATATTTCATTGGCTTTGCAGCAGTAATCATCAGTGGTATCATGCTCAAGAAAACAAAAATGTTTGCCGGAGATCCTGCTCCCTTTGTCATGGAGCTTCCCACCTATCATATTCCATCAGCTTCAAATGTCTTGAGATCTACCTGGGAACGCGGCTGGAGCTTTGTCAAACGTGCCGGCACTGTCATTCTTGTATCCGCGGTCATACTCTGGTTCCTGCAGAGCTTTGGATTTGCCGAAGGAACCTTCCAGATGGTAGAAGATAATAATACCAGTTTATTGGCGATTATCGGGAAAACCGTCGCACCTTTGTTTGCTCCCCTTGGGTTCGGGACCTGGAAAGCTGCCGTAGCTACGTTTACGGGTCTGATCGCCAAGGAAAATGTGGTGGGAACCTTCGGTGTCCTCTACGGCTTCGCTGAATTGGCAGAAGATGGATCTCAGATATGGTCGGCTCTCGCATTGGATTTCACGCATCTTACAGCCTATAGCTTCATGCTCTTTAATCTGCTCTGCGCCCCCTGTTTCGCTGCCATGGGTGCAATAAAAAGGGAAATGAACAATGCAAAGTGGACGTGGGGAGCAATTGGATATATGACAGGGTTTGCCTATATCAGCGCATTCATTGTTTTCCAACTCGGAAGCCTGTTCACCGGAACAGGCTTTGGGTTCTCCACCTTTCTGGCCTTTGCATTACTTCTGACCCTGGGCTATTTCCTTTTCAGGAAAAACCCTTACACAGAAGATGTAGTGACCATCAAATATGGTACACAAAGCAAATCTTCATTGGCAAGCTCTCGATAGACAAGTTCTCTTTCCAAACTATACACTCCTCTCTTGCAAGGTGCGGGCAATGCCTGCACCTTGCCTCTTGCTCATCCTGCATAGGCTTTGGTTGGTTCAACCAATTCCAGGAACTCTTTCTTTCCCAGCTTGATACCAGAATCGTTGAGCCTGTCTTGCCTGGTCTCAAATAGCTGCGAAAGAACTTTTTCCTTGTCAGATTGCATACCAAAATGAAGAAACCGATGACAAGTAGGACAAAGGGTAATGATATTCGCATAGACATCCAGACTGGATACAATTTCTGGTTGAACTTCAAGAGGGATCAAATGATGCCCTTCCACATATTGCCTTCCAGAAGCCTGGGCAAGGAAAGTTTTGTGTCCGGTATTGATCTCGCAATGGTACTCCGATGCCTGAAAAACCTGCCTGACCATTATTCTATCCCGTGAGGGGTGGAAAGTCTGTTTCATAAGGGAAGGTTGCTTGACCGGACAAGGACAATCGATAAGAGAAAGGGAAGAAGGATGCATCAAGAAGTCCTTTCCCTCGGCAAATTCCATATAACGATTAAAGCCGGCACTATACATTCTATGTCCCCGTTCATCAAGAGCAACAAATCCAGGGTCTTCTTTCAAAGCTTGCTTGATTTCCTGCAACTGGGAATAAGAATCAACATCATAGAGGCTTTCGATATCAGGATATCCTACCTCTCTCAATAACGCTGTTATCTTGCGAAGGGATTGAAAGTAATGTTCCTGAGTAGCTTCTTTTACCTTTTTGACATTTTTCAGATATAATCCAAAGTATTCCTGTTGCATATTGCATCCCTCGATTTTCAAAGATACTTCAAATACCTACCGTTTCCTCAACACTGCATTGATCCACTTTTCCCCTGCCCTGTCAGATCGGGAATCGGTAGTCTGCAGGATTTCCAACAGCTCGAATTGACCTTGCTGTTGTACGAACTTTTGGAAGGCGGGTACCGTAAAACAAGTAAACGATCGCCCTTCCTTGGAAAAATCTTGTTCTCTATCCTTGAAGGAACAAAAGAGTATTCCCGAAGGCTTCAAGGCCTTCGATAGAAGCGTGAAAGTAGCTGACATCTCATTTTGCGGAACATGCAGCAAGGAAGCACTTGCCCAGATACCATCGAAATGGTCCAGGTAATCAAGATCACTGAAACCCATCTGTCGTACGGGAATGGCCACCAAGCGCTTGGTGGCTTCTACCATAGCCTTTGAAAGGTCAAAAGCCTCGACTGCATATCCCATTTGCGTGAAAGCCAGGCTATCCCTTCCACTGCCACACCCTGCATCTAGCAACGTTGACCCTGAAGGCAAGTGGGAAAGGAAAAAATTATATTGTTCAGTCATGTCGACGACCAAGGTGGACTGAAGAAATTGTTCAGTGTTGGCATCATAGTAGGAAGCAGCATTACTCATCGAGTTTCCTCCAAGGTTTGCAGTATAGCAATAATTTCGATACTAAGGCAAAACATACGAGAGATGAAATAAAACATGCGAATATCAGCGATTTGTGCTAGTTTTATAGTCGTTCAGCAATAGATTATCTATATTTTATATCAGAAGAAGGTAAGCAATGAAAGAAAATATTGAATTCTCCAATCTCAAGGACTATGAAAGTACCTTTGAAGCAGACAGGAAAAACGAAGTGGCCATGCATGCCACTGTTGCCAATGGAATTCTGGAAAGCTGTAAAGCGGTTGAAGCCGTAGTAGCAAATTCCCATAACTTCTCCATCAGCATTGAAGCCGGTGAAATGACCAACCAGAAGAAATCCGGTCGTTGCTGGATGTTCGCTGCCCTCAATGTCATGCGTCTTGAAATCATGGAAAAACTTAATCTGAAGAATATGGAACTCTCCCAGGCTTATCCCCTGTTCTGGGATAAGTTGGAAAAAGCCAACTATTTTTTGGAAAATATCATTGAAACCTTGGAAGAACCCCTGGAAGGCAGAGTAATAAACTATCTATTGAAGGATCCCCTTGGTGATGGCGGTCAATGGGATATGTTTGCCGATCTGGTAGCCAAATATGGTGTGGTTCCCAAGGAAATGATGCCTGAAAGCAAAGTCTCCTCCGAGACCAATCGTATGAACAGGTTACTCACGGTAAAACTTCGCGAATTCGCCTATGCATTGAGAACCGCCAATAGCCAAGGAAAGAGCCTTGAGGAACTTCGGAAGCTGAAAGAATCCCAGTTGTCGACTATTTATACCATGCTTTGCATTTCCTTGGGCAAACCACCAAAGGAATTCACCTATGAGACAAGGGATAAAGATGATAAGTTCATCAGGATATCCAAGATTACCCCTCAGGAATTTTACAAGAAGTATGTTTCCCTGAACCTCGAGGATTATGTAAGCCTTATCAACGCACCCACATCGGACAAGCCTTTCGGGAAAACCTATACTGTCCAATATCTGGGCAATGTCCGTGGAGGGAAACCGGTACGGTATCTCAATCTCCCCATCGAGGAACTAAAAAAAGCGGCAATCAAGCAAATGCAAGATGGAAAGGCTGTTTGGTTTGGTTCCGACGTAGGGCAAAATTCCGACAAGGACAGCGGACTTATGGCTCTCGATACCTATGATCTCGAAGGCTTATTTTCAACCACCTTTCCCTTGGACAAGGCCCAACGCCTCGATTACGGGGAAAGTCTGATGACCCATGCAATGGTGCTTACCGGAGTAAATCTTGATGAAAACGGAACACCTAACAGGTGGAGAGTCGAAAATAGCTGGGGTGAGGAGCCCGGAGTAAAAGGATATTTTGTCATGAGCGATGACTGGTTCAATGAATATACCTACCAAGTGGTAGTAAACAAGAAATATCTGAGCAAAGAACAAAGAGAAGCCATAAATCAGGAACCAATCGTTCTCAAACCGTGGGATCCCATGGGAAGTCTGGCAAAGTAAGAAGACAAGAACCAAGCGATCAGAAAAAACCCTCCAAACGAAGCACAGCATTGCAAGCATATTCGTGTTTGGAGGGTATCGCTTTACTATTTCAAATTACTCTTACTCACATAAAACTTCTCAAATTCATCATCAGTAAAATTATCCAAAATTTTCATATGTTTTATAGCAATTGCATATGTATTTTCGTGTATTCGCCTACCTGTACCAATTTCTTTAAGCTAACTCTCCTGCCGCCTTGATCTTTACCCTACTGGTATTTCCAGGATAGTAAGCCAAGGGAACATCCTCGACATCTATGATTTCAACGGTCTTTCGCAAAGCACCACTGGCAACAGCCAAATCAATGGCTTCTTGCTTTGCCGCTTCCAAAGCCTGGGCTCGTGGAGTCTTGTCAAAGGAAACCAGTTTCTCATAGGTTCCACTTACTTTGCTTATAGCTGAGCCAATTGCATTAGCAGTTCCGAAATGCTCGGGAGTCAATACGCTCTTGGCTCCAATAAGTTCTTGGGGAATGATGATCGAGCCACCACCGACAAGAACTACATCCATAGGTTCTGAGGAAATCTTTATGGCATCGAGATTATCCTCAACCATCGCCTTGATGGTTGCCAAACCGTTTTGTATCAATTGGGTATCGAGATGAGCAACCTTGGAAGGATCACCGAGAACTGCCATGCCAGCAGCGACGGCAAGATCTGTGGCAGTAAGAACATCACCACCGAAGATCAAAGCTTTTTCGGTGATCTGGTACCCTACGCTATCAGGGCCTACCGTTACACTTCCATCCTCAAGTTGCCGAACTATCGAACCACCCCCGAGACCAATGGAAATGACATCGGGCATACGGAAATTCGTGCGAACTCCTCCTATGGAAACAGCTATTCCACTTTCCCTGGGAAAACCATTTTGGATAACCCCGATATCAGTGGTAGTTCCCCCGACATCAATGACTACTGATTCCTGAATATCGCACAGATAATCCGCACCCCTGATACTGTTCGTCGGTCCACAGGCAATTGTCAGTATTGGATACCTTCTGGCATGTTCCATTGTCATCAAGGTACCGTCGTTCTGGGAAAGATATAACTCGGCGTTTACCAGTCCTTCTTGTTTCAGGGAAGCATCAAAGCCATCAGTGAACGTTTTGGCAACCTTGTGCAAGGCAGCATTGAGTATGGTGGCATTTTCCCGTTCCACCAATCCCATCGATCCGATTTCACTGGAAATGGAGATATGGACCTCTTCTCCCATAACCTCACGGCATAGAGTTGCAGCTTCCAGTTCCTGTTCATTCCTTACTCCGGCAAAGACACAACTGATGGCAATGGCATGCACCTTGCCCTTGAGACTTTCAAAGAATTCCCTGGCCGCCTCTTTATCAAAAGGAGCTATCTCCTTGCCATCATATTCATAGCCACCACCTACGACAACTGTCTTGACGGCAATGCTTTTCAAGGACTCAGCCCAATCCACCATGGGGGGAATGGCAACCGAAGCGGGAGCTCCGATTCTCAGTATACCTATCTTGGATAGATGCTTGCGTTCAACAATTGCATTGGTGCACTGAGTCGTTCCAAGCATCGCTTTGGTGATCAAGGATTTATCGACTTTGGAGATTTCCAGAATCTTGTGCAACGCTTCCAGGATACCACTATAGATATCTTCACTGGTAGGTTGCTTGATATCCGCTACGACAGTAAGGTTCTCATCTATCAAGACAGCATCTGTATTGGTTCCACCAACATCAATTCCCAGACGATATTGCATTAACACACCCCCTTGACCCGTTCTTCCAACGGAATATAGTCAGTATCACAACCAAAATACCTAGGACCGACCAAGGCCAATCCTTTGGGGGTTCGCCACATCTCAAAACAGGGAAGTCCCACTACCAATACCCTTTTTCCATATCTGAGGGCATCAGTGGTGACAGGCAAGAACGTTTCTGTATCGACAAGACAGATAAGATCAGGCACCGTTGCCACAATGGTCCCGTCTACTGTTGCCGTAAGGTTTTCATTCTGGAATTCGACCTTGGCTTGTTTGCCTTTGCAATCCGCGATTCCATCGAGTACGACCGTGCCAAAGTTAAAGGCCCCGCGGGTTTCACGCAAGACATCGCTTATTTTTCCCTTGAACAGGCGGTAGCCCCCGGTAAACTCCAGAAAACTCTGTTCAGGGGTTTTCTCTCCGCTTTCCTTGACATTGCGAATTGCTTTTCCCAATTTTTCGGAACGGGTAACAATATTCTTTACCCCATATTGCTTGACAGTCTTTCCATCCATGGGATACAGGGCAACAGCAACAGAACCACCACAACTCATCGTAACAGATCTGGCAAGTTCCTCGGTCCATTTATTGGAGATGGTTTCAAAGATGACGGCATTGCCTTTTTCGTCGGTCAAAGCCATCGGGGAAGCACTAACCCCTCCGATGGTAAAGGTAACCATTTGCAACTCGGGAAACGCACGCCCCATTCCGTCCACATCAACCAGGGGAAGATGCAGACTAGCAGCGCAAACAATAGGAAACATGCTATTGAAGCCACCGGCTTCCATTGGCATGAAGGCAAAGACCTTCTTGCCGAAATATTTGCTTACCAGATCGTACAAGGCCTTGGCCTCTCGGCCGTTTGCTGCTTTCTCTGCCAAAACCGTAGGGGCTCCCATCATGGCCATGGGAACTACCAACGCGTCATCAGGGACCTCTTCAGGATCGAGCAGCGTCACAGGCCCAAATTCCCGGATGGCACTCATGGCCATGAGCTTTCCAATATAGGGATCTCCACCGCCTCCGGCTCCCAGCAAGGAAGCTCCCAAGGCGATGTCTTCAATTTCTTTCAGTCCGATCAATCTCATTATTTAACCTTCTTGTTCTCAAAAATCCTGTGAAGGATGATATAGCAAACCATGGATACGACGATCCCGTTTATGGGACCAATGAAAAATACAAATACATTACCGGTTATATAGGCAACTGCGGCACCGAGGAGAAAGGAAATAATACCATCCAAGGCAAACCCTTTCTTGACCACCACGTTATCCTTATTTCCCTTGCCAATGATCCAATAGGAAGCAATGATCACTCCGGCGATAGGGGGAATGAAAGCAGTAAGAATATTCAGGAAAGCCTGGAATTTACTCATAAGTCCGATAGCAGCCAGAATAGTTCCCAATCCACCGGCAAGAGCCGTGGCAACCTTGAATTTCTTTTCCCCTACCCCAAAGAGATTGGAGACTGCAATACCACCGCTATAAGCATTGGTAACATTGGTTGTCCAGGTTGCGAGAACCAAGGAAATCAAGCCAAAGGCAGGGACTCCCACTGAGGCAAGTACTGTAGAAATATCATATTGTCCTGTTACGATGGAGAGCACGGCACCAATGAGAATCATGGCCAGGCCTGCAGGAAGGACACCGATCAACGAGGACTTTATTACATCCTTTCTATTTTTGGCAAATCTTGAATAGTCTCCACTGATAACCCCGCCCAGAGCGAACGTCGCTACGGTAAGGCTTATGCCGGTTACCAGACTCATGGGGTTGGTAGGTTGATAATTTGCAATGATGGCGCTTCCGTCATTCTTGGTGAAAGCGGCATACAGACCATACAGCATAACAAGAACCAAGGCAGGGACAGCAATGTAATTCAGGTATTTCAAGGCCTTGTAGCCATACATTGCCGTCAGGAGCATCAAGATACCCCATACCGAGGAACTGAGCCATGCAGGAATGGTAAAGCCTGTCATGGAAGCGACCATTGAGGAGAAGGAGGATCCGCATACGGCACTTTGGATGCCAAACCATCCGATGCAAGCTATGGCAAGCATGAGGCTGATAATGTATTGGGCGCCTTTTTCCCCAAGGACTGCACCGGCCATCGAAACAGTGGGGAGTCCTGTATCGCAACCTTCCATACCCATGAAACACATGTACGTACAGACAATCCCATACCCAAGCAAAACACAAAGGATAACGCCACCTAGGGTGAATCCCATTCCCAAGAATCCCCCGATCATCAAACAGGGAACGCAGATCATACTGCCAATCCAAATCATGGCCAAACTACCCCAACTTTGGCGCTGTGAGGCGGAAACTTCAAAACCTGTGTTGTTTTCACTCATATGCTCTCTCCTTGCAAGTACTTGATGTATTGGAAGGATGATACAAAATGATTTTTTGCCTGTCATTGGCTTTAGACTAAAAAATACAACGAATATTTTGGCTAAAAGGACAAAAACTATGATTCAAGGACCCGTAAAACTCCAAGAGCAAAGGCAAGAAAAGCCTGCAAAGGAAAACGAAATACATCAGATCCAAACTGAGAATTGAGTTTTTGCACACGATATTTAACTGAATTTGTATGAAGATTTAGTTTTTCCGCAGTCTTCGCGATGTTTCCTTGACAATCAAGCAAGAAGATAGACAGGGTTCGTTTACTTTCCTCTGATTGTTCAATTGGACGAAGATAGCGGGTCGCTTTATCGATGGAATCCTGCCCTTGCTTGATACATTCCAGACAATCCTGGGCAAAGGCGATATCTTCGGCGGTATAGAATTTCTTGTCCGGAAAAATTGCCCTGCTGGCTTCCTTGCTTTCCTGAATGCACAGATAGGCTTGTCTGACTTCTGTAGTGGTAAGTGTGTGCTGAATGGAAAAAATCTGGCACCCCAGTCCTTCCAGCTCGCGAGCTATTTCTTCTCGGGCTCCCAAACAATTCCCATCGGTAAACGCAACTGTCTGTTCTTCATAATCGTCACAAACATACGTACTATAGTTTTCCTTCATTATCAGAGAAAGCCTATTCTTGTTTTTTTCATGTTCCTTCTCGCCTTCCAAGGGACAAAGCACCCACATCTCCTGCAGTGCAGCAACATCGATATGAAACAATTCCCCGAGGCGACGCATTTTTATCGGCTCATCCCTAAGAATAGTCCTGACCATCTCGGCTGAAATGAACTGATTGTGCTGGGGATTCCAGATATTCACGAATAGTTGGACCACTTCAACGATTTGCCTGACAACTTCTTTTGAGAAGGGCTCTCCCTCCGTATTGATTATCTGCAAATACATGGCAGGCCCCTTTCCTGCAGTAATCCGCACCTGATATTTCCACCAGGCTGAGGGAAATGCGTGATTCTCAAGTCCCTGGGCAAGGAGGGCATCCGCACTTTGGGGATAGGCAACGGAGTTGAGGAGTTTGTTATTCTGGTCGGTAAGCAAGAAACTTGCATGAATGCGATCCCTGAGCAAGGAAAGAAGGGTATCCATGGTTCTCAGATGTTCAGGCAATTGGGTTATCTGGGTCAATAAATCTCCCGAGAATAACGTTTGTTCCGTCCGGTCCTTGATAATGGCTTCCATTACGGCAGTGATTACCTCACTGTAGCGGTAATTCATGCTTCCTTCAGGCATGAGAATGAGTGCAATACCATATTCATCGGCAACCTCAACGACCCGAGGATCCAATTTCTTGACAAAGATACCCAGGTAATACAGGATGACCCCTACTTCCCCATAATTTGCAAGATACTTGAGAATATTGCACTGGGCATCGACATCATCGCGGATATTGTACCAGCAAGTAATGGCAATTTCACTTCCTATGAATCGGTTCTTTTCAAAAAACTCATCAAGCAAGGCAGTAGGCTCGGCATATTCCAACACGGATACGGAGGTTACCGATCGTTCCAAGGCTCTTTTCCCGGCGACCACCTTCGCATCCTTGAGGCAAGACAACTTCAACAATTGTGAAACATGTACACTCATGTTGCTACGCTAGAGAAAGATGGCTGTTTTGTAAAGGGTTGCAGAATAGGTTTGAAGACAAGAAGATTCGTATGGAGGAGAAATTATTTTCTTATAGGCATAAAACTCAAAGACATAGCATCTTAAATTCCAATCTCCCGCATTGTATCCATCACTTTCCATCAGATTTGGCAAGAATCAATTCCTGTACATCTTGCCATCGATAATAAGGAAAATGGTTATACTCATCAGCTTGTTATTTCTGAGGTCATTCATTATTACCCTACTAAACAGGGGAATACTCCAACTTCCGTACGGATTTACTGCCAGCTAGGAAAAATGAAGTAATAAGTACAAAAACACCCGAGAGGAGAATGAGAAAACCAATGCCCCTTCCCTCGCCTGTACCTATGAATTTTCCGACACTTGAGGCAAGCAATCCACCAGGAAGAAGCATCGGGGTGAAGAGATAGTCGGCAAGTATCCCTGCAAGGGCGAAAGCCACCACACAACCAAACTGCGAGATAACCCCGATAATGCCCCAAGCTCTTCCCTGCACGCTGTTATCCAGATTCTTCCGTATCAATACGTCTACGCATGTATTTATGAAAGGAAGCGTTGCAAAGAACAGGAAACCAGCGATGCAGATCAAAGTGATATTTTCTCGCAACCCGAATAAAGCCATGAAGGAACCGGTAAAGAATAATGCAACGGAAAGTGTTCTTGCATACCCTCCCTTCATGCCGATTACCCCGATGCCAATACTGGAAACAAGCATTCCGGTTGCACAGATTGTTTCGGCTATTCCGAGTGTTGCGGAATTGGATAAAGCAAGAATCATCGGAGTGGAAAGTACTTGGATGAAACTCAGGAAAAAATTGATTACGGAAGTAAGAAGAACCAAAATAAAGATACCTCGATTTCTATGGATTACGGTCCACCCTTCCCTTAGCTCAGCGAAAAATACACTTTTATGTACTTTTACATGGGAGGTCAGTCCTTTTCTCACGACGGTGGTTACTGACACAGTAACAAAGAAGGTACAGATATCTATGACCAGCAACAGTTTGATATCTGAAATTGAGAGCAAGAAGCCTGCCAGAATAGGAGAGATAAGGAATTTTGAGGAGCTTGCCGATTGTACCAGGCCACTTGCCTTTGCATATTGCTCTTCAGTCAACAAATCGGTAATCGTAGCTTTGTAGGCAGGTTCAAGAAGTGAAGAAAATATTGAGCTTATGGTTACGCCGACATAGATTTGCCACAGCTGTACGTCGCCGATAAGCATGCATATCAAGATGAAGATAAGGCCTAGGGCTGAGAGACTATCGCCCAGGATCATGAGCAGTCGTCGGTCATAGCGGTCTGCAAGAACCCCTGCCGCCGGACCCAGCAAAAGATTAGGCACGAAAGCCAAGAGGGTGATGAAGGCCATAAGAGTGGCACTTCCTGTTTTCTGGAATACATAGACGGCAAGGCCAAAAGAAGTCAAACCGCTCCCTATTGCTGAAACCAGTTTCCCCGACCAAAGCAAAAGAAATTTTTTAAAGGATTTATTGTCTTCGTCCATTCAGATGTATCCTATCGAGGTTCAGTTGAACAACTGGGTCATATATGAGAAGCTATTTTTTTCAGCCCCCAGAATTCGTTCCATATTGCAGATGAAGGCAGCTATTTTTCTGGCAATATTTCCTTCTGGATGATCAAAGGTCATCTCGGAATAGATAAGCAGCATCTCTGCACTTTCATAGGGAAATGGTGTCGAAAACAATCCCTGGGCTATTCCCTCTTCAAGTATCAGGGTGAGTATGGGCGTCACTCCATGAGTTATCGCGTCCAATTGCTTTTTATGCAGGCGCGCATTCTGGGGGTTATGGATGTGATCCATCACCATCTGGCCCTTCTCTTCATTGAGGTGGAGGGACATCAAGGTACGCAACAATTTTTCATGTACTGAAAGTGAATCGTCAAGGACAATTGCATTTGCCTTGGACAGCATTTTTGCAATGATCCGTTCGATTATCGCATCCATGATATCTTCTTTTGATTTGAAATAATAATAAAGAGTACCTTTGGCTATCCCTACCTTTTCAAGGATGTCCAGCACACTCGTGTTGTCATACCCTTTCTCAAAGAAAAGCTCATAGGCAGCATCCAGTATCTCATTTCTTCTCTCTTCTGGTTCTTTCAGTACACGCATTGGATTGTCCTTTTCATCTATAGACCGACGGTCGGTCTATAGTTATATGATAATACTCTACTTTATCAATAGCGTCAATATATCGCTTACCTGCAAAATAGATAATTCTTAACGCAAGCTAGATTCTTCATTCCTATCGGAATGAATTATAAATAAAATGTATAGAATCCTTTTTTAAAATCAATTTTCATATCCTAATTCCATCCAACCACCTCTGCACTACCAGCCTGTCTTCACTATCTATAGTAAAGGTGGGGTCAGCGGCATAGAGCTTGTCAAGAATAGCTTCCTTGGAGTATGGCGTCTCGCTGGTGGCAAATTGATGCTCATAAAGCCAGTCAGAGAGTATTTGCCTGTTCTCTGCATTGAATCGCGTCACTGCCTTGGTATCTGTTGCTTCCAACAGGGCGTTTCCGTCCAAGTTATTTTCGCTGACCAGGTCCACTATCTGTTTCCAGTATTGGGGCTTCCTGCTAAGCTTCAGATCCTCATCTTCAAGATCACTTGCCCTGAGGGTTTTGCAACGACCTTCCCTAGCCAATTTCTGTCCCTTTTCTAATAAGTCATACCGATGCTTGAGCACGGAATCCTTGGCTCCCAACGTTGTTATTACTTGGCCTATCTGGGTCAAACCACCAAGAAGAAGGTTCTTCAGCCTCTCGCTGTCAGTCTCCAGATACCAGCTATGCAGTTTTTCTATCGGCTCCCAAAGACTTGGGCCCGGAACCTCACATACTTGGCCATACCGCTCATAGTCTGCGTCAAAGCTAGGAACCTCAGGTTTCGTATAAGTGAAGATAGGTCGGGGACTTTTATCCAAGGCATATTTTCTTTTCAAGTCATACAAGGCAATTTCATGGAAAGACTCCACTTCCAACGATCGTAGCTTCTCTACTTCATCACGTTGTGCCGTGAAGTAGAAAACCTGGCGATCAGTGGCAATTTCCTTGATGGCCTGGGCGATGGCCATAGCCCTCTTTTCATCACTGTTTGCCAAGAGTTCATCCAGAAAAATAGGAAAATGCAACCCACTCGATAGTTCCAGGGACTCAATGAATGCCATACGAACGGCAAACAATAACTGAACCCTCGTACCGCTGGAAAGTTCGTCAAGCTTGAAGGCTTTGGTCTGAACCGTATCAAGGGCAAAGAACCCCTCGTCGTTTACCGAAAGCGTATATCTTCCTTGGGTAATTCGCTTCATCCACTCGCTGGCTGTTACCAATACTTGTGGTTGATAAACCTTCTGGGCCTGTTCGGATAACCTTTCGGTCAACAAGCCGATTACATTGGCAAGAGTCTCTTGCTGCCTCAAGACTTCCAAGGCCTGCTCGGCCTCTTTCTTTGAAAGCATGGCAGTGGCCATCTCCGAGCCATCCAGTAAATGAGCATATTGGTTTTGCAAAGCACCCAGTTTCTGCCTTGCATTTTCCAACTCTCCCAACTGAGTGGAAAGCGTTTCTATCTGGTCAACAACATCCTCAAAAACCATTTCAGCAGCAAGAGATTCGGCCTTGGAAGAGGTTTTCACCAAATCAGCTTCCTGTCTTTTGCGAATTTGCAAATCCTGTCGCGTGTCTCGCCATCGGGGAACTACTGCTGCAACCTCTTGCAAGGTTTTCTCATCATCGAAGGGAATCTCCAGTTTCTTCCAGAATTCTTCATAGGCTGAACGTTGTTTTTTCAGGGAAACTTGCAAATCAGCAATACGCAATTCCCTACTGTCAAGAGTTTCTTGCAACTCATGAGCCTTCTGTATCCGCTTTTTCAAACTCTCGGCATTTCCCTGGAGCGTTGGGATATCACACTCTTGGATATCCAAAATAACTTGCAATTGAGCACGGGCCTTTTCATAGGCAACCTTGGACAGATTTAAATCGGACTGGGCTACTGCAACTCGTTCCTTTAAATCAGCCCACTTCTTCAAATGCTCGGAAAAATGGAAAAATTCAGCCCCAAAAAGCGTTGGATTCTCTACTGAAATGCCCAGATCATTGCAGGCCTCTTGCCAAGCTTCTTGCCATCGGCGTAATTTTTCTTGTGATTTCTCCAGATTTCCCCTGGCAATTTTTCTTGCCTGGTTTCTTGCCCTCACTGCTTGGTTCTCGACCAATTGCCTGCCCAAGGCTGTTTGAAGGGCAAGACAGGCGTCACTCGACCAAGTGTCTAGGGAAAAATCCTGAAGCGTGGCCAATTCCTGTTCAATCTGGATCTGGAGAGCTTTGAGAGCTTCAGACTTCTGAACCATATCGTTGTTTTTTTTGGTATTGGGTATCAGCTTCCATAGGATACCTGCCAAAACAAGAAAACCGGGAATTGAAGCAAGAGGATGCAAGAACGAAAGCAACAGAATCACCAAAGCTCCCAGCAATCCTGTCAAAATAACTCGTTTTTTGAGGTTCTTCGGAACCACAGATCCCATAGGAGTAGCTTCCAGTTCATTATAAGATTTCATCCAATCTCCGAGCCGGACGGACAAAGAAGAAAGGCTTGCATCATTTGCAGTTTCTTGTTCGGGTTTTCCCAAGGAAGCTTCATAGTCTTGCCCGGAAACAACTGCAATACGAAGTGGCTCGCAGGTATTGGCAAGATTCTTCAACACTACAACCATATCCTTGAGCTTTTGTGGCTGCGGAACCTTTTCCACGATCCAGGAATGTTGTACTTCCCACTCCTGCAAGGCTACAGTTTCTTGTTCCCAGGACCTTTGGCTGGTTTCAACTTGGTTTTTTGCATTTTCCCAGTTCGTCAACGAGGATTGAAGTTTTTCAGGTAACGAAACATCATCATATTGGGTTTTGCTGATTGCACAGGCTTCATAGAGCTTTTTCACCCTTTCTTGTTCATTCAGTTCTTTTTCCAGATCTGATGCTTTCCCTTCGACCAGTTCTCTCAATTCCTGCAATCTGGCAGGCGATTTTTCATCTACCAAAGAGACCTGACTGGGAAAAGAAGCCATCAGGTCTTCCAAATTCTGGATTTCCCTCCTGGTTTCCAGAATTTGCTTGGCCTGTTCCAGTTCGGTTTTCTTCTTGCGAAGCGTTGCACCTGAATTGACCGATTCTTCCAGTTTGGCAATATCCAGGGTAATATCCTTCTGACTTTCCTGCTGGATAGTAACAATTTTCAAGGCCTCAAGGGATTCTCGCAGATTCTTGGAGGCTTTGTTGGAAGCGTTTGTCCACGTACGTTTTCCTCTGACCTGGTTACAAGCAAGTTGAAGGTCAACACCGCCCTGCATGTCTTTCTTTACCTGGGCAAGAAAGGTTTCCCCTGTCTCCTTGGTTTGCAACAAGACATGAAGAGGAAACCAATAACTATCACTAAGATCATTGGACCGACCAGGCAAGGGCGTGGTTTGGTTATCAAGAAGACGAGTCTGTTTCAGTACGCCTTGATCAAGTTTTGCCATCCAAGGACCTTCCGGGGATTCCAAGGTTCCTTCCGCTTCTATATTAGCAGACCCTTTTCGCTCCCAAAGAAGGGCACACAAGGACTTGGAAAGACTGGATTTCCCGACACCATTCGGGCCCCATATTACATTCAACCCATCAGTCAAATCCTCAATAGGAGGAAATTCTCCCACTCCAAAACCAGGGGTTCGCTGCAAGACAACCTTCTTGATCCAAATTTTTTTGCTCATACAGTTTCGCCTTCTATATTCTTCAGCATGGAACGCAATAGGATCATCCCTGCTTTTTGTACCAGCTTTTCAGGAGTGTCTGTCATATCCGGTCCTGCAACATTCCTCAATTGCTGAAATGCTGGTAAATTATGACTTTTTTCTTCGATGTCCCTCACTTCATCCAACAACCCTGGAAGAGTATCCATAGCAAGAAGTTGTTTCGCCAACAAGGCAATGGGGCCCACTCCCTGGGCCAGACTTTTCAGGTCTACCTGAAAGGTCGTAGCATCATCAAAGGAATCCAGTGCATAGGCAGAGCAACCTTCCTCAAGAGGAATTACAAGTTCTTGCAAGTTCTCGGGAGTCAGGGAGTTTTGGAGTTCAAAACCAAGGGGAACAGTTCCTGTGAATGCAAGTTTGCAATAAAGGTCTCCATTGAACAGTGAAGCTAGTTTTGAAGATGCTTTCTCCCGCATGGCTTTTGTAATATATTCCGGCAATTCTTCCAAAGAGGTTATTCCCTCCAAGGAAACTTCACAGTTGCAAAATAGCCAGGGAGACAGCTGGATAAACTGTGGATCTTTCCAGGATTTCTCTCCCACTGTTTCCAACAACCAGATTCCATGTTCCTCTGTTTCAGATGAATCCAGAGCAAAGGGAGAACCACAATAGAAAGCTGCTTTGTTATTGATTAGCTTCTTTGCGTGAATATGCCCAAGCACCCATAGGGGAAGATTGGTGCCTTCAAATTGATTTGAGGGTACCGAGGCATATTTTCCGGCAAGTGGGCCATCGACATCACAGTGGAGCAACCCAAGACAGGGTCCTGCAAAAGCAGACAGACTTGGGTCAAATGAATCAAGGGGATTTGCAGCATAGACGCTTTGGGGGAAGGACCATCCAATAAAACGAACTCCGTTGTAATCGATATGGTCCCAAGTTCCCTTGAGTCCGAGCAGATGGACCTGTTTCTCTTCCTTGGCAAGCCTGGGAAAAATATTTGCATCATGGTTCCCTGCTACGGCAAAGACCTCGATACCTGCTTTCTTGAGATTTTCCAAACCCTTTACCAGAGGGCCATATGCCTCAAACCAGGCATTGTCCTTCTCAACGATATCACCTGATAACACCAAGGCATCGACTTCCAAGGCAATGGCTTTCTCCACGATTGCGTCCCAACCGACATGACCATTCAGATTCTGACGTCCTTGAACGGCAGGAATCCTACCAATATGTATATCTGAGCATGCGATAATTCTCATGAGACCTTCCTTTTTGAAACCAATAGGTGTTCGTCAGTTCGCAAAACGACAGCCTGTAATGGTTCTACCATACCACAAATCTGTCATTTTTGTGATTTCAAACGAAAATCAAGGAAAAATAATTACTCTCGATTATAAATTATAAAGCCAAATGATTTCGGATATACATAATTTAAAAGAAATCAATTAGGGAAAAACTCAATAAATATATTTTTTTTACGGTAAGTTAACTTTAAGACCAGATTCTTCACTTATTATGGAGTTGTTTGCCTCAAATTTTCCTTCATATCAATCAATTGACAATTGCTTATACGTATGCTACCGTCAAATTGCTTTAATTTTTTGAGTTGCAGCTAGTCCGTTACCCTATCTCATGAATGTACGTATTCGTTACTGAATCCCTTTCGCAGACAGGTTAAAATGTTCAAGACTGCGCCAAATAAGGCAATAATTTTTTGTACAGGCAAAATAGCCTGTGAAGGATGCTTTTAATGGCAAAGAAAATCTATGTTGGTAACATGAGTTACAACACCTCCGAAGAAGAACTTCGGGACCTGTTCGCACAGTACGGTACCGTACTTAGTGCAAATATCATCATTGACCGCGAGACCCGTCGCCCCAAGGGGTTCGGTTTCGTAGAAATGGAAGAGGATTCCGCAGCTGAAGCTGCTATTTCCCAGCTTGATGGCAAGGATCTGGATGGCCGTAACCTTCGTGTCAACGAAGCAATTGCAAAGCCCCGTCCTTCATACAACAACAACCGTTACTAGTTCTCGGTTGGAGTACGATCGGAAATCCATGATTCAGTAACGTAGCGGAGCCAGCAATGGCTCCGTTTATGTTTTTTTCAGTCAAGAACGCTTTTTTGCTTCCTCAAAGAAAGGTTGTGCAACACGGAAAAACTCTTCTCGAAGCCAAGTAAGAGAAACATCTCTCAGTTCATGATCACGAACCAACCACCTTCCATTCACAAATACATGTTGTACGTTCTGCACCCCACTGCTATAGACGATTACCGAATACGGATCGAAACAAGGAATCATGTTGGGACTTTCCAACTCCAAGACCAAAATATCGGCCTTTTTTCCGACAACGAGACTCCCTATGTTCTTCTCGGCATGCAGAACTTTGGCTGCTTCACTCGTACAGAGTGGCACCACTGAACTTGCAGGAATTGCAGTTCTGTCCTTCAAGACATTCTTATGCAAAATAGCATACAATTTCATCTGGGTAAAAACCTCAAGGGTATTGCCACTAGCAGGTCCATCAGTCCCCAACCCTACAAGAACTCCTTCTTGTCGCATTCGAGGACACCTGGCGATTCCTTTTGCACTCTTGAGATTTGCACCAGGACAGTGAATTACTTTGGTTCCATTCTTTGCCAAAAGAGCAATATCCTCATCACTTGTATGAATGCAATGGGCAGCAAGTAAGGAACTGTCCAGCAAATGTTCTTTTTCCAGAAAACCAATTGGAGAAAGTCCGTATTCCTTTGCATATTTTTCCATTTCAAAATCCATTTCGGAGAGATGCATTGTCCATAGGAGCCCATACTCATGGGCAAGCGCTTGAGCTTCCTTCAGGACCGAAAGGGAATTGCTATAGGGAGCATGCGGAGCAATAATCGGAGTAATAAGAGGATCGTCACAATACTGTTCAATCAAGCGAACAGCCTTCTTTAACCCTTCCCTACCGTTTCGGGCGTCACAGTGAGGATCTTCCATCAAGGTCTCACCTGCCCAGAGTCGAAACCCCATCTCCTTGGCAACTTTGGCAACAGCATCTTCGAAATAGTACATATCAACTGCACTTCCGATACCGGCAAGGAGCATTTCAGCAATGGCCAACCGAGAGGAGGCAACGGCCAGTTCCTCATTCATGCAAGCATTTTCCAAAGGTAGCAAAAAACGCCTCAATCGATCGGGGCTGTCATCTCCCAAGGAACGAAAAGCTATCATTCCCATATGAGTATGGGCATTGATGAAGGTAGGCAGGATTAACGCATCGGCAAGGTCCACCACCTCATCACAGGTGGCAAGCAACGAAGAAGGTAGTTCTGCATCCTTACCCACATAGACAAGTGTATCGCCATCAAAGGCCAAGGCTCCATTCTCAATGACTGTCATCGACTCGTCCATCGTAAGGATTGTGGCATGACGCAATACATATTTCATGAGATTTTTCCTTCTTCATTCCAGTAGGTTCGCCAGTCGAGAATACGTTTTTGCAGCACATCGACCAAACCCTTGTCACTGATTTTCAACTCAGGGGATACCGGCAGAGCCAAGACCGCAAAATTCATGACCTCTTCCTTGGCTTCATAGCCATGAAGTTGAAGCCATTTTCTTACTCCCTCGATACGTTTCGCCAACTTGGGCATAGGTTCAAGCGAGACAATTCCCCCATAGGCAAGGGGAACAAATGATTCTTTCTTCTCATCGACCAAGGCAATCCCTCCCTGATTCTCGATGACCAGGTTCACGGCCCTGACAGCCAGTTCGACGCTCGTAGCAAGGACCAGGAGATTGTGACTGTCATGTGCCCAGGAACTGCAGATGGCTCCACTCTTTTTCAATCCATTCTTCAGGAATGCCGGTTTTATCGGGGATTCCTTTCCATAACGTTCCACGCAGGCAATGACATTCAAGCCTGAGGCGAAAAAATCGAAGGCATTGTCTTGTACCATGACAGACTGCCTTCCTTTTCTGGTGAAGGTCGTAGCACTGTCCTTCTCTATGATGAGAATATCATGTTTTCCATCAGGACAGGACAAATCAAAATCTTTTGTCCCTATCTTTTGTCTTTTTATGGAATGAAGGTATTTTTCCGGCAAGAGAGGAAGCTTCATAGGTGTCACCAGACCATTGGACGAATCATAGATCATGACCCCATTCTTGAAAATTGCCTTGATATGAAGGGTTTCCAAGTCGTCAATCACCAATAAATCGGCAATCTTGCCTGGGGCTATCTGCCCACGATCGAACAGACGCATTCGCATTGCAGGAGAATAGGTTGATGCATAGATGGCCTCTGTTATGGACATTCCGTATGAAATGGCTTGTTTAACCACCGCATCCAGATGTCCCTTTGCTTGCAACACATCTGGCATTACATCATCGGTACAAAAACAAAACTTGCCTGCAAGATACTCATCGCAGAGAGCTTCGACCGTCTCTTTCTTGACACTCTTTTGCTGGATTTCCAGAAACATTCCCGCCGAGATTTTTTCCCTGATCGATTCAGGAGTTTGTTCGGTATGGTCGGAATCGACCCCACCTGCAATGAATCTGCTCAGCTGTTCTCCACTTATTTTCGGGCAATGACCCTCAATGGGAAAACCTGGTTTGCAAGCTTTAAAAGTCTCAATGATACGTTTGGTTCTGTTGGGCGACTCGGAAAACAAGTCATTCGCGTTCATGATTTCCCCAAGGGCAATCACATCGTCTCGTTTGCATAGTTGAATGACTTGTTCAGAGTCAATGAATCCTCCGCTGGTTTCAAGCTCAGCAGAGGTTGCAGGAACACTGCTAGGAATTGCATAGAATACATCCAGAACGGATGGAAGGTCCATAAAAGCCTGGAGACCTTCCACTCCGAAGACATTGGCAACCTCATGGCAATCGGCAACGATGGTTGTCGTGCCATGGGGCAATGCCGCATTCGAGAATTCCGATACAGTTGTCATGGAAGACTCGATATGCATGTGAATATCAATGAACCCCGGAATTATTGCATAGGCACCCGTGCCCTCTTCTTCAAATTGTCGTTCGACATGAGTGATGGTCTTGTCGAACTCAAGGGAACCGAAATCGAAGGCTCGGTAGGCCGTATTGTAAATCCAGACATTCTTGAGCGTTGTCATCCCTAGTTGTTCATCAACCGGTTGAACTGATCCACCCAGTCAGCCATCAAAGGATTCACGAACGAGAAATCAACCATCTTGGCCTTGGCAGCCACTTCACCGACAGTCTTGTTTGCGGCAAGTTCAGGGGTAAGGACAACCTTGCTGTTGACCGGTGCCTCATTGAGTGCCTTTGCTGTGCGCAGTTCAGTTTCAGCATTGAGCCTGTAATTGATATAGGCAAGGGCAAGGTCCTTGTTCTTGGAATTCTTGCTGATGTTGATAACATTGAAGTTTGCATAGGTACCGGAAGAAGGAACCATGTACACAGCTTCAGGGTCGGCTTTTGCAATTACAGGAACACCGTAATCCCCTACAACTGCAACGGCAATCTCCCCATTCTTGAAAAGACTTGCAACATCGCTGGTCTTGGCATAGGTGCGCAGTACATTGGGTTTGAGTTCCGCAAGGGCCTTGAAAGCAGTTTTTCCGTTATCCGTGGAAAAATCGACACCCTTTACGTCACTGGCCATGGCAAGCAGAGCTGGTCCGAAAGTCGTAGTGACAGCAGGAATGGAAATCTTTCCCTTCAAGGCTGGATTCCAGAGATCTTCCCAGGACTTAATCTCCATACCAGCAGCCTTGGGATTGTAAATAATACCGATGCTGTTAAGGGTATAGGGAGCTCCACTGCCTGATTTGATCATTGCCTGAGCCCCAGAGATCAAATCATTGTAGGAAGTGATGTCGCTCGTGGCAATCGGTGCAAACAGACCGGCAGTTACACCGTCAGCAGTATTCTTCTGTGCCAATTCGATTACATCTACCTTTGAATTCGGGTCACTCAAAAGCTTGGTATAACGTTCCTGGGCATTGCCGGTATCAAGGACAACCTTGGCGTTATACTGTTTTTCAAACGGTTCATAGACCTCGGCCCATAGGGAATCTTCCGAGAGCCCCCAGGTAGAAATGATCAGTTCACGAGGTGCGCTCGTGGCTTCCTTTGCACCCTGGGCACTAATTTGAGCCACGGGGAACAACAGAACCAAAAGGGCTGTTACCAAAGTTGCAGCATGTAGTTTTCTCATAGTCCTCTCCATTTTCTCTGCCCTTAGGCAGGAATATCACGTACCTGGAAGTATCAAGAAGGCTCCAGGACTCAGCGCTTCAGAAATACCAGCTTACCCTTGGGGAACCTAACGGATACCGAAGTCCCTACGGTATAAGCAGGTTCAATGCTACTGGACACGACGACCATGCCAATTGAAGTCTTTACCTCATATTGGTAGCCCTTTCCCAGATAGGTACGAACCTCGATTGTTCCCTCCAAGGAATCTGGAAGGTCAGGAGCCTCCATCAAGATGTCCTCTGGTCTGATGCAAAAAAGTTTGGCATCATTATGTTCTTTTGGAATCTGGATTACCGCTTCCTTCGCATTCTCAAGGGAAAATAAGTTCTTGAATCCTACAAACCGGGCTATCATCTCGGTGGCGGGGTTGGTATAGATGTTCTCAGGGCTATCGCACTGCTCGATCTTTCCTTTTTGCATGATGGCAACTCGATCCGAGATCGAGAAACACTCTTCCTGATCATGCGTGACGAATATGGTAGTAATTCCCAACTCTTGTTGGATTCGCTTGATGGAGGAACGCATCTGAAGCCTAAGCTGTGCATCCAGATTGGAAAGGGGTTCATCAAGCAACAACAATTTCGGCTCAATGACCAAGGCCCGGGCCAAGGCAACTCTCTGTCTTTGTCCCCCTGAAAGTTGCTTGGGGAACCTACCTTCAAGGCCAGTAATTCCACAGATATCCACCATCTTGGAAACCTGTAAATCAATCAACTCAGAAGAAAGCTTCCGTAGTTTCAACCCGAAGGCAATGTTGTCAAATACAGTCAGATGGGGGAAAAGAGCATAACTTTGGAAGACAATCCCGAAATCCCGCTTATGTACGGGAACATGGGTCATCTCCTTGCCATCAAGAACGAAGGTACCACCAGTTGCCTCTATAAGCCCTGCAATCACCCGCAGAGTGGTTGTCTTGCCGCACCCAGAAGGCCCAAGCAAGGATAGTAACTCCCCTTCATGGATATCGAGGTTCAAATCTTCCAGAATCAAGTTCTTTTTGTCATAGGAGACATCAATATGCCTCAACTCACCAAACCCCATACTATCCTCCCTGATATTCAGGCAACCTACCTATTCACCCTGGGCAAGTTTACTCTTCGTTCGTTGTCCACTCATTGACCTATCCATGATAATCATGAAAAGCAAAGTCATCATCATAAGCATTACGGACAGGGCACTTACCGTAGGATCATAATTATATTCGATATAGTTCATCATCGAGTAAGGCAAGGTATCCATTCCGGGTCCCTTCAGATACATGGAGACCGGGATATTATTGAATGAATTGATGAATGAAAGCATAAAAGCAGAAAGAATTGCCGGTTTCAGATTGGGAAGAACTACTTTCAGAAAAGCTTTTATAGGAGTGCATCCCAACGACCTTGCAGCCTCTTCCATGCTTTCATCCACATCCTTGAGACTTGCACTGATTATTCTTACACAATAAGGCATGACTACCAGCAAATGCCCGAGAATCAAGGCAATATTCAAGGGGATCGCAAGGATTACTACCAAGAAACGGAACAATACATACCCAATGACAATACCGGGGATCAAGGAAGGAGAAAGAAATATAGTAAGCAAGAAATTGCTCACCTTTCCAGGTCGCTTGATCAAAGCCACGGAACTTATCAAGCCAAAGATAATGCCGATAACCGAGGCCAATATGGCCAGAATCAAACTATTCTTGAAACTACCTACCAAGGATCTTGAATGAAACACTTTGACAAACCATTGCAAGCTAAACCCTTGCAAGGGAATCGTAATTGAATCGGCACTATTGAAGGAGGTAATCACAATCAAAAGGAGAGGAAGAAAAATGAAAGCAAAGACCAGATAAGCTATCACGGTAAGAAAACGGTGCTTATACATTGTTTTCTCCTCGTTTATCAAGCTTGGAAGCAACGATATTGAACAATTTCATCACTCCCAGACTTACCAAGATCATAATAAAGGCAATGACTGCCGAATTGGTCCAATTGGACAAAGTATTGGATTGTTGGAACAACAAGGTAGCCAACATCATATTCTGATTACCACCCAATAAGGTCGGTGTGGTATAGGCACTTATCGTACCGGCGAATACCATGACTCCGGCAACCAATACCCCTGAAAAAGAAAGAGGGATGATTACCTTGAAAAAGGTTGCGATAGGAGGTGCCCCAAGGCTATAGGAAGCCTCAACGACATCATCCCCGATATTCTCCATCACCGAAGCCAGTGTCGAGATCATGACAGGTAAAAACAGATATACAGAACCAATCACAATGGCAAAATCGGTATACAGCAATTTCAATGGGGAATCGATGAGTCCCAGGGCAAGCAGAAATTTGTTTATCATTCCATTTTTTCCTAGGATGCTAATCCAGGCAAAACCTCTTACCACGGCGTTGGTCAATAGGGGAAACAAAACCAAGGATAGCAAAACTCTACGCTTATTTTCTTTCATAAGACTGATGTAATAGGAAGTAGGTAATCCCACTCCTATACAAATGATAGTAGTTATAAGGGAAAGACGCAGCGAGCGAAAGAAAATGCCCCTGGAAAAAGAATCTGTAAAAAATTTCGTATAATAGGAAACACTGAAACCAGGAATAAAAAAACTGGGAACAATGGTAAAGAGAAGAGGAACAAGCAGGCATACGACTGCAAGCAAAACAAAGGGTGCAACGGAAATAAGAAAACTGCTTTTCTTCATCAAGTTAATCTCCGAATGATCCATCCATACTTTTCATCATGTTTACAACGGAAAACAAGAAACCACGCACTATAATGTTAGCAAAAAAAATAAAATTTGTATAAAAGCTTACTCTTGGTTAGAAAGGTATATCCAAAAAATTCAATGAGTGTCAACTGTTCCTGACAAAAACAGAAAAAGTGTGGCTATAAGTACAGCAGTTCTCGAATAGTATCAAAGAATTAAAAACTAAGTGCATGATCTTTTCTAATTTTGCTCTCACTGACATTCTTTCTCTTTTAAATTTGAAAACTTAATAAACCAATCTTCAAATAAAAACAAGGAAAATTTTGTTGAACATCTGAAAAAACCTTCCCGATCAAGAGAAGGTTTCGCCTGCGCATCACTCATTCCTTCCTGTTTCACTGCACAGCCAAATTAGAGTCTTGAGGTGTAATGGAAACGATGACCGTATCGGAATAGGTCCCAGCGGGGAGTTTCTGGGACTCTGACAAATTAACAGGAGCAGCAGTAATTGCCTTGGTTACGGTAGAATCTGCAGATAGGCCATCCCAGAGTATAGGTATTGAATTCGTGACTTCCCCACCATCAAGATACAAGGAAAAAGGGATGGAATAAGCCTCAGTTTCATCCTTTAGAAGGAAATTGTTCCCTGTTCCTCCATTTCCATCTTGAAATGTGAGGGTCACTCCATAGGTCCTTGAGCTGGGAGTCCCTTCCAGCTCAAGACTGGCAGTTCCGACTTTTCGTGGCCAGGGAGTGGTAATATCTTCAATATCCAGATTTTTTTCCGTATCCCCTTGAATGATGGAAAAAAGTGCATTGATACGTACATCGGGTCTCTCACGGTTAATATAATAATTGGAACCTACATTATAGTCGACAGAGAAAAACGGAAGGGGATTTGTTGCACCATTGACAGCTATCTGGGTTTGATTGCTTCCATCCTGATCCCACCACCATTGCCAATAAGTCGGTAAATTATTGGTATATAGACAAAAGGAACCAAGATTGTAACCATTCTTGAATTGAAATCCCACACCTTGTACACTGTACATATCTTGTATATTACGTATTCCCAGATAGAATTCAATTGTTATGGGAAACTGGGTAAATTTGTATACTTGTGGGCGGAAAGGATCATTTGTTCCCTGGTTCATTTTCTGGACAGTCGTACTTGACCCTGAGGTCACTTTTGCCAACAATTGGGAACCGAACTGCCTGGATCCATTAAGTTTTTTCGTTGATTTCAAAAAAAACTCATTTCCATTACCAAAATTCCCGGAGCGCTCCAATCGTAATCCATTGAGGGAATCACTATACCCAGCTACCCTTGAAACCACAAGAGTACCGACATGGCAAGCAATAGAGTATTCCCATGAAGATATACCAAAATCAGCTATATTATAGATTGTGGTATCAAAGTCCTCAGTATACGAAGCAGTAAAAACTTCTGAGGCAAAACTTACAGAAAAGCAAGAAAAAATTAAAATACCCAAGCAGAATTTTGCCCACAGTCTCATCTGACTCTCCTATCGTAATTCACCGATACCTGTTGGTATCTGGTTACCCCTCACAATTTCCATCAGGAGAAAGCAACCATAGGTGAAATAAACCCTTAAATTTCAAAAGGAAGTCCTACCTTCAAGAATTATCTTCGTTTATCAACAATGAAATTCTTCCAAGCTTAAGACAAGCAGAATAACCCTTTCTTTATTTAGCTTAAATCATTTTTTTAATTTGAACTACTCGATAAAGCTTTTTTTATAAATACAAATCATACTTTCTTGTTTTGTGGGTTTCCACTCAATTTCTTGATAAAAACAAATTATTCTTTCTTTCATATAATCTTACAAAATTTCACACAGAACTGCATTCATTAAAATGTTTAATTTATCAGGATATCCTTATAGTCTTTTTAAGCAGGGACTTCCTTATTTGTCCTCAAATCTTCTTTTGCAATTATCTTTGATAGGATACCAAAAGACATTATTCCAGCTATGCATTATCGATACTGAACCTGCATATTTGAGGTAAGTTGTCCTTGAATATCCTATTTTTTCTGGAAGACGACAAAAATTCCACTCCCCTATTGATTCTATTCATAGAAACATATACGATCGTTTTCAACGGAGGCTCAGATGAAACAGGGACGATTTGGCCAGTTTGGAGGCCAGTACATACCGGAAACCTTGATGAATGCCGTCATTGAACTTGAACAAGCCTATTCCCATTTCAAGGAAGACCCTCAGTTCAAGCAAGAACTTGCAACCCTCTATCGGGAGTATGCAGGAAGACCTTCCTTACTCACCTATGCCGAGAACATGACCAAGGATCTTGGAGGAGCCAAGATATATCTCAAGCGTGAGGATTTGAACCACACGGGGTCCCATAAGATCAACAATGTCCTCGGACAATGTTTGCTTGCAAAGAAAATGGGCAAGAAGCGCGTCATTGCCGAAACTGGAGCAGGGCAACACGGAGTAGCAACAGCTACGGTGGCAGCCCTGATGGGACTGGAATGTGAAGTCTTCATGGGCAAGGTTGACTGCGATAGACAAGCCCTGAATGTATATAGAATGAAACTACTCGGTGCTACGGTACATCCGGTTACCAGCGGAACCATGACACTCAAGGATGCAGTCAACGAGACTATGAAGGAATGGACCAGACGTATAGATGACACCCACTATGTACTGGGATCGGTAATGGGCCCACATCCCTTCCCCACCATGGTCAGGGATTTCCAAAAAATCATTGGCGAAGAAGTCAGGAGCCAAATACTGGCAAAGGAAGGAAAACTACCTGACGTCCTTTTGGCCTGCGTGGGAGGAGGTTCCAATGCCATGGGATTGTTCTACGATTTCATTGAGGAACCCTCTGTTCAGTTAATTGGCTGTGAAGCAGCTGGTCGGGGTGTCGATACTCTTGAAAATGCCGCAACCGTCGCTACGGGTTCGGTAGGGATCTTTCATGGAATGAAAAGTCTCTTCTGCCAGGATTCCTTCGGACAAATCGCTGAAGTCTACTCAATAAGCGCAGGCCTCGATTATCCTGGCATTGGCCCGGAACATGCCGACCTGTTTGAAAAAGGCAGAGCTTCTTATGTACCTATCACAGACGTGGAGGCCGTCGAAGCTTTCGAATATCTCTCCAAGATAGAGGGAATTATTCCTGCCATCGAAAGCGCCCATGCAGTTGCCTATGCCAAGAAACTGGCTCCTACCATGGAACAAGATGCGATTATAGTCATCAATCTCTCAGGAAGAGGCGACAAGGACGTTGCCGCAATTGCCCGTTATAAAGGAGAAACCCTCTATGAATAGAATAGATAACGCCTTTTCCCATGGAAAAGCTTTCATTCCTTTTATTACTTGCGGGGACCCTAATCTGGAGACGACCCAAAAACTCATCGTTGCCCTGGCAGAAAGTGGTGCCGACCTTATCGAACTGGGCATCCCCTTCTCTGATCCTATTGCAGAGGGGAAGGTTATCCAGGAGGCCGATGAACGAGCCCTCCGTGCCGGAACTACAACAGATAAGATTTTTTCCATGGTCGAACAGATTCGCTCCCAAATCTCAGTTCCCTTGGTGTTCATGACCTATATAAATCCAATCTTCACCTATGGCAAGGATAGATTTCTTTCACGTTGTCACCAAGTGGGTATCGACGGAATCATCGTTCCTGACATGCCCTTTGAGGAACAAGATGAACTGAAGGAATATTGTTCAAGAAATGAAGTTACACTTATCAGCATGATTGCCCCTACCAGTTGCGATCGTATCACCAAGGTAGCCAGTACGGCAGAAGGTTTTTTATATTGTGTCTCTTCCTTGGGAGTGACAGGAGAAAGGACCTCCTTGGGAGAAGCTGCAAGCAAAATGGTCTTTTCAGCAAGGAAAGCCACCGGTATCCCCTGCTGCATAGGTTTTGGAATTTCCAACGAGGAACAGGCCAGACAAATGGCTACATTTGCCGATGGAGTCATTGTTGGTTCGGCAATAGTACGACTGGTAGGCCAATATGGCCAAGACTGTGTGGAACCAGTCTCTGTTTTTATACGAAAAATGAAGACTGCCATTACCCACATGTAAGATTCAAGATATTTTCCGACCTACATCTTTTCCGGTGTTAAAGAGAAAGGAGCTTCTATGTACAGTCTTACCCTGGATCAAGCAAAAACAATTGCATCAACAAATGAAGGGGATCTCATCCCTATCACGACCGAATTATTCAGCGACCGCCATACACCGATAACGGTTCTTGAGACCCTTAAGGAAACCAGTAGTCATTGCTATCTGCTGGAAAGTGTCGATGACCGACAAAAATGGGGACGTTATTCCTTTCTGGGGTTCAATCCCAGTATGGAGATTACCTGTGTAGACCATTGCCTCACCATAACCGATGAGAGGGGAATAACTACTCTCAAGACGTCCACTCCCAGCCAAGAAATCCGTTCTATCCTCCAAAAACACAGAAGCATCATCCTGCCTTCCCTTCCTCCTTTTACCGGTGGACTTGTAGGCTATTTTTCCTATGATTATTTTAAATATAGTGAGCCCTCCCTCATTCTGGATGCTGAGGATAATGAACAATTCAAGGATGTTGACCTAATGCTTTTTGACAAGGTAATCTGTTTTGATAATTACCGTCAAAAAATCATTCTGATTGCCAATATGCAAACCAAGGATTTGGAAACCGGATACCAAAAAGCAATTTTGCAATTGGAAGCCTTGAAAAATCTCATTACCTCAAAGATGGCGACAACCCACCAGACAGGACGGTTGCTCGGTCCCATGGAAAACCTATTTGATGAAGAAACCTATTGTACAATGGTAGAAAAGGCAAAAAACCATATTTATGAAGGCGACATCTTCCAGGTGGTACTTTCCAATAGGCTCAGTGCCCCCTTCGAAGGAAGTTTGCTCGATACCTATCGATATCTTCGCACCACAAACCCCTCTCCCTATATGTTCTATTTCAGTGGATGTGACGTCGAGATCGCGGGAGCTTCCCCAGAAACCTTGGTCAACTTGCAGGAGGGAATATTGCATACCTTTCCTTTGGCGGGAACCCGTCCCAGGGGGAAAAATGAACTGGAAGATGCCCAGCTCGAAAAAGAGTTGCTTTGTGACGAAAAAGAGCTGGCCGAGCACAATATGCTTGTAGACCTGGGCAGGAATGACTTGGGCAAGATAAGCGAATTTGGCTCGGTAGTTGTTGAAAAATATCTTACCGTAGAGCATTTCAGCCATGTCATGCATATTGGTTCCACTGTAAGGGGAATGTTGAAACAGGGCAAGGATGCCTTGGATGCCATTGAAGCGATACTACCGGCCGGAACGCTCAGCGGGGCCCCTAAACTCAGGGCTTGCGAGATTATAAACACCTTGGAGAATAATAAGAGAGGTATCTATGGAGGTGCGATCGGCTATATTGCCTTTAGCGGAAACATGGATACCTGCATAGCCATTCGCATAGCTTATAAAAAAAATGGAAAAGTCTTTGTCAGAAGCGGCGCAGGTATCGTTGCCGATAGCAACCCAAAGAGTGAATATCAGGAATGCATCAATAAGGCTAAAGCGGTTACAGAAGCCATTGAAGCAGTATCGGGAGGATTGCAATGATTTTATTGATAGACAACTATGACAGTTTTTCCTATAACCTGTTCCAACTGGTTGGTTCCATGAATCCCGATATCAGGGTAATACGCAATGATGAATTATCTGTTTTACAGATACAGGACTTGCAACCTGAGCGAATCATCATATCTCCGGGCCC
This sequence comes from uncultured Sphaerochaeta sp., assembly GCF_963676625.2. Taxonomy (GTDB): domain Bacteria; phylum Spirochaetota; class Spirochaetia; order Sphaerochaetales; family Sphaerochaetaceae; genus Sphaerochaeta. Next base: position 155,651 of record NZ_CAXXYB010000001.1, read on the forward strand.
CGGAAAATGTGAGGATGCAGGAGTCTGCATTGAGACGATTCAAAAATTGGGACCCACGATTCCCATATTGGGAGTATGTCTTGGACACCAGGCCATTTGTGTCGCCTACGGGGCAACGGTATCACATGCAAGACACCTGATGCATGGAAAGCAATCGAAGTTGCATATCGAAAGAACCTGTCCACTTTTCGAGGGCCTGGAGGATACGATTCTGGCAGCAAGGTATCATTCGCTGGCTGCCATCGACGACACCATGCCATCCTCTTTGATAATTACCAGTACTAGTGATGATGGTCAGATAATGGCTGTACAACATGTAGAATACCCGGTATACGGAGTGCAATTTCATCCAGAATCCATTATGACCCCCCAAGGGAACAAGATACTTGCCAATTTTTTACGAATCGGAGGGATACAATGATCAAGGAAGCTATCAAGGAATTAAGTCTGGGACATGACCTGCCCTACAAAGAAGCAAAAGACGTGATGAACGAAATCATGGACGGAAAAGCAACACCAGTACAGATGAGCAGTTTTCTGACTGCCCTTTCTCTCAAGGGCGAGACAATTGAGGAAATAACAGGAAGCGCCGAGGGCATGCGCCAGCACTGCATTCGGTTGCTCCACAATCTCTCTGTTCTGGAAATCGTGGGTACTGGCGGAGATAAATCGAATTCCTTCAATATTTCCACTACCAGCAGCATAGTCATCAGTTCCTGTGGAGTACCCATTGCAAAACACGGAAACAGGGCTGCCTCCTCAAAATGTGGTTCGGCCGATGTACTGGAAGCCCTGGGAGTAAATATTGGAGTCAGTGCCGCTAAAAGCAAGGAACTGCTCAACACCATCGGCATCTGTTTCTTGTTTGCCCAGAACTATCATATAGCCATGAAATATGTGGCCCCCATTCGAAGGGAACTGGGAATCAGGACGGTGTTCAACATACTTGGGCCCTTGGCAAATCCTGCAGGGGCAACCATGCAACTCATGGGGGTCTTTGACGAAAATCTTGTACAACCACTTGCCCAGGTTATGGCAAATCTTGGGGTTACCGACGGAATGGTGGTATATGGGCAGGATGGACTGGATGAAATAAGCATGTGCGGCCCCACTACGATTTGCGAGGTGCGAAATCATGCCTTTACAAATTACGAAATCACCCCTGAACAATTCGGCATGGTACGTTGCAACAAAGCAGATCTTCTGGGTGGAGATGCCTTTGAAAACGCAACTATTACCAGGAATATACTGAACGGTGAGCTCCAAGGACCCAAACGAGATGTAGTATTACTCAATTCTGCCTGTGCGCTGTATATCGCCAAGAAGGTGGCTTCCATTGAAGAAGGCCTTGTTTTGGCAACCCAAGCAATAGATAGCGGAAAGGCAAAAGAAAAACTTGAAGCCTTCATCCGTCTTTCCAACGAGGTGTAAGGTGAATATTCTCCAGGAATTGGCAGAGGCAACAGAAGTAAGGTACCAGCAAAGAGAAAAGGACATCCCCCTGGAGAATATAAAGGAACAGGCAAGGGTTTTCTCATCGCCCTTGGAAGCCTTTGCCTTTCGAAAGGCCCTGCAAAAAAAAGGACTCTCCCTTATTTGCGAGGTCAAGAAAGCCTCTCCGTCCAAAGGGGCCATTGCCGAGTATTTTCCCTATCTCGAGATTGCAAGGGAATATGAAGAAGGAGGGGCCGATGCCATCAGTGTACTGACCGAACCTTCAAGATTCTTGGGATGTGATGAACATCTTTCGACTATAGCAACAAAGGTTTCCGTCCCAGTGCTCAGAAAAGACTTCACGGTGAAGCCTTACCAACTCTATGAGGCAAAGCTTCTGGGTGCTTCGGCAATTCTTCTTATCTGTGCCCTTCTTTCAGATTGGCAAATTGCCAATTATCTTGCCCTTTGCAATGAGTTGCAACTGGATGCCTTGGTGGAAGTCCATGACCAATATGAAGTCAAACGGGCATTGGCCTTGGGTTCCTCGATCATCGGAGTAAACAATAGGAATCTGAAAACTTTTCAGGTCGATATCGAAACAAGTATACGACTACGGGATTTGGTTCCTCCCTCCGTTGTGTTTATCAGCGAAAGCGGAATACGAAACAAGGAAGATACGGCAATCCTTCGCCAACATGGAGTCGATGCCGTCTTGATTGGAGAGACCTTGATGCGAGCAAAAGACAAGCGAGCCCTGATACAGGAATTCAAGGGATGACAAAAATCAAAGTATGTGGTCTGATGGACCTTCAGGACATTGACTATGCGAACGAAGCCATGCCAGATTATGTAGGATTTGTCTTTGCACCGAGCAAACGAAGGATATCATCTGAATTGGCTTGGGAAATGAACAAAGAGCTCAACCCCAAAATTCGTTCTGTCGGAGTTTTTGTCAATGAAACGATAGAGACAATCGTACGTATCGTTCAGGAAGGTATCATTTCCTTAGTACAGCTTCATGGAGATGAGGACGCTCGATATATTCAGGAATTGAGGAAACAAATCCAAGCACCCATCATCAAAGCCATCAACATGCAAGAAACGGGTCAATATTCTCTGCTTACAAACTTTGATACAGACTACCTTCTCCTTGACACAGGCAAAGGGGGCACAGGACAGACCTTCGATTGGAAGCTTACAAAACACTGCCCTACACCCTTTTTTTTAGCAGGGGGCTTGAACCCAAGCAACCTTGGAGAAGCAATAAGGGCAACCGACCCCTTTGGTGTTGATCTAAGTAGCGGTTTGGAAAAGGATGGACGCAAAGACCTGTCTCTCATGAAAGAGGCTGTCAGCATAGCCCATGCTAGGAACTATACATAAAGCATAAGGGATATAGGTATCTAGAAAGACAATTGCATGAAATCTTCTGCCGGAACAGCTTTGGAATAAAGGAACCCTTGATACTGGGCACAGCCAACGGATTTGAGGAATTGCAGCTGTTCTTCTGTCTCCACACCTTCTGCAAGTACAGGAATCCTCAGTTCTTCAGCCATACGAATAATAGTCTTGATGATGGTAACAGCTTCGGCTTCTCGGTAATTCATGATATAGGCACGATCAATCTTTATCTTATCCATCGATAACTCCAAAAGATAGACCAAGGAAGAAAATCCTGTACCAAAATCGTCAATCGCAATCGAAAGTCCCATTTGCTGAAGCTTATCGATTACTTGCCCAGCTTTCTTGAAGTTTTCTATGGATGATCGTTCGGTAAGTTCCACAGATAGCAAGGAAGCGGGAACTTGCATTCTTTCCAGTTCATTTCCAATTAAATCGATGATAGAGGGGTTGGATAGTTCCTCTGCCGTAAGATTTATTGCCAGCCTAAAGGATGTATCCAATTGCTGCAATTTACTTCCATAGTCAGAGAGAAATTGAACAGCTTCCTTGATTACAAACTTCCCGACCATGGCGACGAGACCGTTTTCTTCCAATATGGGAATGAATTCACCAGGTGAGACAGAACCCAATTGAGGGCTATTCCAACGGATAAGAGCTTCTGCTCCAATAATCTTGTTTGTGGAAATCTCGATTTGAGGCTGAAAGTACAATTGTAGTTCCTTATTCGCAAAGGCAGCAGAAATGGACCCCAGAATCTGATGCTTCCTTATAAACAAGGCATGCACTTCCTGATTGAAAAACTGATATTTGACAGGGCTATCATTCTTCAATAACTGTTTTGCCAAGCAAGCATTATTGAGTAGTTCCTGAGGATTGCCACCACATTGAGGATATCCTGAAACGCCACAACTTATCTGTACATCACATTGCAGGGAACCAAACGCTATCGGTTTCTCAAACGTTGACAGCATATTTTCCAGTTTTAATTCAACTTCCCGGGGAGTCTGGCAATCTGTGATAGTCAACAGATACGTATCAGGAGAATAGACGACAATAGGATCACTGTTCCCAACAAACTTTGAGAATTCTTTCAGCATGAAATTCATGAATTCATATTGTTCTCCGGGAAGATACTTTGCTTCGATATCTGGATAATTCATAATTTGCAACAAAATACAAAAAATTGGCTCTTCTCGTTTTATCTTTTCTTTCAAGAAGAAAATAGGTTGTGAATAAATTTCATTCTCGGGTAAGGTAAAATCAATTTTCTCGCAATAATTCTGCCGAACCTGGGTATAGAAGCCCACGTAGAATTCAGGAGTCTTTTTATTTCCCTTAACTTCCGAAACGACCAAATTGGTCAAAAAATAGTTGCCCTCACGATTTTTGTCCCAAATCGCTCTCTTTTTCGTGAAGTAAGAGAGCCCGGTAAAATTCTTTTTATTAGCCAAAAAAGTTTCAAAGGAAAATATCTTGGGCGTCTTCCCTATGAGTTCGTCCTGGGTATACCCAACCAAGTGCTCAAAGGCCTTATTGCAAAAGGTAATTCTTTGATCCTTATCGGTAACAATAATTCCATCATGGGCAAAATTTGAAACGATGGAACTTATCATCAATTGCAATCTATCATTTTTTCGTTGGGAAAAAAAATATAAATAGAGCACGCCGAGGATAAAGATAAGTGCTACAGCAATCCATTCAATCTGGGGATTGGTCAACAAGTAATTGCTGTCCAGGATGGGAATCAGGGTTTTGTCAAAATAGCTTACCACGGTCCAAAACCGATCTCCACCTGGATACCAGGGGATGGAGGAATCCAAAACAGGTGTAACAGTATGGAAGGCATATCGAAGATTTCCCACTTCAAGAGCCCCTTCGCTTACTGAGGCAAGGGCATTCTTGAAGGCAGGCTCCATAAGAAAAAGATTATTCTCTTTATCGATTTTATAATGGAAGCCAAATATATACTCCTTGTCTTTAACCATCCAGGAACCACTGGAGTCAATCAGGCCAAGGGAAAGATTTTTCAAGAGTGAAGTTTGGTAATCGGGGAAAAAAGAAAGCAGATGATATCCATCAAAATTTATAAGGACAGTCCCAATGAATTCTTCTCCCTTGTATACAGGATAACCGAGGCGAAGAATGGGCTCATACGGTTCAACAATCGTATCTTTCTCGACTGCAAGATCCATGTTTGATATATAGAGCTCATGGGGAGCCAATGTCTTGATAATTGGGAAATATACACTCGCACGCTTATCCTGCAACTCAGTCTTCGGTACAGCCAATACAAGGTTCCCCTCTCGGTTCACGCGAATTGTTTCTTTGCCCTCTTTATCCAAAAAACGAATCTGCTTGATATCATCTTTCATTGAGCCTATCCGTAAAAATAATTGTTCTACATTCTCCCTGTTGGCTTCGCTTGAATCTTGGATATAGGAAGAGAATTCAGCTGAATTGAACACAACCTGTAAATCTGATATGTAGTGCGCAAAATTTTGTTCCAGAAGATTGGCAACAAGATAAATGCCTTTTTCCTGTTCGGAGACAATCCGTGAATAAGCCTCTCGCTCGACGGAGTTGGCATAGATTGTATAGGCAAAGATAAAAAAGAACTCCAAGGGAATGATAAAAAAAACCAAACCCAACAAAATTCTCTTGAGGTCCTTTAGTTTTATTTGCATGGAAGGCTGATATCCCCCTTGTCTTTTGTACTCCATCTATTGGCGAAAACTATTGGTATAACAAACTCCCCTATATATAATTCTTTGATGATAATCATCTCATTGTCAAGATTAAGAGTTTAATAAACTTTTCTTGTATATGGTTACCCAAGGGTTAATCAAAGGATTTTCAAGGATCTATCACAATATATAATAAGTACATACCCTTGATTCAAATGCCAACAAGCCTTAAGTTTTAGTCATTTCTTTTTTGGTTTGGTTACCAAGGAAATCAACCAGCCAACACTCAAACCTACTAGCAAAGGCACAACCCATCCCATCCCCAAGCTAAAAAAAGGAACATAGGTGTGAAAGAAAGACAAAGCACCTTGCACTATAGGTATTTGACCAAAGGTAGCAGGCAATGCCTGCAGGAAGGCTCCGATACTTACCAAAAAAACACATCCGGTCGTCAGGACATATACACATTGTCGATTGTGAAACAAGGGAGAAAGCAGTCCCAGGATTATCAAGGAAATAGCCAAGGGATAGAGAAACATAAGAACAGGAATGGAAAGGGAAATTATTTCGGTAAGTCCTACATTTGCAATCAAGGCAGAAACAACGGTGAATATGATTACATATCCTTTATATCCGAGCAACTTGGGAAATATAGTCTTGAAGGTTTCTGCACATGCAGTAATCAAGCCAATGGCTGTCTTCAAACAGGCAAAGGTTACGATCAAAGCCAACAGGAGGCTTCCCCAAGAGCCAAAGTAATACTTGGCTACTTGAGATAGTGCAATGCCACCATTGGAGGAAAGGGAAAATTGCGCAAGGCTGGTAGAGCCGATATAGGCAAGACAGGCATAGATACAGCCCATCAGGACTATACTCACGGCCCCTGCCTTGATGGTTCCCAAGGCAAGCCCTCTTGAACTGGTTACTCCGAGGTTCTTCAAGGCTTGGACCACAATTATTCCAAAGGCCAGGGAGGCCAAGGCATCCATCGTATTATAGCCTTCCAGAAATCCCTTGAAAAAGGGAGTCGTTGTATATGAGGACTGAACTTCGGCGCCTGAAGCAATTCCCATAGGATGCACGAAACTGGCAATGACAAGAAAGGCAAGGAAGAGCAAAAAGAGAGGGTTGAGAATCTTTCCAACCCAATCGAGGATATGGCTGGGGCGAAGAGAGAAAAACAAGGCTGCCAAGAAAAATAAAAGAGTAAAGATAAGAAGTCCCAATGTTCTGTAGGATTCAGGTATAACAGGGGAAAAACCTATTTCATAGGATACCGTGCAGGTTCTGGGAAGAGCAAAGAAAGGCCCAATGGTTAAATACAACAAGAGGGTCATACCATACCCATAGATCGCATGTACCCTACTGGAGAGTTCAAAGAGACCAGAGCTTTGCGAGACTCCTATGGCTACGACACCCAGAAAAGGGAGCCCTATGGCAGTAATAAGGAAACCCAAGGTGGCAATAAAAACAGAAGATCCTGCCTCTTGTCCCATGTGTACAGGAAATATCAAATTCCCGGCACCAAAGAATAAACCAAAAAGCAAAGATCCTACCAACACATAGGAAGAAAGAGAAAGCTTCTTTTCCATATAAACCACTCCCTTACAACGTAAGCAACCAGTCTTTCCTACATCTAAGCACAGCAAAATGCAAGTGATTTATGATGTATCGATAACAATTTCCATTATAAAAGATCTGCTTTATTCAATTGTTAGCACCTCAGCAACTTTCCAGGTCTTCAACAAAGAGGTCAGTATCTCAGCTGGCAATATTTCTTTTATATCTGTCTCTTAAAAAACAGCTGTGTCTTGATCATTGAAGAAATTGCAAGTTTTTATAAAGTTTCCTAGGATGGATTCCAATTTTTCAGAGAAAGCAAAGAAAATAACAACGACCTGAAGATTCTCGACTAATCATCTTCAATCTATCCAAAGGAAAATTAATTTGAAAAATCTGATCCAATGAAAAAAAGTGTTAAGCGATGAATCAAGAGAACCTTGAAGAGCTAGCTCCAATACGTGAATTTATCAATATTGATAAATAGTGAGACAATTTGTTTATAACAACAATTGATATCCATAGATTATCACTACACATGAAACAGTGACACATCAATTATTGAATGACCGCTATCTCTGATATTCTTTGATAGACAGTCCCTTGCATCGTGACCGATGCGGGTTGCAGGTTGACCGCTATCTCTGATATTCTTTGATGGGAACCGAAGTAAAGAACGGGACAAATGTGTTGCAGGTTGACCGCTATCTCTGATATTCTTTGATTCTGGCATATGTTGGGTATACGGTATACGAGTTGCAGGTTGACCGCTATCTCTGATATTCTTTGATCACTGCCGCAGTAGTTGGAAGCTCTGATATGTTGCAGGTTGACCGCTATCTCTGATATTCTTTGATGATCCCAAAGATCGTGATGCAGGGCCTTGGGTTGCAGGTTGACCGCTATCTCTGATATTCTTTGATCCATAAACACGTGAATGGAACAGCAGGTTCGTTGCAGGTTGACCGCTATCTCTGATATTCTTTGATGGAACGGGAAGCGGTATACGAATGAGATTTGTTGCAGGTTGACCGCTATCTCTGATATTCTTTGATAGAATCCTTGAAGGAACATTTTGAAGTTCGGTTGCAGGTTGACCGCTATCTCTGATATTCTTTGATACTTGATTTCTTGTGCCGTAGTAGTTGCGGGTTGCAGGTTGACCGCTATCTCTGATATTCTTTGATCGAAGCAACAAAAAGTGGTGGTATTCTCTAGTTGCAGGTTGACCGCTATCTCTGATATTCTTTGATCGAAGCAACAAAAAGTGGTGGTATTCTCTAGTTGCAGGTTGACCGCTATCTCTGATATTCTTTGATCATCAGCCAAATTATCTATGGCCGTAGCTGTTGCAGGTTGACCGCTATCTCTGATATTCTTTGATAATACTGTTTGTCTCGTGTCTCACCAACCCGTTGCAGGTTGACCGCTATCTCTGATATTCTTTGATCCTGTGCAAATTCGGGCAACGGTATGTCTTGTTGCAGGTTGACCGCTATCTCTGATATTCTTTGATTATTTGTTTTTTATATATTATTATTTATTTGTTGCAGGTTGACCGCTATCTCTGATATTCTTTGATAATGCAAGACTATAAGCTACTAACTCATCCGTTGCAGGTTGACCGCTATCTCTGATATTCTTTGATTCATTCGGCTTTCGGGATACGTCGGCTATGGTTGCAGGTTGACCGCTATCTCTGATATTCTTTGATGAACAACCAATGTTTGCGCTCCCCTGCTAAGTTGCAGGTTGACCGCTATCTCTGATATTCTTTGATAGAAGTTTTATAATTTATTTTATCAAAATAAATTATACTACGAAACATAGGAAAAATATGCCCTTTTCAGAAGAGTAAATACTGTTTATTTACCATTTTTGGCTCAGATTTTGTTCTACCACTAAAAGAAATTATATTTTCATATTGTCTATCGGTAATGCAAATAATATCAACTTTTCCCTGTGTTGGAAGAATTTTCCATATTTTATGAGAATATTGTTCAACCGCTTCTTTCCCTGAAAGAAGCTTCGAATATACTGAAAGTTGAGACATCGAAAATCCTTCATCAAGAAGAAATTTTCGAAAATCAGTAGCAGCCTTGCGATCCTCTTTTTCAACGACTGGTAAATAAAACAACACAAACATCCACATCATTCGGTATCCACTTAAAAAGGTAAAGGAGAGCTTTGGTCTAGTAGATTTGCGTTTCTTTGTAATGCTGGAATACATATAATATTTCGCTTCTCCTTATACGAGAGATAGAGAGAATAAGCATAATACTCAACTGCTTTTATTAAGGGCGATTTCCCCTTCTCGACAATTACATCCGTCCAGGCAATCTGATAAATTTTCTTTTTGAGTTTGGGTGTCAGCTCTTCTCCAACGATAGCCTCAGGTAATTGGATAACCAAACAATCAAGAAGTGGTCGAAAGGGTTCCATCAAATCATCGACCAAACGGTAGTTATCAACCTTGCTACAGTGAAAAATACCAAGAGAGGGATGCAATCCCACACAACAAACCGCTCGTGCAATGATTCCCCTTAAAATGGCATAGCCATAATTCAAGAAACTATTTATTCCGGGAAGATTGGGATCACGAATAAAATCATCTCCAAGAAGAGCGTTCCAATAGGCCTTGGCAGCAATCGCCTCACGGTTGCTCGAATCTCCTGACAAAACTTGGTTTGAATAGTTCTCAAGTAATAGGGCAGTTGAATCCTTGCCAAACATCTGCAAAACAAAAGACTGATTCTTGATTTTTTCTTGAATGATTGTTTTCCATAATTGTTTTTTCAAGGGCATTGAAACTGCAATTTGAGTATCTAGCCTTCCTGAAAATTCATAATTTCCAAACAGAGGCAAAATTATACTTTCAGGTTTAAAGCTTTTTCCGCATAGGATAATTGCTGCCCCATTCGAAGTCAGCGCAAGCAATATATGCTTTGAGAAATAGGTACCTTGGGCAGTAACTAGTAAAACCGCAATATCAGAAAGAGGCACGGCATCAAGTCGCTGAGAACCTTCAGATACAATCAAAAAGCCTCGTTCAAGACTTAAAAACAATCCATCCTTTGATATCTCAACAACTTTCCTGACCATCTTTGCTCTCCTACTCTCCGTGTTTTAATATTTTCCCATTTGGAGAAATTCGCAGAACCTCAAGAGAATTATTCCCCAAAAGTGAATTTACCCGAACAAAATTCTGTCCATCAGCATGGACGTTTTTCCAAATGGGCAAATCTTTTGAAACTCGTGAATTTGCAGAGATTCTCCACTCACCGATTGTTGAGGCAGCCCAAATTGGTTGAATATCCATACTGTCGTTTTGTGTAGAAAAACCTGCAATTCTTGCAAGATAGCTCACTCCATCCTTGTTCGTTATTTTTACCACATCATTTTTATATATAGTCATTATTTTTTTAGCGGCAGGATGCGGTTTTGGAAAGAATTTCAATTTCCCTGAATTAAAATCATAAGCCTCTTGGTAGCTAATGAATTGTCCCTTGAAAACCTTTTTCTTTGCTCCCTTGTGAGCAGGAATTGCCCAGACAGTCATGAAACACACCCCATCTTTCTCATACCATTTATTCGGAACTGATTGTATTTGTGAATAGAGTTGAGTTTTGGGTACATATCTGACACGTTTGATATTCAATTCTTTTGACAAGCTCTCAAGTACACCTTTCAAGTTTTTCTTATCGTCGAGGTGTTCAAAGGTTCTTTCATAAATCAGTTTCTCTAATTTTGAATTAAATACTCTATGGGCCTCTATATCCTGTTTAGATAATTCAGATAATTTTACTCTTGTTACCCATGTGGGGACCAGAACTATCACTTTTGGGTCATCCCCCGATAGTTTTTCCTTGAAATCCTTCATCAACTGATCTTTCACTTTTCTAAACGACGAACCCTTCTCAATACAGCCAGTAAAATACAATTTCAATTTCTCGTTTTCCAAAAAAAGAACCTCTGCCTCCATTAAAGATGAAAGAGGCTTATACGTCCTTTTCATTTTCAAACCTGTAGCCGTTTCTTTGAATATCCGGCCCTCATATCCATGATCTGGCTTAAACGAGACAACTATATCCTTCACATGGTTCAGAACAGACTCATAAGGAAAGGGACAGGAGGGAGTCTCCAAGGAAATTCCTGTACGATTCTTGTTGATATCGGCAAGCTTTTGAAGCAGGCTCCGATCAGTTAGGCCAATTACCAAGGCATCGATCGCATGATGTCGATGATCATTTCTGTTTTTAAAATTTCCTTCATTGTTAAGTATGGTATTCAGTCCCCACCGAGCACGTAAAAAACTGGTATCATGACCAGTAATACTCCAAACAGAATTTTGGGAACAAACACAGGATAGATACTTACATGCAGCCTTCGACATATAACGATTGTCATTTAATTGCCGTGCAATGAAATTACTATCGTTTTCAAAATCGTCCATCGCATCCTGCGTAAATTTAATCCGTTTGTTCGCTGGCAAATTATCAGCTCTATCTTTAATCTCTTTCCAGATATACCCATCAGGGTCATGTCCAAATGCCTCATATGGAGTCAATTCTTTCTTTGTCTGATTGCATTTTCGATGGGAAAGCGTCAGATTGCTCATTGAATCCAAAAGGGTCCTGGAATAGGGAAGGATGTGTTCAATTTCAATTTCTTCAGCAAACAGCTTGCTGGCAGGAATGACCTCTCCACAATACGGGCATCGACTTACTAATTGCTTATCGCGGAGCTCTTCCCATAATTTATATTTTTTAATATCCCATGCTGATGGATGCAAAAGATTGAATGGCTCTTGTTTTAACAATTCCGTTATCTTTGTATTAGTTCTTTCTCTCTCAGCTTGCTTAACATAATGTTCATGCCGAAGTTCAGCGCTATCAGCTATATCGCGTGATAATTCGACGACAATCTGTTCCGGCGCCCCATACTCAACAATCACGGCATTTACAACTTTTCTCAGTTGGTTAAGTGCAATATGAACTGTTGGGTTTGCTATCTTCCCATACTTTATCTCAGGATCAGATTCAGGGGCTTCAGAATTTGCACCGAGAACCGTATCAGTCAATATCTGTCCATAATAGGGTAAACTCCCTCTCAAATCGATAATTGGATTATAGCTATGATTGAAATGCATTTTTGCAACAGCTTCGTCATATCTGATATGTTCTTTTTCAATTAACAAGGTACAATCTAGCATAAAATGAGCCGATAATTTGCCTATCTTTTTCCCCAATTTCATGGAAGCCATTTTCTGTTTCTGCTCAGGAGTAAGCCCAAAAATATCGAGATATTGAAACACTTCTTCATTGGTTTCCGATTCTAGCAAAGTCTCAATAATTTCATCTTGGGTTTCAATCGACAAAACATCCCAAGCAGGACCAAAACACTCGGCATTCCGCATGTTAACCGATATTTCATTCCCCTGCATGCCACTTCGTCTTTCATCTTCAAGATTAAATTTCGTAGCAAGGTCAATCGATAATTTTGATCTAATTTTTCCAAAACTCATGGTTCTGCAGTATTGTAATAAATCAATCAATGAATCTTTTTCAATATCGCTCAGGGTAAACGTATTGCCATCCAGATCAGAAAATTTCAAATTATTGACTTCACTTGCTATTCGAAATCTTTGAGCAGAAGGTAATATGGAATAGGCGCGATCCTCATCGGTATAAAACTGGCATTTTCCTCTTTCCTGTTTTCTAAGAGGCCTTTGGAAAAAAATAATTTTCTCTATCTGATTCCAGTCAACATCAGGGAACTCCAAACACTGACTCCTCTTTATTTCCCAAAACTCTTTTTGATACAATTCACGGGATGGGTAGCAATCAAATTCTCCGTTACGAAAACGAATCCCCTGGTTTCTCTCAATTCGTAAATTGAGATATTCACCAAGTGTCCTGCAATGATTACTTACGATTTCCTCTTCCAATCGACTGATTTTATCAGTTTGGGAAAGTTTTTCTGAATTTGAAACTTTATTTTTCTCCGGTTCATCCGTAATTCGATTACTTTTAAATCCCCTTCTAGTCCCTAATTGAAACAGAGCTCTCCCGAGTTCATACGCCGATAGTTTATAATCAAGTGCCTTTTTCCTAAGCCGATAGGGATCCATTTCCTTCAGGCCCTGACGCTCTGATGAATTCTCAGGAAATAGTCCATCTCTAATCAATTGGTTCAATAACAATTTCTTTCGTTGAAGCCTTCGGTCTCGTTGTCTTCTTGCCCCTCTGGCCAATCGGCGGGCAACAGCCAGTGGTTGATTATCCTTGGGGTTGCGTCCATCAGAAAAAATTCTGACGCCCATGTCCAAAATGTCTTTTGGCTCATTCTTATCCCCAAGGCTAATAACTGAATAACCTATTGAATTAGTCCCGGTATCAAGTCCCAACCGATATTTTTGCATACCAAAACACTCCTCAAGTTTTAATCGTTAACTAATCGTTATAAATTGTAACACAACATCAACACTTGCAGTGATAAATAAGGTTTCTCTAACGAAATTATAGAAAAGGCTAAGTCTCTTTTTCTTAGATATCCATACTTCCAAAACTCAGAAACCATGAATCCTTATTATTAAAATATAGGAGGTTCTATGAAATGAGGATAAAACACCAGATTCTTTCTTGACAGAATAAAAAAGGTAAACTATGGTTAATTTAAAGAATATCAAAGATAGCGGTCGAAACTTGCTAACAAGACTGTTTATGACAGTCACAAAATGAGAAGGATGGCTTCGGCCATTCTTTTTTTTGTAAACAAGCCTGGTCTAGCGGCTTATGAACCAGTCCAAACAGGTTCTCATGATAATAGCAATATCCTTAACTTATAATACAAAAGAACCTAAACTTTTCTATTACCAAAATATCCAATTTTTAGTAACGATGAAGAAACCATGGCACCATGTATTTTCTTGAAAATACTGATATTAGTACAAAATTTTCCTAGATCAACCAAAAAAATCAAAATCAATTATTAAGTATTGATAAATAGGATATCAATACTTTTTTCATGAGAACAATAGCCTCCCCTCCTGATCATCACCCTTGACGAGTAGTGTCACTGGCATGTATATTAACCGAACGGTTAGTTAACAAGGAATGGGTATGAACAAAAACCAAAGACCGGAAACAAGGGAACGAATTCTCACGACTTCAATTGAACTATTTTCCCAAAAAGGGTTCGACGGGACCAGTGTCAACTTGATAGCCCACGAAGCTACAGTAAACAAAGCCCTGATTTACTATTATTTCAAGAACAAAGAGGAAATTCTCGATACTGCAATCGATTCACTCTTTGCAGGAATGACCGATTTAACTCTTTCATTTGTCCAAGAAACCATGGTTGAGATGATTAGCTCAAAACGATTGGATATCCTCACTGATTGCCTCAGGTTCATTGACAAGAAAAGTCTGGACGAGTTTATAGAAAGATTGGAGGATTACTATCTATCGGTATTGCATTATGCCATAGACAAGAAGGCTGTCTTGCGTATTTTGATGCTTGAATCCTTGAAAAACGATAGTAAATATAGCAACGGGCTCTTTAAATTTCTAAAGGTAATACAGGAAGATGATCAAAACACAATCTACAAAACCATTTACAAAGCTGACCAGGATTTTACCTATACCAGCGAAATGACTCTTCATCAATTCTTTTTCACCATCATTCCTATCGTAAATTTTGCTGCCTATCTTGATGATTACAAGACATTAAGCAACAAAGAAAACCAGACACTCATCGACAGTTTCCTACGCTCATGCCACACCAACACTATGGCCTTTGTATCCGGAACAGATCTGCTTTTGCATAACGCAAACAACTAACCATTTGGAGGTACTTTTGTGATACCACATTTCGACAAACTCTCTGATATACTCTCTTCTCTTGGCACAGATGCCAAGACAGGCCTTTCCGATTCCGAGGCCAAGGAACGCCTTGGACAATACGGAAAGAACGTCCTCAGGGAGAAGAAACGGAAATCGAATTTTCAACGCTTCCTGCTGCAATTCAAGGACGTCATGATCATCATCCTTATCATTGCAGCTATCATTTCCTTTGGTATCGCCCTCCATGAGAAAGAAGGATTCTTCGAACCCCTTTTAATCATGCTCATCGTCATCTTGAATGCTGTCATCGGGGTTATGCAAGAAAACAAGGCAGAGAAAGCCTTGGATGCTCTAAAAACTCTTTCCTCTCCTCATTCCCGGATAATACGAAACGGCAAGGAATCCATTATTGAAGCGTCCCTGCTAGTTCCAGGTGATATCATCATCCTTGAAGCAGGCGATATAAACCCGGCTGATGCAAGGATCATTGAATCCTCGAATCTGAAATCCGATGAGTCTGCCCTCACCGGGGAATCTTTAGCCGCAGAGAAAGACAGCGAGGCCACGGTTGCTTCCGATTCACCTCTCGGAGATCGTTTCAACATGCTCTATGCTGGATGCAGCATTACCTATGGGTCAGCAAAAGCCGTGGTAACTGAAACCGGCATGAAAACCGAAATGGGAAAAATTGCAAACCTACTGGAAAACGCTGATGACAACAAGACGACTCCCCTACAACTCAAACTTGCCCAACTTGGCAAATATCTGGGAATAGGGGCCCTGGCAGCCTGTGGAGTAATCTTCGGCATTGGGATCCTGGACAAGATGGCTATCTTGGACATGTTCATGATTTCCGTCTCCCTTGCTGTCTCTGCAATCCCTGAAGGCCTTCCGGCGATCGTAACCATCGTCCTCGCAATCGGAGTCCAGCGTATGGCAAAACACAATGCCATCGTGCGCCAGCTCCCTGCAGTCGAAACCCTGGGTAGTGCCTCAGTCATTTGCTCAGACAAGACAGGCACCTTGACGCAGAACCGCATGACACTGACCAAAGCCTATGACAGCAAAAGCAATGCGCTGGAAGACATTTCATCAGAAAACTCCGAAAGCATCAGGACTCTTCTTTCCTATGCAACCCTTTGTTGTGATGGAAAGGTAGAATTCGTCGATGGAAAAGAAAGCCATATGGGAGATCCAACGGAAATTTCCATAATTGTCGGTGCCCATAAAAATGGCATTGACCAAGACGAACTGACTGAGCGTTGTCCTCGCCTTGCAGCCATTCCCTTCGATTCTGACCGAAAGCTCATGACTACGGTCAACTCCATCGACGGAAAGAATATCGTCATCGTAAAAGGAGCTTTCGACATGCTTTGCGAACGGTGTACCTCAGGCGATATAGAAAATGCTCGTTCCCAAGTAGATACCCTAAGTGCAAAAGCCCTTCGCCTTCTCGCTGTTGCCTACAAGCAAATCGATAAAGTACCAGCAAAGGTAACAAGCGAAGAACTTGAATCGGGACTGACCTTCATGGGACTGGTAGGAATGATCGACCCCCCACGCAAGGAAGCGGCCGAGGCTGTCAAACTTTGCAAACAAGCAGGCATCAAGGTAGTCATGATCACCGGCGACCATGTCATCACCGCAGGGGCAATCGCCAAGGAACTGGGTATCCTCAATGCGGATGAAAAGTCAATTACGGGAAAAGAATTGGAACAGATGAGCGACAAAGAGCTAAAGAAGCAGGTCCGGTCAATCAGTGTCTATGCCCGTGTCACCCCGTCGGACAAAATACGAATCGTTCGCGCCTGGCAAGAAAAGGGAGAGGTAGTGGCCATGACTGGCGATGGCGTAAACGATGCTCCCGCCCTCAAGGCAGCAGACATCGGTTGTGCCATGGGCATCACTGGTACCGATGTGGCAAAAGGAGCTGCGGCAATGACTCTCTCTGACGACAACTTTGCAACCATCGTTGAAGCCGTGAAGGAAGGCCGGGGTATCTATGACAACATCAAGAAAGTAGTCAGTTATTTGCTTTCCACCAACATAGGGGAAGTCTTGACGGTCTTTCTTGCCATGTTGTTCTGGAAACAGACTCCATTGCTGGCCATGCAACTGCTTTGGATAAACCTCATTACCGACAGCCTTCCGGCTATAGCTTTGGGAATGGAACCCATTGGCAGCAAGGTTATGGACAGAAAACCCAAACCAAAGACTGAAAGTCTGTTTGTAGGAGGACTCACCCTACAGGTAATCCTGCAGGGTACCATGTTTGCAATTCTGACGCTCATTGCCTTCACTATAGGGTGGAAAGAGAATGGAGACCTCCAAGAAGGACGAACAATGGCCTTCATGGTGCTCTCTTCCTTGCAATTGGTCCATTCCTTCAATATGAGATCAGCCCTTTCACTGTTCAAGATAGGACCGTTTACCAACAAAAGCCTAAACAAGGCGATACTCGCCTCTGTCCTTATGCTCTTCCTGGTGTTGTTCATCCCACCGGTCACCAGTATCTTTGGACTTTCTCTATTGAGCGGTAAGCTCTATGGCCTTGCAGCCCTTCTGGCCTTTGTTCCCATCCCAGTGCTGGAACTGGCAAAGAAACTAGGACTCATCAAGTACATGGACTAAAAAAGGTTCAGGGAAATACGGCCAGATGCATTCTGGCCGTATTTCATATTGAGCTTAGTTCTTTTTCATTTCCTGTTGTTCTTTCCTGTTGCCCTTTTCCTATTCAATTCTCTCCATCCACTTGCAAAGGTAGGCAGGTCATGCTACCGTTTCCCAAGGAGTCTGATACAATGCAAATCAGCAAAGTTGGAGGCCTTATAGCAGCGGCAAGCAAGAAAGCTGCCCAGCCAATGTTGCAAATAGGGTCAATACCGGTTATCAAACGAATTGTCATAGCCTTCCAACAAGCAGGTATCTTTCCCATCGTCATCGTTACGGGAACCCAGGAAGCCGAAGTAAAATACCAACTCTCAGCCTTTGGTGTTATTTTTCTGTTTAACGAAGACAACGAAGAACCACAATTGTTGGAATCCATAAAACTGGGGCTGACCTTTCTTCAGGACAAATGCGAGAAGATTGTTTTCACCCCGGTCAATGTACCCATGTTCTATCCCTCCACCCTCCAAAAACTGCTCAAAGCTCCTGGAAAGATCATTACTCCCTCCTTTGAGCAATCCGGAGGGCATCCAGTTGTCCTGGCAAATTCAATAATCCCGGCTATCCTGGATTACCAGGGGCCATCAGGATTGAAAGGTTTCATAGAAAGCAAGAAAGCAATTAGGACTTGGGTGGAAGTCCAGGATGAAGGAGTCCTGGAAACCATCCATGACGGAAAACAGCTCCATAAAAATCTCAGTACGTACAATCGACAACTGTTTCACCCAATAGTGGAAATTGGCTTGGGAAAGGAAAACCCCTTTTTCAATCCTCGATGCAAACTATTGCTCTTTCTTATTGAGGAAAACCACTCGGTAAAACAAGCCTGCACAATGATGGCACTCTCCCCTGCAAAAGCCTGGGAGATGATCAATGTTCTGGAACAAGAATTGGGATACCCTGTGGTAAACAGGCAAAGAGGAGGTTCCGGAGGCGGAACCACAGAATTGTCAGATCAGGGAAAAACCTTTTTATTGGCTTACCAACAAATGGAAGAGAAAGTATTCTCCTATACCCAATTACAGTTCCAATACTTCCTGGAAAGGACGTAGCGAGTTCTTCCTACAAAGTATTTGCACTCAAGCCATTGCTCCTATATCATTGAGTTGATAAGAATAGGGAGAATGGACATGATTACTTTAACAGTCAACGATACGGTGGTCAGTTGTTCAGAAGACAAGACAATGCTGGCATTCCTGAGGGAAGACTTGGGTCTTACCTCGGTAAAGGAAGGTTGCAGCGAGGGTGTCTGTGGCTCCTGCACCATTCTTGTTGACTCCAAGAAAGTCAAATGTTGCATCCAGAAAGTATCACGCTTTGCGGGCAAACAAGTGCTTACCGTCGAGGGATTATCCAAACGAGAAAAAGAAGTCTATACCCATTGCTTTGCCGAAGCTGGGGCAGTCCAGTGTGGCTTCTGCATTCCTGGGATGATTCTCTCGGCAAAAAGTCTTCTCGATACCAATCTTTCCCCTACCCTTGATCAAGTCAAACAAGCTATCAAGGGAAATATTTGTCGCTGCACCGGATACAAGAAAATTGAAGAGGCCATTCTTATGGCTGCCACATATTTCAGGGAAAACCTCGAGGTTCCCGGGCCAGAAATCGATGGCTCGGTTAACCATCGGTTCAAACGTGTCGATGCCAAGGAGAAAATTCTGGGAACGGGAAAATTTACTGATGATCTTGTTCTTCCCGGCATGGTCTTTGCAAAAGCCCTGAGAAGTAAATATTCCCGGGCCCGGATAAATAAAATCAATATCTCAAAAGCCCTGGGACATCCTGACTGTATCAAGATTCTCCTGGCAAAGGATGTACCCAATAACAAGACAGGCCATATCGTACAGGATTGGGACGTGCTTATTCCGGAAGGTGAAATTACCCGTTATATCGGAGATAGCCTCGCCTTGGTAGCCACCCACCACCAGGAAACCCTCGACCAGGTCCTTGACCTTATCGAAGTTGACTATACGGTACTCACACCTATAACCTCTCCTTCCCAGGCATTGGAAGAAAATGCCCCACTCATCCATGAAGGAGGCAATGTCCTTCGAAAAGAAATTCTTAAGCGAGGGGACAGCGAAACAGCAATAAAGAATTCCAAGTATGTAGTTACCCGCAAGTATTCCACGCCTTTCAATGACCATGCCTTCATGGAACCAGAATGTGCAATTGCATTGAGTGAAGGAAAGGATGGACTGCTCCTCTATACCGGTGGGCAATCGGTATATGACGAACAACGAGAAATATCGCATATGCTGGATTTACCTCCGGAAAATATTCATTGTCATTCGATGCTTGTCGGTGGAGGATTCGGGGGAAAAGAGGATATGAGCGTACAGCACCATGCAGCGCTTATGGCCTGGAAATTGAAGTGCCCGGTAAAAGTACGATTTTCCCGACAGGAAAGCCTACTCTATCATACAAAACGCCATGCCATGGAAATGGAATTTACGACGGCCTGTGACGAAAACGGCAAATTGACTGCCATGAAGGCAACTATCATAGCCGATACGGGAGCGTATGCGTCCCTGGGCGGTCCTGTTTTGCAACGAGCTTGCACCCATGCCGCCGGTCCCTACAACTACCAGGACATTGATATTTTGGGAATGTCAGTGTACACCAATAACGTGGTAGGAGGAGCCTATAGAGGCTTTGGAGTTACCCAAAGTTGCTTTGCCACCGAGAATAACATAAACCTGCTTGCCGAAATGGCAGGTCTTTCCCCTTGGGAATTTCGGTATCGCAATGCTATAGAACCTGGCCAAGTACTCCCGAACGGACAAATTGCCGATCCCAATTGCGCCATGAAAGAATGCTTGCTTGCAGTCAAGAAAAGCTATGAGGAAAATCCCTATGCAGGCCTGGCCTGTGCTTTCAAGAACAGCGGGACAGGTGTTGGTCTTAAAGATATTGGACGTTGCATTCTTTCCATAGAGAAAGGAATGGTCCATGTACGAACCTCTGCAGCTTGCATGGGACAAGGGATTGCAACCATGGCGACCCAGATGGTATGCCAGCAAACAGGACTTTCTCCCAGTTTCATACTCCATGAACAACCAGATACCGTCAGAACCCCAAATAGCGGGACCAGCACGGCAAGCAGACAAACAGTGGTCACAGGGGAAGCAGTGCGGAGATCCGCAGCAAAACTTTCCTTCGACCTTGGGGAAGGCAAAACGCTGCAGGACCTTGAAGGAAGGGAATATTATGGGGAATTCTCTGCAAAGACCGATCCAATGGGATCTCCCAAGCAAAACCCTGTCAGCCATGTCAGCTACAGCTATGCAGCACAAGTAATCATTCTGGATAAGACAGGGAAACTTGAAAAAGTCGTTGCCGCCTATGATGTGGGAACCCCTGTAAATATCCAGAGCGTAGAAGGACAGATAGAAGGCGGCATCGTTATGGGCCTTGGGTTTGCACTTACCGAAGACTTCCCCACTGAAGGAGGCTATCCTCATGTACGATATGGTACGTTGGGGCTGCTTCGGTCAACCGATGCTCCTCCTATTGAAGTCATCCTGGTACAACCAGACAGGGAAAAACTTCCGTATGCTTTCGGAGCAAAGGGTGTCGGGGAACTTTGCCTCATTCCCACCTCTCCAGCTTGCAGTCATGCCTATTACCGTCTCGACGGAAAGGAAAGAAACACCCTTCCTTTGAGAGGAACTTATTACAAGAAGGTAAAAGATGCATGAAAAGCCGTTGATAAAGGGAATTATACTCTCGGCAGGACTCTCCTCGCGTATGGGAGATTTCAAACCCCTGATGCAGGTAAAAAGGAAAACAATCATTGAAAACAGCATCGATTCAATGGTGCTCAGCGGAATTTCCAAAATTATCCTAGTCCTTGGGTATCGTGCAAAAGAAATAGAAGCTGTTTTGGGCGATACCTACAGAAAGGTGGTCACTATTGTTTACAATACAGACTTTGCCACCACCGACATGCTCTATTCCATAAAAATCGGACTTCGGGCCCTAGGGCCTTGCGATGCATTTTTCCTTCTGCCCGGGGATATGCCCGATATAGGGCAGGCTACTTTTCTATCCGTCAAGGAAACTTGGGTCACAAGCAATTGCCTCATTGCCTTTCCGACACTCCAGGGACGGAGAAAACACCCTCCTTTGGTCGATACGCAATGCATAGAGACCATTCTTTCCTACCAAGGAGAGGGAGGCCTCCGTTCCATCTGGTCCGTCTACGAGGATAGCATTGCTACAGTGGCCGTCGATGACAAAGGATGTGAAACAGATTTGGATACCCAACAAGATTATACAACTTTTCTAGGCAGGATTTGTAAAAGTGAATCCTTGGAACAAGAACCAATACAGGAGGTGTCTACCTATGGATATAAGTAATTCGGTCAGAAAGAAAGATCACGGGCCAAAGATGGATGGTTCGGCAAAATATGTTGCCGATTACCCAACGGAAGGAGTGTTGTTCGGGAAGCTGGTTCGATCGACAAAAGCAAAGGCAAAAATTCTTGATATCCACATTCCCCCACTTGAAAAAGGGTATCTCATAGTAGATTACAAGGATGTCCCGGGTATCAACAGGGTTCATATCGTAAAGGATGACACTCCTGTTTTCAGTGAGGGGAATGTTGAATATATCGGAGACCCTATCCTTATGGTCGTCGGTCCTGACGAACGAAGGGTGAATCACCTCGCCAAGGAGATTTCCATAACCTATGAGGAACTCACTCCTGTTTTGGATATGGAAGCCTCTGACACTGTTTTTTTCGACTATACCATTGAAAAAGGCGATATAAAGAAAGGTTTCGAAGAAGCCGATAAAATCTATATAGAGACATTCAAGACCGGTTTTCAGGAACAAGCTTATATGGAAGGACAAGGACTGGTAGGGAACGCCCACGACAACAGGATTACCATCCATGGTTCAATGCAGTGCCCGTATTACATTCATGGGGCTGTCGCAAAAACAATGGGGTATGAAGCCAGCCAGGTACAAATCCAAGCCGATGTCACTGGAGGAGGATTCGGGGGCAAGGAAGACTTTCCTTCCATCCTGGCCTGTGAAGTGGCCGTGGCTTCCTTCAAGGCTAAAAAACCGGTACGGGTAATCTTCGACCGGAGGGAAGACATGGAGTTCACCCCCAAACGGCATCCATCGATATCAAAGTACAAGGTAGCGGTGAAAGACGGAAAAGTCACTGCAATGGATGTCGAGGTAAAGATAAACGGTGGGGCTTACACCACTCTCTCCGCGGTTGTCCTGCAACGGGCAATAATCTGCGGGTGTGGGGCCTATGAGGTCAAGAACCTTCTTATCAGGGGACTGGCAATGAAGACCAACACAGTCCCTTCAGGAGCCTACCGCGGTTTTGGGGCGCCCCAGACGTTCTTTGCCGTTGAATTGATCATGGACCATATAGCCAAGGATCTTGGAAAGGATCCTTTGGAATTCAAACTGGACAATCTGGTAAAGCAAGGAGATGAGACCTCCACCAGCGGGAAATATCATTTCCCGGTTCCCCTCAGGGAAATGTTGCAAGAAATAGAGGCCAATTCCTTCTACTCGGAAAAATACTCGCTCTATAAGACACAGAAAGGAAGATACCGCAGGGGCATGGGACTCTCCCTCATTTTCCATGGAGCTGGGTTTACGGGATCAGGGGAACGGGATCATATCAAGGCGGTTGCAAAACTAAGAAAGTATGCTGATGGCAAGATAGAAATTTTGGCTTCAAATACCGATATCGGGCAAGGAATCAAGACAACCTTCGCCAAGATAGTTGCCAATGAACTGAATGTACCCCTGGATAGGATCATTGCCGAGGATCCAGATACGGACAGAGTCCCTGATTCAGGCCCCACCGTAGCCTCACGATCCTTGATGATTGTAGGGGAATTGTTGCGTAGGGCATCCATCAAACTCATGACCATCTGGAAAGATGGCGAAGAACAAGAAGTGGAAGAACACTTCAAGGAACCCGATTTCGTCATTCCCTTCGACCTTGAAACCTTCAAAGGAGATGCCTACCCTACCTATGCTTGGGCAATTACCGTGGTGGAAATAGAAATCGATACGCTCACAGGAGAAGCGAGGATTATCGGGGTTAACGGAAATTACGATGTAGGAACCCCCATAGACACGAATATCGTCATTGGCCAGATGGAAGGTGGGTTGATGCAAGGCCTTGGCTACGCTTCCATTGAAGAGATGACGACCGACAAGCTGGGAAGAATCAGGAACAACAGTTTCACCGATTATATCATCCCCACTTCCGTGGATGTCCCCAACATGGAGGTTCAACTCCACATAGAAAAATATCCTCTGGGACCCTATGGTGCAAAAGGAGCTGGAGAACTACCTCTTATTGGAGCAGCACCAGCCTACGTAGGAGCTTTGGAGCAAGCGTTGGGTTGTTCGCTGTTCCATATTCCCTTTACCACCCAAGATACCCTGAAAGTTTTGACCAAGGAGAAAAAATGATGGATAAGCCCATATCGTTCATACTGAACGGAAAAAAAGTAGAATATGCAGGAAGTGCCAGTGATCGTCTATTGGATGTACTTCGAGACCATTTTCATCTTACCGGAGTCAAATGTGGATGCAAGGAAGGAGAATGCGGAGCTTGCTCGATCATCATGGATTCATTGCTTATCAATTCCTGCATGGTTGCCATGGGAAGAGTCGAGAATTGTACAGTGGTAACCATTGAAGGCTATAGCAAGACCGAGCGTTTTAAAATCATAGACCAAGCCTATGCGTCGGTAGGCGCAGCCCAATGCGGGTTCTGTATACCTGGCATGGTTTTGGCAAGTGAATGTCTTCTCTCTGCCAACCCAAACCCGACCGAAGAAGAAATTCGTGACGGGATTTCGGGGAATCTTTGCAGGTGTACCGGATACAATGCAATTGTCAAGGCAATCGGAATTGCAGCTAAGGAGGGCAAGGGATTATGGTAAACGGATTAGTTGCCACCTCACTCAAGGAAGCTCTTGTCGCAATGGCAGAGAACACCTATACCCCCTATGTCGGGGGAACGGACCTTATGGTTACGGAACGGGAACAGGCAGAATATCTTTTTTTGCACAAAGTCCCTGAAATGTGCCTGATTGTCAAAGACGAACAGTACCTTCGCATCGGTGCCTCTTGCACCTTTACCGACGTACTGAATAATGCACTGACACCACCCCTGCTAAAACAAGCAATACGGGAATTGGCTGCCCCTGCTATCAGGAATCTGGGAACCATCGGTGGAAATATTGGCAACGGCTCGGCAAAAGCCGATACCGCGCTGGTGTTCTTCGTTGCCGATGCCCTGGTTCATGTTACAAGTATCAGGGGTGGACGTTTGGTACCGATCAAAAAATTCTACAAGGGAAGGAAGCAGTTGGACCTGGCCCCTGATGAATTGATCATAGAGGTATTGCTACCCAAGGAGCTTCCCTCTTCCTGGTATTATAAAAAAATAGGGGCAAGAAAGGCTCTTGCCATTTCAAGAGTGGCTTTCGCCGCATTGATGGAAGTACGGAACGAGAAAATCATTTCTTGTTCCGTGGGGTTCGGAGCCATAAGCGAGATGGTAATCCGCAGACCTGACTTGGATGCCATGCTTACGGGCAAGACCATAAAAGAAGCCAAGGCGGTAAAGGAAGCTTATCTGGATGCTTATAAGGCTATCATCAATCCGATTCAAGGAAGAATTTCCGCCGAGTACCGCAAGACAGTTTGCATGAATCTTCTTGCTGATTTCCTGGAACAAAACGGAATTTGAGAGAATAGGAAAAGCCAGACAAGAGGTCAGAAAAAACAAAAAACTCCCTCCTCCAAAGGCCCTTGGGCTTTTGGAAAGAGAGAGAATAAAAATCAATATTATAAAGCTGGTTGAGTAACTGTATTGGCATCCAGGCTAATTGCTGTCTGAGCCAGCAACCTTCCATTGATAGACGCTCCAGTGTCCATGGTGATGGAGGACTGGGAAAGAACAATTCCCTCAAAATGAGAGGTGGTTCCCAAGGAAACTACTCCTGCTGATTGCCAGAATATATTCTTTGCCAAAGCGCCTCCAGCCAAAATCACGGATTTGCCACCGGCAACCGTAATGCCTTCTCCGATCTGGAAAATCCAGACATCGTTCGGTCCTCCGCTAAGAGTGACATCAGTAGAGATTGAAACATTGGTTCCCCATTTATAGAGGCCAGGTGCAAGAGTCATGCCTCCGATTTCTCCCGATCCCAATTCAGTGAAATCAGGATTAAGCCTTCCTGCTGCATCCGTATAGGCAAGTTGCATATTGCTGATTGCCGAGGTCAGGTTGGAAGGTGTAGGAACTGCATAGTCAGAGGCATACAGGTTTCCCGTAACCTGCGAGGAGGTGGAAAAGACATTGGTGGCATCTGCAATGAGGGCAAATCCCGTAAGCCCCGTGGAATCGATCGGACTGGTTCCGACATTACCGGTTATCACGGAAGTAGGTACGGTACTGACTCCTGATTTGCTCAAGATGACAAAATTTCCACTAGAACCCAGCATAACAGGTTTGGGACCGAGGGCCGTAGTGGTTCCTGTGGTAAACGAACCATTATAGGCCGAGCTCATGGATGTTCCCCCCTGGTTTTCGGCACCCAAGGTAACGGTCACGGAATATAAGGAACTTGCCAACAAATCTGAATCAGGAATGAAAGTAGCCATCATATTTTCATAGATTATAGTGCCGTCAACATTCGTCGATCCCTTTGCAACGGTAAAGGTAGATGCATTGATGGTGCTTTCGTTCATAGTTTCACTGAAGGAAACCGAAATATTCCTGTTCAAGGGAACATTGGTCTGGGTATCGGCAGGATCCGAAGAGGTTACTCGCGGTATATCAGAAGGATTTGTCTGCGCGTCTGAACATCCAAGCAGGGTCACTGCAAAAATGAGGGAAAGCATAGATAAGAGAAAAGTGATTTTTTTCATGATCTACTACTCCTGTAGTTGCAACCTGACATCCCGGCTATGCCTTCGCATCTTGGTTGTATAGGAAGGAAAAGGACTGGTTGTAGACCTGAATCCTTACTATCAGGCAAACAATCGGTATTTTAAAAAAATGGAAACTCATTTAAAAAAGACTCTCTCCTCCAAGCGCCCTGAAGCCTTTGGAAAGAGAGAGAATAATTAAATACTATAAAGCTGGTTGAGTAACTGTATTGGCATCCAGGGCAACTAATGTCTGAGCCAACAATCTTCCGTTGATAGATGCTCCCGTGTCCATGGTGATGGAGGACTGAGAAAGAATTATTCCCTCAAAATGGGAGGTGGTTCCCAAAGAGACTACTCCGGCTGACTGCCAGAAGATATTCTTTGGTAAAGCTCCTCCTGCCAAAATCACGGATTTGGCAGCGGCAACGGTAAGGCCTCCCCCGATTTGAAAGATCCAGACATCATTTGCGCCTCCGCTAAGGGTGACATCAGTAGAGATTGAAACACCGGTCGACCACTTGTAGAGGCCAGGCGCAAGAGTCATTCCACCGATTTCCCCCGACCCCAATTCAGTAAAATCAGGAGCAAGTCTTCCCGCCGCATCATCATAGGCAAGTTGCATATCGCTTATTGCCGTTGTAAGGTTGGAAGGCGTGGGTACAGCATAGTCAGATGCATACAAATTCCCGGTAACCTGTGCTGAGGTCGAAAACACATTGGTACCATCCGCAGTGAGATCAAAACCCGTAAGTCCTGTGGAATCGATAGGACTCGTACCTATATCACCAGTTATTGCAGAAGTGGGTACCGTACTGACACCTGATTTGCTCAAGATGACAAAATTAGCGGAAGTTCTCAACGCAACAGTCTGGGGGCCTTCTCCGGAAGGATTCGTCAGTTGTACATTCGGCGTACCGGAACATCCAAGCAGGGTCACTGCAAGAATGAGGGAAAGTGTACATAAGAGAAAAGTAACTTTTTTCATGATCTACTACTCCTGTAGTTGCAACCTGACATCCCGGCTTCGCCTTCGTGTCCTGGTTGCATAAAAAAGAAAAGGATTGGTTGTGGATCTTGATTCTTTATATCCGGCAAGCAAACGACATATACTATTTTCATCTTGGCAAACAAGTTACCACAGAGCTGGTTGGAATATCATGCTGATATCAAATGTCACTACGGTTTGATCAAACAATCGGTATTTTGAAAATTGAAGGCTCACCCCAAAAAGCCACTAACCTTCGAATTGCGTACGCAATCCACGGCCAAGCCAAAATTGTGAGGACCTGAAAGTATACAGATATCAAGTAAGATTTCTTTTGTGGAGCAATAGCCTCATACTGAAAGAAGGTTGTTGGAACAACGCTTGAGAAATCACTGCTTTTATAAAAGGAATCATCAGACAGATGATTAGAAAAGCAAACAAACTGTATAGCAAAAAATATTGGGAAGCTCAGACCCCTACTTTAGAGAATGCACTTCTTGTTATATATAATATACTACATTTCTAATAATATGTATAGCATTGGACAATAATAGATCCAAAGAGCTAGGATAAAATCCTATTTATCACATATATCAACTAATCATTTGAAGAATTCAAACATTGAATCATCGAGTAGAATGGAAGGTAAACGACATTCCAAGAAAAGAAAACCCCTGCAAGGCCAGAGAAATTTCGGTTTCCCGAGAACCAAAGGAATTGCAGGGATTCAGAATAAGAATCAATACAAGATCGTACTTCTATCATTAAAAACTAAGACACCCAAGGAAATGCTCTATTTATAAATTTTGAAAATCGTCAAATTATTATAATTTGAAAAGCATTCCAGCTGAATCATCATCAATAAACAATTGCCAGGAGGGATGTCCCTTCATGATTGTAGCAGGCACATTCGGATTCACGCTCTGGGTCAAGGTATCAAAGATTGCCTTGGCCTTCACTCCATGAGGAACTGCAGTGACTATATTCCTGCATGACATTATCTGTCTCACGCACATCGTAATTGCTTGGGAAGGCACATCGGAAAGTGTTGGAAACCAACCTTCCCCTACTTGCTGCAACTTACATCGCTCATCAAGATTAACGATCTTGTAGGCTTTTTCAGTCTCAAAATCTGCTGGTGGATCGTTAAATGCAATATGCCCATTTTCTCCAATTCCAACTACACCAACATCTATGGGAGCTTTCCTGAGTTCTTTGGTCAGCTCTTCAATATTTTTCGCAACATCACCCTCACCACTTACGAAATGAACAGCTTTAAGGGAAAGCTTGCTTACAAAACGCTCCTTCAGATATTTTCTAAAACTTGCCTTGTGTGTTTCACTCAAACCAACATATTCATCAAGATGAAACATCTCAACCTTATCCCAAGGTACATCCATTGCTACAAGTGAAGAGATAGTTTCAAACTGGGAAGCCCCCGTTGAAAGAATAATCCTTGCAGAGCCCTGTTCATTGATTGCATCGCGTAATAGCGAAGCAATTGCTTTTGCTGCATTTTGTCCCAAGGTTTTTGCATCCGGGGCAATGTTAATGTTCATGTTCATCGTATTTCCTCCTGAAAGAGATAGTAAGTTTATTTAATAATGCATAGTTAGAATATTTGGAACTTTCCACCTACGAAAACAGCCGAAATCATTACATTTTCATCAAATACAATCAGGTCCGCATCCTTACCTTTTTCCAGCGAACCCTTTTGAGAATCTATATGCATAAATCTCGCTGGGTTAAGACTCATCATACTCACGGCTTCCCATAGGCTCAGACCTGTATTTCTTACCATTACCCGAACCAATCGGTCGGCAGTGGCGACGCTGCCTGCAAAGCTTTGCCTGTCCGGCATTATGGCAATTCCATTCTCAATAAAAACTTCTTGTCCATTCTTCAGGGACCCCAGGATTGAAGGTCCATCACTCATTCCTGCTCCTCTCATACTATCTGTACACAGACAAATCTCATCATGATTTTTACATTTGAGTACCAAACGTAGCAATTCAGGAGGGAGATGCATCCCATCGGCAATAAGTTCAACTGTCAAACCATCAATAAGAAAAGCACTTTCCACAGCCCCCAGAACCCGAAACCCATTCTTTCGAGTTATGGTCGACATTCCTGAATATAAATGCGTAACATGGGTAATTCCATGATCGAAACCCTTCTGCATTTCTTCATAGGTTGCATTGGTATGGCCTGCAGCAAGAAGAATACCCATACCTGACAATCTATCAGCCATTTCCAAGGCGCCAGGCAATTCGGGAGCCAGAGACCACCGCTTGATTGTCCCTTCCGCATATTCGAGTATGTGCATGTAGTGTTCAGGTGAAGGATTTCTGAGACATCTCCCGTCTTGGGCACCTTTCTGGGCAATGTTGAAATAAGGACCTTCCAAATGCAAGCCAAGTAAATTTGGCATGGAATCGGAAACCTTTTGGGCTGCTTTGAAATTATCTATGGTCTTGAACAAATCCTCATCATTGCTGGATAGTGTCGTAGGAAAAAGCGAAGTCGTTCCATGAGCAAGGTGAACTCGGGCAGGACAAAGAATATCATTGAGGGAACCGTCCATATAATCACATCCACCACCTCCGTGATTATGGATATCGATGAATCCGGGAGAAAGATAGGAACCGGCACAATCATATACTTCGCCAGAAACCTGACTAAGTTCTTCCATCCTACCGACAGCTACTATAATTCCCTTGTCTTCTCTCAGAAAACCTTGGTTGACTATTTCCCCAGGCTTGATCAGCTTGGCATTTATAAATGTCTTCATAAAAAATCGCTCCCCTCTCTCCCCACCCTTTCAGTTAACAGAATTACACCCCATGATAATCCAATTTTCCACACAAAAGTGTGAAAACCATAATTACATAGGCACAGGGAAAGGTGTTGCTACAACTTTAATTTTTATAGCTTGATTTTGCATTGAAAAGGTGATAATGTCAAGTAATCGATTCCGTTACCAGTTACGTAATCGATAATCTATCAAAATCAAGGTAAAAAACCACATGAGCAGCGAAACTACTTTACAAGACATTGCACTTGCACTCGGCGTCTCGCGTACCACGGTACACAGGGCCATACATAATAAAGAGGGAATCAGCAGTGAAGTAAGGCAGACAATCCTTGCAAAAGCAGAGGAGCTTGGGTACACGATGAATTATGTGGCATCCTCCCTTAAACGTCGTACAATGAACCTCGCTGTGGTTCTCCCCTCAGAGTTTGGAAGTGGGCAATATTATTACCGTTATTTCTGGGACGCCATTCGCTCCTGCAAAGGGGAAGCCAATGATCTCAACGTACATCTGATCCTTGATACCTTTGAGGAGACTTCAGATAGCCAATATAGCGTCCTAGCCCGTATTTTCGATGAAAACAATGGTAATCTTGATGGACTATTGACCATCCCCGTCAAGCAGGATGAACAAACCCGAAGAATAATTGAACGGTACACTTACAACAATATTCCTGTGGTCCTCATGGACAATGATATTCCCGATTCAGGAAGACTTTGTTGTGTGGCTCCCCATAATACACTTACTGGGCGCCTCGGAGCCGAGGAACTCTCCTATATGGCAACAAAAAGCGGAAAAGTCTTGATAGCTGGAGGAGCTGAGCTCAATCCATCGCATTGCCATAACCTGACAGGGTTCAAGACCTATCTTGAAGAAAATAAAATTCCTCTCGAGTGCTTGGTCATTCATAGTTATGCCGACTATGAGAAAACCTACTCGCAAGCAGTGAAGCTTCTTAAAGAGCACAGCGATATCGTTGCTTTTTATTCGGTAACCGCTCGAGAGACACTCCCCCTCTCCCAAGCAGTCATCGACTGTGGCCTGGCAGGAAAAATCCGAGGAGTTGGGAGCGATCTATACCCTGAAACAGCAAAATTATTGACTGACAATGTATTACAGGCCCTT
Organism: uncultured Sphaerochaeta sp.; assembly: GCF_963676625.2. Classification (GTDB taxonomy): domain Bacteria; phylum Spirochaetota; class Spirochaetia; order Sphaerochaetales; family Sphaerochaetaceae; genus Sphaerochaeta. Next base: position 187,105 of record NZ_CAXXYB010000001.1, read on the forward strand.
ATCTATAAAAATGGCTATGACAAAGGAATCAAGGGGTTCCATCTACTGTTTTCATATATCATCCAGAAAATCACTCCTAGTTCAGATGCTGTGACAGTACCAATCAGTATCATTTTGAAAAACAATCTCCATTTCTTCAAAGATCGTATTTGAAATTACTATCCCAACAGCATGTTTGGCTGATAGGGAGAGAAATTGCCATAGGTTTCATTTTGGGAGGAAAGAAAAAATGAAAAAGTTTTTATCTACAACGTTCGTTCTGTCATTGCTTGTCAGTGTGCTAATCGGATGCAATGCAAAAGCCACAACCGTGACATCTGCCAAGACTACAGAGCCTACTGTTAAAACAGAACCGGTTTTGAACTTCAAATTAGCAGAGAACCAGTCCGCAGAAAACCCGGTATCGAAGGGAATGCTGAAATTCGCTGATTTGGTAAAAGAGAAAACCAATGGAACTGTTTCCATTGAGGTTTACTTGGATGCTCAGCTAGGCACCGAGAACGAAACGATTGACCAAATTCAGGCAGGTACACTGGATTTTGCCCGTGTCAATACCTCGGCGATGGTTTCTACCGCCGATACAGTCGGAGTATTCTCCCTTCCCTACATTTTTACCAGCATGGACCAGAAATACAAGGTCCTTGATGGTTCAATCGGACAGACAATAAGTGAGGGGCTGACTAAATACAATATGATCGGTCTTGAGTATTGGGAAGCTGGCTCACGTTGTTTCTACACAACCAAAAAACAGGTCAAAAACGTTGCAGACTTGAAGGGAATGAAAATTCGCGTCCAACAGTCAGATGTTGCAATCAAGATGGTGGAATTGCTAGGGGCAGCAGCAACCCCGATGTCCTATGGCGAGGTATACCAGGGTCTCCAGACCGGAGTTATCGACGGTGCGGAAAATGATTTCGTTTCCTATTACACCAGCGGTCATTATGAAGTTTCCAAGTACTATGCCCTTGACGGCCATATGGCACCTCCAGCAATGTTGCTCATGAGTAAGACTGCCTGGGACAAGATGAGTGCCAGTCAGCAGGTTGCAGTACGCGAAGCAGCAAAGGAAGCAGCAACCTGGCAGAGACAGGCAATGCAAGATTACCAAGGCGAAGCGCGTGCAAAAGTAGAAGCGGCAGGTTGCATAATTACCGAAGTAGATACAAAAGAGTTTCAAAATGCTGTATCTGGAATCTATGAAAAATATCCACAATATGCCACAACCATTGCTGCCATAAAGGCAATCAACTAAGAAAATACCATTTCGTCACGTATATTTATTCACCATGCCTACCCTTCGGAGGCATGGTGAAATCTTGGGACTCTCCCAACAATTCCAAAGGATTGGTATATGCAAAAAATTCGAATATATCTTGCATTGATAAAAAAAGGTATAGAAGTTTTACTTCAGGCAATGCGATACATTTGTGCAGTGCTACTTGTCATTATGATAGCCATCACTTTTGTACAGGTGGTAATGCGGTTCTGTTTCAATGCACCATTCAGTTGGGCTGAAGAAGTAACCCTGATGTTCCTTGTTTGGTTCGGTTATATCTGCATGTCAATAGATATTTTTACCGATTCTCATGCTGCTCTCTATTTTCTATACAACATACTGCCCGCCCCGATACGAAAAGGCGCCGATTTATTCCGCCATGGAATACTGACTTGGTTATTTGTTGAGATGGTCAAATATGGGTCTGTCATCACCAGGATCAATGCACCCAAGCCACAACCTGCGACACATTTTTCTCAGGGTCTGCTTTTTGCCCCGTTGGTCGTATGTGGATCTCTGATGGTGCTGTTTACTAGCCTAAACTTCCTCTTGGCTTTGACGACTCCCCTCAGTGAATACCGTAAAAGTCTGGAAAAAATTAAGACTATCGAAGAAATAAACATTGAAAGGGGTGGTGTATGAACCCAATCGTTTCAGGAACAGCCATTTTGTTTGGGTCTCTCATTTTCATGATGATTGTAAGGGTACCTATTTCTTTCAGCTTAGGGATTTCTGCTTTGATAACCGCAACTTACATTGGCATTCCCTTCATGAATCTGTTTCAGAAAATGTCTACTGGCATTACCAGTTTTACCTTCATGTGTGTGCCTTTCTTCATCGTTATGGCACAGATTATGACTGACGGAGGAATCTCCGACCGTCTGACCAAGTTCTGCAATGTCCTTGTCGGTCGAATGAAAGGTGGAACAGCAATCGTAAACTGTATCGTATCAATGTTTTTCGGAGGAATTTCTGGCTCTTCAGTCGCTGACGTTTCTTCCATCGGAGCTTTTCTCATACCATCGATGATCAAGGAAGGCTACGATGCTGACTATAGCATTGCGGTAACCTGTACCAGTTCCGTTGAGGGAGTTATCATTCCCCCTAGCCAGAATATGATTTTCTTCATCGTTGCAGCAGGAAGTGGGCTTTCAATCAGTACTATGTTCATGACTGGCTATATCCCGGGTTTTCTGCTAACGCTCGCCTTATGTGTCTGTTCCTATCTGATTGCGGTCAAAAAGGATTATCCCGTATCAGAAGCAAAATCATGGAAAGAAAATATCAGGATCGTCAAGGAAGCGATACTGGGATTGGTTACCATACTCATCGTAGCCGTTGGAATTACTTCTGGGGTATTTACGGCAACCGAAGCAGGTGCAATCGCTGCTGTCTATGCTTTAGTCATTACTACCCTTGTCTACAAAACGATGACTCTCAGGAAATTTGCTGATTGCCTACTCAAATCCTTGAAAACCCTCAGCACGATCATGGCAATCATTGCAACGTCCAGTGCCTTCAGTTACGTACTTTCCTATCTGAAGGTTCCAGCACGAGTCGCAACGGCTTTTCTGACCGTTTCGGACAACCCCTCCGTCATAATGCTCCTGATGGTCCTTATGATGATTGCCTTGGGATGTTTCATGGATATGGGAATTCTTATCATCCTACTGACTCCAATTTTGTATCCCGTTGCAATGTCGTTCGGCTTCAATCCATATCATTTTGGTCTCATCATGGTATTGTCTCTCGGCCTTGGCTTGTTGACACCTCCAGTGGGAACTACTCTTTGGGCCGGTTGTGCCATCGCTGGAGTGCCCATAGAAAAAACCGTCAAAGGCTTTTTACCCTTCTACTTCACCTATCTAATTGTCCTTATACTCATTATTGCCCTTCCGAATATTTCTCTCATTCTTCCAAGAATGATGGGCTATGTAGCCTGATAGATTCAAACAAGTATCAAATTCTGGTTTTCAGTTTGCAAAGTATTACTTCATGAAACATCAGCAGCAAGTCGGAAATTGGGATGTGTTCATTATATACAAGACAAGCGGCATAATAAGGCCGCTTGTCTTGTATTGATTGAAACTATCATCATTTTGATATTTGGATTATCTTAGTTGCTCACTCCATATTCTCGCCTTCTCTGAAAAAGAGAGTGTATAGGCAGGACTTGTAGAAGGAAGTGTTACAAACGTTATACCTTCAGGGTAAAAGGCTACATACTTCTTGTAGAAAGCTTCTGATTGCTTGCCATTGAACAATACTTTTTGGATCTTGCCATGTTCCTGAAGAAAGGCCTTCAGATCATTGGGAACAACTATTGAATACGCACTGTCAAGAGATCCTTTGCGGTCAAAGGAAGAGAGAACATCCCATAAAGCAATACCATGGCCCTGCAACAAATACCATTTCTGTTCATACGTTTCCGACTTCGTACCAAAAAATTGGTCCATTATCGGCCAGAAGGCATTTCGTTCATGACCATAGTACTGCTGTTTTTGCAAAGAACGAACACTGGGGCCGGTACCAAGGACCAAGATTTTTGCCTCCTGGTCCTCGATGGGCGGAAATCCATTTAGCATCCAAGATACCTGGCCACGCTCTCGGCACAGTTTATGCCATCCAAGGCAGCACTGACAATTCCACCGGCATAACCGGCACCTTCACCGCAAGGAAATAACCCCTGCAACTGAACATGCATGCAGGTCTCTTTGTCCCGCAAAATTCGGACAGGACTGCTTGTCCTTGTCTCAGCGGCAATGAGAACGGCATCGTTGGTAAGAAACTTATGAGCCTGTCTGCCAAAAACCGAGAAAGCCAAGGCAAGGCGTTCAGAAATAAACGAAGGCAATACATGATGCAAATCTGCATTTGCAAGACCGGGAATATAGGAACTTGCAGGAACATCCTTGGAAATACGATGATTTACAAAGTCCACCATACGCTGACTGGGGGCACAGAGATTGTTCCCTCCTGCCTTGAAACACCTTCGCTCCAAAGCTTCCTGGAATTTCATCACTCCGAGTTTTCCCCCGAATTGGTCCTGCGGCAAATCCTCTGGATGCAGTTCTACAACCATACCACTATTTGCATATTCGCCATTACGAGAGGATGTACTCATCCCGTTTACGACCAGTTGGCCCTCTGCTGTTGCGGCGGGGATGACAAATCCACCGGGACACATGCAGAAGGAATAGACGCCCCTCTCCTTTACTTGAGTGACAAAGGAATATTCAGCAGGAGGAAGATATTTTCCCCTGCCCTCTGTGTTCTTGTATTGAATCCTATCCACAAGTCCCTGGGGATGTTCAAGCCTGACACCTATTGCCAAGGCCTTTGCCTCTATGGCGATATTGCTCTTGTCCAGGTATTCGTACATATCGCGGGCACTATGCCCTGTGGCAAGGATCACCGGACCATGGAATTCCATGCCTACATCGGTTACTACACCAACCAGCTGTTCTCCTTCGGTCAAAAAGCTGACAACCTTGCTGGAAAAATGCACTACGCCCCCACTGGCGAGGATAGTCTTGCGAATCTGTTCAATCACCGAAGGGAGTTTATCCGTACCTATATGAGGATGGGCATCAAAAAGGATATCGGTTGAGGCCCCATGCTGGCAAAACTGGGAAAGGACCTTGTTGACATTTCCTCGCTTGGTTGCCCGAGTATAAAGCTTGCCATCGCTGAAAGCTCCGGCGCCACCTTCTCCAAAACTATAGTTGCTCTCTTCATTGACGATTTTTTCAAGGTTGAGCAGGGCAATATCCTTTTTACGTTGATGGACGTCCTTGCCCCGCTCGAGAACTATGGGTTTTAACCCCAACTCAATGAGGCGCAACGCTGCAAATAGGCCTGCAGGTCCAGCACCAACCACAATGACGCTTTTTGCATCCTTGACTTGGGGGTATTCGGTCTTCTCAAAAGCACTATCTTCCGCTTCGTTGCAAAAGAGACGTACTTGCATATCGATGACAGGGGGGTTACGCCGGGCGTCGACACTGCGACGAATGGCACGTAGAGCAGTAATGTCTGCTATATTTACATTTGCTTGTTTTGAGGCTATTTTTAAAACAGCATCATTATCAGTGGCTATCTCTGGTGATAACCTAAGTGAAACATCTTTAATCATGGCTCCATTGTATAGAGGGAATACTTGGATGGTCAACGTATACAGTTCATACAATACAATCAGTTTTTACGTTCACTACACAAAAACTACACATTCCTCCATGTTTCTATCGCTATTTAACGAATAAAACAACTACCGTTTCATGCTATTTTAAGCAGTATAAATATTTTTAGGAGCACTTTGTATGCGGATTAGAAAAATATCAGTTCTCTGCCTTATCCTTATAATGGGGACAGGCCTCTTTGCAAGCAGTCTCACCCTTGAACAAGCCTTGGATGCTGCAAGGGGAAGCAACAGCACTATCAAGGTTGCTACCCTCACCCTCCAACAAGCTTTACGCGAAGGTGAAACAAACACTTATCTTCCTTCCATTTCCTTGGATTTGGGAGTAAAGACAGTAGGAAGCATAGCAAATAACTCCATTGATACAACATATTCGGTAGGAGGTATAAGTTTTAGTCTGGACAGCTCGAATAGCTATACAAGAAAACAATTGGCTCTTTCTTCAATTACTGCACAGAATACATACCAAAGCACTCTCAATACCGTAGAAGCCAATGTCACGACCGCATATTGGAATGTAGTCGCAGCACAGCTTGCAGAAACAAGTGAACAAGCTACAGTTGAAAAAGAGCAACGTTATTATGATCAGGCACAAAAACGATACGAGGCAGGACTCACTACACAATTGGCAGTCAACGAAGCAAAACTAGCCCTTTATGATTCACAACTTACTCTTCAAGAGGCACAGATTACTACAGAGAAATCAATTGACTCCCTAAATTTATTGTTGGGAAAATCAGACACTTGGGAAATGGATGATCTTCCAACACTCAAGACAGTGCAAGCCTTGGATGCACTGACAGCGCTGACAATGAAAACAACGACGGTAAAGACCCTCGACCTTGCAGTACAACAAGCAAAACTTAATCTGGCAAGCGAGAAAAGCACTGCCCTCAGCCCGACACTCAGTGTAAGTGCCTCAACAGGATTATCTGGTTCCATCTCCAGTTCAGGGGTTACTTTCGCAGATGCCACCAGTATCTCGGTTGGAGTTTCCGTTCCCTTGGATGCTTATCTGAAGAATTCCTCTTCCCAGGTCTCACTTGATAGCAAAAAATATGGAGTGGAAATAGCACAAGCTGAATATGAAAGCGGAGTGACTTCCCTCAAAGCTAAAGTAAAAACAGCATATACAGCACTCCAACAAGCCCTGAGCACTTTGAAAAAACTCAAGGAACATAACGCACTCGCCAAGGAACAATTGGTTTTGGTTCAACAATCCTATGAAGCTGGTCTTTCAACGTTCAGTGATTTGCAAGACAGTCTGACAGAAGTCCAGAGTTCCAATATCGCCATTGTTCAACAGAACCTTGAATACACTTTGTCTCTCTACGATTTGAGCTATCTGCTTGAAGTCGATTCATCCGTAATAACAATCACCAACTAGGAGCATATCATGGAAAAAAAATCATCCTTTGACAAAATCGTAACTATTATTTTGGTTGCTATTTGTATCGTTCTTGCAGCTATCGTAGGAAATAATTTAATCAACTCATCAAAAGGTCAAACACAAGGTCCTCTTTCTGAAGTGAAGAAGCAGGATAATATAATCAATGTATCGGTTGAGTCCGTTACATCAGGTCCCTTTACAAAATACACTACCCTCGGGGCAGAATTGGAAAACAGCATCGCTTCAATTTCCCTTACAAGCACTCTCACAGGAGGAAAGCTCACAGCCTTGAGCATCAAGGAGGGTGACGTACTGAAAGCAGGTGACATCATTGGGACTGTGGACCCCTCAACTCCGGGCAATCAATACAAACCTTCATCCATCACGGCTACCACAGGGGGTACAGTATCTTCGGTGGACGCTTATATTGGGGAACAAATCACCACAAGTACAGGTTTAGCCACCCTCGTGGAAGCCGGTGACCTGCAGATAATCGCTTACCTGCCTGAACGCTATCTCTCTACCATTGAAGTTGGAAGCAAAGCTATATTTACTACGGCAGCTTGGCCTGAGGAACAGGAAGAAGCAACCGTCACTCTTATCAGCCCTACAATAAATTCGAGTAATCGAACCTTCAAGGTAACACTTTCCCTTGACAAAAATAATCCCAAGCTCAAGGAAGGAATGTACGTTACACTAAAACTGGTAACCGAAAAAATAGATTCTTGTTTGACTATTTCGACCGATGCCATCACCACCTACCTAGGAAAACCTGTCGTCTATATAGCCGTCGATAACAAAGCAAAACGAGTATCGATAACCACCTCAAGTTCTGATGATACTAAAAGCGTCGTGACTTCAGGCCTGACAGGTGATGAGAAAATTATCGTTGCAGGATCCGTCGTTGACGGTTCCGCAATCAAGATTATCGAGGAGTAACCATGAAATTGAGTGAATTGTCCGTCAGGCGCCCTGTTCTTATTACCATGGTATATGTACTTCTCTTGGTAATTGCTGCCATATTTGTTTCACGCATAAACATTGCCCTCTATCCTTCCGTCGACATGCCAATCATCTCCGTGAGGGTCAACTGCAATGATGTAGGCCCAGAGGAAATCGAGTTACAAGTTGCAAGGGTATTGGAAAATTCTTTGGGGTCCGTGGAGAATCTGAATACCATGACCTCTGAATCCTCAACCGGAGAAGCTCGTCTCGTATTGGAGTTCGACTATGGAACCGATCTCGATCAGGCAGAGACTGACGTAACAAGACTTATTAACTTGCTTACCGACAGTCTACCCAGTTGGGCTGATGCCCCACAGGTTATGCAACTTGATATCACCTCCCTCTCGTCTTTGATGACTCTAGTTATCAGTGGTTCTTCAGACAAAAGCGCGTTGAAGTCCGTTGCCGATGACACAGCTAGCCCATTGCTTCTACGTATCAAAGGTGTTTCGACTGTAGATGTCGCAGGTACAGGTACCAGAATATATACCGTAAAGGTAGATCCTATCAAACTGGCATCATATAATCTCACTCTCACCAATGTCAAAACCGCCTTGGCCAATCGAAACATCCAAGGAACCAACGGTACCATTACCCAGAACGATATTGACTATTCAGTAACCTTGGATGGAAGATATTTCACTATTTCTGATATTGAAAGCACCGTAATCACTACCCTTGATGGAGTACCAATCCATGTCAGAGACATAGGATCATCGCAAGTTGACACAGAAAGAAGTTTCAAGGAACGCTATCTTGATGGATCCTCGGTTGTTACACTCTCCGTGAACAATGATAGCAATAGCAATGCTACAACTGTTGCCAACGCTGTAAGGGCAGCATTGCCTTCCATCAACAGCGCCTTGCCTTCTGGGATGAAATTGACCATCCAAGAAGATACGACAACCATGATTACCAGTACTCTCAATGAGGTTTATAAAAGCGCTATAGAAGGGATAATCCTTGCAGCCCTGGTTATTTTCTTGTTCCTCAGAAACCTCAAGGCAACCTTGATCATATCTCTTTCCATGCCTATTTCACTCCTCCTTACCATGATGGTCATGTCGATGTTCAACATCACCCTAAATAGTATGAGCCTGAGTGGCTTGATCCTGGGTATAGGAATGATAGTTGATGCCTCGGTCATTATCTTGGAGAATACCTATAACTATCGGCAAAAAGGACACGGAACCGCCGCATCGGCAATCCTCGGCAGTGAGAACATGAGCACAGCCATCATTGCCTCGACCCTCACTACCCTCTGTGTTTTCATCCCTCTCTTTATTTTCAAGAATAATTTGGAAATGATAGGCATCATGTTCCAGGATTTGATCATCACCGTTTGTATCGCCATGATTGCTTCGCTCTTTGTCGCCTTGACTCTTGTTCCGGCCCTTACAGGAAGCATTCTCCGTCTGGATACCCGAGTACAGAAACCTCTTCGTTTCAAACCCTTGAAATGGATGGATTCCGTATACCTCCGCTTTGAGCAAAAACTACAGAATGCATATGCGAAGGCGTTGGGCTATTTCTTGTCAAATCGTCTGTTACTGGTCCTGCTTCTCGCTTTATTACTCATTTTCAGTTTCCAGCATTTCAGTGGAATCGGAATAAGCTTGACTCCATCAATGAACTCTGATGATTCTGTCACCCTGAACCTGACCTTGCCTGCTGGAACTACCAAGAGCGCCACCAGAAGTGAATTATTTGCCTTGCAATCAGAATTGGCAAAAGCCCTGCCTCTTGATTCCTACACCCAAATAATGATCAATGTTGGAAAAACCAACACAGGATCAATGGTAATAAGCCTTCCTGATGTTTCCGAACAGAAATACAGTGCGACAGATATCAAAAATCTGGTACGACCTCTGTTAAACAGCAATCCTTCGGCTACCTGGACTTTTGGTGGAGGCAGAGGACCTGGGAATAGCACGCCTATTGAAATTAGCATTACAGGATCCAATATCTCGGATATCACCGAGACAACCAATTCGATTGCCTCCATCATCAATTCCTTTGTCCCTGAGGCAACCAATGTCTCTACGGATTTGGAAGATGGATCGCCTAAAATTAATATAGTAATAGACAAGGAGGTCGCAAATGATTTGGGAGTATCGATGGAAACCATCAATACAGCTGTTACTGATGCCCTAGCCGGAACTACAGCCACAACCCTCAGCACCTTCAGCAGTGACGCAACCTATGATTTAGACGTCGAAATGAACCCAACTTCCATGCAAACGGCTAATGATCTAAGCAATCTACTTATAGACACTCCAAACGGAACAGTTAGACTTGATAGTATTGCTACCTTTACCAATAGCAAAGCCCCCCAAACAATCACCAGAAAAAACAAGGAACGGGTAAACAAGGTCACAGCAAGCCTGGCAGACGGATATTCCGCAAATCAGGTTCAGGCAAAAATACAAACCGCACTTGATGAGAATCTTTTGATTCCCGAAGGTGTCACTGTCAATGAAAGCGGTGATATGCAACAATTCGCTACCTATGGACCGACGTTGGTGATGATTATCATCCTTGCGCTCTTGTTGGTATTTGCTGTCATGGCCGCACAGTTTGAATCGCTTGTCGACCCTTTCATCATATTTGCCACCATACCACTTCTGTTGATAGGTGTCATATTCATTCACTTGGTCATGGGACAGGACTTCACCTTGTTCTCCATCGTCGGAATCATTGCTCTCATAGGAGTCGTTGTAAACAACGGTATTGTTCTGGTCGATTCAATCAATCAGCTCGTTGCAAAACGTGTTCCTGTCAAGGAAGCTTGTCTGACGGCGGCCAGGACACGCTTGCGCCCAATCCTGATGACCACACTCACTACGGTACTGGGAATGATTCCGTTGGCCTTCTTCCCCGGCAGCGGAGCAGAAATGATGCAACCAATTGCCGTTACCTTCGTCGGTGGACTGCTTACAGGATCATTCTTGACACTCTTTCTTTCCCCTGTCCTCTACTCTATATTCAACAAACGTAGGGAAAGAAACTTTGACAATCCAAATACCCTGGCCAACCAGCTAGAACTATTTGATAAGGAAGGTAGGTAAGTCTTCAAACCTTTGCGTTTCTGTGGCATGTCTTTGACTGAATGAGGACATGCCTTTTTTTGCAGAATGATACTGGCCCCGGATGAGCGGATATGCTATTGTGTGCCATCATGGATTCAAATTTGGTTTTTGGACAACTTTTGGCTCTGCTGACAGCAGGATGCTGGGCTCAAAACTCAGTAGCCTATCGGTATCTCGGAGAACGGGTAGGCTCGGATGCCGTAGCCCATATACGTATGTGGATAGCCCTCCCTGCCATTATGTTGCTTACCTATCTAACGGAGGGTTCCTGTTTTCCCATGGGACTTTCCGGCCAGACGTATCTATTCTTATTTCTCAGTGGTGTCATCGGATATTTTCTCACGGACCTCTTGCTTTTTCAGGCGTATGTCTGGCTTGGGGCAAGGGAATCGCTTATCATCATGATGCTATCACCTGTAGCAACGGCAGTGTTGTCTTATTTTCTGTTTGACGAAACCTTGATAGCGATGCAAATCATGGGAATTCTCTTGACGATAAGTGGTGTCATTTTCATGGTAATTTCTGAAATGCGACACCGCCTGAAGGATCTTTCTGGAAAGAACCGTGCAAAAGGTCTTGCAATGGCAATAGTTGCCTCTATTTTGCAAGCCATTTCTCTCATCCTGGCAAAATATGCACTGGAAACCACAGGTCCTGTTTCTACGAACCTACTGAGAAATATGGGAGGCCTTTTTGCTTTCTTTCTCTATGATTTTTTGATCAAACGAAACGCCAAATCCCAGTTCAAGGCTTTTCGGGACCCCAAGCGATTCGGACTCCTTTTCCTTGCGGCAATCGTCGGACCTGTGCTTGGTATGACATTGCAAATGAAGGCCTTTACGCTGGCCCCCGTAGGTATCGTAACCACCTTGGTACAGATATCCCCTATACTCTTGCTTCCTGTGGATAAGTTTATTTTTCATAAAAAACTGACAACTTCCAGCATTATCGGAACTTTCGTATCGATAGGAGGCATTGCCATACTCTTTTTAGCCGCTTGATATTGCACCGTTTGTCTTCTTTCGATACCCTTCTGGTATGAATGTTCTCTCATTGGAATCAATCTCAAAAACTTTGAATGACGCACCTTTGTTCCAGGAAGTTGCCTTCGGCCTCGAAGGTGGTGACCACGTAGGGCTAATTGGCCATAATGGGTCAGGAAAATCAACCTTCCTGCACCTCTTGCGTGGGGATTTCCCTCCCGATACAGGGACTATATCGATGGCTCGCGATACCGATCTGGTCATGCTCGATCAAGGAGTGGACTTCGAACAAGAGGACACTGTCCGATCCTATCTCTACAAAGGGACAGGCAATCGAATCTCCCTTATAAATGAGTACCATGACCTTATCAGTCAGGAACATACCGGTGCCGTGGAGCAAAGGCTCATCAAACTGACCGACCAAATAGAAACCACTGGAACCTGGAATCTGGAAAACGATTTCATTTCCCTCTTAGGGGAACTAGGGTTGTATGAAGTACTCGACCAGAGTATGGCAACGCTATCAGGAGGAATGCAGAAGAAAGTCGCAATAGCGAGGGTTCTTGCCGCCAAACCGACCATGATGCTTTTGGATGAACCGACCAACCACCTGGATATCGAAACCATCGAGTGGCTGGAGAAATATCTTTCACAAAACAGTGCCACGATGATCATCGTAACCCATGATCGATACTTTCTGGATGCGGTATGCAATTCAATCCTCGAACTTGACCGCGGTTCCATGTATTTCCATCCTGGCTCCTTCAGTGAATATCTTGAACGAAGAGCCGAGCGTCTTGAACATATGCAAAAAGAACAAGATCGACTCAATACGATTCTTAGACGAGAACTGCAATGGCTGAAACAAGGCGCCAAGGCAAGGACAGGTAAAGATAGCAGCAGAAAGAACAGAATCGCGAAAATGCTCGATTCCCAGCAATCCGTTGCAGATGTTGAACAGACAAGTTTTACCTCAGGCTCCCGACGTATCGGCAAGAAAATACTTGAAGTAAAACATCTATACAAGGCCTTTGGTGCTAAAAACATCATCAAGGACTTTTCTTTCAATTTCACCAAGGGACAAAAGATAGGTATCGTAGGCCCTAATGGATCCGGTAAATCAACGTTGCTTGATTTGCTGTGTGGGCACCTCAGTGCAGATAGCGGCATTGTCGATGCAGGAATTAATACCGTTTTTGGATATTATGATCAGACAGGAAGAAATCTGGATAGCGCCAAGACGATCCTTGAATATGTAGAGGACATCAGTGAACGCATTACTCTCAGTGAAGACCAGATAGTGACGGCTGCCAGATTCCTGGAGATCTTTGGTTTCCCTTCTTCAATGCATAGACTTTCCATTGGTACTCTATCAGGCGGTGAAAAACGTCGATTGTATCTGGTCTCCCGCCTTATGGTAAATCCAAATTTTTTGATGCTGGATGAACCAACCAATGACTTGGATTTGCAAACCATGGAAAACCTTGAGCAATACGTCCAGGATTTTGCAGGTTGTACCCTGGTGGTTTCCCACGACCGTGCTTTTCTCGACTGCACATGCGACCAGTTATTTGTCTTGGGAGTAGATGAAGATATCCTATCCTACCCAGGGCCATTCAGTGAATGGAGGCAAGATCTGGCAGAAAGAAAGGAAGAAGAGCAGAAACAAGCGCAAAACCTCAAGAAACAGGAAAATTCTTCCGTTACAGATTCCCGCCGTTCAGAAAAAAAGAAAGGCCTCACCTTCAAGGAAAAAAAGGAATTTGAGCAACTTTCGACAAATATGGAAGCCTTGCAAGGCTTGCAAACAGAACTTGAAGCAAGTTTTTCTGATGCAAAAGACACTGAATTGGGGACTCTTGCACAACGTACTGAAGCATACAAATTACATGCCGAAGAACTTGAGGAGATGGAAAACCGTTGGCTGGAGTTCGCCGAACGAGAAGAATAAGAAGTTTGACAAAGGGATATACCAGTTTCTCCGAAATTCTTTGGCAGAAACTCTGTGAGGACTTGACAGGAGCTACTGGGAATCGAACAATGGGAGACGCTCGATAATGCCTATAGATACAAGAAGAGGTTCACCCTCCTGCCTTTTCGACAGTGCTGAATTCCCCAAGGATTACATGAGAACACAACCATCTATCATCATCCTTCACAATCAAGTACAAAAGGACTCTCCCGAAGATGTCCTGGATATTCTCACCCAAGCCAAATGGATCGCCCAACTTTTGGATGCAAAAGGCTATGTCACCCGATTGGTTCCCTTTTCACTAGGAACCTTACAGGGTATTTTGGAAGAAAATAAAAAAACTCCGTTGCTACTGTTCAACCTTGTCGATTCCATTCCTGGAGAAGAAACCCTGGCCTATCTGGTTCCGGGAATTCTGGAATACCTTCATCTTCCTTACACGGGTTGCTCGTTCAATGCATTATTTTCCACAACTAATAAACTACTGGCCAAACGTCGTATGGCAAGCAAGGGAATAGATACCCCCTTTTGGGTTTATCAAGAAGAGCACGGTGGGTTTGTACCCTCAAATACCTTGCGATACTTGATAAAACCAGTCAGTGAGGATGCCTCCATCGGATTGGATGACAATTCCTTGGTAGTATCAGAAAGTCTGCAGTCAGTGCAGGCAAAAATTGAATTGAAGCAAAAAGACACAGGAAAAGAATGCTTTGCAGAACAGTTCATCGAAGGAAGGGAATTTACTGTTTGTATGTATGGGTCCTTGGAGAATCCAAAGATCCTTGCCCCTTATGAATGGGTATTCCAGGGATTCGAGGAGAATCATAAAGATAAAATTATCACCTATGATGCAAAATGGACAGAAAATACATTTGGGTACAACCATATCATAGCCAACTACCAGACGGCGGAAGAAGATTTTCCCTTGGTCGAAAATTTGAAAATCATTGCTAGAAAGTGCTGGGAAGTCTTTGCTCTCTCAGGATATGCAAGAGTCGACTTCCGTATTGACAAGCAAAATAGACCCTGGGTCCTGGAAATAAACGGAAATCCCAGCTTCTATGGGTTCTATCATTTAGCCAACGAGGCGCATGTACCTTTTGAAGATATACTGGAAACCATTGTACAGGTTGCCAGACCGTAACGAATCAGAGATATTCATCTGCCCAGACAAGCTTTTCCAATTCCAACCCATTCTGCTGATAGAGCGCTTTGGCCTTCTCATTGGTCGGATGGGTAACCAAGGCAAGATACACGCAACCTTCTTTCTTGGCCCAGGTTTTTATATATTCCAGAAGCTTGGAGCCTAACCCCTTGGTCCTATTGCTCCGGGAAACATAGAGTTCATTCAACCAAAGATAATCTCCTCCATTTTCCAGTCCACAACATCTGTTTGCAAAAGCAAAGGCACAGGCTTTGTTAGTACTATCGTAGGCAACAAAGAATACCGAACGACTGCCCTCCTTCCTGGAATTCTCTATTGCCTTCAATATTTCTTCGATTTCCAATTGATATCCGATAAATGAAAGTTGTCCCTGGACCAGTTTGACCAACCCATCAAAATCCTCAATGGGATCTGCATGTTGGTAGGGAACTATCTTCAGCATATTATCTACCTCCAAAAACATTACAGGATTTTTACGTACATCAGTTTATCATCACAAGGAGCATAATAGTCCTTAAGTTCTGCTTCCAATAGGTAAGAATTGTTTTGATAAAAACTACGTGTCGGAACATACAGGGGAGTGGAAGAGGTCTCAATGTAAATTCTAGTGCCCCCTCTTTTGGCAATTTCTGACTCGGTTTGGACCAAGAGGCCTGTTCCGATCCCTTTTTTCTGTAAAGAAGGTGATACTGCAATCCAATAGAGATCATAACTCGATTGAGTTCCTGGAAT
Source organism: uncultured Sphaerochaeta sp. (assembly GCF_963676625.2). Lineage (GTDB taxonomy): Bacteria > Spirochaetota > Spirochaetia > Sphaerochaetales > Sphaerochaetaceae > Sphaerochaeta. Next base: position 202,915 of record NZ_CAXXYB010000001.1, read on the forward strand.
AGGACCAAAACAGGTGTACCCCAATACATGCCCTTCATCCTCGGCAAACTGGAAAAAATACTCGCAAGATTCACCTTTTTCCAATCGTTCAGTTATCAGGGAGACCCCGACTTCCTGTTCCTCGGAATTGAAAAATCCCGAGTCCCTCAAAATGGTGGCCACGGCCTCGACATCCGATTTTTTGGGTTTTTCCCTATAGGTAATCATCTGCACTCCTTTCATTCCTGGATAATACGATCGATCATTCCATCATACGTCATCCCTGATCGTTCGCAAGCTGCGGTAAATCCGCTGTCATCAGAGATACAAGGATTTACATTAACTTCAAGGACATATGGATTTCCCTGTCGGTCAACCCTAAAATCCACCCGTGAATAGCCCTTCGCACCAAAGAGATTCCAGCATTGCAAGGTTATACTTTCCAAACGCTCAAGAAGTTGCTTGTCAGATAGGGGAAAATCAAAAGTCCGTCGGGTGTGTGAATAGGCAAAGGAATCTGCATCCCATTTCGCCTCATACCCTACTATCTCAGGTTTTCCTAAAGGATAGTCATCAAAAACAATCTCTGCTGGTGGAAGCACCTTTGGTTCTCCCTCTACACAGAGCACAGAGATATTGAACTCTCGCCCCTCAATGAATTCTTCCAAGAATAATCCTTCAAAGTCATGCGTGCATAAGAATTGTTCGATAGCTTTGCTTGAAGAAAATGTGAGAATAGAGTCATCATTGATTCCTACCGAAGCCTCTTCACTAATTGGTTTGGCAATCAGGGGAAGATCCACGAGAACTTCCAAATCCAATGGATCTTTCTGCCTCTTGCGAAAAGAGAACCATCGTGGTGTAGGAATGGAAGCGCCCAATAGCAATTCTTTTGCAAGAAGCTTATCCGAAGATAAAAACATTCCTTGGGAATTTCCCCCTGTATAGGGCAAATGCAGGGATTCAAAAAGAACCGGGGCAAGATAGAGCAGACGACTGCCTTCCAGCGTCTCCACAAGGTTGAAAATGACATCAGGACAAAACTCTGCGATATATTCACCGAAATCAGCAAGGTTAAGGGAAAACTCGACAGAAGTTACGATATCGCCCTTTTCTTGCAGGACCTTGGATACCTGCTCCACTTCGAGCAGGGTATCCTCTTCATCCTTGGAAGGTGTTTTCGAAACTCGGTCATGTACGATCAACACCTTCATCAGGCTGTTTCCCCAAACATCCTGGTCATGGCAGAGTCCATTATCCTGCTGATAAGCGTCTTGTAATCGATGCCTGATAGTCTACAGAGAATAGGTAGATCCGAATCCACGGGATTCAAGCCTGCCAGCGGGTTTACTTCCAGAAAATAGACCTTTCCTTGTCCATCTTCTTTCAGATCAACTCTTCCCCCATCACGACAATCAAGACTGAGCCAAGCTCCAAGAGCAACGCGTTCACATTCCTCGGCGACAGGACCAGATACCAATCGATATTTTGCATACTGCAAATATTCCTGTTTGGTTTTATAGGAATAGACTCCTTGGTCGCTTTTTGGATCCACCAGTATTTCCATTACGGCAACACATCTCGCCTGCTCCCCCGTACCGGTAATTCCGACTGTGTATTCTCTTCCTTCAAGGAACCGTTCTGCCAAGACCGGTTGTCCAAAGGCCTTCAACAGCCGTGTTGTCTCTTGCAATAAGGATACAGTATCCCTCACGATGGAACTCTCACTGATTCCCATTCCGGTCCCTCCCCCAATGGGTTTGAGGAAAAGAGGAAATGGCAGGGAAACCTTTGCAATGTCCCGAACACTCTCAAGCACGGCATACTCTGGGGTAGGAACCCCGGCCTTCTCCACTACCGCCTTGGTCATACCCTTGTGCAAGGCAAGGGCAAGCACCAAGGTTTCGGAAAACACATACGGAATTGCATAAGCATCCAAGAGTGCAGGAATCTGGGCCTCTCGTCCCAAACCGTGCAACCCTTCGGCAATATTGAATACCAAATCGCATCGGTTCCCCTTGGAAAGGAATTGGACCAAAGCCTCGATGTTCCCTATTCTCAGGGTTTCATAACCGAGAGACCTGAGGGATTCATCAATCGCATCTATAGTTTGAAGATTGTCAAATTCAGCAACCTTCTCCGGGGCATATCCTTTTGCAAGGTAATCATCTTTCAGGTCATAGGTTATTCCGACTAGCATTTCAATTGTCTGTGCCCTCGGCACGGTCGGGATAGGCGAAGACCTTCCCCTCATAGTTGCGAAGATACAGGTTATCTGCATCACGGGAGACTTCGTACTCGGGAAGAATGGGAACCTTTCCCCCACCTCCCGGGGTATCGATGACATATTGCGGAATGGCATACCCACTGGTAAACCCTCTCAGGCCCCGCATTATTTCCTTACCCTTGTCTACGGTAGTCCTAAAATGCCCTGATCCGGTAATGGGATCACATTGGAAGAGGTAGTAAGGCTTGACCCTGACTTTCAATAACCGATGGTACAGTTCCGTCAAGGTTTCAACCGAATCATTCACTCCCTTGAGCAAAACAGTCTGGCTTCCCATGACTACCCCGATATCGGCAAGCTTATTGAAAGCCTTTGAGGATTCCTCGGTAATTTCATCTGGATGGGTGCAATGGACACTCAAATACAGGGGTTTATATTTCTTGAGTATTCCCAGCAATTTGGGCGTAATCCTTTGGGGCAGCACCATGGGAACCTTGGTCCCAAGTCTTACCATCTCCACATGAGAAATTGAGAAAATTTCATTGAGCAACCAATCAAGGCGTTCATCCGACAACGTAAGGGGATCGCCCCCGGAAATTATGACATCCCTAATTACCGGAGTATTTCTGATATACTCGATAGCCTGGGTCCAGTGTTTCTCCAAGGCTTCCGAATGCCCTCCAACCAAACGCGACCGGGTGCAATACCGACAGTAGGTTGAGCAAAAACTTGTAGTCAGGAAAAGGACCCTGTCAGGATAACGATGTACGATACCGGGAACAGGACTGGTATTCTCCTCATGTAGGGGATCTTCACTTTCCCCTGGACAGGTAAAGGATTCTTTGATGGAAGGTATTACGGTTTTTCGAATTGCGCTGTTTTGATCGTTGAGATCAATAAGACTTAGATAATAAGGAGTGACTGAAAACGGAAATTGAGTCCCGGATAGCTCAAGGGCTTGCCGTTCATCAAAAGAAAGCTCCAAGAACCTGGTAATTTGTTCCAAGGTGGTAATCCGATGGGCCAGTTGCCAGTGCCAATCGTTCCATTCCTTGTTTGTCGTGCTCGGGAAATATGTTTTCCTGAACTGTGTGGTTTTGCTCATCTCGGTACCTTTTCGAGGACTCTGGGCAAACTGTTCCTGTCTCTTTTTGGGACTGTACGATGACGTGCAAGTAGGCACGTCTCTCCGCGTAAGCGGAGGCTCGTCTGCATCAATAACAATTGCTTGTTTGGTATTGAATTGTTCCACGATTCACTTCCTTCAATCGCGGTAACCCGAGTTTTCGTGTTTTCTTGGAACCAGGTTCCTACAAACATCTCGGTTATCTTTGACGAGGATTGTAGCACTATTCAATAAAAACAACACTTAGGAGAACCATCTTTTTTCAAAAAAAACATATAAAAAAATTGCAATGATAGCCAATAGAAATTCCTGGTCGATTTTTTTCAAAGATGCCTGAAAAAACTCTATTTTTCACTCAATTTTTACCATGCAGGAAGAGAGGAAGACCCTATCTGTAAATTACTGTCAACACCAAAATACCAGGTAGCCACACCCGTAAAAGAACTGATGGACAACCCAACGAAAGGCTTGAGAATCGCAGAGGAACCAACAATCAAATTAACTGATAGTTTTCCTCCCACATAAATATCTTGCTCCCAATCAACATGCCCCGTAGAATAATAAAAGGCACTCTGGGCAACCAAGGAGAGACCCATTTTCGTCAATCCCCCGTAAGGTATCGGCTGATCGAAAAGACCTAGGGGAATGGTATAGCGAACAGAAACCAAAGCTTTGGCTTCCCCTTCTCCCTTGCCATATATCGTACCGTCAAACGGAAGGTCAGTGGCAAGAATACCGGTATTGCTCGCAAGGACAGCGACATCAAGGCCAATCGTCTGAGAGGTTCGGAAAACTTTCAATTTGGATTCAACACCACCAAAGGGTTTGAAGAACCAAGTTTCAGTTTGGGTATCGAACTGGGTCATGATTCCGGCATAGGAAAACAAGGAAGTCGTACCAAAATAATCTTTGGGATTTGATCGACCGTTGATTTGATATGCCAATTGCAAGGCAGATCCCAAACGGGAAGTATCGTCCCTGAGAATACCGGAAAAATAGGTATCCAGAGCCAATTGCTGGTAGGTCTTCACCCTGGTCTCTTTCCAAACCGGAAGGGTGAAGTCCAGGGTCAGGGCCTGTTGCCTCTTTTCTGTATTGGTATACTTCTTATTGACAAACGCCTCCAGGGTCAGTTCATAGGGGCCTGGCGTATACGCATAACTCAGTTCCAGCAAAGGAAGATCCTTTGCAAAACTATAGCCGCCATAGATAATGAATTGGTGTTTTCTCAACAAACTGGAGAAATGAATCCAAGCACCGAGCGTCAGGGAATTCCCATCATCAAAGGGCATAGGCAGGAACAAGTTGAATCGGGGAAAATCCAAATAAGGCTGTACCGATACATCAGGTTTTACGTCTTTCCCAATAGATTGCAACTTTGGCAAGGTACCATTGAGGGAAACCGGTGAGAAACTACATGCCGAGACCGGAGTAGAACCAAGGACAAACCCCTTTGCCGTATAACTCTGATAGATGAAGGAATCTTTCATTTTCAAAGCCCCGAGCACTCCAATTTGATCAGAAAACAGTTCATGTACTTGCAAGGTCTTGCGTGAAACTTCATAGAGACAATAGATACCGGTTTCATCACTGGAGAACCAAATGGTATCTCCATCGATGAAACGCGGATTCCGTATCTCTCCCTTTGAGGGCCCCACCAATAGGACTTTCGTTCCGTCCTTTTCAATTTCCACAAGGCAGGAGTTTCCCTCGACAATTTCGATTGCGATGATGCTTTTTCCATCCGAGGAAATCTTTGGTTCATAGATACTGCCCTGGGGGTTTTCGTACAGCACTGTCAGCTGCCCGGTTTTCTGGTCCACTTCGACAAGTCTGTATCGACTATCCACTCTCTGGCTGGCTATCAAACGCGTTCCTGTGCAATTCAAGGCAGGAGCATAGAGCAACTTACCGTAGGTCAACCTGGTAAAGGAATCAGAAGTCAAGTCATACCTGTACAAATCAGAATACCCGACAGAAGCCAGGGAAAGAGAGGCTTTGTTGCTGGAGTCTGTCCAATACATCGAAAATACCGCTGATCGACCATCTGATGCTATGCCAAGGGAATCCTGATCACTTATGGGCAATTTGGTGAGCAACTTGCAATCCGTCCCCTGATAGGAAACCAAGGCCCCTCCATTTTCATTTGTATAGGAAAATCCCAAAAGACCTTTTTCTGTTACATAGGGAAGATAATAATTACCTTCTGCGGGAGAAAAAAAAGATATGCTCCTGTTTCCGATCCCTTTCTGTTTTTCTGCAAGGGCAAAGGTAAAAAGTTGTTTTGCAGTATATCCAGTCTCTTGTTTCAAGGCAGGGGAAATACCAAAAAAAGGAAACCAGGCAAACCGAGTATTTACCTTGGAAAATATATCCGTCCCGTAGGTTCTCATGATATAGTCGACCATCAGATAGCCGGTGGTATAAATACGCCCGGAAGGAGGAAAGGAGGATTGATAAGCACCTTGGCGAATTGACCACATTGCCCCTTCTTGTAGGGGAGCTTGGTAGGTCAAGGCAAACAAGGAGGAATCGCCCCGCCCTCCTTCTGCAAAATTTGTTTCCGTGTAGGTGGTCAACCCTTCCACCCACCAACCATCCATGAATGGCGAATACATCGACAAGACTCCGGGCCCAAATATCTTTTTCAAATATTTTGCCACTCCGACGGGAGAGGTCAAATGAATATAGTGACTCACCTCATGGACAAACAGACTCCTCAGCCAATCGGAACTTCTGGCTCCCAAAAATCGATCCTCTGGGCTGGTAACAAAGAGAAATACCGTTGCAGGAAAGGAACTGTAACAACCATTTGCCCAACTGGTACGTCCTGAAATCACCACGGGAATATGTTCAATCGGTGCATAGTTCAATAAAGCAGTCAACTCATCATAGACTTCGTCGGCAAAGGAAGCGACATGAAGGGCAGATTCCAAATCCCTTGGTTCAAATATCAACTCAAAATGAGCGGTCTCGATTCTTTTCCATCCCTCATACTTTTCATCTGAGGCATACAACATCCCTGGAATGATCATAAATACGAGAAAAATCAACAACAAAACATTATTCCAAGTACGTTTCATGAAAAAACCACTCCTTTTCTGCAGCAACAGTATACAACATAAAAGACCCTATCCTTTATGTATTTGGATAGGGTCTTTTACCAGAAAAAACTAGTTAGGCTATAGTATGAATCCAACCCTTTGGAGCAGGAATTCTTCCCATCTGTATCCCTGTAAGGGTATCATACAGTTTCTGCGTTATCGGACCCATATGTTCCATACCACTGGGAAATTTAATTTCACCATCTGCAGTCTTTACAGAACCGACTGGGGAGATTACCGCAGCAGTACCGCATAAACCACACTCTGCAAAGGAACTGACTTCAGTAAGGGGTATTTCTCTCTCCTCTGTTTCCAAATGGAGATAATCCCGGGCGACTTGCATCAGGGACCTACGAGTAATGGAAGGAAGAATCGTGGGACTCTTGGGAGTAACGACCTTGCCATCCTTGGTTACAAAAATAAAATTGGCCCCCCCGGTCTCTTCAACCAAGGTATGGGTGGCTGCATCAAGGAACATGTTTTCTGCAAAACCATTGGCATGAGCCTCATTTCCGGCATATAAGCTCATTGCATAGTTCAACCCTGCCTTGATATGCCCGGTTCCATGAGGAGCGGCACGATCATATGCACTGACCTGGAGGCGAAGAGGCTTTACACCACCCTTGAAATAAGGCCCTACAGGAGTACAAAACATTCTGAACATATATTCTGGCGCTGGAGCTACACCGATAACGGGACCGCTGCCGAATAGGAAGGGACGGATATATAGAGTAGCACCACTTCCATAGGGAGGGACATAGGCAATATTTGCTTTGACCACCTTGTCGATGGCCTCAATAAACCGTTCAACAGGAAATGAAGGCATAAGCAAACGATCGGCGGTATCGGACATACGAGCAGCATTCATATCAGGGCGAAAAGTCACGACATGGCCGTCTTCAGTGGTATAGGCCTTGAGACCTTCAAAGCAGGTCTGGGAATACTGGAGGACACCGGCACTTTCACTTATGGTAACTTCGGCATCGCCTACCATGGCTCCATTATCCCAGGCACCATCGCGCCAATAGGAAACATAGCGGCTATCTGTCTTGATATAGGCAAATCCCAGATTACTCCAATCGATGTTTTTCTTTTCCATAATCCAATCCTTCTGGCTAAAAAAAGGCCTTTTCTTAGCAATATTGGGTAGGATTGTAGCACTAAGCAATGTAAAAATCTATTTCCTTATGCAAAAAATGTAATTTTATTCTATTTTTAAGCTAAATATTTTTGTTCAAAATTTGCTATGGGTATTGGTTTATCATAGAAATAGCCCTGAATCATATCGCATCCCATTTCGACGACCATATCTTTCTGACTCTCCGTTTCCACCCCTTCGGCTACGGTACGAATTCCAAGCTTTCTGCAGATACTGACAAATCCATCGACAAAGACCTGGTTATTCGCATTGGTACAAAGGTTATTGATCAGGCTTTTGTCCAGTTTCAATATGCCTAAAGGAAGAGTTGTCAAAATACTGAGATTGCTATATTCCGACCCAAAATCATCGATGCAAATGCAGAAACCTGCATCGGAGATTGCCTGTGCTACCTTCTTGACCAGATTTCGCTCCAAGGCCCCGAAACTTTCGGTAATTTCAATTTCAATGAATCTACTATCAATCAGGTATTCTTCCTTGATTGCCAGCATCGACGAAATAAGATCATCATCCAACAAAGTAACCCGTGAAAAATTCAGGGAAATGGGTAACAAGGAAATTCCATCATTCATCCAGCGGCGAAGCATTTGACAAACTTGCCGAAAGACAAAGAGGTCAATGAATTTTACCAAACCATCCTTTTCCATCTGGGCTATGAACTGGGCTGGGGATACCAAACCAAGCTTGGGATCCATATGCCTGATCAAAGCCTCGGCCCCACATACCTTTGCTGAGCGTGAACTGACTTTTGGCTGGAGGTATACGATATACTCCTCCCGGTTGATGGCTTGAACAAGATTTTCTACAGCTAGCTGATAATCGGCCTTGCTTGCCGATCGGTCACGAGTATTTTGTTTTCTTGCATCCAGAACGATATTTGCCTGATTGAATAAAACCGAAACGTGCAGATCATTTTCTGACCAAGCTTGTCCGAGCGTCGTTGCCCCAGGCTTCTCTTGCTCAAGTATTGCAACTAGCCTGGCTACTTTACGGTTGAACGAATCATAGGTCAAGTCCACACAGATAATGACAAATTCATCTCCCGAAATTCTGAACAAGGAGTTATCGGGAAATAATTGCTGAAGATTCACCGTGATCAGTTTTATAATCTCGTTTCCATATTCCTTGCCAAAGTTTTTATTCATGTCCCTCAAATTATTGATATCGAGCAAGACAAGGCCAAGGGAAGACAGAGCATCTTCATGCAAGGTTGATACATACTGGTTGTACCCATTATAGTTCTTCAAGCCAGTCATCGAATCATGGTACACAAGATACTCTTGACGGTCGAGCAATCTTCTTTTTGTCATACTACTCGATATTAATTGAGCTGAACGGCCCAGGACCGAAAGCTCGATCGTATTCGGATTCACAACAACAAGGTATCCTTTTTTCAATCCCCATACATTCAGTCTTCCCAACAACAAGTCAGATCCCAGAAAACACGGAGCTGTATATTCTTCCTCAGTATTTGCAAGATGAACCACTTCATTGACCATCGAGATTTCCTCAAAGGGATCAACTTCAAAAATTCCATAGGAATGGCTTGCATGGGCCGGTTCCCAACTAGCTGAGATTTCCAGGACCCCTGTTTGTTCCTGGGTAAGCAGGCAAACCCTTTTGGCTTTATAATACATACCCAACTGGGAAAGTACCAAAGGCAAGGTAGAAACAAGGTTTTCGGAAGCCAAGGTTGCATTCATGCAACCTAGCAACACGCCAGTTGCATTTTCATCAAGGTTGCTGGTAGGAGCGAACGTGCCGCCCGATACCGCCCCCTCTTCCCAATCATAGGAAAAAATCTGATTTCTTCCTGCCTCATGGGCTTTATCCAAAGCAAGGGAGGCTTTTTCAAATAATACCTGATAGGTATCAGAATTATTGAAACATCCTACAGAGAATCCTATATTACTCCAAAAAGATCGAGAAACGGGTACGAACATATACGCATTGGCAATCATGCCCGATAGTCTTTCCAAACTTTTTCGAACCTGCGCAGCACTATCCACCTGTTCGAAGAAAACGATGAACAACGAGCCATCAAATCGCCCAATAATACAACTTTCATACAATCCAAGATGTAAGATTTCTGCCAGTGCAGGCACAAAGGAATGTTTGACAGGGGAAGATGCCGTCTTCAAGCCCTTGATATCTATCAAGGCAAAAGCATAACTGGAATGTAAATCATTCACGTTTTTGAGCGCAGATGAAACCATGAGGGCTATTGTATTGCGGTCATAGAATCCACTGTCGGGATCCTTGACGGCCTTTTCGGGCAAAGCCAGTTCCAGTTTTTTCTTGTTGGTGATATATCGGGAAATTTCTACAGCATAGAGAATTTCCGTCTCAGTATCCCTTATAAGAAAAGTCATGTTCTCCAACCAACGGATAAATCCAAATTCATCCCTGATCTTGAATTCAAGCGAGAGTGTATGTATTCCTTCAGAAGCAGCCTTACGCAAGGCATCTAGGCTAAAACGCTCCTGATACATGCGCTTATCCTCTTCACTGACCAATGAACACAAGTTCTGTTCAAGCCAATCAGAGTAGCTAAAAGGAGAATTGGTACCTTTTATATCAAATCCTTGCTTTTGAATCTTGACCAAATGATCATTCGTCAAATCGGCCTTCATTAAAGATAGCATGTCACAAGTATTTGAACGACTGAACTGTTCCTCAAAAAGTATCTGACGGTTGGGTTCAGGAAGAAAGGAAACATCCTGGGCAATCGCGAAGGCCCTATTCTCTTTTCGATGGTATTGAACATGATAACAATGGGAAAGCGAATCTTCGCCATCAAGGAAAACAGTGGCATTGCAGGATTTTTCACCATCTTCCAGACTCTGGTGCAACGATTGCAAGGCACTGATATCCTCCTTACTGAAATCAAAGCCTACTATATTTCGTCCAGAAATGTCATATTCCCATATTCTTACTCCACTGGCGACAAGGGTTTCCCGATATATCTGCAATTCCGTATTATTATTTGTCTTGAATATATAGAGGAAACCTGCAGTTTCTCCTGCATATAAAAGCAAAACCCGCTGCTCTCCGTTGGCAAGAGTGATCGGGAACTTATGGGGTGATTGTTTTACAAATGAGCCTGCAACCGATACGAGGTCATTGGCATGATTGAGGAAAAAGGATTCCCTGTCGCAACCAATCATCTGATAGAAAGTCTCATTTGCAATTTTGATCGTGGTGTCTGATGAAAAACAAAAAAGACCAACATGCATTATGTTGGTCACACTGATCATGCCTTCCGATGGCAATTTATCAATACTGATTGAAAATCCCTCAAGTTCCCTGGTTACCTGACAAAGAACCGTCAACCCATGAATAACTGAAAGATGAATATCCCCGACAGTGGGAACTTTCGGTCGTACAAGCATTTGCAAAAATGCATTGTGGTATATTTGACTGAATTGATGATAGGGACAAGCAAAAAAGGCCGCAAGTTTTTCGCCACCTTCTGTAATTGACCAAAATTCATCCTCAAGGCAACGAAACGTTACTCTTTGTATAGTAGGAACATTAAGCATTTGCCAACCCCACTCCCTTGCCGCAATATACTATGGTTTCTAGGTTTGTATGATAAACCACCTCAATAAGATAACATATCTGGCTATGTTTACCAAGTAAATTTCGTGAAAATCGCTATTTGCCGTTTTAAAATACAGGATTCCTTTCATTACGGAGTCTCCTTTCGGCAAATGTTTTTATTTCTGTCACTTTAGAGGAGGAAAACCAAAAAAATGAGCTTCCAGAAAATACAAAAACTTGCCAAGTTTTTTGTTTCCTACTTGGCAAGTCCCAACTGATTTCCCTATTCTTCAATCTATCTTCAAGGCACTATCAAAAGCCATAGTCGAGGGATAGAAATTAATTTTTTTCACGTATTGGCAACTTTCCGTTGCCCCAAACTCCCTATCCATTCCGGAGTCTTCCCATTCAACAGAAAGGGGACCACAATACTGTGCAAGATTCAATTCCCTGATTATTCCATCAAAATCTACATTCCCATGTCCTACCGAAACAAAATCCCAAGCTCTACGAGTATCTCCAAAAGGAAGAAAAGATCCCAAAAGCCCCCCCTTTCCATTTTTTGTCAGTTTCACGTCCTTCATATGAACATGGTATATCCGATCAGCGAAATTCCTGACAAACCCTACTTCGTCGATACCTTGCCACAACAAATGGCTGGGATCAAAATTCAAGCCCAGGGTGGGACGATATCCAAATAACTTGAGAAGCCGTTCTGTCGTATAATAATCGAAGGCAATTTCCGTAGGATGAACTTCCAAGGCAAATTTGACTTGATAGGTATCAAAGACATCAAAGATAGGAGTCCAGCTCTCATAGACGGAAGCAAATCCTTCATCAATCATTTTTTGAGAGGTCTGAGGATAGGAATACCACCGAGCCCAAATGGGAGAACCCGTAAAACCTGTCACAATCTTGACATCCATCAGGCTTGCAGCCTTTGCAGTATTCTTCATTTCCTGAATAGCCCAGGAACGAATGGCCTCAGGCTGTCCAGCTAATTGTTTCGGTGCAAAACCATCCAAACGCTCATCCCAGATATCACATACACACTGACCAGTGAGATGAGCACTGAGGGCAAGGCATTGCAGATCATTTTTCTGCAACAGTCCTTTGACATACGGAATATATGATTCATCCGAAAGAGCCTTGCTGACATCAAAATGCGCATGAGTTGCCAATTCAATACCTTCAAAACCCATTTTCCTGGCCAAGGGACAAAGTTGCTCGAGACTCAGATCGCCAAATTGTCCCGAGGCTAATGTTACAATACGTTTCATTTCATTCTCCTACTATAAAGCCACGGGTTTCCCTGTATTGGCCGAGATATAGATTGCATCGATGATTTTCATGAGTTGCAAGGCCTGTTCAGGAGTATTGAAAGGTTTTGCCGAGCCTTGGATAGCCTCGACAAAATTTATTGCACTTGCAATACGGCCCATGGTCTCGTCCTTCTCAAAGAGAACTTCCCTGTTTACTTGCCTGCCATGCTCCTCGGTATAGAGCTGACAAGTATCGATGCTTGTCTCATCATAGCCATCCCTTCCAAATAACCGCTCAACCTTTCCACCGGCCTTTGTTCCCTGGAATACAACTGAAACAACTTCACGTTCATTCATTTCTGCCCAGGAATTCCGTATTGAAAGGCATTGGCCTGTCTTGAAAGTAATCAGTGCATGGCAAGCGGTTTCCACATCTGTCAAACCAGTTCCATCAGCAATTCCCCAGGGACCCTTGAATGCTGGATTGCCCATAAAATCATCAAAGGTAGAGGCAAGCACATAGGCACCCTTTGGATAATCCATAAAATAGAGAGCCAAATCAAGCATGTGCAATAAATCAATGACAGGTCCTCCCCCTGAAAGTTCCTTATTGGTGAACCACCCCCCAAAACCAGGAATACCTGCTCTTCGAATCCAGGTTGCCTGGGCAGAATTGATGGTTCCTACAGTGCCCTGGGCAATATAGGCATGCATTGCCTGCGTTTCCGGGCGAACCCTATTGTTGAAATCGAATAACAGGATTTTTCCGGACAGTTTTGCCGCCTCGACCATAGGTTGCAACTCTGCCCCATTTCTTGCAGGTGGTTTCTCGCAATATACGTGCTTCCCTGCCCGTAAGGCCTCCAGTGCCAGTTCCTGGTGAAATTTATTCGGAGTAACAATGGAAATTGCATCCAAGTCTGGGCAGGAGTCAATCATTTCTTTCAAGGAACCAAAGACCTTCCCTATTTTTCTCTCTTCGGCAAAAGCTCTTGCCTTTCCAAAATTATTGTCTGCAACCGCCACTACGGAAGCTCCTGCCTGTGTAAAACCTGTATAGTGATAGGAAGCCATTTCTCCAGCACCAACAATTCCTATAGTCATGAATTTCTCCTACTTTCCTTTCTTACTCGACTGGGCAAGAACCGCTACGATTATTATTACTCCGGTTACCAACCCATTGAGGAACGGAGGCACATTAGCCATGATCAAGACAGTATTTATGATTCTAAGCATCAAGACACCAAGGAAAGTACCGATGATCTTTCCCCGTCCACCATCCATGGAGGTTCCACCAATAGCGACAGCGGCAATAGCGTCCATCTCATAGCCACTGCCTGCACTGGCTGCCTGAATTGAGGTCAACCTACTTGCAAGGAGAAAAGCTGCCAAACCATAGAGAGTACCTGCATACGTAAAAATCAAGGTCTTTACACGATTCACATTGATTCCCGAAAGACGTGCAGCTTGTTGGTTTGAACCTACTGCGTAGACATACGTCCCAAACTTTGTCTTGGACATCAAAAGTGCCGTAAGTATCGAGACTATGATAAAAAAGATCATTAGATGTGGAATTCCGAGAAAGCGACCCGCTGCAATATTACGGAAGGAAGCATACATTGTCTTATCAATGGTAAAGGGTCCTCCCTGACCTAGCTGGTTGATAACGGATCTCCAGGCAGACATGGTAGCAAGGGTTACGATAAATGGTGCGATACGGCCCTTGGTAACCAAAAGTCCGTTGATAAGACCGACAAGCATCCCTGCTACCAAACAAAACAGCAATCCGAGTGCAAGACTATGTTGGCTATTGATCACGTTAACGCCCAAAGCACTTATCAAGGCAACGGAAGAACCAACGGAAAGGTCTATCATTCCTGCCGAAATAATCAAGCTCATTCCCATGGCGCAAATCCCTACCACTGCACCCTGGACAAATTGATTGGTAATGTTATTCCAGGATAGGAAGGATGGACTGATAATGATTGCAACAAGCATCAAAAGTATAAAACTCAGCCAATGGCTGTAATTTGTAGTCAGGTTTCGCCAGGAATCCTTACCTATCTTGGTATTCTCACTTAGTGTCCTCACGTGCGCGCCTCCCTCTGCGTACCTGTCGAATACGCCATGATTGCTTCTTCAGAAAGTTCCTTTCTGTCCAGTTTTCCGTAAACCTCACCCTTATACAAAACAAAACAACGATCGGCCAATTGCTGTATTTCTGGATATTCGCTGGTAAAGAACAGAACCGATTTTCCCTGTTCTGCCAATTCCACCACCAATTTGTAAATTGCGAATTTTGCTCCGACATCTATCCCCTGGGTCGGGTTGTCCATGATATACACCTCAGGATCGAGCTCAAGCCAGCGGCTCAGAATTACTTTCTGCTGGTTTCCCCCAGAAAGAGAGGTTATGGGATCTAAATCACTGGCAACCTTGATTCCCATACGTTTTCTGCCATGCTCAAATCGTTGGATTTCTTCATGCTTGTTGATAAAGGGCTTGTTATGCTTTGCCACAAAAAAGGCCAGGGAATTATTGTTGCGAATACTCAAATCGGGAAGAATTCCCCGTTCCTTGCGGTTGCGGGGAATCATTCCAATTCCACTTTGCATGACATGCCGAATGTCCCGCATGTCCAGTACTCCCGCATGATTCTCCACGGTTCCACTATATAACTTGGTAGCTCCAAAAAGAGAAGTCGCCAGTTCATCGGTTCCGGAACCCTGCAATCCGGTAAACACGACTATTTCACCTTTATGCAGGGAAAAGGAAATATTCTGAAAAGTTGCGCCACTGAGATTCGAGGCCTTGAGCACCACTTCCTCTTGTACGGGGGAAGGACGGCCTTCACGCAAATGGGCTTCAACAAATCTCTTGCCTATAAGTAATTCAGTTGCCTGATGTTCATCTATATCCTTAAAGAATCCAGATTGGATAAAAACACCATCCCGAAGAACCGTATATCTGTCACAGATGCTGAACAACTCCGGCATTTTATGTGAAATATAGATGAAACTGACACCCTTTTTCTTCAACGCCGTCATAATGGAAAAAAGTTTTTCTATCTCTTGGCTGTTAAGTGCAGTGGTCGGTTCATCCATGATGATAATTTCCGATTCGAACAAAAGGGCCCTGGCAATTTCAACCAGTTGTTTCTGGGCGGTATCGAGATCCGAAACAACGGTAGAGGCATCAATACCCGTATTCATGGAGTCAAGAACCTCTTGAGTACGTTTTTGCTCATGACTTTTGTCTATTCTCCAGGACTTTGTATATTCTTCCCCCAGAAACATGTTCTGGTAAACTTTCAAGTCATTGCAAAGATTCAATTCCTGATGGATGAACCGAATTTTCAAATCATTTGATTTTTTCGGAGTCATTCCGAAAATTTCCTTTCCATCAATCAGAATTTTTCCCTCATCCTGGGGAAAAGTTCCTGCAAGAACATTCATCAAAGTAGTCTTGCCTGCTCCATTTTCCCCAAGAAGTCCATGGATTTCTCCTCTCTGGACATCAAAGGAGACGTCTTTCAGTGCCCTGACAGGACCAAAAGACTTGGATATGTTTTTCATTTCCAAGATCATGAGGAAACTCTCCCTATATAGGGCAAGTGCCCGGGGAACAAATCCTCCCCAAGGCACTTTGCCAATGTACTGCTATTACCTAGAGACTGTAACGGGTCTTATACATGTCGCTTTGCATATACTTCTTGTAATTGGTCTTGTCGATCATCTCGGTAGGGATCTTGTAACTCTTCTCAAGTTTCTCACCCTGCATCACTTTGTAACCAAGATCAACTGCATCACGGACCATGGAGGGAGAGAAGGTATAGGTCATGAAATCCACACCTTTCAATCCTGAATTCTCAAACAAATCCATGAACCCCTTACCGGCGGATACACCATTGATGAGACGGATATCAATCTTTGCTGAACCATGATAATTTTTCAGTGCTTCCACGATACCAAAGACAATCTCGTCATCATGGGTCCAGATTGCCTTGATGGATTCAATTTCCTCGGGACTCTTCGTATTAAGGAAACTTTCCATTTGTTCCATTGCCGTTTGCTGACTCCAGTTTGTCACAAAGGATTGGACAAGATTGAAATTCTTGCTGGCCGTGGAAAGGAATCCATTTGTTCGTTCCATGGGAACAGTCGAGCTATCACCTTTGAATTCCAGGTAATTTACTTTGCCTTTTGCAAGATCTGCCTTGAAATATTCGTTGAAATATTTTCCGGCGCCCTCACCTATTGCTACGTTATCACCAGAAATCTCGGCTGTAGGGGTAAGTCCGTCAATGAAACGGTCATACACTATCAAAGGTACTCCAGCCTCCATCACTGATTGTGCTGCACTACGCAGTTCATCACCAGTTACCGGCCAAAGAATCATTACTGTCGGTTTCATGCCGAGAATTGTCTCTACTGCATTACTCTGTTCTCCTGATTCTGCAGCGGTCATGAAACGATAATCAAATCCATGCTCTGCTGCCAAAGCCTTCACTTGTGCTTCGCAATGCTGGATCGATTCAGCGGTGAACCCATGATCAGCACTGGGAGTCACTACTCCCATGAGTTGTTTCTTTTCCACTGTTCCCTTTTCACTGGCTCCTGAAGCAAAAACCAAGCTGGTCGCAAAGAGCGCAATAACAAGAACTAATACTGCCTTTTTCATTCAAACCTCCTGACAGGTCCTCTTTTTTAAGGTACCTGCTTTTTTGCAGTATAAATCTTTCAGAAAAACTGTCAACTTTTTTCGTAATATTTCATGTTATTCCTAACATTTTCCCAGAATAGACAAGAAACAACTAGCATTTTCCATTATTCCTGAAAATATTTCATATTTTTTTCAAATATTCTTGAAAAAGAGAACTGTTAGATTTATTCTCTGTGTCAAGGAGAATTCCGATGGGCAAGGAAGCAAATAAAATAACATATTCAAGGATAGCCGAGGTCTCGGGCATTTCCATGGCAACCATTTCACGGATCATGAATAATTCTTCCAATGTGAAGGAAGAAACCCGAAATGCAGTCATCGCTTCCATGAAGCAACTAGGCTATGACACCTCGCATCTTGAGGCAATAGCGGCTAAATCAAATGACCTCATTATCTTTAACATACCTTCCCTGGACAATCCCTTCTATAGTTTGATCATCCAAGGCGCAAAAGCCTCAGCCGCACGCAATGGCTATAATATGTTGCTTAACCAAGATCCAATAGATGACCGTTCCATCGATACATTCCTGGCCTTGCTCAAGAAAACCAATGCAGCGGGCCTTATCACGACCAACTGCATATCACGCCAGAATCTTGTGAAACTTAATGCCAGCATTCCACTTGTTCAGTGCTGCGAGTGTGACAGTACCCTGGACATACCCTTTGTCACCATCGATGACGTATCGGCATCACGCAATGCCGTGGAATATATCTTATCCTTGGGAAAGAAGCGAATTGCCTTTATAAATGGTCCACTCCAATATAAATATGCCAGAGATAGACTGAAAGGCTATCTGCAAGCCCTTGAAGATGCCAGTATCCCTTGCGATCCGGACATGATCATACAATTGCAGGAAATCAACTATGATATGGCTGTTTCTGCCGTCTTTCAATTGCTGAACTCCGAAAAAAGACCCGATGCTTTCTTTGCAAGCAGCGATGTCTATGCGGCGGCGGCCATCAAGGCGACAAGACGTACTAATTTGAAGGTTCCCCAGGATATCGCCATAGTAGGGTTTGATAACATTGAGCTCTCTTCAATGTGCACGCCCTCCATCACCACGGTAAACCAACCAAAATTTCAATTGGGATTACTCAGTTGTGAGATGTTGATCAAAAGAATCAGCAAGGAACAGATTCCCATCAGCAACATGTATATGGATACAGAACTCATCGTCAGGGAAACTACTCAAAAAAGATCCCCTTTCAGCAGGTTCCCGTTGCAATGACATCAGCCATCTGATCTACATCTAAAGCAAGAGGTATTGCATATCCCTTGGTCTGTTTTTTTGTTCACATCAATGATATCGACTGAGGTCTACACGATAACTTACATAATCCTGGGTTATTTTACCCAAACCCCTCAACCTCTATCCCTTCACCACGCGAACTAGTATATATCTGGAAAAAATTCAACTATGTTGGTCGTATATAGTAATGTCGGTAATTTTATTTAAAAATAATTTTTATTATATTTTATAAAACAATGAAAATTTTTATTGTTTTGTTACTCAAACCATTTTACACTGATTGAGTAATGTATAAACAATTATTAGATACTGAAAAAAGAAATCCCTTGTCCTATCGCATTGATTCCAAAAGCACAGGGGAAATATTGTCAATAATCAACAACGAAGACCAGAAAGTCCCGTTTGTCGTACAAACAGCCATTCCCCAGATAACAACGGTCGTAGAAGATGTGGTAGCCTCATTCAATAACAATGGCAGGCTGTTTTATATCGGGGCAGGAACCAGCGGAAGACTGGGAGTATTGGATGCCTCTGAATGTCCACCAACCTATGGGGTATCCCCATCAATGGTCCAAGGGATTATTGCTGGAGGACAAGAAGCACTCACAACTTCAGTAGAATGGGCTGAAGACGATGGACAAGCAGGAGTTGAATCCTTGAGAACTGTCAATTTTTCAAAAAATGATGTCCTTATCGGTATCACCGCAAGTGGAGGCGCCGCCTTTGTGATTGAAGCACTGAAATATGCAAGGTCACTTGGAGCAAAAGTAGGAGCTATTAGTTGCAATAAGGATTCTTCTGTTTTTGAAATCATTGATGAGGATCACAGGATATTCATTCCAGTAGGACCTGAGATTATCACTGGTTCAACCAGGATGAAATCAGGTACAGCCCAGAAACTTGTTCTCAATATGATAACGACAACGGCGATGATCAGAATCGGGAAAGTATTCAACAACCTTATGGTGGATTTACGCCCCGTAAATGAAAAATTAATACTGAGGGCACAACGATTGATCCAGGAAATAACGGATTGCGACGAAAAGGCCTCCATTGAATTGTTCAATCAGTCTGGTTGCAATACAAAACTTGCAATAACCATGGGATTATTCAATGCGAACAAAAAAGAAGCGGAAGAGATGCTGGAAAAGGCGAAAGGAAGTATTTCGAGGATTATGGAGCAGAAGAACTCTATCAGTATAGTTTGAATTATTACTCCTGCTTGCAGGAATATTAAAAAAAGAGGTAAACAAATGAAAAATCTAGGACTGGGGCTATTGTTGTTGGCTGTACTTTTATCACCGGTATTTGCTCAGGGAACTACAGAGAAAACTGTTGACTTGACAGAACCCGTAACGTTAACGCTCTGGACGCATGAAGATGCTAACCGGGCCGTATTGGAGAAAGGGCTGATCGAAGAATTCACCAAACAGAACCCCAATGTTTCGGTAGATTACCAAACATATCCTTCAGGAAAAATGAGTGAATTGCTGACTGTTGCCTTTAGTGCAAACCAAGGCCCTGATATTTTCAACCAGAGTCAGTCAGTTATCAGGAGATTTGTAGTTGAAGGACGTACCAGTACTCTCAATCCTACTTGGATTGGTGCAAAAACCACAAAGGAAGTGATAGACCGGTATATTCCAGGTGCTTTAGAAGCCGTTATGCTCGATGAAGGGGTTCACGGACTTCCCCTTGAATACACAAACTTGTGCTTGTTCATAAACAAACAGATTTTTCGCGAAGCAGGTTTGGATCCTGAAAAGGGTTATCCAAAAACCTGGGAGGAAGTCATGTCCTTAAGTGAAAAGCTTGTTCAACGGAATGGTGAAATCATCACACGGAGGGGCTTTGATTTCCGCTATCCTTCCTATACCCAGCAATTCTTGCCAATGGTTGAACAATTAGGTGGAAAACTCATCAGTGATGATGGTAAAAAAGCCGTCATCGGAGATGAAGCTTGGATTCAATTCTTTGACTATATGAAAGAATGGGGACCTAAAGGTAAAAATCTTGGAGGACCTACCTACACTGCCGCCAGAAAGGCTTTTGACTTGAACGACAACCAGATTGCCATGAGTGAGAGCGGACTCTATCAAGAAGCAAGGATAAAAGCTGCCAATCCTGAATTTTATGATAGTGGCGATTGGATGGTCGTCCCTTACCCACAATGGGAAAATGCAATCCAACACGTTTCAGGAAAAGTAAGTTGCCATTACTACCTTGTCAATGGCCAAAGTTCAGAAGCAAAGCAAATCTGGTCGTGGAAACTGATTGATTTCATGCTGAGCCATGGTGAAGAATATCTCACCCAAGTCAATCTTGTCCAACCGACATACAAATTATTTGAAAGTAAAGCTTTCAAGGAAACCCCTTTCTCTGCAGTGTTTGAAGATGACATGAATCACGCCAACCTGGTATTTTACGCAGAAAACAGCGGTGCCATCAATGATAAATTCAAAGCTGCTGTCGAGAGCTCAATGCTCCAGGGAAAAGATTCAAAAGAAGTTCTTGATTCTTTCAGGGCATCTGTCCAAGACATACTGAACGAACAGTAGAATCATCCTTTATGTGGTTTCTTCAAATGAGGAAACCACATAATGAACCAAGGAGTTTTACCATGAAAGCCACTTATCTTGGAATAGAAAAGAAAAAAGCCCGTTGGGGATGGGTATTCGTTACACCTGCAGTTCTTCTTTTCCTCTTGTTTTCGTTCTATCCAATGCTCAACGCCTTATTCAATACATTTTTCAATATGAAATTACTGTCATTGAAAGCTCCAAAGTTTGTAGGTTTGAAAAATTACACCTATATCTTACATTCAAAAGATTTTTGGAACTCTGCAAAAGCTACACTCATTTTCACCTTTGGGGCCTTTGTTCCTTTAACCATTTTTTCAATGATTCTCGCCCTTGCGGTTACCTCAAGGAAAAAATCTGGGCGAACTATCCAATTGATTCTCTATTCCCCTGCCATTCTTTCCTCGGTTGTGGCAGCATTGATATGGATTCTGATATTTGACCCAAGAGGTTTAGGAAATACAGTAGTCAATTTCACTTTGGGAAGCCCTGGAATCGATCATCAGTGGTTGACGGATCCTGTCATGCTCAGGCTCTGCACCAGTACTATTTATGTTTGGAAATATGTCGGATACTTTACTATCATATTCGTGACAGGAATCGCCAAGGTCCCTACATCCGTGATAGAAGCGGCAACTATCGACGGGGCTAGAAAACATCAGATAATTCATAGGATAATATTTCCATTGATAAAACCAACAACTGTGATGGTCTCAATCGTTGCAATGCTCAGTTGCTTGAAATCATTTTCAACCCAGTACCTATTCACACAGAGAGGTGCTCCCCTGGAGCCTATCAATGTCATTACCCTCAATATCTATAATACGGCAATGCGTGATTTAAATATCAGCAGGGCTTGTGTTATGAGTGTTCTCTTATTCTTGATAATGATGGGACTCACCCTCATTCGTTTGAAATCTTCCGAAAAAGATTCAGTATCCTACTAGGGGGCCAACAATTGAATATCGTAAAAGAAAACTTAGCTGGACGTCTGGTCGTGAATATATTTCTCATACTTTGTTGCTTAGCCATACTGATGCCCATTGCCTTTATGTTTACGGCGTCGCTTATGAGTTCATCAGAAATATTCACAATGCCTTATAGATGGATACCCAAAAAAATACATGCAATCAATTACTTCAATGCCATTTCCGGGAATGATCGTTCTTTCATGTTCATTCGCAACGTTATCAATTCACTGATAGTTGCCCTCAGCACGACTATTCTTTCGGTAATTGTAAGTGCCTTTGCTGGATATGGGTTATCCAAATTCCAATTCAAGGGGAAAACAACGGTATTCATGATGATCATGGGAAGAATGATGATTCCTTTTGAAGCCATTATGATTCCCATGTATATCACCGCAGTGAAACTTGGAATGCAAAATACATATTCCGGCTTGGTCCTTCCTTTCTTGCTGAATGCATTTGGAGTTTTTCAGATGAGACAATATCTGATGTCTTTTCCTGATGACTTATTGGATGCCGGTCGCATCGACGGACTGGGAGAAATGGGAATTTTCTGGAAACTTGTTTTCGGAAACAGTACCCCTGCCATTGCGACATGTGCAATCCTATGTTTCAAAGGACAGTGGGACAATCTCCTTTGGCCGCTCCTTATTGCCCAGAAGGAGACCATGAAGACCATTCCAACCTACATAGTTAAATTTACTGAAGAAAAAACTTCTGATGAAGGAGCCATGATGGCAGTAGCTGTCATAGCTTGTATACCAATCATAATTCTCTTCATAACCATGTCAAAGTATTTTCTTGGTGGAAGCTCTATGTATAGTGCAGGGAAAGAATGAATATGAAATTATGTATTTTTGACATGGGGGGAGTAATAATAAGGAACTTCCATATTGCTCCGAAGCTTCTTCCCTTTCTAGGCCTTGAAACCAAGACACTACAAGAATATGACCCAAGACTCGGAGCTTCTCTAGCGCTTCATAGCGAAGGCAAAATCACTGAGGATGAATTTTGGAATTATTATCGTGAAATCACAAATAAGAAAATTCCACAACAACAAGGGTCACTTTTGGGAAGATTTTTCACTCCAACATTAGATCGACCAACGGTTACTTTGGTAGAAAAGCTTAAAAAAAAGAACTTCAGGGTTGTTTGTGGCACAAACGTTATAGATGCCCATTTCAAGATCCACCAGCAACTCCACCAATATGATATTTTTGATAAGGTATATCCCTCCCATATTTTGGGGATTGCAAAACCCAAATTAGAATTTTTTCATGCAATATGCGAGGCAGAACAAGTCAATCCGGAGGAAGCTTTCTTCACAGATGATATGCAGGCAAATGTGGATGCTTCCATACAAGCCGGTTTGAAGGGGTATTTATATGTAGATGCAGAAACTCTGGAATGCCAATTAAAAGAATTTAAGTTACTATGAAATGTTCTTTGATTCACCGAAAAATCCCTTTGGAGCATCCTTTTGAAGCCGCTTTTCAAACGGTAGATTTTGTAGACGATTTAGCATTTATGCTTGAAGCAGGTATAAACAGACTGGAAACAATTTGTGCAATTTGAATTATCATGGAGCAGCACTTGAAATCCTTGACTGTGCCTTGGAGGCCATCGGTAATGAAATATTATGGACATTGACGCTTTAAATCTCTACCTTCAGAAAATTCTGAACCAAGCTTCTCCTTGCATCAGCACTGTGGTACTCAGCAGTTCGTCAGTGCTATATCAAGAAAACCTCGGATACAGGCAACTCTTTCCTCAGGTACTTCCTCTCACCAAGAATACTCAATTTGATCTTGCTTCCTTGACTAAGGTTGTCGGTACTTTAATGGCAACTCTTCGAATAATGGAGAAAAAAGAGATATCCTTGGATATGAACCTTGGTTTTCTTCTTCCTTATGCTGGCAATTTCAGAGAAACGACCATTGGTCAAATTTTGACACATACTGGCGGATTTATTTCTGAAATGCGTTTGGAAAAATATCTGAAAGACCCTGATGAGGCACAACCATTCATTTTACGTCAGCCGATTCAATATAAGCCTGGTACGAGAGTAGAGTATAGTTGCTTTGGATATATAATCCTTGCCAAAATTCTGGAGAGAGTAACAGGCATTTCGTTTGAAGAGCTAGTCAAACAAGAAGTCCTGGCCCCTTTGGGAATGAAAGCCTCTGGTTTCAATCCTTTATTGAAATTTCCTGCTGCTCAGTATGCAGCAACAGAAAAACTTGAAGATACAGAAAGAATCCTTTGTGGAACCGTACATGATGAGAACAGCAGATTCTTGGGTGGAGTTGCAGGTAATGCAGGATTGTTTTCAACTTCAGAAGACCTTACCCGATTTTGCAGGTTATTTCTCTGTAATGGGCAAAGCGAGCAAGGAACTTTTCTTGGCCCTGAAACAATGAATCTGTTATTCAAACTCCAAACAGGCAATTGTGAAGGTGAAAAAAGAACTCTTGGTTTTAAAATCGGAGATGCTCAACTTTTTGGAACAGTGGCTAGTGCACAAACCATAGGACACACTGGATTTACCGGTACTTCAATTGCCATTGACCCTTTACGCGACAAAGCAGCCATTTTACTTTGCAATAGGATACATCCATCAAGGAATAATAAAGCGTTGCTAGGAATGAGACGGGAATTTCACAATTTGGTATTTCAATGATTTCCCCTCTATGAAACCCAAATCATTCAAGTAGACAGATTCCTGGAATTCCTTTTTACTAGCCCTTCACTGCCCCTATCATGACACCTTTCACAAAGAAACGTTGCAAGAAAGGATACAAAACAATGATAGGGAGTGTGCTCGTAATAATTACAGCACTCTTGATGGAAATTGCTATGGTCGTCTTATCCCCTGCCCCTGCGGCATCACCTACCATACTGGTTCCATTTACGATATTTTTCAAGAAAAGCATGACCGGGAATTGGGTACCCTTGAGGTAAATTAATCAATCATTCCTGAAAAACACCGCGGTATAGAGTCCGGTAGTCAAGGCTGTGATGGCCGCTAAATAGATGCTTGAATCTCCAGATACCAAAGCTTTGCGTTATCGGCAGAATAAAACATTTTACCCACCGTTCTCACCAATTGCTCGCTCTTCTTCTGCATAGAGTTTATGGAAAAAGGTATGAATTATCGCAAGCAGATACATCGAAACTTCTGTATTATGAAAGTATCTATAATAATTGACATATAATAAAAACTTTCATATTATGTAAGTATCTATTATGAACAGATTAACCAAGGCCTTGCTACAGACAACAGAAAATTCTTTCATCACTGAATTGGAAATCAAACAGACGGTACCTGAGGATTCTGTCCGATTTGGATTGCTACACCGGGCAATTCGAGATGGTGATATTATTAGGATCCGAAGGGGATTCTACGGCTTTGCCCCGTATTTACAGAAAAAACCCATCCCCCAGTTTGCCATTAGCCATTTCATCTATCGCTATAGCTACATCAGTTTGGAATCTGCGCTGGCTAACCATGGATGGATTCCTGAGGCAATTGGAGTCTACAGTAGCGTTACTATGAATAATAATGCATGGTTCAATACACCCATCGGAATCTATGCCTATGATAGGGTAAAGCAGAACCGATTCTATTTTGGACTGGAACGCCATTGTGAAAATGGATATTACTGGTTACAGGCGACGCCTCTGAAGGCCCTTGCAGACTATGTGTACGTACATAAACGGGATTGGATTAACAGTGGACCTTTGATTGAATCATTGAGAATTGAACCGGAATACCTTGAAGAATTGACTGCGAATGATTTCGAGGAACTGGAAGGCAATTATGTCTCAGACCGGGTAAATGCATTTTTGCAGGGACTGCGAAAAGAATTGGAGGTATGAGTATGAAAATGGAAACCCTCATGGTTAAAGACCGCTTGGAAGAAATGACAGCGGGAAATAAGAATCAAGAATTCTTTGCACTCCGGCAAATTACCCAGGAGTTAATCCTGTATCATCTGTCCCAGACTGATTTCTTCGAAAAGGCTGCTTTCATGGGAGGTACGTGCCTGCGACTTTTCCACAATCTAGACAGGTTCTCCGAAGATATGGATTTCTCACTCTTACAACCGGATCCAGCATTCACCTGGAACCGTTATCTATCTTCTTTATGTGATGTGCTCTCCCAGTTTGGCTATCAAGCGGTGCTGAAAGACAAGCCCATCTTGGACAAAACTGTCAAAAAGGTCTTTGTCAAAGATAACACAATAGGAAAGTTACTCCAACTCTCCTATACCAGAAATACTGACAAATCCCAGACCGTGAACATCAAATTGGAAATTGATACCAATTCTCCCCAAGGAGCTATCGTCCAAAGCACTCCCCTTTTGTTTCCAACGAGCGGAAACATCTCCACGCTTGAACTTGGCTCCCTGTTCGCTGGTAAAATCCATGCATTGCTCTGCAGAGAATATACCAAGGGCCGCGATTGGTATGATTTCCTTTGGTACACCGCGAGAATCGATGTCAAACTTAACTATGAACTGTTGCAACACAGTCTTGACCAGATGGGCCCATGGCAAGGGACAAAGCCCAGCATCGACCGTCTCTGGATTCTTAGGGAGTTGGAAAATAGAATCGACACCATTGATTGGCAAGAAGCCAAGAGGGATATCATTCGGTTTGCTCTCTCATCGTTTCAAGTTGAATCCATCAAGAAATGGGAAAACGCCACATTCAAAAGCAGACTCAGCAGGATTCCAGAAAGACAATTCCACTGAATGTTAAACGCAGGGGAATATACCTCAGGGTAGTCTCATGATTGGCAGGTATCGCCCCTACCAAAAGCCATTTCCAGGAACAGGATGGAAAACCAACTGCTTTCATATCCATGCTGGTTCTCCTTGCCCTCAAGGCCAAGGACGGCTTTTACGAAAAG
This sequence comes from uncultured Sphaerochaeta sp., assembly GCF_963676625.2. Classification (GTDB taxonomy): domain Bacteria; phylum Spirochaetota; class Spirochaetia; order Sphaerochaetales; family Sphaerochaetaceae; genus Sphaerochaeta. The sequence continues at coordinate 229,749 of NZ_CAXXYB010000001.1, forward strand.
GGCATTTGCGTTGAGGCCGAGCCTCCGGGAATTCTTGCACAGCATGTTACATGAGGTTTCCATCAATTTTTGCATCTTACTTGTATGCTTGCAGCACAACAAGTTGTCATCCATTTTTAACCGTTTTGTGCGTAACTCCTACTATATAGAAGTGTCAATTTGAGCTATGCATTGCCTTATGCAATCGATTAAGTTCTATGTAGATTCTTATCATAAGTAGTTTTGCCGTTATATATAAATTGATTCTTCATTCTCCTTGGCCTATCAAAGATAGTCTCCAGTTGTGACAAATAGCAGTCGGTTTGTCTATTACTGATTTGTTTTGTCCTCGACGAAAACATCAACGGATATCTGCACAATTCATCATATTGTATTGTCGTCCATCATCCCTTCACGGCCCCTATCATGACACCTTTCACAAAGAAACGTTGCAAGAAAGGATACAAAACAATGATAGGGAGTGTGCTCGTAATAATTACAGCACTCTTGATGGAAATTGCTATGGTCGTCTTATCCCCTGCCCCTGCGGCATCACCTACCATACTGGTTCCATTTACGATATTTCTCAAGAAAAGCATGACCGGGAATTGAGTACTCTTGAGGTAAATCAATCCATTGAACCAATCATTCCAGAAAAATACGGCGGTATAGAGTCCAACGGTGGCCAAGGCAGCTCCGGAAAGAGGAAGGATTATTCGCTGGAGCACCCCGAAATAATCGAGCCCGTCAATAATGGCAGCTTCTTCGAGATCCAGTGGAATGGCCTTGAAAAAATTGATCATGAGAATCAGATTGAATTGATTGATGGCAAAAGGAAGCAACATGGCCCATCGGGTATTGATAAGATGCAAGGAAGAGACAAGCAAATAATTCGGGATGAGACCACCGGAGAAGAACATGGAGAATATAACCAGTTTCATGATGACCGTATTTCCTCGAAGTCTGGATTTACTGAGTGGATAGGCAAAGAGGACCATCATGACCAGGGAAATGGCAGTTCCCGCTACGGTATAGAGAATTGTATTCCCATAGGCGTGAAAGAAATTTGGATACGAGAAAATCTGGCGATAGGATTCAAGGGTCAATCCCTTGGGAATCAGGAAAACTTCATTATTCACGATTGCCTTCGGGCTGGAGAGAGAAAGGGCAATCATATACACAAAGGGAACAAGACAAGCAAACAAAGTGAGTATCATCACAAGGTTTACCAGTAAAGTGAATACCAAATTCGAACGTGTCTTATATTCTCTCATATCAATATATTCCATCCCCGGTCAATCGCTTGCTCAGATTATTGCTACCTGCAACAAGGATGATACCGATAATACCACTGAACAGTCCTATGGCCGTGGCATACGAGTAGTTCTGGTTGGCGAGTCCTGTACGATATACCAAGGTGTCAATTATATCACTGACCATGCTGTTGTCAGGAGTATACATAAGCAAAACCTTTTCAAATCCCAAGGAAAGCAACCGCCCGATACTCAGTATCAGCATTACCATGATCGTCGGCATGATTGAAGGAATGGTAATGTACCAGACTTGTTGGATTTTTCTAGCCCCATCTATGGTTGCAGCCTCATATAAATCTGCGGGGATTCCCGTAATGGCCGCTAAATAGATGATTGCCGTCCATCCCGTATATTGCCAGGTATCGACCAAGATGTAGATTAACCTAAAATATTTACTGTCATTCATATAGTAGATTGCTTCCTGCCCGAATAGTTTTTCCCGGAGCAGATTGAAAATACCTGTCGAAGGGGAAAGCAATTCTCCGAGTATTGCTATTACCACAACCGTAGAAATGAACCGGGGCATATAGGAAACAGTCTGGACAACTTTTTTGAAAGCAAGATTATGAACCTCATTTACGAGAATTGCAAAGAGGATGGGAATCGGAAAATTCACTATCAAATTAAGAAGACTCAAGAGAAGCGTATTACGAAAAGCACGCCAAAAAGCAGGATCCTGCCAAAAGCGCTGAAAATATTTCAAGCCGACCCACTCGGTTCCGAAAGAACTCATTCCGGGACGATACCGCCTGAAGGCAAGGACATTTCCGAACATCGGTATATATTTAAAAATCAGGAAATAGGCCAGAGGTATGACCATCATGGCGTACAGTTGCCAATACCTGACAAAATATTTTCTGTTGGATAAGGTATTGGCCCCAAGTTTCTTTTGCTTCATCAAAACCTCCAACGAAACAATAATACACCCCTACCGGATAGCTGAATGCATCCGGTAGAGTGACCCAAGTGACTGGGTAATCAACATTGACTACAGATTTGTGTTATAGAGATCGTTAAACTTTTCAATTCCCAATGTTTTCATTTCCTTGACATAGGAATCCCAATCCTTGGAGAGGTCTTTGTTTCCTGTCAGGAATGCCGAATTCCATCGATCAAAGGCATCGGACAAGGGTGTCTGGAGGGTACCTGCATCCTCTGCCAACATATCATCAAACTTAGGAGTTGGGGGGATGGCTTGAATGACATCGCCGATTGCTTCAACCTCTGCATTGATCTTGGCGTAATTGGCATCATATTTTGTCATCTCCCGGGCATTCATCCAAACCAACTGGATGCCATCGCAACCACCACCATATTTTACTTGCAGGCTCTTGTAGAGCCCCTCAGAGGAATTGCGAAGTTCGTCAGAGAAGACAACCTTACCATTTTCCATGGTATACGTTACACCTTCCACTCCAAGACACCACAGCTTTGCATTATCGGCGGAATAGAACATTTCATCCACAGTTCTCACCAATTGCTCAAAATCAGCTCGTTTGGAAGTCTTGATAGGGAACATGATACCAGTGCCTGTCTTGCTCTTGGGTTGGTGATGAGCCCCGGCAGGTCCAGCCAACGCAGGATACATCTGTAATTTAAAACCAGGAATGGTACTCATAGCGGTTACGCCACCAATCTGATCATAATAGGCGTAGGAAGCCATGGATTTCCCCATTGCCAATTTTTGCGACCATTTGTCACCGTCGATGGGTGCTGCCATTTCCGGGTCAAGCAAACCTTCTGCATAGAGCTTATGGAAAAAGGTTATGTAACTTTTGTATTCATCGCTGATTGCCCCTGCGAAGAATTGTTTCTTGGTATAATCCCAACTGAGGGTATTACTTCCGCTTGAGCCATTTTTCCCCAGGGAAATACCCCAGGAAGGCATAGTCATGCGATAGAGCACCCTAGGAGCGGCAAGAATGGTCAAAGGATAGGATTCCGGATTATTCTGCTTGAAAACCTTCAGGACATTGTACAGATCATCAAAGGTCTTGGGTTGCTGAAGTCCATACTTTTCCAAAAGGTCTTGCCTGAGAATCAAGCCACCATCATAGAAGGGAACATCAAACAAGGAGGGCAAGTAATACCGTTTGCCATCCTTCAATTTCAGACTATTGACATCATCCTCAAGTCCGAATTCCTTTACCCTGGCATTGAAATTAGGTGTCCATTCAGGATAGTCACTGATAGGCACCAGAGCCCCGTTGAGGGCAAGGGCAGCATTTTCACCCTTTGTATCCTGATTCAAAATTACATCAGGGGCGTTCGTCCCTGTATTCAGGGCCAAGGAAACCTTGGTCTGGTAATCCGCAATCGGAATGGCTTCGAAGTCAACATTCGCATTGACCCGTTTCTGAGCCTCGGTTACCGTAAGCCAATCTTTTTTGAACGGCAAGGTAGCATTATCGGAATAGTACATGGAAATCTTGATCGGAGCAGTACTGCTGACCTTTGTTTCCTGAACTCCCCCGGCCGACAAGGAAACCGAAACTGATACAAGAACCAACAGTGAAACCAACAGGGTTTTCTTCATAGATCACCTCCTTCAGTATTCGAAAAACCGGACAACCGGCTTCTACGTGCAATAGGGAAATATCATGAAATCACTTTTAGAAAACAAAAGAAATAAATCAGGTAAGTACCACTATTATATGCACCGAATTTGAAACTCATCAATAATCATTTTCAGAATTTTCAATTTACGGACTGAAAATTTTTTTCATTTAGCGAAGAATTTTCCCATTTCCATCCTGGCAACATTCCATAGCAACCACCGCCAATAAATTTCATTCTCCTTGCAATATGAAATTGCTGGACATTTTCATTATTTTAATGCAAGGAAGTCTTTATAAATTCCAGGCTGGGAACCTTCGATCAACGTCGCCCCTACACATTTCTCGTAGAATTGCCAAGGGCCTACACCACCAATGATCCCATAGGCATAACCTTCTTCCTTCAAGGCATACAGGCTCCTGAGAAGCAAGGCTTTCCCGATCTGCTTGCCCTGCTCACTATCCAGCACTCTTGTCGGCCCAAAGAAGTCCGGGGCAGTGGCATCGTAGCAGGCATATCCAAGGATATCTTTTTCACGGGTCGCAAGGAACAAGGAGACTGGAGTATGGGAAAAACAGACCTCAGCTTCACCTGCCGCAAATTCGTTTGAATGGGATTTCACCCATTCCACGATATGCAGTTTATCGGGAGCCATTGCCCGTCGAATTTTGATACCTTGTGCCTCAAGGAAAATCAACAAAGGCTCAAGAGGTGGCAATTCATAGAGTTTGACCAACATATCGGGCATAGAACCTCCTAGAGGGCAACAGGGAGCTTTCCTGTGGCCTTAATCTCTTTTTTCAATAATTTTGCCAAGGCAGGGAATACCCGATGGGTATATTCATAGGCAGCCACGGTAACAACCTTCTCATCGACCAACCCAAGATCATACGGATTTCTGAGGGCAATGCAGATGACAGGAATCGGTTCTTTGGCAAGGATATTGACCAAGGCAATCTGCTTGGGGTGAATATGTCCATTGTACGTCCCTACAATCAAAGCCGAAGCATCTTTTGCCGAGGTTTTTATAATCTCTATCTCCTGACCATCAGGATCCTCAGAACAAACATAATAATCCCCGGTGAAAAATTTGGCCATTTCAAAGGGAAAGAGCGCACTTTCTGTTCCATTTGAGACCTTGGTTGCCTGAAAACATCGAGGACCAATGAAAAAGGGGGTTTTACCTAGATCAGGAAGAGGCCCACGAACCAACGTCAGGGACCTTTCACAGAGTTTTTGGGCCAATGCCTTATGTTCTTTGGACCCGACCTCAGAGAAGGATGCTTTCTTTTCCAAGGCAAGCATAACTTTGGCCTTGAGGATTTTCTTGGTTGAAGATTCAAATTCACTGGCATCCAAGTCTCCCCCCTTTAAGGCAGAAACAACCAATTCGATCGCCTGGATGGCAAGATCAACATGGTGACTTATGCAAACCAGGTCCACTCCTGCCTTCAAGGCGGCAAAAGATCCTGCAGCCGTCCCATAATAATCCTTGATCGCCTGCATCTCCATGCAATCGCTGAAAACAAGTCCCTTGAATCCCATTTCTTTTTTTAAAAGATCGGTAAGAATTGCCCGACTCATTGTGGCAGGAACTTTTTCCTTCTCAAGGGAAGGAAACAAGATATGGCTGCTCATGATACCTTGCACTCCATTGAGCACTGCCAACCTGAAGGGAGCAAGATGTTCCGCAAGGTCTTCCTTTTTTGAGGTGACCAAGGGAAGATCAAGATGAGAATCCACATGAGTATCTCCATGTCCCGGGAAATGTTTGGCCACTGCCATGATTCCCTCACCTTGCAAGGCTTCGATCATTGCCAAACCGTAGGTTGCAACGCCATCAGCTGTATCGCCATAGCTTCTCACCCCGATTACCGGATTGTCCTTGTTGCTATTCACATCCAAGGATGGCGCAAAGTCACAGGATACGCCCAACGCCTGCAATTCCTTTCCCGTTATCGAACCTGCAGAAGATACAGAGGTTTTATCCCCTGTTGCCGCAAGGGCCATGGCACCGGGAATATTGGTACAATCCTCAGACAACCGTGTTACCATTCCTCCTTCCTGATCGATGCAGATCAAAGCAGAGGTACCGCATTCCGCCTGCACCAAGGTCTGGATATCCTCACAGAGGGTCTTGAGTTGCTCCTTGCTTTCAATATTTCGTGAAAAAAGAATGCAATTCGCTATTTTATACTTTCTGACAGCCTGTCTGAAAGGCTCATCCAACGTAGTCCCGGGAAAACCACAAACAAAATGTTGCCCAATTTTTTGTGTAATATCCATATTCACTCCAATTTATCGATAAAGATGATAGTTCAGTTTTTCCTTGGCAAAGACTTGGCTCTCCTGATGCCATCTGGCCAAGACAGATTCGCAATCGTTGATGATAGTCTCAGGGAATTCAATACCCAAGAGTTTCTCCAAGGCAGGAAGAATCTTGAAATCATCAGGATACATTCTCGCTATAAGAGAAATAAGACGGATCGCTGTTTCAACCGGTCGAAAAGCCTGGGGATCGAGTACATGGGCATAGAGGCCATTGCAGAGTTCCCCCGCATATTTATCTGCGGTCGGATTGAAATAGACAGGAGTAAAGGCCACAGCATCCAGATGCAAATCATTGGAAGCCTTGCAAAGTTTTTCGGCATCAATGAAAGGGGCTCCTATCAATTCAAAGGGACAACTGGTCCCTCTTCCCTCACTTATATTGGTACCTTCAAGAAAGCACATTCCCCCATACAGCAAAGCACCTTCGAAATGGCCAATTGCAGGACTGGTCATCATCCAAGGACGGGAAAGAGCACAAAATAAACTAGAACGATCCCAGCCAACCAAGGGGATTACAGTCAAATTGCAACCATACCCCAACCTATCATTGAGAAACAGTGCCAATTCTCCAATGGTCAATCCATACCTGACGGGTAAGCTATACGGTCCTACGAAACTAAAGAAATCAGGTTGCAGGATATTTCCTTCGACCACCTCACCTCCAAGAGGATTGGGCCTGTCAAGAACTACAAGTTCTTTTTGAAACAAGGCACAGTCTTGCAGAAGATTCTTCAGAGTTGCAATGTACGTATAAAATCGCAAGCCCAGGTCCTGTATGTCAAATACAATCGTATCTACGTCCTGCACCATTTCCTTTGCAAGATGTTGGCTCTCCTTGCTATAGAGACTATGGACAGGTATGCCATCATACAATTCAAAGTGATCGGGAACATTCGCCCCTGCACTATAATTCGAACGAAAGCCATGCTCAGGTCCATAAAGAGCAACCACATGATACTGACTCTTCACTACTTCATACGACAGGGAAAAAGAAGAATTGACCGAACTGCCTGTAATTGCCAGGCCTAGGCGTTTGCCCTTGAATAACGAGGAAAAGGTTCCTATACGATCCAATCCATATTGAATCATTGCATTCACTCCTTAACAACCAGAAAAAAAATCCCAAAGTGCATATAGTTACCTATCATGATTTTTTACCGGAATTATTCGCTTCGGAGACAGCCTTCCAGGTAGTAGTGATGAACCGATCGGCGTTACTCCTGTTTACGATCAGGCTACTGTACAATATATCAACTACGACAAGTTGGTTAAGTCTCGACAAGGTTGCTCCCTGACGATACAACGCCTCACTATCCGGTACAGCCAACACTATATCGGCCAGCTTTGAAAGGGAATTTCCTCCTACCCGGGTAATGGCAATAACCGTGGAACCAGCTTTCTTTGCTTGTTGGGCTACTTGCCTCATCGTCTTGGTTTCTCCTGAATAGGAAAATACGAGACAGGTGCTTTTCGCATCCAGGGCACAGGCATTGACTATCTGCAGATCCGGTTCACTGGGAAAGCTGGAATATATTCCCAATCTACCCAATTTTTGATAAAGATCCATTGCAGCCAAGGCCGAGGCCCCAATACCTGCAAGTAAAATCTTTTCAGAATGAGACAATGCCTGAATGGCCAGATCCAGTTGTTTGGCTGCCAATACGCTTTTCAAGGAGGTAATGCTTTCGCAGACGGTGTCGACCATCATGGATGCAATGGAACCGGTCCCATCAGTTTTCGAGAGATCAAAGATATAGGGGCCCTCACTCGGAGTACTTTTCCCGTATACTTCCTTTGCCAAGGCAAGTTTCAAATCACTGTAACCATCGAATTTGAGTCGCTTGCATAGTCGCACCACGGCCGCAGTACTGCCTCCGCATTTCTGGGCCAAGGCCGTAATACTGTGCAAAACGGCCTGATCAGGGTTCTCCAAGAGATATTGGGCGACTTTTCTCTCAGAGGGAGAAAGATAAGATAGAGATTGTTTCAGTAATGTCAAGCATCCTTCCATGCCATCAAGCATACCACATTGTATAATTTTTTCATAAATTTTTAAAAAAAAATGTTGCACATATTTGGCAACTCCAACCATACTGAATCCATGAAAGGTATATATTACGGTCTCGATGGCGGTGGAACCCGTTGCCGCTTGGCAATCTGGGATGAAAACAAGCAAATGATATACAACGATGAAGGAGAAAGTTCCAACGCCTATGCTGTGGGGTTTGAACAGGCAAAAGCCAATGTAAAAAGCCTGTTGGATAAAGCTGCACAGGATCCTATTTCCAAGGATTGCAAGATACTCTCCCTCTGTTTCGGAAGTGCAGGCCTTGCCAGGGAGAACGAACGCAAACGTTGGGAAACTTTCTTTCAGACTATTTTTCAGAACCGTTTTCCCCTATTGCTGTGCAGTGATGCCGAAATAATGCTTGCCGGTTCATTGAAGGAACCGACTGGCATCGGGCTCATCGCCGGAACGGGCTCCATTTGCATAGGAAGAAACGAAGAGGGAATCACCATACGCTCTGGGGGAATGGGAACAGTTCTGGGGGATGAAGGTTCTGCTTGGTGGATAGCAAAAGAAGCCGTCAGAAGGACTCTCAAGAGCCTGGAAAACCGTGACCTTCCGACCACTCTCGGGAATCCCATAAAAGCTTTTTTCCATCTCGAGTCCATCTTCGACAGCATTACGTTTTTCAATGACAAGAACCTTCCCAAGAAAGTACTTGCTGAATTTGCCCCCTTTGTATCAGCAGCGGCGGAACAAGGGGATGCACTGGCCTTGGAAATCATTGGAGAGGCAGTCTCGGAGTTGATTGAATTGGTCGAGTCAGTTGAGTCACGTCTTGGTGAAAACTTCCTGCACCGACTTACCCTTGGGGGAGGAGTCCTTGAACATGACAAGTTCATCAGAAAACTATTCCTTGCAAAGGTACCACCTACCCTGATAGTTTGCCCGAACAGGGGCAATGCCCTCGATGGAGCAGGCATCCTGGCCTTCTCCTTGGTACACTGAAAAAAATAAAAAAGGATAGTATAGGCAAAATGGAAAAAATGAGTCGGAAACAGAACATTTCCCAATTCCTGCAATTCACGCTTTTCTCCATCAGCGCCGGAATTGTGCAGGTCCTTACCTTTACTCTGTTTGAACAACTTTTCAAGTTACCTTATTGGCCAAGTTACCTTACTGCCCTGGTTGCCAGTGTTGTATATAACTTTACGGTCAATAGGCGCTTTACGTTTAAAAGCTCGAACAATATTCCCAAGGCAATGATACAACTAGGCCTTTACTATGCAATCTTTACCCCACTTTCAACTTGGTGGGGAGATGCTTTGGTATCCCTTGGCTGGAATGATTATATTGTCCTCGGCGGTACCATGATAATCAATTTCATAACTGAATTCATGGTCAACCGCCTGATAATCTATCGAAATTCAATGAATACCAGAAAGCAAGGGTAAGGTATCATTCCATTGCAGTCAGGGTAAAGCTCATTGAATGGAAGCCAGGTCGAACCAAATACTGTTCCAAGGTATCCGGGCCGCAGGTAGCAGTCCCCACTCCCCTCACCTCAGCATCCAGATATAAAAACGATACAGTACAAACCTTCAAGGCATCAGCATGTGATTCCTCACAGAGTTGCTGAAGATCATATTGCTGGATACTGAAGGAAACAGGATGGGGAAAAATGAACCGAAGTCCTTTTGTCTGGGTGAACAAATCCAGTCGCCGGACCTCCATATGCTCCCCATAATCCTGGGGAACAATATAGGGAACATACAAATCCTTGAAAGCAGCATGAAAATCATCGATTCGTGCACCTTCTTTCCGATCAGGATAGGTTTCAAGAGGGCCTCTGCCGAACCATCCAGCTTCTTTCCAGATTTCGGGCAAGGAACAGGAAACCCCGATTCTGGGAAAATCCTTGATGACCGAATTCATATGAAAATTGAATTCCCCAGTCAGATTCTTCTCCCCAAATTTCCAGCCTTGGGAAAAAATTCCAAGCTGGCAACCAGCTATGGTCTTGACAGAATGGGTGATATGCAACGCTCCTGAAGTATCCTGAATTTGTGAAAGTTTGTCAAAGTGCAATTCATCCAGATTGTTGGTAAACCATTGATCAGAAGCCTTTGGTCCCTGCGATACACCTGAAACTTTCAATCCGTCATTCTCGGTCGGTGCACGAAAGAAAGAGGGTCGAAGAGGACTGGCAAGCAACTCTTGCTGGCCTGAAAATAGTATGGACTCGAGAAACCCCTCGGAGGAAATCTGTATCCCATAGGCTTTGGTTTGGCACGCAAAACTCCCTGAGGGTTGCATTTCGCCCTTGACGAGAATTTCGTCTATGGATAAGGCCTTTCTTTTCGAAAGTTGAATCTCTTCCCAGGCTATACGGTGACCCTTCTTAGCCCAAATGAGATCCTTGGTCAAGAAAGCTTCAAACAGGATGAAACTCTCTCCTTCTGATAGCGCAGTAAGTAAAGCTGGATCAGAAAATTCAGGAAGAACAAACTCGTATCGCCCACCGCTTTCAAGGAACGAAATTTCCACCCTGCCAGTTTTCAAACATGTTTTTTGCTCGGATAAAATTCTCCAGGAAAGAGAAATTCCTTCGAGGGAAGAAAAACTAAATTGATTTTCCAGGATAAAAACACCGCTTGTCGGGTGAGGTGAAGTAATACTGATATTCTGGAACAGCTTAAAACACTCTTGCATGGCTGGTTTTATCGACCTATCAGGGAACAACAGACCATTGAGGCAGAAATCACGATCATTCGGGGTATCGCCAAAATCGCCGCCATACCGCCACGCAGGAACCTGAGTCTTGGCAGCCTGTGCCTTTCCCCGTGGCCCTACTGGTTTTCCTTCATCATCGACGAGCACTCCTTGGTCAACCCAATCCCAGATAAATCCACCTTGGATTCCCCTGGAAGCCTTGATCGCTTTCCAGTAATCAGAAAGACTACCATTGGAATTGCCCATGGCATGGCTATATTCGCACATGATCAAGGGACGATCATCTACAGAAGCGTCAGTATTCTTGTCCCATTCCTCGATCAAGGCAATGGAAGGATACATCGGGCTTATCAGATCAGTGGAGGAACGCCCGCGGCGTAGACTCTCCAATGTATAGGCACCCTGCCCCCATTCAGGACGAACAGCTCCTTCATAATGAACGGGACGAAGCGGATCAAAACGGTGGATCCAACTTGCCATGGCATCATGATGAGGTCCATAGCCGCTTTCGTTGCCCAAAGACCAGGCAATGATGCAGGCATGGTTCTTGTCCCGCTGAACCATCCTCACACCCCGTTCAAGGAAACATGAGGCCCACCGTGAATCCCGGCAAAGCCTATCGTAGAAAGCATGGCATTCAATATTGGCTTCATCCATGACATACAAACCATAGAGGTCGCATAGTTCATACCAAGCTTCCATATTCGGATAATGGCACGTCCTCACGGCATTGAAATTGTACTGTTTCATCAAGAGAATATCGTCCACCATACCCTGCACTGAGAGCGTCTTTGCCATGCATTGGTCATGTTCGTGTCGATTCACCCCTTTTATGAGGACTCGTTTGCCATTTATCAACAAAGATCGGTCAACTACTTGCACAGACCTGAAGCCAATGCGAATCGCTCGGTATTCTTGTTCGGATTCCAGGGCAAACACTACCGTATACAAGACAGGATGCTCATGGTTCCAAAGCTGTGGCGTTTCAACCGGGATACTGATAGCCCAGGTTCCTTCTTTGTCAGGAGAACCTACATCCTGGGCGATCTTTTTCCCTTCGGGGTCAAAAAGACTGAGAGAAAGGCAATTCAACATTTCTCTTGTCTTGGGAAAAGCAACGCTCAGGCGAATATCCACGGTTCCCTGGATATGGTCCTTGGACAATCTTGCCCGGACATCCCCGTCCAACAGGGTTGTAAACGAAGTATTGTATAGGTAGACACTACGATGCAGGCCACCGAACCACCACTGGTCCTGATCCTCGACGTAACTTGCATCACTATACCTGACCACAAGCAATACCAATACATTCTCACCGTCTTTCAGTAACGAAGAAATATCAAAGGAAGATGGCAATCGGGTATCCTTGGAACTACCTGCGAACTGTCCATTTACATGTACTTCAAGATAACTCTCCGCACTCCCTACCTTAAGCACCGTTCGTCTCCCCTTCCATGCTGAATCGAGAGTAAACGTACGCCGATAAACCCCGGTAGGATTCATTTCGGGAGTCTTGGGAGGTTCCTGGGAAAAAGGCATCACGACATTGGTATAGTGCGGTTTATCAAAACCCTGGACAGACCAAGATCCGGGAACCAGTATGGAAAACCATTTTCCCAAACGCTCACTGCCAAGGACAGACTCCTCAATGGCCAGGGGACTATCGTATAGTTGAAAATCCCATGTACCGTCAAGACAACAGTAATTTGGATTTTCCTCCCAAGTACGCCCCACAGGTCCTGTTACAGCGTCAATATATGCTTTTTGGGCGGAGGCAAACGGAAGCGAAAACGCATCCATAGGCAAACGATTCATTCCGGTGATCTCGGGAAGTTCCCAAGGTCTTATTGAAGAAAAAACCTTTTTCATATGTACCATCTCCATTACTTGACTGAACCAAGGACACCTTCGACAAATCGTTTCTGCTGGGAAAAGAAGAGAATCATCGTTGGAAGCGTCGTCACGGTTACCGAGAGCATCAGTATACCATAATCTGTCGTATAACCGGCCATCAGTCCTGTTATAAGAAGAGGCATGGTCTGGCTACCCTGGCTTTGCATTATGATAAGTGGCCAGAGATAGTTGTTCCAGGCTGCCATAAAGGTAACAATGGCGGCCGCGGCAAAGGTGGGCGACATGATAGGCACATAAATCCGAAAGAAAATTCCAAATTCTCCTAGACCATCTACCCGAGCTGCCTGAATGGTCTCTATGGGAAAGGACTGTGAACTTTGCCTAAAAAAGAAAATCAGAAAGGCAGTTGATATAGTAGGAAGGATGAAGCCCATGGTGGAATCCAAAAGTTTTGCTTGGCTGAACATACGAAACAAAGGAACCATGATGGCTGCAAAAGGTACCATCATCGAGAGCAGCAGAAGACTCATCAAGGTATCTTTCCCCTTGTCCCGAAAAACCTGGAAGCCATACCCGGCAAGAGAGCAAACCAGAAGACTGGCAACAGTTCCCAATATGGAATTTCTCATGGAATTCCAAAATGCATTGCCAAGATGGACAGTACCAATAAGCTTTTTCCAGTTGTCAATCAAGTGGAGGCCCGGGACCATCCGGCCCTGTATTACCTCAACACTCAAGTTCGTTGCAGAAACAAGCATGAAATAAAAAGGAAAGACTGAAAATAGACAGATGATGCACAAGAAGATATATTTTGGGATGGCAGCTTTCTTTTGTCGTTTCATTTCTTGCCCCCTATTTTTATTTGCGCAAAGGAAAGAATGGCAACCAGAATCAATATTGCGTAGGAAACAGCCGCTGCATATCCAAATTGCGGATTATACATAAAGGACAAGTTATATATATATTGGGACATGGTAAGGGTAGAAATACCCGGACCACCATTGGTAATGTTCTTTACTTCGTCAAATAGTTGCAAGGTACCATTTGTTGACATGATTGCGGTAAGAAGGATGACTGGTTTAAGCAAGGGCATGGTTATATGAAAGAACTGGGTTGAAGAAGAAGCTCCGTCAATTTTTGCCGCTTCGTAGATCGTTCGGTCAATATTTTGCAAACCTGCAAGGTAAAAGACGGTGTTGTATCCTGTCCATCGCCAGGTGATAGTCAAGATAATTGACAAATTTTGCCCAAAAAGGATCAGTCAACCAGCTTTTTGGTTCTGAAAGAATGTGCATGTTCATCAAGAATATATTGGCTATTCCATCGATGGAAAAAAAGGATTTGAAAATCAGGGCTGAGGAAACCAAGGAAGTTGCACACGGTAAAAATATCATCGTACGAAAAATGCCCTTCCCTTTCAGATGAGGATCATTGAGGATCGAAGAAAGAATAAGGGCCAGGAATAACATGACAGGAACCTGGATAACCAGATACGTCATTACATTTCCTACCGAAGTAAGAAACATTTCATCCTGGAAAAGCCTTCCATAGTTTTTCAATCCGGCAAATTTGAGATTATTGCCCCTTCCTGATTGCAAGGAGAGCATAAAGGCATTGATCATCGGATAGAAATTGAGAATAAAAATGAATAGTGCTGCGGGAATGACAAACAACCATCCATACAGATTGATTTTCTTTGACAGTGTGTTCTTTTCCATGAAATCCTTTCCTTATGGCGAACATGTTGACAATACAAAAGCAAGTAAATATTTCCGGTACCGCAAAAAATGCAATACCGGAATCCACCATCGGAAAAATCTATTCGCTCATTTGGAACTCAACGTTCTTCTGGGCAGTTGCCAAGGCCGAGTCCATATCCGCACCCTTGAGGATATCGGAAAGTGCACGGGCGATTGCATCCCTTGCCTCATAGTTGTAGATACCATATTTCACATTGGGCACCTTTCCTGAATAACCAACTAGATCGGCATATATTTTCTGACCACCAAAGAAGGGGATAGGCTTATCATAAGCGAGAGCCTTCGCGGCAGGAAGCCAGGTAGCAATCGCACCTGAAGAAGGAAGAATCGTATCATAGAGTTCCACGCTTCCTCCGAACGTCTTTGAAAGGAAATCAATTGCAACATCCTGATGCTTGGAATTGGCCATGACTATCCAACTTGATCCCCCTTGGCTACTATAATTGACTGAAGAGGAAATTGACCCGAACCTAGGAGTATTTATGACTGCCCATTTTCCACTCTGGCTCTTTTCGGCCGAAATGGAGCCGACAATCCAACAACCATTGATGGTAGCGGCAACAGAACCATTGTTCAATGTGGCAATATAGGCATTCCAGTCAGTAACCAAAACACATACCCCTGACTCCACCATTTCCTTGAATACCTTCAAACACTCCTTGAGTACGGCATTGTCCTTGATGTATGCCTTACCATTCTCGTCAAACATCCAGACACCGCAACTTTGCAGCATGATCATGATGAAATCGGGTTCATTGGCAACGGTCGAAACCAAAGGCAATCCAGTTTTTTGCTTGACTATCTTTCCGAGTTCAATGAACCTCTCCCAGGTAATATCATTGAAATCTGAAGCCTTCAGCCCTGCTTCTTTCAGTATGTCGGTACGAATGAAGGTACCTGTTGCCCCATTATCGAAAGGTACTGCATAATGCTTGCCATTTACGGTACTGACATCTACCTTGAATTGTGCAAATTGGCTTAAGTCAATCTTTCCGTTCAAAGCCACATAGGCATCAGGATAATTCACGACATTTTTCTGGATTGCATTATCCTGCATCAAAATGATATCCGGAAGATTATCTGTTGAATTTGCAGAAAGGGAAGTAATCAATTTCTGTTGCAAATCTGCCCAGGGAGTCTCCACTACTTTCACTGATACATTGGAATGGTCGGCCCCATAGATTTTTGCAGCTTCATTCATCGCAAAAATATTGAAGGTAGGATCCCAGCACCAGACCGAAAGGGTCACCGGTGCATTTGGGTCAACAGGAGCAGCTTGTTCAGTTTTACCATTTGCAAACAGCATACTCGAGACAAGTACCATCAAGACCAAAGTAACACGTATGGTTTTTCTCATACCATTTCCTCCTTGTGTTCTAAATAAAATATGCAATGTATTTGCCATATATTTCAAATCATAAGAGTGTTTTTCCGTGCCCGACAGTTACAGAAATACCGGTAAACCCCTTTTTTCCACATTCCCAAGTACATTTGTACCAGACAATTAATCAAACCATGATATACTTTCGTCCATGAGGAAAATTGAACAAGATAATCAGGGATATCAGACAACCTATCAAAAAACAATAGCCTGTATTGTATCTTTGTTTCTCCTAATTGCACTTACCTTGTTTATTTTAAAATATGGCATCAGTTCAAGGACAGCCCAACAGACTCCCGAATTTTATCGTACTTTTTTTGTTTTTTTCTTCATTGCGACCTTTTGCATCGTGTCCCTTGTATATACGACAAGGCTTATCAGCATAATCTTGCTGAGTCTACTCCTGCTTATGTTCCTGTTGGTCCTTGATTATTCCTTGAATGATTATCTAACTATCCGGTTATGGCTTTATCTGGCATTCCAGGTAGCCTGGACCAATCATTTCGAATGGCCTGCAAGCCTTGCGGGAGCTCTCAGTTTCACACTGGCTGGTACTTTGTTGCAAAAGGTCCCGCAGTTTCTGGGCGAAAATTCCATCTCCCAGGGACTTCTTCCCATCACACTTTCCCAGCAAATCGGTTTTTTCTTTATCTTGGGTATCGCAGGAATCGCCCAAGCCTATATCCGAAAATTGTTTGACAACTGGACAAAAGCCCTTTTGCAAATACAGGTTCTCAATACGACCATCACCAAACTGACAGTCTTCAGCCAGAGCCTTCAAAGCTATGCCAGGACGGTTGAACTTCAGGCAACTAAAAAAGAACGTTTCAGGATATCCAGGGAAATCCATGACATCTCCGGATATATGTTCACCAATATCATTGCCCTGATGGATGCAATTATCAGTACTGGTTGCAAATCCAGTGAACAAACCAGTGAAATGTGTTTTGCCACCCGTAACCAAGCCCAGGAAGGATTGGTGGAAACGAGAAAAGCCCTTCACCTTCTGAGAAATACCGAAGATGAAGAAAATCAGGGGATGAAAGCGATTTTCAAGATCAAGACAGTCTTTGAAAAAACAACAGGGGTAGTCGTTGATATTGAAACGGGAAACCTACCGGCTTGCTTTGGAGATGAAGTGGATCTCATTCTGTGCCGCGTAGTGCAAGAAGGACTTACCAATGCCCTGCGACACGGGCATGCAAGTCATGTACGCATTCTTTTTTGGATAAAAGAACAAAGAGTCCAGGTAATCGTCATAGATAACGGCAGTGGTGCAAAGAAAATAATCAAGGGAATCGGACTTGCAGGAATGGAAGAAAGAATCAGCAAGATGCAAGGAACCGTTAAAGCTATAAATGCACCGGAAGGAGGGTTTCAGCTGACTGTTACCATTCCGCTTGAACAAACAACACAAGGAGAATATTCAGATGATCAGGATATTGCTAGTCGATGACCAGCCTTTATTCGTGCAAAGCCTTAAGATGTCCATTGAAAGCTATGTCGAGGATATTCGTATCGTCGGAATAGCGAAAACAGGGCTTGCTTCAATTGATATGGCAGAGCAATATGAACCGGATGTAATTCTTATGGATGTACATCTTCCCGACATCAATGGAGTCGAGGCAACCAGAAGAATCCTTGAGAAGCATAAGAAAATCAAGATTATCATGCTCTCGACATATGATGAGGATGAGTATGTGAGAAAAGCCTTGCGAATAGGGTCTGCCGGGTACCTGCTCAAGGACATTTCCCCTACGGAACTGATTGCCGCCATTAGGGCTCTGCAATCGGGTCTGGTCCAGATTTCCCCGAAGATAGCTGCAAAGCTCATCAATACCATGTACAACGGAACCAGTCCCAAGGCTCCCGATGCCACGAACAGATTCGAATGGTTTGAAACCCTGACTTGCAGGGAAAAAGAGATATTCGGGCTCATAGCAACTGGCTATGATAACCAGCAAATTGCCGAAAAACTTTCTTTGGCAGAACAAACGGTGCGAAACAATATCAGTTTGATTTATGCGAAACTTGAAGTAAAAGATAGATTTGAGATCATACGCTTGGCTAATATGATCGAATATCATTAGGTTGACGTATAAGAAAAAGGCCCTCTACAGGAACTGTTGTCAGTTCACCAGGAGGGCCTTCAAAATCAGAACCAAGGCTGATTGTTTACAGCAAGGCTTCGATTTGCTTGGAGATGTCATCAAGATTATGGGTCGGCTCGAAACGAGTGACTACATTCCCTTTTCTATCAACGAGAAATTTAGTGAAATTCCATTTGATGGAAGGGTCTTTTGCATAATCAGGATCTTCCTTGCTTAGGATATCCACAAGAATCGGTCCAATCTTATGGGTAAGGTCGAAACCGGCAAATCCTTTCTGGCCTTTCAAATACTTATATAGGGGATGGGCGTTTTCGCCATTCACCTCAAGCTTCCCGAACTGAGGGAACTTGGTACCATAATTCAACTGGCAGAATTTATGAATCTCTTCATTGCTTTCTGGAGCCTGCTCCTTGAACTGGTTACAGGGAAAATCGAGGATTTCCAATCCCTTTTCGGAGTATTTCTCATACATCTTTTCAAGCTCCTCATACTGAGGGGTGAATCCACAACGGGTAGCAGTATTTACAATAAGCAAAACTTTTCCCTTGAACGATGAAAGTTCAACATCCTTTCCTACCCTGTCCTTCACTTGAAAATCATATACATTCATAAAAAACTCCTTGTTATATTGCTCGCTATTAAATCAATCACAATCTATAATTCAACAATACAACTCCTTTCCCGAGTTGTCAAGGAACCTCAGCAAAATATCCAAGGAATTCCTTTGGAACCTAAAAACTCAAAACCAAGTTTTGCTTCCAGACCTACTGCTTTCACACCGAATTTAGCTTAAAGAAGATCAGTTCATCCAACTATCTTTTTCATCGGTGACCTGGCAATGCCTGGCATTGTCCAGAACTACCTTTACATTCCCGTCATTGAGCGTAAGATGATAATCAGATCCTTGCCTCGTATAGTTTTCATACACGGCCTTGCTGGCAAAGATATCATGCATGGCAACCACCACCGTTGCCCGTATGGTCTTGCTCCATTGCAAGGTATTCGAGGTCAACTCCCCATGATGATTTGCCTTTGCTACATCCGATTGCAGTAAATTACCATATCTTGCTACCAATTTCCTCTCTCTGGAAGCATACAAATCTCCTGAAAACCAAACAGAGGATTCACCATAGGTAAACTTAAGGGCAAGAGAGTTGTTGTTTACGAACTGCGTACAATTTTTGGGATAATTCCAGGGATAGATGATTCTTGCAGGAGGATTGAAAACCTTTACGGAAATTGCATCCCCAAACTGGAAAGAATCACCCTCAGATAGGATTTCCACCGGAATTTTCTTGTTTTTTACCGCTGCAAGGAAGGTAGCGTTCGTACTTGAAGGATATTTCAGGGCTGAACGATAAACCTTTCCGATTTCGAAATTATCGGCAACTTCAGAAAATCCCCCGATATGGTCAATATGCGGATGGGAGGCTACAAAGTAATCAATTTTCTGTATCCCCAAGGCTTTCAAGGCCGCTACTACCTGTTTTCCACTCTCAGGATGACCGCTATCAAGTAAAAGGACCTTATTATCCGGTGAAATAAGGATTGTTGCATCCCCACTTTTATCCTTCGCTCCCGCGCTCACGTCCAAATCAAGAAAAAACAAGTTGAGCTTCCCTTTTTCCTGGGTAAAGATGGTATTGGTGGCACCGAAAGCCAAACAAGGAATCAATAAAAGGAGAACAAAAGCCCTACATGATTTATGCATACTATTTTTTTTCCTTCAAGGCTTTTTAAGACACTTGTCGATTTGTTATTTTACTACATGATTCGTAGTGAAAACAAAAAACTATCAATGAATTTTTTTACATTATCTCATCAGTACATCCAATTTTTTATTACCCAATTATTAAATTTTGTTACTATTTATTACATAATACGTTTGTCTGTTTAGAAAGGAAGAATAGATAAACGAAAGTTTTTCTTGTTTTCTTTCTCGTCCCCATGAATTCGAAAAAAGGATGGAATTATAATGAAAAAAATGATCTTATCGCTGACAATTCTTATGCTAGTGGCGTTTCTTGGAATGGGAAATCTGACGGCCCGTGAAAATACCTTGGCAGCAGGAGTCCAAGTAGGTTTTGCCGCCACGGGAGTCGTCATTGACATCCAAAAGGGTTCCTTGGGAATGAGCGCTGGCCTGAACTATCCTATCGGTTATACCTATATTGCATCTTTGAGCGAGGCAGATCCTGAAGATCAAATTGCAAATGTTGCAACCATAACTGCAGATATTACTACGGCCTTTGACCTAAGTGATTCCTTTTCCCTGAAACTAGGAATCAGCACGATAGCACTCACAAACTTTGGACCTGTCTTCGGAGGAATCGCAGGCCCCTGTCTGAAAGGTGAATACTGGATCCCGAATAAAAATACCGGATTATTTGTAAACCTAAATGTCCCGATTATGCTATATGGCGTAGCAGTAAATGAATTCAGTGATATGGATACAATGGTAGCCTTCAATCCTTGGTTACCACTGCTAGGACTCTTTACCACTACTTTCGGGGTTCTGTACGCATTCTAGGAATTATTCCTAGGTGCAAAAGGCAGAAAACCAACAACAGTTATCTGTCTTTATTTACTTTGTGATGGACTCCCCTAGGTAAACCGTAAAGGGAGAGTTTTCAAATAAAAAAAGTCAAAACGAGAGGCTAATTCGTTTTGACTTTTTTATTGCTATCTTTATCAATTACCTATTGATCCAATATTCCTTGGGTACAGGATTTGCTCCTTCCCAGATGACCTGCCTGAAATGCACAGGATCAGTATTCCCTTCGGTATTGATGAAGAGAACCTGACTGTCACCATCGAGACCCAAGGCAGTGCAAAGTTCAGCTAGCTGAGGTTCTTGCATAATGGAGGCAAAGGCTCCCAGAGTTACGGCCCCGCTCTCTCCACTGATGATAAACGGATCTCCCTTGAGGGGTGTTGCATACATTCTCATGCCTTTTGCAGCAATATAGTCAGGAACCTTCACAAAGACATCTACATCTTCCTTGAGGATTTCCCAGGCAATCGGGCTTGGTTCACCACAAGCAAGGCCTGCCATAATGGTATCAAGAGATCCTGTTATCGTATGAGGTTTGCCGTCATTTATCCTGGCACTCTCGAAAAGGCAAGGAGCCTTATCAGGTTCTATGACAACACACTTGGGGGCCTCTTGTCCGAACAAGGCATGATAGAATCCAACTACGGAAGCAGCAAGTGCACCAACTCCTGCCTGTATGAAAACATGGGTGGGTTTCACAATTCCTTGTCCACTGAACTGTTCCTGCGCCTCAACCAGCATCGTCAGATACCCTTGCATGATCCATGTGGGGATTTTTGTATAATTATCCCAACTGGTATCACTGATAATCGTCCAACCATTCGTTTCGGCATCCAGGGCAATCTGCCGAACCGCATCATCATAATTCCCATCAATCACGACTACTTTCGCGCCATTGCTGCGAATGGCGTCGATCCTGCGTGAAGAAGTCTCTGAGTGTACATAAATAACACACTTGAACCCCAGTCTTTGTGCAGCCCAGGCTATACCTCGCCCATGATTTCCATCTGTTGCGCTCGCAAAGGTAATCTGGCCAACCTTGTCCTTGACCTCTTGGGAAGCAAGATAGGCAAAAGGTGTATCCTGCCCAAGGATTCCCAGTTTATCTTGCAAGAACCTGTACAAGGCAAAAGAACCACCAAGGACCTTGAAACTATTCAATTCAAGTCTGCTTGATTCATCCTTGGTCCAGATTCCCCCCACCCCAAACATAGTTGCCAAATGAGGAAGTCCCTGAAGGGGGCTCATTTTATACCCTGGTATCTGGCTATGGAATTTTTGGGCTGTCCGGGCATTTTTCATTGAAAAGAGATTCGAGGCCAGTTCAACATTCTTTACATCGTGATTTCGAATAATCCATGAAATATCTTGTTTAGTATCAATCATCTTGTTCTCCATATAAATTGCTTTTTAGCCTATTTATTTATATATTTTCTACTCATTTCATAAATATTTCAAGTGTTAATTACCGATATAATTAATATTAATAGTTTTATTCATTATTTCCATTTATCGTGGAAGGAAAATGTCACCCAGAAATTGCATATAAAACACAAGGAAAAAGGATAATAAAAAATCCCCGGAGACAAACCAGGGATTTTGACACTATAAAGCGGAATCAGAATCGATAACGTATCCCTATCTGGGCAACGAAACCAACATCAAACTGAGAAAAGAATGAAGTATTGGACCGTTCCCACAAAAGGTCATAACCAAACTCGATAGGCATCGAGAAATGGTCCAGGAATAGAACCTCCACCCCGACTCCACCGCCCAAGGCAAGGTTTGGCTCAAAAGTCCCCCAATCATTCGCGTCGGCTAGGGATGCATAATGGCTTATGGCTCCAAACAGATATAACTGCCCCAGCAACCAGTCAGAATAAGAATTGCTATAGACAGTATGTTGGTATTCCAGGCCAATCATATACTCAAGAAAGGTCTCATAGGATGAAGGATTCCCATTGAGAGAAAACCACACTGTCGTCTGAAGGGCATCCAAATCAGAAAAGCGGTCTTGATAACTCAAACCATAACCGGAAAGCTCTCCTATCTGGACTCCGATACTTCTCTGGGGGAAGGCCTTTATGGGATCTTCACCTGCAGCCGATACAATACCCAGAATACAAGATAACAAGCAGAAGGTCATGACAGTTTTTTTCATTTTCATGGCTGAAAGAATATCATACCCTATGATAATCACTCAAGCCTCACTCGGAGGAAAGAGAGTAATCTGTATTGGTAATGGTATAGGGAATCTTGCCTTCCTTGAGTCCTTGGGAAAAAAGGATTTGCTTCTCCTTGGTAAAGAATACTGCCTCGACACCAGGAAGCGAATTAACCAATGCCATGCCCTTCTCGTAACCGAGGGCAAAAACCGAAGTGGAAAGAGCATCTGCCAAGAAGGACTTTTCAGTTATGATACTTACACTGGTAAAATCAGAATCCACGGGATATCCAGTCTTCGTATCCAGGATATGGTGATAGATCTTCCCATCCACATCCTTGAAAAATCGTTCATAGGGACCTGAGGTAACCAAGGATTGGTCAACCAGGGAAAGAATCATGACATAGCCACCTCTCTCCAAGTCTGGATCCTGGATTCCAATTTTCCAGGGACTTCCATCAGGTTTCTTTCCTACCGTCAGCACATTGCCCCCAAGATTTATAATTGCACTCTTGACTTTATAGAGGGCAAGGACCTTGGCAACTTCATCGGCTACATACCCCTTGGCTATTCCCCCAAGGTCAAGGACCATATGAGGAGCTTCCAATCCGATGGAGTGAGTTACAGGGTCCATTTTCACTCGTTCATAACCGATAAGAGGCAGGAGGGAATCAATTTCCGCTTGAGAAGGTTTTCGGGGATTATCGCCTCCGATATCCCAAGCTTGCACCAAGGGTCCGATAGTTGGGTCGAAGGCCCCACCACTCAATTTTGCAATCTTCAAGGCCTCTTCGACCACTGCATAGGTATCAGCGGAAACCTGTTGCATCCCTATTCCGGCCTTTGCATTGACAGCTTCCAATTCACTGGTTGCCTTGTGCAGGCTCATTTTTGCCTCGATATCCCTGATCTTGTCAAAACCAGCCTTGAAGGCTTCATCCGATGGATTATCATAGATAGTAATCTTACAGACAGTATCGAGAAGCAAGAAGGACTTCGATTGGGGATCGACACTCTTTTGGGTACAGGAAGAACCCAGCAAAAGAAAAGAGAGACCGATTAAAAATAAGACAGGTTTTATATAATGTGTTTTAGTATTTTTCATAGTGTTAAAAGTATGTCGTATTATGCGATTATATGATGGTTATTGCAACCAAGCAGGCACTGCCTTTTCCTTGACTTTCAAGTAGAAAACACCTATTCTGCAATCAATGAAAAATGTAACAAGTATTACAATTTTAACTTGAGGGTCCAGATTGAATACCATGCAATGGCTTATGATCAATTTTACGCTCCCCAAAGAACCTTCCCGGGTACGGGTAAGTGTTTGGAGAAAACTAAAGAAAAAAGGCTCGATCAATATAGGGCAATCCATGTGGATATTACCCATCAACGATGCCCATCTCATATTTTTCCAGGAAATAGCCCAGGAAATATCACAAAACCAAGGAACCGCCTACCTACTGAAATCAACTTTCCTCCCTGAATTCAATGACGTCGATGTGCAAGGACTCTTCAACTCGGCCAGGAATGAGGAATATAAGGAGTTCCTGGATAAAGGCAGGGACTTTTTCAAGGAAATCGAGAAGGAGACCAAGATCGAGAATTTTTCGTTCGGAGAGCTGGAGGAAAACGAAGAGGAGTACAAAAAACTTGTCGAGTGGCTTCAGAAAATAATGGATCGGGATTTCTTTTCCTCCTCGCTTCGATTTGAGTCCGAACAGAAATTGCAACAATGCAGGCTTCTATTGGAGGAATTCAGTACCAAGGTATATAGTTCATCAGAGAAAGAAGGGGCAATCTGAATATGGCATTGCAAGAAATAAAACCAATCAAAGAACCTGACAAGATAGTCAATTACTGGAAAAAGGAAAAATTTATTGTTGTCTGTATTGTCATTTTCGGACTGACTTTCAACATCTCCATAATTCTGGGACCTATCTACCAAGGAAAACTCATCGATGCAATTGTCAAAGGCAACAATTTGACAACCTTATTGCATCTGGCAGCAACCTTCATCCTTCTCATTGGAACCATCCAACTCCTTCGCTATTGCAAGCGCTTCTTTATTCGTCGATTTGCCAACAACACGAGTGCCACCATGCGCTTGATGGTCTATAACAACATCATGCACAAAAGCATGACGGAACTTGAAAAGGAAAATGCAGGGAATCTCATGACCAGGGCAATTTCCGATGTTGATCTGTGTGTCGAGGGCATGCGCAAGTTCACTACCGAAATCTTCGATACCGGGGTACTGATGACCGCATATCTGGTCTCCCTTTTTATCTATGATTCCAAGGTTACCTTCTATTCCTGTCTTTTCATTCCCGTTGCAATGGTCATAGCGGAGAAACTCAAGACCCTTATGTACAAATATTCCCTGGCCTACCGGCAAAAAAGCAGCGAAATTGCAAGCATCACCTATGATTCCATTGAAAATGTACTTATGTACCGGGCAAATGGGATGGAAGGTGCAAATTCTGAGCGATATACCTCTGAATTGGAAGATTTACGGCATAAGGCCATGAAGGCGAGTATTCTGGAAAACACCATGCAACCTATCTACAACTTCATCGCCATGCTCGGTGTCGTCACTGTTCTGTATTTAGGAGGAACAAAGGTTATAGAAGGAAGCTGGACATTGGGCATATTCGTGACATATATGTCCATGTTCGGAGCTTTGGCAGTAAAGGCCAGCAAAGCTGCCAAACTGTTCAATTCGGTCCAGAAATCCCAGATTTCCTGGAAACGGATAAAACCCTTCCTCGGTGAATACCGGACTAAGAAAGAACCGAAAGATAACCAAAAAGATGAAACGACCTTGGAAGTAGCAAACCTTGGATTCATCTACCCTACCGGGAAAACCCCTGTACTGGAAAATATTGGGTTCACGGCCAGAAGTGGGGAAATCATCGGAGTAACAGGGCCTGTGGCTTCAGGAAAATCAACCTTGGGTTTGGCACTGCTCGGGTTATATCCCTATCTTGGAAGCGTGCGTATTGACCGAAAGGAACTGAGAGACTACACGGAGGCGGAACGAAGCCAGATGATTTCCTACCTAGGGCACCAAAGCCAGCTGCTCTCCGATACCCTCTACAATAATATAACGATGGGCCTTGAAAAGGATATTTCCCAAGTTCTCCAGGATGTTTGCTTTGAGGAGGATCTTTCAACAATGAAAGAAGGGGCAAACACTCTGGTCGGCAGTAGCGGTATCAGGCTCAGTGGTGGACAGCAAGCCAGAATTGCCTTGGCAAGGGCACTATTGGACAAACGCAAGATCATCATACTGGACGACCCCTTCTCTGCAGTCGATATGAAAACAGAAGAAAGAATCATCAGAAATCTCAAACAAAGATACCAGGAGAGCATTATCATTATCATTTCTCATCGATTGGCAATGTTCAGTTCAGTAGACAGAATTATATTGATCAATGGCTGCAATCATACCGAATACGGAAACCACGAGGAGCTGATGGAACGTTCACCCTTCTATGCAACCATCTATCAGTTGCAAAACAAAGAGAGAGGCGAGAAGAATGAAGCCTAGCCTGGTCAAAAATGCCATCCTTGAAGTTTGCAGAACAAAAAAGGGATCCTGTCTGATACTTTTTTTTGCAGTGACAGGCACAGTCCTGGCAAGTCTGGCTCCTCCCCAAATATTGAAATTGGTGATCGACAAGAACCTTGTCCCCAAGGTTCCCCAAGGATTGCTTTCTCTATCCCTGTTCTATCTCGGCGCCTTATTCTGTATAGGTCTGTTCGATTTCATCAAGGAAGTAATTATCGCGATCCTCGGGCAGTCAATCATCAAGGAGATACGCTCAAAGATGATGGTAAAACTGCAAACCCTGCCAGCAAGGTATTTTTCGTTTCAGGACTCCGGGGTCATCGTTTCAAGATTTACCAATGATGTCGACTCGGTAAACGCCATGTTTTCAAGCGGGATAGTAGGCCTGGCCATCGATTGTTTCAAGATTGTAGGCATTGTGATTTCCATTTGGTTGTTCAGTAGCCGCCTTGGCCTCATCGTCCTATCTCTTTTACCGGTAATCTTTGTTATTTCCCGCCTATTCCAGAAAAGCATGCTCAAGGCTCAATTGGATAACCGTAGGGTCATCGGAATGGTAAACAACCATATTGCAGAGAGCATCAAGAACATGTTGATGATCAAATCCAATAGCAAGGAACGCTATATGGAAGACACCTATGTCAAATACCTCCAAAAGAATTTCAAGACCATCGACAAGGTCAATTTCTTCGATTCCATATTCCCTCCGATCATCCAGATGATCAGGGCTTTGGTTATAGCCCTGATCGTGGTTCTCTCTTCCAAGGAATTGAATTTTCTGGGTATCACACTGGGAATGGTGGCTGCCTCCATCGACTTGGTATCAAACCTCTTCGTCCCCATAGAAAACCTTGGCATGGAGCTCCAGAACATCCAGACTTCAATCTCAGGCATCCACCGTATCGACGAATTCTGCCGTGAAGAGGAAGACGATAGCAAGGACAGCAACCTTACCGCCAAATCAATCCTTCCACAAAGTAACAGCGCCAACCTGGTTTTCGATCATGTCAGTTTCCAGTATGACAAAGGTGTCGAAATACTAAAAGACATTTCCCTGAAGGTCGGGGAACAGGAGAAGGTAACGTTAGTCGGAAGAACAGGAGTCGGGAAATCAACCTTGTTCAAGCTGGTTCTTGGCTTGCTAAAACCAACTGCAGGGACAATTACCATCAACGGAGTAGACGTATATGCAATACCGAACAGCGAGAAACGCAAGATTTTCGGCTATGTCGACCAAGGGTTCCAGATTATTCCAGGTACTGTCGGGGAACAGATCAGTCTCAAGGATCCTGCCATTACAAAAAACCAAATCGAAAAGGCCCTTGAAATTGTTGATCTACAGAAATATGTAGAATCCCTGGACAAAGGAATCGACACCCTGGTCACAGACAATACTCTCTTCTCCCAAGGGCAAAAGCAGTTGCTGGCGATTGCGAGGGCAATCGTCATGGCCCCCCCGATCCTCCTGCTCGATGAGATAACGGCAAATCTTGACTCGGCAACCGAGGCCAAGCTGACCTCAGTGCTGCAGAAAACAAGCCAGGCTCATACAGTACTCTCCATTTCCCATCGACTTTCCTCGATGATCGACTGTGACACCATGGTTATCCTGGAAAAGGGAAAGATCAAAAACAGCGGCTCTCCCGAGAAACTCTTGAAAGAGGATGATTGGGTCAGAAGCCATAGGGAACTGGAAAGGTTTACCAGAGGTTAAGGGGCCTCTCCCTCAGTAAATTTCCCTATATTTTTAGGAGCCAAAAGAAAAAATGCCTTAATTTATTTCGTAGCCAAGGCGCAACACGATATTCTGGGGATAATCTCCAAAAAATTCACCGAAGAGGCTTACCCCACCGATATTGTTTGCATCTTCCTTGATTCCAATCTTCACACTGATGAAACAATCCTTATCTAGATGCAAATCTGAAATGGAAACCTTGGAAACTTGTTCATTATCCAGATACGTTCCGTTCCCATTGACATTCCAGTTTTTCAACAACCCATACTGGTTCAACGATTCAGGCCACCAAGAAGGGTTGCATTTCCCCTTTCTGCCTCCCAAATCACCGGGACTGGTCCAAGTTCCTATCTCCCTGTCATTGACCCATACGGTAATGTCACTGGGCCAATCGTTCCGATAGAACGGGGCTTCCGAGCAAGCTTCAAAGGAGAGATCAAAAAATTTGGGGGTTCCTAGGTTGAGAATAGTATTGGGAAAGCGATATTCAACAAAACCTTTATAAAACCACAACAGTTGGGCGTTTGTCCTATCAGGATAATAGAAACTGCAAGGCTGGTCAAAAGTTCCGATGGCACTCTTTTCACTGACCAGCCCACAAGTAGGATGAATTTCACAATTGACAAAGTTGCCTATTGGCATGCTCAGGACTACGGAATTATCCCGGGCACCCTGAATTACCGAAGAGTCCAAAAGAAGCTTAAGGACCACCCTGTCACAAACTCGGCTGCTTACTTTCATGGATCCACGGATACCTGGTTGCGATTCGGTGAACAATAGCCCAGCTTCTTCCAGAATCCTGACATTGAGGGCTGCCGTAGAGGTTGGGATTCCCAGTTGTTCGGCAATCTCATTGACACTCAGGCTTCGCTCGTTCAAAAGTTCCAAAATATTTATCCGAGCCTTGTTTGCAATTGCCTTGGCAATGACAAGCATCCTCTCTTTGTCCGTATAATCCAGAAAAATCTCTTTTAGCATCCGAAGACCCTCATTCAGATAATCCTACCACATCTTTATTCCCTGTTCAAACAAGTAGTTGTAAAACGGAACAGATTCCAGCTTGCAGGAAGAACCTTCCCTTTCCAAAGGTTTCCATCTGTACTGAACAAGGACTCCCCTTCCAAGACCTGTGGGTATACTTCATCCGGATGTTCCTTGTCATTGACAGCTTTTAGGTTGTCGTGGTTCAACACTATATGTTCCAGAACTTCAACATGTTCCCCGAATCCAGACAAATCGAGATTTACAGTCAGCGTTTCAAGGGGAGATCTATTCACCAGAAACAAATCCAACTCTCCATTTTCTGGATGGTAAACCATCAGGGGATCGGCATAAGGGACGGTTCCGTACTGTTTGCATTCATACGAATTTGAAGAAAAACGAAGATCAAGGATTTCTCCCCTTCCATACTTGGATGCGTAGTAGAATGGCCAATAGATAGTCTGCCTCCAGGCAGGTCCACCAGTCTCGGTCATAATTGGAGCTATGGTATTGACCAATTGGGCAAGACAAGCAACCTTTACCCTATCGCAATGGCGCATCAGGCTGTTAAGCAAGGTACCCACTACAAGAGCATCCTCAAAGGTATAGATATCTTCCAGCAACTGAGGCCCTATGATCCATTTGGGTTGCTGCCTGTCCTTCCCCTTGGAATGAAACCAGACATTCCATTCGTCAAAGGAAAGATATATAGTTTTCTTGGAACGTTTCTTGGCCTTGACGCAATCACAGACATGCACGACACCCTCAATAAACGCATCCATGCCAACTGAAGAAGCCAGAAAGGTCAAAAAATCATTTTCATCATTGCGGTAATAACAATGAAGGGACAGATAGTCGACCACTTCATAACTTTGTTCCAGGACTGTCTCCTCCCATTGGGGGAATGTGGGCATCTCGGCATTTGAACTTCCGCATACCACAAGTTCCAGCGTTGGGTCAAAAAGTTTGAGGGCCTTTCCCACTTCCGCTGCAAGGCTTCCATATTCCCCTGCACTCTTATGACCGACTTGCCAAGGACCGTCCATTTCGTTGCCGAGGCACCACATTTTTATATCGTAGGGGTCTTGGGAACCATGGGAACGACGCAAGTCACTCAAGGTGGAACCCTTTGGGAAATTACAATACTCAACAAGATTCCTGGCAGCCTCGATACCACGGGTTCCGAGATTGACTGCCATCATCGGTTCCGTACCAACTTTTTTGGTCCAGGAAATAAATTCCTTGATTCCAAACAAATTGGGATCGAGGGTACTCCAGGCCAAATCGAGTCGGACCGGTCTCTCATCAACCGGTCCCACAGAATCTTCCCAAGTATGATTTGATACATAATTCCCTCCTGGAAAGCGTACCAGGGGAACAGAGAGGGCCTTGACCAGATCCATCACATCCGTCCGAAATCCATCGGAATCGGCAAGTGGATGACCAGGTTCGTACACTCCTCCATAGACTGCCCGCCCCAGTTGTTCAACGAACGAACTGAACAAACGTGGATCCACCGTTCCTTTGCTGAAATTCTTGTTAGCTATAATCGAACATTCCACAATTGTACTCCTTTGTTCATGGATAGAATCAACCTTTGACACTACCAGAGGTAAGACCCGCAATAAAATAACGCTGGAAAAATATAAATACAATGATGATGGGAAGGGTCGCAGCCAAAGATCCCATTATCAGAAGTTCATAGTTGTTGCCGTAGGGCGTCAACAGGGTATTAAGTCCTATTGGCAAGGTAAAATGGTTGCCACTTCTCAGCACTATCAGAGGCCAGAGAAAATTATTCCAGCTCTGCATAGACATAAAAATAGCCATGGCGCCGAAGGCAGGGGGCATGACAGGAACGATAATACGAAAGAATATACCATATTCGGTCAGACCGTCCACTCTCCCTGCATCAATGAGATCACGCGGAATTCCATCAATGAACTGACGGAAGAAGAAAATTGCAAAAGGCGAGACAATCATCGGAAGAAATACTCCTGCATACGTATCCATCAGATGCAAGGTAATCATTAGCTTATAGAGCGGTAGGATAAGTATTTGTATAGGAACAAGCAAAAGAAAAATCACCAAGGTCATTATTGCCTTCCTTCCCTTGAAACGGTAGACAGAAAGTCCATAGGCAACGAAAGAACTGAAAAAAAGCGCCAACAAGGTCTGAACTGCCAAGATAAGCAGGCTGTTGCCAAACCAAGTAAAATATATCCCATCGTGATTGGTAAAGAGAAACTTGACATTGCCGAGCTGCAATCCTTTGGGAATCAAGGTCCCCAGGGTAATCCCATAGCGGAGCAAATCCTTTCCTGGTCGGAATGCCGCCAAGACAAGGGAATAGAGAGGAACCATATAAAGAAAACACAGCAAGGAAAGCAAAAAATACTTTATGAATTTATGAGCAAAGCTTGTTCGTCCGTAGAATGTACTCATCATTTTCCCTCACTTGAGAAAAAACCGAATATCTTCAAGAATGAAATACTTAGGGAAAATACGATGAACAGCAAAACGATACCAATGGCCGAGGCCATTCCCAAGTCTCCCTCCTGAAATCCTTTGTTATAAAGATGACCGACCATGGTCAACCCTACATTATTTGGGGAAGGCTTGCCAGCCCAGAGAATGAAACTCTCTTCGAACATTGCAAATCCACCGAAAATGCTGATTGTCGTGACAAAAATAGTGGTGTTCTTGAGCAAGGGTATGGTAATGAATCGTAATCGCTGCCAAGAACTGGCTCCATCAATATCGGCAGCCTCATACAGCTCATCAGGGATTGCCTGCAAACCAGACAGAAAATAGATAATATTTACACCTACCCAACGCCATAAAGCCAGAATAAGCAGGAGGACCATCGCCTGTGCAGGTCCACCAAGCAACCACTGTCTCGCCTCCCCTCCAAAGAATATGATTGCGGCATTCACGATACCCTTGGGACTGGAGACCAGAAGCAATCGCATGATAGTGCCTGCCACAACAATGGAAACAAGACTGGGAATATAGAGAATCGAGCGGTATAACGCATTGATCCTTCTATTTCCGGTATTGAGTAAAACGGCCAGGAAAAGAGGAATAGGTATTAAAAGAGCAATGGTATAGACAGTATAACGAAGGCTATTCCATAAAGCTATCTTGAATTCTGGGTTGTCCAGTTTGTGATAATTCGTCAATCCGATGAATGATACCTGACCTGGATATATCTGTTGGAAACTCATGACGAAGGTACTGATAATCGGATAGAGATAAAATATCAGAAAGGAAGCAATGAAAGGAAATATAAATACGTACGGGGCAACCTGCATGGAATTGAGAGAACCTTTTCGCCTCATTCTTATCTCCTCCTGACGGACTAAAGATGCCGACGATGAACATCGCCGGCATTGCATGCATACTGATTATCGACTAAGATCGGCAGCTTCCTTCAAAGCCTGTGCCGGAGTCTTCGTCTGCTGTTGCAGGGCCTGAATCATAACTGAGGACTTTACCCGGTCAAGGACACCTGGAAGTTTTTCTTTGATATTAACAGAATGAATCTCGTCCTTGATATCCAGCAACATACCGAAAATATCATCATTGATGAAAAATTCTGTAAATTTGTTGGGCTCGTTCATTGCAGGATCATCCCAAACGTCCCAACGGGGAGGATCAAACCCAAGATCTTTCCACAACAAAATGTTTGCTTCCTTCGAGCCTTTGGCAAACATCAGGAAATCTTTGGCAAGTTGCAAATCCTTGGCTTGCATCGTTACGGAAGTCCCCGTACCACCCATACCTGCAGATCGGTCGCCATTAGCGGTAAATCTTGGCATCGGAAGTATCAACATCTTGCCTTTGAGGTCAGTCATATAGTCTGTGAAACGTCCCATATACCACATGGGCATCCAGACAGATGCGGCTCCTCCGTCGTTCATGAAACCATAGTATTCCTCTGAATGCTGAAAACCACCGGGAGTCGGAATCGCAACTCCGCTATTGATCATATCCTTGAGCATCTGAAGTGTCTTGATATTGATGGCATTATCCAAAATCACGTTGCCATCTTTATCCACAAAATCCGAACCCTGCATGGCAATGAGTGGCCAGAAAGACCATTGCTCAGTCACTTCAACAGTAGTCATCGGTTTTCCTGTCTTTGCCCTTACCTGCAAACCTGCCTTCATGTAATCATCCCAGGTCTTGATGGCATAGGGATCGACTCCGGCAGCATTGAGAATGTCCATATTGTAATACATGACTTCGGCACCGACATGAAATGGCATCCCATAATTCGTGCCATTTTTACTGTAGATGTCCAATCGGGCGGTAATGAATTTGTCTCGGACTGGATCGATAACGTCATTGAGTGGAGCAAGCTGAATATCCCCTTTCAAGAAGTTGGGGTATTTTCCGATTTCAATATCGACGATATCAGGGGCTCCTGTCCCTGCCTGAAGGGAAACAAGCAACTTGGTATGCATATCCTCATACGGTAGGACTTCCCCAACAAATTTGATCTGTCGATTTGGATTCTGTTCATTCCATTTTCCTGCCATCTTTTCAAAATACTGTAAGTGCAGGTCTTGGTATGTCCAATAATTGATTTCCGTGGGAGCCAGAACTGCAGCACCTGCAGGAGCCGGTTCGGAAGAACCTGTTGCAAATACCATACAGGTCATGCTGAGTACGAGTACCATGAACAGTAAGACTTTTTTCATGAAATTCTCCTTTTTTGAAACAATCTCTTTGTTTTCTCCTCTCTCAATTCTTTTGTTACAATATTATTGTTCCTTTCCGTACCCAGTATAAATCCAATATTCATATTGTCAATTATTTTCTTATATAATAATAGGTTTGATTTAATTTAATCCTTTCTTAAACCAGACATATCTACCAGGTTTTCTATCAATAATAGTTAATTATCTTGTAATTACTCTATTTAATTACAAGATTTATGTTTTAATACTTCAGATATAGATGTATGTAAAAAAGTATTTTCATCATGATTTTCATCAGAAAAACAAGGCTCCTTTGCATTTGAAATGGGAACAAGTCACATTTACCCTGTTGGCAGTAGTCCACAGAATTTTTCCTGTATTCTTGAAGATCCAACACAGGGACATGCGGGAAAATAGACTCCTGCTTTAAAAACAAACCATGAAAACACAAGATGAAGACTGACAAACAGAAGGACACTCAAATAAACTTTTTGTAACTACTCTCCAGTTTTTCCAAGAATTGCCAGCCTTTCAAAAAGAAGCTCTTTCATGCGCTCCTTCAGATTTTCGGAGGCAAAACTAGCTTCAATGATTTCCATCAAGTTTTCTTCAAGCCCCAGAAGACGACCTATGAGATTTTCGGCTACATTGCCATATAAATTGAAACTTTGGGCCAATTTCAGAAAATCACTACGGCCAAGACGAGCTTTCTTCCCGCCCAGTGTAAGTGCGGTTTCTTCCTTATCGGAGGGTATAATGAGCTGAACAGGCAATAAGTCATAGGCTGGGGAAAGCACATAATCCCTGGTATTCTCAGCTATGAGGGAAAAGTTCTTGAGGTGCATGTCAGAATTGCCCGTCATAAAACAAAACAATAACAGATTGAACAAGTTTGCAAGATCAAGATTCGGGTGGGACGACCACTTACCCACCAGTTTTGCACATTGTTCATAGGAACCTTTATATTTATCCTCTGTAAGACGACCCGAAAGTTGGCAGAAATCTTCCATCGGAAGACGGTGTACAATTCCCTCTACATTCCTCCTGTCGATACGCCGTGTAATATAGGCAAGATTTCCGTCACGAAGGCGGAACAGAGCATGGGGTACCGTTTGTATTCCAGCAGCATCTGCCATTCGCATGACCATGTCTTCGGCCTCGGGCAGTTCCCTGAAATCCGCGGAATTTGGCTTGAGAATAAAACCTGCAGGAAATCCTACCAGAGTCAATCGGGAAGGATTTCCCTTCTCTCCATCAAATAAATGCAAGGAAAGTTTTTTTTGGACTCCAGTAATCGTCATACCCAAACCTACGGATTCTTTTGCAAACTCCTCGACAATAGCTTCCGACAAATCCAACTCAGGGAGACTTTTTGTGCCGAAAAACTTTTTGCAACAAAGACTATGCCATTGATCAGAATTTTTAGTTTCAAGGGACTTACCACAAAAAAGACATCGTTGCATCAAAATGCCTCCACAGAAACAGCACCGATGCTGTCCTTGCAAGTTGCAAGCAACAATCCCATCCTATCCCGGGAATTGAGTTTCCAGTTCCTCATTGCAACTTCCAAAAGCCACCCTTCAGGAATAAGTCCATCAAAGAAAGGAAAGAAAGCAGTGCTTATGAAAGCGTCCTTTTGCAACGGCAATGTCAAACTCACTGGCCGTGGCTCTTTTCCGGCAAGATAGGAAGCATCATAGAGGAAAGAATATCCTTCTTCCGTTTCCGCTATCACTCCTGCAAAGATGCCATCAAAGAATACGTTCCCCTGCCGATAGTCAAAAATCATATGGCCTCCCCGTCCCTTGGCATTTTCCCGGGGACTGCCATACTGCCGAACATCGACAAAGCCTGATTCACCTTGTCCATCCGCACTGTTTCCTTACCCTGCTCCAAATCACGGATAAACCTAAGACCAAGACCGGAACGCAAGGCGAAATCCTGTTGGGTCAAACCAGCTTTCTTCCGTTCTTCTTTTATATAATTCCCGATTGGGTTGAGTACTGCATCTTTCATAGTTATATACTATACCCTTTCGCGTATAATTTGTATATAAATTATATTATTTATACCCTATAGGGTGCAAATATGATATTTTTTTATAAATTATACCTGATATGGTATAATTTAATAAAAATATACACTATTCTGAAAAACAGAACATACAGCAATACCTTGTTTCACAAGAACAGGGAAATAACAGAATTCAAATCTTAGGGTTATATTTCAATTTACAATCGAGCCTATTCCCTATTTGTTTAATTTCCTGTATTTTCCAGGTGTCATTCCAAAAATCTTCTTGAAGCACCGATGAAAATAACTCTTTTCCGTGAATCCCGCTTCCATGGCAAGAACCTCTATGGAAAGATCGGTAGTAATGAGAAATCGCTTGGCCTGTTCAAGTTTCAGTTCAAGAAGCTTGTCTGTAAAAGTTACCCAAACCATATTCTTGAACATAGTGGAGAAATAGGCTGGGCTGTAGCCAAATTCGGAAGCAATTGATTCCAGGGACACTGTTCTGTAATGATCGGCCATATATTTAAGAAAGCGTCCAGCCTTGTATTCCGTCATCATGGATGATTCACTGATTACCAAATGCCATTGATGCGTTCTATGCAAGTTGGTAATGAACACCACAAAGGCTGCCAGCAGGTTTTTTTCATCCTTTTTACTAGTAAAGGAAGCTTCCCAGACCAATTGACGGCTACACCAGAAAACAGGATCAGAATCAGAATTATCAAAAAACAAGTATTCTGAAGTCCCTGCCCTAAGGCGAAAAAAGTCATAAAAGATTGGACAGTCAGGAAGTTGGGAATAGAACAAATCAGTGAAAATATTTTCTTTCATATCAAGAATATATGCAATTCCATTTGCTTTTCCTGATGATAGGGTTGTTTGCCCCGGCAGAATGGAAAAAGAACATTTTTCTTTCATGATCAAGATATTTCCAGGACAACAACTCAAAGAATTGGCTCCTATCGTAACCTTTGCATGGTGAAGGAAAATAACCAAAGTCACAAATGACGAGATACAAGGCTGTTTTTCGACTCCCGTAATCAGCTTCAGGGTATAATGCTCAGCCTTACCTTTCGTATCTGCAAGGTTTTTTTCGATTTCTGCGTCTATGTCAAAAGAGATTTCTGTGTTCATCTAATATAATACTACTATAGAATCGAAAAATAAGCCACTTTTCTCCATGCAATCCATAGCTTGAGATATATATTTTTATCGATAAAATTAAATCGAAACAAACGAGCACCGACTACCGGTACTCGAATCTTTATGGATGGTAAAAATGAATAAAAACACAGTTTTCCAGAAAAAATCGTTGCCTCTCTTAATCCTGGGAGTATTTATGATGTACTTCTACTCAGGGTTGCAGGCTGACCACCTCAACGTACTGACGCCCTATTATGCAAAGTTGGGTTGGCTTACCACAACCATTACCAATCCAGTTACCTGGGCAGGCTTCGTGGTAATTCCCGCAACCTTGCTCGTCGGCACGTTGCTGATAAAAATTGGTATCAAGAAAGTAGTCGTACCTTCCACGATTATTGTCGGAACATCAACCATTTGCCTTGCCCTCTCCGGGCAGAACCTCGTCATGTACAGCATTTCACTCTTCTGCATGCGCCTTTTTATCCTTCCGTTGCAGATGGGCGCCTTTATGCTTTGCACCAACTGGTTTATTCAATCTCGTGGTCGGGCCCTCGGAATCGTAGTCATGGGAAGTCCTTTGTGTACAGCTACCTTCATAGCCTTGCTTACCATCGGTGTAAATTTTTTGGGGTTGCAAAATACCTACACAATAACAGGGGTAATAATTTTGGTACTCGCTCTTCTTATCGCGCTGTTTATCAAGGCAACCCCCGAAGAAGTTGGCTTGTATCCTGACGGAGCCTCAACAGCTCCCCTGGCTGAGGAAGAAACAAAAACCTTGACCTTCAAAGAGGTATTCAGCCATCTCAATGCCTGGTTGTTGGTTTTCTCCTTCGGCCTTCTTCAATTCTGCATCTGCAGTATCATGCCTTTCTTTGTCGTCCGAATGAATATGTCAGGCACAAACCCTCCCTTATTCTTTGCTTTCCTCTCTGCTGCCGCAATCGGGGGAATTTTCTCCAGCAACCTGTTTGGTTTCCTGGATGACAAATTCGGAACCGTAAAAGCTTCCTATGTCTTGTGTTTTGCCTATATCCTCTCTGCAGTTGGACTGCTTTGCATGGGGAAGAATGACATTTTCATGCTTGTAGTTACCGCAATTGGCATTGCAGGTATCACAGGAGGAACAGGAACGCTCCATCCCTCGCTTACAACTTATGTATATGGCAGAAAAAATTACCAGGCCGCCAATCGTTGGATCATGACAGTGCAGTCAGTCATTATGGCATTCGGAATCTATTTCATGTCAACCATCATGGATACCACAGGAAGTCTGAACCTTGCCTACCAGATAATGCTTGGGCTTATTGTCATCGCAATCATCTGCCTTGTGATCATCGGCAGGAAACCCGACCTCGACCGCAGTCAGCAAAATAAATAATTCTTTGAGGAGTATCGTATGAATCAGAAATATCCACATCTTCTGGAACCACTGAAAGTCGGACGAACAGTGTTCCGTAACCGTATTTTCTCTTCCCCCATTGGCGTCCATACCTTGAACGAACCAGTTCCGTATCCAACAGAGGCAGTAATAACCCATTATGCAAACAAGGCAAAAGGAGGAGCAGCTTGCGTAACCTGCGTGGGGGCAAGCCTCTTTCCCATTGCCCAAAGTGATGGAATCCATGCAGATTTCGACCTTTACCAGACCAATCATCGCTATGCCATAGCTCTATTGGCAAACCGTATCCATTTCTATGGGGCAAAAGCTTCCATGGAACTTGGGGTTGCCGGAGTAGTGGGGCTTCCCTATGGAGTCAGTGATGGGGCACCTCTCATGACCGGGCAAAAAGGTCTGGAAATGCCAGAGGCGGAAATTGAACGTATCGTGGAAGGCTACGGAAATGCAGCCCAGATACTCCTTGAAACCGGCTTTGATATGGCACTCCTTCATTTCGGCCATGGTCTTTTGGTTGGCTCTTTCCTTTCTCCTCTTACAAACAAACGCACCGACAAATTCGGAGGTTCCTTTGAGAATCGGGCACGTTTTGCATGTATGATCATCGACAAGATCAGGGAAAAAGTAGGTAGGAAACTGCTTCTTGAAGTACGTATAAGTGGTAGTGAATTTGCTCCAGGGGGAATAACCATAGAAGAAGGAATACAATTTGCAAAACTCATTGAAAGCCGTATAGATCTCATTCATGTATCGGCGGGAATGATTGGTCCCGAATATATGACAGTTACCCATCCCTGTGATTTTCTTCCCCCTATGCCAAATGTATTCTTGGCCGAAGCCATCAAGAAGTCAGGAATATCCATCCCTGTCGTTACTGTAGGAGGCATTCAGGACCTTGAGGGTGCCGAGAAAATACTTGCCGACGGAAAAGCGGATGTCGTTGCCATTGCCAGGGGAATGATTGCCGATCCAAAACTCGTCGAGAAGGCCTACACAGGGAATAACGAAGATGTTCGGCCTTGCGTCAAGTGCATGAAATGCCACGATAGCGCCTGCTATGGTTTGCGCTTCTCCTGTACGGTCAATCCTGAAATAGGTCTCGAGCATCTTTTGGGAAGGCTGGGACAACCAGTGGAAAGCAAGAAAAAAGTTTGTATCATCGGTGGTGGCCCTGCAGGTATGGAAGCTGCCCTTATAGCTTCCAAACGAGGCCATGAAGTATTGCTCTTCGAGAAAAGTGATTCACTCGGTGGAACTTTGAAATTCGCCGAAAAAGTCAATTTTAAGTATGACCTTGCGCATTTCAAGAATTATCTGGTTCATCAGGTAGAAAAATCAAAAATTACCGTTCATCTCAATACAGAAGCTACCCCAGCCCTCCTGGAAAAAGAGAATGCGGATATTTTGCTGGCAGCAATCGGTGCAGAACCAATACAGCCGAGACTTCCTGGCATGAAAGGAAAGAATGTCCATATGGCATTGCCTATCTATGGACATGAAGCTGAATTAGGAAATTCCATTGTGGTCATCGGTGGCGGTCAAGTCGGTTGTGAGACAGCCTTGCATCTCGCTATGTTGGGCAAACAGGTAACCGTCATTGAAATGCAGAACTCCCTTGCCCCTGATGCCTCGATGACTCATCGAACGGAACTCTTGCTCAAGATGGATAGGACGGAAGGCTTGCAATATCTTACCTCTTGTCACTGTACCAGTCTCGATGAAGAAGGGGTTAACTACCTTGATGGCGAAGGAAAAAATCTGAAGGCAAAAGGAACTGATATCATTGTCTCTGTCGGTATGCGATCGCATGATACAGAGGCTGCACAATTTTCACATGTGGCTAAACGATATATATCAATCGGGGATTGTGCAAAAGTAGGGACTGTGGAAACGGCCATGTACAGCGCCTACAGTGCAGCAATCCTGTTCTAGATTCTTTTGGATTTATGTACGACAAAACCCGGCTTCTGAAGCCGGGTTTTTATTCTATGTCTTTAGACAGTTGAGCACGCGATGCGTGCGAAACAATAAACCACCCGCTATGCGGGTGCGGAAACGATTTGTTACACAAAAACACTCACCTTTATGGTAGGATTTTGGAGTTCAGCCCAAAAATCATACAGGAAAAGGTGAGTGAAAGATGGCGAGTAAAGAAAATTCGTTGGCCCACACGAAGTGGTTGTGCAAATACCATATCGTGTTCACGCCAAAGTATAGGAGAAAGATAATTTACAATCAATACAGGCAGAGTGTGGGCCAGATCCTGCGCTCGCTGTGCGGATACAAGGGTGTCGAATTGATAGAGGGACACCTGATGAGCGATCATGTGCACATGCTGGTGAGTATACCGCCGAAGATGAGCGTGTCGAGCTTCATGGGGTATCTGAAGGGCAAGAGTGCATTGATGTTGTTCGACAAGCATGCAAACCTGAAATACAAGTTTGGCAACAGGCATTTTTAGGCGGAAGGATACTACGTAAGCACGGTGGGCCTGAACGAGGCAACCATTGCAAAGTACATACGCGAACAGGAACAGCATGACATCATGCTGGACAAGTTAAGCGTGAAGGAATACGAGGACCCCTTTAAGGGGTAGCAGGTAATACGGTTTCCCCCTTGGGGGCAGCCAAAGAGGCAAAGGCATTTGGGCTGAACGATATGAGTGAAGCCAGCGTCTTTAGGCGCTGGTCGGTGAACCACGGCTTATAGCCGTAGAGCAAACCACCCTTTGGAAGGGTGGTGCTGATTATCCTCGAATCGTAGCGAAGCAACGATTCGATAAAAAACCACAGGTTATACCTGTGGATAGAAAGACTTGGGGCTTTGCCTAAGCGGAAGAAAGCCTCCTGTGGTACAGTGTTTGTGGTGCCAACCGCAAACACAAAAACACAAGGAGGCCCATCCATGGATGAGAGTAGCCTATCACATACGAGGTGGAATTGCACGTATCACCTCGTATTCACGCCAAAGTTCAGGCGCAAGGACATAGTGCAGTACCTGAAAGGGAAAAGCACGCTGATGATATTCGAGCACCACGCGAACCTGAAATACAAGTACGGGAAGCGGGAGTTCTGGTCGCGCGGGTATTATGTGAGCACGGTGGGCCTGAACAAGGCCACCATCAAGAAATATATCCGCGAAAGAGAGGACGCTGACCAGATAATCGACAGGGTGAGCGTACGAGAGGCGGAAAACCCCTTCAGAGAACAACTGCGGTTGGCGGATCTCAAACAATGCCTTTAGGCGTAGCTAGTAAGGGCCCCTTATAGGGGCTGTTTAAAACCACCGGTTTTACCGGTGGATAATTATATATTTGGGTTGAATGCCTCAGAACCTCCGATTGCATACTATAAAATTATGATAGAGGAGAACGATCGTAATCGGGCTTTCTCCCGATGATTATCAGACAGATCATTGCAATCAAAACAAGCCCAATCATAATCTTATAAGCAAATACAAGGCTTCCCGTTGCATCGAGAATTGAGGCCATGAAGAAAATGGCAAAAGCCATGATACCTGCTTGAATGGTCATAATCCAACGATTCGCCGCCTGATATCGAGCACGTCCGTAAACATAGGAAGTAATCGAAGGATGCAAGGTAGGAGTACCCCCTGTAACTCCTGCAATACCGATAGCTGTGGCAATCAACAAAAGCTTATTATTTGGACCCATAAGCAACAGTCCCGTCAAACTAAGGAAGAAAGTACAGCAGAGTACCAAGGAGGCAATGATAGTGCCGAATGTATCATCCAGAAAACCAAAGAGAATGCTAACGGGAATACCGAGGATCGCGGCTATCGACAACCAAAAGAAATAGAGAGAAGGAGCAGTACCAGTCATATTCAAACGCACGACATAAAATGACATGATTCCTGAGATGCAGAACTGCAAGAACCCATAGGAGACGATCAAAAACCATGCTTCCTTGTGTCCCAAGACTTCTTTGCAAGACATTTTGGAATTGACTGCAACCGCACAGGTAATCTGGCAATCCAAGGCGCCATCAGGATTCAAGCCCAGTTCTTCTGGTGAAGATTTCACGAAAAGACCAATACCCAAGGCAAGAAGAAGTACCGAACTACCGACCAAACAATAGGTCTTGCCAAAACCCAAACTGCTGACTCCTTTAGTCAAAAAAAATATGAAGGAAGCTGTACAGAGGGGACTTCCAAGGGTAACAAGCCCCAAGGCTCTCCCCCGGGCTTTTATGAACCAGTTCGTGCAAAGCATGAAACCACCCATTTGGAGGGGCAAGATAAAAAGTCTTACACTAAAAAGTGAAACGTCATAGGCAAGCTGATTCTCCCCTGAAAAAGCAAGGGCCATTACCGAAATACCGACGATAAACGTCGAAGGAACCACTACTTTTATCACTCCATACCGTAAAAATAGGGTCCCCACCAACAAAGTTGCGGGAATGACCACAAAGCAAGCAAAAGTCACTGGGTTGGTGATGGCAGTGGCACTCCACCCAAGTTTCGTGTAATAAGGAGTCAATACATTCAAATGATCTGTTTGGAGACCTGAGAAAAAGTACATCATCAATATCCCAAAAAACAATACAGGAAATGATTTCTTTCGAAATGCAGGATTTTTATCCATAACCGGCCTTTTTATCATATTAACTATGAGTCTTATTTTATCGATAAAAAATTACCCAACAAGCTTTATCAGACATGCTGAAAAGTTGTTTATTTTTCGATATGCCACTTAGATGGATTAGTTGCACGAGAAAAAAAGAGAGTCAAGCCCTACCTTCTTTGGTAAATCCAAGATCGAGCAAACGATAGAGATATCTTGAGGCCAGGGAGGCATACGGAGTCCAAGGTTCGCAACATTTCTTGATTGAGGAGACAGAAAGATCTTCTGTCCTATACAACCATCGATAGGCCTGCAGAAAAGCACCGTCCTCATAGGGCAAGACGTCTCTTCGATCCAATGCGAATATGAGATACATCTTTGCTGTCCAGGGACCGATACCCTTAAGGGCGGTCAGTTCATTCACTATCTCTTCATCACCAAGGATGGCAAAATCTTCCAAGAATTGGGGATGCTCTAGAAGATACGAAGCTAAATTCAATATATTCTGTGCTTTTCGATTCGAAAGACCAATAGCTCTCATCTGATTGATTTCAAGTTTTTTCACTGTTTCGATATCAAATTTTCCATCGCAAAGCAATACCAGACGGGCCCAGATTACATCAGCAACCTTGGCAGAGAGCATCTGGGAAACTATTATATTGCCCAGAAAAGGAAAGCCATCAGTCTCGTTCATATAAGAAAGAGACCCAACCAGAGCAATGCCCTTGGCAAGCAACGGATCCTTGGTGCATAAATATTGAATTTCCTCAGAGTCTTGGTTGAAGGTAGGCATGCAGTTCCCCTATTTTCAGTATCTGTTATATACCGCCAACACACGGAAAATCAAGGGAGAAAACATCCAGTTTTCCACCCCCGTCCCAGT
Organism: uncultured Sphaerochaeta sp.; assembly: GCF_963676625.2. Taxonomy (GTDB): domain Bacteria; phylum Spirochaetota; class Spirochaetia; order Sphaerochaetales; family Sphaerochaetaceae; genus Sphaerochaeta. The sequence goes on from NZ_CAXXYB010000001.1 coordinate 273,512, forward strand.
CGAGGGTACCATTGCATTGATGACATAGATAAATCGTCTTCAGGTATTTCTTTTCGAGCAAGGGAGGAATGATATCGGAGAAAGGTTTTGCCTCAGGGTGCAATTCTTTCATGAAACGGTACAACCCCTTGGTTCCCTTTCTGACATTGCAGGCTTGGCAAGCCCAAATTTGATTATGGATTCCCTGGATATGATCGCAAGTCTGACAACGATCGTTGATACACAAGGACTTTGGCACGATATGCTCCCATTGCAAATGGTCAGAGGATCCGCAGTATGCGCAAACCCGATCTGATTCAATGAATTGTCTATCTTCCCGGAGAATATCCGACCATTTCTTTTCATCGTCGCGCAACGATCGAAAGGTTTTCTTTATAAAGCCATAGGCTTCCTTCTTGGAATCAGGGCCAAAAGCCGACCTGGCAATTATCTTGGCATACTGGTAGAAAATCAGTTCCTTGATTGTCTTGACTTCACGATCTGGCATATCTCCTCTCCTTTTTATAGCAGACCCAAGTATACGCCCTCTTTTTCAGTTTTTCGATTCTTTTTATACATTCAAGACAGAAACTGGCGGGTATCCTATACCAAAGATACCCGCCAGCTTGCACGATTGAACTACCTAAATAGTTCCATATCGCTTCAACAAATCCTCAATGACAGTTCCCTTGATCTTTTTCAAGCCCTTTTTCTTCACGATGTTCAAGGGGAACGGAAGCTTTATATCGCCCATTTTCTGCCCATCCATCATCTTGGTACTGGAAGAGAGCAAAACCCTGATATCATAGCAGGAATTGAAAACCTCAGGCACCCCGCGGTCGATATCCAAGAGGGTATACACCGCTTCCATGGCCGTCCTGACAGAGTATTCTGTGGTGAATACGGTATCCCTGAGCGTATCGGAAAATTGTCCGAGAAAGGCAAAGTTAGAACAGCATTCGGGAACAACCCTCGGTCTGTCTCCTTTGCTGCGAGGCATAAAGAAAGCAGTGATATATGGCAACATACACGGCACACACAGCGCTGATTTTGTCGCCAAATCATGAATCTCCGATTCAGGGATCCCCATGTGATAGAGCCATTCCTCAGTAATCTCAATACCGTTGCAATCCCTCATGGGTTTCTTGATATAATCTCCGGGGACATCCGTGAACAATCCATATACCCAAACTACCAGTTGATCCTTTGGTTGCTCCTTGAAATGTGGTTGCCGATTGACCGTATAACTCATCAACCAAGAAGAATCCTTTGCCGTGACAATTCCTCCTGTTACTACTTTTCCACTGAACGGGTCACGTTTGCATATTTTTTCGATATAGGGGGGAATCTTATCATCCAGGGTAGTTACCGTTGCAGACTCCCAATTGGTCTTCTCAATGTCCGAACAGAATTTTTCGGGATGCCCGAAGGAATCATCCTGCTTGGCAATGTTCTTCCAGAGTCTCCAACAGGCACCCTCTTCTGCATTCAGTTTCGCAGGATGGGTATTAGCGCCCAACGTGGAATTCTCGGTACAACTTCCATTGGTTACAAAAACCAGGTCGTCCTCCACCAAATCGATGGTTTCCTGAATACCGTCATGAAGGCAAGCTATCTGTTTGGCAAGCTTCTTCGTTCCCTGTTTTTCGAATAGCACATTGGTAACGGTCGTATTGTACTGGAACTGCACATGATTTGCTTCCAAATATTTGACCATGGGAAGAATCAAGGATTCGTATTGGTTGTATTTCGTGAATTTCAAGGCCGAAAAGTCGGGAAGGCCCCCAATATGGTGGATAAACCGCTGGATATACAATTTCATTTCCAACGCACTATGCCAGTCCTCGAAGGCAAACATAGTTCTCCAATACAACCAGAAATTGGAAGAAAAGAATTCGTCGGTAAACACATCGGAAATCTTCTTGTCGTTGAGGTCTTCATCCCTGGTCATGAATAATTTGATGATTTCCTGGGAAGCCTTTTCGCTTAAGCCGAATTTTCCATCGGTATGGGCATCCTGCCCCCTACCCTGAGTTGCCCGCATCAAGGAAAAGTTCGGATCTTTCTTGTTGAGCCAGTAAAATTCATCAAGGACCGAAACTCCTTCAGTTTCAAGGGAAGGAATCGAGTGGAACAAGTCCCAGAGACATTCGAAATGGTTCTCCATCTCCCTGCCACCGCGGATGACAAAGCCTTTCTGTTCATCCTTGATACCATCGCAAGCTCCACCAGGAAGTGGCAATTCTTCAAAAATATGAATTCTCTCACCTTTCATCTGTCCGTCACGAATCAAGAAACAAGCAGCTGAAAGTGAAGCCAATCCTGAACCTACCAAGTAGGCAGATTTTTTATCGACACCTTCCGGTTTCCTCGGACGGGCAAAAGCTTCATAGTTGCCATTACTGTAATACATATCTGACTCCTCATACTTTGTATATCTAAACAGTACAAAGAGTCTTGGACACCTACAACGTACAACTGCACCTCAATGGTGTAAATATTGTCATTTCCCTATATCTGGAGTATTTTTATACAAATTACATAAGCTGTATATCATGCATGATCAGTTCTGAATCGCTCCAGGGCAAGAAAGAGATCTCCTTGCAGCAACGTACTCAACCGTTCGATAATAACTTCCGGTTTTTCCATCATTCCCTGGTCAACCCAGGCAAGCATCAACCCTACGAAGGCAAATTTATAGAAATTGGCAATAAACTGCTTGTCATCCTCACGGACTCTCATATGCCCAGATTTTTCCTCAATGACAGCATACAAGAGAGCAAAAGTTTCATTATAGAGGTATTCCTGTAAGTTGTTGAAACTACTCGAATGATAGGTTCGTATGACAAATACCTTGTTTTCCAGAACGTAATTAAAGATTTGCAGGAAGCCCTGTTGCCAGGTATCGTAGGTCTTCTTGCCGCCGAGGGCTTTTGTAGCCTCATAGTGGTATATCCACTCAATCATGGCATTTATGTCCTGGAAATGATAATAGAAAGTCTGCCGGTTGACACCGCAGTCTTCGGTTATATCTACAATGGTCACTTTATCAAGAGACTTTTCCACAAGCAATTTTTTCAAGGATGCAGTCAACGCTTTCTTGGTAATTTCCGACACCTTCAACCTCCAGGTCTCCCAAGTGTACCCTACCCTGATAATTATTCCAACACTATTGGAATTTTCATCTTTAGCGTACAGTTTGGAAAAAAGCCAAGAATATGAATCAACAACAATCTTGATTGTAGGCCAGTTGACAAATAGATTTTCTTACATGCCCCAAAATAAATCAGTCGCATTCAAAACTCCTTGCATTGTAGGAATTTTATTGAAGAACCAGATTTTAGACAGTTCCCCTGACAATCAGGGAACAAGGAAATAAATGTCTCCCACTCATCTCCTCTCTTCGCGATTCATCCGAATTAAGATATTGAAAAGCATAGTCAATCATTTCAGCAGTAGGAAGTTGCATGGTGGTTAAATTATAACTTACCCAACTACTTTGTTCGATATTATCAGCCCCAATTATTGCAATATCCTGGGGAATAATAAAATTCCCAGCCTTTCTTATTCCATCCAGAAATCCCATTGCCATCAAGTCATTTGCTACAAAGACAGCCAATGGAAGGGTAAGTTCTTTTTTCAAGAGCTGGTTAGCTGCTTCAAACCCACTCAGATAAGAAAAATCACCGGAAATTACAACTGGAGAGGAAATCCCCCACTCCTTCAATCTTTCTACATATCCTTTCTTTCGATCTATACTGCTTGATTTTGCGATACTCCCAGAGACGTATACATATTGGGCAAAACGCTTTATACCAACCAAATAGTCGGCTACGGCCCGACCACAAGAGACATCATCACTGGCCACTGAGCAATAATGAGAAGAAGCACTTTGCCTATTTATCATCACCACTGGAATTGAAGTGGGGATTTCCCGTTCAGTAAGCTGTTGGGAAAGAGTAGCAGAGGCAACAATCAAACCATCAATCCGAAAACCACGTGCCTCTTGGAGAAGCTTTTGAATTCCCTCGTCTCCCCGAGGATTAAAAAGTAAAATCTTTTTACCATAGGTCGCCAGTTTTTCGGCAAGCCTATGAACAAATGATACATAGAAAGGGTTTTCAAAATCCTCAATAACAGCCCCTATGATATTTGTTTTGGAGGAAACAAGAGATTTTGCTATAACATTAGGTGAATATTCAAGCCTATTTGCCAATCCAAATATCTTCTTCCGTGTTTCAGGAGATACCTTATCGGGGTAATTGAAAGAACGTGACACGGTTGCCTGAGACACTCCTGCAAGGTGGGCAATTTCCCTAGAAGTCACATTCCTTTTTGAACTCATTCAAATATCCCTCCATAATTTCTTAAGTATACTCATAAGTGTTGCCATGGTCACGTAAAAATAAATCAAGTAACCATGGCAACACCGGAAAATAACTTTTTTCAGTCAATAAATGTATCAAGAATTTCTTTTCTGGTAATCAAATCGTCTTGATGCGTGAGTATATATTCTTGAGTGATCTTTCTAGCCTTTTTTGCCTCTTCCTCGGCTTTTCGCTCATCCCGGGCTAAAGAAGCCCCAAGGGCTATCAACTGTTCTTGAATTTTCTTGGTCTCCAGATGCCTTGGTTCTATATGGGATAATGCACAAAGTGCAGCGGCAACTCCGGCAGCCTGACCTATTCCCATGATTCCTCCTTGCGTCCTATATGAACCATGAGCTTCACTCGTTCCAGAAATACAACGACCGGAAAGAAGAAGTCCATCGATATGGGCAGGAACAAGACATCGATAGGGAATATCAAAGGTATCGACCAAAGGTTGCCAGACACTTCCATTCCCATAACCGGAACCACCTTCAGGATTATGCAGATCTATAGGGAAATATCCTCGGCTCACTACATCAGGGAATTTGCGACCGTTTGCCACGTCATCTCTATTCAATGTATAACAGCCTTCAATATGTCTTGTTTCGCGTACCCCAATCGATGAATTGGTCACACTGACAAAAGAATTTTCAAAACCGGGAACATATTTGATCATAAACTCAGAAACAGAATCTATCTGTTTTCTTCCATCGATTTCTTGCCTGGTCAGTCCTTCAGTTGAAAGTGAGTCGCCTCCACATATACGAGTCGAATTAAAATGAATGGTATTGGGGTGAATGCCATTGAGTACAAGCACCGAATCTCTACCAAAAGAAAGATCTCCCATTTCAATCGCTTGACTTACGAGTTTTTTAAATCCCTGTGCAACAAAATAATGCTGATTAAACCGGGAGGAAAATTTCCTCAGGGGAACAACATCGGTATAGAATTCAAAATCGTCAATATTCTCTTGGATATATTTTAAAAGTCTTTTTGTGTCGACATTAGCCATCTCGAACATAGCTGAGGAAGGGGACATCTTATGGGTATTGGCATCTCCAAGTACATAGTTTTCGCCCGCACGGACAGAAACATCACCATCGCCGGTAGCATCAACCACGATTGATGCATTGATACGGGTCAAAGCACCATCCTTACCCATGACTACTACTCCAGTAACTTTACTGTCTTTACATATTACTTCCTTGAGAAAAGCATGATATAAGATATCAACATGAAGTTCTTCGAGCATCTTGGCCGCAACATATTTGTATTTCTCTCTATCATAGAAACCCAGTGAATCGCCACTTCCAAAAGGATCTATGGTCTTCATATGACCTGTACTTCCATTTTCTTCCACCATTCTGTCCATGAAATCCTGAGGAATTCCATTGATGACCTGTTCATCATGAAAGTGAAAAGGCGAAATTGGTCCAAGCACCCCGGCTGTGGCCGCGCCACCAAGGAATCCATTGGCCTCGACCAATAGAGTGCTGGCCTTAAGTTTTCCAGAAGCCATTGCAGACATAATCCCTGCAGGACCTCCTCCGATAACAATTACATCATAGATTTGTTTCACGCTATTCTTCCTCGAATAATTATCCACCGGTAAAACCGGTGATTTTAAACAGCCCCCATAAAGGGGCCCTTACTAGCTACGCCTAAAGACGTTGTTTGAGATCCGCCAACCGCAGTTGTTCTCTTCTACCCCTTGAAGGGGTTTCCCGCCTCTCGTACGCTCACCCTGTCGATTATCTGGTCAGCGTCCTCACTTTCGCGTATATATTTCTTGATGGTGACCTTGTTCAGCTCACCTAATACCTGCGCGACCCGAACTCCCGCTTCCCATACTTGTATTTCAGGTTCGCGTGGTGCTCGAATATCATCAGCATGCTTTTCCCTTTCAGGCACCCGACAAAACTGCTTACCGCCAGCTTCGGCGGAATCTTCACTCACAGGTGGATATGGTCGATGCATGCGCTTCCTTCCTGTATTCCCACATCCTTGTAGCTACATAGCAGTTTCAGGTACTGCACTATGGCCTAGCGCCTGAACTTTGGCATGAATACGAGGTGATACGTGCAATTCCACCTCGTATGTGATAGGCTACTCTCATCCATGGATGGCCTCCTTGTGTTTTTGTGTTTGCGGTTGGCACCACAAACACTGTAACACAGGAGGCTTTTTCCCGCTTAGGCAAAGCCCCAAGTCTTTCCATCCACAGGTATAACCTGTGGTTTTTATCTATTTACCATCAAACCTTAATGGCTCTTTGAATTGTACCAAGAAGCAACCTCATCAAGTTGCTGTTTTGCATCAGCTCCCTTGAATACCACTTTCTGGACAGCCTGTGCCAACTTGGAAGAAAGTTCAGAATAATCAGCAGGAAAGAAGACAATAGAACCCGTTTTTGCATAGTTACTCCACATTTGCATGGAATCATACATAGGCATTGCCTTAATTTCGGGATCATCGTACACCGAAGTTCTCACGGGAAGAATGTTTGCCTTTACCCACTTGGTCTGATTCTCAGTTGTGTAGAAATACTTGATAAAATCAAAGGCCATCTCTGGGTCTTGGGCAAATTTGCCAATTGCAAGGGTTTGGCCTGCCACATAAGCTGGTGCTGGGGCAGAGGAAGTCATTCCAGGAATCGGGGCACTGGCGAATTTGTCGACCAACGAAGATGTCCTGATAGTAGAAGATCTCTGGGTTCCTATATCACCTGCGTAAATCGTTCCACTTTTATAGCCATCAACAAGATCGTCATAAACCATGCTCATTGTAGTGTTATTCATTGATCCAGCCTGAATAAGTGACTTAATGTACTCAAGAACCTTGACTCCTGCTTCTGAATTGAAAATGGCTTTCCCATTAGAATCAAGCAAGTCACCACCAGCGCTTCTTATCCAAGGTATGAAAGTTTCCATCAGTCCGGTCCCATTGCTTCCCTCCCCCAAGGCTATGGCAAAACCCAATCCGTTCTTATCCGCTGCTGCAGATCCCATTGTCTTTAGATCATCCCAAGAGGTAGGAGCTTTTGGAAAGATATCTGAACGGTACCAAAGAACTGTTGCCCGACTTTCCCATGGAAGTGAATAGATTTCACCATCCCCTTGGGTCAATTTTGCTGCAGAATGGATGTAATCAGGCATAGATGCAATAAATGGAATCGCAAAGTCAGTCATCGGCTGTACTGTACCAGCCCCAATATGCAACCGAAGCTGATCAGAGAAAGCATTGATGATATCAGGTCCTGTTCCACTGGCAGCCGCCTGAATCACTTGGGATTCGAATTTGCTCCAGTGAATACTTTCCACCTCAACTTTATTCCCAAACTGGTTTTTCATATTGTATTCATCGACAATATCCTTCAATACCACACTCCTTGGATCTTCCGTGGAATTCGGGTCAAGGAAAATCCAGAACTTCATGGTAAGCCCACCTTTTTGGGTGGCTGCGACTTGCGAATCCTTTTCTTTTTGCCCATTTGCAAAAGCAAAAGAACAGGCAACTACAGCAACCAATAGCACAACAATAAATCTCTTCTTCATTTTTCTTCTCCTTCTTTTTTTAACAAATCAAACAATACATCAACCTTTAACTGCTCCAGCAGCCATCCCTGATACGAATTTCCCCTGAAGACAGATAAACAACACAATGATTGGAATGATGGAAATCATCACGGCAGCCATTAGCTGTCCCCATTGGATTCCATACTGAGATATATATTGATATAGACCTACAGACAGCATTCTGATTTCATTCTTTGTCGTAAACGAAAACGAAACCAGAAAATCGTTCCAGATATATACAGCTGACAACAATGATGCCGAAACGATTCCTGGTTGCGAAATGGGAAGAACCAAACGGTAGAATGTCATGGGCTTTGAACAGCCGTCGATGATTCCCGCTTCGACGATTGCCTTGGGAAGCTTCGCAAAAAAACCCTGTAATATCCATGTAAGAACAGGAGCCCTCCAAGCGGCATAGATAATAATTAGTATAATTCTTGTATTATAGAGGCCAGCTTTCACTGTCATGAGATACAAAGGAACCAACAGAGCTACAGGAGGAATCATGCTGGTCATCAGGATTATAAACATAATCTTCCTCTTGCCTCTTATCTCGAAATGAGTCAGGGCATAGGCAGCATGGGCGGCAACCATGGTAGTGATGACGATACCTATGCCAGTAATCAGGATGCTATTGAAGAAATAACGCAGGAAATCAGATTGAAACAACACTTTGTAATAGTTTTGCAAGGTAATTGCGATTGGAAGGATTCTTGGAGGATACATGGTTACTTCAATATCCGGTTTTATTGAGGTCCCAAACGCCCACAAGACTGGAAATAACGTCACCAACGAAACGAATAACAAAACAATGATCACCAAGGTATCCAAAGTTGGGTTGGATTGAAGCCTACTTCTCTTTGCCATGATTAGTCCTCCCTCCCTTTACTCATCAATCGAATATAAAAGAGACTGAACATAATATTCAGGAGAAAAATGACAACGCTATATGCTGACGCCAACCCCAAATGCCAAAAATCAAAACCATTTCTAAAGGCTGCTATACTTAAAGTCTGAGTCGAACCTAGAGGACCTCCTGCTGTAAGGATATAAATCAAAGTAACCATATTGAAATATTCCATGCTTTGCATGACCAGGGAGGTTATCAAAGTTGGCTTGATCATTGGCAGGGTTATGGCTGTATAAACCTTTATCCGAGGAACACCATCTACCATGGCTGCTTCATATATTTCAGGGGGGATGCTTTGTAAAGCTGCAAGAGTAAGTATTTCAACAATGGGGAGTGTATTCCATGCATTGGCTAGCACAACAAGTATCATTGACTGAACCCCGTTACTGAAAACATCCAATTTAGCTCCAGTATGCAACATTGCAAGATAGGAAATCGGTCCATAATTGCCATTCAAAATCCATTTGAACAACAATGCCGTCACGGTTTGAGAGAGTACCCATGGTATAATAATCATTGTACGATATACAGGGATTCCCCTTACCTTGTAATTTAACAAAGTACCAATGATGACTCCAAACGGCATGACAATGAGTAAGGAACCAATAACAAACAATATGGAATTCAATATGCTATGCAAACCCTCTGTACTTCCAAGAACTTCCCTAAAATTATTTAAACCAATGAATTCCTTTACCTGGGCATAGCTTGTTTCATGGAGACTTGTGCGAAATGCCGATAAAATCGGAATGAAAGTTATACAGGCCATCAGAATGAATATGGGAGCAAGAAATAGTATCCCATACAATCTATCAGAATTCCTTTTTTGTGGTATTCCCCTATTCATACGTGTGTAAAGTCTCCTTTATTTCCTAATGTATACGTATACATTTATCACACATAATATTTAGTTTGTCAAATTTTTTATTACATTAAATAATAATATTACCCTTTTATACTATATTATATGTATACGTATACTTCTACAGGATAAGGCGCCTCTGTCCCCATTTGCAAAAGATCTTTCCTTCAATCGGTCATATTGGTTTTCGTACCAAATCGAAGAAAGAAGGAAAACATGGCATGACAAATTCCCTTTGATTAGAAATCCTTGGTTCTCTTGCTTTCGAGTGCTTTCGCTACCTTCTTGTGCATATTCATTCAATCAAGACATTGATGTCCCGGAAAGACTAATGCTAGGGAATTCCCTCCAACCTGATAATTGGCCCTCTGGCGCTTTTTCCCTCATATTTGCTATACTCTGCAACCATGAAGGAAATTGTCAAAGACACCTTGGAAAGATTGTCCATTCCTTACCGTTTGGTTACCCACCAAGCTGCAGCGACCATGGAAGAGATGGAAAACCTCAAACTTGGACTGGATTGCACTGAGATCAAGAACCTTTTTTTACGCGACCATAAGGGAAGAAGGTTTTTCCTGGTATGTGTACGGGGCAATAAACAAGTACGTCTTAAAGAGCTTGCTTCCAGACTTGCCGTAGCAGGGGGTTTGTCCTTTGCAAGCGAACAACAACTTGAAACTCTTCTTAAGCTTGCTCCCGGTTCCGTAACGCCCCTGGGAATTCTCAATGATGAGCAAAGAACAGTAACGGTAGTCCTTGATTCGGAATTCTTGCCCACTGAGTCAGTTGGAGTACATCCCAACGAGAATACCTCTTCCCTCATTCTCTTGTTCTCCGATTTGGTACGCATAATCGAAGAGCACCAAAATCCACTATGTTACAGGGAGCTGACATGAATGCAATAAAAGAAAGAATTTACAGCGATAGTTCATATAGTATCGATGCGGTCAATCTTGACCTGGGCGAAGGTATCCATTGCAAATTTCCTCTTATGCACCATCCGGGAGGAGTCGTCATCCTGGCTGTCAATGACAAGAACCAAGTAGCTCTTGTCAAACAAAATCGTTTTGCCATAGAAGAAGAAACCCTTGAACTTCCTGCCGGAAAATTGGACAAGAGTGCAACAGAGACTCCTCTTGAAGGAGCCCAAAGAGAACTGAGGGAAGAAGTTGGCTGTCTGGCCAAGGAGTGGACCTTTTTGGGGTATGTCTACCCCTCTCCCGGAATTCTGGATGAAAAGCTTTGGCTCTATTTTGCCAAGGAAATCATACCTTCCCAGCAAGATCTTGATTTCGATGAAATCTTGACCGCTGAGTGGATTGATCTGGAAACATTCCACTCTTTTATATCGGCCGGATCCATACATGATGCAAAGACCCTCTGTGCCTATCTGATTGCAAAGGAAAAGGGCCTTCTGGTTTTAACAAATTAAATTAATCAGCAGGGGCTGTTTCAAAAGTAACTTTCTAAACAGCCCCTACAGGAAACGTAACCTACAGGCAATCGCTATAGATTTTCTTCTGCTTCCAGTCAGTTCCCTCAAAGTGTAGATACCTTTCACTAAGAGCTCCCGACGGGCACACATTGACACATGCCATACAGGCAACACAATCGCTTTGGTCCATACTCTGGTTCAAACCGGCAACAACTACCGTATCTGATCCTCTATGGGCGAATCCAAGGTTTGACATACCTGAAATCTCTTCACAAGCGCGTACACAACTACCACAAAGAATGCATTTGTTTGGATCATAGGAAATGATTGGGCTTGAGTCGTCGATTGGCAACGCTTCCTTGTTCTCATCGTATCTGGTCTTGTCAACACCATATTTCCTGACCATTGACTGAAGTTCGCAACTGGTAAAAACATTGGCAACCCCTTTCGGGCAGGTAAGACAAGAATGGTTGTGCGAGGCAAGAATAAGTTCCAGGATGACACGTCTGCATTCTATCAACTCCTCATCCTCGGTAATGATGACCATCCCTTCATCAACATGGGTACAGCAAGAAGGAACAAGATCTCGTCGTCCCTCAATCTTTACCAAACATAATCTGCAGACCCCTGCCTCTGACAATTCTTCATGATAACAAAGGTGAGGAACCTCAATCCCGTTCTCTTGGCAGACTTGCAAAAGATTCTGTCCTTTTTCGGCAACGACCTCTTGCCCATCGATTGTAAGATTTACATGGGTTTTGTCAGGGGAAGCAGCTTCATCTTCATCAAAGAATCCAGGGAAAAATCCTAATTTTTCTGCAACTTCAGCTAAGGGATAGCCCTCATCTGAAGGAGCTAGGGAGGTACTCTCAAACGGATGCGTCAAGACAGCCCCTTTAGTCATGGTAAAATTACCGGTTCCGACAGTAGAGAGGACCGTTATTATTTTTTTGTCATGGAAGACCTGATTGATGCACTGCGCCCCATTTTCACAAATAAGAGGAATAATGACTGTTGCTTCGTCATACATTTCTTTCTTTTTCGGGTCGGCACGATGATTCTCGACAAGCGTCAATGTACAACCAATGCTGATGAGATCTTTGCCAATAACCTTGTAACCATCTGCTTTCAGCATCTGTTCAAGGGTCTGAAGGGGATGTATTCCACCGACCCCACACGCTACGACACAACTATTGCAACTGATAACGACGATTTTATCATCTTTTCCCAGCTGTTTTTTTAAATCTTCATAGCTCTTTGAGCGAAAGGAAATAATCATCACCGGGCCTCCTTGGACACCATTGCATTGATTGAATCTTTGCGAACTCCCGTAAAAGCCTCAAATGTATTCCCGATTTCCATAGTGAATTTATCGTAGGACATCGTAATCTGCAGGGTCTCTTCTTTGGCATCCTCAATCATGAGTCCCACATCCTCAGTTGTCTCAACTATTTTACAATTAGGGAAAAATCTTCTGATATTGGAGGTTCCCGCATTGCACGCCAGAGACAGGATCGTATTCACATCACTCCCGACCTTGGCAAAACCCAACTTCGGGGTGCAGACGGTAGGAATCAAAAAACCATCTTTTACCTTATAGCCATCTTTGCGTAGTTGCAGGGCAAGCTCTTTCATTCTTGCCTGGCCTCCTGTACCGGCTACCCTGGCACAAGTCTCACAGCCTACCAAGGAAATAGTATCTGTATCTTTATCCAATTGTTTTCGGATATCTTCATAGCAAACTTTTTTCGTAAATATCATGCCATTTCTCCTTTGTTAAGATATTGCCAGGGCTTCTTCATATTCATTTCTAAAGTATCGCAAGGTACTCAAGACAGGATTCGCTGAGGTCTTACACAAAGCACAGAGAGCAGTTTTCTGAATGACCCGAGCCAATTCCTCTAGTTTCTGGATGTCATCGGAATGCCCCTTCTTTGCACAAATCCTATCCAGAATCTGCAGCATCTGTTTTGTTCCCTCTCGTCCGGGAATACACTTTCCACAGGCTTCCTCTTTACAGAACTCCATAAAGAACCGGGCAATATCTACTGCTGATTTATCATCGCAGATGACAATCAGTCCACCGGAGCCCATGATGGCCCCATATTCCTGAAGTGTCTCATAGTCAACGGGAACATCGATATGTTGCAAGGGAATGCACCCCCCGGAAGGTCCACCGAGTTGGGCAGCCTTATACCGTTTTCCTTCAACCACTCCACCGCCGATTTCTTCAACAATGGTACGCAAGGTAGTCCCGATGGGAACTTCGACACAGCCGACATTATTAATATCCCCTGTCACCGAGAATACTTTTGTACCTGGGCTTTTTTTCGTTCCAATTCGGGAAAACCAAATGCTTCCCTTTACAATGATCTGGGGGATATTAGCCAAGGTTTCTACATTGTTCAGAATGGTAGGCTTTTCGTTGAGCCCTGCGTGGGCAGGGAATGGTGGTCGTGGTCGTGGATTTCCCCGACGCCCTTCTATCGAGCGCATCAAGGCAGTTTCCTCGCCACAGACAAAGGCCCCTGCTCCTTCATAAACTTCAATATCGAAAGAAAAACCAGATCCCAGGATATCCTCGCCCAGCAAACCATAACGTCGTGCCGATTTTATTGCTTTATTCAAGACCTCTACGGCCAACGGATATTCTGCCCTGCAATAAATATATCCTTGGTGAGCTCCAATGGCCTTTCCGGCAATAAGCATTCCCTCTATCACACTATGGGGATCGCTCTCAAGCACACTTCTGTCCATATAGGCCCCGGGGTCACCTTCATCAGCATTGCACAGGACATACTTGGTGGCATTATCTTCCTTCGCTGCAAACTTCCACTTGAGGCCGGTAGAAAAACCTGCACCACCACGCCCCCGGATTCCTGACTGGAGGACTTCCTCGATGACTTCTTCGCTTGTCATTCCAGTCAAGGCCTTGATTGCACCCTGATATCCATCCCTTGCTATGTAATCGTCAATCTTATTGGGATCGATAAGACCCCTGTTTCTCATGACACGCTGTTCCTGAAGTTTAAAAAATGGAATATCCTCGATGGCTGGGATGGAAGAATCCATTACAGATTGTCCAACCACTATTCCCTGGTGTTCCTTTCGTTCCCTGATATCTGCCTCTCTACCACGAGCATAGGCATACTCAGGTACTACGCGAAGATTTTCGACATGCTCTTGTATGATTTTCTCGGCTTTCTTACTATCGACTTTTTGATAGATTATCGGTTCCTGTCCTGGTACCTGAACAGTAATGAGAGGTTCCCTGGAGCAAATTCCGGCACAACCGGTAGTGATGATTCTGGTGTTCTTGACATCGTCCTCTTTCAGTTTCTTTTTAATGACATTCAAAACCTCGACAGCCCCCGAGGCTATCCCGCAAGTACCCATATGAATATAAATATTCGTGACAGTATTGTTCTCAGCTTCAGCTTTTCTCATCTTGTCCCGGATATTGGTTATATCTGCTGGCATTTTACTTTGCATTTTTTTTCTCCTAAGACGAAAATCCTTATTTGTATTGGGCTAAAATCTCATCAACACTTTCAAGCGTAACCTTTCCATAAATCTTACCGTCGACAACCATGACAGGCGCCAAGCCGCAAGAACCAAAGCACCTTGCCTTTTCATAGGTAAAACGTTCGTCTTTTGTGCTTTCACCAAAGGTTATACCCAAGTCATGCTCAATCTTTTCGGCTATCTCTTTTCCGCCCTTCACATAGCAAGCGGTCCCAAGACAAACCTGAATTCTATGCCGAGCTCTCGCTTTCATGGAAAAAAACGAATAAAAAGTCACTACCCCATATATCTGATTGACAGGAATTCCGGTCTTTTCTGAGATCAACTCTTGTACACAGAGGGGAATATATCCCAGAAGCAACTGCACTTTTTCCAGCAAGGGAATCAAATTACCTTGATTGCTACCGCACTCTTGTATAAGAACATCAAGTTGTTGTATTTGGACAGTCGAAAAATTGTCCATGCTATTATCATTCACTTTTACTACCTCCAAAAATTAAAAATCATTCAATACAGAAATCGTCAAAACTGGAATAAACCCATTCAGCTTGCGCTATTTTCCAATCATAGGCATTCCTTGAAAAGAAGCAGAATATCCTCAAACAAGGGCTTTTCTTCGTTTGTGCTTGCAACGGAAAGCAAAGCTTTCTCGACAGAATGAAAATCATACGGTATCCCTTGAAGCGCCTTCTTCATTTTTTGAACAAACGTCGAAACAAGCGTATCGGTAAAAATCTCCATTTCGTGGATACAACCATCAACCAAGACAAGACCAATCCAAATCTCTCCCCAGTCATAATCCTTCTCAAAGTGCACTTCAAACGAAGGACTTTCGGCAAAGATCCACTGCCAGGAGAAATACTTCTCATAGAGTCCAGCCAGTTCCTGCACAGTACTGCTATCTTGGAAAAAAGTTTTTGGAGTAGCACATTCCCCATATTCAGCTTGAAAAGACCTGATAAGACTCTCCTGCAAACCGCCAATGGTAATTTCCTGTTTGATTGAATTCAGATTCACTACCCGTGAGGACACTGAATCGATTCCTTTCGATAGGATTTTATGGTTTGAGGGTGTCAGATATTTTGAAAGTCGCATCAAATCGGTACAAACCAGCAAAGTTCCATGATGAAAGGAAGCCTTGTCTCCAAGGAAATAAGCATTACCTGAGAACTTTTTACCATCTATAAGCAAATCATTTCTTCCGGAAAAAGTAGCAGAGACACCAAAAGCGTTTACCGCTTCGAGAACTACGTTCATTTGTCGTTCTTGGTCATAGAGAGCATTGTCCGTGATAAAGGTGAAATTCAGATTCCCGTTATCATGGTACACAGCTCCCCCTCCGGACAAGCGCCTGGCAATCTTGACCCCATCTGCCTCAATCTTGTTCAAATCACATTCTTTCCAGGGATTCTGGTTACTCCCGATAACAACGGTATCGTTATTTTGCCAAAGATACATGATGACTTGATCCTCATGTATCGTAGAAAAGAGATGTTCTTCAAGCGCAAGGTTGAACCAAGGATTGCTGCTTTTTGAAAAGACTATGGAATTATTCAGCTTTTTCAATTTCTATAAGCTCTTGTCCGATTTTAATCAAGGACCCTTCACTTACCAGAATATTCTTCACCATACCGTTCATTTTTGACTTAACAATGGTATTTCCCTTTACCGATTCGACCTGAAGGATTTTATCCCCAATTTTAATTGGATCATCAACCTTCACGGAAATCTTTCCAACTTTGCCCTGTTTTGCATTCTTAAGTAATGATTCAAGTATAACTTTTTGTAACATAATCTCTTCCTTTTGGCACTATACGATGAGCTAGTTCCAAAGATAGCAGGTCATTCCCTCATTTTTACCAATGATTATTTGTTCTGATCCTTCTGGGGTTTTCTCCCCAAAAAGCCAATAACAAAAATACATAAAAAATGGATGCACTGACATGGCACTATCAATGGATTCTATTATCCGGAACTGAATAACAGGTAGCCTAATCTGCAATCAGGCTGCCTATAACGCTCCAGATAGCAGATCACTATCCATTGGTATTCTTCATAACCTAAATCCTAGGCAAAATCTTTCTCAAATTCATCAATGCTCTTCTTGAGCAGGGTTACGCTATATGCCATGGAAGGTCCACCGCCAAAAGCCACGCTAACCATTGCAGCTTGAAGGATCTCATCGCGTTTTGCACCAGCTTCAAGAGCTTTGTAGGTATGATATACAATACAATAGAGACAACGATTGTAAGTCGCGATACCGATGCTAATCAACTCTTTCGTCTTTACATCCAAGGCCCCCTCGGTATAGGTTGTTCCCAACAGTCCCATAAAACTCTCGACAGAATCCTTGGTAGCGTCCATCTTGCTGAACTCATCCAAACCATTCACAAAATCATTCAACATCTCTCTTGGATCTTCTTGCATTTTTCATACCTCCGGTAAAAAACTTCGCACGTTACATACATAACAAGTTACGTTAACACCCTCAATTTATATTCACAATATACAGAACAGATGATATGTATGGTTATTGCTATTTTTTTATCAATTAAAATTTATCGAATTATTATTTCTACTTTTTAACAAAAAAATACCTATTTTTTATATCATTTAGTAAATTAAATGATTATATAGGAATATATTTATGTGCTTTTAGATAATAACAGCCCAAATTAAATCACCACGGCTGATCCACTACTGGTTCCAAAAATGAACATTCTGCAAGTAAAAACGAGTAATCAGAATCTTTTTCTTGAGTGAACACCTAAACAGTGGTATCACAAAAGGTATGAAATTAAAAACTATTCTCTCTCCTTCCCTTGTTTCGATGCATTTGAAGGGAAACACAAAAGAAGAAATCATCAGGGAACTTCTAGGTATCCTGGAAAAAAACGGAAAGATTTCCGATACAGAGACAGTACTTTCTGAAATAATGGTTCGCGAACAGGAAATGTCCACGGGGATACAATATGGAGTGGCAATTCCCCATGTAAAGACCCGTTCGGTGAAAAGTCTTGTTGCCTGCATTGGGCTCAAACCAGAAGGAGTCGATTTCCAGTCACTCGACGGGGAACCCAGCAATCTCTTCATAATGACCATTTCTCCTATCGATCGTGTCGGCCCCCATGTACAGTTCCTTGCAGAGATCAGCAAAGTAATAAAAACAGCTGATACACGCAAGCGATTGCTCAACGCAAAAACACCAGAAGAAGTCTTGGCAGAGTTCGGGGTCTAGGAGAAACTATAATGACAGAAGAAATGATGCGGTTGGTGATGCAATTGGGAATAATCTTGATTGCATCCAAATTCATGGGTTGGTTTTTTTCGAAAAAACTAAAACAGTCAAAGGTACTTGGGGAATTGATCGCCGGAATGATCATCGGACCATTCATGCTCGGTGCAATTCCACTGGGACAAACCTTTGGCCCTATGTTCCCTATGGTCTCAGGACCTATTCCAGTTTCGGTGGAATTGTATGGCTTTGCAACGATTGGTTCCATCTTCCTCTTGTTTGGGTCCGGGTTGGAAACCGACTTACCTACCTTCATCAAATTTTCTGGAAAAGCTTCCATCGTTGGTTTCGGTGGAGTAATCGTTTCCTTCTTCCTAGGAGCAGGAATTACAGTCTTGCTGGTACCGGGAATCCATTCGATCATGGAACCGGAACCTTTGTTTCTCGGGACAATCTGTACGGCGACTTCTATAGGAATAACCGCCAGGATATTGAACGAGAAAAAGAAGATATCCACTCCGGAAGGAGTAACCATCCTTGCCGCAGCGGTGCTTGATGATGTGATCAGTATCATTCTGCTATCCATTATCGTAGGTATTGCGACGGTGGAAAAGAACGGGGGAACCATTGCCTGGACCACCATTGGACTGGTAGCTGGAAAAGCAATTGGCTTCTGGTTGTTGTGCATGGTTGTTGGCATAATTATTGCTCCCCATATCACACGTAGCATGAAACGATTCAATTCTCTGGAACTTATCGCTGAGGTCACCTTTGGTTTGGCTCTTCTCTTGGCGGGACTTTCTGAGATGGTAGGACTGGCCATGATCATAGGAGCCTATATCATGGGACTCTCTCTTTCGCAAACTGACGTGTCCTTTGAAATTTCCGAGCGTATCAACGCAGTCGGCGATTACTTTGTATCGATGTTCTTCGCAGTAATGGGAATGATGGTCAATTTTTCCATGATCAAACCCGTTCTCGGATTTGGCCTGATATTCGCCATTGTCGCCTTTATCGGAAAACTTGTCGGTTGCGGATTGCCAGCTCTTTTTGCCGGTTTCAATATACGTGGGGCATTTCGTATCGGGGCAGGTATGTTGCCACGGGGAGAAGTCACCCTCATCGTAGCAGGAATAGGTCTGGCCTCAGGGGCAATCGGGGAAGACATGTTTGGTGTTGCTGTCGTAACCATGTTCCTGGCTTCCATTGCAGCGCCTCCACTGGTAGTCTTTGCTTTCAAGGGTGGAGCCTCAGGCTACAAGAAATCACTTGCCAAACCTGATGATGAAGATATCATAACCATTGAGCTGGAATTCCCTTCCGAACGTGCCGCAGATTTCATTCGCCGTTCAATCGCCGAAGGATTCAGATCTGAGGGATTCTTTATAAAGCGTCTGGAAGGAACTGTACGTGCCTGGCAGATTCGTAACGAGAATATGATCTTTACCATGAAACTCATCAATACCAAGCTGGAAACCAATTGCAAGAAAGAGGATGAGGATTTCATTCGGCTGATGCTTTCTGAATCGTTGGTTGATTTCCATGGTTTCATCGATGGGATAAAGAGCATGGAAAGTCCTGACATGATGGGTGCCCACTTGTTGATCGACATGTTTGCCAAAGAAGATGCAAAGCAGAATATAAAATATTGACCAAGCCTTGGTTCTCCCGAATATTCAGGGAGCCCCCAGATGGAAAGAATCCCTTCCCCCCACCAAGGAGGAAGGGATTTTTTATTACAAAAACTTTGTTTTATATGCTGAAAACCAACGGAAGAAGGCTTTCTTCGCCTTGAATACCTTATTGGGAGGATATCACCCCCTTGACGAATAAGGCTCAAACGATAAGATGAGACAAAGAATTATCCCAAAGAAGCCTTGTGGCCTTTTACCACATCCCATTACTGCAGAAGTTTCCAAGGGAGGGAGATTGGAATGGCAATTGATTCGGCAAAGATAGAGGAACATATCAAAGGTATTTTACTTGCCTTGGGAGAAAACCCTGAGAGGGAAGGTCTTTTGGATACCCCCAAGCGTGTTGCACATATGTACGAGGAGCTATTTGAAGGTATTGCCTATTCAAATGAAGAGATTGCACATATGTTTGACAAAACGTTTGAAGATGATCTCTATTTACCACAAAATAACAATGAGATCGTCATGATGCGTGATATTTCATTTTTCAGCCACTGCGAACATCATATGTCACTCATGTATAACATGAAGGCAACGGTAGCTTATATCCCCAACAAGAAAGTCCTGGGATTGAGCAAGATTGCAAGAATTGTGGATATGGTAAGCAAGCGATTGCAATTGCAAGAACGAATCGGTTCCGATATTGCCCAAGTGATGCAAAAAGTAACCGATTCAGAAGATATTGCAGTCATTATTGAGGGACAACATGCTTGCATCACCACCAGAGGTATCAAAAATACCAATTCAGTCACCCTGACAACTACCTTGAGAGGAAAATTCAATACTGACCAAAGTTTCATGAACAAACTCATGATTATGTATGGCAAGGAATTGCATGAAAATCACTGAGAGCATCCTTGCCCATCCTCTTTTTAGGGGTTCCTTGGAAAGAAATGGTGAAGATGAGAAAGACAGGGTATATTGCCACCATGACTTCCAGCATTGCCTGGATGTTGCCAGGGTAGCCTATTGCATGATCCTGGAAAAAAACTTGCCCCTTGAAAAGGACATTATATATGCAACTGCCCTGTTGCACGACCTGGGAAAGTGGAAACAATACGAATCAGGACTTGACCATGCACTACAAGGAGCCAACCTTGCAGGGATCATTCTTGGTGACATTGGGGTGGAAGAGAAAATCTCTCTGGAAATACAGGATGCCATCAGGACCCATCGGGACAGAGAGAGCAAGAAGTCCCTTTTAGGTGAAATACTGTATGCAAGTGACAAGGCTTGCAGGCCTTGCCTCTTTTGCAAGAGCCTGGAAGACTGCAAACGTTTTGCCGAAGGCAGAAAGCCTTTACTTCAATACTGACATTTTCTATCGTATTGCCATAGAATATGTCCTAAAGGATAAGGAAATGAAAAACAGTATAACCATGGCCGGAAAAACGTGGGAATGGGGAAGCAAAACCTTTATCATGGGGATTTTGAATGTAACTCCTGATTCTTTTTCGGACGGTGGTCGCTTTTCCGATATCGAAGCTGCGCTTGCCCAGGCAACTCGCATGAAAGATGAGGGAGCCGATATCATCGATATTGGTGGGGAATCCACTCGCCCGGGAGCAAATGATATCGTAACAGCAGATGAAGAGCTCAGACGGATACTTCCTGTCATCCAACGACTGTCAAAAGATATTGAGATACCTATTTCAGTCGACACCTACAAGGCCAAGACTGCACGACTTGCAATCGAGGCAGGTGCGCATATGATCAATGATATATGGGGACTCAAGAAAGATCCTGAAATGGCAGAAGTAGTGGCATCCTTGAAAGTTCCCGTATGCATCATGCATAACCGAGAGACCACCGTATATACCAATCTTATGAAGGACATACTCCTTGATCTGGAACAGAGTCTTGAGATTGCCGCCCGAGCCGGGGTGAAAGAGGAGCAGATAATTCTGGATCCAGGCATTGGCTTCGCAAAGACCTGGGAGCAAAACCTGTTGGTGATGAAAAATCTCGAAATGCTCAAAAAGCTGGGCTTTCCCATTCTCTTGGGAGCTTCGAGAAAAAGCTTCATAGGCAAAACCCTGGGACTGGAAGTTCAGGACCGTCTGGAGGGAACCTTGGCCGTTACATCCATAGGCATAACCAAGAAAGTCGATATCGTGCGAGTACACGATGTGCTGGAAAATGTACGGGTAGCGAGAATGACTGATAAAATAGTAAGGTAGATACAATGGATACAATACAAATTCAAGATTTACAGGTCTATGCCCACCATGGAGTGGCAGAAGAAGAAAAAAACCTTGGCCAGATGTTCACAATCTGTCTGGAAATCGGGGTTGACCTCGACCAAGCAGCCAAGACTGATGACCTTACCAAGACGCTCAGCTATGCAGAGGTATGCAATGAAGTGGAAAAGGTATTGCAAAAAAAACCTTATAATCTCATTGAGGCTGCTGCTCTTCATACCATTGAGCATCTATTTCATACGTTCCCTTGCATCGAGCAATTGAAAGTCGTATTGAAGAAACCCTGGGCCCCTATGGGCCATCATCTTACCTATGCTGCCGTTGAACTATATCGCAGTCGAGGGGATAGGGATGCTTGGTAACGAAGTGCTTGCATATATTGCCTTGGGTTCAAACCTAGGGAACAAGAAAGAAAATCTGGATAAGGCAATAGCAGAACTGGGCAAGACAGAGGGTATCAAAGTCACCGCTGTATCCTCTTTTCTGGAAACTGCACCCGTAGGATACACGGACCAACCCAATTTTCTCAATGGAGTGGTGGGAGTCCAAACGACACTCACTCCGTATCAACTCCTGAAACGGTGCAATGAAATAGAACAAACATTGAAGAGGGTCAGGCTCATCCATTGGGGTCCCAGAACCATCGATCTGGATATCCTGTTGTATGGCAATCTCATCCAACAGGAAGAGAAGTTGACCATTCCCCACCCCCGGATGCTTGAACGTGAGTTTGTCATGCAACCCCTCTGTGAAATTGCCCCCTTATTCATACATCCCCAATGCAACAAGACCATTGAAGAGTTGTACAGAAAAGATTCATAATAAGTATGTAGACTATTCCTTATTCGGAATCTTTAATAAGGATAATGAAATAAATAAGAAAATTAACTGCTTGGTCATCCCTGTTGACACGATGTAGGGAGAATTTCATAGTGATTCGGTATCAATGATTATTGTCATATAAATAGACTCATTACTTCGGAGGCTTCAAGAAAAATGCCAATAGAAATGCAAGATGTCTCAAAGTCCTTTGCAGGTCAACAGATACTTAAAGGTATTTCCTTGACCATTGAGGACCGGGAATTATTTGGGATCATCGGTCCCTCGGGTGCAGGCAAAACTACCTTGATTCGATTGCTCATGGGAGCCATAGCTTCTGATAGCGGTTCAATTTCAATATATGGGAAGCGTATCCCCGACCTATCCGTCCTCAATGAAATAGGTTATATGCCCCAGAATGATGCTTTGTACCTGGATCTTTCAGGATATGAAAACCTTGTGTTCTTCGGCTCCATGTACGGGATGAAAAAAAAGGTACTGAAGGAACATATCGAGGAAGTCTTGCATTTGGTCGAATTGGAACAAGACCTCCACAAGAGCGTCGCCCTCTATTCAGGAGGTATGAAAAAACGTCTCTCATTGGCGATTTCCCTTTTGCATTCACCGCGTCTCTTGATTCTGGATGAACCTACCGTAGGAATAGATCCCCTACTTAGAAAAAAAATCTGGGATCGCTTCAAACAACTGCAACAAGAAGGCAAAACCATTATCATAACCACCCATGCCATGGATGAAGCGGATCGATGCGATAAGCTTTGTCTTTTGCATGAGGGAACAATCTTGGCTTGCGGTACTGTGGCAACCCTTCATCACGATTCTCCGGATCATACGATTGAAGGACTATTTCTGAATGAGGAGAATGGTGCATCATGAAAACATTTGGAATCGTACGACGTATAGTCAAGGAAATTCTCGGCGATAAACGAACCATTGCACTTATCCTTATCGGCCCCCTCTTTTTGTTCACCCTCCTTTTTCTGTTGCTTGGGGATTCTGATTTCAAACCCAATATAGGGGTGAATGGCATGCCAAAACGCCTTGTCGAGGCTATCGAGACCCAGGGAGCTACCGTAACCCCAGTAGAAATCTCTGAGGGAAAGGTGCTGCTGCAACAAGGAACCATTGATGCCTTCCTTTATAAACAAGACAAGACAACCATGCTCGCCTTTGACATGAATGACACGATAAAAACTAGCTTGATCAGCAAGGATATCCAAAATGGATTGAAACAAGTCCTTCCCTTTGGCTCAATTGATATCGAGTTCCTTCACGGCAACAAAGATGCCAACCTATTTGACAATCTGGCTTATATAATGCTTGGCATCGTCTCCTTCTTCCTCATTTTCA
The DNA here is from genome assembly GCF_963676625.2 of uncultured Sphaerochaeta sp. GTDB lineage: Bacteria > Spirochaetota > Spirochaetia > Sphaerochaetales > Sphaerochaetaceae > Sphaerochaeta. The sequence continues at coordinate 297,485 of NZ_CAXXYB010000001.1, forward strand.
TTCTTGCGGGCATTTCCTTTGTCCGTGAAAATACAGGACAGACCATGGAACGACTTTTGATGTCACCCATCAAACGGTGGCAGGTAATACTTGGCTATACCTTGGGGTTTGGTGTTTTCGCCATCTTGCAAAGTATTGTATTGCTGGCGTATTGCATTATTGTTTTGCATATGGGCATAGCAGGTTCAGCTCTTTCCGTCGGTTTTATCATGGTATTGCTGGCTCTCAGTGCAGTATGTATAGGAGCTTTCTTTTCCATTTTTTCAAATAATGAATTCCAGATGATGCAATTCATCCCCATCATTGTCATCCCCCAGATATTTTTCTCAGGAATCATTCCATTGGACACGATTCCCTTGCATCTTGGACTGTTGTCCAAGATCATGCCGGTCTATTATGCTTGCGATGCCTTGAAGGCCCTTATGCTGCAAGGTGCTTCCCTACAATCCGTAATAGGGGATATCGGAGCCCTCTTGGTGTGCATCGGGTTGTTTTTCTTTTTGAATATCATTGCCTTGAAAAAATACCGTACCCTCTGATATTCTTGCCTATTTTGCCTCTTTTCCGAATTTTTGGCATAGATCAATGAAATTCCGGGCACCTTCCGTCAAGTATTTATTTTTATGGTGGATAATTGAATAGGTACGTGCAAACAAGGCATCGGAAAGAGGGACCTGGACAATCCTTCGATTTTTTGCAAGCCGGATTAGACTTTGGGGAAGAATGGCAATCCCCAGGTTTTCCTCCACAGCTGCAAGAATCGCTTCATAGCTTACGCTTTCCCATACATGGTTGCATTCCAGTCCCTGAGCCTTGAAGGTTGAATCTATCAGTTTTCTTCCTGCACTGGTACTTTCCCGAAGAATGAGCTGTTCACTGGTAAGCTGAGCCAGACTCACCTGGTCCTGGTTGGCAAAAGTATGATCAGAAGATACAAACAGGGTCAAATGATCCTGGTAGAACGGCAATACTGACAAAAAATCATTATGTACCGGGGTTTCAATGATACCGACATCCAGTTTGTTTTCCACGACCAATCTGGCAATAGTCGTGCTATCCATGACTCGTATATCCAGATTTGTTTCCGGATGGTTTTCTTTAAATTGTCCAAGCAATGAGGGAAGAAGAAAAATCGCAATCGTGATACTTGCCCCAATGCCAAGTTGTCTGGTGTGTCCATAATCCTTGACCTGGGTCTCCAGGCTAAGGAAGGCATCATCAATACTACGTGCGTAGGTCAAGAAATTCTTTCCTTGCTCAGTCAGTTCCAGTCGTCTGGATATCCGATCAAACAGCTTGATGCCATAATGCTCCTCCAACTCCTTGAGGGCAAGACTTACCGAGGGTTGCGAGATATGAAGAGCTTCCGCGGCCTTGACTGTACTACCCTGGTCGCATACCGTATTGAATATCCTTATATGACGCAAGGTCATTGGCAATCCCTCCATATATATGATTATTAGTATATTATCTATTTATATATTGTATTTTACATATATTAAAGATTTCTGTATAGTTGTTTAAGGACGAGGAGGTCCAGAGGCGATGACTACCAAAAAATATTTCCAGCTGTTTTGGAAGATGTTGACCCTCAGTGCGTTTACCTTTGGGGGCGGCTATGTAATCGTCTCAATGATGAAGCAGGAATTTGTCGATCGCCTTGGATGGATAGAGGATGATGAAATGCTCAATCTGATAGCCATTGCCCAATCTTCACCAGGAGCTGTGGCAGTCAATGGATCCATGCTTGTCGGGTATAGGATCGGGGGCTTCAAGGGAGCCGTCATTTCGGTGTTGGGTACGATTCTCCCGCCGTTCATCATCCTTTCGGTTATTTCTGTCTTCTATACGCAGTTCCGTTCAAATCGCTATATAAATGCGTTTCTGACAGGCATGCAACCTGCAATTGCCGCAATTATCGTGGATGTGGTGCTGAGTCTCGGATGGAATATCATCAAAGAAAAAAAGATAACCTTCATTCTGGTAATGATACTTGCTTTCCTTGCCACTTACTGGGGGAATGTAAACCTACTGCTTATTTTGCTGGCAAGCGGAGTGGTAGGAGGGATTTATTCCTTGGTTTCCAGTAAAAAGACAAGTAAGGAGGGACATACCGATGCTCTTTGACTTATTCATCAGCTTCCTGAAAATTGGGGCTTTGAGCTTCGGAGGGGGGTATGCCGCCCTTCCCCTCATACAAAACCAAGTAGTAACGATACATCATTGGCTTACCTTGACGCAGTTTACCGATTTGATTTCCATTTCGGCGATGACCCCTGGACCCATAGCTGTCAATAGTGCAACTTTTGTAGGTATCAAGCTGGCAGGGACTGTCGGGGCTCTGGTAGCTACGGCGGGGTCCTTGCTTCCTTCCTGTTTTTTCGTTGCCATCTTGGGATTCCTGTATAGCAGATACAAGCATCTGCAGTTATTGCAGGATGTACTAGCAGGGTTGCGGCCCGCCGTAATTGCCATGATTGCCTCAGCAGGAGTGACGCTCACCATCCTTGCCCTGAAAGGGAAAGATGGAAGCTCCATCAATTACTGGGCCATCCTCATTTTTGCCTTGTCCTTGCTCTTTTTGCGATGGAAAAAAACAAATTCAATTCTTGTTCTTCTGTTGGCGGGAATACTTGGGGGAGGCCTCTACCTTGCTTTGGGAATCCTATAACAAGCGGATAATGCCATCAGGTTATTTTTATGAATCCCATCTCGACATCGGCAATGACTTTGTTCCGATACACCAAATCAGGACGTTCCATAAAGCCCAGATGTGTCCAGAAAGCATTCCCTCCTTCATTGTCTCCAAAGACAACAAAGGCAACCTTTCCGATTCCTTCTTGATGCAAGGCTTCCAGGCTATGTCGTACCAATTCCCTTGCTATGCCTTGTTTTCGGCACGTTTGTGCCACGGCAAGATGATAGATATACCCTCGCCTCCCGTCATGTCCACAAAGAATACAGCCCACCATGGATTTGTCAATTCGTGCGACAAAAGAGGTTGAGGGATTCCTCAGTATATAGCGCCCAAGCCCTTCTTTGGAGTCATCAAATGCATTGAGCCCCATCCCTGGAGTCTGAAGCCACAATGCATGAACCTCTTCATAATCTTCAAGGGTCATAACCTCATACAGCACCATACGCTTTCAGCCTCCTTTTCTTTTCAAAACCAAGACAGAAATTTTTATAAAAATTTTCATATCTTACTGTTTTTTATACAAAACAGACTTGACGCTATACGCAAGCATTTTTATGATAGCAAAACAACTTTTTTCTAAGTTCGTTTATGTATTCTATCAATAAACTGAATCGAAAGACAACCAATTATTTTGGTAAGGGTTTTCTCCATGAAGAATCCACTCTCGGCGTATAAAGGTCTGAACAGAAGTATTTATCTGATGGCGCTGGTTACGTTCATCAATTGTCTTGCAGAATTCATCGGTCCTTTCTTTTCATTATATCTTACGGTCCGTCTTGGATATGACATGAAAACAGCTGGCCTAATGGTCTCTTTGCTGATAGTCTGTCATATTCCGGGGGCTTTGTTAGGTGGAAAGCTCTGTGACAAGATCGGAAGAAAAACGATTATTGTCTGCAGCCAGACACTCATGGGAGTTTCTTTCATACTTTGTGGCTTTTTCCTTGATGCCCCCTACGCTCCCCTGTTTGTTTTCCTGGGAAGTTTCTTCGATGGGATCACCGACCCTGCCAGAAGGGCTCTGGAAGTAGATGTAACAAAGCCAGAGCAACGACAGGCTGCCTTCAGCCTCATCTACCAAGCCCTGAACATGGGTTTTGCCATAGGTCCAATGCTTGCGGGATTTTTGTTCTATAAATATCCTGCATGGTTGTTTTTCGGCAATGGAATCGTCGAAGTCCTGTCAGTACTGCTCATCGTGTTTTTCGTTCCGGAATCAAAACCCTCGGAAAAAGAATTGCAAGATAGCCAATGGGAAAAGACTGCAGAGAAAGCCGTGGAGGGCAACATATTCACGGCACTGAAACAACGTCCCCAGTTGCTGTGGCTTGCCCTGATAGCCTTCTTTGTCAGTTTTGCCTATAAGCAAATAACCTTTACCTTGCCTTTACAGACAACGACCTTGTTTGGAGAAAGTGGTTCCGCTTTTTATGGGACAATTCTTTCTGTCAATGCCCTGATCGTAATCTTTCTCAACCCGATCGTACTGTCGTTCAGCCAGCATATCGATGCACGCAGGAACATATTGATCGGATGCCTTCTCTACGCGGTGGCTTTTCTGTTATTCGGCTTTTCCAAGTTGCCTTGGCAGTTTTTCGTATTGACAGCAGTATATACCATTGGCGAGATTCTCTTTTCAAACAACTTCAAGACGTATCAGAACAACAATACGCCGATCAATTTCAGGGGAAGGTTTAATACCGTGCTCCCGATTTCCAAGACAATAGGAGCCACCCTTGCTCCTCTTATGGGAGGAGTCATTCTTTCCGTATTCCCGTTCTCTGCCTTATGGACCATTTCCAGCCTGTCGGTTCTCATGGGAATAGGTATTCTGGTATGCAAGGTTTCTGACAAACCATATTGAGAAGAATGGCCCAAAAAAGCGGTGCAAATCCTAAGCCACCCCGGTAAATCCCTGGAGTGGCTTAGGACGCTGGGACTATGCAAGCCAATATTACGAATTGATCCAACGAAATGCAATCCGTTATTTAACGGGAACAATCGTACGGAGGTCAAGAGCCTGTTGCCAGCCTGGAGCGGCCTCTACGACAGAAGGAATGGCACTGATTGTAGGAGCAGTACTGGTAACATAGCCCTCCCCCTGTGGAATCATCCCTTTCAGCTCAACATCCAGATTGGTAAGACCTTCCAGGTGAATCGTACTATTGATCACAGGATCGGCTACAATTGTATGACAAATCCTATGGACATAGTGTAAAGAAACTTTCTCCTCACCTTTTGCATACCCTACCATATTGAACCTATGTGCGTAGATAGTACCCTTCTTGACCGTAGTGACATCCATTGGCAAATCTTGGGGAGCAGCAAATACTTCATGGGTTCCCTTGAAATCATCAAGGTCGAAACCAAGACGTTCTGCTATTTCATAAACGCCGACTTTATAATAATTAAGGATGTAATTAGCCAGAATATCTGAATTGAATGTATCGGGATCCTTGCCATAACCAAAATAACTCAGCCAACCTGAAGTATTATGCTGGTCATCTTCACCACTGTTCATGACAAGCTTATCGACACGTTCGACTATTCCGGAGAGAATCACCGGAATATAACTTCCAAAAGCTCCCGGAAGCAATCCATACGGAGTATAGGTTACTCCATTTTTCCTGGCGCAATTATCAAGGGTGGCAAAAATCTCAGGATGCAACTCTTTATAATAGTTGATAGGAACCGTGGTGATGACGTTTTTCTTGGCATTCAAAGCCTTGCAAAAACTATCGACAGCAGGTTTTGCATCAATATTGCCTTGGGCATCGATACCTGTAGGCAGATAGGCAAGAACTACATCAGCTTCCTTAGCCAATACCTCATCAACTTTATCGCTAACGATTACACCTGTCTTGGAAAAACCGAATATTTCGCCGGCATCCTTTCCGATTTTTTTTGGGTCAACGTCTATTGCACCCACCAGGCACAAAGATTGCTTCTCCAAAATCATTCGTACTGCAACACGTGCAACACTTCCAAGTCCCCAGATAATCACTTTATACTGTTTCATTAAAACATTCTCCTTTGAAATAGGGCCAGTTGACAATATTAGGGTTAGTCCTATTATTTGAGGTTTAGAAGTCAATTGGATAAAGAAATGCGTGCAATAAGTAGTATACATGTGTATATATACATATGTATAAATATGTATACCTACGGGATTTACCTTCAGATAATGGCATTGAATGCAATAATGAACGCTACAAGAGGCCTGCCACTGCTTTTCAGAAATTAAAAAACACTGATAGTATAATCTATTTGAACAAGCGCATATCCTTTTCCTTTTTTATATAAATCATATTATCGAGGACAAACCCCTTACCCATTGTTTTGGTACCTCTGACTTCATCACGATGGCTCGATTTTTAAAAGCCATAACAAACATGATAACTTTTCAAAGATTCCGAAAACTCTCTTGTATTCATTTTGCAAGCTATTTCTATCCAGAATTGACGTTATCCCCAAACAGGAGTATCGTTGTCATATAGGATTTGTTTCTATAAGCCCTATATATTATTTACAGGAGGTCTATTTATGGCTGTCAAGAATGCAATGACATCTGAATTTCTACACTCGGCCTACAGCGGAGAAAGCATGGCCCACATGCGTTATCTGATCTGGAGTGATATGGCAAAGAAGGAAGGCTTTCCTAATATCGCAAGGTTGTTCACCGCTATCGCCTATGCTGAGAGTGTTCATGCCGGAAATCATTTCAGGGCAATTGACGGGACTACCGCAGATGCATCAGTTACCGGTGGCGGTATATTCGGTGTAGGAAAAACCGTAGACAATCTGCAGGGAGCAATCAACGGAGAGGCCCATGAAGTCGACCAGATGTATCCCGTGTATCTGAATACCGCTGAATTCCAGAATGAATCGGATGCGAAACGTTCATTCCATTTTTCATTGGAAGCGGAAAAGATTCATGTCAAATTGTTCAAGCAAGCTCAGGATGCCGCTCGAGCCGGTCATGATATGGAATTGAAGAGAATCTTCATCTGCCCTGTATGTGGACATACCATACTTGACGAAGCTCCTGAACATTGCCCAGTCTGTGGAGCAAAAAAGGAACGGTACGTAGAGTTCTAAACCCTTTTTCAATGTCGTTTTGGGGACAAACCCTAAAACGACATCCCAAAAATGACATCTTAGAGAAAAAAAACCTTACCCGTACCTGTGGTATTATCAGAGAAGAACTGCCCAAGATATACCCTGACGTGGATGGACCACCAGAAAATCATGAAAACCAGCAGGAGATTCTACCTACGATATAAATCCCACAGAATTCTGAGTTGAGCTTTTATAGTTTAGATTTCGGAACTTAGGTTACGATATAGAATTTCTGGGAAAACATCATTTCACCTCTCGATTCAAGCATATTGAATTCGGGAAAATGATTCCAATAGTTTACTATCAAATTTTCTATCACAGCCCTATTGATACTGATTATCATAAAAAGAAAGGCAACTAATTACTTATATTGTAAATAGTTGCCTTATGGGCGATATTGGGTTTGAACCAACGACTTCCACCATGTCAAGGTGGCACTCTCCCACTGAGTTAACCGCCCGTTGTTCGCGATGCGACAAAAAGGATAATACCTAATTTTTTACAGTCTGTCTAGGGTCTTCTTGAAAAAAGAAAATCACTAGTCTAAGACCTAGTAATTTAGTATGTTATAAGCAAGGAGAACTCAAGCTATGAAAACTGAAATCATGACAACAGGAATGCATTGTGATGGTTGTGAGAATAGAATGGTCAAAGCCCTCAAGGGCATTAAAGATATCAAGGATGCGAAAGCTGATGCAAAATCAGGAAAAGTCGTTATCAAACATTCTCAAGAAACAACAATAGCCGAAGCCAAATCCTTGATAGGTGAGATCGGCTTTGAGGTATTGGATACATGAAAGAAATACATGTCGGCATAGGAGGCATGGTTTGTGCCTCCTGTAGCTCAGCAGTGGAAAAGACACTGAACAAACTCCCGGGAATGGAAGAAGCCCAGGTAAATCTTGCCACCGAGACAGCCTCGATAAAATTCGATGAAGGCCAGATAACCCTGGATCAAATCAAACATGCGGTCGACAGGATCGGTTATTCCATTATCGAAAAAGAGACGGAAGCGGAAAAAATGGAGAAGAAGGCAAAGGAACTGCAGAACCTCAAGGTCAGGCTGATCATTTCCTCTATTCTCACTGTCTTCCTTCTCTATTTTGCAATGGGTCCGATGATTGGCATTGCTGTACCCTTCTCCCCCATCGTTCAGGCCTATATACAACTTGTACTCAGCATAGGCACTATGCTTTGTGGCTCTGCCTTCTTCACAAAGGGCTACAAGAGCCTTTTCAAGGGTGAACCGAACATGGATAGCTTGGTAGCCATAGGAACCTCTGCAAGCTTCTTATACAGCCTCTGGGGAATCGTACAACTTACCTTGGGAAACCATATGGCAGCCCATGCCCTCTATTTCGAGGGTGTAGGTACAATCATAACCCTTGTCATGCTTGGCAGGTACTTGGAAAACCTTTCCAAGGGTAAGACAAGTGAAGCCATTCGTAAACTCATGGAACTTGCCCCATCCAAGGCTATAATCCTCCGTGATGGCGAGCAAGTCACCATTGATGCGTCCGAAGTAGTCGTCGGAGATATCGTCATGGTCAAACCGGGTGAGAAACTTCCCGTTGACGGAGTTGTCCTTTCAGGCTCCTCTTCCATTGATGAATCCCTACTGACAGGCGAAAGCATCCCTGTGGAAAAAACCTTGGGCAGTAATGTATATGCGGCTACGATCAACACCACCGGAATGTTGCAATACAGAGCAAACAAGGTTGGCTCTGACACGGCCTTGGCCAATATCATCAGCCTAGTGCAAGAGGCTCAAGGATCCAAAGCTCCGATCGCCAGGATCGCAGACAGAATTTCGGGAGTTTTCGTTCCCACGGTCATGGGCATATCAGTCCTGACCTTTCTTGCCTGGATCCTTTCAGGAACCTCTTTTGATACTGCGATTATAAGAGCCGTAAGTGTCTTGGTCATTGCCTGCCCATGCTCCCTGGGGCTTGCAACACCCATTGCAATCATGGTTTCCTCTGGCAAGGGTGCAAAACTTGGCATACTCTTCAGGCATGCCGCCGCAATCGAGCAATTGAAGACAGTGCATACGGTACTGTTTGACAAGACAGGCACACTTACCGAAGGGAAACCTGTGGTAACCGATCTTCTTGGCGAAGAGCCCATTCTCTTGCTTAAACTTGCTGCCAGTGTGGAAAACAATAGCGAACATCCACTCTCCCGGGCAATTGTCTCTAAAGCAAAAATGGAAAACCTCGAGTTGTTGGAAACCCAGGACTTCAAGGCTACCGTAGGCAAAGGAATTGAAGCCTCTGTCAATGGAATGCAAGTAAAGATTGGAAATCTGGCCATGATGGATATGACAGGCATCGCAATTGACTCAGAATCAGAACAGCAATTGCTTAGCCTCTCTGACCAGGGCAAGACTCCCCTACTCGTGGCAAAAGATGGAATACTCATCGGCATCATCGCCGTTGCCGACACGCTCAAGAAAGAGACAGCGCAAGCAATTGAAATGTTGCGAAGCCAAGGCATCAAGACAGTAATGCTAACAGGGGACAATGAACGCACGGCGAAAGCCATAGCCAAACAGGCTGGTATCGATGAATACTTGGCGGGTCAACTTCCAGGCCAAAAGGAACAGACTGTCGCTGAGTTTGCCAAAAAAGGCGCCGTGGCCATGGTTGGAGATGGTATCAATGATGCTCCTGCACTCGCCAAGGCAGATATAGGGATTGCTGTCGGGAACGCCACCGACGTTGCTCGTGAAACAGCAGACATCGTATTGGTACGAAACAATCTCCAGGACGTAGGAAAGGCATTCCTGCTTTCAAAGGCAACAATGCGTAATATCCACGAGAATCTCTTCTGGGCCTTCTTCTACAACATTCTGGGTATTCCTGTGGCAACAGGATTGCTTACGCTCTTCGGAGGTCCTGAACTCAGTCCGATGATTGCAGCCTTCGCCATGTCAATGTCAAGCGTCTGTGTCGTAACCAATGCCTTGAGACTCAATAGATTCAAGTAGATCAAAAACAGAACATCCACTAACACCTGTAGACCCTTGGAATATCCAAGGGTCTACACATATACCACAAGTTAAACACAAAACCTTGAAATCCTCCCAACATACTTTATACTTATTCTTATATTTGTATGTTTTTTGAACAGGAGGCCTTATATGTCTAAACGAATTTCCATTACTTTGTTCGCTACGCTCATACTCCTACTTTTTGCCAGTTGTGACCAAAATACAGGACTGTCTTATGATGACATACTGGGAGAATGGGATTTTCCTGCAGGCATAGGAGATCAAGACGGACCACATATCAGTGTGATGACTGGTCCACTGCTTGATATCTCTTGGTATGATGGTAATGATTCATATTTCTGTTATGGCGATGGAAACTATCTAGAAGGAATCTTTACCGGTACCTACGGTTACAATATCAGTTATGCAGATCCAGTAAGTTCAACTTCAGGAAGCGATCAAACAATCACTGTCATCTTTTCTCTTACCAACAACAAACTCAAGGCAGTTTGTTCCGGGCAGGGACCATTGAATGGAAAAACTTTTGACCTTGGCACCCTTTCGGACTATTAACCAATAGTATCCAGGACTTGCCTCACATAGAATTTTTATTTTTAGCCTTTTGAATTTCTATGTGATCAGTAAGTCCTGACTGCCTTCAGCTCTCTTTTTCGATACACTACTATTGCTAAAAGACTTCCAAGCAACAACAGTAGGGAGGATGAAAGCAAAGAATATTGCAAGCCATAGGTTTCAGCAAAGAGAGCGACAAGGTAAGGGAATATCATTCGTCCCACGGTGCCACTAAGAATATAAAAGACAGAGACAAAAGCTGTATTTGCAGGAAACCAGGAAGATGCTGTGACAATGAAAAGCGGAATGGTAGCACCTGAACCGAACCCACTGATAACTATCGCAATATAGGCAAAAACAAGATTCTTTGAGAGCAAGGCAATTATCAAGGTGAGGAATGACAGAAACATTCCACCTGCGGTAAGCAACAAAGGAGGAATGCCCTTTGAAAGAAACAAGGGAGAAACCAAACGCATGCACGCAATTCCTATCCAGAAACTCATCAAGGTAGCTGCTACCAGCGACGGAGACGCATGAAATGCCGTCTCAACGTAAAGAGGAAGCCAACTTGCACTAATTTGCTGGCTGGACATATAGAACATCAACACCAAGCAATACAGGAGGAACCTCTTATCGCCAAGAATCACCTTGAACGGAAGTTTTTCCAATATTTCCTGTTTTTTCTGCGACTGTGCAGGACGCTTTCCTACACGTCTCTCATTTTCCATACCAATAAGTAAAAAACTGAGCAATAATACACCACAAATAGCATACCCAATATGCCATTTCATTCCTTTGAACGGAAGCACCAGATATCCAGAGGATAAGGCTCCAAGACTATAGACAAAATGCAAGATAGGGATATAAATACTTCGTTTCTCAGGGAAATGGCTTGCCAGATAGGCATTCGAACCACTATCTACATAAAATCCTCCAAATCCCAAACAGGCAAAGATTGCAAACAAAACGAATCTTGCAGGGAAAACGAAAAGAAGCACCAGACTCGCACCCATGACTACCATGCCAAGCCGAAGGATGGATTTTTCCTTGCAGTGCTTAAGTACTAAAGGTGAAAGGACGATTCCCAAGAAGGCACCCATCTGTTGCGTGCTCAGTAAAGACCCTGCCTGTGAAATAGGTATCGACAAAGTCTTCATGATCTCGCCAACCTGAGTTCCAAACATACTTACAGCAACCGAATATACAAAGAAACCCAGAAAAATGATGAGAGGTGCCATAATGCCTTCCTAGATGAAAATCTTCGAATTTATGAAAACCATGGAATCCTGAGAAATAGAATGCCACATGTTTAGTATATTCCAAGGATTTGGATCCTTGCTATTATTATTGCTTTTTTTACAAAACAATATAAATGAAGCATAAAACAGAACCAATTTCCTTTAATAAAAAAGGAAGAACAGCCTTGATACATGATATTTCCTTACCAGCCTACCCTTGAAACAGAAACCCTTGAATTTCTTTTTTTGTACAGTAACAGTTAAAAACTATACACAGACACCACACTTCTTTATCTAAAACAATGTATTGGACAAGATGTATTGTATTCCTCATGAACCATTATGGAGAAGTAAGGACTCTCATTTCAAATGAAATATATTTCCTCAAAGTGTTATATCTTCTAAACATACAAGGAGCAAAAGCAGAATGAAAAAACGTATGCTTGCATCATTTGCATTCATGGGACTTATAGTGACAGCCCTATGGGCAGGAAATGGTATCAATCAAAATACCAGTCAATTACAGAATCCCTTAAGTCCAACAGGAATCCCTGCCTCTCCTTCCGTGGTAAAAGTAACACAACAGGAAGATCAATCAGTTGCAGTATTCACAGTTGATGATTACGGGGTCCTTTACCTAGCGAGAAACAACGCCATCATACGACTGGAAAACGGAGCTCGCCAACAGATCATCTGGAAAGGTGACAAGACTCCTACCAACCTACAAATTACCGGTATTGGGCAACTTGTAGTCATGTTCAAAGATCATGACAAGATTATTTTGGATATTCAAAACAGGCGATCAAGGCAAACAGGAACCAATCCCATGAATAATATGATACCTTCTCAAGAAAATCAATTTTTTGGATTTCCAGATACCTATGCCTCAGGAAAAACAGCAAGAACCGAAAGAGTGTCTGTCAATGGCAATAATGAAAGAACAATGAATAGACCACCCTATCAAGGTATGCAAAGGCAATTCCCCTATACTCAGCAGAGAAGTTCTGACATGCAACAGCAATCTAGAACAACCATCATCTATATCATGGTACTTACATCCTCTCAACCCATGCAGAGAACTAATATGAATGTACAGGAAAATTCATTTGAACAGACTCAACAAGGCAATCTGCATCAAATGTTAGGATATCCTCAAATGCTTTCTGATAATTAGTTTGATATCACTGGCAGTACCTAAAAGCACTGACCTTGCCTCTTTTCATTGTTCTGAGCCAATTATTTTATATTTTGACAAATATAAAAGTGACCCATCAATGATGGGCCACTCATATTAACAGGATTTAGAAACCAGAAAACCGGTTGCTGATTCTGTTTTAGGAAATTAGAAAGCGAGGTAAGCCTGTGTCTTGATGTACAAAGCACCATCGGCATTTCCACCAAGGACAGCCTTGTAGGTAACTCCACCGAGGGTGGACTTAGCATACACACTGTAGCTCAAAAGGGTATCGGCGAATTCATAGTCAAGACCACCACCAAGAGTTACATCGGTAAGTGCATAACTTGCACCAGCGAAAACTCTTGAACCAGCAACACTGTTGTTGTTATCTGCAGTAGCATTCAAGCTATATTCAGCATATACATTGATTGCATCTTTTCCACCAGTAACGGCAGCCAACAAGAGAGGATCGCCAGTTACGCTGGAACCCATACCGAGAACGGTAAAGACAGAAGCCTTGAGGTTGAAATCCAAGCCAGCAAGAGCAGCAACATCAGCAGTGGCAGAAAGATTAACTTCACTGTCAGAACCTGCAATGTACTTGTTTGCGGCAAGGAAAGAAGCTGCGAAACTAACACCATCAACAGGAGTTCCCTTCACAGAGAAAACAGGATTCACATCGGTGCCGACAATGTCAAACATTGTGCGAGCTGTATACCCTGCATAACCTACGTCAAATCCAATTGGGTAATTGGTACGAGTGTTTTTATTGAACCCATCATAGCTGTCGTCAACAATACTGTTGGGGTCAGTATATGAATAAAAACCTGAATTTGATGCGTCACCAATGTAAGCGGTCAAAGAAACAGGAAGATCAACTCCCTTTGCAGCAAGTGCTTTGTCAAGGTACAAGGAAATTGCAGCCTGGGCTTGCATATAGTGGAAATCATTGTCGCCAGGGACTAACCGGAAAGCAACCTTTGCAAAATCCGTAGTGGCATTCATTGCGAAATATGATGTGTTAGCATCATACCCATACGTGGACACTCCACCATTTGCCAAATCGAACTTGTAACCGACCTCAGCTTCTCCGCTGAAATTGAATGCAGCGAAAGCCATCGATCCTACAAGCGCCAGAGCCAGAATCAATACAAACTTTTTCTTCATGACGTAAATCTCCATTTTTTGCGTGAGAGTTAATTTGTAACATCAGTATGTCGATGCACTTTGTAAGTAGAATGGACGAATCTTGACAGAATCGTGTATTAATGTGAGCAAACCATAAAGTATTTAAAGTAACTGTGAACATATAAGTGTTTTGTGTGTTTCATGTGAGTAATCAAACTAATTATGAAGCTAACGAGAAGGTTACACCGACATTATAAGATATTCTGTCAATATCATTGCTATCCTCAACCGATTCTATTATCATATAATTATGATATACCTTATAGCCTCAGACATTCATGGAAGTGCCTTCTTTACGCATAAACTCATGGATGTCTATCAAACAAGTGGTGCTTCGCGTTTATTCCTCCTTGGCGATATTCTTTATCATGGGCCCAGAAATGACCTTCCACTAGAGTATAACCCAAAAAAAACATATGCGCTACTAAATATGTATAGAGATTCAATTCTTTGTGTGAAAGGAAATTGCGAGGCAGAAGTCGATCAAATGGTATTGGAGTTTCCTGTCCTTGCCGATTACAGCACACTCTTTCTGGAAGAGCTGGAAGGAAGGATGATTTACTTGACTCATGGGCATCATTACAACCAGGATAACCTTCCGCCTCTCAAGCAAGGGGATATACTGATCAATGGACATACACACATACCAGTGGCAAAAAAGGAAAACGGATTCGTTTTCCTCAACCCCGGATCGGTTTCCATTCCAAAGGGTGGCTGGCCGAATAGTTATATGTTATATAAAGACAAGACTTTCACAATCCTGGATTTCGAAGGCAATACCCTTCTAAGCCTTACCATATAAGAGTGGCAACCACCAGCTCTCCACTTTGCTTGATTGTAGCCTGTCCACCATGAAGTCTCATGATCTGAAAGACAATAGGCAAACCAAGACCACTTCCCCCTGTGCTACGCCCTTGATCTCCCCTTGCCCAGGGTTCAAAGAAATCGACACCCTCGGCAAGGGTGCCTACGTTGGAAAAAGACATAGTATTCTCACCAAGTTCCCAGGTAACATTGCCCTTTCCTGCTTTCAATGCATTATCGAGCAAAGCATATGCTGCCTGCTGAAGCAAGGTAGCATCGCCTTGCATTGAAGAAATCGAAGGGTGAACAATGACCCTTCCTTTCTGCAAAACAGGAAAACGCTCCATGGTTGCCTCAATAAATTCCGCACAGTCAAAATTTCTGATAGTAGCCGAGGCATCGGGATTCTGTAGATTTGCATAGAGAACCACCGAGGCAATCCTATCCGAGAGTTCATCGTTCTCTTTCTTGACCAACGCAAAGGATTTTTCGTTGAGGGGGAATACACCATCGGCGATGCCATCAAGCATCAACTTCATTGAAGTAACAGGAGTATTGAGATCATGGCTGATGCTTCTCAACCATACTTGTTGGCTCACCCTGTTTTTTTGCAGGGTTTCATCGAGTTGTGCAATAGATTTGTTGATAACCAATTGTTCATCAATTTTCGTAGTCGGCAGCGATACTCCATTCTCCCCTTTACTAAGACGTTCCAAGGCATCCTCAATCCCACGGGTATACTTTTCCCCCGTTTTGGATATTGAAGCTGCCATAACCAAAGCAATGAGAAACGCCAAGGGAATGGACCACAAGAATGGCCCCAACAACCCATAAAGCAATCTACTGGTATTCTTATAGGTAAAAGGTGTGTACGTCAGGACATCGATTGTACAAATTGATTGATTATTATAAATAACATTCAGACTTCCGGCAATATCATTGGACTTAACCTCGGAGGGCAACAGAATAGTTTCGGTCTTTTGTTTTTTCTGTTTAGTTTTCATAGTCGAAACTTGCCCATCATGGTTGATAATCTTGAGTGAATACACCTCGGACTGTTGCTTTACTGAGACAAACCCATCCTTGTCGACCATTTGGTTCGTGGGAACAAGCTGTCCAAAATATTCTGAAGGATCATGGACAAACATCTCGGGAGGAAACTTGAAACCCATGGGATTTTGGGAAAGGACATTACCTCGACGGGTTTTCCCAAAAGCAATAGCAACCGAACCATCAGGATTCCTAAGATACAATCCACTTACCCTATCATCGGCGGAATTGACTAAAACCTGAGCTATATTTGCAATGGACCAACCACTGGAGGGCATTTGCGACTCCAATTTACTTGAAAAGACCTCAAGGTAATTCTGAAAAACTGAAGTTGTCCACTGCTTCCGTTGCTGTTCTCCATTGTAAAAAAAGACGACTATCTGAATAACCAAGAAAACTGCCACAATAAATACAAATCCAAAAAATAATCGAAAGAATTGTTTCCTCATTCCACCACACTTTCTTTTCGGTATCCGATAAACCGATAACCATACCCCCTGACTGTCTCAATCCATTGGGCTTCCCCGAGCTTGGAACGAATATTCTTTATATGCGTATCGACAATCCTTTCATACGAATCAAAACTATAGTCAAAACATTGTTCAAGAATCTGGGATCGAGAAACCAAATGATGGGAATTCTGTATGAGATACCCCAGGATTCTCCATTCGGCAGCGGTAAAGACAACATCAACATGGTCTACCAAAAGACGATGTTCGACCGTATCGAATAAGAGCACATGATTCCCGCTATAGAGCAACCCTTCTTCCTGTGGTTTTTCCTTTGCATGATTAAACCGACGAATTACTGCCTGTACCCTTAAAACCAATTCCTTCGGTGAAAAAGGTTTGGATATATAATCATCGGCGCCCAACTCGAATCCCATAATCCTGTCACTTTCGTCCGTTCTGGCTGTCATGAAAATGACTGGACAATCATACTGGGCCTTAATTTGCTTGACAAAGGAAAAACCATCCCCATCAGGAAGCATCACGTCCTGGATAAGGAGGGTAGGAACTATTCGGGAAAAACCTTCCCTGGCTGCTTGTAAGGTAGAAAACCCCTGGACCTTGTAACCAGAGAGTTCCAAGTACTGCTTGACCCCTTCGCGAATCATATCATGATCTTCAACGACATAAATCAAGCTGACAGTATCGGTAGGTCCAATCATAAAGTATCCCCTATTCCTGATCGTCAGCTATGGAATGAGATGCGGTACTATGCCCGGCAAATCGATATCCATATCCGCGAACAGTCTCGATCCATTGGGAACCAAGGGGCCCCATCTTTGCTCTCATATTCTTCACGTGGGTATCAACGATACGATCGTACGATTCAAAGCTATAATCGAAGCAATGCTCCAGAATCTGGGATCGGGTAATCAGTATACCACTGTTGCTCACAAGATAGCTCATTATACGCCATTCAGCGGCAGTAAGGGGAACCTGTTTTCCATCAATGGAAAATAAATGGGAAACCTCATCAAGTTGCATGATGGAATTCCCGAGCAACCAGGAAGAACCGCTGCGAAAAGCGGAAACACTCATGTCAATACGCCTGAACAGCGCATGGACCCTGAGCACCAGTTCCTTGGAAGAAAAAGGTTTGCATATATAATCGTCGGCTCCCAATTCAAAACCGAGGATTCTGTCACTTTCCGCTGTCCTAGCAGATACAAAAATGACAGGAAAGATATAATTTTGCTTCAATTTCTTTATATAGGAAAAACCATCCCCATCGGGAAGATTGACATCTTGCAAAAGCAAATCAGGAACCTGCTTGGCAATCGCCACCTGAACTCCATGCAAATCCTCAAAAGCCTGCACCTCATACCCTGATAATTCCAGGTACTGCTTCATCCCCTCGCGATCGCTTTGTGAATCATCAACAATATATATCAGTTTCATATTTGTAACGTCACCACACCTTTGGTATTCTGGCAATACTCAGCCAGTACTCAACATATTACTACACATTTACCACACACTACCTATTAATAATAATCACAGTGTGTTAATCATGTCAAACAAAGCACCTCCTATTCACTGAGAAACACTTCCTTTCCAATCTATTCACCCAAAACCGATATCAACCAACAATCTTTTCCTTGTTGCAAACGAATTCTTGGCACGATACACTACTTCAGTGAAACAAAGACCTCCAACCCTTGTCGTAGATGCAATTATATTTTTCTTCTGCCTGTCCTCACTGTTTCTGCTCTTTGCAAAACATCCAGCCAAAAGCGGAGGCTACCTGCAAGTCGAGAGTCCGGGGGGAACCTACCGTTATGCCTTGGACAAGGATGCTCATTTCCACGTACAAGGCCCCCTGGGGGAAACCGAAATCGAAATTTCTGAAGGAAAAGCCAGAATCGTCGATTCTCCCTGCCCGACAAAAAGTTGTACCCACCAAACCCCCATCTCAAAGGGAAACGGATGGATTGCTTGCTTGCCCAATGAGATTCTACTGACAATTGTATCAGCCCCTGATCAAGACGTGGAGGTTGACGATGTCTCGAATTGAACGCAAGATAGCCTTTGTCGCTGCCTCGACCCTGCTCTGTGCAACCCTCGAATATCTTATTCCCAAACCTCTGCCATTCCTAAAATTGGGTCTGGCAAATCTTCCCTTGCTTGTTTGCCTGGATTATTTCACCTTCAAGCAGTTTTTCATCCTGCTGATACTCAAGTCAATCGGACAAGGTTTTGTCAGCGGGACCCTCTTTTCTTACCTTATACTTATATCGCTTGCAGGAACACTCTCCAGTGGCATTATGATGAAAGTTCTGAAAAACCTGTTCAAGGATAAAATATCCGTTATCGGATGTAGCCTGGCAGGGGCCTTTGCCAGCAACCTGTCACAACTTGAAGTGGCTTCCCTGGTTGCCTATGGAAAAGCCATCTGGGTTGCAGCTCCCCTCATGCTCTCAATAGGGCTGGCGAGTAGTCTGGTACTCGGGATCCTGGCATATATTTACCAGGAGAAAGGAACTATCCCCTCTCTACTGAAACAAGATACCCTGGAACTCTCTCTACCGCTCATGGAAGAGAGGGAACATAACGGAACAGTAGCACTGGCCTCCCTAGCCTGCATTGTTTCTATTCTATTCGTGGATAACTTAATCATATTGGTCCTTATAACCGTATTGATGTACCTTCTGCAACATTTTGCCCACAGAAGGATACTGATGGTCCCACCGGTAATGCTTGTCATCTCCATGCTGATTCTGAGTCTCTTTGAACCAAACGGAAAAGTTCTTCTCTCCGTTGGTTCAGTGGCTGTCACGCAAGGAGCACTCAACATTGCCATGATAAAGGCTCTTCGCCTCATTTGTCTGCTCAGCGCAAGTCAATGCATCAGTGCAAGCAATCCCAACCTACAGGGAAGAACTACTGCCTACATTCCCTTGACCCTGGGATATTTCAATCTGCTCTCCTCTTCATTTAAAGCAGGAACAGGATCTCTTACAGAACGAGTTGACCAAGCTTTACTGAAAACTGCCCAGGGTGATCACCCAATGGCAAGTAAGCAAGGCAGGAACATACAAACCATCTCAAAGCCATTATTCGTACTCATTTCCCTTCTGATAGCCTCTCTTGCTATTGTCAGCAAATACATAATTTAACATTTCTTATTCACATTAATTTACATAATATTAGTTTTATTACGCTTTTATATCAATAAATAAGGTATTATTATTTCTTTTTATTATTTATTCACACATCACAAAATATTAATTAAAAAGGTGGATTAAATCATATTGACCTTATTAGATAAATTTTTATATATTTAGTTCATCAAAGAACCAGGAGCTAAACCATGGCAGAGAAAGAGAAGAAATCAGAGCCATTTGAAGGACAGGCAGATTTGCAGAACCTGATCGAACGCGTGAAACGTGCACAAATCAAATTTGCAACCTATTCCCAGGAACAGGTTGATGCAATTTTCCGCGCAGCAGCCATTGCAGCAAATGATGGCAGAATATCCCTAGCCCAAGAGGCTGTTGCCGAAACAGGTATGGGCATCGTGGAAGACAAGGTAATCAAAAACCATTTTTCCGCAGAATATATTTTTCATAAGTACAAAGACGACAAGACCTGTGGAATCATCGAAAAGGATATGGCTTTCGGCATCCAGAAAATCGCAGAGCCCAAGGGAGTCATTTGTGGGATCATCCCAACCACGAACCCTACCTCTACGGCAATATTTAAAAGCCTCATTAGCCTCAAGACCCGAAACGCCATTATTTTCAGCCCCCATCCGAGAGCCAAGAAATGTACCTGCAATGCAGCAAGGATTATCTTGGAAGCCGCAGTCAAGGCAGGGGCTCCCGAGGATATCATAGGGTGGATCGATGAGCCTTCCATGGAAAAAACCGACTACCTCATGAAAAATCCCCTGGTAAACCTGATCCTTGCCACAGGTGGCCCTGCAATGGTCAAGAGTGCCTACTCTTCCGGGAAACCCGCCATTGGAGTAGGACCCGGCAATACCCCTGCCCTAATCGATAAAAGCGCAAACATCAAAATGGCAGTCAGTTCCATCCTGATGTCCAAGACCTTCGACAACGGCGTAGTCTGCGCCTCGGAACAGTCAATAATCTCTCATAAGGACATATATGACGAAGTAAAAAGGGAGTTGATCGACCGTGGTGCGGCCTTCCTTACTCCTGAAGAAGAGGACAAGCTCCGCGCAGTCATCATTGACAAGAAACGAGGCACGGTAAATCCGGGAATCGTAGGGCAATCGGCCACGACCATTGCAAAACTTGCAGGTTTCGAAGTCAAGGCAAATGCCAAGGTACTCATCGCCGAAGTAGAAAAAATTTCCGAGGATGAACCCTTCGCCCACGAAAAACTCAGCCCGGTCCTGGCAATGTACGCATGTGACAATTTCGGGGAAGGTACTGAAAAAGCATCAAAACTTGTTGCAATGGGTGGGTTTGGCCATACCAGTGTTCTCTACATCGATGAAACGGAACAAGAAAAAATCGATTCGTACGGAAAAACCGTTAAGACCAGCAGAGTACTGATAAACATGCCTGCCAGCCAGGGAGCCATTGGTGATATCTACAATTTCAGGCTTGAACCCTCCCTTACCCTGGGATGTGGATCCTGGGGAAACAACTCCATCAGCGAAAACGTAGGTCCAAAACATCTTTTGAACATCAAGACCGAAGCTTGCAGGAGAGAAAACATGCTGTGGTTCAAACTGCCTCCAAAAATCTATTTCAAATATGGTTGTCTGCCTGTAGCCCTGCAGGAATTGAAGGGAAAGAAACGTGCCTTTATCATCACCGATGCATTCTTGTTCAACAGCGGGATGGTAGAGAAGATTACCTCGGCGCTGGAACCACTTGGCATAGAATGCGAATGCTTTCACCAAGTCAAGCCTGACCCGACTCTTGCAACCATAACAGAAGGTCTGAACATCATGAATGCCTTCAAGCCCGACATCCTCATCGGCCTTGGTGGAGGCTCCCCTATGGATGCTGCAAAAATCATGTGGTTGCTCTACGAGCATCCTGAAGTAAAATTCGAGGGATTGGCCCTGCGCTTCATGGATATCCAGAAAAGGATCTATGCCTTCCCTAACATGGGAAAGAAAGCTGAACTGGTTTGTATTCCCACTACCAGCGGTACCGGTAGCGAGGTAACCCCGTTTGCCATCATCACAGATGAAAAAACAGGCATGAAATGGGCAATTGCAGACTATGCACTCACCCCTTCCATGGCTATCGTGGACAGTGAACTGGCAATGGGACAACCAAAGGGACTTACCGCAAGTTGTGGTGTAGATGTCCTGACCCATGCCCTCGAGGCCCTGGCCTCCAGCATGTCCACCGATTTCACCAATGGGTTATCACTGGAAGCTGCAAGGATCATCTTTAAATATTTACCTTCTGCTTATATTGATGGCACGGACAAGAAAGCACGAGAGAAGGTGCACGACGCCTCTACTATAGCAGGAATGGCTTTCTCCAATGCCTTTTTAGGGCTCTGCCACTCCATGGCCCACAAGCTTGGGGCTGCATTCCATGTACCTCATGGAATGGCAAATGCACTGCTTTTGACCAATATCATCCGCTACAATGCAACAGACAATCCGATCAAACAGGCTGCGTTCCCACAGTACGAGTTCCCATCGGCTGTCAGTCGGTATGCAAGGGCAGCTGACTATATTGCAATGGAAGTAAATGATCAGAGCAACACGCCCTATATCACGATCAAGCAGGGAGCTACCCAGGAGGAGAAGGTTGAGGCCCTCATCGCAGGTATCGAGAAACTGAAAGCCGAGCTGGCAATACCTCACTCCATCAAGGAATGGGGTGTAGATGAAGCATCTTTCTTGGCAACAGTAGATGAACTTTCCGTGAGAGCTTTTGATGACCAATGCACGGGAAGCAATCCCCGATACCCCTTGATCAGCGAAATCAAGCAATTGTACTTGGACAGCTTCTATGGCAATAAATGGAGTGAAAACAGGTAAGAATCGAAAAAGTCCCTCTATTTTTGGCTATCGCAAAAGAAATTTTGCGGTAGCCTTATTTCGATTTACTTTGACAGGACACGTCAACCTACAAGGAATTCCATTTTTCCAACCAACCCATTGGCAAGTCGCTGGAGAGTTGTTTCAGCAGTTCCTTTTATCATAGGCAACAGGACAGTTTTATTCTTACAATTTGTCAATACAATTGACAGACTGTAATATGGTATATTTTCAAACTGGTTCTGTACAAGCAGCATCTGTTCCGTTACTATGATTTCATGTTTGATTGCAAGCTCATTTGTACCGATATAGACGGTACCCTACTTGATAAAAACCATGCTATCAGTAAAGAAAACAAAATAGCCATACAACGGGCAACAGCAAAAGGCATCATGGTTGCCCTTGTAAGCGGAAGGATAGCAGGAAGCCTGCAAGTCCTGCAAAACCAGCTCGGACTGGAAGGCCCCCTTGGTTGCTATAATGGAAGCCTCGTCCTCGATAAAGAGAATATCCTCTCGTCCCATCCCATTACCAATGATCAGGCTCGAAAGGTCTTGGCCTCCCTGAGAAAAGTCGGCATGCAGGCAATTATCTTTGCCAAGGATCAATGGTATATCGACAGACCAGGCAAATGGCATGAAAAAGAAGAAAGGATATCTCTGTATCAAGGTAATATTTGTGATTTCTCCCTCCTGTTGGACGCCTGGGATGAACAAGGATGCTACCCTTACAAGATTCTTGGTATGAGCGAAGATCCTTCCCTGATCAAAACCACGGAAAAAGAAATCGCCTCCTGTTTTGCATCAGAACTGAATGTTTTCAGCTCCTCTCCCCTATATATCGAAATTTCAGCCAAGGGAGTCGACAAAGGTCATGCGATACAGACCATTTGCAAACACTATGGAATCCTTCCATCCCAGGTCATGGCAGTCGGGGATTATTACAATGATTTGGGAATGTTTCGGGAAGCGGGCTATAGTGTAGCGATGGGAAACGCCCCACAGGATGTACAAATGCAGGCAGATACCGTTACCCTTTCGAACAATGAGAATGGACTTGCCTTGGCCATCCAGGCAATCCTATGAAAAAAGCTTCTTCACTTTCTCTCTATAAAGGACTTCCCCAGCCTATCTATGTCCTTTTCTTTGCCACGATGATCAACGGCATCGGTATCTTTGTCTATCCGTTCTTGGCACTTTACCTTACCCAAAAACTCCACTATACGGCAGTGGAAGCAGGAAGTCTCATGACCTTTGCCGCTGTATTGTATGTACCGGGTTCCTTTATCGGGGGAAAGCTGGCGGATACCTTTGGGCGAAAACCTGTCATGGTAATTTTCCAACTCTTGATGGATATAAGTTTCATATTCTGCGGATTTTATGAAGGCACAAACCTTGTACCGTATCTAGTCCTCCTGGGGCTCTTCTTTGATGGAGCGGTAGATCCAGCCAGGGAAGCACTCAAGACCGACGTGACCAATCAAGAAAACCGACAGGTCTCCTTTTCCTTGTTATATCTCGGACATAACCTTGGGTATGCCTGTGGTCCCATCATTGCCGGTTATCTATTTTATGCCGCACCCCGATGGATATTCTGGGGCAATGCCCTTGCAGGAATTTTTTCTACACTTTTGGTAATATGGAAAATCAAGGAAAGCAAACCAACCAAAGAACAAATCGAGGAAAGCAAAAAGACCGAAACAACTGAAAAAGCAGAGGAAGGGGGACTATTCAAAGCCCTGCGTTCCAGACCTACCTTGGTTTTCTTTGCTCTTTTCATTACTTTTTATAGTTTTGCCTATAGCCAGACTCTTTTTGCCCTACCGCTTCTTACCACTGATCTTTTTCAGGCTAAGGGAGCTTCGGTCTATGGCCTGATGATGACGCTCAACGCAATTGTGGTGGTGGCATTCACCCCGGTCATCATCAACAAGATGAGGAAAAATCATCCTCTGCTAAATACAGCCATCGCAGGCTTGCTGTATGGCCTGGGATTTTCTTTGCTGGCCTTTGCAAAGGTACCAACAGTTTTCTATCTTCTTGCCGTAGTATTTACCTTCGGGGAAATCATATCAGCAGTCAATGAGCAATTCTATATAGCCAACAATACCCCCATGAGCCACCGTGCACGCTTCAATGCCATCATACCGATCATCATGGGAACAGGCCACGCCATCGCCCCTATTGTTGCAGGATCCATCATTGAAAAATATTCCATGGGCATGGTTTGGCTTACGGCAGGAGGCTCAGCCTTTCTGGGAGCCACGGGAATAGCTGTGCTCTACTTCTATGAGAAATGCAAGAGAAAACGAATCTCCCGCTCTCTTCTCCCCTATTGATTCACTCACAGGACCGTTTTGAAGATGGTCCTGTCCTCTATCCAAGCAAGGTAAGCAATTCTTCCACAACTTCCCTTGGAAATCCTTCAGGTTGCTCTTGTTCCAACAAACCTGCAAGCAAACTTCTGACTTCCTCACTCTGAGGCAGCATGAAACCAGCTTCACGTACACAATCCTCTGCCATTATCCTGTTTGATTTTGCAAAAGAGTGAGCCAACTGACGTTCAATTGGATTTTTTGCACTCTTTTCAAGAGAGGCAGATAGACATTCTTGTTCAATCTTTGCCTTGGCCAGTTTCTTCAGACAGCTTTTCATCTCATCGCTCTTTTTTTGCGGCAAGGCATAGTTATCGGGAACAAGGTAGAGCGCATGGGAAGGACAGGCATCGATACAAAGTCTGCATCCATCAAGGCATTTTGAGAAATCGACTTGTCCATCCTCAGTATCAGTAGCCCCTGTAGGGCAGACAAAAAGACACAAACAATCCTTGGAACAAAGCAGGACATTTCTTGCAGCATGCATTATTGGACCTCCCTTTGTATTGCCGAAAACCGAGTACGTGGCGCTTTGCAAATAGGACAGATCTCTGGTGGTGCATCGGCAACAGTAACAAATCCACAAACTTCGCACACATAGACATTCGTGTTTTCCAACAACGTATCTTGCTGTTTCTTCTGTCTTGCCAAGAGCGTTTTGAGTAATTTCGAGACCTTCTCGCCCCAGACCAGAGCTCGCAAGGAACCTCGATCCCCTTCAAGGACAGCTTGTTCCTTGGCCTTGGGATATTCTTGAAGATCCTGCAGGATCAGGGGAAGCAAGTCCTGCATTTGATAATTTTCATCAGAAGAAATTCCTTTCTCCTGATAGAAATCCGACAATTGTGCAAATAAAAGTTCTTCTCTTCTACGTAGCTGTTTGGCACAGGCTTTTGACAGGTTCGAACATACTACACTCAGTTCACCACACGATATCTCACGCAAGGGTCCCTCCATATATCAGCCTCCTCCTACCTCTATTTCCTTTTCAGTATAGCACACACAATATCAGCTAAAAGGATCATATTTCCTATGCGTTTTACATATTTTTCCCAATATATGGACACATAGCTTTGTTTTCATAAATTATTTGTTCATTGTGTTAGGTTTTTAACATTTTTCTTAGTTTTCATAAAGAAATCACTGCAAGTGACAATTTTTCGACACGTGTCTATTTTTACTTGGTATCATCGAATATGGACATTCCTAAAATAGGCTTGGTCATAAAGACCTTGCGTTTACAAAACAAGCTTACCCAGCAACAATTCATAGAGAAGGCTGACCTGACAAGAAGTCAGATTTATTACATAGAAACATGCAAAAAAATACCCCGAAAGCAAACGTTGGATAAAATCTGCGTTGCCCTCGGGATATCGTATTGCGATTTGATCAATTATCAATACTCGTTCGATTCCTCCACTCCAAGCATTTCATCGATTGAGGCTCCTGGGGCCACCATCGGATAAACCTTGTCATCAATGGGAATCTCGCAGTCTATTACCACAGGTGCGTGCAAATCAAATGCAGTCTGCAAGATTTGCAAGGGATCGTCATCCTTGGTGAGTTGCATCCCCTGGACACCAAAAGCCTGTGCGAGCATTTTCCAATCAATGGGAGAATCCAAGGTAGTTTCGCTATAACGCCTATCATAGAACAAGGTCTGCCATTGCCGTACCATTCCCAAAGTATGGTTATTCATCAACAAAATGATGACAGGCAAGTTATAGCGTGCAATGGTGGCAAGTTCGTTGCAATTCATTCTGAAGCAACCATCCCCTGCTACATTGATTACCCTACTTTCACTGTTGCCACATTGAGCCCCTATGGCAGCACCGGTGCCATATCCCATGGTTCCCAGTCCACCGCTGGTCAAAAAATGACCGGGATGCACATGCTTGAGAAACTGGGCGGACCACATCTGGTTCTGGCCTACTTCAGTTGCCACAAAAGATCCCTCGGGCATGACCTTTTGCAAGGCTTCAAGGATTTCCTTGGGGCGTACACTCTCACCTTCAACACGAATCGGATAACGCTTTTTATAGGATTGTACCTGTTCCATCCATTTATCATGGACTACCGGTTTTGCAATGCGTTTATTGAGCTCAGAAAGGACAACCTTGACATCCCCGATTACATGACAGAAAGTCTTGATGTTCTTGTCGATTTCTGCCGGGTCAACATCGATTTGCACAATCTTTGCATTCTTGGCAAAGGCACTGGCCTTACTCACGACCCGATCGCTGAACCGAGCGCCGACCACAACCAAAAGATCACAGGCTGACACACACATATTGGAGACCTTGGTTCCATGCATACCGACCATACCGGTGAATCGTTCACTATATGAACTCACGGCACCACATCCCATGAGGGAAACACAAGCAGGGGCATCAATGAGTGAAAGAAACGTTTCAAGTTCCTCAGAGGCCTTTCCCCTTATAACGCCACCCCCGATGTAGCACATGGGGCGTGAAGAATGCTCAATCAAAGCGATGGCCTGCTCAAGGCTAGTCTCACTGAGACGTTCGGTTCTCGGAAAGATCTCTTTTGGCACGAAAGTCTCAAATTCACAAATATGCTGAGTTACATCCTTGGGGATGTCGATAAGGACAGGCCCCGGGCGACCTTCTTGGGCAATTCGGAAAGCAGAACGAATTGTTTCGGCCAGATCCTTGACATCCTTGACGATGAAATTGTGCTTTGTAATCGGCATCGTAATTCCGGAAATATCAACTTCCTGAAAACTATCCCTTCCCAGAAGAGGAACGGAAACATTTCCCGTAATGGCTACAAGGGGGACACTGTCCATATAGGCGGTTGCGATACCCGTCACCAAATTGGTTGCACCCGGGCCACTGGTTGCAATGCATACGCCTACTTTGCCTGTCGATCGCGCATAACCATCGGCAGCATGACTAGCTCCTTGTTCGTGAGCTGTGAGAATATGCCTGACCCTCTCCTTGTTCTTGTACAAGGCATCGTAGAGGGGCAATACCGAACCTCCGGGATATCCGAATACGGTATCGACGCCCTGTTCCACCAAACACTCAATAATTATCTGGGCACCGGTTATTTGCATGGTATGTTCTCCTTTTCCGAATGAATCAATCCTTGAAGACAGCACCGGTTGCGGCACTGGTAACTTGCTTGGCATAACGGGCCAAGTACCCCGTGGTAATCGGTGAAGGTTTGCACTTCCAGACACTACGCCGTTGGGCCAGGACTGCCTCATCAATCAATAACTCAAGTTTTCCGTTTGGAATATCAATACTGATCAAATCTCCTTCCGCGACAAGTCCAATGGGACCACCTTCTGCCGCTTCAGGACTGACATGTCCGATGGAAGCTCCCCGAGTGGCACCACTGAACCTGCCATCGGTAATGAGCGCAACTTCCTTATCCAATCCCATACCGGCAATGGCAGAGGTAGGAGAGAGCATTTCGCGCATTCCGGGGCCTCCCTTGGGTCCCTCATAGCGAATAACCACTACATCACCACTCTGTATCTTTCCACCGAAGATAGCCTTTATGACATCCTCTTCACTTTCAAAGATTCTGGCAGGTCCTGTATGAACAAGCATCTTCCCATCAACGGCACTTCGTTTGACAACAGCCCCGTCAGGTGCAAGATTTCCCCGCAGTACGGCAATTCCTCCGCTTATCGAATAGGGGTTGTCGATAGGCCTGATTACCTCTTGGTCATAGTTGCTGGCATTCTTGTACAATTCACCAATCGTCTTGCAGCTTACGGTAGGCAATGAGGGGTCAAGCAATCCTGCTTCACCCAGTTCATGCATCACTGCCATGATGCCACCGGCCCGATACAAATCCTCGATATGGTGTTTCCCCGCCGGGGCGAGGTGACAGAGATTGGGAACCTTGGCACTGATATCATTTGCCAGGAATATATCCAGGTTCACATGGGCCTCGTGGGCAATGGCGGGAAGATGAAGCATGGTATTGGTACTGCAACCCAAGGCCATATCGACAGTGAGTGCATTCACGAAGGCCTCACGGGTCAAGATATCCAGTGGCCTGATATTTTTCTTGAGCAACTCCATGACCATATATCCTGCTTCCTTGGCAAGACGGTCGCGGGCACTGTAAACAGCCGGAATCGTGCCATTACCAACCAATCCCATACCGATGGCCTCCGTTAGGCAATTCATACTATTTGCGGTATACATACCACTGCAAGATCCGCAGGTAGGACAAGCATTATCCTCGTAGATGTGAAGCTTTTCCTCTGTCATAGTCCCGGCGGCATGGCGTCCCACGGCCTCGAACATCGTAGAAAGGCTCATTCCACAAGAATCCTCACCAGGAACATGGCCTGCAAGCATGGCGCCCCCCGATATGAAGATCGAGGGGATATTCATTCTGCAAGCAGCCATGAGCATTCCTGGTATGATCTTGTCACAATTGGGTACAAATACGAGAGCATCAAACGGATGGGCGGTAGCCATTATCTCAATGGAATCAGCAATGAGCTCACGGCTGGCCAAGGAATATTTCATTCCCGTATGCCCCATCGCAATCCCGTCACATACCCCGATTACCGGAAAAGAAACAGGATTACCCCCAGCTTCGCGTACCCCTGCCTTGACTGCATCCACAATTCGGTTCAGGTGAATATGGCCGGGAATAATCTCATTTGCACCGTTTACAATGCCAATCATCGGCATATGTATCTCTCGGTCAGTCCAGCCCAGGGCTTTCATCAAGGACCTGTGGGGGGCTTTCTCAATCCCCTCGGTCATTACTGAAGATCGTTTCTTGCTATCGTCCATGCTATGTTCTCCCGTTACAGAGCCTGGGCAACCAGGTCGCCCATCTCTTTCGTACCGACCTTTTTCATCGATTCGGTAAAGATGTCCGCGGTGCGGTATCCCGCATCGAGAACCTTGGAAACAGCTTCTTCGATTGCCTTTGCTTCCACTTCCATGGCGAAGGAATACCGGAGCATCATGGCCACTGAAAGGATGGTAGCTATCGGATTGGCAATATCCTGTCCTGCGATATCAGGGGCACTGCCATGGATGGGCTCATACATCCCGAAGTTGTCGCTTCGCAAGGAAGCCGAGGGCAACATCCCGATGGAACCGGTAATCTGGGAGGCCTCATCGCTGAGGATATCCCCAAACATATTTTCGGTAACGATGACATCGAATTGGCGAGGATTGCGAACCAACTGCATCGCTGCATTGTCCACATACAGGTGATTTACCACCACATCAGGATACTCAGGGGAAAGTCGTTCTACGATTTCCCTCCACAACTGACTGGAATTGAGAATATTGGCCTTATCAACGCTGGTCATTTTCTTGTTGCGCTTCTGGGCTATCTCATAGCCCTTGCGAACAATGCGTTCAATTTCAGAAACCGTATAACTCATCGTATCGTAGGCTTTGTCCTTGTCCCTACCACGTTCTCCGAAGTAGATTCCACCGGTGAGCTCACGCACCACCATGATATCCAATCCCTCACCGATTATCTCATTCTTCAAGGGACAGGCACCGGATAGTTGCCCATACAGGATGGCGGGGCGAAGATTGCAAAACAGTCCCATTCCCGAGCGCAACCCCAAGAGGGCTTTTTCCGGACGAAGTTCGCTTGCCATGTGGTCCCATTTCGGACCACCTACGGCACCAAGCAGGACGCTGTCACTTGCCTTGCATCCTGCAAGGGTCTCTTCAGCAAGAGGTTTTCCGATTGCATCAATTGAACAGCCACCCGCTAAAAAGGTCTCATAGGTAAACGTATGACCAAACTTCCTGCCAACGGAATCCAGGACTTTCACTGCCTCTGCTACGATATCAGGACCAATCCCATCTCCGGGAACCAATGCTATGTGTTTCTTCACTTTGTACCTTCCTTGCCTTGCTTTGCAATATATCCTGCCAATCCGCCAGCGGCGATCAAATCTTGCATAAACGAAGGGAAAGGCTCAGCTTGGAACGTCTTGCCCTTTGTCTCATCAGTGATCTTTCCCGTGGAAAAGTCAACGGATACGACATCGCCCTTCTCTATGGAATCACACGCTTCGGGACATTCCAAAATCGGAAGCCCGATATTTATCGAATTCCTGTAAAAGATACGGGCGAAAGTACGGGCGATAACACAGGAGACCCCACTTTCCTTGATGGCAATCGGAGCATGCTCACGACTCGAGCCACACCCAAAATTCTTGTCTGCCACAATGATATCCCCAGACTTTACCTGTTTGATGAAGGTATCATCGATGTCTTCCATGCAATGGCTTGCAAGTTCCTTATGATTGGAGGTATTGAGATACCTCGCAGGGATGATGACATCTGTATCGACGTTGTCTCCATATCTGAAAACGCTACCTTTGGCTTGCATTATCGGTCCTCCTGTACTTTTTTCGGGTCTGAGATGTACCCAGTTACCGCACTTGCAGCGGCTACGGCCGGACTTGCAAGATATACTTCACTCTTTACATGGCCCATGCGGCCTACAAAATTCCTGTTGGTCGTACTCACTGCACGCTCCCCATCGGCCAGGATACCCATATGGCCACCAAGGCAAGGACCACAGGTAGGGGTTGAAACTGCACAACCGCTATCGATGAAAATATCGAAAAGCCCTGCATGCATAGCTTCCTTCCAAATTTTCTGGGTCGCAGGCAATATGATGCAACGAACCCAAGGAGCAACTTTCTTTCCCTTGAGAATCGAGGCGGCCATTGCCAAATCACTGAGATGTCCATTGGTGCAAGATCCGATGACCACCTGGTCAATCTTCACTTCACCGACGTTATCGATGGTTCTGGTATTAGAGGGAAGATGCGGAAAAGCAACGGTACTTTTTATGGAGGCGAGGTCAATGTCGATCACTTGTGCATACTCAGCATCACTATCGGCTTCATAAATGACAGGAGTTCGTTTGCAATGTTCTTTAAGGTATTGAAGCGTAATCTCATCAACTGGGAAAATACCATTCTTTGCCCCTGCCTCGATTGCCATATTGGCTACGGTGAACCGGTCATCCATAGTCATATTGGCAATACCATCTCCCACGAATTCCATACTCTGGTACAACGCACCATCCACCCCGATCATGCCGATGATATGAAGAATAAGGTCCTTTCCGCAGATATAGGGAGAGAACTTACCAGTAAGATTGAATTTGATAGCCGTGGGAACCTTGAACCAAGCCTGGCCAATTGCCATCCCACAAGCCATATCGGTGGAACCGACACCAGTGGAAAAGGCTCCCAGGGCTCCATAGGTACAAGTATGGCTATCGGCACCAATTACCAAATCCCCAGCTCCTACCAAACCTTTCTCGGGAAGCAAGGCATGTTCAATTCCCATTTGCCCGACATCGAAGTAGTTGGTAATCTCCTGATCACCGGCGAAGGTTCTGAGGCACTTGCATTGCTGTGCAGCCTTGATATCCTTGTTGGGGGCAAAATGGTCTGGAACCAAGGCTACTTTTTCCTTGTCAAAAACCTTATCACGCCCGAACTTCGAAAATTCATTTATTGCGACAGGAGCAGTAATATCATTTCCCAACACCAAGTCGAGGTCTGCCATGATAAGTTGACCTGGCCGTACCGAGTCAAGTTTTGCATGGTGTGCCAAGATCTTTTGCGTCATTGTCATGCCCATAATTAAAAATCTCCTTAGTTGGTATCGTCCGAGGGAGCAATCCCATCGGCGATTAATTTATATTCGATACTGTCACTCAAAGCCAGCCAGCTAGCCTCGATGATGTCTTTGCTCACTCCAATGGTCGACCAAGTCGCTTTCCCGTCGGTGGATTCGATCAAGACGCGAACCTTGGAGGCTGTCGCCCCCGCAGAATCCAGGACCCGGACCTTGTAATCGGTAAGGTGCACACTCTTGAGGGTCGGGTAAAACTGCTCCAGGACCTTACGCAAAGCCTGGTCAAGGGCATTTACGGGCCCTTCCCCTTCCGCTGCCGTTATTGCGCTTTCACCTTTGACCTTCACCTTGACCACCGCGGCATGCGAAGCCTCACTGAGCGGATCCAAATAGGGACTGCTTCCCAAAGTCTGGTAATGCACCAAGGTAAAAAACGGTTTATACAACTTGAGATGCCGGCGAATAACCAAATCGAACGAACTCTCGGCTCCTTCAAATTGATATCCTTCAGCTTCCAGTCGTTTCATCTCGTCCATCAAGGATATTGTAACAGGGTCATCCTTTTCCAATTCAGGAGCTACTTTGTTGATACGTTTGAGCATAAGGGCCCGACCTGCAACTTCACTCATCAGGAGCCTTCGCTCATTGCCTACAGAGACAGGATCGATATGCTCGAAGGAACTTGGATTTTTCGAAACCCCGTCAATATGCATGCCTCCCTTGTGGGCAAAGGCACTCACCCCGATAAAGGGTGCTGAATGGCTGATCCTTACATTGCTGATCTCAGCGATCTTACGCGAGATTCCAGTCAATTGCTCGAGACTTTGGCCACTGAGACAGTCATATCCCATCTTGGTGGAGAGCACTCCAGCTATCGAGAAGAGACAGGCATTGCCACAGCGTTCCCCGAACCCAAGCAAGGTTCCCTGGACTTGCCTGGCCCCCGCCTCGACTGCGGCCAACGAGGAGGCAACCGCACAATCGATATCGTTATGGGCATGGATTCCCAAGGGAATGCCAGGGAAAATGGATGCAACTTCGGCAGTGATGCGTCCTATGGTCTCTGGCAGGACACCACCTCTGGTATCACACAAGACCAAGGTGGAGGCTCCCCCCGCAAGGGCAGCGTTCAGTGTGTCGATTGCATAGGAAGGGTTAGCCAGATAGCCATCAAAGAAATGCTCTGCATCGAAGAAAACCTCACTACCCGTATCGCAAACAAAACGAATGCTATCCTCAATCATCTGTATATTCTCGTCAAGATCCGTACGAATGATCTCGGTCACCTGAAAATCCCAACTCTTGCCGAAGATGGAGACCGTATCTGTCTTGCTGGCAACCAAGGAAGCAAGGTTTGCATCTTCTGCCGAGCTGATACCTTTTCGTCGGGTAGAGCCAAAAGCAACCAGTTTTGCATGTTTCAGATGCAAATCGCGGGCTTTCTGGAAAAATTCCAAGTCTTTGGGATTCGATCCAGGGTTGCCGGCCTCAATGTATCTGACTCCCAAAGAATCCAAGGCAAGCACAATCTTGATCTTGTCTTCCACGGAAAAACTGATTCCCTCACCCTGACTGCCATCGCGAAGCGTGGAATCGAACAAATCGATTTCATGCATCATGGGCATCTCCCTTATTCTTGTCACTATGCTCACTGAGCATATCGTTCTCGAAAAAATTCAGGGAAGAGGCTTTCACCCCAGATCCTGCGGGAGGCAAGGATTCATCCAGCATACGATTCACCGCGGCAAGACAAGACAGAATGGAAGCTTCAATGACATCGGTACTCACCCCTCGACCACGGTAGCAACCCCGTTCGTCGCTGATCTTGACCAAGACCTCACCAAGAGCATCACGATGCTCGGTCACTGCTTGCAAGCTGTAATCCTCCAGACCAAAGGGATGTCGGATTATTTTTTCCACCGCCCTGAGGGAGGCATACACAGGGCCTGTTCCACAGGCAACCTCCTGATACTTCTTCTCGCCTTTGCACAAGGTAACACAAGCCGTACTGGTCATCAGGTTTCCACTGTTGACCACAAAGGAATCGAGTTCCCACGTAATGGCCGAGGGACTGCTGGTACTTTCGGCCAAGGCAATGATATCCTTGTCAGTAATTGTTTTTTTCCTGTCGGCAAGGTTCTTGAATTCACCAAAGAGCCTGGAAACTTCCTCGCTGTTCAGCGTATAGCCCAGATCCTCCAGTCTTTTCTCAAAAGCATGCTGCCCGCTATGCTTACCCAGCACAAGAGAGGTGGTGAGTACCCCGACACTCTCCGGGGTCATGATTTCATAGGTAAGGCTATTTGCCATCATCCCATGCTGGTGGATTCCACTTTCATGGGCAAATGCATTTGCACCGACAATTGCCTTGGACGGGGAAATTTTCACCCCGGTAATGGAAGAAAGCAATCGGGCAGATCGATAGATTTCCTCGGTCTTGAGGTTGGAGACAAAGGGATATTCATCGTTCCTCGTTCTCATTACCATTGCCAGTTCCTCAAGCGAAGCATTGCCGGAACGCTCTCCGATACCACACATGGTACATTCGGCCTGACGTGCACCGGCTTTGATACCGGCAAGGGTATTGGCTACTCCCAGCCCCAGGTCATTATGACAATGGACGGCAATGATTGCCTTGTCCATATTGGGAACCCTGTTCATGACAGAACTGACCATCTTGAAGGTGTCCTCAGGGGTTGCATACCCGACGGTATCGGGGAGATTGATAATGGTAGCTCCTGCGGATATGGCAGATTCCACAACCTTGCATAAATAATCCAGGTCGGTACGGGAGGCATCCTCACAGGAAAATTCAACTTCAGGACAAAGATTGCGAGCATAACCAACCATCTTTATCGCTTTTTCCAAGGCTTGTTCCCTGCTCATTTTCAATTTATATTGCAAATGGATATCGCTGGTGGCCAAGAAGGTATGAACCCTTGGCCGTTGGGCATCCTTCACAGCTTCCCAGGCAGCATCGATATCCTTTTGCAGGGCTCTCGCAAGTGCAGCGACGGTCACTTTTTTCACCGTACGGCTGATAGCCTGCACACTTGCAAAATCACCGGGGGACGCTATGGCAAATCCAGCTTCCAGGATATCCACACCGAGAGATTCTAGCTGCAAGGCCATGCGAATTTTCTCGTCCAAGTTCATGCTGTAGCCAGGGGCTTGCTCGCCGTCTCTCAATGTAGTGTCAAAGATAAAGATTCGTTCTTTTTCCATAGTGTCCTTCCCTCTAGGTGTTTGCAAAATACAAAATTATTTCTTCAGCCAGCTCATCAACGAACGGAGTTTCTTGCCTGTTGATTCTAGGAGGCTTTCTGATTCAATTCGCTTCTTTGCATTGAAATAGGGTCTATTTACCTGGTTTTCCAAAAGCCAGTTGCGAGCAAAGGTCCCTTCCTGGATATCGGTAAGGACATCTTTCATGGCCTTCTTGGTATCATCGGTTATGATCTTGCTTCCGGTGATGTAATCTCCGTATTCAGCAGTGTCGCTAATCGAATAACGCATGTAGGAAAGACCACCTTGGTTGATCAGGTCAACAATGAGTTTCATCTCATGGCAACATTCAAAATAAGCCATTTCAGGTTGGTAGCCTGCTTCAACAAGAGTATCGAATCCAGCCTTGATCAGAGCGGAGACACCGCCACAGAGAACCGCTTGTTCACCAAAGAGGTCAGTTTCTGTCTCTTCCTTGAAAGAAGTCTCGAAAATTCCGGCACGTCCGGCACCAAGTCCCTTGGCATAAGCCAAAGCGATGTCCTTGGAATCCCCGCTGGGGTCCTGACTGATTGCAATGAGACAGGGAACACCCTTGCCTTCCTGGAATTGGGAACGAACCGTATGGCCAGGACCTTTGGGAGCTATCATGATGACATTGACATCAGCTGGTGGCTTGATCTGTCCGAAGTGAATATTGAAGCCATGGGCAAAAGCGAGATATTTTCCCTTGGTAAGGCCAGGAAGAATGCTCTCGTAGTAAATCTTTGATTGTTTTTCATCAGGGAGCAACAACATGATGACATCGGCCATCTTTGCGGCCTCGGCAGCTGTGGTAACCTGCAAACCGGCTTCCTCTGCAATGGCCCAGCTCGGTGAACCTTTATACAGTCCAACAACCACATCCACACCGCTTTCGTGCAAGTTCAAGGCATGGGCATGTCCTTGGCTGCCATACCCGATGATGGCGACCTTCTTCTTTTCAAGCCTCGAGAGATCCGCATCAGATTCGTAATACATAGTGCTCATAGTTTTCTGTCCTCCGGCCTTCAGGCCTTAATATCGTAAGCGCCTAACTGGCGTTGCATACTAATTGTCATCTTCACTAAAGCTGATTTCACTCAATGGACGGGCTCCACGTTCAAGGGCCGTAATACCGGTACGGGCCATTTCCACAATACCGTACGGGAGCATGAGATCCAAAAATGATTGTATCTTGTCAAGGCTCCCTGTCATTTCCAAGGTTACCGTCGAGGCAGTGACGTCGATGATCTTTGCCTTGAAAATTTCCGCAAGTTCCACAACCTGGGTCCTGAGGGTATCCTTGGTACTTACCTTGACCATCACCAACTCACGTTGCAAGGATTTGGTCTGAGCCATTTCGTAGACCCGTTTCACATCAACAAGTTTTCCGACCTGTTTCTTGATCTGGTCTACGACTGCACGATCTCCGCTAACAACAATCGTGATTCGGCTAAAAGCTTCATTCTCGGTTTCGCCAACAGAAAGGCAATCAATATTGTATCCCCTGCGGCTAAACAACGAGACGACCCGCATCAAGACACCGGCATGGTTATTGACCAATATGGCTAAGGTGTAACGTTCTTCACTATTATGCATTTTTGACTCCTTCGTAATGCTATTTGGGTATAAGCTATTGCTCCCTCAGATGGGGAGTTTTCCACGGACCGTACGGAAAAAACTTTCCGCAGCCGTGGTTATAGAATAATAATGCTTACTACTATTAGAATAATTACGAGGGGGAAGACTAGAAGGAGGAGATTTAGGGTTGAAAGAAGGGTGTTGCTGACTAGCAAAGAAGACAAAGAAGAAGTACGAGAGGCAGAAGTCATGATACAGGTAACATTGCTTTCCTGCATCATCCGATTCCTTTCAAATGTCCAGTGTTTTTGAAACACCTGCCTTGCAAACGCTTTCACGATTCACTCCTCAAAAAGCGGCGTAGAATGCCTTTCTATGTTTTTATCTCGCTTCCCCTAGTCTTGTCAACCCATCATATTCAATAAATTGAATTTTTATGCAACAAAAATTCTTAAATGCAAAATATATTGCACCGGTCAGGGTTTACAAGTACACTTCCATCCATGGAAAACACCTCTCGGAAAAAGAAAAGGAAATCTCTTTTTACAAAGCTTTTATCAAACTTCATAGTAGTCCTTATCATTCCCCTTGGGCTTTTCTTTTCTTATTATACCCTATCAGGAAGCAGAAACCAAGCACGTTACCTCAAGAACCAAACAAGTGAATTGGTAAGAAAGGATGCACTTGAACTTTCCTCTACCTTGGAAGCCTACAGACATAAAGCTTATATGATTTCCACAAATTCTTTGGTCGTCTCTATCCTCGAAGAAGATTCCCTGGATGCAAACTCATCCTCCTCACGGCAACTCTATCAATTTTTATTTGATGTCATGAAGGGAGATACCTACCTCGCAAGCGTCAGTCTCGTAAGCAATTCAGGAAAGGTAAGAGTATCGACCCACGACTTCCCGCAAGTCTATGACCTACGTTACCAGGGAAACGACTGGGATTTGAACAATGTCATAGCACAAAACGAAAAAGCTTCTCCTACGGCCTCAATAATTACCATAAACAGCCCGCGGATGACAACTATAGGAAAATTGGTAATCGCCTCCATCCTACGCCGTGTCTATGACAAGGACGGAGTAAACTATGGATACCTTGTATTGGATATCTATTCTGAGGCAATTGCCCCTACCCTAGTGGAAACCCTGTCGTTGGGTGAAGAATTATTGGTGGACACCTCACAGTTCTATGCTACCTCCCTCATTCACCCTGAAAAACACGGGACCTTTGATCTTTTCCCGATACTTGCTGAATTGAAAGGTAATTTTTCAAGGGGAATGAAACAATACAACGATACAATCCTGGCAATTGAACCAATTATTGGAACTCCCTTGAGCCTTGTTGGATCCATTTCCTCGGTTCCCTTCCAAGAAAACCTCAACCAATGGATATTTGTCTTTGCCCTTATGATGGGTATAGGAGTCACTCTTGCGACAATCCTCGCCTTCTTTTTTTCCCGTACCATTTCCATCCCCATCGAAAATTTGGCTTCATCGATGAAACAGGTTGAGGAAGGCAATCTCAAAACCAACCAAAAGGATACGGAAATTCTGGAATTCTCCCAATTGGACCATTCTTTCAACGCCATGGTATTGCAAATCATCAGCTTATTGGACATTACCAGGGAGGAGCAGGAAAATCTGGCAGAAGCTGAACGCAAAGCCCTAGAAAGCCAAATGAACCCACA
The DNA here is from genome assembly GCF_963676625.2 of uncultured Sphaerochaeta sp. GTDB lineage: Bacteria > Spirochaetota > Spirochaetia > Sphaerochaetales > Sphaerochaetaceae > Sphaerochaeta. The sequence continues at coordinate 336,338 of NZ_CAXXYB010000001.1, forward strand.
TTTTCTCTTCAATACCCTCAACACGATAAAGGCCCTGGCAAAGATGCATGGGGAGGAAGAGATCTATACCATTACTATCAAGCTGGGGAAATTGCTCAGATCGACGATCGATAACCATAAAAGTGAGTGTACACTGGAGGAAAGCATGTCTCTTGTCGATTCTTACCTGACAATCCAAAAAATCCGTTTTGGGGAAAAGCTCAACATTCATTGGGAAATTGATGATTCTTGTAAACAAATAATGACACCAAAACTCATAATCCAACCTCTGGTGGAGAATTCAATCGTCCATGGCCTTGAACCCAAGGCGGGCAATTGGAATCTTTCAGTGATTATCAAACGAAAAGATGAACGGATTTATATCACTATAGAGGATGACGGCATCGGATTTCCGCAAGGAAGCCTTCCAGAGAACCTCGATGACCTTGCAAATTCAACCCACGTTGGTGTATACAATGTGTATCGTCGCCTGTTCCTGAAATATGGGAAATCCATGACATTTTCCATTACCTCAAGGGAAGGAGAAGGGACACAAGTTTTTATATCGTTTCCTGATAGGCAAGAGAAGGGAGTACAGCATGAGTTATAGTGTTATTTTTATAGAAGATGAGAAAATCGTCAGAGAAGAACTTGTAGCTTCCATTCGTTGGGAACTTCTGGGATTGGACCTGGTTGCAACTGCTTCTGATGGGATCGAGGGGGAAAAGCTCATCAAGCAATATGAACCCGATATTGTCATCACTGACATCAGATTGCCAGGGATTGATGGATTGACCATGCTTTCCCGTTGTCCGATCAACCATGCCATTATCCTCAGCGGACATACAGATTTCAATTACATGAAGCAAGCTATCCGTCTGGGGGTTTTCGATTACTTGCTCAAGCCCATCGATGATGTGGAGCTTGAAGAAACCCTTTCCAATCTAGTCAAGAAATTGGAAGAGGAAGACAAGGATTTTGAACAGCTGAGAACTACCAGGAGTGTGTCGACTTCCGAACTCATTCCTCTTCCTCATGGAGTGAACAACCATGTCATCGACAGCACCATTGGCTTTATTTCCCAAAATTATTCCTCACCGGTGGGTTTGCAGGAGGCAGCTGCTTTCCTGGAACTTTCGGAAAGTCATCTTTCCAGACTGTTCAAGGAAGTGACAGGACTCAATTTTCTCCAATATCTCAACGCCTGGAGAATCAACAAGGCAGTGGACTTGATGAAGGACCCCAAGAGAAACATCGGAGAGATTGCAACAAGTTGCGGATTCCCCACCCCCGGTTACTTTGCAAAGATATTCAAGCGTTTCTCAGGAGTTACCCCTACCCAGTACAGGGATGAGCATAGCGGCAAATAGTTGACTAACAATACAGAAAAGCACCCCTTCGTCAGATTTTTGACGAAGGGGTGCCTTTCTTTACTACCAAAATATACGGTAGATGCTGCAACCTTACTTACTCCCAAACACTTCCTGCAGCTTTTCTGAGCCACTCTTCATCCCACCATCTGCATACAGCAGGCAATGAATCCCCATCTTGGAGGCGCTTTCGATGTTCTCCTCGTAGTCATCCACGAAATAGACATCCTTCGCTTCATAGCCTTCCTTGTTCAGTATGTAGGTGAAGAATTGGCTGGCCGGTTTTGAGATTCCCATTTCATGAGAAGCATAGGCCCTGTCAAACAAGGCAAGGGCTCCCATCCTCTCTATGATTTCCCAATGGGGAGCAAAGGTATTGGAACCACAGACAATACGTTTGCCTTCCTGATGCAACTGTTTGAGAACGGCAACCATTTCATCGTTGAAAATCGGCTTGAATTCCTGAGCAAAAGGTTCTCCCTCTACCCGAATGCCAAATTTATGTTCTACATGGGCCCAATATTGGCTTGTAGATATAAAACCATCCATCAAGGGTGCATCATACCCCCTGAAGTCCTCCATGAATTCCTGCTCGGGAAGATGCCAATGCCTGACAATCTTCTTCAGCGTACGGATATTCTTGATAATTACATTTCCCATATCAAAAATAAAAAGTTGGCAACCTTCCCTTGAATCACTCCAGAGGGTAAACAACGGGCGGAAGACGCGCTCATCTTCCAATGAAGAGGCGATATGGTCGGCAATCAGGGAAGAGCCGATACCCAAGGTACAAAAGCCTCCCTTTTTTGCCCTATCAAGACGCTCTTGGCTATCGGAGACCAACAAACACCGATTAGTGGAAAGAGAATCCTCACGAAAAGGATAATGATCTACTGGAACGCCATGGGAGGCAAGCAGTCTCTCAAATTCTTCCTGTCCGGGAAAAGAAGAGAGTGAAAAATCCAAACAACAACGATCTACCATGATTAACCCTTCCTTGATTCATATACGGCAGAACCACCGATGAAATATTTTGTAAGTGACATAAAAAGAATAAACATCGGTATTGAGGCGACAAGGGCAGCTGCCATCATTGCACCTTCATCGGTACTTCTTTCCTGGGCAAAGGTGGAGATATACTGTGGAATTGTCTTCATATTATCACTCTGGCTGACCAATAGGGGCCAAAGCAGATTATCCCACTGGCTCCTGAAGGAAAGAATGGCCAAGGTTGCAATGACTGGTTTACAGTTGGGGAAAACAATCTTCCAGAAAATACCAAGCTCGCCCATTCCGTCTACCCGGGAGGCATCCAGGAATTCGGTGGGAAACGTAGTTAGATATTGTTTCATCTGGAACACTCCGAAAGCACTCACCAAGAACGGAAGGATCAAGCCAATATAGGAATTCTGGATATGGAGTTTCATTACCACCATGTAAAGGGGAATCATGATGGCTTCAAAGGGAATCATCATGGTAGCCATGATCATCATAAAAACGGTATTGCGTCCCCGAAACTTGAACTTTGCCAACCCATAACCTGTAAGAGAGGCTATGAGAACGGTAGTAATTGCAACGGCAATGCTGATGATCAGGGAGTTTGTGATATTGCGAACAAAAACATAGGTCTTATCATTTCCTTGGATTGCCTTGGCAAAATTCACCCAATTGAATTCCTTGGGAATCCAACGATAAGGCATCTGCAAGATTTCCCTGGAAGTCATCACTGATGCGGTAATCATGAACATGATGGGCATCAAGGTAAAAATGAGCATTCCCAGGAGGACAATATCGATAACCACGCGAGATAGGGTAATTTTCTTTTGTATCTGCATCTTGTTCTCCTAATATTCCACGCTGTCACTGTTGGTCGTCTTGAATTGGACCAACGTAAGGATCAACATCAGGATAAAGAGCACTACACTCATTGCACTTGCCCTTCCAAGATATTGCTGCTGAATACCGGTTACATAGATATTGAACGTGATGACATTGATAGGAGCCCGGGGGGCACCATTGGTATACAACATATATTGGGTGCTGAAAGTCTTCAGGCACTGCAACATTGCCATGACAGAGACCAAGACAACCGTTGGTTTGAGCAAAGGAAGGGTTATTCTCCAGAAGCTATTCCATTTGTTTGAACCATCAATGGTCGCCGCTTCATAGATTGTAGGGGGAATGGAAGCCAATCCTGTAATAAAGAGGATGACAAAATATCCTATGTATTTCCAAAAATAGATGACCATGGTGGAAACTTGTTCCATGACTGGGTCCACCAACCATCTATGGTCCACTCCCGGGGTATGCATCAGGTTATTCACCCATTGGTTGCCAAGTCCCCTGGGGTCAAAGATAATCATCCAAATGGCGGCAGCGACGACCGAGGACAGAATGGCAGGACAATAATAGGCAATTTGCAAGAATTTCTTGGTACTGTTTTTGGAAAGATTGCTGATAAACACAGCCAACAACAAACTGACAATCAAAAGAGGAATAAAAGTGCCAACAGTAAACACCAGTGTTGATTTCAAGGAATTAAGGAATGATAACTCATTTCCTGAGGTAGCCGGATTGAAAAGTCGGGCATAATTTCCCAATCCCAGAAAATCAGGAGCCGCCTTGCTCAAAGCCTTCTTATTGAAAAAGCTGGTATAGAAAGCATTGAGAATCGGGTAAAAACTGAATACAGAAAAGAATATCAGGGAGGGAACAACAAAGGCAAAACCCCAATGCGCCTGTTTCTTTTCGATGCCGTAGCTTTTTTTTGAACCCATGGTAATCTACTCCTAGGAAAAGGACAAATTCTGTCCTGATAGTAATGGTGTATGTACATTTGAATTTGAAAGCTTCAAGAAGGAAGCAATCATCAGTGCAAAAGATAAGGAATAAGGAAAAAACTTCTGCCGGGAACAGCCCCGGCAGAATGGAAAAAACTGATGCTATTGCTCGTCAATGACTTCCTGAACAGATGCTCTGAGAGTGGCAAGAGCCTTTTCTGGACTCACTCCACTAAGCATTACCGATTCAACGGCATTGCGAATCAGTGTCTGGATCTGAGCGGAGTTTTCACCGTAATAAATCATGTGGGCACGGGCCATATCATTGATGAATACACTACTATAGGGCATATTCTTCAACGTGTCGGAAGCTATCAGGGCCTTGGTAGGCTGGATGATGTTTCCACCACGGGTAAGATAATCCTCCCCATGGCTAAGCAGGAAGCCAGAGAGTTTCCAAGCCGCTTTCTGGACCGCAGGGCTAGAATCGACATTTACCATGAAATAATGGCCATAGAAGCAGGAAGCCACATCTTTTACAGCATCCTTGAAGGTAGGGAACGGAATGACCATCCATTCGCCGCTTTTAAAGAATTCAGGATTGTCCTTTTCAATACGACCTTCCTGGTAGAGTCCGGTATGGGCCATGGCGATATCATTGTTATCCTGATTAAAGAGGTTACGGGCATTCTTGTAGGTCGGGGAACCGAGGTTACGTCCACTTGGACCCCACTGTTGCATATAGGTAAGAACTTTGATCCAGGCATCGTCACCGATAATGGCAGTCTTGCCGTCGGCACTGAGCAATTCGCCGCCAAGTTGTTCTACCATAGGAACAAAGAAAGTCAGATAATAGGGATACCTGAAATCATACCCACGGCGGACAAGGATGTCGCCATCACGGATAACGAGTTTCTCGGAAATATCAGCCATCTCTTCCCAAGTCTTGGGATAATCCTTTTCAGGATCGAGACCGGCAGAACGGAAAACCTTCTTATTGAGATATATACTCCAGTTGGTGAGTTCAAGGGGCAAACCATAGATTTCACCGTCGACGGTAACTGCATCGAGAACGCCGGGAGCATACTTATCCAGCAAATCCTGCTTGCTGGCATAGCCGGCCGCCTTGTAGTCAACAGGGGCAACGCGCTTGTTGGTAATGTAGGCATACTGATTCTCGATGGGCAGATTGAACATATCCGGTCCCTGATTGGCTGCAAAGGCCGTTTGGACGAGTTCAATCTGTTTTACGGAAGCCTGGGTGGACCTGACTACGGTAATGTTCGGGTTCGCGGCCATGAACTGGTTGATCAACTCCGTTTCAAGAGCTGTTCGTGCCGGATCCTCATGGGTCCAATACTGGATGGTAACAGGGGCATTTTCATCTACGACGGTTTCCTTTGCGCCTTGGGCGAACAAAGAAAGAGGCATGGCCAACACACAAGCAGCCAAGAGAACAAACGTTTTCTTCATAAAGACCTCCTAAAGTCTTGCTACATGTATAGTTTACCTTGTTAATCATATTTCACAATCCAAAGATTTTGTGTTTATTGACCCATTTTTGTGACTGAATCAAGGATATCTTCCGGTATTATTCCTATGCCTTGAGTATCATTTTTATAACGGTTTTTGCATACTTGGAAGAGTTTGGTTTACTAAACAAAAAAAGACCCCAAAAGGGTCTCATTGATAGCAAGATTGTTATAAAGCAACTTCAGTCCTGTATTGTATGTACAGTTCGCATATATGAGGCAAGCTTCTCCATCGTTTCACTGGAAATATCATGTTCGATCAGGCAGGCATCCTGTTCAGCAATAATGGGATCCACGCCCAGGATATCCTGAAGAAAACTCGTGAGGGTCTTATGACGAAAATAAACCTGGGAAGCTTTGATCCTTCCCTTTTCAGTCAACTCAATATCCCCATAGGCTTGTTGGCTTACATACCCATCGGCACCAAGAACCTTCATTGCCCTGTTCACACTTGGTTTGGAGACACCTAGGCGCAAGGAGACATCCGTCGTCCTTACTTTTTCTTTGTCCTGACCAATAGCTAAAATGGCCTCTAGATAGTCTTCACCTGATTTGTGCATAAAACGATGGTATCACGCATCCTTACATTTGTCATCAATTCCCTGGACGATAGGAAAAGAAAGAAAAAGGCATTGACACGGATGTTTGTTTAAGCTAACTTATGTACGCAAACACAGAGGAAAAGATAAAACATGGCAAAAACAATGGATCAGCTCACAATCGGCCAAAGTGCTGCAATTGATTTCATAAATGCACCGAAACAATTAAAAAGACGACTGATGGATATGGGCTTTACCAAGGGCGTCAATGTCAATGTAGTGAAGATGGCTCCACTAGGAGACCCCATGGAAGTCGAACTGAGAGGATACAATCTCTGCTTGAGAAAAGCTGAGGCAAGTGTAATAGAGTTGAGGTAATCAATGAAAACAATAGTTTTGGTTGGTAACCCCAACTGTGGCAAGACTACCTTGTTCAACCAGTTGACGGGGACAACTGCCTATGTTGGCAATTGGCCTGGAGTCACGGTTGAAAAGAAGGAAGGGCTGTGGAAGGGAAACAGAATCCTTGATCTTCCTGGAATATATTCACTATCTCCCTATTCTCCTGAGGAAAAATTAACCAGAAAATACATCTTGGATGAGGGCCCGGATCTTATCGTGGACCTTATCGATGCAACCAACCTTGAACGAAGCCTCTACCTGACAACCCAGTTGACGGAACTGGGACATCCAGTTCTTCTTGTATTGAACATGGGAGACCTTCTTGAAAAGGAAGGAATTACCATAGATACAAAGATACTCTCCATGATGACTGGTTGTCCTGCCGTGCAAATCGCGGCAAGCCGGGGAATAGGACTCAGTGACTTCGCAAAGGAAGTGGAAAAGATACTTGTTTCCGGCAAACTCCCTGCCCTGCCCCTCTTTTCCAACACAGTCGAACGATACATAAACAAGATCGTAGAAGATGACTACTTGCATACCATTCCCAAAGGACGACCTCCTCGCTGGGCTGCCATCAAGCTACTCGAGGAAGATGAACTTTTTCTTTCCACGATGCCTCCAATCCCCCAGGAAACAGAAAAAACCCTGGAATCTGCACGAATTGCCCTGAAGGAACATTATAATGATGACCTTGAGGCTATCATCATCGACCAACGTTATAAAGTAGCTGAAAAAATTTCCAAGGACTGCCAAACCAAGATCGAGCAAAAGAAAAAATTTACCTTCGACACCATAGCCACCAGTAAATGGGGCGCCATTCCTCTCTTCATTGCCATCATGTCAGCAGTATTCTACCTCTCCATTGGCTTGGTCGGTGGAATTACGACAGGCTGGCTGGAATCGGCGTTTGGATGGCTCAGTCAATCCCTGCAGGCCTTTTTGCAATCAATCGGGGTAATTCCCTTGCTCTCGGGACTCCTCACCGATGGCATTATTGCCGGAGTGGGAAGTGTACTTACCTTTGTCCCCCAACTTTTTGTCTTATTCCTGCTTTTGAGCATCCTTGAGGATTGCGGCTACATGGCCCGTATCGCATTCATCATGGACAGAATCATGAGAGCCATCGGGCTTTCAGGAAAGTCGATCATTCCCTTGGTCATAGGCACCGGCTGCTCGGTGCCGGCGATTATGTGCAGCAGAACCATCGAACACCAGAAACAAAGAGAATTGACGGTCATCGTAACTCCTTTCATTCCGTGCGGAGCCAAGATGCCTATCTTTGCCTTGATGATCGCCTACTTCTTCCAAGGAAAGTGGTATATTGCCCCTCTTGTTTATTTTCTCGGTATTCTGGCTGTTGTCGCCACAGGACTGCTAAGCCAAGCCCTGGACAGGCATAAGGAAAAGAACGCATTCATCCTTGAACTCCCAAGATATCAGATACCGACCCCAAAAAATGTATGGTTGCAAACCAAAGAACGAATCAGAGGTTTTATTCTCAAGGCAGGAACGGTAATTCTCCTCTCCTCTGCCATCATCTACCTTTTGCAATCCTATTCATTCACCCTCCAGGCCGTTTCATCTGAACAAAGCATGCTTGCAATGATCGGAAAAATCATCGCGCCCATCTTCCGTCCCCTGGGCTTCGGTTTCTGGCAGGCCAGCGTTGCCTTGTTGACAGGAATAGCCGCCAAGGAATCAATAGTAAGTACATTAAGCGTTACCATTGGTACTGGTGGTCTGACAACCTTTTTCACCTCTGCCTCGGCTCTTTCCTTTATGGTCTTCATTCTCATCTCCTCTCCCTGTATCGCAGCCTTGAGTGCAATGGCCAAGGAGTTGGGAAGCAAAAGAAAATTCTTTTTTGCCATTCTATGGCAAACAGGATTCGCCTATTTCATTGCCCTCCTTACCTATGGGGTCGGGCTTCTTATTCTGTGAGGTTTGTCCATGACAGTACTTGCTAATATCATTGTTGCTTTGGTGATCGTCCTTTTCCTTGGCCTGGCAATCCGGACCATCTACAGACAAAGGAAGGAAGGCGGTTGCGGCTCATGCAAGAAATGCATCGCTTCCTGCGATGGAAACCATACCTGTCCCTCTTCGGGTTGCAAGGGATGTGAGTTTTCGGGAACTTGCCATAAATAATATACATCAAGTGAATAATTATGCATTATGTCTGGATATTTTGATCTAATCACGGTACACTTTCCAAAACTTCCCAACACACACTTTGGGATATTCGCTTTTAGGAGAGATACATAATGAAAAAAACAACACTTGTTCTCGTAGCAGTTCTTTTTTCGATGTCCACTTTGTTTGCCGCCGGCACAAAGGAACAGGGCACGGATAATTCCCTACAGAAAGTCCTTGCTAAGGGACAGTTGGTCGTAGGTCTTGATGATTCCTTTCCTCCAATGGGATTTCGCGACGAAAACAATGAAATTGTTGGATTCGATGTAGACCTTGCCAAGGAAGTATGTAGCCGCTTGGATATCAAGGCTGTCTTCCAACCCATCGACTGGAATGCAAAGGAACAAGAACTGAACACAGGCAACATCGATTGCATCTGGAATGGCTTCACCATTACATCCGACCGCTTGGCCAATATGACCTTCACCAAACCCTATGTAAGCAATGCACAGGTGGTAGTTGTCAAGAAAGGTTCTTCCTTTACCTCCCTTGCTTCCCTTGCCGGTAAAACGATTGGTTACCAAGCAGGTTCTTCTGCCGCGGAGGCTGTCGATGGCAATCCGGAGTTCAAGAAATCCCTTAAGCAAATCATCGAATTCAAGGAAAACCTCACAGGCTTGATGGATCTTGAAATCGGAGGCATCGATGCATTGGTCATCGATCTTCTGGTCGCAAACGATAATATCAACCGCAGTGGCAAGGATTTCATGATCCTCAAAGAGACCCTTACCAGTGAAGACTACGGTGTAGGATTTCGCAAGGGGGAGCAGCAGCTAGCCGACGGAGTGTGGAATCAACTTGTCGCAATGGACAAGGACGGAACTCTTGCAAAGATTGCAACACAATGGTTCGGTGCCGATATCACGGTTGTCGGAAAATAACGATTGATGATATGATGGCGGGGAGTCAAGCTCCCCGCTTTCTTTTTTTTCCGGGAGAAGGCCTTTTTACCCTTGGAACCAATAGGAGAACACTATGGGACAACTGCTTTTGCAGATGCTGGGAGCAACCCTTGTCAGCCTGAAGATATTTATTTTGACCTTGATCTTCGCCCTACCTCTGGGCATGCTGGTAGCCAAAGGACGAATGTCAAAAAACCGATTGGTTTCATCTTTTGTCACTATCTATATCATGATTATGAGGGGAACACCCCTTATTCTTCAGCTCATATTCGTTTATTTTGCCCCTTATTATATTTTTGGGGCTTCCTATGATCGTTTTACTGCAGTTATCGTAGGATTTGTCATCAACTATGCGGCTTATTTTGCGGAAATCTATCGTGGCGGAGTACAGGCAATACCAAAAGGCCAATATGAAGCCAGTCATGTCCTTGGTTTTTCCAAGGCGCATACCTTCACCCACATCATAGCACCGCAGGTGGTCAAAAGGATCATTCCTGCGATGGGCAATGAAGTAATCACCTTGGTCAAGGATACAGCCCTTGCCCAGACCATCGGAGTCGCGGAATTATTCAGGGTTGCACAGAATGCATCTGCCAGACAGTTTTCGACAATGCCCATTTTCATTGCAGGAATTTTCTATTTTTTGATGAATGGCTTGGTATCCAAGCTCTTCGATAGGCTTGAAGTAAAACTCAATTACTATAATTAGGGAGCCAAGGATGCATATTATTTCTGTTGAGAACCTAGAGAAAGGATTTGATGGACTGGGAGTACTCAAGGGTATCTCCTTTACCTTGCAAAAGGGAGAGGTGCTTTCCATCATAGGTCCGTCAGGAAGCGGGAAAAGTACCATGCTTCGTTGCATCAACCAACTGGAAACCATTGATGGTGGCTCAATTTCAGTTTGTGGTGATACCATGGTTACAACAAACTCCCAACACATGGTTCAATATGCCGGCAAGGACACCCTTAAGAATGTCAGGCTCCATTGCGGAATGGTTTTCCAGAACTTCAACTTATTCCCTCACATGAATGTACTGAAAAACATTACCGAAGCCCAGGTTTTTGTGTTGAAAAAATCAAAGCAAGAAGCTGAGGAAACTGCCCGGAATCTCTTGAAAAAAATGGGCCTTGAGGAAAAGGCTTTGGCCTATCCTTGTCAACTGTCGGGAGGACAGCAACAACGGGTATCGATAGCACGGGCCCTTGCCCTCAAGCCGGAAGTTCTCTGTTTTGATGAACCGACCAGTGCACTCGACCCAGAATTGACCGGTGAAATCTTGAACGTAATCAAATCCCTTGCACAGGAAAAAATGACCATGATTGTCGTTACCCACGAAATGGCTTTCGCCAGGGATATCTCGGACAGGGTTATTTTCATGGATGACGGACAGATCGTCGAAGAGGGGAAACCCTTGGATTTGTTCAATAATCCCCAGAATCCAAGGACCAAGAAATTTCTCAACCACTTTGCATAGACGGAGATCTCAGGCTTTCAATATCACCCCTGCACAGCAATGTGTAGGGGTTCCGTCATTCAGTGCTATCTTCCCGTTGACCAAGACCATGAGCAAGCCATCAGGCTTTGCCTTGGGATTGCTTGCAGACGAATTGTCCTTGATTATTTTTGGATCAAAAAGTACCAGGTCAGCCTTGTAGCCTTCCTTCACCCTGCCCCTATCGCTCAAGCCCAAGCGAGAGGCAGTTTCCCCGGTCATCTTGTAAATCATCTGTTCCAGGGACATCACTTGCTTTTGTTTCCAATATTTATCTATAAAATGGATGGCAGCCTGAAAAGATCGTGGGTGACATTTTTCCCCTGCATAAAGAGCGTCGGTTCCAAAACACATCAAAGGATGAGTCATGATCTTCTTCAAGGACTCCTGGCTCTCCGTGATATCGGTCATCACAGCCGAGCCCTTTTCTTCCTTGAGCAAATCAAAGAAAGCCTCAAAAGGCCCTTGGTTGCGCCTATTGGCAATTTCGGTGAACGTAAGTCCCTCATATTGGGAATTGCTATCCATCGTTATGGCGGTAATATTATCCCAGCCACACAATTCGTACAGGCTGTCCCATCCTTGGGGATCTTTCATCATTGCCTTGATTGCTTCTCGTTCCTTGGGACTTCCCAGCAAAGTTTGCAAATCTCCTCGCTCAAGTCGCAGATACTGGGGAGGAAGCAAGCTGAAAAGACTTGTCGACCCATACTCATAGGGATATTGATCAAAGAGGACATCCAAGCCATCGAGACGTGCTGTCTCGATCATGGAAAGCATCTGGGATATCAAGAGCTGGTTATTCCTTCCTATTGCCTTGAGATGACTTACTTCAAGACGTACTCCTGTATATTTCGCAAGTTCAAGCACCTCTTGCAGCGCCTCGATGACATCGTCACCTTCGCAGCGAATATGTACGGCAAAAAGACGATCGTAACGTTTGGTGACTTCCAATAAAGCTATGAGTTCTCCCCTTCCTGCAAACAAGCAGGGGGCATAATACAATCCACTGGAAAAGCCCAGGCATCCTTGCTTGTAACTTTCCTCAAGGAGGCTGCACATCTCTTTCACTTCCACTGAATTGGCACTTCTGTTGGGATTGCCCTCGAGGGCATAGCACCTGAGCGCACTATGGGACTGGAGAAAAGCCATATTCGTCCCATTTCCTTTCTCTTCAACGGCGGATAGATACCGAGAAAAGTCTTTCCAGCCAAAAGATGGATAGGAACCAAGCACATCCCTTACGAATCCATAGAGGTTTGCATCATCTTTCTTGACCGGAAAAACGCCAATACCACAGTTTCCTGAAACCTCAGTAGTAATACCTTGTCCAATTTTTGCTGCCATGGAAGGATCACGCAAGACTTCCAATTCGCTATGGGCGTGAATATCGATGAATCCAGGGCAAAGAACCAGGCCTGTTGCATCAAAAATTTGCCCGGAAGGATTACCCTCCCCTTTTCCTATCTTCTCTATCATATCATTCTTGATTGCCACATCCCCTACATAGGAATCATTTCCGATTCCATCGACAATCGTGGCATTCTTGAAATATATATCATAAGCCATTATCAGACTCCTTCTTGGCCAATTGTGAGAATTCATACAACAAGGACTGCTCAAGCATGCGTACCGCATTCTGGTAATTTCCATGTGTACGAGTCAGCAACAAGGCTGCCCTGAATTCATCAAGATGAGAAATTTCTACAAATGCCGGGGGATATCCACCGGCAAGCAATTCCCCCCCTAGGACAAGAGTTGCAAAAATTTCATCGTATCGTCCAAAGGGACGGATGCGAAGTAGTTCCCCAAATAGGAACAATCCACGTACCAACGGATGAAAATGTGACCATTCATTCTCATACTGGGTAACCAAGGTTTCCATCTGTACGGAAACCGAAAACACACGCATATCATTCGGCGGGGGATTTCCAGGGAGAATCAAGGCTTCCCTGTAGGCTCCTGTAAGTTCATCATCAATGCCTTGCATCATGGTTTTATACAAAGAGGCAAGACTCTGCTCATGAAACATGGCACCTTCGCGTCTCTGCCCTTTCAAAGGTCCCAGACCTGTCTGCTGGATAAACCTAAGAAAAATGGCTCGACAATTGAGAGCCAAGAGCTGAACAGGCAATTCTTTTTCAAAAACAAGTCTTCCGCTAAATAATTGAGAAAAATCTTCTTTCGAGAAAGATAATTCTCCAAAGGAAAAACTGCTTACAAGAATGTGAAGGACAATGTCTTTGTAGAGATCTAAAAATTCGTTTTCATCACCTGCATATTGGGCAAGTTCAAGTTGCCACTTTTCAAGCCGGGAGAAATCCATCGCCCCGAAACGAAGATCAAGATGCTTCAGATGCCTCAGCTGACGGCCATCCCCCGGTTTTGGGGAAACATCGGGAATATTCCAGGCCCAACCGGAACGGACAACTCCGTCGATTCGCCCTTCTGAGCAAAGGATACGAACTCTTCTTTCAGAGATATCCCATTTTTCGGCCGCTTGCCTGACACTCATGAACATCATCAACACCTCAGATATATTATTCCTATTTAGGAGTAATACCATTGTTTTCTCATAAAATCAATAAGTGGCGTTTTTTTTCAGGGCTTTACCTTCTCGGCGAATATTGAAATAATGGTTGAGGAAGGGAACTACCTTCCAATTTCTTTGGGAGGCTACGATATGGTACATTATGATGTCGTTATTGTGGGAAGCGGGCCAGCCGGTATGGGGGCTGCCTTCACTATCATTGCAAAAAAACCGGACACAAAGATACTTATTCTTGATAGGGAAAAGTTTTCTACAGGTGGCATGCGTAATGATTGCAAGATGAATTTTACCTTTCCTATTGGATTTCCTGTTGAATATTGGACAGAAGAAGTTGCGAATGGGTATTTGGAACAGGTAATCAATTTTCTTAAACCAGAGTTCCTTGAACAAACCAATATCGCAACCTACCAAAAAAGAGCCAATCGCCTTGGATGCAGCCTACTACAGATAAAGCAGACTCATTTAGGTACAGATGGGGGATTGGTACTCATCAAGCAACTACTCGCCCAACTATCTGAAAAAGGAGTTGACCTTGCCCTGGGAGAAGCCATGGAGCAAATCAATTCCAAAGAAAAGTTCATAACAACAGGAAAACGAGAGATCAGGTACAAGACTCTTTTAGTTGCACCGGGAAGAAAAGGCTTCCATTTTTTGCAAGACCTTATGGCAACCCTTGAAGTTCCTTTCGTTGATAACATCGTAGACATCGGAGTACGCTTGGAGACCAGAATAGAGCACTACCCTATCGTCAAGGATTACTATGACCCCAAGTTCTACTTTCCTGAAAAGGTAAGGACCTTCTGTACCAATAGTGGCAACGCCCATGTGGTAAAAGAGAAATACGCGACAAGTAGGGGCGACCAATGGTTTTCCGTCAATGGACATGCCTTTGCACCGGATTTTCGCCATGATAACGGCTTGGTCAACTTTGCGATTCTCAAAACCGTACGGTTTACGGCCCCCTTGGCTAGCGGACAGGCTTTTGCGGAAAATCTGGGATTGCAAGCCTACCTGATGGGAGGAGGAAAGCCCTTGATGCAACGCGTAGGGGATTTTAGATTGGGTTCCCGCAGCCGGGAGGAAAGTTTCAGCAAAGATTTGTATGACTTCTCCCCGACCTTGCAGGACTGTTGCCCAGGAGACATCTCGCTGGCAATGCCAGCTAAAATTCTTCGTGCAATCTGGAAGGCCATGAAAAATCTGGATACCATCGTCCCAGGTGTACTGCATCCCTCCACTATCATGTATTATCCAGAAATCAAGCTCTATGCAAATAAGCCCAGTTATCTGGATGAACATTTCAGGGTTCAGGAATCAGTATGGTTCGCAGGCGATGGAGCCGGAACTAGCCGCGGCATAACCGGGGCCTGGGCCAGCGGAATCAGGGCAGCCGAAGGTATGCTTGAAAATCTATAGCGTATAGTCAAATTGATCATTCAACCAAGTCGTGCAAAGACCAACCCATTGTTGGCAGGCTTGGTTGGGTGTTCCTACTTCTTGATTGCACATGGAAAGACCATGGCCACCCTGTGCAAACAAATGCAGTTCGTAGGGAATTTTATAGGTTTGCAACGCAGAGGCCAATTGAAGACTGTTTTCCACAGGCACGGAAGGATCGGTTACCGTATGCCAGATAAAGCAGGGAACTGTCGATTCAGACACTTGCTTCTCCAAGCAAAACAACTCCTTGTCCTCCTCATTTTTACCGGTTACCCAATCTATACTCTCTTGATGCCCCAATTCCCCTGTAGTGATCACAGGATAGCAAAGAATGGCAACGTCAGGTCTATTCAAGCCTTCTTTGGTATCAAATATGGCTTTCAACCTGGGATGGTCATGCAATATGGCAAGGGATGCGGCAACATGTCCTCCTGCACTGAAACCAAGAATAGCGACATGGTAGGGATCACACATCCATTCGACTGCATGTTCCCGTATTTTAATGAAGGCCTCACTTGCTTCCATCAAAGGGTTAAGACCTGAAGCGTCCTCTTTTACTGAATAATCAAGAATGAATACGTTATATCCCAAGGAAAGGAAATAGAGCGCTACAGGATCCCTTTCCCGTTCAGAAAGAAAGCGATAGGCACCACCGGGGCATATCACCACCGTCGGACGAATATTGCGAATCCCTCCATCCTGAGTAAAATCCTGAAGATATCCAGTCAACGGAACCTGATTTTTGCCAACAGCAGTCTGTATGATTTTCATAGTGGCAATAGTAGCATAAAACACTCTTTATGGAGTACAGGAAACACGCAATTTCCAGCAAAATCCCGTATCCTGTCTATTCCCAACCTATCAAAAGAAACGGACAGCCAGCAATTGGTAGCTTTCTGGACAATATTAGCCTATTGCCCTGGCCGGTTGTTCACTGCATTCGCGATTCTGGTTTTTGCTTTGGATTCTCTTTCTCACTCTCACGTATCCAGACTTGAAGTTGATCAAGGGAAAGTGGTTTGGAAAAATAATAACCTTGAAGGAAGTCACATCCGGAATCTCGTAATAATTGTACTTTCCTTTGGGAATCCACTCCTTCTGCAGTGACTTCCAATCCAAGATTTTTGGAAAATTTTACAATTTCCGTAACAAAAATCCGAGTATGTTCCGAATAGGGCAGTTTGTCGACAAACAGTTTATCCAGCTTGACCAATTCCGCCGGGATATACTCAAGATAGGCAAGAGATGACAAACCAGTTCCAAAATCATCAAGAGCTATCTTGCATCCTAGATCTTTCAGTTTTTGAAGAGTCTCGATGGCCAATGCCGGAAAAACCATCACTGCAGTTTCTGTTACTTCAAAAAGAATATTCTCGGCCTTGAGATTTTTGGAAATAATCAAGGATTGCACGAAATCTGCAATTTTTCCATCTTGCAGGGTATTGGCTGATAAATTGATGGAACAATGTAAAAAGGGAAATTCTTTATTCAGAAGGCCCAGACTTTCGAGAGCTTTCTCCAAAACCCATTTCTGAAGGGAATCAATCAGGGGAGTCTGTTCGACAAGCGTAACGAAGGATGATGGGGTTAAATATCCCAATTGGGGACAATTCCAGCGAAGCAGGGCTTCAACCCCTACCACAGAATCATCCTTTGCATCAATTACAGGTTGAAATACCAAAAAGAATTGGTCTTCTTCAATAGCCTTTGGAACACTTCCAAGAATAGCAAGATTCTGTCTCTCAGTTCCTTCGAATTCATCCTTGAATAATAAGAAAATCTTATTTTCTTGTTTTGCGGAGATTGAGGCAATCTGGGCTCGTTTCAACAGTATACTGGCATCAAGACCTTCTATTGCATGATTTGCACCTCCAACATGCAAATCCAATAAATAGGGAATACCTTCAATATAAATAGGAGAAGCGGTCAAGGTATTCAACCAGCTCTCCATCATTTCCATCGTGGGATAATCCCCTAGATGGAAACTTCCCAGCACTTCCCTATAGATATGGAAGACCGGGCAATCAAAATCCTTCATCCCAGCGGAAAGGACTTGCGCAATTTTGGCAATCAGGCTATCTGCGATATCCTTGCCCAAGGTAGAAAGAATGACATCATAGTTACCTACATAGAAAATGCTCACATTGCAAATAGTTTTCGGATTGACGGTGGAAATTACTAAATTCTGTATTGCATTTTCCATGGAATCCCTGTTTTCCAAACCAGTATCCACATTATGTTTGCTCTTCCATCTGTCTGACACCATATAATTCTTCATGAGAGAAAAGATATAGCCCTGTAAAAAACCAATCGAAACATAGACAGTACAACGCAAAACCCAGTTTATGGTAGGTTGCATAATAGCCCTGGAAGAATCCAGTGGCATAAAGGGACCAAGAACAAGTCCAGCGACAAGAGCAGTCAAAGCTCCTCCAGGAAGGCCAAAACACAAAGCTCCCAACATAATAGGTATATAAAGCGAATACGAGAAAACAAATTTTGTGCCCCCCGTAATCTTTACGACATATCCAAGCAATGCAACAAATAAGAATATCAATACAATCTCTGCGACCATAATGCTCTTTGTTTGTTTGAGAATATAGACTTCAAAGCGATTTTTTCTGGGCATATATCCTCCGTTCAAAGCTATTCAAAATATGTAAATCTTTCCAATTACCTACCATTTCAGCACATAGAGAATAATCAAATATACTGAACTGGTGTAATAAAAATAATAAAGAAGCAAAAAGTAAAAAGATAGTATCGGACTAGGGTATATTGCAAAAGAATCAAGATGACTGCGGAAATATAGACCAATGAAGTATTTATTTTATGTTGTCTTGAATGTTATCCATCCTGTATGTACTTGCATAATGGGGTAAATCAAGAAATGAAAGGTGCCTCTCCAATGATGAGAGGTGCCCTTTTGACGCAATTGTCACTGGGCTTTTGCTATTTAATCGGTGAGTTTCACAAGAAGCCAGGGCTTGATGGAGACCTCGGCATTCTCTTCTTTCAAGAAACAAGGTGAGGTCCTACAGAATATAGCGTTCTATGGCCAAAGCTACCCCATCATTATCGTTGGAGGCAGTGTGCACGTGAGCATGTTTTTTGGTTTCTTCCTGGGAGTTTTCCATTGCCACCGCCAAGCCAGCAATATCAAACATGGGAATATCATTCAGCCCATCCCCGATGACCATAAGATCAGAACGATTTTTGCCAAGAAGCGACAACAGTATATCCAAGGAGCTGGCTTTCTGAATTCCTCTGGCCGTGATTTCCATGAAGCATGGTTCAGAAAAAGCCACCGTGGCACGACTGCCCAGTAATTCTTGTAAATCCTTTTGTGCAGGAGCAAGCAATTCAGGTTTTCCTACAATCATTACTTTCGGTTGTGCCTCCAGTATTGTTTGTTCCAGGTTCGGGACATATCGGATGGGAATAGCATTGTTGAATGCTTCTTTTCCTACATAAGGATCATCAGGATGATCGGTAATGATGCCGTTCTTGTCATAAGATACAAAGGCAAGATCTTTCAGTCTGGCAAAATTCAAGGTCGTAAGGATTTCCTCAAGACGTATGGTTCTCTCAAAAACTGTCACCCCTGTCTTGCAGTTAAGTATTTTTGCGCCGTTGTAAGAAATGATAAACCCACCAAGATTGAACAAGTCAAGTTCCTGGGCAACAGGCTTGATACCAATCATAGGTCTTCCGGAAGCAAGGACAACAGCTACCCCTTGTCCAATGGCTGCATGAATGGCAGCCTTGGATGCTGGGCTTACTCTCTTTTGGGAATCGGTCAAAGTACCATCAAGGTCGAGAGCCAATACTGAATAAGACATAGAGACCTTCCTTGTTTTCGAAATATATACCACGTAAAACAAATCCAGTGCTAGACAAAAACGAAAAACCACAACCTATTTTGAGGGCTGTTCAGGCACAAGTGTCAAAGCTAATGTTTTTGAAAAATAAGTGGGGGGGAACAGTAGAGCATCAAACCTCTGCAATAAAAAAACTCCTCACCACTAAGAATTTAGTACATAAGGAGTCTTAATTGATTCTTAGTCGGGCAGAGAGGATTTGAACCTCCGACCCCCTGGTCCCGAACCAGGTGCGCTAGCCCCTGCGCTACTACCCGGAAACTCAATAGCCGACGTCCAATATAGCTTTTGCATATTTTAATGTCAATACGAATCCCAAGCATGGTACCGTTTTCCGACAGGTATTGATTGACAGGGCGTATATGAAATGGTATTTTTCAGAAGACTGTCCGCATAGGCGGAAAATGCATGGGAACAAAGAGGTTATATGATGTCTTCTAATGACGATACAACGGAAAAGAAAACCAACGAGGAAGGGAAAGCCCTCAAGAGCGCTACCACAAAATCAAATGGGAACGGAACAAAAGAACAGAAGACACTGGTAATCAAACCAAAAAGAAAGGTTACTTTCGGATGGATTGCCGGAATGATAATACTGATTCTTATTGCTGTCTCTTTTGTCATGGCCCCTGCCATTGAAGCCTTGGTCGGCGGAAACAAATCCAATGAAATCGTTTTCGGAAAATACGGCAAAGATGATGTCAAGTATACCAGCAACAACTATTTTTATGATCAGGTACAGAATTATGCCAGTCAATATAAAACTAGTGATGGCAACGGTACCCAGAGACTTTATCAGATCTGGAAAAGTGCCTATGACAGTACTGTAATTTTCACAGCCGTCAATCAAATGGCCAACAAGTTGCACATCATCGCTGTCGATGACGTAGTCAACAGGGCTATTATCAATAGCGGAACCTATAATAAAGACGGGAAATTTGATGTTGATACCTTCCAGAAGGCTTCTGCTGAAAGCAAGGCTTCCGTAGATCGTTCAATTCGTAGGGCAATCCCCTATCAGACAGTCATCAGCGATGTAGGAAGCATCCTCTCTTCCGATGCCGAGGCTGACTATATTGCCGCAATGGCCGCGGATAACAGGACCTTTAAATATGTGTCCTTGGATGCATCACTTTTTCCTGACCAGAAAGCCAGCGAATATGCGCTGATGAATAAGCAACTATTCTACAGCATGGACCTCAGTGTCATTTCCGTGCAAACCGAAGATGAGGCAAAGGCCATCGCCAGTTCAATTTCCAGCGGTACGAAAACCTTTGAGGAAGCTGCCACAGAATCCAGCAAGGATTCCTATGCAAGCGCAAAAGGAAAAGTAGGAACTGTTTTCTATTACGGAATACTTCCGAACTTCAAGAATGCCGATCAGGCAACTCAGTTCCTTTCAGCCAAAGCCGGGGATGTCGTAGGACCTTTTGAAGGTACCAATGGATGGGCTCTCTATCGTCTTGACTCAGCACCAAAGGCTCCTGATTTCACTGATACAGCCACACTCGCTAGTGTCAAGGCTTACCTTGCCTATAATAACGATCCGATCATAACTGACTATCTCTCATCCCAGGCTGACCAGTTTGCCTCTGATGCTGCCAATGGTTTTGAAGAAGCGGCGGCAAAAGCAAATCTGGATGTTAATTCCGTAGGAGCAACCCCCCTTAACATCAGTTCCAGCCAGTACATGAACTCTTTCAAGACTACTGATACAAAAGGGCTTCTTGCCTCCGTCTCGTCTGATGAAGCAACCGGGAAATTGCTCTTTACCGAGCCTGTCGGAACTATCGTGAAACCAATCAAGAACGGCGCTTCCTATCTCGTTGTAAAGATTGAAAGCGACGCAAAGGATGAAAACACAAGTAGCTATGTAAAGATGTTCTACAACTATCTCAGTGGTTCACAAAACCAGCAAGATCTTTCCCAAGCTATCTTTGCTTCCGATGCCTTCAAGGACAATTTCCTTACGACCTTCCTCAAGGTCATTCTCGGAAATACTACCGAAACTGCTAAATAAGCCCATGTTCTACCAAAAAGCTGACTTCGGTCAGCTTTTTTATTGCCCATGTTCTACAACGCAAAAAAAGTACAGTTACAATTCCTGATTTCAGCGATACAATGAAGAAAGGAGAAAGCCAATGCAACATGAAATTCTTGCACCTACCCCTTTATTGAACAGAAAAGGCCATGTAGTTGAAGAAGGTTGGGCACGAAAACCTTACTTTGCCTATGACCGAAATGCTATAAAGGCCTCAAGCCTACGAATCAAGGAATGGGATTACTATGCTATCGTAAACCAAAGCAAGGGATATGCCGTAACAGCAACAATGAGCGACCTGGGATTTGCCTCCCTCTTTGCTCTCTCCTATATCGACTTTGCCCGAGGTGCCTGCGCACAGAAAGACGCCATTACCTTTCTTACCTTAGGCAAGCTTGGCTTAAGCAAGACCTCCAGAGAGGATTCAAATGTTTCATGGGCCAATGATACACTCCGATTTGCGTTCATAAAAAAAGGAAATCAGCGCCACCTTATGTTTGGTTGTCCTTCCCTCATACTTCCCGACGGTTCTGTCGGACTTGATGTCTCAATTTCACTCACCCAAGAGGAATCACTGGAAAGCCTGAATATCGCGACAAGCTGGAAAGAAAACAGAAAAGCTTTTTACTTGAACGAAAAACTGAATTGCATGCCGGTAAAGGGAACTATCAGAAGAGCCTTTGAACTTGAACAACTCGAGGACGGGGACGCCTGGGGAGTACTCGATTGGGGTCGTGGCCGTTGGACCTACCAAAATAAATGGTATTGGGGCTCAGCTTCTGGACTTATTGAAAATATTCCCTTTGGTTTCAACATCGGCTATGGTTTCAGCGATCGTTCAAGCGCAAGCGAAAATGTGTTGTTTTATAACGGTAAAATCCACAAACTCGACGAGATAATTTTCCATATTCCAGAAAAAAGTTATTTGGAGCCCTGGACGTTTTCCAGCAATGACAACAGGTTTAACCTGGCTTTCAAGCCTGCGGTTGACCGCTCCTCCTCTACAAATTTCCTTCTGATCAAATCAATTCAACATCAAGTATTCGGATGGTTTTCCGGTATAGTTGTCCTTGATGATGGTACTGAACTTGTCCTCAAGGATTTTCTGGGATTCGCAGAGGATGTCAGCAACAGGTGGTAGGCAATTGCTATAATTTACGATGCCTTTGTCTTGCAACAACTTGCTCATTTGTATATGCTTATAAGGTATCACTAATTTTCATGGCTATTACTACGTAATTCAGCCAAACATATCACAGGAGATCCATGCCAGATTTAACCCACTTTGCGGAACTCGGACTGTCCGCACAAACAATCGCAGCACTTGAGGCGAAAGGGTTCGAGGAACCTACAAAAATACAGGCTGCCTGTATTCCCCTTCTTCTCAAAGACCAGGTAGATGTTATCGGCCAAGCTCAGACAGGAACCGGTAAAACCGCAGCTTTTGGCCTTCCTATTCTAGAAATCGTTGACCCTAATGCATATCAGGTACAAGCTTTGATCCTCGCTCCGACCAGGGAACTGGCCGTTCAGGTAGCTGAAGAAATCAACTCACTCAAAGGAACGCGTCATCTTGAAATCGCCGCAGTATACGGCGGTGCATCAATGGACCTGCAACTTCGTAAATTACGAAGGGGTGTCCATGTTGTCGTTGGAACCCCCGGTCGTATCCTTGACCATTTAAGAAGAGGTTCACTTAATCTTGAACATTTGAAATTCGTAGTTCTTGATGAAGCAGATGAAATGTTGGACATGGGCTTTGTCGAAGATATCGAAGAAGTCCTTAGACAAACCCCTGCAGAAAAAAGAATGCTTTGCTTTTCCGCAACCATGCCCGCTCCTATCAAGCGCCTTGCCGAAAAATTCATGAAAAATCCAGAATTTGTGCAAATCCAACAAGATTCTGTAACCAAAAACCTTACTGACCAGATTTACTTCGAAGTTCGTGAAGGTGACAAATTTGAAGCCTTGACTCGAATTATCGATATGGAAGAAGATTTCTATGGACTGATTTTTTGCCGGACAAAAGTCCAGTGTGACGAAATTGGTCAAAAACTCAATGCCCGAGGATATGACGCTGAACCATTACATGGCGACCTCTCCCAGAAACAACGGGAACTAATCCTCCATAAGATGAAAGATCACTCAATCAGCATCGTGGTAGCAACTGATGTAGCGGCCCGAGGAATCGATATTTCTGACTTGACGCATGTAATCAACTACTCCTTGCCCGAAGATCCTGAATCCTACATCCATAGAGTAGGTCGTACAGGTCGTGCAGGAAAGAAAGGTGTTGCCATTACTTTTGTCGGACCACGCGAATTCAATCGTTTTGCCTTTATTAAAAAGGTATCCAAGAATGATATCCGCAGGGAAACGGTTCCTGAAGCTTCAGAAATCATTGGTATCAAACGCGCCAGGATATTAAGCAAGTTGACTGAAATTCTTGCAGAGAATCCCGATCCAAACGATACATTCCTTCCCCTTGCCCAACAGCTTCTGGAAGACAACACTGCAGAACAAGTTGTCCTGACATTGCTCAACCATTTTTACAAAGATGATCTTGATGAATCGAAGTATAAAAACATTGGCCACTCAGGTGGTGAACGCGAACCCAGAAGGGATTCCCGTTATTCTGAAGAGTCAGGTTTCACGCGGTTGTTCATTGCCCGTGGACGTAAGGATGGTCTTGATAAACGAAGATTGATTGACTACCTTATCGAACAGGTAGGAGCTCAGGACCAAGACCTCCAGGATGTATCAGTCAGGGATGATTTCTCCTTTGTTTCAGCACCTTTACAGGTTGCAGAACGAATTCTTCAGACCTTCTCTGATAGAAGCACCGATGGCAGGCCCTTGATAACAAGAGCAAAACCTGACAATCCAAACGGGAAAAATCTTTCCGGCAGAACAAGAGGAGATCGTGAGGATCGTCCTTACAGGGAAAGCCGTGGAGGATATAGCGATCGTCCCCGTAGCCGAAGTCGTTCACGTAGCACCGACGAATACCAGCCCTATGGTCAAGATGTACGTGGAAGTGAAGGGGATAGCCCAAGGAATGATTCTGATCGGTCTTTCAGAAATGATGGGGGAAGCCGTCCTCATGGAATATATTCTGGTGGATCAAAGAGTAAAACCTTTTCAAAATCAAGGTCAAATGATTCAAAAAGCTTTTCCAAGAAAAGCAACGGAAAGAATTGGTAGAAATCCTCTACTGCAATCCTAACAAAAAAAGCACCCTGGGTGCTTTTTTTGTAGCCTATAATCTATCTTTCATTGATTGCCCGATAACATGCAGGCTTACAAGATATTGCTTGCGACGTACAAGTATTGCCAATACCAGATAAATTCCGTAGATAAGCCATCCCATCAGACCTCCGATAAACCAACTTGCAATAATAAAAATTACGGCAGAAACCAAGAGTTGGACCAATTCGCCAAAATCATTGAGGGATATGAGACGCTGTACAAAAATATCGGCAATGACACAACGCAAGGCAAGCAAAGCTATAATAGAGAACAGGCCCAATTCAAT
Source organism: uncultured Sphaerochaeta sp. (assembly GCF_963676625.2). GTDB lineage: Bacteria > Spirochaetota > Spirochaetia > Sphaerochaetales > Sphaerochaetaceae > Sphaerochaeta. The sequence goes on from NZ_CAXXYB010000001.1 coordinate 360,979, forward strand.
ATCCCTAAAGATTCCAATGGTGACTATCGTGGAGAGTATTGAGAGAAACACCATAAAGAAGTTGATTTTCATCATTGCATCTTCTTTGCGAAAGGTTTTCATGAAAGAACTGAGCAAAAGAGACGTTCTAGACTCGAACAGGCATATGGGAAAAAGAATTGCTAAATACGAAATGCCCACTGTATAGTTAGGCAAAAGAAGATTCAAGCCTACTTGCAAGGGATAAAATAAAAAAAGCAACAGCATTACAGGCAAGGAGATCGAAGATCCCATGGTATGAAAGACAACTGGTAGTTTCGATCGTTCGCTCTGCTTGAGCAAAGGAAACAACACCATACTGATCTGGTTGATGAACACAACGATAGACTGGGCTGTCACCAAAGCGAAGGAAACCATACCAAAGGTTGCAATATCCCACTCTTTGGCAATTGCAAACTGGACAATTCCGATGATCAACATGCTTGCAACCGTTGCAAACATCAGTTTGAAACCTATTTTCAAGTTTTCCCTGGCCTCACGAAAACTGAGGGAAAGGGGAATTCCCCGGGTAAAGAGAATATCCCTGCAATGATAACTCAGCCAGATCAGGGTAATTCCCTTAGACAAGAAATCCGCAATGATCAAATAATGATAGGACCTTCTACCTGTAAAGATGAATGCCAGCATCAAGGCAACATTCAGAAGCCGTTCATGAACCAGGTTCCTTGCATATTCACTTACCTGCCCAATGCTTTGCAATAGATATTGCAACATTACCCTCGGAAGATAGACTACGCAGTTCAGACCAACACAAAAGACTATCAATCGCTTGTCAATATCCTTGAGGAAAATGAGGGCATACATTGAAACCAGCAGAAATAAACAGAATTCAAAAAAGATGTAGAGCCAAAACTGGGAATGCATTTCTGGTTTATCCAGGTCTCCCGAAGTTTTGCCACCATAGCGAAGATATATGCCATCAGCCCATCCAAAATGGAAATATACGGCATATCCAGCATAGAAAATATACAGTTGCCAATACCCAAATTGGGCAACATCCAAAAAGATAGGTATCAACAACCCCATTGTTGTGGTTGCGACGGCACTCACGGTATTGGCAGAAAGGGAATAGGAAAACTTCCTTACTGCATTTTTCAAAGACAATTTTAATTTAGTTCCATCGTTTCGATCATTCACTGCTTGTTTATCATTCCGAATCATGTAGGCTATGTCAATTATGCAATTGAGGATTCCTTAACAAATACCTTTCGGATTTGGACATCCGAGCTAAAAACAATTAACAATTATAATTGTTACAAAACTACGTATTTTCCCTTTCTCTTCATAATTATACCAAGAAACACAAATTCAAAAGGGTTTCAATTTCTTCCCCTGCTATGTTATGATGTTTTCGGTTTACTACATATACTTCCCTACTCCTTCTCAAACAAGGAACCGGAGTATTCTGCAATTGGAGAAATATGAAAACACATTTTCTTTCCTTTATTGGAAAACATAGCAAATTGACACTTGTAGTCATAGCAATAATCACTTGTTTTTTTCTTTATCATGCCACTTCACTCACTCTCAATGGTGATTATGGAAGTTTGTTGCCAAAAAGTGAGGCCGAAGAATCCTTTGCAGGAGGAAACCCCTCTTCCAGTACCCCGAACACAACACAACAAGCTACTGCGATCTCTGTGGATTCTACCATTCCCGAGACGATGGTGCTTACACCTTCAGGCAATGGACATGTATATAATGCAGATGCTGCTCCGTTTACAGGGAAAATCGAAGGCCAAGAGGATTATCCAAGCACTACTACCTATCTAGTCATGATAGAATCGAAAAACCTTTATACCCCCTCAAATCTCACACTCATCTCAAATACCATGGAAGACCTCAGTAATACGAAAGAATTGGGAGAAAGCTCCTCTCTCTTGAGTTTCGTCACTATGGAAAAAAAGGGGACAAGGTTGATGACAGTGCCTTTTTCTCCCCATAAAGGTACAGATCCCTGGACACAGGAGGAAGTGGATATTCTGAAGACCAGGGTCGAAAAAGACCCTATAGTAAGAAGCTATCTGGTTAGCAACGACCTTACCTGTATGCTTTTCTCTTTCAATTCTTCCTCCCTTGACGCTTCACAGGAAAAAATGCTTTCAAATCTGATGCAACCACTCAGAAAAGCTGGGATGCAAATATCCATCAACGGTGGAGCTGTTATAAATAACAGATTGATGTATTACCTCAATAAAGACCTGGGAACCTTGTTGGGACTCTGTTGTCTTGCCATCCTGTTGGTCTATTATTTAAGTTTCAGGGCAAAAAGAAGCATGCTCCTGCCCTTCTCGATGTCTATAATTGGAATCATCTGGACGCTGGGGACAATGAAGCTTCTCGGCTATTCTCTTACGATTGTCAATATTGTAACTCCCTGTATGGTCCTGAACCTGGGTTCTTCCTATGCAATCCATGTTATCAGTGAATATTATTCTGACTTTGCAAAAGGCATTTCCCCCATTGAATCAACCCAGAAAATCATAAAGACAATTTCCCTTGCCTGTCTGACAACCGTCATAGGTTTTTTAAGTCTCACCCTGTCAAATACTTCTGCATTGAGAGAGTTTGGGATTGCGGTTGGCATCGGAGTCACCTACTGTGCAATTTTGGCAGCAACCTATATTCCTGCCCTCTTGACCCTGATGGTTCCTCCAAAGCCAATTCAAGTAAAGACGTATTCCCACGGACTTCTTTCCAGGAGTGTCTCTTTTTTAAGTGGGACTGTAGTAAAGTATTGGTGGTTTTTCATCCTTCTCTGGATTATGGTCATATTCGGCTTTGTCTTGACCAAAGACCATATCAGGATAAATACCAACTATATGTCCTATCTCCCCAAAAGCGATTCCTTTGGCCAGAGTTCACGGCATTTTGCACAAAAGATGGGAGGCGATACTCCATTCATCATTACCATCACAGCCCCCGAAGAACAAAAGGATTTCTTTCTTGAGCCCGGCAATCTTGAAAAAGTTTACCAGTATGAGCAAGCAATCAAGAAAAACAGCAAGGATATTCTCCAAGTCATATCCTTTTCTTCCTATGTCAGTTTTGCCAACAAAACTTATAGCGGAAAAGAGGGAATACCTGATTCGCCAGCACTTATGAATCTATTGAGCAGAATGGTCGTACTCATGAGCAAGCAAACAGGAACAAATCTCAGCTCCATTCTCAATGCAGATGCATCCTCACTGGACCTCATCATCCAGAACTATGACTATGAAGAACAAGATTTGACAACAATCAGCAGCTCTGGACGAATTGAAAAGATTTTGAAGCAATACCTGCCTCTGTTACCGGATGGAACAAGGGTAACGATAGGGGGCAGTCCTCACCTTACACTTCATTTTTCCAACACCTTGCTAGCTGACCAACGAAGGAGTACCCTTGCAAGTTATCTGTTGGTATTCATCGTCGTCCTCATAGTATTCAAATCCTTGAATTATGCATTTTATTCCATGATCCCCATCCTCACCGGGGTTATGGCAAATTATGTATTTATGTATTTCATGAATATTCCCTTCGATATGGTTACCGTAAGTTTTGCCTCGGTAGCTGTCGGTGCAGGAATCGACGATGCAATCCATTTCCTCATCAGATTCAAGGATAAACAAAAACTGAAGGATAAAGAGATATCTCAAATGCTCATCGAAACAATTCGGGAAACAGGTAGGCCAATCATTCTGACCACTCTTTCCATCGTTACCGGTATGCTGATGTTTACATTTGCTTCCTATACGCCTATACGGTATTTTGGAAGCCTTATGGCCATAGCCTTGATAAATTGCATGCTTTCAACATTACTGGTAATGCCAGCGGCAATTATATTGAAGGAAAAGATAAGCAACAAATTCCGACGAAAGCTTGCATAACTCAGGGAGGCCAGGAGCCGGGAATATTCAACCACGGCTCCTTCTTATTTTCCGATATATGAATTGTAAAGTGAGAGCAACCTATCACACCAAACTTCCCTGCTGAATTTTTTGGATCCTTCCAGTGCATTGAGATGCAGACGTTCCCATAGAAAGTGGTCATCGATCAAGGCAACCCCATGCTCGATAAAATCTTCATCACTGATAAAGGAATACCCGTTATTTCCTTCTTCGAGAGTGAGTTCCAAAGAATCATCCTTCCTACAAAGGAGAGGCACTCCACTGGAGATAGCTTCAATGGAAATCATTGGTTGGGTTTCGCTAGTTGAAGAAGTAACAAAAACATCCCCAATTCGATAATACTTCCAGACTACCAAGGGATCTATCGAACCACTGAACCGAACAAGTTGGTCAAGATGCAATTTGCGGACTTGGTTTTCCAGATTCTCTTGCTCAGGCCCTCCTCCCACGATAAGAAGCCTAGCTTGAGGCCTGAGAGAAACCAAGGAAGCAAAATGTGCTATCGTCTCCTTGATATTTTTCTCTGCTGCTAGTCGGCAGATGGAAACAAATACAAAATGTTCATCAGAAAAAGAGAATGCCGAACGTAAATCACTTCGTTCCTTCTCACTGAAAGGTTGCGAAAAACGGGAGATCTCAATTCCTGAAGGAATGACCTCGATAGGTTTGGAAATACCATACCCCCTGAGCATATTCTTGTTCTTCAGAGAGGGACTGATAATACAGTCCACAAGTCGCAGGCGGGCCCTCAGCACACGAGCTATGACAAAGTTCCATACCTTCTTGTTCTTGATATAGTTCTCACCATACGTGGGAAAATCCGTATGGCATGTATGAATAAGGGGAATGGAAAGTTTTTTCACAATCTGCCTTGCAAAAACCATGGAAAAAAATTCACCATTTGAATGAACCACTTGAGGGTTCCAGGCAAGAATTTCCTTGAGTATTGGATCATGAAACCAAAATGTATTGTAAGAATCCGGGTAGAGCCTAATCCTGCTTGCCTTGATATGATAGATATCATCTTCAAAGAAAGTCCTTCGCTCTGGCCCTATCACCAAAATCCTTACCTCGTGGCCTTGGGCCCGAAGTGTTTCTCTCTGGTTTTTTAAAACAGTGGCAACGCCGGTAATAATTGGGAAATAGAACTCCGTAGTGATTAGAATTTTCATGCTACTCCAAGATCCTTTTGTTATCTCTGAGTATACTTATTTTGACTCAGAGGAGGCAAGCCTCATTCTGTTGCAAAGACTGGTACTGGCGAATAAAGAGATTGATTCAATACCAAGATATTGAGACACCTGGGTCTCAATCTATATATCAAAAGATTATTGACTATGTATGTAGTTATTCTATAGGTAAATGCAGAAATGGTCATACTGTCTTTCCAGAAAAGCTGTCTATGATTCTCCACATCGACAAGCGAATGGGTAGGGGACGGTGTCCACAAACAAGTACTCATAGCAGAACAGTATTGTATCAATAAAACAATCAAGTACTTATGGAGAATTGATTTATTGGCTTTCATATTTTATTTTTCTACAATGCTTTCCTAACCTACAATCATCGATGATCCAGTTGCCTTCTATTTGAAAGACAAAAAAGAAAATAAATTAGGTTTTAACCATGACAAGCTTTTACGTTACTACTTGCTGTTCGACTTGTTTTCCCCTATGATAACACCATCATGCGAATTGCGTTGTTATACGTCGACGCAGGGAAAGGTCACCTTACCCCTGCCATTGCATTAGCCGACGCCTTCCAAAGGCTTGGGCATGCAACAACTGTAGAGAATCTCCTTTTGGTTTGTAAGGCACCGGTTTTCAACTGGTTAAGCAAGCATAATTGGCGTTTTTTGTTACATTTTCCAAAATTGGAACATGTTGTCGATTCAAATACTGATGTTGCTGCAAATGCTCGTTCGATCAGATTTGCCGCCACCCATTTTCATGGGGTC
>NZ_CAXXYB010000002.1:0-231025 GCF_963676625.2 uncultured Sphaerochaeta sp.
ATTCATTTCAGGTCCTCGGCTCCAAAGTTCCTCTATCCCTGTTACTTCGGCACCGATATCGATTCTTCCGAGGACTTGTTTGCCTACAAGTATACGGATGATCAGATGAAAAAGTTGCTTGATGTCGATTCTTTGGGATTCCTCAGCAGCGAGAATGTTACCAAATTGGCGGATCATCCCTGTACGGGGTTCTGCACTGCCTGTTTTACCGGAAATTACCCTTGTCCTGAGCCCTTGTGCAAAGGAAAAAACAAATACTCGGTGAAATTACCAAGGAGCGAAGAGGAATGAACAACGAAAGCCAAAGTGAAAGCTATCGTCTTAGCGGAGTGGATATTACTGCCGGTTACAAAGCCGTTGAGTTGATGAAAAGCCATGTTGCGCGAACCCTCATTCCTGGTGTTCGTTCAGATATTGGTGGATTCGGGGGCCTTTTTGAACTTGATGTTACCGAGACTCCCCATCCCTTGTTGGTAAGCGGTACCGATGGAGTCGGAACCAAGTTGAAGCTTGCTTTTCTTCTTGATAAGCATGATACGGTCGGTATCGACTGTGTCGCGATGTGCGTCAACGATGTCATTTGCTGCGGGGCAAAACCCGTGGTGTTCCTTGATTACATTGCCTTGGGAAAGACTGTCCCCACCAAGGTGGAGGCAATTGTAAAGGGTGTAGCCGAAGGATGTGTCCAGGCTGGTTGTGCCCTTATCGGTGGTGAGACTGCCGAGATGCCCGGCTTTTATAGCGCCGATGAGTATGACTTGGCCGGGTTTACGGTCGGGGTTGTGGATAAGTCCAAGGTCTTTGACAAGGAAACGATAGAGGAAGGGGATATTTTGGTTGCCCTTCCTTCCACTGGCGTTCATTCCAATGGCTTTTCCCTTGTGCGAAAGGTTTTCAACCTGGAAACGGGACCGGCAATCCTGGATGTCTTTTTTCCTTCCTTGGAAAAGACCTTGGGTGAAGCTTTGCTCGAACCGACCGCTATCTATGTGAAACCGGTTCTTTCCCTGGCCAAGAAGGTTACTATCAAGGCAGCTGCCCATATTACTGGTGGTGGTTTCTATGAGAACATCCCTCGTTGTCTCCCAGTAGGAAAGCGGGCGATTATCAAGATATCTGATGTCCGTATCCTTCCTCTTTTCGATTTGATTCAGAAAACAGGGAAAATCCCGATGAGGGATATGTTCAATACGTTCAATATGGGCGTGGGAATGTGTCTGGTCCTGGGAAAGGAAGAAGCGAAGATTGCCCTTGAACAGATACCTGGTTCGTATTTACTGGGATCCATCGAAAACGGGGAGTGTGGGGTTGAGCTATGCTAGCTCGCCTTGCAGTTCTTTGTAGCGGGGGCGGAACGAATCTTCAGGCCCTGCTCGATGCCCAGCACAACGGAATTCTCAAAAGCGGAACTGTTTCCCTGGTGGTCTCGAACCGCAAGGATGCCTTTGCCCTTGAACGTGCGAGGTTGTTGGATATTCCCACGTTGGTACTGGAACGGAAAAAGGGAGGAGAGGTTCACTTCGAACAGGCCCTTGAAAAAGCCTTGCAGGATTATTCCATCGATTTGATCATCCTTGCAGGTTTTTTATGCATCCTTTCTCCCTCGTTTGTGAAAAAGTATCCTGACAGGATCATCAATATCCATCCTTCCCTTATACCAAGTTTTTGTGGGAAAGGGTATTATGGACTTGCCGTGCATCGTGCCGCCCTTGCTTACGGAGTAAAGGTTACCGGTGCTACGGTTCATTATGTAAATGAAATACCTGATGGTGGCGCAATCCTTGCGCAGAAAGCCGTTGAGGTATTGCCTTCCGATACCCCTGAAAGTCTGCAACAGCGGGTTATGGAACAAGCTGAATGGGTGTTGCTTCCCCAATGCGCCGAGGCCTTGAGTGCCTCGATAGCCAAGAAAGGAGAATTCATGGGACCTGAACAATTGTTGGCAGGAAATGCCTATCCCGGAAGGGGAATCATCGTCGGAATGTCAGAGGATAATCAGGCTGTAGTGGCATATTTTATCATGGGGCGTAGTCAAAACAGCCGGAATCGAGTATTTGTCGAGGTGGGGAATGAACTGAAAACTGAGCCTTTCGAAGCCTCCCTGGTCGAGGATCCTTCCCTGATCATCTACAACCCTGTTCGAAGGTTTGGCTCGTCCCTGATTGTCACCAATGGGGACCAGAGTGATACCGTGTATGATTTTATTTCTGCTGGCAAGTCCTTTGAAGAGGCCTTGCAGATTCGTTGCCAGGAACCTGATGCCCCGAATTTTACCCCACGTATCAGTTCAATCCTGCATTTGGAAAACCCTTTTTGCTATACGCTCTCCATCCTCAAGAAAAAAGGGGAAGACTGCGAGCGCTTGTTCTATCCCTTTGAAAATCCCGAGGCGGGAACGGGTCATATGATTCATACCTATCAGGAGAATGGTTCCCCGCTTCCTTCTTTTTGTGGTCCTCCCCGGGAGATTTCGATTACAGGATCCCTTGATGACTTCAGCAAAAAGCTCTGGACCAGTTTGGATAAGGATAACAGGATCTCCTTGTTTGTATGCTATACGAACCTGGAAGACGGAACGAGCGAACAGAGAATCATCAATAAAAACAAGAGGTAGGGCATGGATAGTTTGGAATTGAAATACGGGTGCAACCCCAATCAGAAACCTGCAAGGATCTTCATGGCACAAGGATCTCTTCCCTTGAAGGTGCTCAACGGAAAGCCTGGCTACATTAATCTGCTCGATGCACTCAATGGCTGGCAAATGGTCAGCCAGATGGAAAAGGCCGTAGGACTTCCTTCGGCAGCTTCCTTCAAGCATGTAAGTCCTGCGGGAGCTGCCGTGGGCCTTCCCCTCAACGAACAGGAAAGGCAGATGTATTTCGTGGGTGAACATAGTGAGCTTTCCCCTCTTGCCTGTGCCTATACCCGGGCCCGGGGAGCGGACAGGATGTCTTCCTTCGGGGATTTTGTAAGTCTCAGTGAGGTTTGTGACTTGAGTACCGCCAAATGCATCAACCGGGAAGTCTCCGATGGAGTCATTGCCCCTGGTTATACAGAGGAAGCCCTGGCTTTGTTGAAACAGAAAAGAAATGGTTCCTATACGGTGCTTTCCATTGACCCAAATTATATTCCCTCTCCCATAGAACAAAGAAGCGTATTTGGCATTACTTTCGAGCAGGGAAGAAATGATATAGTGCTGAACCAGAAAATCCTGCAACCTATCGTAACCGCCAATACCAATTTGCCGAATTCTGCAAAGATTGATCTACTTATTGCCCTGATTGCCCTTAAATATACCCAGTCGAATTCAGTTTGCTATGTGAAAAACGGGCAGACCATCGGGGTAGGTGCCGGACAGCAGTCACGAATTCACTGTACCCGGTTAGCAGGAAGCAAGGCCGACCTTTGGCATCTCAGGCAGAGTGAACAAGTCCTTGGCCTGCCGTTCCTTCCTTCCTTGAGCCGAAATGCAAAGGATAATGCGATTGAACAGTATCTTGCCGATGATCCCGAGACTTCCTTATATGAGGGAGAACAGTGGAAACAGTACTTCTCTCAATGTCCCCAGGTGTTTACCCCCGAGCAAAAGAAAGCTTGTTTGCAGACCATCAAGGGAGTATCCTTGGCAAGCGATGCCTTTTTCCCGTTCAGGGATAATATAGACAGAGCCAAACGCAGCGGAGTGGAATACATCGTGCAGCCAGGTGGCTCGGTAAGGGACGATGTCGTCATCGAAGCCTGCAATGAGTACGGAATGGTCATGGTTTCCAATGGCATCCGTCTCTTCCACCATTAAACCATGGATATACTGGTAATAGGCGGGGGCGGTCGTGAACATGCCCTTGTTGCGGCCTTCAGGAAAAACAAGGATGTCCATACCATATATGCCCTTCCCGGCAACGGGGGAATCTCAGATATTGCCACCTGTGTTCCCATAGGGACGAAGGAACTGGACAAGATTGTGCTTTTTGCCAAAGAGAAGCAGGTTGATTTTGTCGTGGTGGCCCCTGATGATCCCTTGGTGCTCGGCCTGGTCGATTTACTCGAGGAACAAAAAATTCCTTGTTTCGGACCAAATAAACGGGCAGCTATCATTGAGGGCAGTAAGGTGTTTTCCAAGAACCTGATGAAAAAGTATCATATTCCTTCTGCTTCCTACCAGGTTTTTACCGAGGTTGAGGCAGCCTTGGAATATGCAAATTCTTGTCCTCTTCCCTCTGTGGTGAAAGCTGATGGCCTTGCCCTTGGCAAGGGTGTGGTCATTGCCACCAATAGGGAGGAGCTTTGCCAGGCCATTGAATCCATGATGGTGGAAAAGAAATTTGGCAGTAGCGGGAATTCTGTGGTCATCGAAGAATTCTTGATAGGTCCGGAGGTCTCTGTACTGGCCTTTACCGATGGAAAGACCCTGGTTCCCATGGTCTCTTCCATGGATCATAAGAGGGCCTATGACCTGGACAGGGGACCGAATACAGGGGGAATGGGAACCATAGCCCCCAATCCCTATTTTACAGTGGCAATACAAGAACGTTGCATGCAAGAGATTTTCATTCCGACCATGGAAGCGATGAGATCAGAGGGGCGTCCTTTCAAGGGATGTTTGTATTTTGGTTTGATGCTCACGCCTGTTGGTCCGAAGGTCATAGAATATAACTGTCGTTTCGGAGATCCTGAGGCCCAGGTGGTGTTGCCCTTGCTGGAAAGTGATCTGCTTTCAATCTGTATGGCTGTCGCAAATGAATCCCTTGATTCCAAACAAGTGAAGTTTTCCACCGATGCTGCCTGTTGCGTCGTGCTTGCCAGCGGAGGCTATCCTGTTTCGTATCAGACAGGAAAGGAAATTTCCTTGAATCCCCTTAAAGACGGTGTATCATTATACCATGCCGGAACAAAAAAGGATGGGTCAAGACTTTTGACCTCAGGGGGAAGGGTATTGAATGTAGTAGCTACCGCACCGACCTTGCGACAAGCTGTAGACAAGGCCTATAGGGGTGTGGACTCGGTAACGTTTGAGGCTATGCATTTTCGTAGGGATATTGGACAAAGCGCCCTCCAGGCGTAAGGGAGAATCATGGTCTACCGTCTATATGTTGAGAAAAAAGAGAATTTCAGGATTCAGGAAACTGTCCTGGCTGAGGATATCAGAACCTTTTTGGGTATTTCGGGATTGCAGGCTCTTCGCCTTATAAATCGTTATGATGTACAGGGAATTGACCAAGCGTTGTTGCAGACTTGCAAGCAAACAGTGTTTTCCGAGGTTCAAGTCGATTCTGTAAGTGAAGTCCTTCCCGTATCCGATGATTCTTTGGTCTTTGGCGTTGAATATCTGCCTGGTCAATTCGATCAGCGTTCCGATTCCTGCTCCCAATGCATCCAGCTTATTTCCGGTGGGGAACGTCCACTGGTGCGCAGTGCCCGCCTTTTTGTATTGGAGGGAGTTATCACCGAGTCCGAGCTGCAACGCATCAAGGATTATCTCATCAATCCGGTCGAAAGCCGGGAGGTATCCCTTGAGAAAGTTTCTGAGCTCAAGCCAGTGGTCATGCAGATAGAACCTGTCGCGACCTTTGATGGCTTCATAAATCTGGGGGATGACCAGCTTGTCACGTTGGTTGATTCCCAGGGGCTTGCCATGGATTTTGAGGATTTGAAGTTGGTGCGTGGTTATTTTCAATCCTTGCATAGGGATCCTACGGTCACGGAACTGAAGGTAATCGATACCTATTGGTCGGATCATTGCCGGCATACGACGTTCCTTACATCCCTGGACTCGATAGCAATCGAGGATGAACGGATACAAAAGGCTTACCAGGAATATCTTGTCCTTCGCAAGGATCTCGGGATCAAGAAGCCAATAACTCTCATGGATCTCGCGACCATTGGCGTAAAGACCTTGAAGAAGGCAGGAAAGTTGGCCCAACTGGATGAGTCCGAGGAAATAAACGCTTGTTCGGTCAAGATAACAGTTGATCACGATGGTATCAAGGAGCCTTGGTTGCTCCTGTTCAAGAATGAGACTCATAACCATCCAACCGAAATTGAACCCTTCGGTGGTTCGGCTACCTGTATAGGTGGAGCCATCCGAGATCCTCTTTCCGGGCGGGCGTATGTGTACCAGGCGATGCGACTCAGTGGTTCAGGAAACCCCCTTGCCCCAGTTAAGGATACTTTGAAAGGAAAGCTTGCCCAGCGCAAGATTGCCATTACTTCAGCGAATGGGAATAGTTCCTACGGAAACCAAATTGGGTTGGCCACTGGCCTTGTCGATGAAATCTATCATCCCGGGTATGTCGCGAAGCATATGGAATTGGGTGCTGTCGTCGGCGCAGTACCTTCAAACCAAGTCAGAAGGGAAGAGCCTGCAGCTGGGGATAAGATTGTCCTGGTCGGTGGAAAGACCGGTATGGATGGTTGTGGCGGAGCTACGGGTTCTTCCAAGAGTCACGACCTGAGTTCCCTTGTTTCCTGTTCTGCAGAGGTCCAGAAAGGCAATGCCCCGGAGGAAAGAAAACTGCAGCGGCTGATGCGCCTCCCCCAAGCTTCCCGTTTGATAAAACGTTGCAACGATTTCGGTGCAGGTGGAGTGTGTGTCGCAGTAGGGGAGCTGGCCGATGGCCTGGAAATCTATTTGGATGCAATTCCTTGCAAGTATGAGGGTATGGATGGAACCTCCCTTGCCATAAGTGAATCCCAGGAACGAATGGCTGTCGTACTTGAAGCAAAGGATGTTGAAGCTTTCATTTCCCTGGCTGCTTCGGAAAACCTGGAAGCTACGGTAATCTCCACGGTTACGGAACGGAAGAAACTGGTAATGTTCTATCAAGGTAAGTATATCGTCGACATTGACAGATCCTTTCTTGATAGCCATGGAGCAGAAAAACATGCTTCCGTCTGGATACGGAATCCGAAGAAAAAGAAACAAGTAAGTCCGATCGACAAGAATGAACAGCTCAAGGTTTTGATGGCTGATCTCAATATCTGTTCCAAGCAGGGATTGTCTGAGCGATTCGACTCCACCATCGGGGCTGGTTCGGTCCTGATGCCTTTTGGCGGCAAATATCAAAAGACTCCGGTTCAGGTAATGGCTGCCAAGATTCCTGTACTTGAGGGGACTACCCAGACCTGTTCGGTGATGAGTTGGGGGTATGACCCCTATCGAATGGAAGAGGATCCTTTTGCCGGAGCGTTTGAATCGGTCATCCATTCGGTTGCCAAACTGGCTGCCAGTGGAGCAGATCTTAGCCAGGTATATCTTTCCTTCCAGGAATATTTCGGGAAAGTGGGAAATGATCCTTTGCGTTGGGGGCTTCCCTTTGCGTCTTTATTGGGAGCTCTCAAGGCACAGCTTTTGCTTGGCAAGGGTGCCATTGGGGGAAAGGATTCAATGAGTGGCTCCTTTGAAGATCTCGATGTTCCTCCTACCTTGGTCTCTTTTGCCGTCAGCTGCAGCAAGGCAGAGGCAATCATCAGTCCCGAGTTCAAGAAAACAGAAAACAGGATTGTATTGCTTGCTCCCAACGATGAAGACGATATTCCTCGTCTCTTCAAGACAGTATCCACCCTTATCAAGGAAGGAAAGGTCCTTGCTTGCTATGCAGTGGGAGCGGGTGGCATTGCAGAGGCTTTGGTGAAAATGAGCTTTGGCAATAAGATTGGTTTCGTTGTAGAGAGCTACAAGGACTTGTTTACCAAATCGTACGGTTCTTTTGTCTTGGAATTGGCCCAGCCTGAGGATATAGGGATTTCCATTGGCCACACTTGTAAGTCCTATACTGTCACTGGCAATGGTTTTGACCTTGATTTGCAATTGCTTGAGAATCTGTATGACAATACCTTGGAGAGTGTATATCCTCGCAAGGGAATCCAGGAATCGAAAGAAGATATTCCTACGCTTTCAAAGGTTTCAGCCACTTCTCAGAGGTCCTTCTTCCATACGCCCAGGCCTCGGGTTCTCATTCCTGTGTTCCCTGGGACAAACTGTGAATTTGATTTGAAGCGGGCCTTGGAGCGGCAAGGAGCCGAGTGCGAGATATTCGTCATAAACAACCTTGATGCCCAGAAGGTAAACGAGAGTGTCAGGCTCTTCCATAAGTCCTTGGAAAATAGTCAGATATTATTCATCCCTGGAGGTTTCTCCGGTGGTGATGAGCCTGATGGCTCAGGAAAGTTCATTGCTTCCTTTTTGCGGAATCCTTTGATTAGTGAGGAGATAACCCGGTTGCTTGCAGTCAGGGATGGTCTGGTCGGTGGCATTTGCAACGGTTTTCAGGCCTTGGTAAAATTGGGATTATTACCCTATGGTTCCATACGGACACTCGATGCCTCGTCTCCCACACTTACGTTCAACACCATTTCCCGGCTCCAGTCGATGCTGGTTCGCACCAGGGTTGCCTCGACTCTGTCTCCTTGGTTATCTGCCTACCAGGTCGGCGATATTGCCTTGCTGCCTATTTCCCATGGGGAAGGTCGATTCGTCTGTAGCAAGGAGATGCTTGGGACTTTGGCAGAAAAGGGACAGATTGCAACGCAATATGTAGATATGAGTGGAAGGGCAACGATGGACATGCCTTATAATCCGAATGGATCTGCGTATGCCGTAGAAGGCCTTTGTTCACCTGATGGTAGGGTGTTCGGAAGAATGGCCCACAGTGAGAGGCAGGGGGAGAATCTTTATAAGAATACTCCCTATGTCGCTGAATATGGCATATTTAGGGGCGCTATAGACTACTTCTTGTAATGGATTGTCCTGATTTGGCCCAGTAAACCAACGTATTTTCCCTCATTGTGTCATTGTGACACAGTGAGGGTTTCTTTTTGGTCACCAGAAAGATGATTTCTCTTTTAGTTATAGTAGTCAGAGAATTAAAAAATAAATAACTATATATTATATAAGTGTTTGAATATTTTGTTAAAAAAGTTGGCACGTAGTTTGCATATATATTTGCGTAGCCAGAAAGGCAAACAGAATAAAACCTAAAGAACCTATGGAGGTCTTACAATGAAATATTACGTAACATACAATCATCAGAATCCCGCTTCAAACTTTGAATCCCTGTTTAACGATATTTGGTCCGATTGGGGTGTCAGTTCCTCAAAGATTCCTCCTGTGGATATTTATGAGACAGACGCGGCCTATGTCCTTGAAGCTGAACTCGCCGGTTACAAGAAGGATGAGGTTCAGGTAAATGTCGATAAGCATGTATTGAGACTCAGTTCCACCAAGAAGAGCGAGAAGACCGCAGACGGCAAGAAGGCCTTGGTACGTGAGCGATACTATAAGGAATTCGAGCGTGCCTTCAGTCTTCCTGAGGATGTGGAGGAAGAGAAAATCGAAGGTGAATTCACTGATGGTGTATTGTCAGTGACACTGCCCAAGAAAGAACTTGCACTTCCCAAGAAAATCGAAGTAAAGATTCGTGAAAATCAGTAAAAAACTATTACCCTGATTTGGGTATTGAGCATATAAACCTCCCTTGGGCCTGCAGTGATTCTGCAGGCCTTTTGCTATAATCAGTCAAGGATGATCAGAGCAACAAAGGTCAGAGGTTCTTCTTTTTCATTTCGGATTGCATGGCTGGCTCCACCGCCGGTGACGACAAGGTCGCCCTTGGATACGACAGTCTCTCCCTCGGCTTCTGTTACTATTCCCTCTCCACCGGTAATCCAGTAGTATTCGGTTTCGTTTACATGGTCATGTTTTCCGATGGAACATCCCTTTTCCAATTTCATTTGTGAGAACAACCTGCAATGGGCCATGGTTCCATTGTCCATGAACGAAGTTGCAAGGACGGAACCAGTTCCTCCACGCAATTTTTCAGTGCTGGCTGTTTTCATCTCATTTTTTTTCTTTATCATCGTATCCTCCTGAGGGTAGTTTGCCTTCTCTATTTTAGTTTGGCAAGCCCCATTCTATTTCCTTGTAGTAACTTTAATGTGTGCTATAAAGATAAAAAACACACTAGTAGGAATAATAACTCTATAAAATGGTAAAATAAGTTGATTATATCTGATAACTAGAGCTATAGATTTGTTGAGATATTGTCTTTATGGATGGAAAGAAAGGTTTTCACTCTTCAAATTATCTTGTATGATATGGAGCAGACTTGCAAGACAATTCGGTGAACATCGAGGAGCGTATATGAACAAGATTCTAGAAAAAAAGAGACTTTCCGCAGAGGTTTTCAGAATGGTTATTCAGGCCCCTGAAATAGCAGAAGCGAGAAGCCCCGGTCAATTTATCATACTTCAAATGGGTGGGGACTTCAATGAAAGGATTCCCTTGACCATCGCGGATGCAAATGCCCAGGAAGGTACCATTACCCTGATATTCCAGGCTGTTGGCGAGAGTACCCATAAACTTGCCCTTTTGGAAGTAGGGGATGAAATAGAAAATCTGCTCGGGCCCTTGGGTAAACCGACTGACATCAAGAAGTATGGCAAGGTTGTCTGTGTGGGAGGTGGAATAGGGGTAGCCCCATTGCATCCCATCGTGCAGGGAATGAAGGAAGCTGGAAACGAGGTCAAGGTAATCATGGGGGCGAGGAACAAGGATCTTTTGATCATGGAAGATGAGATGCGAGCCTTGGCCGATGAACTGATTATTGTAACTGATGATGGTTCCTATGGAAGAAAAGCCCTGGTGACTGTTCCCTTGAAAGAACTTTGCGAGACTTGGAAACCCGATTGCGTCGTTATCATCGGGCCTCCCATCATGATGAAATTCGCGGCTTTGACAACCAAGCCTTTTGGTATCCATACCATTGTATCACTTAATACAATCATGATTGACGGAACGGGAATGTGCGGTGGTTGCCGAGTAAACATCGGAGGAAAGACCAAGTTTGTCTGTGTCGATGGTCCTGAGTTTGATGGCCATTTGGTCGACTGGGACAATATGCTCTTGCGCTTGGGAACCTACAAACCCAAGGAAAAGGAAGCTCACCATCGCTGTCACATTGGATTGCATCTTGCTGAAGGAGAGGCCTAAACCATGCATGTTTCGATTGAAGCCCTGGATGCCCAGGCAAAAGAAGTATTGAGTAAATTTGAAAATGTAGCACTTACCCCAAAGGATCGGGGACAGATTCCTATGCAGGAAATGCCAACCCAGGATCCTCAGGTACGTATTACCAATATGCAAGAAGTCGCCCTGGGGTATACTGACAACCAGGTCAGGGCAGAGGCCTTGCGTTGCTTGCAATGCAAGAACAAGCCCTGTATCCAGGGGTGCCCTGTTGCCATTGATATCCCGTCCTTCATCGCCGAAGCGGCCAAGGGTGAGTATGGCAAGGCAGTAGAGGTAATCAAGCAAAGCAGCTTGTTGCCTTCAATCTGTGGACGGGTATGTCCGCAGGAAAGCCAATGCCAGAAATACTGTACGGTCGGAAAAATCCATAAGGATGTAGAACAGTCAGTATCGATTGGCCGTATTGAGCGTTTTGTTGCTGACTTTGCCAGGGAAAATGAAACAGAGACTATTCCTTCCGTGGCCCCCGATACCAACAAGAAGGTAGCCATAGTCGGATCAGGCCCTGCCGGGATTTCTGCCGCGGCGGATTTGCGTCGAGCCGGTCATACTGTCGTGATGTTCGAGGCTTTGCATAAAGCTGGCGGTGTTCTTGTCTATGGTATTCCTGAATTCAGGCTTCCCAAGAAAATCGTTCAGCATGAACTGGATAACCTGAAGCAGATGGGTGTGGAGATCAGGCGGAATTATTTAGTTGGAAAGACCCGGAAGATTTCCGATCTGATGGAAAAAGATGGTTTTGATGCAGTATTCGTGGGTTCCGGGGCGGGACTTCCGAAGTTTATGGGAATTCCTGGTGAAAATTACATTGGGGTTTTCTCTGCCAATGAGTATCTTACCAGAAGTAACCTGATGAAAGCCTATGATGTAGGAGAATCTCTCACTCCACTTTTTGATTCACAAAAAGTTGCAGTCTTCGGTGGCGGAAACGTTGCCATGGATGCTGCCCGTACGGCAAAGAGACTCGGAGCTGGTGAGGTTTCGATTGTCTATCGCCGAACGGAGGTTGAAATGCCTGCCAGAAAGGAAGAGGTCGGACATGCCAAGGAAGAAGGAATTGACTTCATGTTTCTCCATGCTCCCTTGGAGATTGTAGCGGATGACCAGGGTAGGGTAAACGGGGTCAAGATGATTACCTGTGAGCTGGGAGAACCTGATGCTTCGGGTCGTCGTTCACCTGTCGAGATTCCAGGAAGTGAAAAAATGTATGATTTTGACACGGTCATCGTTGCAATCGGTAATACCAGCAATCCTCTCATCAAGGCAACTACCGATGGCATAGAAGTTAACAAACGCGGGAACTTCATTGTCAATGAGGAAACCTGTGAAACTACCTTGCCTGGCGTATATGCAGGTGGTGATATCGTGCTCGGAGCCGCTACGGTCATCCTAGCTATGGGGCAGGGACGAAAAGCTGCGAAAGCGATGAACGAATATCTTTCTACAAAATAACAAATTATATATCGATGGCACCGGTTTCTGAACAACCGGTGTCATCTCTTGAAACACCTTCGATCATTGTGTATAGTTACAAGTGTGAATATTCGTGATGATTGCCAATCGGTGATTTGTCACCTCCATGAAACTGAAAAGAAAAAAGCTATCTTGGAAGTGATAGATTCCTGTTCTATATTTCATAGTTTATCTGATGTTGAACGCTTCAAGAGAGGTGTGCTTCGTCGTGAGCGTATAGAAACTACCGGAATAGGCCATGGGGTAGCAATTGCCCATGGAAAGATCATTGGTCTGAAATCTGTAAAGATTGCTTTGGGGTTGAGCCCCGAAGGAATTGATTTTGAGGCAAAGGATGGTCTTCCCGTTCATCTCTTGTTTGTCATCGCATCCAGTCCTTCCATCCAGATTGAATACTTGAGAGCCCTCAGTGCAATCTTGCAAAGTGTCAGGACTGAACAAGTCAGGGAACATTTGCTCTCCTTGAATGATTTCGAGTGTGATGAACGATGTGTCAATTTCTTCAAGATGATGGCTTCCCAGCATTTTATCTGGCTCTGCAAGAATCAGAAAAATCAGTAAAAGACTCCTGCTGACAAAACCTTGTTGACGTTTTTATCAAAACGCTCAATGGGAATGCTGTCAAACAATTGGTATTTTCTACAAAGACCAATGGTCATTACCGTGGGGAACCTATTCAGGAACCGGTCATAATACCCCATTCCCCTTCCCAATCTTTCTTTCTGTTTTGAATAGGCCATTGCAGGTACCAGGATAAGTGAATGCTCATCCGGCTCAATGGTTTTTCCGCATTTTGGTTCTGCAATTCTTTGTGAGGATACTTCCAGTTTTTGTTCCCAATCTTTTTCGACAAGGCAGAATTCCATAAGTCCTTCTCCCAGGCATTTGGGGAGGGCCAATTGTTTTTCTTTGGCTACGATATACAAAAATCTTTTGATGTCCACTTCACTGGATAGGGGAACGAAGGCAAAGACCAGATGGGCGTTGAGATACTCTTCACTGGCAAGCAGTGCCTCTATGCTGGCATTGTCCTCTGGGGAGAAATCCTTGTTCTTGCACTCTGCGGCTTCTTTTTTCAGTATGTCGCGTAACTCTTTTTTTGTTACCATATATCCTATTATACCATATATCCGACAATTACAAGTAAAGCAGTGAAGAGCAGTAACTTCAGGTCCTGCTTTCCATACCCCAGGGTTTGTCTTTTCCTTTCAGGGTCAAAGGCCCTTGCCTCGAGGGCTGAAGAGAGATCTTCCGCCCGGTCAAGCAAAAGTGAGAAGATGCTTTCAGCTAGGCTTGAAAGAGTTCGTATCGGATTTACTCTCCTTTCCTGCCTTGCCTTGCGTGCCGTTGTTGCCTGTTCGGCCACGTCAAAGATTATGGGAACGAGCGAGAGAGTAAGTTCAATGCTGCTTGCAATGACCCACCCTGATACAAACGGAATTTTGTCCAGAAGAGAGCCTAGGGAACGTGCCAGTTCATCAGGAGCGGTGGAGTCGGCGAGTAACATCCCCGAAAGGATGATGGCAAGGAAGCGAAGGCTTGATGCCAGGGCCTGGGCGATATTTTGGGACGAGGCATAGGAGGTGACTATGATAAGAAGACTCATGAAGATAAAGAACCTTAACTCCTTTCCATAGGAAAGAAGAGGCAGATGTTGGATAAAGGCCACGATGAACAGGGGGAGGAGCAAGACCAAGACAGACAGGAGAGAGGCTTTTGCGAGGGGGAAGCAGATTGCTATGATACAGATGAACTTGGTTACGGGATTGCAGCCATTGAGAAAGTTCTTTTTATCACGGAAGTGAAAGATCAGGGCTTCAGCCATGTCAGTTCCTCTATTTTCACCCCGGAGGGAACATATACCCCATGTGCAGTCATCATCGGAAGCAGATCCTTGGCTTTTCCGTCGGCAACAACTTTCCCTTGTTCCAGGAGAATGGTCTGGTCGGTGTAGGCAAGTATTTTTTCCGCTTCATGGCTCACCAAGATAATCGTGTGCCCAGTTTCGTGGAGTTTAAGCAAGGTTCGAATGACTTGAAGGACGGAAGGATAGTCCAGATTGGCAAAAGGTTCGTCCAGGACCAATACCTGCGGTTCCATGACCAAAACCCCGGCGATGGAGAGGCGTCTTTTTTCCCCTCCGCTGAGAGTTCTCGGTCTTTGCTTGAACTTTGTTTTCAGGTCCAGAAGAGTCGAAACGTCTTCAAGTCGTTTTTGTTGTTCCTCAAGGGGCAGTTGCAAATTTTCCAGACCGAATAAAATATCGCGCTCAACGGTTTGTCCAACGATTTGGCTATCGGCATCCTGAAAGATAAGTCCGATTGCTTGCAATCGTTTCCTTGAACTCTTGGTAAGGTCCTCGCCGTTGATCACTATGGTTCCACTAGTCGGCTTGAGCAAGCCTTTGATACATTTGAGCAATAGGCTCTTGCCTGATCCATTTGGGCCAGTAAGAAGCACGAAGGCTCCTTTTTCCACGGAAAAGGAAACATTATCGAGAATTGGTTTGTTCTTTTCAAATCCAAAGCAAAGATTATGTATTTGTAATAGGGGATCATTTTTTTTGGTCATGTTCAATTTGACTGTAGCAGATGTATTCCCTTTGGACAAGATAAGCAAAAGGAGGGAGGAAGGAGCCCCCCCTCGAAAATTCTATGCACGATATAGAGGAGATTATCTTGAGATAGTGGTAAAGAATCTTAGATAAAAAGAGATTTATTAATTTTTTGATAGATTGAATATTGCATAGGTAAGGATATCTGATAAAATAGTCAAAAACTAAAATGAGGTGTGGGAAGTGAGCAGGAACTTTTTTGGTTTGAAAAAGTTGTTTACCTTTCTGGTCGTGTTATTTTTGTCAGTCCCGAATATTTGGGCTTTTACGTTTCAGTGGGCTCCGATTGATCCCTTGTTCAGAGAAGCTTTGGCTGATCCTTACGCCTGCTCGACCAGTTTTCGTTCGCTTGGGGTTCTTGATGAGGCCAGTGTTCCAGACAGTGTGCTGGTATCAAATAGTGAGACAAACCAGTATGAGCAAATTGTCTATGATGATTCTTCCCAACGTAATTACTGGCAAATGAAGAGCGCCGTGAATTTTGGGTTGTTGAGATTTTCCATTGGGCCAGTCCAGGCGGAAGGGTATATTCAGGGAGGCTTGAATACTGTTTTCCAGAAAGCAGGTTCGGTCGACTCCTTGGGGTTCGATGGGATGTATGGGGCTGGAGCCACGGTCAGATTATTCAATATTATTGCGATTCAGGCGGGTTTTCATCATTTTTCCGGTCATTGGGGAGATGAAATCCTTGCTGACCTGATGGAAGAGAATCCTGGATTGGATCTCTATAGTTCTTCCTCGATTTACCATCTTGAGGAGTACACGCGGGGCAATTCTTGGCTTGCAGGAGTTTCGCTGGAACCCGTGACTTGGGGAAGGATGTATTTCTTTGCTGAATTGCCCATGGAACGGGCTTGGATAAGGCCAGGAATCCATGTTCCCTCCAGTACCCTTAAACCAGGGTCAGATGATACCAGCCAATTTGAATATATCACTGGGCAAGAAGGCTTGACTGGCCTGACAGCTTACGATAGTTCCTACAAGGCCTGGCGCTTGCAGGCAGGTTTGGAATTCCGATATCCAGTTCTGGATATCGGCTCCTTGTTCCTTGCCGGGGATTTTCAAGCTCATCAGGATGGGCAGACGCTTCATCAGGTTGGTGGTTATAGTCCTGATAATCCTTGGGAATTTGAGATTACGGTAGGAGGAGGGTTTGAATTCAATCAGACTGTCCTGGGAAGGAAGATGCGTTTGGAATGCTATTACCATGATGGACGATTTCCCCTTTTGAACTACTTCTTCCAGCGAAGCAAGTATGTAATCATGGGCATCGCGATCAGTGGCTAGGGGGTTTGTCATGAAACGTATTCTTATTTTATTCTTGTTTTTAGGTGCTTTGTTGGTACCGTGTTTTGCATCCTATCAAATGTTTGGGGATTCCCTTGTTTTTTCTTGGTTACCTGATGATGCCTTATATCCTGAATCGATTGTCAATCCATTCTCTTCGACATCAACTCTGAACATCCTGCAGGTAGCTGAAGGCCAGCCACGGTCCATGAAATATACGGATACCGGAAGCGGTGAGTATGATGATGTCTCAATCTATCCTGATGGAAAATATGCCAATGAAAAGCTTTATCTTCAATTGAAAACTGGTTTGAATATTGGTCTTTTCCGTTTGTCCTATAAGAACGTATTCGAGACTGAATTGGGCTTCCAGGGTGCCTTGAATTCTGTATTCCAGGGATTCGGGGGAGCCGATAACCTGGGCTTTGATGGCGTTTTCTTCTTTGGCATAAACATGCGTCTATTCCAGAAAGTAGCTTTTCGAGTAGGTTATCAGCATTATAGCGGGCATTACGGAGATGAAACGCTCTTGAAGATTGATTCTTCGCAGACTGGGGACCCTGTTGAATATACCAGGGATAATGATTTGCTTTTTGGTGTTTCTGTACAACCTGTAACCAGTGTCAGGTTGTATATGGATGCCAGTCTCCCTTTGACCAAGAGCTGGATGCATCCGGCAATCCATATCCCTTCCTGGGTAATCAAGCCTTCTTCAGGGGCATCCTTATCGGAAGTTGAGTCTTGGAACGAACAAGTTGCACAAGCTGATTTTGCAGATTCCTACAAGGCTTGGATAATCAATACCGGAGTGGAAATGCATTATCCCTTGCATAATCTTGGTTCCTTGTTTTTGGCTGCCGAGGTTACTGCAAACCAAGATGGACAGACCCTTCATGAAGTCGGAGGATATGATCCTGATAATCCCTGGGAGTTTGAATATACAGTTGGTACCGGCATCGAATTCGACCAAAATGTTGGTTTTTCTCATGCCCGGATCATATGTACCTATCATGATGGAAGGTTCCCCTTGTTGAATTTCTTCTATCAGAGAACAAAATACCTTGGCATTGGTTTTTCCGTAAGTCCCTGAGAAAAAATCGGCATGGTCAAAGGAAAAAAAGAGATCATGACTGGAAGTTAGCTAAAGAGATTAGTAATTGGGATGATAGTTTCTTAGGTAGCATTGTGGTAGGCCAATCAGGGGGTAGCAACTTTTTATATTTTCACAAATCATTCAATGCATTTGTAATCATTTTTCTCTATCCTGACTATACCAATCATTGCTTTTTTCGTAGTGAAAAAGCAATGATCCAGTAGCAAATGATAGAAGATCCTTGGAACAATGGACACTGTTAAACACCTTTTAAATAAGAATTTAGCTATTTACTTTCATTTGATAATTCTCAAAACAACACAGGGCAATAAACTTTTTTCAATCAAGTGGTTTACACGATGCTGTTAATTTGCTATTCTCACTAACGAATTAATGCCGCTTTAGCTCAGTTGGTAGAGCAAAGGACTGAAAATCCTTGTGTCCTCAGTTCAATTCTGAGAGGCGGCATGAAAGAATCCTGTTACAGCAATGTAGCAGGTTTTTTTTGGTTCATGGGAAAAATCTGTGGGAATTGAGAAAAGAATAGAAAGCAACTAACCATTGAGAAATAGAAAGAGGGCAATCCTTCTGTTAGTATTGAAGTAACAACAAATCAAGCTAACAAGGAAGGACGCCCGTGGACCAGTATACCAATTCCATCCTGCATTTACCAGATTTCCTGGTGACAGGCCCTGCAACTATCAAGGGAAAAGAGACCGAGTCCGGTCTTGTCATCGTTGAAACCATCCACGGGAGAATGACAAGTCCCCTGCCCGCGTGCTGCCCGCATTGCCAGGCAAAGATGCACGTCAACCAGCATCTGGACATCCTGCTGCACCACCTGAGCCTGGGAAACAGGAAGATCATCCTGGAGGTGGGCTACGAGCAATACCTGTGCACGGGATGCCACAGGACCTGCTGCCAACCGATTCCCTTCAAGCAACCCGGGCACTTCGCCACCACTTGCTTCCAGAGCATGGTGGAAGGATTCCTCAGCCATGCGGACATGACAGTCAAGGGGCTTGCCACCGCACTCCATACCAATCGCAAGCTGGTCAGGGAGATCGACAAGTCCATGCTGCAAGGCAAGTACGGGCAGATGCTGCCCACCCATTACAGCGCCCATCTGTGCGTCGACGAATTCTCCCTGCACAAGGGGCACCGGTATGCCACCGTGGTGCTTGACTGGCAGACAGGGGAGATATTGTTCTTGGAGGAAGGCAACGGAGAGAGGCAGCTGCTGCATTTCTTCGGCAAGGTCGGCCATGCATGGATGGCGAGGGTGCGATCGATATCAATGGACATGAACGCCCAGTATTGCAAGGCCGTGAAAAGCCTGTATCCCCATATCCATATAGTCTATGATGCATTCCACATCGTCAAGAACTTCAACGAACGGATATTGACGGAACTGAGGAGGCTCGAGCAGAACCGCTTGCGCGAGGGAATCGCCCAGTGCAAGGCCCGTTGCGCCAGGCTGAGGAAGGCCTGCAACGGTGCCCCGCCGGAAAGGAAGCAGGCCTTGCTGGCGGAAATCGCCGAACTGAGACTGTCCATCCAGGAGGCAGGGAGGAAATATGCCTCGCTCAAGGGTAGCCGGTATGTGATAACCAGCAGCAGGAAGGCCCTGATGAAGAAGGACGGGATAGCCCGGGAACACAACAGGGAACTGGCGGACAAGTATGAGGGAAAGGGGCTTCCCATGCCGGAGGGCGAGCACAAGTGGTCGATACGCAACGAGAGGAGGCTCGAGGAGATACTGGGGGAGGACCAGGACCTGAACCTGGCATTCTTCTTGGGCGACCAGCTGAAAGCCGGGCTCGAAAGCACCGACGGGCAATCCATGAGGGACGGCCTCGAGCAATGGTTGCGGCTCTCGGGAAGCTATGTCGCGCAGATACCGATGCTCGGGGCATTCAACAAAATGATTCGATCCAGAATGGATGGCATCGTCTCGCGTGTCCGCTTCCCTGTCTCCAACGGTCCGTTGGAGGGAACCAATAACATGATCAAGACAGTGCGGAGGCAGGCCTATGGCTATAGGGATACCGAATATTTCTTCCTCAAGCTTTGGGACAGGAGCAGGCGAAATCCCAAGCACAGGTCACTCGACCAGGTCATTGAGAAACGAAAGATGCTGAATGCGAAGGAACAGAAATCCCACAAGAAAATCTCATGAACCTTTTTTTTGCCTTCAGGTGAAGTCTGTGGGAGCGTGGAACCAAGAATTTCTCATTCAGATTCGATGCAGTATGCTTTTTCGGTTTACATCATACGTAGCAGAAAATAGAAGAATGCAGGTTTCCTCCAGTGATGAGCCTAGAGCCAACACTAGGAGGATAATAACAGTAAACGGTGGTACTGGATTGAAAATGAATTGAATTGGTAAAAATAGGAATAGGGCAATTCCGGTCATCTTGTTCCCGATAGTATGGATTACATTCCATTGCCTGAATTTTAAGACTGTTATCATCATATTCAGGACCCGAATTCCTATGATGAGCAGGATAAACACCACCAGGCTTGCATTTTGGTTCAGCCATTCTTGTGAAAAGATGAGGTAAAGCACGACGAAGGAAAAGACAATATCGGCAATACTGTCCAGCCTTGCGCCAAGCGCTGTCGCACAATTCAGCTTACGGGCAAGGAATCCGTCGGCCCAATCTGTCAATCCACATGCTACATAAAGAAGCAGGAATCCTGCTTCCGTTCTTTCTACGAATAGCAACGATAATGATAAGACTATTCGGCAATAGGACAAGGCGTTTGGCAACCACTTCAAAGTATTTCCGTCCCTCCCAGAAAAGATAAGCTTTATAGTCTGTTCAGGATACGGTAAACCTGGCGTTCTGAATACCACATAGGACAATTTCCAATCTTCTTGCAGATCGTTTATAATCTGATGGGTATGAATTTCATTGTTGGACTTCTTGATCTTTTGTATCAATTGGCAACTTTTTTGATTGCTTCAGTTCTCTGGTTATCGGGATGATGATGAATACAAAGAGAATGTAGAAGGCAATCATATTGAGAGGCAGTTCTATATCGAAAAGGGATACTCGAAAAACATTGATAAATGGCATGACAATATAGAGCACATTTGCCAGCACGGAATACGGTAATTTCTTTTGCAGAATATACCAGGCAACGACCGAAGCGCCAATGATCATGCAGATGAAGCCCGATAAAAAAACACTAGGATTCTCTGCTTCCATTATCCCCTTATAAAGATAATTTGCTGTAACGGCAACGCATATGGCAGCATTTGCAACCAAGAAGAACAGCCAGGAACCAAATGTACTTTTTTTCTGAATCATATATATCCTCTTTAAATTGAAACCGTAAGAACGAAACTGAATATGTTCCTATACCGTGTAAATTTCTGAGATATATTGGAAAGGGGAAATAAACTTGTCGAAGCAAAATCCCTTTTGCTGTTTTATTTTCTTCTCTTTCTCAGATTATGTCAATAAAAAATGCCTATAAGACAGTTTATAACGCTTATAAGCATACAAATATTCATAAGAATAGTGTAATCCATTTTTATTGTTTTACGACAAGGGAAATGCTCTTTTTTCTTAAAGGATTCCCAATTCTTTTTTCAAGGTTTCGTTATAACTAGCTGCTGCCTTGGCCGCATTCTCTGCAGAAAAAGTCGCGTTACTGTTAATCACCAACTTGATGGAGACTCCACCTATGGTGATTCCCCCGAGTATCAAACCCAAGGAAGAGTAGATGATTGCATTGTTGTCGAGATTCAGTGCCCCGTAACCGAGTAATAACAGAGTTCCGGTCAAAATCATACCAAAACTTGTCTTTCTGAGTGTATTGGCAGTTTGTTTGGACTGGTGGTATTGCAATGAGGTTTCCTCCATTCCGGCGATGGTAAAGAATTCTTCCTTGGTAAGAGGATTTTCGCCTTGGTAAGGAGTCCAGAGGTATTGTGTCCGTACAGTGTTCTGTGGAAATTCAAAAGACGGCGAGACAGAATAGAACCGATTATTGTCGTTTGTATTGATCCATAAGGCAGAGTGTACATATTCATTGGAAAGTTGGACTTCTTTTGCGAAGGCCGCAGAAGATATCACCATAAGGAAAAAAAGAATGGGAATAATAATCTTGTATGAGGGTTTCATGCTTCCATCATACTCTTCTGCACTTTTTTTTCCTAGTCTTTCCTTCGTTGCCAGAGCAGGGCATCTGGTGATACAGTGCAAGCCGGAGGATATATGGACAAAAAAAGGCATCAAGCTTTGAATTTTCAGTCAATGGTCGTAGCCAGCAAGAATTCAGAGACGAAGGCCATGGAGGCCTTTGCCAAATTATTGCCTCTCCTTGATACCTTTGAACCACTTGTCTTGCATATCAGTGAGTATTCTCACCTACTTGGAGTTGCTGAACCGGATCTCAGCGCTATCTATTATACCCTCCGACCAGCTTTTGAATCGATGGATGAACAAGTCCAGGTCCTGACCTGGGAAGATCCCCTATGGCCGAAACAAACCAAGGGGTTTGCCTATTGTCCCAGATTTCTCTACGTACTTGGCGATTTGTCACTTTTAGCGAAACCCTCGCTATCTATCATCGGAACCAGAAGCCCCTCCTTGGAAGGACTTTCCTCAGCTGCCTTGACAGCCCAGGCAATCGGTAGCAAGGGGTATGGTATAACAAGTGGTCTGGCAAGGGGCATAGATGGGGTTGCCCATAAGACAGCCTTGGCTTCGGGCTATCCCACGCTGGCTGTCATAGGAACTCCCATAGGTAGTTGCTATCCTCCAGAACATAAGGAACTGCAACAGGAAATTGCAAGAAAAGGAGCAGTGGTCAGCCGCTTTGCCCCTTCAGAAAATACCCAGAAATGGTTCTTCCTGCTTCGCAACAGACTTATGAGCGCTCTCTCCCTGGCTTCTGTCGTCATTGAGGACAGAGACGGTGGAGGAGCAGTCAGGCAGGCTTCCTTTGCCTTGGAGCAAAAGAAATACCTGTTCCTGTATCAAGGTTCGCTTGATAACCAGGCAATTCTCTGGCCCAGGGAATTTGCAGGGAAACCAAGAGTCTTCATAGTCAAGAAAGCCCCTGATATTCCCCGTCTTTTGGCCAAGGCCCTGGAAATGAAAGCCAGTGTCGGAAAAACCTCCTGCGAAAAGGAAGAAAAGCCCTTGCAACTTGACCTCTTCTCCCTCTAGGAACCTCTTTTGCCTTGACATGAAAACCTTGGGAAGACTACTATCTTACATTATGAAAAACCAATTAACTGCGAATGAGTTGAGGCAGAAATACATCGATTTCTTCGTTTCAAAACAGCACACGCAAATCAGTGGGGCTTCCCTGATTCCTGAAAATGATCCGACCGTTCTTTTTACGACTGCCGGTATGCATCCCCTTGTACCATACATCCTTGGCGCAGAACATCCTTCGGGAAAGCGTTTGACCGATTACCAGAAATGCATACGGACCGGTGACATTGAGTCAGTCGGGGATCCTCACCATCTCACGTTTTTTGAGATGCTGGGAAATTGGTCGTTGGGCGATTACTTCAAGAAAGAAGCGATTGGTTTCAGTTTTGAATTTTTGACAAGTGTGCTTGGCATCGATGCCGATAAACTGTCTGTTACTGTTTTTGCCGGTGATGAGCTGGTTCCCCGTGATGAGGAAGCTGCTTCCACCTGGGAAAAATATGGTATTCCCCGGGAACGGATATATTTTCTCCCCCGCGAAGACAACTGGTGGGGCCCTGCCGGGGAAACCGGTCCTTGTGGTCCTGACAGTGAGATGTTCATAGACACCGGACGGCCCGCTTGTGGTCCTGATTGTCGCCCTGGATGTTCCTGCGGAAAGTATTTTGAAATCTGGAATGATGTTTTCATGGGATATCGCAAAACCGCTGAAGGCACCTATGTGGAGATGAATCGCAAATGCGTCGATACCGGAATGGGTATCGAGCGAACCATCGCAATCCTCCAGGGAAAGAAATCTGTCTATGAGACGGAAATCTTTACTCCTATCATCGCAGGGATTGAAAGGCTCTGTGGCAAGATATATGGACAGGATGAAGAGGTGGACATCTCCATCAGAATCCTGGCTGACCATACCCGCACCAGTGTCTTTATCCTGGGTGACCCCAAGGGAATGGCTCCCTCCAATGTAGGTCAGGGCTATATTCTCCGCAGACTTATCCGCCGCGCAGTCCGTCATGCCAACAAGCTTGGTATCGACCATGCCTTCATGGGTGAACTGGCCCAGATCGTCCTGGATTTGTATGGCAAGCCGTATCCGGAGCTTATCGAGCATAAGACCTTTATCCTGGATGAGTTGGCTGCCGAAGAAAACAAGTTCTCCGAAACCCTGACAAAGGGCGAAAGGGAATTCGAAAAAATGCTTCCGAATCTTCTCAAGGGAACTTCTCGGCAAATCAGCGGACGGACAGCCTTCAAGCTATACGATACCTATGGATATCCCATTGAGTTGACTCGTGAGCTTGCCCATGAACATGGCTTCACTGTTGATGAACAAGGTTTCCTTGATGCCTTCTCAAAACATCAGGAAGTCAGCAGGAGTGGGGCGGAACAGCAGTTCAAGGGTGGCTTGGCCGATCATAGTGAACAGACAACTGCCCTCCATACAGCCACGCACATGCTCCACAAGGCCCTGAGAACAGTTTTGGGTGACCATGTAGGACAGAAGGGTTCCAATATCACTGTTGAACGACTCCGCTTCGATTTTACCCATCCTGTCCCGATGACCAAAGAGGAAATCCAGGAGGTCGAGGATATTGTAAATGAGCAAATTGATAGGAATCTTGAGGTGAAATGCGAGACCATGACCCTAGATGAAGCCCGGGAGCAGGGTGCCATTGCCTTCTTTGAAAGCAAGTATGGTGAACAGGTCAAGGTCTATTCCATCGGCGATTTCTCAAAGGAAGTCTGTGGTGGTCCTCATGTTGAGAATACCTCGAGTATGGGCCATTTCAAGATTCTCAAGGAACAGTCCTCCTCGGCTGGCATCAGGAGAATCAAGGCAATACTTGAAAAATAGAGACTTTTTTGCATTGATCAAAAGCACCTATTGTCCTCTCTCGGGACCTTAGGTGCTTTTTTATGGTGACTACTAGGCATATCTGGTTCTCTTTGGTATGCTCATCTCATGAATACTCCGGTCTAGATACAAAATGATGACAACACAAGACTTGCCTTCCGTGCAAGTCCATCATTCGTATGGAGTTTTCCCATGAACAATACATCCAGACGCGCTTTGGTTCTGATGAACCTCAGTGCTTTTTGCTCGGGTATGGTTTTCTATGCCCCTGTTGCTACACTCTATCGGCAAACAAGAGGGCTTGATCTTGCCCAGATTGCCCTTATCGAAGCCATTAGTCTTGCCCTGACACTTGCCTTGGAATTGCCCTGGGGGCATCTTGCAGACAGGATAGGGTACCGTTTGACGTTAGTCATATCGTTCTTTTTTCTTTTTATTTCGAAAATTGTCTTTTTCTCTGCTTTCTCTTTCTCATTGTTTGTCGTTGAGCGCGTATTGCTGGCCATCGCAAACAGTGCGGCAAGTGGCGTAGACACTGCATATCTTGCCAGCTTTGATTCCAGGCAAAAGACCTTCGGGGTTTATCAGGGATTCCAATTTGCCGGACTGGTTGTCGTAGCCCTTGCTTTTCCTTTTTTCAGCAAGGTCTACCATGACAGTGCTCTTCTGACGATCTTCAGCAATGGCTTGGCTTTTATCTTCATCCTTTTCTTGCCGCGGGAAGTTCCTGATAAGGTACTCCAGAAAAAGAAGAAGCATGTCCCCCTACGGGTAAGTCTGGAACAAGTCTGGAAAGACTGGCCTTTCCTTATCTTTATTGCAAGCGTTTCCTTGCTGTTCTCGGTCAACCAGGTAGTGACGGTCTTTTTGGTCCAGGTCTGTTACAGGAACGCGGGACTAGATGCTTCTTCCTTTGGGTATCCGTTTCTGATCCTGGTTGTCCTTTCGTTTCTAGCGGCGGTTCTCTCGACAAGACTCACTGAATTCTTTGGCAAGATTGGCTCTTTCATTCTCTGTTTTGCACTATCTTTCCTTGGCGTCTTGTTGCTGGCCTGGCAAAAGAATCTCGTTGTAGTCCTGCTAGGTGTGTTTGCTCTTCGCTTCGGTGCGGCGGCGTTGTATCCCTTGGTTATTTCCATAGAAGCCAAGCAAGCCCAAGGAAAGCAAAGTGCAACTATCTTGAGTGTGTATGCCTTGTTTTCAGAGGGAATTGAGTTGCTCCTGACGCTGGTATTGGGGACTTTGGCAAATACGAATCTCTCGTTTTCCTTGTTACTTGCAGGAGGAATTGTCTTGATCGGCTTGTTTGGAATCCTTCAAGGCAGAAAATTTCCTGTTATAGGTCAATGGTTGTCTTGAAAACTATCCGGGCCCTACCGCTGATTTTTATCAGCTCAGGTTCAAGACCTGAGCTGCAATCAAGATTTCTTGAAATCCACCCTTATGATGTCTTGAAAGGATATAATCAATAGGAAAAACATGTTTTGAATGTATTTAAGGATATCAAATCTGTATAAAACGATTTTTTCTGCTATCCTTTCCCCAGGATTTCTTTTTGGGTATGCAAGCTGAAGTATTGGGTGACCTCCAAAGGGAAGGGGTGTATACTTTCTTCAATCAGGTTGTTGGGTCCCAATACTGATTACTCTGAGGTACTTGGAGCGGCAAGGTCTATTCTTGACGGAATAGTGCAGGATGCCTCAAACGGGATGATACCATTTGTTTATGATTCCCCTTTACTTGATACGTACATGACAGGAGAAAAATGAGAAAATTTGCTTATGCACTACTCTTTACAGCTGTATACATGTTTCTTCAATTCCTCCATGGAAACATGATGGAATGGTATTATTACATTCTGTTGTTTGCTCTCACCTTAGCCATTATCAACACCAAGTTATGGGACAGGGTAAATGTCTGGGCGAAAGAAAAAGACGAGGAATTCAAGAACAAGCATTGAAGATATCCGAACTCATTTGGGTTTCAGGGATCGGATGAGCTTTGATTTGAGAACTCTTCAAGGCAGAAAGTTTCCTGTTATAGGTCAATGGTTGTCTTGAAAACTATCCGGGCCCTGCCGCTGATTTTTATCAGCTCAGGTTCAAGACCTGATCTGAATACATGTACCTGCATATATCCTTTTCTTCCCATCGCTTCTCCCTGTTTTATCAGAAAGGTATTTCCCTCTTTCTTGTTTGGGAGGCGGCCATAGTGGGTAAGATAGGCTCCCAAAGGACCGTTGGCATTTCCTGTCACCGGATCTTCCGGGACGCCAATGGCAGGGGCAAACATCCTTCCGCTTACCAAAACTCCAGGCTCTTCGGAGTCGAAGGTAAAGGTATAGAATCCATTGCAATGTATTTCCTTGCTGAGCTGGATGAGCAACTCATTCTTGGGGGAGAGAGAATCGAGTACTTGTTTGCTTTTGAGGGGAACCAGGACCTTGGAATGGCCCGTGGAAACAATTTGAATAGGAAGAGTTTGTTCCAGATCTGAATCGGCAAGGTCCAAAGCCTCAAGCAGAAGCTGTTTCTCTCTGGCATTGAATACCGGACCATATTCGATGGCTGCCTGGGTCATGATGATTCGAAGATCCTCTTCCTCTTTTATGATTTCCACTGGCAATATTCCGGCTTTGGTTTTCTGCCGTATTGTCCCGCTGGTTATTCCATGGATTTTTGCATATACATAATGAGCTGAAATGGTGGCATGACCGCAGATGGGGACTTCCCTGGTAGGGGTAAAGAAACGAACCTCAAGGTCATAGCCGGAACCCTTTTTGTCAAAGATGAATGCCGTCTCGCTGTTATGAAGTTCGTTGGCTATCTGGAGCATCTGGCTTTCACTCAATCCCTCTGCATTCAATACCACTCCTGCAGGGTTTCCCTCGAACAGGGTATTGGTAAAGGCATCGACCTGGTAGAGTTCGTATTGCATTCTGTTCTCCTATGTACGAAAGGATACCTGTATGGAGCATTCCTTTCAACAAGACCAAGGGGTATTTTGTTTTGTTACAAGAAATCCCTTCCAAGCATTTTTGATTGGAAGGGATTCTAGTGGAGTCCGTAGTTTTCAGAGGCTTCTATTCCTCATCGTCATCATCATCGTCGTCGTAATAATCGACCTCAAGGCCTTTGTTCAATGGTACGGCGAGTTGTCCGCAAGCCCCATTGATTTCCCTGCCTCTGGGGTATCTTCTGGTGTACTTGATGTTCATCCTTTCCAAATAACGGGCAAAGGCATCGATCTCGTGCGCGCTTGGGGTTTCGTAGGGGAGTCCTTCGGCAGGATTCCAAGGTATAAGGTTTACCACTACATCCATTTCCCTGGCAAAAGCTACCAATTTCTTGGCTGCGAACTCATTGGTATTGACGTCGCGGAGCATACAGTATTCGAGTGTAAAACGCTTTCCCCCGGTTCTCTGATAGTGAAGCAGGGCCTTTTTCAACTCAGGGAGATCCCAGGTTGTATTTACCGGCATGATTTTGCTTCTTGTCGGATTGTCGGCACTGACTAGGGAGACTGCAAGCTTTACCTGCAATTTCTGTTCAGCAAGCTTGAGAATTCCGGGTACCACCCCGCAGGTGCTGATGGTTATTCGTCTGAGACTGATATTGAATCCATTTTCTTCATGGAAGTATCTGATCGCACGGGTAACCGGAGCAATATTTGCCAAAGGTTCTCCCATTCCCATAAATACAATATGAGTGACAGGTTCCTCACTTACCTTGCATAGGTGGATATATTGCTCAATGATTTCCTCTGCCGTAAGGTTTCTGCTCAGCCCCATTGTCCCTGTTCTGCAGAAAGTGCATCCCATGGCGCAACCGACCTGGCTGGAAAGACAGGCAGTGTGCCTGCCCTTGCTGTCAATGAGCAGAACGCATTCAATGATGCTTCCATCATAGAGCTTGATTCCCAGTTTGACCGCTCCGGTCTCGTCTGTTTCGCTTGTTTCCACCGAAGAGGAACTGATATTCGGCATCAATTCAGATAGCCGTTGACGTTCAAATTTCGGAAGATCTGTCATCTGGTCAAAGGAAGTTATGCCCTTGATCAACCATTGATAGATTTGTCGGCCGTAGAACGGCTTGGTAAGATCCAATATCACGCAAAGCATCTCAGCTGAGAAGCCATAAAGTGAGAGGGGAAGTTTTTTCTTGTTT
This sequence comes from uncultured Sphaerochaeta sp., assembly GCF_963676625.2. Classification (GTDB taxonomy): domain Bacteria; phylum Spirochaetota; class Spirochaetia; order Sphaerochaetales; family Sphaerochaetaceae; genus Sphaerochaeta. Next base: position 28,695 of record NZ_CAXXYB010000002.1, read on the forward strand.
TCCATATTGCCTCATTATACCTATTTCAACATTGAGAGAATAGCGATGGCCACGCCTGTAATACCTTCTCCGCCCAATAAACCACTGGCTATCAGTCCCGTAGACGCCGCAACTTGGTCACCCTTGTATTTCTTGGAGAATCCTTTCTTCAGAATTGCCGATACCAAGGCACCTATTCCCATTATCGAGGAGATATAAATAGGAAGATATACGCCCAGTCCCAGAGTAGCCGCCGGAACGTTGCACAGAAAAAGTGTCAGGCCAATGATGCATCCAATGGCAAAGGCCGGAACATTTCCCAAGCCTCCGACCATGGCCGAGACTGCCGCGGCCTGGGGAGCCGGGAGTTCTGCCGTACCGAAGCCCCCGAAGGCTTGTTTCATGATAAGCAATACAAAAACGGAGAGCACCGCCCCAATGACGCCCCCTATGCCTTCTCCTGCCAATTGTTGTTTAGGGTCGGTACCTAGCATATGTCCGCTCTTGAGGTCATTCATGACATCCCCGGTAAGCCCACAGGCAACTGCCGTTACCGCCGCGATGCTAAAAGAGGCAACCAGGGAAGGTTTTGCAAATAATTGGACGACCAAAAGAGTCAGTATTCCGAAGATTTCCATAGGGTTTATTCCTGTCTGTCCGGTCAACATCCCCGATAGATAGGTGGTCAGATAGATGCCAAGAACAACGATAAGGGCCTCGAAGAACGTAATTTCCGTACCGACGCCCAATAAAATTGCTGCAAAGAACATAACCAGAAAAATCATCAGCTTTGAACGAAGGGGAAGAACTCTTGCCGTTGCACGTTCCTTTCTTCCCTTGAACTTGGAAAAAACCGCCTTCACAAAGACTCCCAGTCCTGTTCCGATCATCAATCCTATTCCCAGATTTGACCTGAACACATCTGCATCACCCATGGAATGAAACAATCCGGTGACAAGTCCCACGGGAGTAAGTATGTAGAAACCAAAAACGGCACCGCCAAACCAGATGAGAGCCAGCAAAGGTCCTATGATTGCTCCTATTCCCATAGCCATGGGAGAAACCCAGATGGAAAAAGCGGGAAGCAGGGCACTTCCCTTGAAAAGCGTAAGCAAGGCGGGAATCTTGCCAAACCCATCCCGCAATACGGTAAAGAGCACTGATCCGCCCATGGAGGCAAACAAGGTTTTTGATCCATTGCCTCCTTTCATTCCTGCCATAAGGGTATTGTAGGAAGCAATTCCCATGGGATAGGGAAGGTTTTCTTCTTCAATGAATTGCCTTCTGAACAGAGCTGAGAACAGGGTTCCCAGAATGGCTCCGACTACAGTCAGTACAATAAGACTGAGCGTGGAAAAGGAGGCGTCTGGGTTGAGCATCCATAATCCCGGTAAGGTGAACGCAAGTCCTCCTGCTACCATTGCCCCGGAACTCATGATAGTATGCGTGACATTGATTTCCTGTAGTGTCGACCCCTTTGCTTTTTTGAGGGCTGCCATGCTGACTACCGTAACAAATATCGTGGGCCAGGGAAGAGCTCCCATACGCAAGGCAACATACATGGAACTGGCGGTGATTACCAGCAATCCAAGTAAACCTACAAACAATCCTCGGACAGTCAGTTGTCTATTCATTCTTGGTATCCTATTGTCGTTCAAGTATTTTGGTTTTTTTCAATGGCCCTAAAAATAAGCCATACAGAAGAATATGTCCATAAGCAAACCTATCTTTGATTTAAATCGTATGATATATTATTCCTAACGTAAAGGTAGGAAGCCTATACTTCCTACAAGGGAGAATTAAGTATGAAGAAAGTTCTGTGCCTTATGATTCTTGTTGCTCTCGTGCTTGTCCCCGCGACTTCTGCGACCTACAACCTATCCAGTGCTGCCAAGAGCACCTATGCAGTTGGATTGAATATTGGAACGAACACAGGTATTGGATTCCAATACAGAGTAAACAAGGATTTCGACTTGATCGGTAATCTTGGATTGGAGTATTTTGGGATATCAAGGCTTTCTTTTGATGTTGCCGCTAATTATAAAGTGTCCCAATTCAGTATCGAGAATGCGGATTTCATTGTAACTGTCGGGCTTGGAGGGCTTGTGGCTATTCCTTTGGAATCAGGGGTAGGGTTTGATTTGTCCGCTCTTGTTCCAGTCGGGCTGGTTTACAGTTTTGACAAGGATGTAGCTCCTATTGACATCTACCTTCGTCTGGCTCCTGGTCTTCGCATCATCCAGAATAATTCTGTTCATCTTGGCCTTGGTTTCAGTGGGTATCTCGGAGCGCTTTGGAGATTTGACTGATTTTCCATATAGTCATACATATGAAAAAGAGATATCAGGTATTTGCTTGGTATCTCTTTTTTACGGTGTTTGTATGCAAGCCATTTTCAAGTCCTGTATGCTGATGGATTTTTGCAAGAGAACTTTTTGCGTTGGATTCCTGGCTTTTCCCTACTATTTTTCAATAGTCAGGAGGTTTTCTATTTCTGCTTGTCTGGGAAACAGTACACAGCCACCCTCGTGATTCTGTTCTTCAAAATGATTTTCCCTTATCTGATGAAATAAAGTAGAATCCAGGGCGTCTCGAAGGGTATTGGTTTTGAGATTGATGTCTGAATAGGGAGAAAACGGGCAGGGTTCTGCATCGCCGGAGGCATTGATGTGAAAAAATCCCCGTCCTGCAGCCAGACAGCCGCCCAGTCGTTTTTCATCTCCTGGGAAAGAAAGGATAAGCATATCTGAAAAATGGGTTTTCAATTCGCTTTGGCGAGTTTCAAGAACCAAACGTTGTTTTTCATCCAAAGCTGGTTCAATATTACCGTCGGCAGGGACATATTCCACAAGAAAAATGAGATGACAACCAATTTCTTTTAAAGATGCGACGAACGTATCATCTGTCACCGTGTCCAGATTTCCTTTCGTTACCGTAATTGATACTCCATAGAATAAGCCAAGGAGGGTCATTTCCCTCATCGTTTGCACTGTGGCTTCAAAAATACCGTCTCCCCGCCTATGGTCTGTCTGTTGGCGATTGCCTTCCATGCTGATCACTGGAATCAGATTCCTGTTCTGGTCGAAATATTCCAGTATAATTGGAGTGAAAAGCGTTCCATTCGTGAAAACAGGAAAAATCAACTCAGGAATCTTTACCGCTTCTTGCAATACCTCAGGTCTTTCAAGTGGTTCTCCTCCAGATAACAGGACAAAGGAGATTCCCAGGGTATGGGCTTCCTTGAAAAGTTCACCCCATCGGTGTGCCTCCATTTCCTTTTTGGATGATTCATCCGCACAAGCATGGTTCGCCCTTGCATAACATCCTGCACAATGCAGGTTGCACTTAGTTGAGATACTGGCAATAAGAAAAGGCGGAACGGAAATTCCGTCTGCATTGGACTGTAATCTTCTTTGTGCCGCAGCTTTTTGAGCTTTCGCGGCACGGTTCAGGAAAAGAATTTCTTTCATATTGAACTGTGAAGAACGTATCGCATCCCTGAAAATATGGATAACCGAATTGTTCATGTACTCTGCAAGTTTCATTGGTGATGTATCCCTAGCCTTTGTCCTATCATAAATATCTCAGTTTTTGAGAGTACCGGATGCTTCTGTCCCTGTCAAATCGTGTGAAATCATGGAATCTAATAGTGCCATCGATGATACAAGCCTTGCATAGCTTATAAAGGATTGTCGATTTGGGGATTTTCTTGCTTCATCCTGAATTCTTCCAAAGGTCCCTGGAACCGTTTCTGTATCCTGGCGCCGACTTCCATCCCGTTATCGGTGTAGTCGATGGTTTCTATCTGTCCACTTCTTCGTATATGGGCAATAAGGTCATATCGGCTATCGGGGATGCGGTAGTGGGTGGTAGGGCATAAGGCATGAATCGTTTCCCCTATCTGGGCAAGGAGTTCATTCAGTCCCGTTCCCAGTTTTACTGAGGTTTCGATGGTTGGGCTGTAGAGGGATTCCATCCGTGCAACCATAAATTGGTCATAGATGGCATCGGTTTTGTTTATCATGACAATTGCAGGTTTTTCGGTACACCCCAGTTCTTCCAGTACGGTTACCGTAGTTTTATAGCAATTGATCATATCCGGATGGGAAGCATCGCAGACAATAATCAAAAAATCCGCAAACTTGGCCTCTTCCAGGGTACTTTTGAAAGAGTCTACCAGATTATGGGGCAAGTCACTTACAAACCCTACCGTATCGGAAAGGAGTATTTCCTCGCCTCCCGGCAACTTGACCATTCTGGTGGTGGGGTCGAGGGTCGCGAATAGCTTGTCCTCTACCAACACCCCTGCATTCGACAGTGCATTGAGCAACGAGGATTTCCCGCTGTTCGTATACCCCACGATTGCTCCCATAGGGATGTTTCCATTCATTCTCTGGTTTCGTTGGATGCTGCGTTGTTGCTGGACCTTTTTCAATTGGTCCTTCAACAGTACTATCTTTTCCTTGATTTGCCTGTGGTCGAGTTCCAGCTGGGTCTCGCCTTCACCCTTGGATCCCTTTACTCCTCCTCGTTGTTGGGAGAGGTTTGCCCAACGCCTGGAAAGGCGGGGGAGGGAATATTCGAGGCGGGCAAGTTCCACCTGGAGTACGGACTCTTTGGTAGCTGCCCTGTCGGCAAAAATCTGGAGAATTACTTCATCACGGTCAATGACACAGCAGTCCAGTTCTTTTTCAAGGTTTCTCTGGACTCGTGGATTGAGCGAATGGTCGAAAATGATGAGATCAGGGGTTTCTTGATCGGCCATGGCCTTTACTTGCTGTACTTTCCCGCTACCGATCAAGGTCGCGCTCGTGTTCTCTCTCAGCGGTATATAGGTGGTCGAGATTACGAGAGGACCCATGGTTTCCACCAAGGATGCCAGTTCTTCTCCCCTGATTTGGGCATGAGGCTTGTCTTCATTGTTTTCCATGATAACCAAAAGAAGTGCTCGTTGTCGCTCTTCTCCTATCTCGTGGATACGTTTACCCTTGGAAGAGGTGTCTTCCTGTTGCTCGAAATGATCTGTTTCCATTGCAGTTGACTATAGGGCTGGTTAACGGAGAAGTCAATATGTGCTACACTGCAACAACCGGTTCTACTGAGCCAAGATGAGGTAAGTATGGGTTTGAATTGTGGTATCGTTGGTCTTCCCAATGTCGGTAAATCGACAATATTTTCCGCTTTGACAGCAGCGCCTGCCGAAGTGGCAAATTATCCGTTCTGTACGATTGATCCAAATGTAGGGATGGTCAGTGTGCCTGATCCCCGACTAGATAAGATTGTCTCCCTTATTCCCCCTGCAAAGATTGTCCCGGCAACCTTCGAATTTGTCGATATCGCCGGTTTGGTTGCAGGGGCTTCCAAAGGTGAGGGGTTGGGTAACCGCTTTTTGGCTTCCATTCGAGAAGTTGGTGTATTGGCCCATGTAGTAAGGTGTTTCGACAATGGTGATATCATCCATGTAAATAACAAGATAGACCCCATAAGCGATATAGAGACCATCAATCTCGAACTTGCCCTAGCCGATCTTGATACGGTTACCAATCGTTATAACAAACAGGCAAAACTCAACAGGCTGAGCAAGGAAGCGCAGAAAGAGAATGAAAGGGTGCTGCCTGTCCTGGAAAAAGTCAAGAAATGTCTGGAGGATGGCAGTCCGGCAAGAAGTCTTCAACTCGATGAGGATGCCCTCTCGGTGGTCTATGATTTGCATCTTATCACCCTCAAGCCGGTAATATATGTTTGCAATGTCGATGAGGATGGGATTACCGAGGAAAACGACTATGTCCGGTTGGTTCGTTCCATTGCCCAGAAAGAAGGCTCCGAAGTGGTGGTCATCTGTGGCAAGATTGAATCGGAGATAGCTGCCTTGGAGACTGAGGAAGATAAGAAAGAGTTCCTTGAAGCTGTTGGTTTGGAAGAATCGGGGCTTAACCAGCTTATTCGTCATGCCTATCATATCCTGGGAATGAGAACTTTCTTCACCGCGGGTTCCGATGAGGACCGCGCCTGGACATTCCGTGCCGGCTACAAGGCTCCGCAGGCAGCCGGGGTAATCCATACCGATTTTGAGAAAGGTTTTATCAAGGCCGAAGTCTATAACTGTGAAGATCTATTTCAATATACCACTGAACAAAAGGTCAAGGAAGCAGGCAAGCTTCGTGTAGAGGGAAAGGATTATCTGGTCAAGGATGGGGACATCATGCATTTCAGATTTAACCTGTAAACTCATTTTGGGCTTGGAAAAGAAACAGATGCTTGGTCGTATTGACTTTCGCATCTGTTTTTTATTTTTATTCTTTTATTCTTATTGTATTTGAAATTGACCAGAGACCTGGAATCTCTTTTTATTACTTCCAATTGACCGTAAAGGTAATGGGCTTTGCAAGCAACAGGAAATCAATGAGTGGGAAACTGAATTCATACACCTGGGCACTGATTTTCTTTCCGTTGGTAAAGGATGAAATTTGTGTAGGCGTATTTATTCTCAGGGTTATCATCGATTTCTTGATGGCGTCGGGCCCTTCGGTTCCAAGCATGAAACTGATCATCTCCAGGTAATCCGCTTCACTGATTCCCTGATTATAGGTAGGCCCGAAGGCTTCAAAGTTTTCGTCCGAAAGGAAGGGAATGACCGGAACCAATTGGGCATAATTATCCATGGAAAGCTTGAAGGTAAGGGAGTTGCCTTTTCTGGTGAGTATGGTCTGGTTGTTGCCAGCTCCAAGATCGGCAAACAAATGCTCGATATCCGTAAAATCAAACGTACCGCTATAGCTATTGTCGTTCAGCTTCTTGATAGCCACTTTGCTTATGGAGTTTCCTTTTTCCAAGGCAGTCTTGAAATCGGAGGTTGCTCCATCCATGATAGTGGTGTTACTGTCTGTAGGCATGAAATCGTTGAAGTCCTTCAATACCGCAATAAAGAAGTCCTCTACATTGAATTGGAAGGCGGAGGAGTACGTGTTGTCTGCCTTTACCTGCAGATCCTCGGTAACGACACAGGAGGAGAGGGAAAGCAGGGCACCGAGAATCAAAACCAGGATAAGGGTCTGTATTGTTTTTTTGTTCACGAATTGTAATTCCTTTGCACTCAACAGTATTTAATTTTCAATCTTCTGGCAAGTAAAGTTACTTGCCAGTCATGCATTTTGTTCCTCAAAGCTAACTGATCCATCTTCTTCCAGAAAGATTCCGTACGCTTGGGTTTTCAATCGTGGATGCGTCTTTACAAATTTACTGATTGTCATCGTATCAAGCAAGGCCAGTTCATCAAGATCATACGAGAGCGAAACCACAGGATTCTCTCCGGTCTCTTGCAAAAAGGCAATTCCCTGATGCAATTCCATGAACGAACGGAGAGCGGGAAGGAACTGATTTTTATTGAGTTTTTTCAAGAGTGCCTTGATAAACTGTTCCTGCAACTCATAGATATCCAGGCCCTGGATGTCTATTCCTTGTTTTTTGGACAGGAAATCACAATAGGTATTGAAGAGAAGCAAGATGGCGCTGGCCTTGAGCTCGGTTGCCTCACAGAGGGTATGTATCCACATACAGGCTTGTCCCTTGGTATAGAAAAGATCACAGGCTTCTTTCAGTCTGAGAGCCTTTGCAATGTCCTCGGGGGTGTAGGAGGGACTTCGCTCAATGATATATGGGCTTGTCGGTGCATGGATCAGTCCCAGGGAGTCTGCTTGCTCGGCAAGTTTGGTTCCTGGCAGGAGGGCAAGGGCAAAGATGTCGATGTTGCTTGGTTTCAGGCCAATTGCATAATCCAGACTTTCGGTGAAGGTCTGGAAGGTGTCCAAAGGCAGTCCAATGATAAGATCGAGGCCGAAAACAATACCCCGTTGATTCAACAAGCCTATCTTGGAGGTGAAAATATCGGGATCGAAGCGTCTGTTGATTGCCTTGAGAATGGACTTATCTGAGCTTTGCAAGCCAATTTGCAAGGAACAATTGAGCTGGGCAAAAAGATCGGCAAGTTCTGCATCCAGCAATTCAGCCCGCAATTCAAAGGTGAAATGCATGGTAGGAGCCTTGGCTATAAGTAGGGAAAGTAATTTCACCGTTCGTTTTTTATCCAGATTGAAGGTGGGATCCAGGATGAATACATCTTCTACCTGATGTTTTACCAGATAGTCGAGTTCCTGTTCGATTCGCTCATAATCATAGGACCTGACGGATCTGAGTCCCTTGGACTCGAAGCAAAATGAACAGCCAAACGGGCAACCCCTGGTCATTTCCCAGAGAATTGAAGGACTGGTGGCTATCAAGGTGTCTCCGTTTCCCGAGAGAAAGATGGAAGGAATCGTATTCAGGTCCTGGGGATAGGCATAGGTTACCTGATCTCCCTTGGTAAGGATGCCTGTTCCCGAGGGATTTTCTCCCCTTGCCAGTTGTCCGATTGCCAGGGCTGTGGATTCCTCTCCTTCCCCGAGGGTAAGGAAACGGAATAGGTCGAGGTCAAAACTCATCGGATTGGCCGTTACTTCCGTTCCACCTGCAAAGACAATGGTGGAGGGGCTCTTTTCTTTCAGTGTCGCGACGAACGTGTCAAACCAGGTACGATTCCACAAGTAGATGGAACAGCCTACGAAATCACTTTTCCTGTTTGATGCCATGTTGGCTGCCAGAATAGGATCGTCTGAAATAGTATATGGATAGAGCATGCAAGCCTGGTCATCCAAGGCAAGCTTGTTCTGCAGAGAAGTCTGTATACTCAGTGCTCCCAAGGGAAAGCTGAGGTTGCCTTCTTCGAGGCAGCAAGAAATGATATCGATTTTCATTATTGGATAGTACCCATAAGTGTATGGGGTTGCAAGAGTATAACTCCGATGATACGCTTCGAGTGGAGAAAGCATGACAAAAAAATATATTTTTTTTGCATCCTTGTTCTTTTTCTGTGGGGAACTGCTTTTCGCCTTCAATGGACAGGTTTCCCAAAAATTTCCCAATCAGGTGAAAATTAATTGGGATGAAGAAAAAGGTGCCGAGCATTATGATATATATTTAGGTAAAGAGCCCTTGAAGCGGCTTGGGCCTACTGAGTTTTCGACGATGGTCGGTTCCAATGAAACCCCCCTGCGTTCTTGTAGCGACTATCAGGTGCTCGTGGTTGCCCGGGGAGCGGAGGATGCAGTTCTTTCGTATGTCTGGATACCGTTTTCCACCACTGGTTGGAGTGGTTCCTACCAGTGGAAAAACAGTACAAAGTATGATAATCACGGGAAGTGCAAGGAGCTGGGGCTTGTTGTTTTCGATGAGTCTGGGAACTTGAGGGTGTATGGGGATTTTAAGGACAAGGGATTGCTCTTACTCTTTCCCCTGTTACCTTTTGCACAGGAATATCCGAAAATTTTCTACCAAGATTCCAGTCCTGCGGCCGTTGCGTATAGAGTGAATGCCGAAATTTTCAACACGACTTCCATGGAGCCTGAGGCCTGGAAACTCCAGGCTATGGAAGTGACCATTTCCGGTGTCTCCTCAAAAGTTGTTTCCTTTGTTGCCGGGATGAGCTTTCTTACTGAGACTACGTTCTCTTTTTATGTTTCCAAAGAGGGGAAAAAACAAGTTGTCTTGCATACTTGGGGGAAGGGAATTGCTTCCTGGGGACTGTTTGCCTGTCCTGATAAAGGCTCCGGGGGAGACTATGTTTTTACCTGTGAAGACCCTTTGGACTGATTTTTTGGTAAGAGGTATACGTTGACAAAACTATTCGACAACATTATATAGTGTTAACTTAAGGTCAATTGGCAATTAGGAGCGTATTGCATGGATGATACCAAGGTTCTCATCATCGTAGAATCACCGACTAAGGCGAAAACGATTACGAAATTTCTCCCCAAGACTTGTAAAGTCGTTGCAAGCAAGGGACATATAAGGGATCTTCCCGAAGACCGTATGGCTATTGATGTCAGTAATGGTTTTGCCTGCGACTATAAGATCGTTGAGGGAAAAGAGTCTTTGATACGTGAGTTGAAAAGCAGTCTCAAGGGTGTTGATAAATTGTTGCTCGCAACTGATGAGGACCGTGAAGGGGAGAGTATTTCCTGGCATTTGCTGGAAGTGCTCAAGCCCAAGATTCCCTATGAGAGAATGGTTTTCCATGAAATAACCAAAGGGGCCATACTCAAGGCCTTGGAAAGTGGACGTAAGGTGGATGACAACCTGGTCCAGGCCCAGGAAGGACGACGCATCGTAGATAGGTTGTATGGCTACACCCTTTCTCCAACCCTCTGGAAGAAACTTGCCAACAAACGACTTTCTGCCGGAAGGGTCCAATCGGTAGGTTTGCGTTTGACCGTTGAACGGGAGAGGCAGAGAATTGCCTTTTCCAAGAGTATCTATTTTGATGCGAAGGTTGACCTGCTTTCCTCGGAAAAGCAAAATTTTGAGGCAAAGCTATCCTCGTATAGTGGAAAGGTCATAGCCCAAAGCAAGGATTTTGATTCAGTTTCCGGAATATATAAGGGGAAGGATTCTGTCCTTCTCTTGGACAAGGACCAGATACATAGGATTGTCGAGGATCTTTCGGGAGCTTCTTATGAAATTGTCGATATCCAGCGAAAACCCTTTGTTACCAAACCCAATATTCCGTTTACCACCAGTACCTTGCAACAGGATGCCATCAAGAAATTGCATTTCAGTGCTTCCGATACCATGCGCATCGCCCAGAAATTGTATGAGAATGGATTTATCACGTATATGCGTACTGACAGTCCTACCTTGAGCAATGAGGGCACTGAAGCTGCCCGTTCGTTGGTAAAACAACTCTATGGACCCGATTTCCTTTCTCCCTCTCCCCGGCATTTCGCTGCGAAGACAGCGGGAGCCCAGGAGGCCCATGAAGCCATCCGTCCTTCCGGGGATACCTTCCGTATTCCCGCGGAAACAGGATTGAGCGGCAGGGAACTTTCTTTGTATGAGTTGATCTGGAAACGGACCCTTGCCTCCCAGATGGCTGATGCGAAGAAGGCCACGACCAGTGTTTCCATCCGGGCAAACGAGGCGTTGTTCACTGCTTCGGGAACCCAGATTGTATTCCCTGGATTTCTGAGGGCGTATGTCGAAGGTTCCGACGATCCTGATTCTGCCCTTGAGGACAAGGAATCGTTGCTTCCTCCTCTCTCTGTAGGGGAGGTTTGCCCCTTGGTTTCGCTTAGTGAAGTCGAGCACCAGACCAAGCCCCCTGCCAGGTATACCGAGGCTTCCCTTGTGCAAGAACTTGAGAAACGAGGTATCGGTAGACCGTCAACCTATGCTACGATCATCAAGACCTTGCTGGACAGGAAATATGTTTCCAAGGAAGGTCCGGCCCTGGCCCCATCGTTTGTCGGGTTTGGTGTTTGCCAGTTTCTGGAAAACAACTTCCCCCAGTTTGTCGATTACGATTTTACCTCCACCATGGAAGATGGGCTTGATAGGATTGCTTCCGGTGAACTTGACAAGGAAACCTTCCTGGAAAAGTTCTATCTCGGATCCGAAGGCTTGGAAAACCAGAACACCTTGCAGCTTGCCCAGGATAACAAGGTAGTCTCCAAGACTATCAAGTTAAGCCAGATCAGTGAGGACAATCCGATTATGGTCGGTCCCTACGGAGCCTATGTAGTAGGACCTGAGGTGGAGGGGAAAGCCCAATACATCTCATTGCCCCAGGACTGGAATCCAGGTACCATCACCGATGCAGAGGTAAAAGAGCTGATTTCAAAGGGAAAAGTCAAGGCAGAACCTGATGTATTGGGAACAGGAAAGCAGGCAGGGCTTCCCGTACAATTGATGAACGGACGCTTCGGACCGTATTGGCAGGAAGGCGAGGGAAAGGATGCAAAGCGGGCAAGCATTCCCAAATGGGTGCAGGATGCCGAAAAACAGCATGACCTGGAAATTGCCCACAGGTATCTATCGTTGCCCAGAGTCTTGGGGAAGGATTCAGAGGGAAATGATGTATTTGCAACCAAGGGGAAGTTCGGACCTTTTGTAGGATGCAATGGACAATTCAGGAATTTACGAAAGACAGACCATGATGCACAGTTGTTTTCCATTACTTTTGAGGAAGCCGAGGCTTTATTGGCCGAGGAAAAACCCAAGGCAGGGGCAAAGGGTGGAAAAACCAGGGGAAAGGGTTCATCAACTTCAGGTGTAATCCAGCAGATTGGGGAATTTGAAAAAGAACCGGTGGCTTTGGCTACCGGCCGCTTCGGCTATTACCTAAAGGTGGGCAAGGGCAATGTTGCCCTACCATCAAAGTACAAGCATGATGATGACCTTGCAAAGGCTATCAGCTTGGAAGAAGCCGTGGAAATAATCCGCACCAAGCGTGCGAAGGATAGTGAAGAGTAATATATGGCTAGACTTTTGAGAAAGAGAACTCCTCCCGTGAAGGTTGAAATGATTGCATCGGATGACGTTACCGGTGCTCTTTCAGCCGAATTCGGGATGTCAAAGGAGAAGGTCCTCGGTATTCTCAGGAGCGTAGGAATTAGTCTTGATGGAAAGAATCCTGCAAGCGAGATGAACCTGTACAGGGAAGTCATCGCCTGCAAGAAGGGTGATACCCATCGTTTCAAGAATACGGACGAGGCCTATGAGGCTTCGTTGGACGAACAACTGCGCTCATTCGATGAGATTTACGTTGATACCGCGCCTATTATCCAAGAGGATTGGTTCTTGCATTTTGTATCCGATGCGGAACCCATTCTCAAGAGGCGCAAGAAGAAATTGATAATCCTCGAGAAAACCCTCGAGGAATTGCATGGTTTGAAAGATAACCAGGAAAAAGACAAGGAAGTGAGGATTCGTTCGACCATTCGGCCGGAGATGATCAGGACCTTGGCTCGGAAAGGCTTGGTCAGGATTGGTGATACCGGAAGCGTGGGTATTGCCGATGACCATTTGGTCAAGCTTTTTGCTGCCCAGGGGAAGACGAAGAATCTTATGCTCATTACCCAGGATCGTGGATTGAGCGAACGTATCGTCAATCTTTCCCAGACCATGGGCAGTGAGTCGGTGACCGGTTTGCAATCCTCCTTTCTCAAACGATTGTTTGGCGGAAAGAAGAATGCTCTTCCCAAGTCCCATCAGATGGTCGCTTGCAAGCTGATCGAGGAAGGAAAACTGAAGCGGTGCTATATTTGTCCTGAGTGCAAGGAAAGTTATTACGATGACCTCTTTGATTGCGAAGGATCCGTGTTATGCGGGCGCTGTTATCTGGAATTGAAGGAAAAGGATGCCAAGGTCGAAGCTGAACAGCTGTTGCAAAAAGAACTGGAAGTAAAAAAAGAAGAAGAACTGCAGAGAAAATTGCAAATGGAAGCAGAGGCCGCCCAGAAGGAACAACGACAAGTTACTGTCCAGCAGATACTGGACCGCAAGAAACGGAAGTATCTGTTAGTGGGAGTTGTACTTGGTATTGTTGCAGTCCTTGTCATTTTATTGGTATTGCACGTATTCTGATTTGCAAAACCAAACATTCCAAGTGGAATCCCCTGCCTTTTTTCAAGGTGGGGGATTCCCGTTTCTTTCTATGTCGTATCGCCAAATTTGCCAGGATAAGAAAATAAAGTTTTGCATTTGTCCCTCTTTTGACTCATAATTGCAGGTAATGGAATCTACATACCTCCCTGAAATGGTTGATATTCAACCAGCTCAATGGACAAAGAACAAAGAAGTAAGGCTGATTCAGTTGCTTATCTATGGAGTAAACGGGATAACTGTTTTCTTTATCTCCCAACTGATTTCCCGGTCAACCCAGATGATTTGCTCGAACTTTGATGCAAGGATATTTCTTGAGAGGTTGCGGTATGTTCCCAACAGTCCTACCAAGGTATGGGCCCTTTCCTTTTTTCTGTTCCTGTTTTTGCTTGCCTGCAATCTCTTCCAACGTTTGGGACAGCGATTCAGGCATGCTTCCCTCTATCAAGTATTCATGGTGCTGGTGGAGATCTCGATTTGCATGGCCATAATGTTCTATCAGGATATGGGCAATAAGGGAATATTGCTGGTTCCTGCCATGAATGTCTTGATCTTCTGCAATACAAAGTGGCTCAAGGGTACGCTCTTGTCAGTTTTGCTCATCCTGTATCTATTTCTTGACCAGGAATTGGCGTCCTTGATCCTTGGCCTGCGTTTTGTTTCGGCCGATGCCTTCTTTGAATATTATTCGGCAAAGGAAACCATTTCTCTCATTGTCATCCGTACCCTGCTTTTTTCCCTCAACGAGGTATTGTTCATTGCTTTTTTGTTTCTTTCCCTGCAATTGCAGATCAGTGAAAGAAAACGTGTGCAGGCACTCAATGCGGAATTGCAGGTAAGTCTCCAGCGATTGAATGCTGCCAACGTGCAACTTTCAGAATATGCAATCAAGATAGAGGAACTTGCGAAGATCAAGGAACGGAACCGTTTGGCAAGGGAGATTCATGATACCATCGGACATACCTTGACCGGTATCGAGATCGGGTTGCGGGCTTGTCTTTGCTTTGAAAGGGACCAATTCAACGAATTGATGTCACAGATTTCCAAGGTACAGAGCCTTGCCGAAAAAGGTGGACAGGACGTACGCTATTCGCTCAAGGCCTTGCGCTGTGATAGTTTGCAGCGATATACATTGATTCCGGCCATTGAATCCTTGATTGAGCAGATGAATGGATGTACTTCCACACAGACGTGTCTTGCCTTGGTGGGCGAGCTACCCACTCTATCGGCAGTACAGGAAGAATTGATCTATCGCATCGTTCAGGAAAGCATGACCAATGCCATCGGGCATGGAAAAGCTTCCACCATTACCGTAAAAATCGAAAAGGTCCAGACTATATTGGATATCCTCATCGTCGATGATGGCAAGGGAGTCCTTGCCTATCGGGAGGGTTTTGGGCTGAGCAATATCAGGCAACGGATAGAAGCTTTCTGTGGAAGTTTGGAAATCACTACCTCTCCAGGAAAGGGCTTTATCCTGGCAATTAAATTACCGATGACAGAAGGGGAGCTTGATGATAACTGTATTGATAGCTGATGATCAGGAATTGATCAGGGATAGTCTCAAGATAATGATCTCTGACAATGAGATTGAAGTTGCAGCTACGGTCAAGGATGGCCAGGAAGCTCTCTATGAGATTTCCAAGAATAACATTGACGTTGTCTTGTTGGATATCCGCATGCCCCTTATGGATGGAATTGCCTGTCTTAAGCGAATACGGAATTTGTATCCTGCATTGCCGGTAATCATGCTTACCACCTTTGATGATGATGAATATGTCTTTGAAACGTTCAAGTACAAAGCCAATGGTTATTTACTGAAGAGTGTATCCAGAAGCGAGTTGAAGGCTGCAATAAAAAAAGTGTATGAGGGTGGAAGCTGGATGCCTTCGGAGATCATGAATAAATTCATTTCCCTGTTTTCAGAGCTTGCCATCGAGGGTAATAAACCTTTGTTGAAATCGACGTTTATCCCCGATTCCCTGGTTCCCAACGAAATGAAGATAATCAGGGGAATCGGACGGGGGCTTTCAAATAAAGAGATTTCCTATGAATTGAGTCTGGGGGAGGGAACCGTCAGAAATTATATCAGCGCAATCCTATCGAAACTCAATCTCAGGGACCGAACCCAAATCGCAATTTTTGCCGTACAGAATGCCTTGGTCGATACAGGTGACGAACAATGAGAAAAACTCTGATCTTGTTCATTTTCTTGGCAACCTTTGCCTTGGTCTCTTGCAAGTCCCAAGATCCTGTCGTCCTGAATATCGGGACCTTTGCCGGCAGTGCCTGGAATGTCCCGAACCCTGAGACCTATTTTATCCTGGATGAGGCGATCAGTCGTTTCGAGAAGCAATACCCCCAGATACAAGTCGTTTATAAAAGCGGAATACTCAGATCCGATTATTCGGAATGGCTGTCGCAAAAGGTCCTTACCGGTTCAGAGCCTGATTGTTTTTTCATTCTTCCCGAGGATTTCCCTTTATTTGCCGATATGGGCATCCTGGAACCCCTGGGGGATTTCCTTGAAAAAAGCAAACGCCTTACGGATATGCAATTCTTTGATTCAACTCTCCAGGCGAGTACGTTCAACGGCATCTTGTATGCCCTTCCCGAGGAATGTGATTCTTCCCTGATGTTTGTGAACACGACCCTACTGGATGAACTGGGACTATCTTTTCCTGCTGCAAACTGGACCTGGGACGATTTGCTGTCACTTTGCAAACAGGCAACCAAAGACTCCAACAACGATGGACATCTCGATACCTTCGGGATTTCGGGATTCTCCTGGAGCGAAGCTGTGTATACGAATGGCCAAAACCTTTTCAACGATTCAGGGACGCGGGCCCTTCTTGATTCTGAAGAGGTCTATGAGAGTTTCAAGTTTCTTTTCCAACTGCAGAATTTGACAAAAGATGAGCGCATCCCTGATTTCTGGGATGGCAACGTCTTGTTTTCCATTGCAAAATACAGTTGGTATCGTGCCTATGGGTATTACCCGTATTCAATTTTGAAAAGCGGAAAATTCAAATGGAAGGCAACGGTGTTGCCCCGGGGACCCGAGGGGAGCAATGCTGCTGAACTCGATACCTTGGCCCTCGGTATTTCCCAACGGAGCAAGCATAAGCAAGAGGCTAAGCTTTTCATTGAATTCTTGCTTACTGACGAAACCCTGCAGGGAATGCATTTGCAAAGAAGCCGAGGTTTGTCAGCATCACAAAAGAATCTTGATAGCGAGAGTATTCAAGCTATCCTGCTCAATGACATCACCCTTGAGGGCGATGAGATCTCGACGCAAACCCTTGCCCGGGCAATAAACGAATCGGTGGTGTACCCGTCGTTCAGGAAATACCAAGGGGCAGTACGACTGATCAATACCTATTTCCCCGATATTGTCGGTACGGAGGATAAGCTTCGCAATTCCCTCTATCATCTCAACAATGAGCTCAATGCCTATCTGGAAGAGTGACATTTGTCAGGCTGTCAAGTGACAATTTACTGGACGGATGTTGACATTGTGCACATTTCGCAAACCGAAAAAACCATTGGATGATTGAATCATCGAAACACTTGGAGGAAAAAAATGAGAAAAAAGAGTGTACTGTTTTTGATGATTCTCGTGGTTTGCGCTGGTATGGCATTTGCACAGGGCAGCGCTGAAAAAAAGGCCGATGATGGTCATTATTTGTTCGGGGCTACGTATATGACCATGAACAATCCGTTCTTTGTATACCTGAACGATGGTATCAAGGGCATCGTGGAAGCAAAGGGCGATAAGTTGGTTGCCTATGATCCGGCTTTGGACCAGGCCAAGCAAATTGCACAAATCGAGGACATGATTGCCCAGGGTGTCGATGCAATCTTTTTGAATCCTGTCGACTGGCAGGGTGTGCGTCCTGCCCTGGATGCAGCAAAGGCCGCAGGAATTCCCATCATCAATGTTGATGCCCCTGTATTCGATGAAGACCTTGTTGATTGCATCGTTGCTTCCAATAACTACAATGCCGGTGTGCTGGTAGCTCAGGATGTAATGAAACGTCTGAAATCCGCAAAGATTGTCTTGCTTGAACATCCCACTGCCAAGAGTGCCATTGACCGTACCCAGTCCTTTGTCGATACCGTCAAGAACTTTCCCCAATATGAGATTATTGCCCGCCAGAGTTCCAATGGACAGATCGAGCAGGCCATGCCTGTAATGGAAAACATCATCCAGGCCCAGGACAAGATTGATGTCGTCATGGGTCTTAACGATCCTACGGCAATCGGTGCCCTTGCTGCCTTGGAAGCTGCCAAGCGTTCCGCTAATGTACTTATCTATGGTGTTGATGGTTCTCCTGACGCCAAGAAGATGGTCAATGAAGGAAGAATGACTGCCACTGCCGCACAGAGTCCCATCGGATCGGCCGTGAGGCTGCCAATGCCGCCTACAGTCTGCTTTCTGGACAGAAGGTAGAGCACCTCATCCTTGTCCCTATCACCTTGATCGACAAATCCAATGTGGCGGAATACGGTCTGGACGGCTGGCAATAGGATTTCCAATTGTACTGCTGCTCGCAATGGGGATGGTCATGTAACCATCCCCCTCTTTACCATGAAAAAGGAACACATATGGAACACCAATATCTTTTGGAAGCAAAAGGTATCAGTAAGCGCTTTGGGGGAGTCCAGGCATTGCAGAAAGCTGACTTGCAGCTTCTCAAGGGTGAATGCCATGCCTTGTTGGGAGCCAACGGGGCAGGTAAATCGACTCTGATCAAGGTTCTTGCGGGTATCTACAAGGCTGATGAAGGGGAAATTTTCATTGAGGGCGAAAAGGTCGAGATACCCGATGTGCATACAAGCCATGCCTTGGGGATAAGTGTAATTCACCAGGAACTGGTGCTTGTTCCCTATATGACCATTGCCGAGAATATCTTTATGGGCAGGGAACTCGTCAAGGGACCTTTTCATTATATCGATAAACAGAAGATGAACAGCGAAGCCCAACGGCATCTGGATTCCTTTGGGTTGAATCTCCGTGCAACTGACTTGGTTTCCAATCTATCGGTGGCCCAGCAACAAATGGTCGAGATTTGCAAGGCCATGAGCCTGGAGTCAAAACTCATCATCATGGATGAACCGACTGCCGCTCTCACCAGCAAAGAGGTGGATCAATTATTTGAATATGTCGGGCAACTGAAGAAACGAAACATCTCGGTTGTTTATGTTTCCCACCGACTTGAAGAGCTGTTTGCAATAACTGACAGGATTTCCATCTACAGGGATGGAGAGTATATCGATACCTTCATCACCGCAAGCACCGACCGAAAGACCTTGGTGAACAACATGGTGGGAAGATCGATGCAGGATTTTTTTGCAAGCAAGGAACATGCAGTGGGAAGAGCTCTTCTGGAGGTCAAGAACCTGACGGTGCCCAGGGTACTGGACAATATCTCGTTTACCCTGCATGAAGGGGAGATTCTGGGGTTTACCGGAATAGTCGGGGCAGGGCGAACTGAGTTGATGCAAACTTTGTTTGGTATCAGGTCCTACACCGAAGGCCAGATACTCCTCGATGGACAACAACTTTCCATAAAGACTTCGCAAGATGCCATCAAGGCCAGGATCGGGCTGGTTCCCGAGAGCAGAAAAGAACATGGCCTGAATTTGATGGAGAGCATCGGCAACAATATTACGATCCAGGTCTTGGATACCTTCATTCGGGGTTGCTTTGTAAATAGGGCCAAGGAGCAGGAAATCATCAAGCAAGGGATAACCAATTTGAATATCAAGGCTTTTGGCCCCAAGCAACTGGCCAAGCAGTTATCAGGGGGAAACCAGCAAAAAGTCGTCATTGCCAAATGGCTTGCCCTTGGACCCAGGGTGCTTATTCTTGACGAACCCACCAGGGGAATCGATGTAGGGGCAAAAGCCGAGATCTATAGGCTCATGACTGATCTGGTAAGCACAGGACTCTCCATCATCATGGTAAGCAGTGAACTGCCTGAGGTCATGAATATGAGTGACAGGATCCTGGTCATGCACCAGGGCCGTATCACCGGTAGTTTGTCAAAAAGTGAAGCGACACAAGAAAAAATAATGTTTTTCGCAACGGGGGGATCCGATGAATAATATATATGGGCTACTGCAACGCTCTCTCAAGGAAGGTGTCACCGGATACTTGAAGAGGAATCTCGGTATTTTGGCTGGTTTGTTCATAATGTGCATTTCCATGGCAATTGTCAGTCCTGCCTTTCTCCGTTCAAGTAACATCTTGAATGTCTTGCGTCAGGTTTCGACAAATGGAATGCTGGCCTTTGGCATGACCTTGGCCATTATCATCGGGGGCATTGACCTTTCAGTTGGTTCTGTTTTGGCGTTGGGAGGTACCGTAGCGGCTGGTTTGATAGCCAAGTCAGGAGTTCCTGTTCCTCTTGCTGTACTGATTGGGTGCGGTATCGGCGCAGGCATTGGTTTTTTTCAATGGCTATGTCATCTCCTCTACAGGAATACCTCCTTTTATCGTTACCTTGGCCACGATGCAAATTGCACGAGGGGCGGCTTATGTCTATTCAAATGGCAATCCGATCAGGACTACTGACCCTGCTTTCGTGAATATCGGTACCGGAAGTTTTCTCGGAATTCCCCTACCGGTAATCTACATGCTGATCATTTTCGTCATCATGTTGATAGTCCTGAACAGGACAAAATTCGGAAGGCATGTATATGCCTTGGGCGGGAACAAGGATGCGGCAATCTATAGCGGTATCAACACGGGACGGGTCATCATCATTATCCATACACTCATCGGGTTATTCAGTGCCTTCGCCGGAATAGTCCTTTGTTCAAGGATGTACAGTGGACAGCCTACCATCGGTACCGGGTTTGAGATGGATGCCATTGCGGCGGTAGTCCTTGGCGGTACTTCCATGAGCGGAGGCATTGGGACCTTGGGAGGAACCTTTTTGGGCATGCTGATAATCGGAATACTGAACAACGGGTTGAACCTGCTCAATATCAATTCCTTCTGGCAGTTGATACTCAAGGGTGTGGTGATCTTGCTGGCAGTCTATATCGATGTACTCAAACGCAGTCGTGACAATAGGGTGAAGAAGGCAGGAAAATAGATTATTATCGAGACCTGTTCCTGTAAATCGGGGCAAGGGAAACGATATCCAGCACAGTCAAGAATTCAATTCATGGGTATTCCTCTACTTTTCTTTTGGATGGTAGCTGGGATACCTTTTTTTATATAGCTTAGGAAAAACCTTTTAATCAATTCCCGAAGATAGGACGAAATTTGTTGACAGATTGAAATTTGTGTACGAAAAATGAATATATGAAAGAATCATTCACTATTTCACAAAAATATAGACAACGCGAGGTTTCTGTGCTGGAGACCGCCCTGGAAGTTTTCGCTGAATATGGATACAGGAAAACCTGCATGGAAGACATCTCCAGCAGAATGGGCTTGGCTGTGGGAACTTTGTACCGCTATGCCCATGATAAACAGGATTTGTATGGCAAGGCTGTTGCCTATGGGTTTTCTCGTTGGCAAAGTGCTGCCATTGCAGCAGCAGAAACCTCCACCGATCCCTTGCAACGGTTTCGCCTATTTTGCAGTACTGCCTTTTCCTATCTTCAGGAAGAACCTCGCCTGAGAAAAATTCTGGCCGGAGATCCCGCTCTTTTTCCCTTGGTAGATGCCAAGGATCCCTTCGAGGCAATCAATAGGCGCTCGGTGGATCTGTTGCAGGGTTTGATACAAGAGGGTATCGAGGCACAGGTTTTCTCGGTTCCTGATTCACGTAGGGCTGCCCGGATTTTGTTTTCGCTCTATCAGCTTTCCATCGAGAAGGCGTATGTAGAGGAGTCGGGGGAGGAGCAGTTGGTTTTCGAACAGAGCCTTGATTTGGTGCTTAACGGGTTGATTGCCCGTTCTTGAAATAGCAGGTCGATTCTCAAGGAGGTTTTCAGTATGGAGGAAAAATTGGTATATCTTGGCCAGCAATGGCGAGATCAGGGTTTTGAACTTTTAAAAAACGAATTGGATTCGGCAAAGATGAATGGAGTCACCACTTCAATGGCCGATATCTATGAAGATTGTCCCGAAGGCGGGGAGATGTATCTGTTCCTCACCTGTGAAGAGGGCAAGGTAGTCAGGTTCGAGACCGGCGCCGGTCCTTGTCCAGAGGCCGAGTTTTCGATCAGGGGCAAGTATGAGACCTTTGCCGCCATTACCCGTGGTGAATTGAGTTCCACAAGGGCTTTGATGACCGGGAAATTGAGGCTTCGTGGCAATATGGCCAAGGCAGTACGGCTTGCTCCCCTTGCAGACCGCGTGAACAAGGTACTTTCGATTATCCCGACAAGGTATTAGGAGAACATCATGCCAAGAAAATTTGACCAGACAAGTCCGTATTGGATCGATAATCGTGCCAGGGTTGTGGCAATTCAGAAGTTGATGAAAGAGAAGGGACTGGATGTCTATCTGGGAACTCGTCCCCGGACTCTCAGTTTCATTCTTGATGCTTTCTGCCCTTGGAGGAGTTTTTTGATCATTCCCGCCCAGGGTGATCCTGTCTTGTATACCTTCCTGGTGGATGCCACCAGGGTTGCCGATGAAACTTGGCTTCCCACCGATAATGTCAGGGCCTATGCCCCCATGGGAGGACAGGACCAGATTACCGTAGTTTCCTCGATGATTACCGAGGAGTTGGGGCTTGCGAAGGGAAGACTGGGAGTTGAGGATGGAATTTCAACCTATACTCCTGAAGGTAACCTTACCCATTACGAATGGGAAATGCTCCAACAGGCCCTTCCTTCCTGGGAATTCGTGAATGCACACTCTCTTGTCGATGGACTGTCGTTTATCAAGGATGCGGGGACGATTGCCCGGTTCAGGGAAGCTTCCCGTATTGTGGATGAGGGGCAAAAGGTAGCCAGGGCAGCCATTGAGCATGGTGGTTGGAAAGGGATGACCGAAACAGAGATCGCCGGTATTGCCGCCTTGGCGATGCGTCGAGCTGGTTCTGTCTCGGAATGGAATTTTGCTGGGCTCAATGAGATTTCCAGTGGTTATCGTACGGGACTTGGTGCCTGCACACCTCCGACCAATAGGAAGTTTCAGGCAGGGGAACCCTTGATGCTTGATTTTCATTCGATGTTCATGCTTGCCTTGGGCGACCATTCGCATAATTATCTGATAAAGCCGGTAAGTGCCTCGTTGCGCAGACATGCCGATAATTTCGTCGATCTGGTGGAAACAGTTCTTGCCAATTATAAACCAGGGGCAACTCCTTCGTCCCTTTCGGCAATCATGATGGACCGGGCTGAAGTTTTGGGCTGTGCTGATTATATATTGCCGGGGTGTGAACATGGCATTGGATTGTTTGGAGATGAATGGCGGATAGGCCAGGCAACCGACGGACCTTTCCCGTATTGGACCGATCCTGACCATGTCTATGAGAAAGGGGAATTGCTGATCTGTGCCATGCAGTATGCAGCACCTGATGAAGGTGTGGGTTTCCGTTATGAGAACCCCATTCTCATCGGCGAGAATGGATGTGAAACCTTATCCAAGTTCCCGCTTGCCATAGAAGAGATTGATTGACAACAAAGTTCTCGAACCGTGTAGCAACAAGAGCTTGCAGGTAACTCCTCCAAGCTCTTGTTCTCAGAATTGCCTGGTTGTCTCTTCAAATCCTTTTTTGCCATATTCATCCCAGAATAGTTCATATCCAATGGGTTTTTCCAACGGATGGGACAATACGCTTTGCATGCAGGCTCTGGCAGAACTTTCTCTGAGCTCAAGGGAGTCCTGGACTTCCTCCAGCCAGGCTTTCCCCTTTGGGCTGTTGACCAATACCACCGATACTCCCTTTGGGTCGGCAAACTCAGGCAGTGCTTGCTCGATACCCCAATAATCCCCGAGGGTAAGGTCTCCCTCTCTATTCAAGTTGGTAAAATGGCAATCGAAACAGGAAGGCCTTATTGTCAGGTGTTCCAGATATAGTTGCAGGAACAGGTTTTTGCTGTTCGACTCCAGGGTGGTCGTATGTTCTGTTTCGATTCTCAAGGAAAAATCATTCCAACCCTGGGTCTTGTCCCGAAAGAAAGCGTCACTGACCTGTTCTCCTTTTCCCTTGGTCAAGGTCGCAAGATAATCCTGCCAAACCTTGGGACTGGGGACTCCATAGCAAAGCAGGTCGCAACAGAAAAGGTTTGAAGTATCGATTTTTGCATTTTTCAGAAAGGAACGAAGACCGGCTACCTGACAGGGAGTTCCAGTGAACATGACCTGAAGGTTGGAAGCCAAATCTTTCTTTACCTGGGGAAGTACTGTTTCCATATTGCTCTGTACATATTTGGAACCTACACATCGGTCTCTTTGCTGTGCTGTGGTGCAACGGATATGCTCAACTACCAGATCAGTTGTAAAGGCTGCTCCATAGACCACGCCTCCCTTGGACAATATGGTCTCGGAGAGCGGTATGAACATGCCGCCAGAGGAGCTTTTAAGCAAGGTTGCCCTGTCTCTGGCTTTGGCTGCATAGACTGTAGGGTTATTGCTTTTTTTCTGGACAGGGGCCAACAAGGGGCAGGTGGATGTGCACAGGCCGCATTCGATGCAATCTGTTGCCTCGACCAGAGGATATACAAAGCCTTTGTCATCGGGGTGAAGGGAAATGCAGTTCATGGGGCATATAGCCTGGCATGCAGTACAACCTATGCAGTCTTTTTCTTCGGTAATTTGAATAGCCATGGTCAGAGTATAGGGTGTGCAACGGTTTTTTTAAACCTGCCTATGAAAGTTAAAGGGTATCGGACTTCCGTTTCCGATAGGTACTCATCACCAGGCCGTTGTCAAAAACCTCCGTTTTTATATGCGTAAATTGTTTGATGCGGGTACTTTCCTTGAACAAAGGGATTCCCTTTCCCAAGAGTATCGGAACTCTTGTGATGGTCATTTCATCGATGAGATCCAGTTCAAGAAAGCTTTGTATGGTTTTGCCCCCGTCAATATACAAGGTCTTGAAACCTTTCTCGTGCAATTGGGAAAGCAAGTTCGGAATGTTGCCCGATACTAGTGATACATGCTTTTTGAGGGCTTCAGGTATTGAACGCAAGCCGGAACTCAAGACGAAAACGGGTTTTTCATAGGGCCAGGGAGTGAATTTGCTGACAGTTTCAAAGGTATTTTTTCCCATCACTATGGCATCGATATTCTGCAAAAAGACGGAATAACCATAATCAGAATCTGTTGGGGTGGGAAGGGAGGTAAGCCAATCCAAGCTTCCCTCGTTGGTAGCGATATATCCGTCGAGGCTTGTGGCAATATATACATAATTCATTATATTTGATCTCCTGTTGTTTTTTCTGTTTACAGTATACTGCCTTTTTATGGGAAGCAGATGAAGAAGTGGGGCTCTATACCTTCAATACAAGATACCAAAATCCATGGTGGTATGGTGATACCCTTCTGTTATCAGCAAACTATTCCTTGTATCTTTGTATTGTTTCCAATGTTGGCTAGAAGCGTTCGGTGCCTCTGCCTGAGTACTTGCTATATACAAACAGAAAACTATGGAATATAATGATTTATAGAAAATATCAAACAGCTATACCAGTATGATGAATGCTCTGTCGTTATGACTTATGAGTCATGATACAGCAATAGATGATTCTGGTCGTTGCTTGGATACTGGTCGGTAATCAGAAAAACTGATTGTTTTTTGATGATGCACAACCGATAAGTGAACTCTTCCATAACAATACAAAACCCACCAATGCATGGCGAGATTATTCTGTATTGACTTCCGCGCAGGTTGCCTGCAACCAACGGGATACAAATTACAAGGAATAACAAAACATGAGTATTTCACGGATTCTAGGTATTTTATTGTTAGTTGGTGGTATTGCGCTTATGGTAGTAGGGTACTACGCATCACAATCTGCTGGCGATTCTATCCGTACCTTTTTTGGCGCCGATTTAAGCAAGGAAACCCTCTGGTATCTAATTGGAGGCGGTGCGGCCGTAGTTGCCGGTATTCTCGTCTTGGTCGTTCGTCGTTAATTCAAGAGGAATCGAGTTTTTACTTAATTACAATGTTGCTATTTAAGGCAAGAAAGTTAGCAAAGAAAATGACAGGCAAAGGGGCACCTGAAAGGTTAAACGGAATGAACTTTCCCCATAGAGTTGGAGAGTTCTGAGAGCTAGGCTACTGATTGACGGTATTGCACCGGAGACCGGTAGCCTAGTTTTTTTTGTATTCGCTTGTCATTGTACCAAGCGATGTATTCCCTTACCAGCTGTTCCATCTCTTCCTTGGTTAGCAGTCTCTTTCTGTTCTGGTAGATGGTCTCACACTTCATGAGGCCGAAGAAATTCTCGATGCAGGCGTTGTCCCAACAGTTTCCCCTGCGGGACATGCTCTGCACCACACCGAGACCCCTAAGGTAGTCGACATAGGCCCTGTTCGTGTAGGTCCATCCCCGGTCCGAGTGGATGAGGACGCCATGGAGATCGAATCCCTTGTCGACCAGTTGCTGGATGGCCTTGATGACCATGGCGAGGCTCTGGTGCTCCTCCATGACATAACTCACGATCCCGTTGTCGTACAAATCCTTGACCGCGGCCAGGAACAACCAGCCCCCCACGACACGAAGGTACGTGATGTCGGTCACCAGCTTGCACATGGGCCCCTCTGCCGAGAAGTCCCTGGCCAGTATGTTTTGTGGCAGTTCCCTTGCAGTTTCTTTCCGTATCCGATAGTAGCCCTTGGGAAACCGTCGGATGCGGACCTTCGCGTTCAGGGCATGTTCCTTCATGACCCGCTCGACGCGCTTGTGGTTCAGTTGCACGTACCCGAACCTCGCCTTCAGTTCCTGCGTCATCCTTGGAATCCCGTAGGACCAGTTTGTCTCTTCTTGTATCTGCCTGATGTGCGATGCTATGGAGACATCATTGTTGACCGAATCATCCTTGTGTTGTTCCCAGTAATAGTAGGTGCTCGGGCAGATGCCTGCCAGCTTGAGCGAACGGGTCACAGGGACTCCGAGCTTCCGTGCCTCAGCAACTGCTGATAGAACTTTTTTTTTGACGGATCCGTCTCCTCTGCCTCGCAGATTTGGAAGTACGTCCTGTAGAAGATAATCCCGTCGTGCATCCCCTTGAGCTCTGACTGCTGTTGCCTTACGAGCTTCTCGAGCTCTTCCATCTTCTTCCGTTCCAATTCCGTCATTGTGTCCACCTTTCCTCTTTCTGCCTTTCTTTCTCGTGCAGACCCCGTACTCAGTATAGTTCCGAATCCATACATTCAGAACACTAATCGACAAGGCGTATTTGCGGCAAAGACCAGATTTGGTTTCTTCCTTGGACAGCGACTTGAGGACAATCCCTTCCTTTACTTGCTCGTTCATGGCCTCGTATCTACGGTCGTAGGTACAGTACACCCAGCTCTCGTTTCCACCTTCGTATTGCTTGCACCACCGCCTGGTGCTTGACGGATTGAGACCCAGTCTCTTTGCGGTGGCCTTGCCTTTGCATCCTTGCTTGAATAACTTCAAGGCCTTGAGTTTCGTCTTTTTGCTGATCTTTGACATAACAATCCCCCATGTTTGGATTTCTCCAATTCACGGGGGAAAGTTCAGAAAATTCAACCTGGAGGTGCCTTTTTTATATACTAGTCCTAAAAAGAGGGCTATTGGGTATCCCTGTTAAGTAAGAGCTTTGCGCCAAGGGCTATGAGTACACATCCGAAAGCCTTGTCCAGAATTTGGGCGTAGATGGGTTTGGTTCTCAATGCAGTCGTAAACGTATCTGCAAGCAATACGGTGACTCCCTCAACCAGAAAACCTACAAGAATGATAACAAGGCCAAGGACCAGAAACTGAGCTGTTTTGGGGATGCTGTTTTCTCGATAGAATTGCGGAAGTATTGCGATAAAGAAGAGAGCTACCTTTGGATTTGTTACATCAATGAGAACTGCACTGAGGAAGGCTTTGCGAAAAGACTTGGGTTCTGAAGAACTTTGGGTTTTCGAGAAGATTGGCTTGCCCCCGAAAAACAGTGAGCGAAAGCCCAGATAGAGTAAATAGCCAGCTCCTATAAGTTTTATTGTCTTGAAGACGACCACCGAAGTGGTGAGGATTGCCGAGATACCCAGTGCCACGAAGGTGGTATGGATAAAGGCTCCTGCTCCCAAGCCCAAAATCGAGGCAAAGCCCACTTTTTTTCCGTAGGCCATTGTCTGTGAGACAAGATAGATCATGTCGGGCCCTGGGGCAATGTTCATGAAAAATGCGGTGATGAGAAATCCGAGCCAAAAGTGTTGTTCCATGTTCCAGGTACCTGTTTTTGTGAGGATATTGAGAGAAGCAAGTCTTCTTTGATGACTATACAGCTATCATCTTATGCATCCTGATGTAGGAATTTGTAAGAATTATACGGGATAGTAACGTTATTTTCCTATGAGTTGCAATCCAGTTTCGAAGGTTTCCCTATACAGCTCTTTCCCTCTTGGACTGAGCTTTTCCCAATCCCTTTGCAGCTTTTGCTGAACCCAGGAAAGGCCATCTTCAAGTTCCATTCCCTTTTTCACATAGGCAACGAAGAACAGGGAGCCGAGGTCTTGCATGTGGGCAATGGCGTCGGCATCGGCAATGCAGATTTCTTCGGGCGAAGTAGGGGCTAATGGAATGCTTCCCCTGTGTTTCAGTATGCAGGACATGACCTGGGCTATCTTGTCTTGTGGATATCCATAGGTGCTTAGGATTTCCTTGGCTCTTTGAGCCCCGAATATATGATGCTGTTCACTTTTTGTCGCATCCTCAATGCCTGCAAGGTCATGGAGCATGGTTGCAAATGTTACGATCTGGATGTCTGCACCATAGTTTTTTGCAAGATTCTGGGCAATGGATATCATCGGTTTTATATGATGGGTCCATATTCCGTACCCGAACTGATTGTTTGGTGAGGCACAGGCTGTTTCTACGAGCCTTTCCAGATTACTTTGCATGATATCTTGGTTCATCATTCTACTCCAAATCGAGTATAACTATAAAATCGATGTCTCTCAACCAAATATTGGATGCAGATGCTATATCTTTGAGCCTGGTTTTCCACTGAAAGAGTTCTTGGAAATATTTGGTAGGGTAGGTTCCCATTGTATGATTTGTTGGTCTTGCTGGGTTTCTTGCCATTGCAAGAATTCAGCATAGGTCGAGATGTTGTCTTCGATTACAGCTTTATAGATTTGGATTCCCATGGCCTTTTTATCGTTTTGGGATAATTCCCATTTTATTTGAAGGATGTTTTTTTTCATCTGGAGAGTCATCACCGTATTTATTTTGTCGGCTACCCGTTCAAATTTTCCTACATAGGGTGATTCCTTCATGATATGAATCAAATCAATCTGCCAGATACGATTATCCAAGGCTTTATATTCCAGATGCCATTCCAGACATTTGTCTTCTGCTTCGCAATTATTGATATAGGCAATTTTGAGAATTCGAGGATTGAGGGCCAACTTTCCCACTGCCGCAAAACTGTCGTCGATACAAAAATTATCGGAATAGATATGGAAATCGATATCCAGATGGCACATTATCAAGCCAGTCTTTATCGATCCAACCAAGTGTGCCTGGGCTTTATATTCCTTCCAGGTCTCTTCGATGCGTAGGTCTTCGATTATGGTAAGCGCTGCTTGATAATTTGCTTGGGCAATCTGCATGAAGTCGGTCATGGTCTGCATCTCCTAAATTTTTGAGTGGTTTCCTTTGGCTTGGTCGGTATACTATTTTTTCCCAAGGAATTCCAGCATTTTGGTTAATTCGTTGGAAGAAAGGATCAAGTAAGTTATGAAATAATTCAAAGAATTTTGGTAATCAGCTTCATTGTTTCAATATCGGTATTCCCAAAATACTTATGTGCCAGGACAACCTTCAAGAGGTCTTTTGGTATGAATAATGATGATAACAGAGCAATTTTTTCTTGTTTTTGCCCGAAAATTCTCATGAAAATTTAGACAATTTGAATATCTTCGTGTATTCTTTATATAAATCATATGCCTGCTGATGTATATGTAGTTCAAGAATGGAGTGTACAAGGAGAGAGTATGAAAAAAAAGCCGAATATGGCTCTTTGGGTGGTTTTCGCTAGTGTGTTGTTGGTCTCAATGTTATCCAGTTGTGATAACCGTGTGAATAGCAAAGTCTTGATTGTTAAAAACGACAGTGCCAGTGCAATCATTACTGTTTCAATTGGCCAATATATTTCAGGTTCAAAGGATTCTGCTCCGAATGCCTTGGTTGATGGAGATACCATTGCTGTAGGGGGAAGCCAGATATTCTATTTGGCTCCTTATTCGAAGTCCGCCATTCACTTGTATATTTCAAATGGAACTGACTCTCATAATATTTCTTTTACCTATGATTATGAAGTCAATGGTCATAATGAAGCTATAACTGCTACGTTTGATGAAATGGAAATTGCAGTGGATGGAAGTAATGCTGAACCCTTGGTTGTCTAGAACCACTGGGAGTGAGTGGAGAAGCCTATGTTGATAGGTTCCTGCCGATTGGCTTTTGGCTTCAATTTTGTTGATTCGGAAAATTTAGAGGAGAGAATATGAAAAAAAGCATTTCTAAAGTGCTCTGTATTTTTATTGCTTGTGGGTTGCTGGTCTCGTTGACATCCAGCTGCAGTCCTTTGGATAGCAAGGTTCTGGTTATCCAAAATGATAGTACCAGTGCAATTGATTATGTTGTTATCAATCAATATGTTTCTGAAGCAAAGGGTAGTTCCTGGAGTGCCTTGGATGCTGGGGAAACGATACCGGTAGGGGGGAGCAAGACGTTTAATTTGGCTCCGTATTCGGCATCTATCTCATTGGACATCTCTGATGAGTCTACTGGTTCTGATAGCGTTTACTTTTTCTATGATTATCTGATCAATGGTCACAACGAAACAATTACTGCCAGCTATTCAGGAAGTGGAATTTCCGTGAGTGGAAGCAATGCTAGGGTAGCACAAGATTCATAAGAAACTTTGGCCCTGCAAGAAAAGATCAAATCTAGGTAAAGCTTCCTGGGTTTGGTCTTTTTTTATGGTTTGATCATAATGTTTGATTTTTCCATCTCATATATTCAGGATTTGCATAATCACCTCAGGAAAGAAATTCCCTGGGGTTTGTTTTATGGACGAAGATCAGTGATTTCCCTATCAATAGTTTGCATCGTATGTATACTGAACAAGATATGTGTCTAAAATTTGAAGAAAATAAGGTGAAATTGTGAAAAAATGGTCAAGTGTAGTGTTGATAGTGTCAATCTTGTGTGTATTATTCATCTCGCTGTTGTCCAGTTGTTACAGCCCCCTGTCCAGTAAAACTTTGGTTGTGGTAAATGAGAGTGGCTATGAAATCGATCTGGTTTCGATTACTCAGTATGTTTCTGGGTCAAAGGTTACTTCTGATAGAAATGCCTTGGCTGATGGAGAAACCATTGCAGTAGGAGCGAGCGAGTCATTCTATTTAGCTCCTTATTCGACGTATGAGGTGAATCTATCCATCAATAATACCGGTGACCAAGCTGATCGTTCTTATTTTACCTATGAGTATATGGTCAATGGAAAAAATGAGGCTATTACCGCCAGCTTCTCGGGAACTGCAATAGTTTTGAGTGGAAGGAATGTTGCAGAAGCAAAGGATCGATAGGAATTTTTATAAATATAGGGAAAATCTCAATCTGGGGTTGACCCTAAAAGTTTAGGTTTTCTTGATTTATGCAATTTTTTAGTTTAACAAATCTTTGGGAGAAGAAATGAAAAAAAGAATTTTTAGGGTGTTTTGTATTTTGGTTTCTTGTGTATTTCTGGTTTCGCTGGCGTCCAGTTGCAATAGCGTACCAGAAAGCAAGGTCCTGATTTTGGTGAATGGCAGTACCAATCAGGTAAATTATATTTCGCTCGTACAGAGCCTTTCCGAATCGAAGGATTCTGAATATGAGAATGTCTTGGCAGATGGAAATATCCTTGAGATCGGGGAGAGCAAGACTTTTTATTTGGCTCCCTATGCAAGTATGGTATACCTGTATTTTGGAGAAAAAGATTCAGTGGATAACTGTGAGATCTTGTTTTCCTATGATTATCACGTCGATGGCAAGAACGAGGCTATAACAGCTACCTATAATGGGAATGAGTCCATAACGTTGAGCGGGAGCAATTCTCAGGAAAGTAAATAATTACCTGATATCAATATCAGTAAAAGATTTGTTTGAATGTGGTCTGTTATGTTTTCCGTAGGTAATATGTTTTAGGATCAAAACTGGAAGTAGCACTGAGATACCACAGGATTTATAAATAACTTAGGAAATGTAGAAAAAGACCAAATAAGGGTTGCCTTGAGGGGGCTTCCTGGATTTGGTCTTTTGTATAACGTACCTGAAACGTTTGTTTTTCAAGCCTGTACATCTTGAATTTGCAAAATTTTCTCAGGAAAGGAAGGTGTTGGCGTTTGTTTTTTAGTTGCTAATTCTGGAATTTCTGCAATAGTATATATTATTGATGTTGTGTTTGTTCAATCTAAAGAATCTCAAGGAGAGAGTATGAAAAAAAAGGTTCTCGGAGTGTTATTAGTGTTGATTTCTTGTTTGTTCTTGGTCTCGGTATTATCCAGTTGTAATGATAATCCGCGCAGCAAGGCCTTGGTCATCGTGAATGACAGTGACAATGAAATTAATCTTGTTGAGATTAATCAGTATATTTCTGGGGCAAAAATAGCCTCTAGCAATAATGCCTTGGATGGTGAAGAAACCATTGCAGCAGGAAAGAGCAAGACCTTCTATTTAGCTCCCTATTCGGAGTATAGAGTAGGTCTGTTCATCAGGGATGATGCCTCTGGTTATGATGATATAGAATTCACTTATGATTATGCGGTCAATGGCCGTAATGAGGCTATTACTGCCAGTTATGATGGAACAGAAATTACTGTGACTGGAAGTAATGCTGCCGAATTACCACCAGTCTAGATCAAATATCTATGTATTCGATAAGACCAAATCGGGGTTGCCTTGAATAGGCTTCTTTGATTTGGTCTTTTTTTTATAACTTGATCAAAATATTTGATCTCTTGGGCTTGTAAATCTTGAATCTGTGCTATGAGATTCAAATTATTGGAACAATTCAAGGCATGGAAAAATATCTCGAATATAACAACTGGAATAAGAAAGATTGCAGGAATAGAGCTCAGGCCTATGAAATATAAAACAAAATTTCCTTGATTGACCTGTTTGATGGGATGTCCAGTCAAAATTGCAACTGGATGATACTAATTACTGTATTGAAATCGTATCGAGCGTATCTGCAATACAACGTAGCCAGGAAATGTATAGAAACAATTATTAGCTGCAAAGCAAGGATTTTGTTTTGATGCAAATCTTCATTTTTTGGTTTTATGTGAAGTGGAAGCTTTTCCATGGCTGTCAGATTGTTGGATCTTTCCGTTTTTACCATGGGTAATGAATTCTGTGTTTTGATTCTGGCTAATCGTTCTTCCCTTATCCATTGCTTCTTGCTTTGTGTCGGTATGAACGCTTGCCTTCTCTGCTCCATTTCTTTTTACATCCCAGCCACCGTTTGGATTTGTAACGACATGATGTTCTTGTCTTTTCATAATTATTTATCCTTTCTATAAATAGTAATACTTTAGTATATTGCGTTCACTGAAAGAATGATATAAAGAGCCCCATTTACTGGATAAGGGCTATGCCAGAGTTTTGTCTTGTTTCGGAATATATCAGATTTGGCATGGCCTGGATCAATTTGATAATTCCTCCGATAGCCTGCATTTTTTGGTTGAATACTACTGGGAATGAGTTGGATAAAGCTTTGATTGGCAAATGTTTTCTATTTCCCATGGATATAAAACAATTGAAATTGGCACTGATTCTTTATTAATTATATAACCCATAGCTGATATTTCATGCTAGGATTAAATCCAATGAAAAAAAATAAGCTCGTAAAACTACATATTATATTTGTTTTTACTATGGTACTCCTTTTAAACTGTTCAAGTGCCAGAGGTCTTAATCCTATACCAAAAAATGTACAATCTGATCCTGTGGTATTGTCTGAGGAACAAAAAGCAGAAACAACTTTGGAGCTTGATTCCCGTAAAGCCAATACTGATGACTCAGTAGTCAATGGCGAAGATCCTCTTCTCCTGAACGATTCTTCCAAGGATATTCTCCAACAAGCTTCGATTCAGGACGTTGCTAGTGTTGTGACTGCAACTGGAAGTGGTTCCTCAACAGTTGATTTGCAGGAAAACGATGAATCTGAAACTAATTTGGAAGTTGATACTTTTGAAAACACTCCTATAGAGAGCAAGGTAACTGTTGAGGCTCCTGTTCTTCAGAAAAGTCAGCTATTTGATACTGATTTGCTTGAAAGCTCTCTTATTAATGATCAAGCAATTGTTGAGGCTCCTCCTCTTCAGAAAAATCTTTCGTCTGATACTGAGTTGTTGGACTCTGAAGTGATTGTTCAAGAATCCGGGAGTAGTGGAAATATAAAAACTGTTGAGCCGATTGTAGAGGATTTCCAGGATACCAGGGAGATTGCTGAGGATATATCAGCGATTGATGATATTGTCCAGCCAGAACCAGCAGTCCTGGAATCTGAGGATCCCGTTGACCTGCAAACCATTGATGGACAAACAAACCTCGAGGAATCAGGGGAACCGATTCAAGATATTGAGTCTTCACTTTTGCTAAATCCTTCCATGCAGGATGAATCAATGGAATCTTCTCTCAATCAAGAAGTAGGGAGTTCTACTATGCTTACCATGATAATTAGCTTGTTCCTGTTCTTTTTATTACTTACCCTGCTTCTTGTTTTTTTTAGGAAACTTAAGGAAGCAAATCATCGGATTTCTGATCTTGGAATAACAGATATAGAATCTGCAAAAGCCTTGTTAAAAGATCTTCAAAAAGATGTTAAACTAATTGAAGAGGATATTTATGGACTGAAAGTATCTCGCACTGAGTTGAAAGGTGAGGAGTCAAGTCTTCAACAGGAATGCCAAAAACTTGATACCAAGGTTGAGAATCAGAAGAGGAAACTTTCCAGAACTAAAGAATTGTATGCTGCTGTTGAAAATGCTGTAGTTCGTTTTCATGTTACCGACATTCCTGATACCTATTTCAGGCCTCTATCTGAGGACGAGAAGGCTGATCTTGATACCATTGCTCCTTCTGTGATGTTGAATCTGAATTATATGAATTACCAAGACCTACGAAAGGAGTTCAGGGCGAATCAGAAACAAATTGATTTGTTGCTTGAAGAATATGCCAAACGATATACTACCAAGGCAAATCAATCCATTTATAAACTCATGGTAATTTCCTTACGTTCTGAATTGCAGAATATTCTCTATAATCTGAAATTTGAAAAACTCGAAACGGCTTTGTTCCAGGTTCAGTCCTTGATAGCTAAATACTTGGTGATCGTCTCGGAAGGTAACCAACAGATCGCCGGTACGATACGCAAATTCATTGGTGAGGTAGAACATCTGTTTGAAAATGCGGTCAAAATTGAATATGAATATTATATCAAGAGAGAGCAAGTACGGCAGGAGCAACTGGCATTAAGACAACAGATGCGTGAGGAAGCTGAAGAACGAAAACGATTGAAGGAACAAGAAAAGCAGATTGCCATTGAAGAATCGAAGTATCGATCTGAGATAGAAAAGGTCAGGGAATTGCTAAATCAAGAACCTGAAGATTCACCGCGAAGAGCTGAAATTGCTGAGAGAATCGAAGTATTGAATGATCAGCTTGTCCAGGTTGAACAACAGAAAGAAGAAATAACAAAACTCCAGAACGGTAAGGCTGGAAATGTATATATAATCAGTAATCTTGGATCTTTTGGTGACCATGTCTTCAAGGTTGGGATGACAAGGCGCTTGGAACCTCAAGATAGAGTGGACGAGCTGGGAAGTGCAAGTGTCCCCTTCAAGTTTGATGTCCATAGTTTTATTTTCTCGGAAGATGCCGTTGGATTGGAAAATGCCATCCATGTCAGATTGAATTCAAAACGGTTGAATAAAGTTAATCTAAGGAAAGAATTCTTTGATGTTTCCTTGGATGAATTGGAACAATTGGTTCTTGAAATAAATCCCACGGCAGAATTCAACAGGACAATGCTTGCTGAAGATTACAACCAATCCCTTTCTTTAGGAGATAGCGAAATTCCTATGTCGGATGAGAGTCTTCAGGAACAAGAGGGTGATGACGAGGAAAGTGAAAACACTGATAGCGAATAGGTATTGATTGAAAGGCAAAGAAATCTCATTTTTATGGCTCAACTCTCAATAAATATATAAAATTTTTACACCCGAATAATGTAATTCTCCTTGTAGTTCCCTGACAGGGAAATTATTTTCTGTTTGGAATAGTGAGGCAGATTTTCTTAGAGTGGCTCAGGCCGAAAATAGAGACAGTGAAGAATCTAGTCGAGATGAATGCATCAGAAGGAATTGTAGTACTCCTCATTCTACTATTTCCTTGGGAAAATTCGTAAAACCTATATTGGTCGTTTTCTGCTTATTTTACTCTGATAACGACAATTTCTGGTACAAAGGCTCGACGCAGATGCAACTTGAAAAATATCCAGTAAATCATGCAATTTTGATTTCTCCTTCTCTTGCTAATTCAAAGAAACAGGTCTTACAATTACCGAAAATTAAATGAGAGATACGGCGCCGGCAATGTTGGCTACTGAACGTCGCATCCCTCCCTTCGGAGGTGTGTATGAGTTACGGTGTGCTCTCGCTTCTACCCCCGGTAGTAGCCCTTCTTTTGTGCTTCCTTACAAAAGAAGTCATCTCTTCCCTTTTCATCGGTGTCCTGGTGGGTGGACTATTGGTTGGAAAGGGCAACATTTTCGCTGCAATCGCCAGTTCTTGGGATTGGTCATCGAACCAACTCCTTGACAAGTGGCAAGCGGAATATTTTCTTTTCTTGTTTGTCATCGGTGGCGCAATCGGCCTCATGTACAAGCTTGGTGGTGGTGTGGCTCTTGTCCAGAAACTTGAGAAAAAGGTCGAAAATAGCAAGAAGTCCCAGGTTCTCATCGGGTTGCTTGGCATTCTTGTCTTTTTCAATGAATATGCAAATACTGCAATCGTAGGAACCGCTTCGAAGAGCCTTTCTGACAAGAATCGTATCTCGCGTGAGAAGTTTTCCTACTTGTTGGATTCGACATCCTCACCTGTTTCCGGTCTTGCCCCGATTTCCGACTGGGCTGGTTATCAAACCAATACTATTGCCGTTGCTCTTGCAGCGTTCGGTTCCCTGGGGGTTTCTGCTTACACAATCTGGCTCAGATCCCTTCCTTACATGTTCTACTGCTGGTTTGCAATCGCCTTGGTCTTCATCATTGCCCTGACAGAGTTCGATTACGGTCCGATGAAAAAAGCGGAATGTCGAGCTAGGAATGAAGGTAAGGTACTTGCCGACGATGCAATTCCTGCTGGTAATATAGAAGCGGAAGTAGGCGAAGTGAGTAGCAAACACCTCTCTATCTGGACCTTCATCGTTCCTGTCGTGGCTCTTGTCGGAGTCGCTCTGTATGGCATGTGGTATACAGGCGGTGGTACTTCTGCCGGTAGCTTCGCAGATGCCCTTGGTAACTCCGATACGGCTGCTGCCTTGCTTTGGGGCGCCTTTGCAATGACTATTGCCTGTATCACCTTCGGACTGGTCTGGAAAATTATGACCTTCAAGGAAATGATGGAAACCTTCATTCAGGGGGCAAAGACAATGTTCATTGCTTTCCTTCTTATGGTTTTTGCCTGGGCTCTCAAGGCTGCTTGTGATGCTGTCGGAACAGCGGATTACACAGTCAACCTTGTGTTGCCACTTGTTCAAAACGCTCCAGCTATTCTGCCGGTAGTTGTCTTTCTTGTATGTATGCTTCTTTCTTTTGGTCTTGGTACCTCCTGGGGAACCATGGCAATCATTTCACCGATTGCGCTTCCTCTGGTGCTCAACGTAAACAATATGGAACTTAACTCGCTTGTCTATGCAACAATCGGTGCTGTCCTTTCCGGCTCCATTTTCGGTGACCACTGTTCGCCGATTTCCGATACTACGATTGTATCTTCGACATTCGCAGGTTCTGATCATATGGCGCACGTAACAACACAGATTCCCTACGCTTTCACAGCCGCTGGGATTTCGATCATTGGGTATTTATTGATGATGATTAGCATTCCCTGGTTCATCATTCTACCTGTAGGGGTTGTCCTTCTTTATTTTGCGGTTGTCTTCTTCTCAAAGCGTTCCGCGAAAAAGTATAATCTCCCACAGGCTACTCCTGTTTATTTTGCAAAGTAGATTTATTGATTAAGCCAACAACAAGGAGCTGTCTTGATGTCTGGATGGAAATCCAGACAGGGGGCAGCTCCCTTTCTATGCATGGAAAACAAGTTACATGTTACAGGTGTTTGGGGATTGTCCATAAGCAAAGGTTTTTCATCAAATCTTCTGCTAAAAATAGTTTGTATTGTATCAAATTAAAAAAAATCTCTCACAAGTTTTTATCTTGTAAGAGATTAATAAGTGCCCCGAGGGCGATTCGAACGCCCGACCCCTTCCTTAGGAGGGAAGTGCTCTATCCAGCTGAGCTATCGGAGCTTAAAGATTTTTAGCGTAAATCCTTATATGCTATACATCTACGTTTCTTGACGTCCACAAGTCTAACACTAAAACACCCTCAATGTAAAGCCTTATTCGCATATCCATTTACAAATTGACAACAGTAAAAACACTGGTGTCACTCACTTAACACCCGTTTGTCCTGTGGCTCAGAAATACATCCATTTACATATTCCAGAAGCTAAAAGTCAATCTAGCAGATTTGATTCTACTCTGCTTGTATGAATAAATCCAGCCATTAATGAAAATAGAATACCAATCGCTTCCTTAGGAGGGAAGAGGTCTTTGCTCTTGTGTTATCGGATCTAGGATTCCCGAATAAAGCCAATCTGAATGCAAGAGGAGGGAGCCTTTTTTACAGATACATCTTCATCAAGATAAACTCCTCTACTTTATCTGGCAGAATCTTTTTAAGAAAGAGCAGGAGCTTATAGGTAATGCCC
Source organism: uncultured Sphaerochaeta sp. (assembly GCF_963676625.2). GTDB lineage: Bacteria > Spirochaetota > Spirochaetia > Sphaerochaetales > Sphaerochaetaceae > Sphaerochaeta. Next base: position 67,289 of record NZ_CAXXYB010000002.1, read on the forward strand.
ACGGCTTTTCGTATGGGTGGGTTTCTCTTTCCTGTCAGCTTCAATACTGTCAAAGACTGGATGAATACCTACCATAGGACAACTCTGAAGATCCTGACTCCCTTGGATATGCTAGTGAAAGAGATGTATCTCTTTTTCCTTTGAGGTAAAGGAATGAAGAAAACCGAAAAAACTATTTTATGGGATGTCTGTTTTGGATCCTAATAGAGAACAGAAAAAATAAAACTTAATGAGTTAATAACTTATGCTATAATAAAAAAAGTATAATTCAAGGTATTATAAAATCTTTTATAAAGGAGTGCGCTATGGACTTGAAAGACAAATTAGAGGAGCTAGCTATTCGAGTAAACAGAATGAGAGATTCGATTCATACTGAAGAAGCAACGAAGACGGCTTGTGTTTTACCTTTTATTCAAGCTTTAGGCTATGATGTTTTCAATCCTTCAGAAGTCGTTCCTGAATTCATTTCTGATACTCCTGGAAAGAAAGGTGAGAAAGTTGATTATGCAATTCTTAAAGATGAAAAAATAATCATTCTTATTGAATGTAAACCAATAGGGGCTGAATTAGAAATAAAATATGCTTCACAATTATTTAGGTATTTCCAAACAACTGCAGCAAGATTTGGCGTACTTACTGATGGTATCAGATATTTATTTTATAGTGATATAAAAAAGCAAAATATTATGGATGAGATTCCCTTTTTTGAATTCAATCTGCTTTTACATACAGGGGATAAACAAACAAAGCAAGTAGAAGAATTGAAAAAATTTGCAAAATCCACGTTTGATCTAGATACAATCATAGGATCTGCAACAAACTTGAAGAATAGTAGGGCAATAAAAGCTGAAATAGGACGAGTATTTGAGGAGACTCCTGATGAGTTGGTAAAACTTCTCTCAAAGAACATCTATGAAGGCAGATTTACCCAACAAATCTTAGATAAGTTTAAAGAACAGACTAAGAGGGCCCTTAATGAATATATCTCAGATAGAGTTGAGGATAGATTAAACAATGCTCTTGCAAGCAATAAAACTGGTGTTTCTCCAGAAGAGGTTTCAACATTACAAGAGGTAATTAATGCTGAGGAAGCTGAAAATGGAATTGAAACAACTGAAGAGGAAAAAGAATCGTTCAGGATTATTCAGGCAATTGCAGCGGAACTTGTTGATGTAGATAGAATAGTTATGCGAGATGCAAAAACATATTGTGCTATACTTTTTGATGATAATAATCGGCAACCAATTGTAAGACTGTATTATAGAAAGACAAAATTATCATTAATGGTATTTGATGTGAATAGTGGGACAAAAGTTGAAATAGAGAAAGTGAGCCAAATATATAAAAGTCGAGAAGGGATTTTAACTGCAATCAAGAATTATCTTTAGGCTAAGTAACATTTTATTTTCACCTATCTCAGTATGCTCTTTTCCTCGGTATTTTTGGGGGAAAGAGAGACTCTTTTGCTTTCGATAAATATATGGCTATGATAACAACGAATTTCAATTATCACCAATAGGCAGCCCGCAGTGTGGGCATACTTTATCTTTCGTAGTTGTTGATTGATTTTTCAATCGGATTTCTTCCATAAACCCTGAACTGATAATACCGGTTGGTAGAGCAACCAGTCCAATACCCAACAAAGCAATTATGCCCCCAAGTACTTTTCCGAGAACAGTTATTGGATATACATCTCCGTACCCCACAGTGGTCAATGTAACTATTGTCCACCATGCGCTAGCAACGATATTGGGGAACTTATCTGGTTGCACGGGATTTTCTACATAATACATGAGAGAGGATGCCAGTAATAACAATAGAAATGTAACAAAAAGGGTAACAATTAGATCTGATTTGCTTCTTTTCAAAACCCGTCCTATTAAGGCCATTGAAGCTGAATATCGGCCGATTTTGAGGATTCGAAGCATTCTGGTAAGACGGAGTACCCTGAGTACTCTTAGATCGATTGATGTTGCCAGGGGAATGTAAAATGGCAGAATAGAAAGCAAATCAATGATTGCCATACCTGAGAAAATAAAGGCCAGAGCTGAGAGAACTTTTGTCTTTCGGGGATATTTCAGATTAGAAGTCCAAATACGTAAAAAATACTCAATTGTAAATATCACTACAGAGACTAGTTCGAAAATGCTAAAGAAATGTTCATATTGTTTTTTAAGGCTTGAAAATGATTCCAGAATAACTGACAACACATTCAGGGAAATAAGTGTCACCAGTGTCCAATCGAAAATCAGGCTTGGAATGTCCCTTGATTTTGCTTTCTCCATTATTTCATAGATTCTTGATTTCATGGGTATTTTCTGCTCCTTGAGTATTTTCTTACGATTAATTCTGCAACAAAATAAAATTCAAACTATAACAGGACATGAATACTGCGCATGGATTCCTTTCATGATATCATTATGGGAGAGTTTTATAAATATCAATGCTGCAACGGAGGTCTTACAATGGGGTATCGGTTTCATAGGTCGATTAAAATTGCAAAAGGGATAAGGCTCAATGTCTCAAAATCTGGATTGGGCTTATCCGTTGGACCCCGGGGAGCAAAACTATCTGTTAATTCAAAAGGAGTCTATTCAAATTTAGGAATTCCCGGTACTGGGTTATCTCAAAGACAGAAGATAGCCGACTGGGGGAATTCTTCAAAGCTATCAAACAAAACACTTCAAAATACTTTCTCAGGAATTGAATACAATGTTCATATTGAAGTAAATCAAGAAACAGGAGAAGAATCAATTATTGTTTCTCATGCTGGACGCGAAATAACAGATAATTCAATTATCAAGAAAATAAAACAAAGTGGTACCTTTAAAGATAGTCTCCAGAACGAACGGGAGAATTTACTCAAGGAAATTCAGTTTAAATCAGAGGTTTTGACTTCAATTTCCAAAGAATCAATTGAATTGCCAAATTGGGAATTGATGCGTGCTGAGTTGTTATCATCTAAACCACAAACCTATCAAAAGGTACCGTTTATAGTTTCTTGTCCACAAAAAGAAGATATGAGAAGTGAACTCGTCCAAGAAGCAGTAAATAAAGTAAAAGCAGTTTTTTTTAAAAAGAAAAGAATCTATGCATACGTAGACGCTAAACTTGAAGATAGATATCAGAAAAAGATTAATGAATGGGAATCTGAGAGACTCAAGTATGAAAAGGAGCAGAATCGGATTGAACAGGAAAAAAATAAAACTCTTCTCAATGATTATAACAGATGGAAATCAGGAATGATTGAAATTCTTGCACCTTCACAAGACTTTATAGAAACACGTCTTACAGAATTGTTTTCACAGATCAGCCTTCCTTTAGATTTCTCCATATCTTTCAATGTTAAAGATGATGGAAATCTTGTAATGCTCGATATAGATTTGCCAGAAATTGAAGATTTTCCAACCAAGAAGGCAAAGCAATTGACCAACGGGAAGATTTCAATCAAAGAAAAATCAGAGAAAGAAAGAAACCAAGATTATTTACAAAGTGTAACGGGTCTCAGTTTCTTTTTTTCTTCGGTAGTTTTTTCAGCTTCTCCGAAAATTGAAAAAGTAATCATTTCTGGATTTACGCAGAGGATTAATAAAGCCACGGGAAATATTGAAGATGATTATATCTATTCAGTGGATTTCCCCATCGCTGAGTTCCGAGAACTGAATTTGGCAAATATTGATCCTTCGGTAGCAATCCAACAATTTGACCATAGAATAGATATTTTGAAAGATTTTAAGTTAAGAACAATTAGTCCTTTTTAGAAATGATCATTAACTATGTGAGTATTGAATTAATGATTTTTAAGGAAAATTTGCTTTTCAATTTTTATCGAAGGGTCTTAGCTCGTATGGATGGCAATGTACCCATCCTACGATTTCCTTCAGTATGTTATCCCCAGTTATCATATCATCTAAAGCAGTAATAAGCCTAATCTTATCTGTTCCTCGTCCCATTCTGGGTCCTGCTTTTTTCTGGTGTCAGTAAGGGCGTTGTTCCATTTTTTACAGATACATCTTCATCAAGATAAACTCCACTGCTTTGTCAGGCAGGATTCTTTTGAGAAAGAGCAGGAGCTTATAGGTAATGCCCACGGCTTTTCGTATGGGTGGGTTTTTCTTTCTTGTCAGCTTCAATACTACCTTGGCAACGGAATCGGGACTGGCTCCATTGTTTTCGTCCCTTTCCATCTTGCCCACTGTCTTGTTAGCTTGTTCGAAGTAGGGGGAAGTAGGAGAGACTGCCATCTTTCTGCTTGCCGTGAAGTTTGTCTTGGTATCTCCTGGCTCTATGATGGTAGCCTGGATGCCGAATTGCCTTCCTTCCATCCGAAGGGCCTCAATATATGCTTCAAGGGCAAACTTGGATGAACTGTAATGGCTTTGGTACGGTATACTGATTCTTCCCGCAATTGATCCTATCACCAGTACCAAGGAGTGTTTTTGACTTCTCATCAAGGGCAATAGATTCCTGTTGACCCGCAGGACGCCAAAATAATTGCTATTTACCTGTTGCTCAGCTTTTTCCTGCTCGGTATCCTCTGCCGGTCCGCCGATTCCCATACCAGCACAATGCAAGACGATGAAAATTCCTTTTCCCGTCTCCCTGACAGCCTCTTTCCAGATAGTTTGCACAGCGTTCTGTACAGAAACCTCGTTGGTAACATCCATGGAAGAGAACCGAATAGTTTCCGATTCAATAATCTGTTCCCTGGGTTTTCCCGAACGCGATACACCCCAGACCGTAAATCCATTCTTACTGAGCAATTGGCACGAAGCAAGCCCTATTCCTGAGCTTGCCCCGGTAACCAGGACATTCTTTCCATACGGATATTGCATGTTATTTTTGCTTCTTCAATAAATCACGTATTTCACTGAGCAAGATGATATCTTGGGGAACTACGGGAGCTGGTTGTTTTACTTCCTCTACCTTTTTCCTGCTGTCCATTTTTTCCCTGAATTTATTAATGATTCGGACAAAGAGGAAGACTACCAAGGCGATAACCAAAAAATCGACAACCCTTTGGATGAAATTGCCATAGGTCAGGGCAACTTCAGCAGTGTCGGCAGTAGCTGCGTGAATGATCACTTTCAGGTCTGCAAAGTTGACACCTCCGAGAATCCATCCGATAAATGGCATGACAATATCCTTGACCAAGGAATTGACAATTGCAGTAAAAGCCGTGCCTATGATGATACCGACGGCCAGATCCACTACATTTCCCCGAGTGATGAATTTCTTGAATTCTTGCATGATAGTATTTTTTGCTGCCATAAATTTCTCCTGCCAAATTGTATCACTGAGTTTGTGAAAAGCACTATATGTTCTGAGAGGTATTTTCTGAAATTATTAAGGAACTGAAGTTTTTACCTTGTGATATTTTTGGTAAATTGAGTAAGCAAGAGATATGCTTTTTATTTTTCCTGACCGAGAATTCTTTCTGTTCTATATGGAACAATGAAGTAAAATAGGAACGGAGAAGAAAGTGATGCTACCTTGAATTTTGGGACAACAAGGTGAAAATCTTGTAAGAAAACTGCTTTTAGCGATTTTGTTTTGATTTGCATTGGCTAAATGTTGCATAAATATACTTGTTATTGTATAAACAATCCTATACTTAATCAGGAAATCCGTTCCTGTGTTTTAGTACAATTTTGGAGGTACCGAAGTATGAAGAAACGCCTGTTTGCATTTGTGGCTTTAGTTGCTCTGTTTGCATTGGTAGCCGCACCGGTGTTTGCCCAAGGGGGAACTGAGAAATCTGTTTCCAGCCCGAAAATCGGTTTCATGGGGCCAATGACTGGTGATTACGCCAACTATGGTGTCCTTTGCAATAATTCAGTAAAACTTGCTGTTGAACAATTCAATGCCAAGGGTGGAGTTGCAGGGAAAATCCCGGTAACCCTTATTACCGAAGATACTGAAGGAAGTGTTGAAAAGGGTCTTTCCGCTATTGAAAAACTCTCTTCCTCAGATAAAATCACTGCCCTTGTAGGGCCTGTATTTACCGGAGTATCGTTTGCTGTCGGTGAACGTGTACAGAATGAGGGGATTCTCATGATCACCCCGTCCGCCACTCACGCTGACATCACCAAGATTGGTGACTATGTATTCAGAACCGTCGTTTCCGATGGCCTGCAGGGCGAAGTTGCCGGTCATTATTTCTATGAGAAGCTCGGTTACCGAAATCTTGCCGTCCTGTATGCCAAGAATGATTACAGCCAGGGCCTGTATGAAGGTATGTCTGCCAATTTCGAGGCAGCCGGTGGAAAAATCGTCCTCGCCGAAGCTTGCCAGGTCGGTGACAAGGATTTCAAGACCCAGTTGACCAACATCAAGGCTGCAAAGCCCGATGCAATCTATATTCCTGATTACACAGCTGAAATGGCACAGATCCTTGAGCAGGCTCGCCAGCTCGGAATCGATACCCCATTCTTGTCTTGTGATGGTTTCTCCAATCCTGAGATCTACAATCTCGCCGGTGGCTTCACTGACGGTGTAATCTATGTTGGACCTGCCAAGGTTGCCGAGAGTGCTGCCTATGCAAAATTTGTTGCCGACTATACTGCCAAGTATGGTATCGGTCCTGATTCCTTTGCAACCAATGCCTTTGACGGCACCAACTTGGTTCTTGCCGCTTTGGACAAAGTCTACAAGGATACCGGAAAGTTCGACCGCAAGGCAGTTCGTGATGCAGTCGCTGCAACCAAGGACTACCAAGGGGTAACCGGAACCATCAATTTTGCCCCGAACGGTGACTTGGTCGCTTACCAGGGAATCTACAAAGTAAACAAGATAACTCCTGAGTATCAAGGGACTTACACTGTAGTCTCCGGGAAACTAGTAGAAATCAAATAACCTGTTCATTTCCTTTTTGTTAGGGAGAAAAGGGGAAGGACCGGTGTTGTTCACACCGGTCTTTCTATGTTATCGTACTATCCAGTATTGCATGTAAGGAGAGCCGCATCGTGGGAATCGCTGAATTCTTCCAACATTTGATGAATGGCCTGACACTTGGTGGCATCTATGCACTGATTGCGCTTGGCTACACAATGGTGTATGGCATTCTGAAATTCATTAACTTCGCCCATGGTGATATTCTCATGGTTGGAGCCTATATAGGACTCTTTGTTTTTGATGGGCTCAGGGGAAGTGCCCCCATAGGCACATGGACCGTAATCGCTTTTTTCATAGCCATGCTCGTCAGTATGGCAAGTTGTGGCCTTCTTGGTATGGCAATTGAACGCATTGCCTACAGACCTTTGAGAAAGGCAACAAGATTGGCTCCCTTGCTCAGTGCAATCGGTGTATCATTCATCCTTTCCAATAGTGCTGCCTGGATGTTCGGGACACAATCCCGGAAGTTCAACTATCCGTTTGATAATACTCCCATAGATATCCATGGAGTTGTCATTACCCCTCACCAGATACTGATCCTGGTCGTTTCGGTGGTCATGATGATTGCCTTGAAACTGTTCATCGATAAATCCAGGATGGGAAAAGCCATGCGAGCCACCAGCCTGGACCAGGATACCGCTATGCTGATGGGAATCAACGTGGATCAGGTAATCGGTCTGACCTTTGCCATTGGAAGCGCCTTGGCGGCCACTGGCGGTATTCTCATTGCCCTTGATTATAAAGTTTATCCCACCATGGGAACCATGACAGGACTCAAAGCCTTTGTCGCCGCCGTAGTCGGTGGTATCGGTAATATTTCCGGTGCTATGTTCGGTGGTATCCTGCTTGGTCTTTTGGAGACTTTCGGAGTGGCTGTCTTTGGCATTCCCTCTGGCTTGAAAGATACCATAGCCTTTGGTGTTCTTATCATTATTTTGCTGGTCAAACCAGAAGGTTTGTTCGGCAAAGCTGAAAAGGAGAAGGTCTGATATGCTTAACTTTTTCCTGCTTATCCTCATTTACTCAGGAATCTATGCCCTCATGGCAATTGGGCAGAATGTCATTACCGGATATGGTGGAATGCTCTCCCTTTGTCAGGCTGGGTTCTTTGCCATAGGAAGCTATGCCACGGCAATCCTCTCGGCTCATTTAGGTTGGTCCTTCTGGGCTACCTTGCCGGTTGCCGCTCTCCTCAGTGCTTTTTTTGGATTGGTTATCGGCTTGCCGACCTTGCGGTTGAAAGGCGACTATCTTGCCATTGCAACCCTCGGATTCGGGGAAATCGTCAGGAATATACTCAATAACTGGGATTCCTTGACCAATGGTCCTATGGGTATCCAGAAAATTCCAATGCCCGACCTTTTCGGATTTACCATCAACCCATATAGAAAATGGGCTTTTCTGGCCATGGTCATCATCTTCGTGGTCATTGCCTATCTCTTGTTCCAACGCCTTGCAAGATCTCGGATGGGAAGGGCTCTGACAGCTGTGCGTGAAGATGAGATCGCCGCTGAATCCATGGGAATCAATATAACAAAATATAAGGTCTATGCCTTTATACTCGGTGCTGCGGTAGCAGGTATCGCTGGCTCTTTGCAAGCTGCCTTCTCGCTCTCAGTTACTCCTGGAACCTATACCTTCATGGTTTCCATCATAGTCTTGTGTATGGTGGTTCTTGGTGGCATGGGCAATTTCAAGGCAGCCATTTTAGGGGCTTTTATCATCCAGATGATCAGTTATCTTCCCCAGCTTACTGGACTTACCAGTGTCATTCCCCCTCAATTCAAGCAAATTCTGTTTGGCCTGATCCTCGTTGTCATGATGATTTGGCGACCACAGGGAATTCTTGGAAGGGAAGAACATTTCTATGGGGCAGGGAAAAAAAGTAAGGGAGGTTCCAAATGACGATATTGGAAACCGAAGCACTTACCAGGGCCTATGGCGGTGTCATTGCTGTCAGTAAAGTGGACTTTCAAGTCGAATCTGGTTTGATTACGGGCCTCATTGGTCCTAACGGTGCCGGAAAGACAACTCTGTTCAACAACATGACCGGTCTGGATGTTCCTACCTCAGGAAAAGTATACTTCAATAACAAGGATATCACCGGGGCACCTGCGCATAAGATCTGCAGGATGGGCATTGCCCGGACCTTTCAGAATATCCGGCTTTTCAAGGAACTCTCGGTTGTCGAGAATGTCATGATAGGTCGCCATTTCAAGACAGGGAAGGATGCCACCCATGGGCGGTTCCTCAATGCAATAAAGAGCTATGTCTATCTCAAGCAAGAAGAGGAAGAAATTTACGAAAAAGCCGATTCCTGGCTGGATTTCTTTGAAATGGGCTCCTTGAAGAATGAATTGGCAAAGAATCTTCCCTACGGGCATCAGAGGGAATTGGAAATTGCCCGGGCTTTGGCCACTGAACCAAAATTATTATTTCTTGACGAACCAGCTGCTGGTATGAACCCCCAGGAAACCGATCATCTGATGAATACGATTCGCAAGATCAGGGATCTGGGAATTACGGTGGTATTGATAGAACACGATATGAAATTGGTAATGAACATCTGCGATACCATTACTGTTCTTAACTACGGGCAGAAGCTTGCTCAGGGAACTCCCCAAGAGATCAAGCATGACCCCGGTGTCATCGAGGCCTACCTCGGAAAGGAAGAAGAATGAGTGAATTGCTGAGTATAGATGACATATCTGTTTCGTACGGGAATATCAAGGCCCTGCAGAATGTAAGCATGCACGTCAACCAAGGGGATATTGTCTGTCTTATCGGGGCGAATGGCAGTGGAAAGAGTACGCTCCTTAAAGCTATCGTAGGACAGGAACCCTTGGTAAATGGGTCCATCACCTTTGATGGTGAAGAGATATGCAAGACCCGTAATACTCTGGAAGGGAAAGGCAAGAAAAGAAACAAACTGATGACCACTGATGTGATTGTCTCCAGGGGTATTGCCTTGGTTCCCGAAGGTCGTAGGGTGTTTGCTGATATGACCGTAGAGGAAAATCTGGATATGGGAGCTTTTCTCGTACGCGACGATAAACTGATCGCCGAAAGAAAAGAATCCATGTATGATTTTTTCCCGATCCTCGGAGCTAGAAGAAGACAGAAGACACGTTCCCTCTCCGGTGGTGAACAGCAGATGATGGCAATTGCCCGGGCCTTGATGAGTGCTCCTCGCATGATCTTGCTCGATGAGCCCGGACTCGGTCTGGCACCATTGGTAATCGCCGATATCTTCGGAAAGATTGACTTGATCAACAAACAGGATAACGTAACTGTTTTCTTGGTCGAGCAAAATGCCCGTATGGCCTTGAAAGCTTCCACTGAAGGCTATGTAATGGAAAATGGAAAGATTGTCCTCAACGATAAATCTTCCGCCTTGCTTGCAAACGAAAAGGTCAGGGCTGCCTATCTCGGTGAATAATTGCTGGAATATTGGCTTGCATTGCAGTATAGTATAGCTGTTGGAAGTTAGGAGATTCAAATGATTATCGAAAGAAGAATGACTCGCAATCCTGTTACAGCCACTCCCGATATGTCTGTAGCTGAGGCTTCCTCCTTGATGAAGAGAGAGAAAGTCCATAGGCTTCCTGTCCTCGACAAGGATAAAAAGCTTGTTGGAATAATCAGTGAAAAGGATTTGCTCTATGCCTCACCCTCACCGGCGAGTAGCCTTTCCATACATGAAATGGCCTATCTGCTCAGTAAGCTTACGGTAAAGAAACTCATGAGCAAGAATGTCGTGACCATCACCAAGGACACTACCGTTGAGGAAGCTGCCCGCATGATGGTAGACCAGGATCTTTCATGTCTTCCTGTCATGGAAGGGGATACTCTTGTAGGAATCGTCAGTAAGAGCGATATGTTCAAGATTTTGCTGGAATTATTCGGGGCTCGTCATTTTGGCGTGCGTCTCTCCTTTCTGGTAGAGGATAAACCAGGCACGATTGCCAAGATTTCCCAGGCTCTCAGTGAGCAGAATATCGATATCATTACGTTCGGAACCTTTATGGGCACCGATCCTTCCAATGCAATTTGTACGATCAAGGTCCAGGGAGCTCCGATGAGCAAGGTTGTCGAAATAGTCAAACCCTTCGTTTCACAGCTCTTGGATATCAGGGAGGTCTAGATGGCCAAGAAAAAGAAAGTGGTTGCACTTAAAAAGACGGCTGGTGACAGCCGTCTTCCTGTCAATGACGATGCATATCAGCCGTTTAAGGATATTGATAGAGTTGTTCCTGAAAAGCTTAGGGAACCTGCACCTAAAAAAGTCGTTGCTGAACGAAAGGAACCCAAGGTAGTGGGGTATGACCCCCATGCCAATTTTGGGGATATCCTTTCCGATTGGGAAGCGACAGGGGAACTTTCCGGCGTTACAAAACGCATGAAGAGTGAAAGCAAAGTCGTGGTGGAGAAATCCTTTGCCGATATCTTTGCCGAGTGGGAAGGGGTAAAAGTGAAGTCCTCCGAAAGGAAAACGGAACCTGTGAAGAAAAGCAAATCCTATGTTCCCCAAAAATCCTTTTCGGATATCCTGGACCAGTACGATGGAATAAAACCCAAGAAGAAAAAGATTCTGGAAGAACCGGTCAAGAAAAGCGTAGTGGCCAGCAAAGTAGCCGTAAGTACCGAGAATATTCGGCAGGCACTTGAAGATAAACAGGCAGCTGACTTGGAAAAACCCAGTAATGTTTCCTGGTCCTTTGCCGATACCTATCGGAAATGGAACGAGGTCTCTGATGAGCAAAAAGCCCTGGAACAATCAAAAAAAGAGAAACGGGGAATGCAGAAGGAATCGGAGGCAATCTCAAAATTGCGTTCGATGGAACCCCAGGCTACCTTGGATTTGCATGGCATGATAGTTACCGAGGCAGAGAATGCCTGTGCAACGTTTATCAACGATTCGGCTGAGAAAAAGTTGCAAAAGATTTGCATCATTCCCGGGAAGGGGTTGCATAATGATAGTGGGGTTTCTTTATTGAAAGAGGTCGTGTTGTCGCAAATCCGTCTCAGCGGTGTTGTCCGTGAGGCCTACAGCCCGAAAGCTTGTTTTGGTGGAAGCGGGGCCATCTGGATTATCTTGAAAGCGAAATGATAGAATAAGGACACAAGAAAGGCCAATCCATAAGGGTTGGCCTTTTCCTTGCAACGCCTACCGTTCCCGGTAAATAATACGTCCTTTGGTAAGATCGTACGGGGAAAGCGCTACGCGCACAGTATCGCCAGGAACAATCCTGATGTAGTGCTTGCGCATTTTGCCCGAAAGATGGGCAAGTATAACATGTTGATTCTGAAGTTCCACCCGGAACATCGTGTTGGGAAGGGCTTCGCGAACGACACCTTCCACTTCTATTGCTTCTTCTTTGGCCACAAAGCCCTCCAAATATATGCTTGAAAGCTAGGAAATTATAGGCACTCAGTGAATCTCTGTCAACAAGAACCTATCCTAAGAATATATCCCAATATCCCTTAACAAACAAGACAAGGATAAAGATAGGGAGAATCCATTGGAAATATACCTTCAGACCCTTGGGAACTTTGAGCCCGCTTCCGGCATCGGCCTCGGCAGTGAAGTTTTTCCAACCCCATCCATATTTCGTGCAGCAAAAGAGAGTGAATATCAACGAACCCAAGGGAAGCAAGGTCGAGCTGACCAAAAAATCCTCGAGATCGAGAATGGTAGTCCCTTCTCCCAATGGCTGTATCGCGGAAAGGAGGTTGAAGCCTAATAGGCAGGGGAGTGAAAGCAGTACAATGGCCAGTCCATTATACAGGCAGGCCTTTTTTCGTTTTGTATGGTGGGCATCAATCCAATAACTGGTGATATTCTCAAAAACCGCGATCAAGGTGCTCAGGGCAGCAAAACTCATGAAGGCAAAGAACAAGGAGCCCCAGATTCTTCCTCCTGCCATTTGATTGAAAATATTGGGAAGTGTTACGAAAATCAAGGAGGGTCCTGCATTGGGCTGTACCCCGAAGGCAGAACAGGCGGGAAAAATTATAAGGCCGCTGCATAAGGCGACAAAGGTATCCAGGGTAATTACCCTGACCGATTCCCCGGTAAGTGTCTTGTCCCTCCCAATATAGGATCCGAAGATCGAAAGGGAACCTATTCCGATGCTCAACGTAAAGAAGGCTTGCCCCATTGCCGCATAGACTGCTTCGAAAAGGCCTGTCTGTTGCATCCTATGAAAATCGGGCAACAGGTAAAAACGTAATCCTGAGGCACCGCCTTTCAACGTCAGGCTGTTGATGGCAAGGATAAGGATCAGGGCAAGCAATCCGCTCATAATCCATTTGGAGATTTTCTCGACTCCGTTTTGCAACCCTTTTGCAACAGGCAGAAAACCTAGCAGGATGGAAAGCACCATCCAGAATATCATTTCTTTGGGATTCTGGAGCAAGAGCGTAAAGCTATTGGCAACTCCTGCAGTATCGAGATTTTGGAAATCTCCTTTGAGGGTATGAAAGAAATATGCGAGAAGCCATCCTGAAATGGTAGTGTAGAACATCATCAGCACATAGTTTCCGATTATGGCAACAGGTCCATAGAGATGCCATTTTGTTTTCGGGGGTTCCAGGGTTTTCAAGGCCAATCCGATATTCTGTTTACTGGCCCTTCCAATGGAAAATTCCATGATCATGATCGGCAAGCCGAGAATAAAGAGGAACAATAGATAGATAAGCACAAAAGCTGCACCACCGTATTTCCCTGCTATATAGGGAAATCGCCAAACGTTTCCCAATCCAATCGCACATCCTGCTGACAATAGGATGAATCCGAGTCTGCTTTTCAGCGTTTCTCGTTTATTTTCCATACCGATAGTTTCCTTTTTCCTTTAAGCCGAATCAGTCTAAGTGGCACAGGAAGAAAATGCAACAATAAAGTTGCATTAATTACCCAATAATTGTCTGCCAACTCGTTATTGGCGTTGACAGAGGGGCTCCAGAAAGGCAAGATAACCATATTGAGATATTTAGCAAGAGGTGAATAATGGCCAAGAAATCTGCATTGGAATCGTATTTGGAACAAACCAAAAAGATTGATGCCGGGATGGTAGCATATGTAGCTTCCCTCCAGGAAGTATCACAGGTAGCCCCTCAGGTTGCAGCCCGTATCGTTCATGAATTGGCTGACCAGAGAACCCATCTGAAGTTGATCGCCAGCGAAAACTTTTCTTCATTGAATACCCAGTTGGCAATGGGGAATCTCCTGACCGATAAATACAGCGAAGGCTATCCTTACCATAGGTTTTATGCCGGTTGCGATAATGTTGATTCCATTGAAGCTCTTGCCTGTGAAAAGGCTTGTGAACTGTTTGGAGCTGACCATGCCTATGTGCAACCACACAGTGGTGCTGATGCAAACCTTTGTGCCTATTGGGCTATTCTCAATACCAAAATACAGATTCCTGCCCTTGAGGAGATCGGAATTACCAATCCCAGTGAATTGAGCCGCGTCCAGTGGGATAGCGTGCGTGCCAAACTAGGCAACCAAAGAATTCTCGGTCTTGATTATTACAGTGGGGGACATCTTACCCACGGATATCGCCAGAATGTCTCGGCCCAGATGTTTGATGCCTATAGTTATTCAGTGGACAAAGAGACAGGACTTCTCGATTATGATGCCATCGAGAAACAGGCAGAGGAAGTTAAACCCTTGATTCTCCTGGCTGGTTACAGCGCCTATCCACGAAAAGTAAATTTCAAGAGAATGGCAGAAATCGCCCATAAAGTGGGAGCTGTCTTCATGGTTGATATGGCACATTTTGCCGGACTGGTTGCCGGAAAGGTCTTTACCGGGGAGTTTGAACCGGTAGCTTGGGCAGATGTCGTTACGACTACTACCCATAAGACTCTTCGAGGCCCTCGTGGCGGCATGATCCTGTGCAAGAGTGAATACGCCGAGAGCGTTGACAAAGGCTGCCCGTTGGTAATCGGTGGACCTCTTCCCCACGTAATGGCAGCAAAAGCTGTTGCCCTGATTGAGGCCCTGGATGACTCCTTCAAGGTGTATGCCCAAAAGATTGTCGATAATTCCAAGATTTTGGCTGAAGCTTGTGTGGAAGAAGGAATACCTGTGGCAACCGGAGGCTCGGACAACCATTTGATGCTTCTCGATGTGACCAAGTTCGGTCTCAATGGCAGGCAAGCTGAGTCGGCTTTGCGCGATTGTGGCGTAACCCTAAACAGAAATGCCTTGCCCTTTGATCCAAATGGTCCTTGGTATACCAGCGGCCTGAGAATCGGAACCCCTGCAGTTACCACCTTGAACATGGGTGAGCCCCAGATGAAGGAAATTGCCTCCATCATTGCCTTGGTTCTGAAAAACACCAGACCGGCACGAATTGGCAAAGGCGAAAAAGCCGGGCAACTGAGCAAGGCAAAAACCGTAACCGATGCTTCCGTGAAAAAAGAGGCTGGAGAAAGGGTCTTGGCCCTGCTTGAGGCCTTTCCTTTGTACCCGCAATTGGATTTATCCTTCTTGCAGGAATTTTTCCCGCTTGAGACTGAATAAAATTAAGATATTGCTGTTCTGTGTTCAATGACGCAAACGATATTTGGAGGCTGTTTGATGAGTAAGATTCCTCAAGATCTACGCTATAGTAAAGATCATGAATGGGTTCGTGTTGAAGGCGACAAAGCCTTTGTGGGTATTACCGACCATGCTCAAGAGGCCTTGGGTGAGATTGTGTACGTAGAGTTGCCTTCCCTTGACGAACATTTTGACCAAGGTGAAGAAATATCCAATGTAGAGAGTGTCAAGGCGGCCTCAGCCATCATAAACCCTATAGGTGGAGATGTGGTGGCCATCAATGAAGTGCTTGATGCTTCTCCTGAATTGGTCAATGAAGATTGTTATGAGCATTACCTCTTTGCTCTCGGTTCCTTTGATAAAACCGAGTATGATGCTCTGATGGATAGCAAGGATTACGCTTCATACATCAAATCCCTGTAAAATACACTGTGTTTGCCGCCTGATCTGGGCGGCTTTGTTTTGCCCTGCCATAAGGAGGCCGGAATGATTTATCCATATATTCCCCATACCGACGAGGATCGAAAAAACATGCTCGCTTCTATTGGGGTGGATTCAATGGAAGACCTTTATCAGGATCTTTCCGAAGAATTGTTACTCAGTGAACCTGTACCTATCAGTCAGGGGAGAAGTGAAGATGAGGTTACCAGAATGATAACCTCCATAGCCCAGCGAAACAAGAAAGGCATCTCTTTCTTGGGAGCTGGTTGTTATGACCACCTTATTCCCGCAACGGTTCAGGCTATTACCAGCTTACCTTCGTTTGTTACTGCCTATACCCCGTATCAAGCAGAAATGAGTCAGGGGATTCTTGAGGCTACATATGAATTCCAGAGTCTGATATGTGAAATTACCGGACTTGATGTTTCCAATGCCTCAATGTATGACGGGGCAAATGCCCTTGTCGAGGCAGCCTCGACTTCCTTGTCCAACAAACGCCGTGCTACAACCATTTTGGTTTCACCTACCATACATCCTTTTTCCCTTATGGTTCTCGATACCTGGGCAAAGGGAACAGGACGGGTGATCAAACAACTTTCTGAAAAGAATGGTCTTTGTGATTTCAGTAATCTTGAGGAATCTTTAGGTGAAGAAGCCGGGGCCCTTATCGTGCAAAGCCCAAATCGATATGGCTTTTTGGAAGATTATTCTGGGGTAGCGGATTTGGTTCATCAGAAGAATTCCCTGTTTGTGATGAGCAGCGACTTGCTTTCGTTGGGCATACAAAAGAGTCCTGCCGAATGGGGAGCTGACATTGCGGTAGGTGATACCCAGTCCCTGGGCCTTCCTCTTGCCTTTGGTGGCCCTTCCTGCGGTTATATGGCCGTTACCAAGGCCCTGATGAGAAAGATTCCCGGAAGGATTGTAGGGGCGACCGTCGATGGCCAGGGCCGAAAAGGGTATACCCTGACCTTGCAAGCCCGGGAGCAACATATTAAGAGGGAACATGCAACGAGCAATATTTGTTCCAACCAGGCCTTGTCGGCCTTGATGACTACCGTGCATCTTTCTTCCTTGGGTTGGGCAGGAATGGAGGAAGCGGCAAGCCAGAGCTATGTAAAAGCTCATTATCTGGCCTATCATCTTGTCCAATTACCGGGAATAACGATTCCTTGGGAGTCTCCTTTCTGGTGTGAATTTCCCTTGGTGTTCTCTGACTCCAAGAAAATGAGGAAGTTTATCCAGGAACTTCGTAACGAAGGCATTTTTGCGGGAGTGAGGCTTGTGGTCTTGACCAAGCAAGTGAAGGACGAATTGGTCTTGTTGATTGCCGTAACGGAGAAGCGAAGCCGTGAAGAGCTTGAGTTGTATCTCGCTGCGGCCAGGAGGGTCATGAAATGAGTGAACCATTGTTGATAGAACTTTCAAAACCTGGGCGCAAGGCCTATTGTTTTCCTGCCTTGGACCTTCCCAGGGGATTTGAAGAAGCTCTTCCTGAGCTTCCATCTTCTTTGCTCAGGCAAAAGAAAGCCAGGCTTCCCGAAGTTTCCGAACTTGATGTGGTACGTCATTTCACCCATCTCTCCTCCATGACCTTCGGTGTTGACAATGGTTGTTATCCTTTGGGATCCTGCACCATGAAATACAATCCGAAGATCAGTGAGCAATTGGCGCAGATGAGCGAATTTACCATGATTCATCCTTTGCAGGATGCTTCTACCGTGCAAGGTTGCCTGTCCGTCATGTATAACCTGCTCGAGGACCTTTCCTCGATTACCGGGATGTCCTGGGGAACTCTTCAGCCCTGTGCCGGCGCCCATGGTGAATATACCGGTTTGAAAATGATTCGTTCCTATTTCTTGAAGAAAGGGGAGATTCAAAGAACCAAGGTCCTGGTTCCGGTAAGTGCCCATGGAACAAATCCCGCGAGTGCCGCACTCAATGGCTTCGATATTGTAACCGTTGCCAGCAACCGTGAGGGATTGGTGGATCTGGAAGACCTGAAATCGAAGCTTGATGACTCTGTCGCTGCCTTCATGCTTACCAATCCAAACACCCTGGGGCTATTCGAAAAAGATATCCTTACGATTTCCTCCATGGTTCATGAAGCAGGGGGCTTGCTCTATTATGATGGTGCCAACCTCAATGCGATCATGGGGAATGCCAGACCCGGCGATATGGGATTCGATGTGCTTCACCTGAATTTGCACAAGACCTTTGCGACTCCTCATGGAGGTGGAGGGCCGGGCAGCGGTCCTGTGATGGTAAAGGAGTTGCTCAGGCCTTTCTTGCCAAAACCGGATATCATCCTTACCGAAAGTGGCTATAGTTATGGCTGGGATTCCCTGGATTCCATCGGAAAAGTCAGTATGTTCTGGGGTAATTTCCTGGTTATGGTCAAAGCCTATGTCTATATACTGCGAATGGGTACAGAAGGGCTTCGAGCAGCTTCGGCCCATGCTGTGCTGAATGCCAATTATGTATTGAACAAGCTCAAGGGAACCTTTCCCATTCCTTATGGGAATACGTGCATGCATGAGTTCGTGGTCAGTTGCCAGGAGTTGAAGGATACCTATGGTATCAGCGCCCAGGATTTGGCCAAGGGGCTTATTGACAGGGGCTATCATCCTCCTACGATGTATTTCCCTTCCTTGGTGCATGAAGCCTTGATGTTCGAGCCCACCGAGAGTGAAAGCGTCGAGACCTTGGATGCCTTTGCCGATACCCTTATCGATATCGTCCAACAAGCGAAAAACGATCCTGATTGGATTCACGGTTGCCCTTGGACCACTCCTGTTGGACGTTTGGATGAGGCAAGGGCAGTAAAGGAACCAGACCTGCATTACTGAGAGGTTTGCTTTTTTGCTTTGCATACATGAAAAAACTGAGGTATCCTAAGGTCATGAGTACAATACTTATTCAAAATGGCTTGCTTGTTGATACCGAGTGGATCCGCCATGCAGATATATTGGTGGAAGATTCCAAGATTGTGCATATTGCAGCAAAGATTGGGGAAGATGAAGTTCCTGTGGGAACCGACATTGTCCATGCAGATGGGCTCTGCATCCTCCCCGGTCTTATTGATGCCCATACGCACTATCATTTAGTCAGTCGGGGTACGGTCACTGCCGATTCGTTTCCCGAAGGAAGTCGCTGTGCCGCCTTTGGAGGAGTCACCACGGTAATTGATTTTGCCGATGACGATAAAAAGGGACATCTTGCCCTTTGCTGTGAGGAGCGCATCGCTTCCATGGAAGCCTTGATGGCAATAGATTTTTCCTTGCACCAAGGAGTGTACGGGTATCGGGATACCATAGCCTCGGAGTTGAAGGAACTCAAGGGAAATGGAATCAAGGTCATCAAGATGTTCACCACCTATCGCAAGGAAGGCTATCTGGTGGAAAAAAGGGAACAGCTCAAGGCAATTTTTGCTGAATGCAAGAAATTGGATATGATGGTTTGCGTCCATTGTGAGGACGATGAGTTGATCGAGAAGATCAACCAGAATTACAAAGGTCCTTTTACCCCTTCTGCCCATGCCGATCTTCGGCCGAGCGAAGCCGAGGCAAAGGCTATCCAGACTGTTGGAGAAATCGCCGGGGAGCTGGACATGCCCTTGTACATCGTGCATCTTTCCAGTGCAGCCGGTTTGGAGATGATCCGGTCCCTTCGGGCCAGAGGTATTCATATCATCGTGGAAACTACTCCGCATTACCTGTTTCTCAATCGCTCCTTGCTTGAAGGTGCGGATGGTCCCCTGTATGTAATGACTCCCCCCTTACGCACGGAAGAAGACAACAAAGCCCTGCAAGAGGCAGTCCTCAATGGTGAGATCCAGATAGTTGCCACAGACCATTGTTCCTTTACGCGTGAGCAGAAGCTGGCCAGTCACGATTGCCGTACCATTTTCCCGGGTATCCCGGGGACAGAAGAATTGCTTCCCTTGCTGTACACGTTTGCAGTCAATAGCGGAAGGATTGGGTTGCAACAGATCGTGAATCTGCTCAGTACCGCTCCTGCAAAGGCCTTTGGTTTGTACCCCCAGAAAGGTTCCATCAGGGTTGGAAGCGATGCTGATTTTGTATTGTTCGATACAGATGAAGCCTGGACTCTCAGTAGCAGGACGACTCATTCAGCTTGTGGTTATACCCCTTATGAAGGATTTGAAGTTGTCGGAAAACCAAAAATGACCTACCTGAGGGGAAGGCTGATCATGGGAGATGAAATCTATCTTGGCATAGAAGGGCATGGTCAGTTTGTCAAACAGGGAATTCCTGCCAAGGGCAAGACCATCATGCATTGATCTTGCCCTTGGTTGGACATGATAACGGCAGCAGAAATGTTGCCGTTATTTCGTTGTTATCCCCGTACCGTCTTTGGTCCATTCTTTTCTTTCTGGAAGTTCTTTGTCGATTTTCTTGTCATTGGATACTAAAGTCTATACTATTGAAAGAGAAGGAGTCTTTATGATTACCGGAATTTTATTTGATATGGATGGTGTTCTGATTGATTCGGAACCGCTCATCCTTCAGGCTGCCATAGCCTATTTTGATTCTCTTGGTGTTACGGTAAAGGCCGGGGATTTTACCCCATTCATTGGTGCCGGGGATCGAAGATTCCTCTGTGGTGTAGCAGAGCAGTACCATGTTGACCTGGATTTTGAAGTAGCCAGACATACTCTTATTTCACTTTATGGCACACTTGCCTCAAAAAAAGGTCCAATGGAAGGTGTCGTCCGTTTTATACGAAACGCAAAGAAGGCTGGCCTGAAACTTGCGGTGGCCTCCAGTGCCGCTCGTGAGAAGGTACAGATCAATCTTGGGTGCATTGGCTTTGGTGAAAAGGATTTTGACCTGGTAGTAACCGGGGATATGATAAAAAGAAACAAGCCGATGCCGGATATCTATCAATTGGCAGCGCTTTCCCTTAGTTTGGCTGCAGAGGATTGCATCGTCATGGAAGACGCGATCAATGGCGTCAAGGCAGGAAAAAGTGCAGGTTGCACTGTATGTGCCTTGGGTAACACCTTTACGGTTGACCAACTGTTCGATGCAGGAGCTGATCTTGTAATTACTTCTTTGGATAGTTTTGCCGACTTCTCGACGATTGAGGAATTCAATAATCTGGTTGTTTCCATGACTTCTCCCCAGAATGAGGGCATTGCCTTCGGAGCCGTACGAGTTATCCCTTCGATAAGTGTGCAACCTCGGCAACATCTGTTGGATATTGCCATCCAGGAAGCCTATGAGACGAGAAAACACTCCTATGCACCCTATTCAGGTTTCAAGGTAGGAGCTTCTGTTGTCAGTGCTGCCACCGATAGAATCTATAGTGGTTGCAATGTCGAGAATTCCAGCTATGGGGCTACCATTTGCGCTGAACGCAATGCAATCCTTCAAGCCATTGCCAGCGAAGGAACTGTGGGTATTGCCGTTTTGGTGGTGGTAAGCGATGATTCGCCTCCGGCTCCTCCTTGTGCTCAATGTCTTCAGGTGTTGGCGGAGTTCTCTCGTCCTGAGACAGAAATTCATCTTGTGGATACTTCCTTTGTCGAGAAAAAGGGAGAGGGATCCCATTTGGTATTCGCTTTTAAGGATTTGCTCCCGCAGCCCTTTATTTTCCCTTCCAAGAGGCAGTGATGAAACGTTCTTTTCCTTTTTTACTTGTTTGTTTTATTTTAACCTGGGTTTTGCTTGGTTGTACGACTACAACAACCATGCTTTCGGGGCCAGCAGCGGATCCTTCTTTGAGTTTTGAGCAGAAAATGACTGCCTACGATATTCCAAAGGTCTCAATAACCCAACCCGTTGTATATTACAATGGGTTGGATTGGAGAGAACGTGCTACTGAGTTGATCGAGAATGCCAAGGATTATGTGATCATTTCCTCGTTTCTTGCTTCCAGTTCAGAAGAACTGAGCAATTTTTATGCAACCATTGAACGAAAGGCAAAGGAAGGCGTTCGCATCTATTTTGTCATGGATGGAACTGCCTCCTATGATATGACAGAATCGCGGTTCCATTTGATTCCTTTGGATTTTTTGCGTGATAGTGGAGTTCATTTATTGGAGTTCAGTCCCATGTCCGCAGCTCGTGTGGTCAGTGGACTTGATCTCATGTTCAGGGACCATCGTAAATATCTTATTGTGGACGGACGGGACTTGGCGATAGGTGGGATGAATTTCAATTTCATATCGATGGGTGCAGAAGGCGATGAAAGACAACGAGATAGTATGTATGAATTTGCATCTCCTTCGTTTTGCAAGGAATTTTTGGATTCTTTTGTTCCTTGGTGGAATTCCCAGACCTGGGATACGATGAAGCGAGAAGATTTCGCGATTGATGAAACCTTTGGGGAAACTGAAGAGCATCTTGATGCCTGGTTTGTCAATCAATATCCCAAAGAGAAAAAAATGAGTGGGGCTTATGGGGCTTTGCTGGATGAATCCCGTCACTCTGTCAAGATTCTTCCCTATCTTCCGTTTGTGGATAAACCGGTACTTGAGGTCCTGAAAAAAGCAGAGGCAAGGGGAGTGGACATCTCCATAATTCTTCCTTTTGACCGAAGAGTTAACAATCGAGTCGGAAGTCAATACATGGCTAAGTATTTATTGGATTCAGGCGTTGACCTGAGGAATGAAATCTCCAGTGAGGTTTCTCAGCAATTCTTGCATGAGAAACTCATGATTGTCGATAGCAGGTATGTCATGGTAGGCTCCATGAATTTTAATTATCGGACCATGAATCTTGCCCATGATATCGCGTTGATCATTGATAGTCCTTCTTTTGCCAGTCAACTCGAGAAACATTATCAAGGAATTTATGACCAGACAACACCTGTTACCAAGAAAGAAGTCAAGGCCTGGCATACCTGGTATAACTGGCCCGACTATATAATGGGATTCTACGGAGGCTGAGCATGAAAAAAATATCAGTATTGGCAATATTGTTTTGTTTGGCTTTGCCTCTTTCAGCCCAGAGTCTCGGCTATGGATTGGGCTATTACGCAGAGACAGTTGTAGATGCACCACAGGCTACGAATGGAGGTGTCGAGCTTTCCTTTGCCTATGAACCGTATCTTTGGAAGTTCTGTAATCCCTCCTTGGTATTGAGCACCGCTTTTGGAAAAAATCTTGACCAGGAATTTTTGGTTCCGTATGTCAATGTCGCTGTATCAGTGGATCTTTTCAGGACTCTTTCCCACCCCTTTGGATTTGTCGCACATAATCCTATAGCATGGGATCCTTCGGTAGCAATTGGCTATCAATGGGAAAACAACAATGACGAGCATTTGCTTGTCTTGTCAGCAAGCCCATTTAAATTGACACAAAAGGACTTCTGGTTTGAATTTCTGAGTCCATTTGCTACTGTCAGTCTGTCCGATCAAGAGGTCAGGACCTGGGGATTCAATTTGATTCGTTATACATACTTCTTTAGGTAGGCCTGAATGAAAAAATATCTGACAACCTTCATTGTCTTTCTTTTTTGTATTCCCGCACTGTTTGCGGGAACCTTTGATTTAGGTATTACCCTGGGTACCAATGCTCATTTCTATGAAAATAACCAAGACAACGATATGGTAAAACTTGCCTGGGGAGCTACCTTTGGTATAACTGATGTATTGGAGTTTGATATACAGGCCAATAGCCAATTGGTCCCGCAGTTTTTCGGATCTACCAATGTTGCGGTATTGGTCCAACGAACCATTCAGGGGGAAAGGAATACCGGAAAAAAAGTTGCCGGAATCGGACTCAATTCTCTTCTTGGGGTAGGGGTCATGTTCACTGATTATCAACAAACGGGTATTTTGCTTCCTACCCATCTGCTTGTTTCCTGTACTCCCTATACGCTAGGGTCTCCCTATTCAGGCAAACGTGAGCGACTTCTTTCCCTCACGCTTGCCTACAATATGTATACCAATCAAGTGAGCTTGATGTTTGATCTGATAAAATACGATTATTATGCAATCGGAAGTTATAGGGATTGGGAATAATCCTAGCAGGTTCCTTCCAAGGCCATTATTTTATCGACCCTGCGTTGGTGACGTCCCCCCTCGAAGGTTGCCTGTACAAATGCATCGAGAATTTTTAGGGGATCTTCGCTGTATTCGATTCTTCCACCAAAAGCAAGAAAATTAGCATTGTTATGCTTTTTTGCCATCTCAGCGGCAAAGGAGTTCTGGGGTAAGGCACACCTGATTCCCTGGATCTTATTTGCACTGATGGAAATTCCTATGCCTGTTCCGCAACAGACGATTCCAAATGCATATCCACCTTTTTTGAATTCTCGACAAGCCAATTGTGCCATATCGGGATAATCGACCGATTCCTCTGTATATACGCCGAGGTGGTTTACCTCAAATCCTAATTCTTCCAGATGGTTTGCAAGGGATTTTGATAACTCCACCGCTCCATGGTCATTGGCTATGACAATCTTTTCCATATCTGCCTCCTTAGCAGATGGTAGCGTATTTGTCTTTTTCTATCTAGATTGTTTTCTCAGTTGTCAGTGGCAGTGAAGTCGGCGTTGGTTACTGTCTTTTATCGTTATGGTAATTATGGATCATTTCTTCAATACCTCTTTGGTTCTTATCGCCAGTCATCCCTGTATAAATACAATTCCCATTGAGGCAGATGGGAGGTTCTAATTCTTTAATTAACTTTTTCTTGACAACTGATTTTTTGAAGCGTACCATATGGTCATATCATAAATCATATTGGTAATCATATTAGAGCTATGGTTAAGGAGAATACAATGACTAAGCGAGAAAGAGTTATAGCTGCTATCAAAAAAGAGGCAGTAGATTATGTTCCCTGTGGTTTTTCCCTGCACTTTCCGACTGAGGTTGCAACAGGGTCTGCAGGAGTGAAAAGCCATTTGGGCTTTTTTGATGAGACAGATACAGATATCTTGAAGATCATGAATGAGAACCTTTTGCCCTATGTGGGAACTTTCAAGGGTCCAGAAGATTATGCAAAAATTCAATCCTTTTCCATGAAAGATTCATTTATGAGCAATCAGATTGACTTTACCAAGAGAATTCTTGATGCCTGTGAAAAATCGGCCTTTACTATGGGAACCTTGCATGGCGTAACCGCATCAGCGATACACCCTGTGGAAAAAGCAGGATTTTCCTACGATCAAAGCAGAGTCTTTCATCTGGAGTGTCTCCGATCAAACCCCCAGCCAGTTCTTGATGCGATGCAAAGGATTGCAGATGGCATGTGCGAATTGGCTACAAGTTATATCGAAGCGGGAGTGGATTCGGTCTATTATGCGGCTCTGGGAGCCGAGAGAAGATACTTCACGGATGAGGAGTTTTCAAAGTGGATTGCTCCCTATGACAAACAGATTATGAGCGCAATCAAAGCTGCCGGTGGGTATTGTTTCCTCCATTCCTGTAAGGATGGGCTGAATATGAAACGTTATGAAGGATATGCAAAATACTGTGATGTTGCAAATTGGGGAGTCTATGAAGCACCGTTTGCATTGTCGGAAGGAAAGAGTCTTTTTGCAAACAAGACAATAATGGGCGGTCTGGAAAACCGAAGTGGTCTTCTGGTTGATGGAACAGATGAACAAATCAAGGAAGAAGTACAGAAAGTAATTGCCGGATTTGGCAAGAAAGGCTTTATCCTGGGTGCTGACTGTACTTTGGCTACTGAACAGGATCTTCATAAGCTCAGAGTAGCAATTGAAGCCAGCAGAGTAATGTAATGCGATAGTTTAAGGGGGCTGAGCCATGGGCAAGTACGTTTTTAAAAGGTTGGTAATTGCAATACCTACATTCCTGGGGATTACGATTCTCGTATATTTTCTTTCGTCTCTTGCTCCTGGATCTCCTCTTGAATTGCTTTTCAATGATTCGAATGCAACGGCAGAAGTAATGCACGATATGGAGGCTCGTCTTGGATTGGATCAGCCAGTATACCTTCAATATTTTAGTTGGCTGAAAGAATTGTTCAAGGGTAATTTTGGAAAATCCTATAGGACAGGGCTTTCTGTATGGGAAAGTATTGCAGAACGAGTAGGGCCAACCCTATTGATTACCTTGTCGTCTTTGTTCCTTTCTGTTTTGATAGCTATACCCTTGGGCTTGATGTCTGCCTATAAACCCTATTCGGGGTGGGATTATTTTTCATCAGGATTGTCCTTTGTCGGTGCCGCTACTCCAAATTTCTTTGCAGGACTTGTCCTTGTCTATCTTTTTTCAGTGAAAATAAAATTATTTCCCAGTAGTGGAATGTATGGCAGTTCTTCACTGCATACGTTTCCTGATTTGCTTCATCATATGATTCTTCCTGTCCTTGTATTATCTATTCAGCAAGTTGGCAGCCTGATTCGACAGACTAGGGGAAGTGTGCTTGAAGTTCTGCAGGACGATTATATCCGCACGGCAAGATCAAAAGGCTGTACTGAGAAAAGGGTTCTGTTCAGGCATGCACTGAGGAACTCAATGGCGCCAGTCATTACCAGAATCGGGAGCATGATTCCTTTCCTTGTCGGCGGTGCGGTTGTGACTGAACAATTATTCTCTTGGCCCGGTTTGGGAAGCTTGATGGTTCTTTCCATCAATTCCCGAGACTATCCGGTGATTATGGGAATAACTGTAATAATTTCTGTTGCCGTATTAATTGGGAATCTGTTGATTGATCTCATTTATTGTTGGCTTGATCCCCGGATTCGTCATAATTAAGGAAGAATTAATGAAACATAAAGAATTAAAAGGTTCGTACCTTCATGATGTCTGCCAGCGATTCAGTCATCATAAACTAGCGGTTTTTGCAGTGATTTTTCTCTTGATTGAAATACTTCTGGTTTTGCTGCTTCCTTCCCTTATGCACTTGAATCCATACCAGTTGGATGTCATGGCCTTCGGAGCGGCTCCTATGCCAGGGCACATGCTTGGGACCGATGATGTCGGAAGGGATATGTTTTCAAGGCTCGTCTATGGTGGACGGGTTTCCCTGACCGTAGGTATTTGCTCTGCAATAATCAGTTTGTTGGTAGGTGTCCCCTTGGGGCTGGCCGCAGGATATTTCAGAGGGCCTGTAGAGACTGTCGTCATGCGTTGTTCAGATGTTTTCATGTCATTTCCCTCAATGATCCTGATCCTGGTTCTTGCTTCGGTTTTAGGTCAGTCCCTGACTACAATAACCATTGTTATCGGAATTCTTGGGTGGCCTGAATTTGCCAGATTGATTTATGCCAGTACCCTTTCGATACGAGAAAAAGAGTATGTTCAATCAGCAACTGCAATTGGGACTAAAACTGGAACGATCTTGTCCCGCTATATCCTTCCAAATGCATCTGCACCAGTGATTATTGCCTTTACGTTCAGGACAGCGCAGGCAATTATCACTGAATCTTCCCTCAGTTTCTTGGGCCTTGGGGTTCAACCTCCTACTGCTTCCTGGGGAAATATTCTGTACTATGCGCAATCCATCAGTGTATTGGCGAATAAATTGTGGATGTGGCTGCCTGCTGGTATCCTTCTGATTCTTACCGTTTTATGCATCAACTTTCTGGGTGATGGTATCCGGGATGCCTTGGATATGAAAATGAGCATTTGATAAGGTTATAGATGATACCTGTTAGGTAACATTGATTGAATAAAGGAGGTTACATGTATAAAAAAAATGTAACAAGGACATTTCTAAGTGCTTTCGGTATTGTCTGCTTATGTCTGACAATTTCGATGATGATGGGCTGCTCTGGAAAGGCCGAAACAAATGCAAATGGTACTGTTGCATCGGAAACCGTAGCTGAAAAGCAAAGTGATCCAAAAACAGAAGAGAAAATTATTACTCTTGCAATGGTATCCAGCTGGGATAGCATAATTCCCTTTGATACAACGAGTGCTTATTCTGATGTGCTTTTGGACTTGATGTTTGAGAAAATGTTCTTTTTGAAAGCCAATGGCACCTATACTCCGAGATTGGCGGAAAGATATGAAATGAATTCTGACTCCACCATCCTGACGTTCTATCTGAATAAAAATGCAAAATGGACTGATGGAGTTCCCCTGACAGCAAAGGATGTTGTATTTACGGCCAATTTGTATGCTTCTCCCTCTTTAAATGCATTGCGGAAAAATAATCTGGCTCCTTTTGTAGGGTTTGGGGAAGGGGATGGAACGCTCAAAGTGATAGCAGTGGATGATTACACCGTAGAGTTCTACCTTAAGGAACCTACCAATGCTGATTATTTATTGTTCAATAAATTCAGGGATTTCTATATCTTGCCTGAGCATATCCTGGGTCAGGTGCCTGTGGCTGAGATAAGGAGTGCAGATTATTGGAAGTCACCTATCGGTGCCGGTTCCTGTATATATAAAAGCCAAATTAGTGGGGAACGAGTCGAGTTCGTAGCGAACAAGAATTATTATCTCAAGACACCTCAGTGGGATAAATTTGTAGTCAGGGTTGTTCCTACAGGCAATCTTCTTGCCGGTCTCATGAATGGCGAGATAGATGCCCTTGCCGGGAATGTAGCTTCTTTGCAGCTTTCGGACTGGAGTATGGCAAAACAACAAAGTAATCTTGTTTGTACTTCTGTACCTTCCCTCGGCTACCAGTATATGGCGATCAACTACTCAAAAGCGTATCTTACGCCAGAAATCCACAGGATTATCAATATGGCAATCGACAGGAAATTGATAGTTGATGGACTGTTGCGTGGAGAAGGTGTTGTTGCCTTTAGCCCTGTAGCCCCTGATAATATTTATTATAACAAGGATGTTGAGGAGCCTTATAATCCAGAGAAGGCAAAAGCTTTGCTAGCTTCGTCAGGTTGGGATCCCAATCGCGTGTTGGTTATGAGTGTTCCCACCGGTAATACTATCAGGGAACAGGCAGCGGTAATTATTCAACAAAATCTTGCCAGCATCGGTATCAAGGCAGTTATAGAAACAGCGGATTTTCCCACACACTTGAATCGTGTCCGAAAGGGTGATTATGACTTAGGTTTCATCGGCTCAGGTGGATCCCCGGATCCCTCCGAATGTGTGATCAACTTCAATCCAGATCATATGAATAACTTTTCGCAACTTTCGGATTGGACAATTTACAATGCTGGTGAAAAAGGTGGACATGCTTTTGATTACACAGAGCGAAAGCAATACTATGACGAGTACCAAAACTTGTTACGAGAGTATGTTCCCTTCGCCTTCTTGTATTTCCAGAATAATCTCTTTGCCAATACCACCAATGTACACAACATCGTTGATGTTCAGGATTACTCCCAGATGAACAGGGATGTCTGGAATTGGACTATTGATTAACAGATAGATGTTTATCACTCCTGCTTTTTAAGCAGGAGTGCCTAAAAAGGTTGTTATATGGAACATTTGCTCGAAGTTGAAAAATTATCTGTCAGTTTTCTGGTTCGTAAGGAATGGGTTTCAGCTATTGACGATGTAAGTTTTTTCATCGGGAAGGGTGAGACCTTGGGAATTGTTGGCGAATCAGGTTGTGGCAAGAGTGTAACTTCAATGTCTATACTTCAGTTGCTTCCCCGAAATATCTCACGCATTGATTGCGGTAGCATTGTTTTCAAGGATAAAGATATTGTTGGATATACTGGAAAACAGATGACTCATCTCAGGGGAGAGGAGATTGCCATGATATTCCAGGACTCCATGACCAGTCTCAACCCTGTGATGAAAAATGGCTTGCAGCTTGAAGAAGCATTATTATTGCACAGGAAGCTAGGAAAAGCAGAGGCTAGGGAGAAAGTCCTTGAGATCCTCAAAAGTGTAGGAATCCCCTCTCCTGAGAAGCGATATCATGAGTATCCGCACCAGTTGAGTGGTGGAATGCGTCAACGCTTGATGATTGCCATGGCCTTGATACAGTCTCCATCCCTCTTGATAGCAGATGAACCTACAACAGCATTGGATGTCACGATTCAGGCGCAGATTCTGCAACTGATGAAAGATTTGAAGAAAACAAAGAAAGATATATCGATAATGTTGATTACCCACGATATGGGGGTGGTAGCAGAAATGACAGATCGGATTCTTGTGATGTATGCAGGGAACATTATGGAGGTAGGATCTACCAATGCCATTTTCAAAAGTCCGAAACATCCGTATACGCAAGGATTGCTTTCTTCTATCCCTCGCCCGGACAAAAATATGGAAGCCCTGTCCTCAATAGAAGGAAATGTCCCGACTTTAAGTAATATGCCTTCGGGCTGTAGGTTCAACACCCGGTGCAAGGCAGCAAAAAAATGTTGTTTTGAAGAAAAACCTCCAATGTTTGATCTCGAGGATAGGCAGGTTCGCTGTTGGAAATATGATCCGCAAGGGAGGTATTTATGACAGATCGTGGAAATGTGATTCTGCAAGTCGAGAATGTCAAGAAATATTTTTACGGTTCGAGGAAAGGATTGTTTAGCAGGGAAAGAGCCTGCGTGAAAGCAGTTGATGGTGTTTCTTTCTCTGTCCGTAAGGGAGAAACCTTTGGAATTGTCGGCGAATCTGGATGTGGAAAATCCACACTCTGCAAGACTCTGTTGCACTTAATTGAACCCACTTCTGGAGAGATTTTTTTGGAAGGGACAAACCTGTCAGAACTTTCCAAGGAAGAGATTCGTTTACTCCGTAATAAAATGCAGATTATTTTTCAGGATCCGTATGCCTCGCTCAATCCCAGGATGACAGTGCGTGAACTTATAAAGGCTCCCTTGGATATCTTCTCAACTGACAAAGAAGAAGAGAAGATGAAGACAGTGGTTCAAATAATGCACTTGGTTGGGTTGAATGAGGAATTTATCAACAAGTATCCCCATGAATTTTCGGGTGGACAGAGGCAAAGGATAATGATAGCCAGGGCTCTCATACTTAATCCTGATGTAGTGTTTTGCGATGAGCCCGTTTCAGCCTTGGATGTTTCTGTAAGAGCCCAAGTCTTGAATTTGATGAAGACTTTGCAGAAAAAACTGGATTTGACCTATATCTTCATTTCCCATGATCTTAGTGTCGTACGGTATCTATGTGATCGGGTAGCAGTCATGTATCTTGGTCGTATCGTTGAAGTTGCCTGTAAGGATGATTTATATGAGAACCCCTTGCATCCCTACACAAAATGCCTGCTTTCCTCAATACCTGTTCCTGATCCCGAATCAAAAACAGAGCGCATTGTCTTGGAGGGAGATGTTCCAAGTGCCTACGATCCTCCTTCAGGTTGCCATTTCCATACTCGCTGTATGTTTGCGACAGAAAAATGTTCCAAGGATTATCCAGGCTTGATTGAAGTGGAAAAAGATCATTTGGTTGCTTGTCATTTGTGTCCTGAGGGAGGTTTACATGCAGAATAAAGAAAAACTATGGTGGGATAACCATTTCTCACAAATGCTTGGAGATTTGAAAGCATTGATCGCGATTCCAAGTATCAGCCAAGAGAATAAGGAAACTCCAGACACTCCTTATGGCAAAGCCTGTTTGGATGTGCTGGACTTTATTGGTGAACTCGGAGCTGGATATGGGTTTAGTGCCAAGAATTGCGATAACCAATGTATGATTTTAAAATATGAAGGTAGTATTCAAACTGATATTGGTATATTCAGTCATCTTGATGTTGTTCCTGTAGGACCTGGATGGTCTTATGATCCCTTCATTGCAACCACAATGGATGATTGCATTATTGGAAGAGGAAGTGGAGATAACAAGGGACCTGCCATTGCCGTATTGTATGCCTTGATGTATCTGAAGGAAACTGGATGGAAACCAAAGCATACGATTAGCCATTTCTTTGGTGTTAATGAAGAGTGTGGCATGAAGGATATCCAGTATTATGTCAAAAACTATCCGATGCCTGTATTTTCCTTGGTCCCTGATGTTGCCTTTCCTGTTTGTCATGGAGAGAAAGGCGTGCTTGAATTGGATTGTGAATTTTCAATGTCAAGGGACTCTTCAATAAGAAAATGGGAATCAGGGGTAGCTTCCAATGCTGTACCAGCTCTTTGCGTAGCTGAGATTCGGGTTGATTATGCCAGCTTGGTATCTTTTTTCCGCAATATGAAGGACATCGAGATACGTTCTCTTCCTGATGGATATTGTTGTATCAAGGCGTCAGGAATCGCTACTCATGCGGCTTTCCCGGAAGGTAGCGTGAATGCCCAGACCCGGTTGGCTTCAGCCTTACTTGAGGCAGGATTTCTAAAAGAAAGCGATATCAAATTGATGAAGGCGATTGTGGCCTGTTTTTCTGATTATCATGGTAGTGGAATTGGTGTTCCCTATGAGGACGATGTTTCGGGCAAGCTTACGCATGTCGCAGGGTATTCAAGGTATGACCGGAAGACTGGCAAAGCATTTTCCCAGAACATAAATATACGATATACCGTTACCAGTGATTTCAAGACAATGATAGGTGCTATTGAAAAGAAATTGTCTGATTCCGGTTTCAGACTTGTTTCCTATCATGACAGTGCGCCCATGTATGTCGATGAAAACTTGTCCCTCATCGGTAAACTTACTCAAATCAGCAAGGAAGTGACAGGATTGGATCTTTCTCCGTATGTTATGGGAGGAGGAACCTATGCCCGCAAGTTAAAGAATGCTGTAGGGTTCGGACCAGGAATTCCTGGTGGCAATGTCAAGTTTGGAGCCGATAGGGGACATGGTCATCAGCCTGATGAATATGTTGCATTCGATACCCTTGAAAAATGTTTCATGGCCTATGTCAGCGCTATTCCTGAAATAGATAGTAGCTTGGAAAGTGGAGAGACATGGAAAGCAATACATTAAAAAAAACTATTTACGATAGTCTGGTCTCTGATATTTCCTCTGGGAAATACGCTGCAAATGAAATCTTGACTGAAGGGCGTCTTATGGAGCCCTTTGGTTGTAGCAAAGCTCCAGTCAGGGAAGCTTTGATAGAGCTTTGCAAGGATAGCTTTTTGAAGAGCATACCCCGTCTTGGTTATCAGGTGGTACCGGTATCTCTTAAGGAGGTAATCAATATATTGGATTTCAGAACTGATATGGAGGTGGCAAACCTGAAAAGGGCTTTTCCAAGAATAACAAAGGAGAAACTCGATATTTTCAGGATCAATGAGGCTTCATGGGTGTATGAGAACCAACCGAATTTAAGTATTTTCCAGAACTGGAAGAAAAACAAATCCTTCCATTTGACGCTTTGTTCCTTGAGTGAAAACGCTTTTACCTTGCAGAATCTGGAAAAACTATTGATGCAGAGTTCCCGGTTCTTTCCCCAGTATTATACGAATGCATGGGTCAATGAGACTGAGTCAAAAGGTAGGTTTCATGCTCAAATTCTCAATGCATTGGAAAGCAGGGACTTGAATGAAGCTTGTCAGTTACTCTCTGATGATATCAAATCAGTCAAAGACCAGATCTTGTTAATTCTTTCTTGAAGCAAATAGCAGGAAGACAGTTGCTGTTTGAGCGTTTTCCTCTATGGCAATGTTGAGTTTGTTATTGAAGCGCCTTCTGTATCTGAATTTTCACGCTGTTTATGTCTGTTGTAAGGAGTGTGCAGGTCTTTTCAAGGTCCCTTTCAAATAGGGCCTCAAGTATGAGTTCATGGAAATATCCCCTTGACTCGGTATCATTATGCCATGCATATGAGTAATACTGGGCAAAGAAACCTGAGTTTTGCCTCAACAGGTGTTTCAGGACGTTGTAAACATACTCATTGCCACTTAACTTGCATAATTCAAGGTGGAAGTGCTGGTTGTTGAACCAATTTTCTGCCACTGATCCTTGATTTATTTTATTTTTCTTGAAGTTCTCATATGAAGACTTGAAATCTTCCAATTGCTTGTCCGTAACCGAGGGAAGCAGTCTCTTGAGATTGCTGGTTTCCAAATCAATCCTGAAATCCAGGATGTCCACGATTTCCTTCAACGTGTAGGACACCACAATATAGCCAAGACGTGGTATGCTTTTAAGGTAGTTGTCCTTGCATAATTCAATGAGAGCTTCCCTGATAGGAGCTTTGCTACATTCGAACTTTAGCATCATTTCGTTTTCTGTAAGGATTGCATTGGGAGCATAGATACCCGAAATAATATCCTTGACAAGACTATTGTAAACATTTTCCTTTAAAGAAATCTTTGCCAAGTTAAATTCCCCCTCCACTCAATATGCAACATAAGAAATCGTCCTGGTAAAGAGTACCATATATGATTAGAATTTAGCTAGTAACCATATCACGAAAAACTGCTTCCTAAAAAATGTTGTATATAACAAAACAATGATCACGGGAAGTGCTATAAATAAAGATTGGAAATATAGGAAGCTAAACTATATGAAGAGTTCGCCTTTTTCTATCTAGGTTGCTTTCTCAGTTGTCAGTGTCATTGAAGTCGGTTAGAATACTGAAGAACGACAGAGGAGAGATGTGTGCCTGATATTTATATTACTGGACATCGCAATCCGGATATGGATAGCGTATGTGCTGCCTATTGCTATGCACAATTAAAAAATAAGATCGACCCTGCAAATACCTATATACCCGTGCGGTGCGGGAATCTCAATGATTCCACCAAGGCCCAATTCGAGCGGATAGGGGTAATACCCCCTTCCTTCATCAAGGATGTCAGGACCAGGGTCAGCAGTGTCATGAAAACTACGAAACATGTCCTGCAGGTGACTGATCCTGTATATAATCTGGTTTCGCTATATGGACAATCCTCACAACCCTCGGTTGTGCCCATTTTGGATGGTGATGTCTATAAAGGCTTGCTGAGTGTTGACGAGGTAAATAGTTTTGTACTCCGTGAAAACAGTGGCAAGAGACCTGTATATCATTTTGTAGTGGAGAATTTTCCCAAGGTCCTGAAGGGATATTTTATCAAGATGGGAAAAGTCAAGGAATTCGATTCGGCAATCGTGGTAGGGGCGATGCGGTATTCTGTGTTTTGCAAGCATATTGAGATTCTTGATGGACAAAAACCACTTTTAGTGGTCGGAGATAGGGAAGACCACATTAGAAAAGCGATAGAATTGCAGATTCCTGCTATCGTTCTCACTGGCCTGGAAACAGAACTTACTTCTCATGTTGATTTCGATACATATGAGGGAACTGTTTTTGTAAGCGAAGCGGACACCGCCGAGACCTTGCGTTTGCTGCGCCTTTCCATACCGGTAACCCAGTTGATGAGCAAGTGTCCCCCCATCCTTCAGGATGATGTTTTCTTTGAGGATGCCAAGGGAATCCTGGCAGACAGTGAGTTCCGTGGACTTCCCGTATTCAATGGTTCCCAATGGAAAGGTTTTGTAACCAGACGTTGCTTTTTGGAACGCCCCAAGACCAAGGTCATTATGGTTGACCACAATGAAATCGACCAGAGTATTCCTGGCATTGATGAAGCTGAGGTCATGGAAATTATTGACCATCATCGCCTGGGTGCACCCAAGACTCGTAATCCCATCTACATTTGTTGTGAACCCTTGGGGTCCACCTGTACCATCATTTACAATTTGTTCATGCGCAACCATGTGGAAATCTCGGAACAAATTGCAAAAGTGTTGCTGTCGGGAATTGTCAGTGATACGGTCATGCTCAAGAGTCCCACGACAACTTTCGAAGACTTTACTGCAGTGGAAGATCTTTGCCTGTTGGGCAAGATTGAAGATATGAAGACCTTCGGACAGACCATGTTCTCCAGTGGAGCTTCCCTGTCCAATGAGAATCCGAAAAAGATGATCGAGGCTGACTTCAAGAGATATTCCGAATTCGGAATTACCTTTGGAATCGGCCAGTGTGAGGTAACAACACTCAGTGATGTCGATGATTACAAGGATAGGTATATTTTGCAGCTTGAAGAAGTCAAGAAAGCCTATAACCTTGATTGGGCCATGTTTTTGATAACCGATGTGGTGAAAGAGAACAGTATTTTGTTGTTGACTCCGTTACCGGGGCTTGACCGAAAGCTATCCTATGAGAAGGAAAGTGATGGCAAGTACTTTCTTAAGGGCGTATTGTCCAGAAAGAAACAGTTGCTTCCTGAAGTCCTTAGGGTGTTGGAGGAATAATTACTTTATTTCGCTGATGGTGTTCACTGAGGGAATGATTTTCAGACTTTTGATTATCTTCTTGAAGTCATCCTCGTGTTCGACTTCCATGGTAAAGGCCCCGATCAAGCGACCTTCTTCATCGTCATGCAAACGACCTTCGATCAGATGACCCTTGTATTTGCGTAGGGCTCCTTCGATTTCACCGAACAAGTCATTGGTTCTTTTGCTGGTAATGCTGAACCGCTTGGTAAGCCTTGGGGATTCTGTTTCCCATTCAACCTCAATCGAACGATCCACTATTTCGCTCATATTCTTGAGATTGGGGCAATTCTTCTTATGGACGATGACTCCGCGTCCCCTGCTGATATAGCCTACGATCTCATCACCTCGTACTGGATTGCAGCATTGGGCAATGTGGATCATCATGTTTTTCTCATCTCCGACCCTGAATTTCATTCTGGAAGGATCTACCACCTGCATGATGATGTCATTGTCATTGACCGGGGGCGGGAGAGGTTGGTCTATTTTGGTTTGCTGTTCTACGACTTTTCGTTTTGCAATGATATCCTTGTCTATAAGGATGTCCTCGTCAAATTTGTTCAGCCAGGCTTTGATTTTCTTCCTGGCACTGGACGTTTGGGCATATCGCAACCATTGCAGGTGTGGTCGGGCATTCGGGGAGGTGAGTATCTCGATGACCTGGGTATTCCTCAGTGGTTCGTTGAGTGCAATGATGGAACCATCGGCTTTTGCCCCGGTGGTATGGTTTCCTACTTCCGTATGGATTTGATAGGCGAAGTCCAGGGCTGTGGCATTGGTTGGAAGTTCGACGATATGTCCCTGGGGGGTGAATACATAAATGGTATCCTTGAGCAATTCGCCCTTGATATCATCCATGAAGGATTCACTGGTCTCAATCTCATTCGACCAGGATTTCAGCTTGGAAAGGATCTTTGAGAACTGTTCATTGTCCAATTTTGACCAGGAACCACTTTCGCTTCCCGTTTCAGCCTTATAGGTCCAGTGGGCTGCAACTCCGTATTCGGCGGTGAAATGCATCTCCTTGGTTCGAATCTGGATTTCCAGGAGTTTACCGTCCAGGGCCATGACCGTGGTATGGAGGCTTTGATAATTATTTGCCTTGGGCATTGCGATGTAGTCTTTGAACCGGCCTTCAATGGGAGGCCAGAGCCGATGGATCACTCCCAGGATGGTATAGCATTCAGTAAGGGAATTGCACAAAATCCTGACGCCCAGGATATCGAAGATTTCATCGATTTCCTTTTTGCGTTTTTTCATTTTCATGTAGACGGAGTAGGTGTGCTTTGCCCTGCTGGTAACAATTACGTCCCTGAGGTTTTCTTCCCCGCAGGCCCGGTATATACTTTTCTCGATACGTCCGAGATAGGCGGTTTGTTCACCTTTCTTGCTTAATAAGTACTCTTGGATATATTGGTAGGTGTCAGGTTTGAGTATCTTTAGGGAAAGATCTTCCAATTCATCCTTGAGCCAGGAAATACCAAGTCTGTCGGCAAGTGGGGCGAAGATATCCAGACATTCGCTTGCGATTTCCTTTGCCCTTTCTGGTTTCAGGTGTTGCAAGGTTCTCATATTATGGAGCTTGTCGGCAAGCTTGATGATGATTACCCGGATATCCTTGCTCATTGCAAAGAACATCTTGCGAATTGTTTCGGCTTCCTGGACACTTTTGTTCATGGCCTTGATGCTTCCGATTTTTGTCTCACCCTCTACCATGTCCGCGACAGCCTGTCCAAACAGGAGGGTTATCTCTTCATAGGTAGTATTGGTATCTTCTATCGTGTCGTGAAGCAAGCCGGCGCAGATTGTATCCGCATCCATTTTCAATTGGATGAGAATTTCTCCCACGGCAAGAGGATGGATGATGTAGGGTTCCCCGCTTGCGCGTTTCTGGTTCTCATGTTTTGAAGCAGAAAACGTTGCGGCCGCGAGAATTTTCTCTTGGTCGGGTTTCGGGTATTTGAATGCTTTCTGTATGAATCGTTCGATCAGTTGCTCGTACATGTAAGTATCCCCCACACAACCCGTTCCTTGGCGGAAAGGTCTTTGATGATCTGTATCTTAGAAAACCCCGAGGTTTCCAACAGGTCCCTGACAACCGCTGTCTGTCGATAATCGCATTCTAGCATCAAGGCTCCGCCTTTTGTCAGGTGTCCGATGCTTTGCCCTATCAAATCCCTGATGCAGTCCAGTCCGTCAAAACCAAAACCTTCCAAGGCCAGGCGTGGTTCTTTTCGTACCTCCTGGGAAACCTCGTCGCACCAACCGGCGGTGAGGTAAGGGGGGTTGCTGATGATGATATCATACTTTTCGCTTACCTGGCAGAGAAGATTGCCTTCCACTTGTTTCAGCGGATGTCCCAGCAAAAGCCTTGCATTCTCCTCGGCTACCGCCAGGGCATCGGCAGAAAGGTCTGTTATGGTTACCTCAGATTCCTCGAGTTCTGCTGCCAAGGTTATCCCTATGGCACCGCTTCCTGTGCATACGTCGATGATATGTGGTTTCTTTTTAAGTGATCGGGCAAAAACAAGGGCAGTCTCTACCAGTATTTCCGTATCAGGGCGTGGAATGAGTACGCGTTTGTCTACCTTAAAGGTTCTTGAGTAGAATTCCTTCTTTCCAAGAATATACGCCATGGGTTCATTTGCAAGCCTCAAGTGCAAAGCTGTCTCAAGCGAGACTGCCTGTTCCTTGGTGAGGATTGTATCAAAATGGAGTATCTGGGCAATCTGATCGAAGGAGGTGGCCTTTTCGAGGAGCAACCGGGCATCGAGCCCGGGCGTGTCTGTCTGACCCGCATCGATCAAGGCTTTCCTGCATTTTTCCTTTGCTTGGGCAACGGAAAGGCCTTCCAAATCAAGCTTCCTTGATGGCGGCTTCGCCAGCTGCCACCTTGAGCCCTTCGACGACCTCATCCATTTGGCCTGCCATGATCAATTCAAGCTTATAGAGTGTCAGGTTGATCCTGTGGTCAGTCAACCGGTTCTGTGGGAAATTATAGGTGCGAATGCGTTCGCTCCTGTCCCCTGAGCCTACCTGACTTTTCCTGGCTTCTGCCCGCTCCTTGTTTTTCTTGGCTTCCTCGAGATCGAATAACCGGGAACGAAGGACTCTCATGGCCTTTGCCTTGTTCTTTATCTGGCTTTTTTCATCCTGACAGATAACAACAAGTCCGGTAGGAAGGTGAGTCAATCGTACTGCGCTGTCAGTTGTGTTTACGCACTGGCCACCGGGGCCGCCGGCACGCATTACATCAATTCTCAAATCTTCCTGCTTGATC
This sequence comes from uncultured Sphaerochaeta sp., assembly GCF_963676625.2. Classification (GTDB taxonomy): domain Bacteria; phylum Spirochaetota; class Spirochaetia; order Sphaerochaetales; family Sphaerochaetaceae; genus Sphaerochaeta. The sequence continues at coordinate 106,483 of NZ_CAXXYB010000002.1, forward strand.
TCAATATCAGTTTCTTCTGCCTCTGGAAGTACTGCCACGGTAACCGCCGAGGTATGGATTCTTCCTCCGTTCTCGGTTTCCGGTACACGCTGTACCCTATGAACCCCGCTTTCCCAGCGAAGGGACCCATAGACATCCTTTCCGCTCACGGAAAAGACAAGTTCCTTGTAGCCCCCGATGCCCGTTTCATTCGAACCTAGAACCTCTATTTTCCAACCCTTGGCGTCGGCAAAATGGCTGTACATCCTGAATAGGTCAGCGGCAAAGAGAGCTGCTTCATCTCCACCCGTACCGGCACGGATTTCCATGATGATATCCTTGCCTTCCATAGGATCTGGGGGAATGAGCAACACTTTGGTCTTTTGCTCACTGACTGTATAGGCTTTCTTCAACTTGGAAAGTTCTTCCTTGGTCATTTCAAGCATTTCTGAGTCAGTCTCGTCGTGCATCAACTGCTCGGCGTCGGCAATCTGCTCTTTCATGCTCTGCATGGTTTGCAACTCTTCTACGATCGGGGCAAGATGCGAACGTTCCATGTTGAGTTTTTTGAATAGCGTCATGTCATTCATGGTTTCTGGTTTACTGAGTGTAGTATCTATATTTTCAAGCTGCTTCACATAATCTGGCAGTTTCTCAAGCATTCTTTTCTCCTGTAGTCATTGATAAAGTATACAAAACTCAATCCGCTTTGCATAGCATCCCTAGACATCAAGTTGTTTTAGCAATTGCCTGTTGCTTTTAATAGTTTGGGGAGTGAGCGTATTCATGGAGAGGAAAACGATGACTCCGAGCAGAAAGAAAATTGAGGGAATGAGCCCGATATGCAAACTGATCCCTTTCTTGGCGAGTGGGGTTATGTTGTCAGGGTTGAAACCGGTCAATTTATGGGTAAGATAGAATACTACAGCTTGGCTTGCATAGCTGAAGCGCATGAAAAAGGCTCGTATTCCCATGATTATTCCATCGTCACGTCGTTTTTGCCTTACCACGAGATCGTCAATGACATCAGCCATAGCCGGTCCCATGAAGGTCCAGAATCCTCCGAAGCCCAAGCCCCAGAGGCTCATGCAGATAATGAAACCCAACTGGGTACTCACAAACGTCAAGGGAAGGGCAAAGGCAGACATGAAGAGGGCACATACTACCAGCATTTTCTGGTTGTTTTGCATCTTTTTGGCAACCTGGGTCCAAATGAGGATGGATACCAAGGCTCCGACGAGCATTCCGGCAAATATCGGAGTCGATTGTGTACTTCTCTCTGCAAGGATGTATTTTACCACGTAGTTGATACTGCTGGTCATGCACATGCATCCACTTTGATAGAAAAACAGGAATAGTACGAAGGCAAGAAGATTCTTGTCTTTCAGTCCTTTTTTCATCTGGGTAAAGAACGAGGGACTTTCAATGGCATTTTCTTTTTGTTGCCTTGAAAAGCGTTCTATCATTTCCTTGGTTTCATGGACTCCAGGGATTACCAAAAGAGTGCAAAGAATTCCGATTCCCGCAATGACCAGCCCACAAAGAGCATAGCTGGCACGGTTTCCGTATTCGAAGAACAAGGGAGGGATGATGAATCCCGAGGCAATACCCAGGACACCTATGCCCGTACTGATCGCCGCGGTCATGGTCCGCTCCTTGTCGGTACGGAACTTGTCCGGATAGACACTCTGGTAATTGACTTCCCAAAGGGAGTAGAGGCCATCAAACAGACAAATGCTCAAAACCATCCAGAGAAAGACCGGAAGCGGATGTTCCTTGGCGTTCCAGGTCGTAGGAATGGCAAAAATTGCCAGAAAAGAGAGACTGCACAAGACCAGTCCTATGATTATCCACGGAAAACGGCGTCCATATTTCTTGGATAGGGGAGCAAATTTGTTGGTTGCATATCCAATTACCGGATCGTTGAAGGCATTCCAGAGGGAATAGATTACTGTTGCTAACGCCGCGTATCCTCCGGCCAAACCCACCTCAGTCTCATAGAACATGAATACGATTGCCCCGAAGGCCCCGGTAAAGAACTCGGCGATGAATTTCCCAAACCCATAGGATGCCATGATTCTCTTTGAAAACATAATAACCTTCCTTGCAGTGTCATTTTTTTATAATACGGAATGGAAGGCTTTGTTAAAAGAGTTTTTTTTCTTTTGGAGTGCTTATTTTCTGCTTGAGCATAAAAAAACAAGGCTCCGAAAGATTTTTCGGGTTACCTTGTCTTATTCTTTCCTTGAAAAAGGTTTTCTACCGCTTGTCGGGAGTATAGCGAACTACCATATGAACTACGGCAGGCTGGGCCGATTCATTGGTGATGGTGTGGTCTACATCGCAATGATAGATCAAAAAATCACCCTTTTTCAGTTCAGCGACATTATCTCCGGCCTGGACTTTGACAGCCCCTTTGACAACCGTGAGGAACTCCTGGGTGCCCGGGTAGTGGGGATCGCTGGGAAGTGAGGTATGAGGCTCAAAAGTCAAGAGATACATCTCAAGTTCCTCAACCATAGTCAAAGGAGAGAGAATACGAATTGATACGCCGTGCTCACAGGTTTCGGTCTTGGGTGCATCATCATTGGCGGGATTTACGGAAAATATCCGTTTGGGTTCCACTCCGGTCTCAAGAAGATCATTGAGATCTACATTCAGGCCTCTGGCAATTTTCCATACGGTGGCCACCGTTGGATTGACTTTGTCCGATTCTATCTGGCTGAGCATTGCTTTTGACACCCCTGAACGCTCTGAAAGAACATTGAGGGTCAGCTTCCTGCTATTGCGGATACGTTGGATATTTTTTCCTATCATCGGAGGGTTTTCCATGGGTAATCTCCTTGCAATAAGTTTGACATAGTGAATAAAGTTCAATATAATGAACGTATCCATTGTAAGCCGCCTTCGAATGGTTGTCAAGGAATGGTATTTTGGGAGGTATGTATGAAACACATTTTAATCATTGGTTCACTTGGGCAACTAGGGTCTGAAATAGCGATGGAATGTCGCAGGCGCTATGGTTCCCAAAACGTGGTCTTGACAGATATTCGTGACGATATCAACCTTGAATTGGTCAATGGGGGTCCTTTTTATAAAGTAGACTGCCGGGATGCCAAAGTCATAGCCGAGATTGTGCAAAAACATCATATCGATACCATTTATCATTTGGCAGCGCTCTTGTCGGCTACTGCGGAAAAAAATCCGCTCAATGCCTGGAATATAAATGTCGGAGGATTGATGAATACCCTGGAGATTGCACGAGAATATAAATGCGCTGTCTTCACTCCTTCTTCCATTGGGGCCTTCGGACCTTCGACTCCAAAGCAATTTACTCCGCAGGATACCATTCAGCGACCTACCTCCATTTATGGAGTCAGCAAGGTTGCAGGTGAATTGCTTTGTGACTATTATTATCATAAGTTCGATGTAGATACTCGAGGGGTACGGTTCCCCGGGGTAATCAGCAATATGACTCCTCCGGGAGGCGGGACTACCGATTATGCCGTGGATATCTATTATGAGGCCGTGAGAAAAAAACACTATAGCTGTTTTCTGCGCGGGGATACCTACCTGGACATGATTTACATGCCTGATGCCATTCAGGCTGCAATCCAGATCATGGAAACGGATCCTGCTAGGTTGCGGCATAGGAATGCCTTCAATATTGCCTCGATGAGTTTTTGTCCCGAGGAACAGGCCGCCTATATAAGGACCCGTATTCCCGAGTTCACCATTTCCTATGAGGTAGACCCAGTAAGGCAGGCCATCGCCGATTCCTGGCCTGATAGCCTGGAAGACTATGCAGCCCGCGTAGAATGGGACTGGAAGCCGAAATATGATTTGTTTTCGATGACCAATGATATGATCGATACAATCCAAAGGAGAGAGCAATGAACGAATACATCCGTAACGAATTGCAAGCATTTTTGGACGAACAGGAAAAGCAAGGGCTCTCCAAGAAAGAGAGAATTCTTTCCAGCCCACAACGTTCTTCCATTACCGTTCAAGGCAAGCAAGTCATTAATTTTTGTGCCAATAACTATCTAGGGCTTGCAGATAACAAGGAGATCATCCAGGCGGCAAAAGATGCCATGGATACCTGGGGATACGGACTTTCGTCTGTCAGGTTCATTTGCGGAACGCAGGAAATCCATAAGGAACTCGAGAAGAAAGTCAGTTCTTTTCTCAAGACCGAGGACACCATTCTTTTTTCTTCCTGCTTCGATGCCAATGCGGCAGTTTTTGAACCACTTCTCGGAGCGGACAGCGCAGTTATCAGCGACGAGCTGAACCATGCCTCCATCATTGATGGAATCAGGTTGTGCAAAGCCCAGCGTTATCGATATAAGCACAGTGATATGGATGAATTGGAAAATTGTCTCCTCGAGGCAAAGAATGCTGATCGGATACTCATTGCCACCGACGGAGTCTTCTCCATGGATGGTGATATCGCAAAGCTTGATAAAATTTGTGCCCTGGCGGAGAAATACAATGCCTTGGTCATGGTTGATGATTCCCATGCCACCGGTTATATCGGCAATACAGGACGTGGCACACCTGAATATCATAATGTCCAGGATAAGGTTGATATCATCACTACGACTTTCGGCAAAGCGTGCGGTGGTGCCAGTGGTGGTTGCATAAGTGGTAAAAAAGAGATCATAGCCCTCTATAGGCAACGAGCAAGGCCGTATTTATTCTCCAATACCTTGGCTCCTGCAATTTGTGGGGGAACGCTCAAGGTCCTGGAACTCTTGGAACAGGGAAATCCGTATCGAGAGAAAACCATGGAAAATGCGCGATATTTCAGGGAAAAGATGGAAAAGGCCGGATTTGATTTGGTACAGGGTAATACTGCCATTGTACCGGTCATGATCTATGATGAAATCAAGGCTGTGGCCATGTCAGATGCCTTGTTGAAAAAGGGTGTCTATGTCATAGGGTTCTGTTACCCGGTTGTCCCGAAGGGCAAGGCCAGGATTCGTGTGCAACTCTCTGCAGTCCATACCAAGGAAGACCTCGATAATGCTATCAAGGCCTTCACGGAAGTAGGGAAGTCAATGGGTTTGATCTAGCCGAAGATTCTTTTTTCCAGTTCGGTCCCATAGCTCTTTAATTTGGCAAGTACGAGTTTTTCCTCAGGGGAAGTATCGGTACTTGCCAATTTTTCATCTATTTTCCTGCGATAGAACTCCCAGTTTATCTTGATGGTTCCTGGTGGATTGAGTATCCGGTTGGCACAAAAGCTCTTCCATTTTTTCAAGGTAGCCTCATCCAGGATTTCCACCCAGTTTCGACAAACATGACGGAAAAGCAACTGCGCACTTCTCGGATCGTCAAAGGCCAGGTTCATGGTAAGTTTATCCTTGGGTTCGGCTTTACGGATCAATTCAAAACGTTTATGGTCACTATCGGGAAAGAAGCCGTCGTAGAGCAGAAAATCGACATCCTGTACTGGCTCAAAGGTATCTTTGTACTCGCGTCCGAGCAATAAAAGATTGGTCTGGTTGCATATTTGGTCGTAACGCAACAAGGCCAGTTTTTTATCGATACCAAGCTTGACTGCAAGTTTATCAGTCAATACCGCACCCTTGCTGACAAAGGGGCATTTATTTACTGCAAGGGTAAAGACACCATCTACTTCCATGAGATTCTCGGCATTAGCCTGCAAGAGTGGGGCCACATCCTTGCTCAAATCAAAGCAGAGAATGCTATTTCCATTGTCAGGCAAGGGAGTGAGGGGGACGATGAGCCGGGAACATCCAGTATTTGTACTGAAAAAGGAAGCGGTATAGAGCACGGGTTCCCCGAAAGGCGTCTGGACGATCTCCTTGACCTTGGCTTTTTTCCGTAGGCTGTAGTAATAGGAATAGAGCCGGGGCTGTTTTTCCTTGATCAAGCGGGCAATGGCAATGGTTGCATTGACATCGACAAGTGCATCATGCGCTCCCGTCTGGTCAATATCGTTAGCTTCTGTAAGGGCAGTGAGCTTGAAGGTAGGATTACCTGTCTCTGCTTTTCTTGCAGGCCACTGAATGCCTTCTGGACGCAGGTCATAGGCAGCCCTTACCAGGTCAATGATATCCCATCTGCTGCAATTGTTTTCCCATTCGCGTTTATAGGGATCGAGAAAATTTCGGTACAATGCATTTCGGATGAATTCATCGTCGAAACGAATATTGTTGAAACCGGCAACGGTAGTCTCGGGGACGGAGAATTCCTCGTTGATCCTGTTGATCAAATCACTTTCGCATATACCTTTTTGGTTTACTTCCTGTGGTGTGATGCCCGTTATAAGGCAAGAGAGTGGGTCAGGCAGATAATCGTCGCTCAAATGGCAATAATAGACGACCGGCTCCCCTATTGGATTGAGATCCAGGTCCGTCCTTCTCCCTGCGAACTGGGCAATTCTATCGTAATGACTGTCCAACCCGAAGGTTTCCAGGTCATACCAGAATATGGTGGCTTTTTTGTTTTGGTAATTCATGCCAATATAGTACCACAGAACTTTCTTTGTGTCTTTTTTAGCTTTTGGGTTGTTCTCTTTTCATACGTGTTTTACGACTAACCGGAGAGATGTAGATGAAGAAGCTTATCATTTTATTATTGGTCGCCCTGTTATGCACTCCAGTATTTTCCCAACCTACTGCCAATGATGTAACAGTAGCTTTGGCGGCAATAACCGACTCATCCATCTGTGCTGTTGCGGCATTCCTGAACAACCCGGAAATCCAGTTGCCAGGGTGCAATCTTTTCTTGCACGAGGGGGAGACTCTCCCGTATGCCATGTCTTTTGCTGATTCTGATATCGGTACCTATCTTCCCTTGTTCCAGGCCAAGAAAAGTCCAGCAGGACAGTCTTGGTTGAATTCCTTGTTATCTGCTGCCAATGGTCCGCTCAATGATATTGCCATGCAATACCTTACTGTCCATGACTGGAAACCAGAACAGGCTCGGCTGGACGGGGTGGCGGTTCCTTATTTTGGAGATGGAGCGACATTGAATTCCCTGATGTCTGCTGTCATAATGGGGGGAGGTATTCCCTCCGTTGCTGTGGCTACCGATGTGACGGTTCGGGGAAATAGGGTATCTGAGTCCGTACGAGTGGAAGGGATTTTTCTCATTCACACCGATGCCGAGGGATATTTTGAAGTCAAACCTGTCCAATTGAAAATCAATGGTATTGAAAAGGATATTTGATTTTTTCTGCCCGAACATGGTAGGATATTCAAAGTGCATTTGAAAAACAGGAGGGTGTGATGAGTACAATCGAGTCCAGGACCGATGCGTTTCTTTCGAAGTGGGACATGAAACCTGACAGTATTGATATGGAGGTCTTGCTAAAAAAGTTCCGAACGGAAATGGAAATTGGTTTGCACTCTGAAGGCTCCAGTTCCCTGAAAATGATTCCTACCTATGTACAAGTCAAAGATGAAGTAAAGAAAGGTGAAACGGTAATTGTAATCGATGCCGGGGGTACCAATCTACGTACTTGTCTGGTCTCCTTTGATGAACAAGGAACAGCCCATATTGGGGATTTCAAGAAAATCTCAATGCCGGGAGTAAAGGAAGAAGTTTCTGCAAAACAATTTTTCGATGTCTTTGCCGATGAAGTCGAACGCCTGATAGATAAAAGTGATCGTATCGGATTTTGTTTTTCCTATGCTGCCTCCATCACTGCTGACCACGATGGCATTCCCTTGGTATTTTCCAAGGAAATAAAGGCTCCTGAGGTCATAGGAAAGGCTGTCGGTGCCAACTTACTTGCAGAACTGGCCTATAGAGGCCATGATGTGTCGAAGAAACGAGTATCCGTACTCAATGATACGGTTGCCACCCTGTTGGCAGGCAAGGCAGCTCCCCTTGCCATTCCGTACTCCGGGTATATTGGGTTTATCCTGGGAACAGGAACCAATACGGCGTATGTCGAGTCCAATGCCAATATACTGACAGTACCCACAATTTCCGGGGAGTCCCAGGTAATCAATATAGAATCAGGGAATTTTGATTTTTGTCCGGGACGACTGGATGAGGAATTCTTTGCCTCTACCAAACAGCCAGGGCAATACCATCTGGAAAAAATGATAAGTGGAGCCTATATCGGGCCCATGAGCAATTTGGTTATCCATAAGGCCATCGAGGAAGGTATTCTCAGCCAAACGTTCAAAGAGCGTTTTGCAAAATATGAACCGATAAATACGACAGTCATGAGCAATTATCTGGAAATGCCTTTCAATAAGGACTATGCCTTGGTTGCCTGTACTGACGGAAATGAAGATGATGCAAGAGCTCTCTGGCTCATCCTTGATTCAATAATTGCCCGTGCTGCAAAGCTGACTGCGGCAAATCTTGCTTCCACGGTATTGAAAAGCGGAAAGGGCGATGATCCTCGCAAACCAATCTGCATCAATGCCGATGGTACGACGTATTACAAGACTGAGTACCTCAAGGAATACACACAATATTACCTGCATACCTATCTGCAACTCGAAAGAAAGCGATACGTAAATTTTGTTCGAATAGATGACTCTCCTATCATTGGGGCGGCGATAGCAGCCTTGGGACTGTAAGAGGTAGTTGCCTTTACGCAAAGGTTTGAAGGCAAAGCTTCGAGATTTCCTGTCGGAAGGGATTGATATTCTGAGGGCAGGCGACATGCAACCTATTGGTTAAAAGGGTTATGGTTAAACCTGTAGCAGGATTGATATGGAGGTAGGTACCGGTAAAACCTGTATGTCCAAAACCTTCCTGAGGATACAATTCTCCGAATTGGAAGCCATACCCTCGGTCATTGCCACGATTGGTCGTGGCAATTTTCTTGAGCTCTGGATCAAGGTATTCCGTCTCTTGCCCGCTATATACCTTGCCTAGGCTTGCGACCTCTTTGGCATTGGCATATATTCCGGCGTGCCCAGCTTCATCCTTGAAAAAATAATGGCAATTGCCATCATCGGTTGTTCCCCTGAAGGGAACGGTCTCCGTTCTCCAGAATGCAAATTCAAGACCGAGATTTGTTACCATTTGTTTCTCGATGCGATTGCCAAATTCCGTTGCAACGGTTCTGCAAGGATCTGGATGGTAGGTTGCGCTCTTCATGCCAAGCGGAGAGAATACCAAATCGGTCATGGCTTCGGCTAAAAGCTTGCCAGTGACCTGTTCCACGATAAGCCCCAGGAGCATGAAGTTCAAATCTGAATAGATTACTCGTTTCTCGAGTGGATGCTTTTCGACCACTGATGATAAGATGGACTCAAAGGATTCGCCCTGTCGGGTATAGAAGGGATACCAATAATGGATTCCAGAGGAATGGTCCAACAGGGACGAGATATCAATCTTGTTCAAAGCGTTGAGGAGACGAGGGTCTTTATAGGGAAGTAGGTCAAGAATCAGGGTATGCTCCTGCAATTTTTTGAGCGTGATGAGGCGCAATATTGCATTTGTCGTAAATAATTTAGACAGAGAAGCAAGGTCAAACAGGTAATTCGTTTTCATGGGAATGCGATCTTGACCGTCATAGAGTGCATCTCCCCATGCTTTTTCAAACTGTAGCTTGCCAAAACGCTCCACCCTGAGGACTGAACCTCTGAAAAGGTTGTCCTGCATTGCATTTTGAGTGACTGTGTCAAACTGTTCCAAGGCTTGTTCCTTATCGAAAAGAATTCTTGGCAGACTCTTTTTCATCTTTGCGTTTTTTTACCATTAGTATTTCCGCTACGCCCTTGATGGCAAAATCTGGAAGACAACCAGCTTGTTTATAGCCATGGTGCTCATAAAAGGCGATTGCCTGTTCATTGAAATCTGAGACTAAGAGGCAATAATCCTTTCCCACTGAAAAAGTATGGTCTTCGAATTCCTGCAGGAGCTTGGCTCCGATTCCGTTGCTTCTGCTTGTATCAGTTACTGCTATCAGCTTGAGATACGGAGCAATGGAAAAAGCTCCCCTTGGTTTTATCCAGGCAAAACCTACCGGTATGCCTTCTTGTTCAGCGACAAGGACAATGTCATCTTTCTGTTGTAATGCCTCTTGCAGTTGTTTTGCCAGTTTGGTTTCATTGAGCCCATAGCGGATTCCTATAGGGGCAGAACAGGCAAAGGAAGCACAAAAAGCAGCTTGTGAAGGTTTCATGACCTGAATGATAATGCTCATTTCTCTTCTCTCCTCAGTATTGGGACTATAGTATCCAAATAGGCTTTTACCTTGTCAGAGGGAATGAATTCACTTGGCCTGAAGCAGGGTCTTTCATCAAGATAGTCAAGGCCTCCAAAAGGTTCCTCGGCCAACAACAAGGGAGCATCCAAATCGATCCAGGTACACAAGGGCGCCAGTGACAAAGCCGAAATTATCCCAATGCTTGATTCTACCATGCAACTCAACATTATATTCCAACCGGCTGCCTTGGCTGTTTCTATAAGGGCAAGCGTTGGCTCTGGTCCTCCAGATTTGGCAATCTTCACGACAATTCCTGATACTTGGGGAGCTCCTGCGATAAAAGACTTTAGATGGGCCATATCTTTTATGCTTTCATCCAGCACTATCGGAACGGATGTGTTTTGGGCCAGATAGTTTACTTCAGAGGGAGTTCCTTCAATGGGTTCTTCTATAAATTCCACACCGATTCGTTCCAGCTCTGCAATCTTTGCAGGCGCCTGTTCAAACGACCAGCCTTGATTGGCGTCAATCCGCAACAAGGAATCCGGTACGGCCTCCTTGATCCTGGCTATCCTTTCCACGTCTCCCGGGATACCGGCTTTTATTTTCAACCGACGGAATCCGCAGGTTTTTGCCAGTTGGATCATGTTTTCAATATTGTCATCGTAGGCAAGGGTGAAGGAAGTCTGGGGAATTTCCAGCCCTGACTGGTTTTCACCCAGTTGTCCTGCAAGTGCTCTTTGCAAGTTGATCAATGCACTTTGATAGGCACAGCAACTTACGGGATATGCAAAATGCAGGGGTTGTCCTTCCTTTCCTGGCTCAAGGGAAAAAGAGTTGTCCTGCAGGATCGTATTCTTGATATCGGCCATGACCATTTCGGCAGTCAACCCGTAATAGGGTACTATCGGGGCTTCACCATATCCATACCAATCATCTTTTCGCAATTGGATAAAGACATTCTCTCTATAGGTATAGGTACCATGTGCAATTCTGAAAGGAGTCTTGAGTGCCAGGTGAAGTGAAAATACCTTAATTTCTATCATTATGAATCATGTTCTCCATTTTTATGATCAAATTCTGAACTATCACATAGCAGAGGTGCTAGGTGAATCATAGAGAAAACAAGCTACTTCATGGCCTTCACCAGTGAGGGACAGACGAGGTGCTTCTCTTTTGCACCGGTCCATTACTTGTGGGCAACGATCCATGAAAGGACATCCCGGTCGTATCTGGGATGGGGAAGGAACATCACCTTTGAGAATGATTCTCTGTTTTTTTCGTGCAATGCGTGGATCTGGCAAGGGCACAGCGGAAAGCAATGCTCGGGTATAGGGATGTAAAGGTTCCTTGTACAGGGTCAAGGCATCAGCAGTTTCAACAATATGCCCCAGATACATGACAGCCACCCTGGAACAGAAGTATTCGATTACCGCCAGATCATGGGCGATGAAGAGAAACGTCAGATCAAATTCCTGTTGCAAATCCTTCAGGAGATTTAGAATCTGGGACTGGATGGAAACATCAAGGGCTGAAACAGGTTCATCGGCCAGTATGAGCTTGGGGTCAAGGGAGAGTGCCCGGGCAATACCTATGCGTTGGCGTTGGCCGCCGGAAAACTCGTGCGGATAGCGGTCAGCAAAGGAAGAGGACAGGCCGCATCGATCCATCAGGATAGCGGTTTTTTTCTTGATCTCCTGGTTGCTTAGATTGAGGATACCCCGACGGGCATAGATACGAAGGGGTTCTGCAATCAAATCCCCTGCACGCATCCTGGGATCCAAGGAAGAATAGGGGTCCTGGAAGACTATCTGGAATTTCATTCGAGCACGTCGCAATTCCTCAGGAGTCATTGCAGCAAGGTCCTTGCCTTCGAAAAAAATCTGGCCGGCGGTTATCGGTTGGAGTTGGGCAATAGCCATGGCCGTGGTGGATTTTCCGCACCCGGATTCTCCGACAACCCCTAGGGCTTCTCCTCTGCGAACCGTAAAGCTTACATCATCGACGGCTCGGATCGCTCCGACTTTTCGTTTGAAAAGTATTCCTTTTTCTATGGGGAAATGAACTTTCAAGTTGCGGACATCCAAGAGTATATCGTTATTTTCCATCATTTTGTTCCTTTGCATGGAGCCAGCAAGCAACGGTCCTGAACTCATTATCCCCTACCATGCATTCTGGAGGACTCTTCTTGGTGCAAATATCCATGGCCTGCTCGCATCTTGGAGAGAAAGGACATCCTTGGGGGATATCAATAAGATTGGGAGGAGCTCCCGCTATGGTATGAAGTCTTTGGCCCTGGGTATGATCAATTCGGGGAATGGAGTTCAGCAGGCCAATGGTATAGGGGTGTTTAGGGTCATAAAACAGTTCATCGATACTTGCCCTTTCCACAATTCGGCCGGCATACATGACACAGACTGCGTCACACATATCGGCGACCACTCCCAGGTCATGGGTAATCATGATGACTGAAGTGGACTTTTCCTTGGATAAGGCCTTGATCAGTTCCAGTATCTGCGCCTGGATGGTGACATCCAAGGCTGTGGTGGGTTCATCGGCAATAAGGATATCGGGGTCACAGGACAAGGCCATGGCTATCATGACACGTTGGCGCATACCCCCCGAGAATTGGTGAGGGTAGTCGTTGGCACGTTCCTCTGCATCGGGGATGCCAATAAGTTTCAACAGCTCAATGGCTTTTTCCTTGGCCTCCCGCTTGTTCATGCCGTGATGAAGTCTGAGGGCTTCAGCGATTTGCACCCATATTTTTATCACCGGATTCAAGGAGGTGAGGGGATCTTGAAAAATCATGGAGATATGTTTACCCCGGACGGTCCGGATTTCCTCTTCGGATTTCTCCAGGAGATTTTCTCCCTTATACAGTACCGAGCCTGCCGTGATTTTCCCGGGAGGATATTGCACCAACTTGAGGATTGAAAAATTCGTTACTGATTTTCCGCACCCTGATTCCCCTACGATGCCCAAGGTTTCACCCTTATGCAGGGTAAAGGAGACATCATTTACTGCATTTACTATACCTCGTTCGGTATGGAATTCTGTCATGAGTCCTTGTACCTGGAGTATAATTTCGTTATTCATAGTGCTTCTCCTAACGTACATTCCGCAGACGCGGGTCCAGAATATCACGAAGTCCATCACCAAGCAGGTTGAACCCCAGAACCAGGATTACTATTGCAAGCCCTGGATAAATTGCTGTCCAAGGTGCAAGCATCATGACTTTTCTTGCACTACTGAGCATGTTTCCCCAGGAAGGTTCCGGAGGTTGTACGCCCAGACCCAGAAAACTCAAGGCAGATTCCAAGAGAATTGCGACCGATAACGAAAGTGATATCTGAACTATTATGGGAGCGATGCTATTGGGTAGCAGATGTTTGAATAGGATATAGGTATCCCCTGCGCCATTGGAGCGTGCAGCCCTGATGAATTCATTTGACTTGAGAGCAATGATAGCTCCCCTGCTGATTCTGGCGAATTGCGGAATATATACTATCCCGATGGCGATTATCACATTGAAAGTATTTTCTCCCAGTATGGCCATGATGAAGATTGCAAGAAGAAGCGAGGGGAAGGAAAAGAGTATATCGGCAAAACGCATGATGGCATTATCCCAACGTCCTCCCAAAAAACCTGCCCAGATACCCATGAAGATTCCTATTACTGCTCCCAAGGCAGTTGCCGAGAGGCTGATGATGAGGGAAACGGAGCTACCTTTCATTATTCTTGACAATACATCACGCCCGAATTCGTCGGTTCCGAAAAGATGTCCCGTTGCAAAGGAAGGAGCTTCCAGCATGTGCTCGGGGCTCATCTCGGAAGGATCAAAGGGCAGCCAAAAAAGAGAGATCATGATGAGAATAACATACAATACAATGATAACCAGTCCTGTCACTGCTATGCCATTTTTAAATAATCTTGGTGTTGTCATGGTTTACCTCGCAACATTGTCCAGGCGAATCCTAGGATCGGCCAGGGCATACACTATATCGGTAATGAGATTGACTACCACAAATATTGTTGCAATGAGCATTACCACCGCCTGAATTATTGGATAATCCCGCTGATAGATGGCATAGAGAGTGAGGCGCCCCATACCGGGAAGGGCAAATACTTCCTCTATTACGATTGCTCCGCTCAATAGATATCCTGCATTGAAACCCGTTACGGTAATTACGGGAAGGATTGCATTCTTGAGGGCATGATAATAAATGACTGATTTCTTCTTGAGGCCCTTGGCTTTGGCAGTTCGAATGTAATCCATTTGGAGAACTTCCAGCATGCTGTTTCGGGTATATCGCATGACCACGGCTGCAAATCCTATTCCGATGGCAAGGGAGGGAAGAAACAGCATCTTGATGTTTCTTATCGGGGATTCAAAAAAGCTTACATAGTTTCCCATGGGAATCCAACCACGAAAACCCGAGAAGGCCATCACCATCAAAGCTGCCAACCAAAACTGAGGTAGGGATAGTCCCAGCAATCCGGCAATCCTGCTTAGAAAATCCCCAAAGGTATTTTGATGGAGTGAAGAGGCAATGCCAAGCGGTATGCCAATCAATAAGGCAAGGATCAAGGAAAATAGTGTCAATTCGAGGCTCAAGGGAAGTCTGGAAAGGATATCGGGCATGACAGGGCGTCCCGTTCTCAAAGAATACCCAAAATCTCCCTTGAGGATATTGCCCATCCATTCAATATACAGAACCGGTACTGGTTTATCCTCGCCGAAAAGACGTTTGAGTTCTTCCATTTGCTGGGGCGTCGCTTCGACCTGCGTCCCCATGTACATTTCCAATGCCGTACCGGGAATCATGCGTACCAGAAAAAAGACAATGAGCGAAACTCCGATCAATACCGGAATAAGAGATAAAAGTCGTTTGACAACGTATCTACCCACAATCCACCTCTATATTTTTGAGCGACAAGTATATTTTGGAAACTAGGTGTCACTGGATAATTCACGATTGCAAGGGAAATGCATCTCGATTAGAATCGAAAACAAAACCCCAGAAGGAGCCCGGATCTGCCGGACATATAACCAACGTGGAAAATATCGATGTCTTCCCGTAGGGGAAGACATCGAAGCAATGCATTATTTTACTGACGTATGCGTAATGTAATAGAGACTTCCGTTACCGACTTGCTTGAATCCTTCAACTCTTGGTCCGATTACATGATTTTCATTCGGACTATAAAGGAAGATCAAGGGAGCTTTCTCGCAAAGCAGTTTCTGCAACGCATTGTAGGTTGCCTTGCGTTCTGCGGGGACAGTCTGGGACCTTCCAAGGTCAAGCAGTCTGTCGGTTTCGGCATCCTTGAACATGAAATTGTTTACTCCGCCCGTGCTGTAAAGCGTACGATACAGGAATCGGTCAGGTTCACCGCTACCACCCCTGATTTCAATCATTGAGTCAAAATCACGTTTTACCCAACGATCGATATAGGTGCCCCATTCCACGACTTCAAGATTGGCAGTCACGCCGATTTCCTTGAGTTCGCTCTGGATGACCTGTGCCACGGCCAGTCCGCCTTCATAGGTTGCCGAACAGACAATGTTAAAGGAGAACCCGTTTGGATAGCCTGCTTCTGTCAGCAAAGCCTTTGCCTTGGCAGTATCTGGTGAGGAGAACGGAAGTTCTGACAGGGGAAGCGCCCAGTCAGTCGCCGCCACGGGAATTGGGCCAGTAGGGGTTCCCATTCCAAACTCAGCCATGGCGACTATCTGTTTGCGATCTATTGCAAGGGCCATTGCCTCGCGTACCCGTTCATCGGTAAAGGGCTTTCTGGTAGTATTGAACCCAAAGGTTCTCACATTTATTCCGGGCTTGCTCTTGACGGTGACCTGGGGGGTTGCCATTGCCTGACGAATCGTAGCTCCATCATTGATGGTGGCGATATCGAGGTCCCCTGACTTTATTCCAGCTAAAAGTGATGCAGATTCTGGAATTACCCGGAAGATCACTTTGTCAACGGCAGGAGAATTAGGTTCAAAATAATCAGGATTCTTTACCAAGGTCATGGAATTGTCCGGTACCCATTCCTTCAACATGAAGGGGCCCGTGCCGGCTTCAACTTTCTGTAGATTGCCATTGGCCTCCACCACTTCCTTGGCCACTATGGAAAGGTTATTCGAAGTCAACGAATCCAGAAGTGAGGCAAGTGGGGCAGAAAGGGTCAATTTGACGGTATAGGGATCAATAACCTCAATTGAGGTTACCAAGGCAATATAGGATCTGCCAGGCGAAGCAGTCTTGGAATCCATGACGCGTTCCAGTGAATACTTTACGTCATCTGCGACCATTTCCCGACCGTTATGGAACTTGACACCTTTTTTGAGATGGAAGATATAGGTCAGATTGTTGGGGATTTCCCAGGATTCGGCTAAATCCGGTACGACTACAAGATTTTCATCCAATCGTACCAACCGATTGTACAATAAATCAATTCGGCGATGCGAAGAAAAAGCGGTGACAATGTGTGGATCCAATCCCACAGCTTCTTGATCCACCCCGATGGTGAGTACTTTTTCGGCAGCTGGCTGGGTTGTAGCGGTCTCAACATTTCCAGCAGCAAAAAGTCCCGGAATCGCCATGAGCAACAGCATGACAATTGTTAGAAACAAGATACTGGTTTTCTTCATTCTTTCCTCCTGTGAATCTCGATGAAAAGGTAAAATCAATCGCTACAGGGTTACGACACCAAGTACAACTGGTCTCTTCGCCCCGGTAACAGCCGGTAAATTGCCTGGCCTGCCCATCAGGGATTCATGCCCCATGACGGCAAAGGCCATTGCTTCTCGAGCCTGGTCAGGCACTCCATAGGAATTTGTCGTGGTCACTTCGATGCCTTCAGGTAAACGTTGCTGGATCATGTGCAATAGGGTAGGATTCAAGGCTCCCCCTCCACAAACCAGGACTTTTGCAATGGAAAAATGAGGCAGTACGAAGTCTTTATAGGAACGCGTTATGGATTCAGCGGTGAAGGCAGTCGCCGTAGCCACGCTGTCTTCGAAGGACAATCCCCTCGAACTGGCAAGAGTGAGAAAGTCCTTGGTAAAATTCTTGCCATATACTTCTCGTCCCGTACTCTTGGGCGGTGTCCTCTGAAAATATGCATCTTGCATGAGCAATGTCACCAACTCTTCTGCTACAGTTCCCTTTTCAGCGATACTTCCTTCAGGGTCATATCGATGGATTCCCTTGGTTCCGATTTCCACCACGGCATCCATGACCATGTTTCCTGGCCCAGTGTCAAAGGCAAATACCCCGGCTTTTCCCACTCTCATGGGAAGCACCGTGGCATTCCCGATCCCTCCGATGTTTTGGATGATTCGCCCTTCGTTTGGACTCCCGAATAGCTGGAAATCAGTAAAAGGGGCTAATGGGGCTCCTTCGCCCCCTGCTGCCATATCTGCCGAGCGTAAATCGGAAACAACAGGAATTCCTGTTCGTTCCCGAACTACCGCGCTTGACCCGAGTTGCAGTGTTCCCTTGACGGGAATTGGACCTGAGGGGCCGGGAAAATCCTGTGGTATGGGAGCATGCCAAACAGTCTGCCCATGCATACAGATTGCATCTATTTCTTCGGCGGAACATCCTGCCTTCTTGATGAGAGAGAGTACAGCTTGTGCGTACCATTCGGAAAGGCCAAAGTGCACATAGACAAGATCATCAATCCTTGCACTATCCAATCTGCAAAGCTTTGCAACTTTTTCCCGTATTGCATCTGTGTAAGGCAGATAATAATGTTCTACCAGTTGAATATTCTCTATCTCGGCATGTATATCTGTCTTGATATTCACCAATACGGCATCCACGCCATCTAAAGAAGTGCCAGACATGAGCCCTATGACTCGATGATCACTTTGTTTTGCCCTATAGGCTAATATAAAATCTTTTTCAGTGTATGTAGACTGCATAATTATGAATATTATATGACACAATATTTCAAATAACAACTATATTCTTAAAATATTATTTCTTTACTTTATCCGGTCACAATGATACCATGGAATTAACCAAAGCCCGATGCCTCTCTGCAGCAGGGCCCTGGGCCGAAGAATGGAATGGAGAATCAAGAATGATCGATACACCGATAAATCAAGATATGTTGGAACTGTTTACAACAGAACAATGCAATGAAAATTCAATGCATATAGATGAAATGTCCATATATGAAATCCTCAGGTTGATGAACAATGAGGACAAGACTGTTCCTTATGCCGTGGAACGACAACTCGATACCCTCTCAGCCTTGGTCGAGGATGTTGTCCAGGCTTTCAGGCAGGGTGGACGTTTGATATATATCGGGGCTGGGACCTCTGGCCGACTCGGGGTGCTCGATGCCTCGGAATGCCCCCCTACCTTCGGTGTCCGACCCACGATGGTCCAAGGACTTATTGCCGGGGGGCTGGATGCCTTGACCAGATCCATCGAGAATGCCGAGGATGATGCTGAGGCTGGTTGTGCTGCACTTGAAAATATAGGGTTTACTTCCAAGGATGTCCTGGTTGGTATCACCGCTTCAGGTCAGGCTCCCTATGTTTTGGGCGCAATGCGCAAGGCCCAGCAACTTGGATCTGTTGTGGCGGCCATCAGTTGCAATAGTGGTTCAAAGACTTTCGACTGCGCCAAGCATGCGATTTATTTGGATGTTGGCCCGGAGATCTTGACTGGCTCGACACGGATGAAAGCAGGTACGGCCCAGAAACTTGTCTTGAATATGATAACTACTGCAAGTATGATTCGGTTGGGTAAGGTATACCATAATCTAATGGTTGATCTTACTCCCGTGAACAAGAAACTAGTTGAACGCTCGAAAAGACTTATTAGACAAGCCACTTCCTGTACCCCTGAAATTGCTGCCAAGGCTTTTGAGGATTCAGGCCAGAAACCAAAGCTTGCCATTCTTATGGTCCTGCTCAATATTGGTCGTGAGGATGCTGAATTTCTTGAAAAACAAAAGGAAAGCCCCATTGCAGAAATCGTACAGTTCTATAAGAATGGAAAGCTGGATTTACATTCAAGGACTTAGTATGCTCAGTAAGGAAAAAAGATGGACGATACAATACCTATCGATGGAGCTTTGGTTGCGATAAATGCCCATTTAAGCACATTGTCGGATTCAGAGCGTAAAGTTGCAGAATATGTTTTCAAGGAACCCAAAAAAACGCTTTACTTCAATGTTCGCGAACTGGCGAAGCAAAGTGATTCCAGCCAGGCAGCAGTCGTGCGGTTTTGCAAGCGTAATGGATTTGATAGTTTCAACAATTTCAAGCTCAGGCTGGCCCGGGATGTTTTCAGGGAGTCTGATGAACGATATATCCCTGACCTTGAATTGGAGTCCGAGCCTTCACCAGGTAGGGTCATTCATGGAGTGATAGACAGAACCCAACGTTCCCTTGCCTCTTTGGAGACCACCTTGGACCCTGCCTTTGTGGAAGCTGCCGCCGATCTCATCGGCAAAGCCTCTTCCACTTTTCTGTTTGGGGTAGGGGCCTCGGGAGTCGTCTCGTATGATTTCATGCAAAAACTCATTCGCCTGGGGCTGCCGGTCTTCTATACTTCCGATACGGATTTGCAACTTACTGCCGCCTCAACCTTGCATTCTGGCAATATTGCGTTTGTGGTCTCCTATTCAGGTGAAAATGAAACCATGATTGAAGTGGCCCGTTTGGCCAGAAGCAGGAATGCAACGGTGATCACCCTTACCATGGATACCATAAATAGTATCAGGTCCTTTGCCCAGATTGCACTTCTGGTGCCTGCCTCCGAGCGTATTTATAGGCAGGGAGCAGCAACTTCGCGCATAAACCAGCTTGCTGTCATTGATATTCTTTATTCAATCATGGTCTCAAAGAATTTGGAAGACTCCATTAAATCAATCGACCAGACAATGGCCGTGACCCACAAGGGAAACCCGACCAGACATTGATCGAAAAAAATTTTCTTTTCTCCCTGGTGTTACAGGGGGAATTTTTTTGTCTTTTATCTTTTCTTGTAGTCTAGAAGGTTTGAGAGCACTTCAGGTCAAAAATGTTTTAGCAAGTGCTATAATTTTGATTGACAGTAGAAAAAAAGTACCCTACGATAGTTGAATAGGAACTGGAAACGTTTCAACTATGGAGGGTTGTTTTGCCAACAATCAAGGATGTAGCCAAGGATTCGGGAGTAGGCGTGGGAACAATTTCCCGCTACCTGAACGATAAACCTGTAACTGCGGAAAACAAGCGAAAGATTGCTCAGTCGATCAAAAAATTGGGATATGAACGAAACGAACTGGCCAGGGGTTTGAAGACAAACAAGAGCCATGTCCTCGGAGTTTTGATTCCTGATCTCACTGATATTTTTTCTACTATGTTAGTGCAGGCAATCGAACAGTTCGCCTACGAGCATGGCTATAACACGATCACTTGTGATTCCCGGGGAGACGATAACCTGGAGCGAGAGAAGATCAGTTTGCTGGTCAGACGGGATGTCGATGGCCTGATTGTATTTCCCGTCAACGAGAAGGCCACAGCTGAGACCTACGGACATGTAGGTATTCCTTTGGTCATGATTAATAGTTCCATTGCTAATTCACCCTTCGATACCATAAGAAGCGATGATTTCGATGCAGGAAAACAAGCTGGACAATACTTTTATGAACACGGACATCGAAGGATAGCTGTCATTTCCCAGATGTGCAATCGTCCAGGTCAATTGCGGGCCGAAGGATTCTTCTCTGCTTTTGGACAGAGTTATGATCGCTCGCTTCTGTTTGACGGGGACTTCAAGATTGCTGATGGATATGACGCAATGCAGGCGATCATGAATATGCCCTGCAAACCAACAGGGGTTTTTACCACCAATTACTACACGACCATCGGTGCCTTGCGATATTGTCGAGAGCACCATCTGGAATTCCCCAAGGATATCTCCTTCGTGGGATTTGATAACATCGGAGCCATTCCTGTCCTTGGTCCCCCCCTGACTATCATTGAACAACCAATTGTCCAGATAGGGCGACAAGCAGTTTTTCTCTTGCTCCAACGTATCGAGCATTCCCTGGACAAAGGGGAAAACCCTGTGGAGATGCTTTTGAAAACGCGTTTGCTTACTGCGGATTCAGTGGAAAATGTTTAATAAGAAAAGTGGAAACGTTTCAACATATAGGAAGGAATACTGTGACTGATTTGCAAAGAAGAAAGAATCGACTGATAATTCAGCATTGGCAATTGTACCTTTTGTTGCTTTTTCCTTTGGTGAACTTGATCATCTTTAAATACTTGCCGATCTTGGGTCTCCAGATGGCGTTGAAGGACTTTCGGGTAAGCAAGGGACTGTGGGGGAGCCCTTGGGTTGGCTTGAAGCATTTCAAAACCTTCTTTGTATCGCCAAATTTTTGGATGATCATTGGCAATACGATCATTCTCAGCATTTACTCGATAGCCGCCTCTTTTCCACTGGCTATCCTCCTGGCTATCGGTATGAATGAATTATCCAGTAGTCATGCACGCAAGACTGTGCAGTTTTTTACCTATGCACCATATTTTATCTCCACGGTAGTTCTTGTATCGATGATGATGCAACTGTTCGATCCGCGCATCGGAATACTTACCAGACTCTTGAAACTCTTTGGGTATGACGGTTCCAATGTTTTCGGTTCGCCTACGGCATTTCGCCATCTCTATGTCTGGTCAGGAATCTGGCAACAGACGGGTTACAACGCGATCATGTATCTTGCCGCACTCTCTGCAATCAATATTGAACTGTACGATGCAGCCAAGGTTGATGGTTGCTCAAAATTGCAAAGGATCTGGCATATTGATCTTCCGGGAATACGACCAACCATCATCATCCTGCTGATCCTCAATATGGGGTACATCATGAGTGTAGGGTTTGAGAAAGTGTATCTCATGCAAAACCCAATGAATTTGGAAACCTCTGAGATCATTGCCACCTATGTCTATCGTGTTGGTTTGATCAACAGCGATTTTGGGTTCTCTACGGCAGTGGGATTCTTCAATTCGGTGATCAATCTTGTGCTCATGCTCTCTGTGAACAAGATTGCACAAAAAGTAGGGGAGACAAGTTTATGGTAAAGCAGGTGTCCTTTTCAGATAGGTTGTTCGATATCATCAATAAAACCTTTATGTTTCTTTGTACGATAATCGTGATTTACCCTGTGCTGTATATAATCAGCAGCTCTTTCAGTAGCTCCAATGCCATTATTTCCGGTCGTGTCTGGTTATTCCCCGTGGAGCCGAACCTACAAGCCTATTTTGCTGTTTTTCGTAATAAACAAGTACTTTCAGGGTATATGAATTCAATTCTCTATACAGCCGGGGGAACCGCAATCAGCGTCTTTTTGACTATTGCCGCTGCTTATCCTATTTCACGGAAAATACTTGTTGGAAGAAAGTTCTTCACGGGTATGTTTGTTTTCACCATGCTCTTTTCCGGTGGTCTCATTCCTACCTACTTTGTGGTACGTAGCATGCATATGATCGATACCCGTTGGGCCATTGTCCTTCCCAATGCCTTGAGTGTCTGGAACCTGATGGTTACGTTGACCTTCTTCAAGACTTCCTTGTCCGAGGAGTTGTTTGAGGCAGCTGAGCTGGAAGGAGCAAGTGACATGCGCATTCTTTGGTCAGTGGTACTACCTCTTTCCCAGGCAATAATCGCGGTCATTGCACTTTACTATGCCATTGGCATCTGGAATTCCTATTTTGATGCCTTGATTTATTTAAAGACAAGTAGCAAGTTTCCCTTGCAAATCATACTTCGCAACATATTGATCAGTAACCAGATGGATCTTTCCATGGGTGGTGATCTGGTTGCCATGGCCAGGCGGCAAGGAATGGCCGATGTAATGAAGTATGCGCTTATCATCATCTCGTCGGCTCCGTTGTTAATGATATATCCCTTTGTCCAAAAGTATTTTGTAAAGGGAGTGATGCTCGGGTCTATCAAGGGGTAACGATGTTTATCCTTGAAATCAAGTTTGGAGGAACTGTATGAACAGATTGAGAAAAGTTGTTGTTTGTCTTGCATGTTTTCTGGTTCTTGGACCATTGAGTCTATGGGCACAAGGAAATTCGGAATCAGCAACGAAAAAAACTGCTGTTACCGTTACGCCCGTAGGGACGTATCCTGTAGTGAATACTCCAGTATCCTTGTCTTTTTTGACAATGCAACCGGTGTATATCGAGGATTTCTCGACCAACAGGTTTGCGAAATACTTGGATGAAAAGACTGGGGTGAATATCAAATGGGAAACCATTCCCCGCGATGCTGTCAAGGAAAAACTCAACATCATTCTTGCTTCCGGTGATTACCCTGATGTCTTTTTCGGTCTTGGTCGTCAGGAACAAGGCATCGGTGCTTCCCAGGAAATGACGTATGGGGTACAGGAAGGTATGTTCCTTCCCCTCAACGATCTTATTGACAAATACATGCCTAATCTTTCCAAATTGCTTGACGAACGCCCTGGTATCAAGCAGTTCTTGACATCTCCTGACGGAAATATCTACAGCCTTCCCGATTTCAACGAGTGCTATCATTGCACTGTTTCCCAGAAAGTATGGGTTTACCAGCCTTGGTTGGATAAGCTTGGGTTGAAAATGCCTACCACTACCGATGAATTTTACAAGATGCTGGTTGCTTTCAGGGACGATGATCCCAATGGTAATGGAAAGAAAGATGAGATTCCGTATGCCGGAGCTCTTTCAGGTTGGAACAACAACCCCGAAACCTTTTTGATCAATTCCTTCATCTATTCCAATTTGGTTGCTTCCTTGGATGCAAGTCCCTCAAGTGCCGTTGGATTCTATCGTGATGGCGATACCATCAAGACAATGGTAAATACCCCGGAATATCGGGATTCCTTGCGTTATATGAGTAAATTGTATAAAGAGAATTTGATCTATCCTGCTTCCTATACCCAGAATTCAGATCAATTGACGCAACTTGTCGAAGGACCGAAAGATCCCATCGTAGGTGTTGTTGCTGGTGGTTATGGTGGAATGTTCTCAATAGTTGGTGGTGAACGTTATAAGAATTTCCGTTTGCTTGCCCCACTCAAGGGACCGAATGGAGCCCAATATGCACGTTACTTCACCCAGGAACCGGTGATCGGAAATGTTGTTATTTCCAAGACCTGCAAATATCCGGAAGTCGTAGCCCGATTGGTTGATTACCTCTATTCCGATGAGGGGACCTTGATGTCCAACTATGGATTTCAAGGCGAAGGTTGGGACTGGGCAAAATCCGGGGATGTCGGTTTGGATGGCAAGAAAGCCATATACAAATTGCTCAAGCCTTGGAACGATATGGATCCACAGAATGATTGTTTCGTGATGCTTGGTGTTCGTGAGAATACCTCTAGGATTCGTAATGGCCAGGCCGTGGATCCCAATGTCGATTTGTATAGTCCTGATGGGCTGGAGGCCTTGCTGTATCAGAAGTCCGAGGAATTATATACTCCTTATGTACATCCTGAGTTGGAAATTCCGACCCTTAGGTTCCTCGATGACGAAGAGACGGCTTTTGCCTCAAAGAAAGTTGCTTTTGCAAACTATGCACGGCAATCCCTTGTAAAGTTCATAACTGGTTCCTGGTCTGTCGATTCTGACTGGGATCAATATATCCAGGGATTAGGCAAATTGGACTTGGATGGAATACTTGCCATCAACCAAAAAGCCTTCGATCGACAGAACGGCAAGAACTAATTAAAGTACGCTTCAGGCAATCAAGAAGAGGGGGCCTGCCCCCTCTTCCTGTGCTTATAGGAATAGAAAATGTATACAATACCCTTCCGACACATTCATTTGGATTTCCACACTTCAGGTTTGATTGATGGAATTGGAAAAGATTATTCGAAACAAGAATTTCAACAAGCCTTGGAAGATGGTTGTGTCGACTCAATAACACTCTGTGCAAAATGCCATCATGGTTGGATGTACTATCCTTCCATGGCTTTCGAGATGCATCCTCACCTCAGGTTCGATTTGTTTGGGGATATGGTAGCTGCTGCCAAGGAGATGGGGCTGACCGTCGAAGCCTATGTCTCTGTAGGGTATGATGAGAAAATTGCCTTGTTGCATAGTGATTATTTGATGCGAAATGCTGACCAGAGTCTCGATACGACCTCTGATTTCCTTTCGCCCGGATACCACCAATTTTGCTTGAATACGCCCTATCTGGATATAGTATGCCAACAGGTTGCGGATGTCCTCTCGAATTATACGGTGGATGGTCTTTTCCTGGATATTGTCGGGGAACGTGAATGCTATTGCTCGCATTGCATGCAGGAGGCCTATGCACAGGGTCTTGATCCACGTGACAAGAAACAAATGGGGATAATCTGGAAAAAGACCTATACAGAATATGTACGAAGGATCAAGGAAGTCGTCGATAGGGTACAGCCAGGTATCGAGATATTTCATAATAGCGGACATGTGAACAGGGGAAGATCCGATCTGATGAAGGTCAATTCCCATTTGGAATTGGAGTCCTTGCCAACCGGAGGTTGGGGATACGACCATTTCTTGTTGTCTTCCCGATTTGTACAACCGCTGGGAATTCCCTTTTTGGGTATGACCGGCCGCTTTCAGTATGGTTGGGGCGATTTCGGTGGATACAAGCATCCTAATGGGTTGCGGTATGAAACCGCACGATTTCTGGCCAATGGCGCCGGGTGTTCCATAGGAGACCAGATGCATCCTTTCGGGAAACTCGATTTGGGACTCTATCGTATGATCGGTCAAGTGTACCGGGAAGTTGAACTTGCCCAACCTTGGTGTGTCGAGGTGCAACCAATCTCCGAGATAGGTATACTTTCCACTGAATCGACGGGCGATTACGTAATCAAGGGAGCCGGTGATTCCTTGTTGCAAGGAAGTTCCGATATTGGGGCGGTGAGGATACTGGAGGAAGGGCATTACCTTTTTGATGTAATCGGATCCCAGGCAGATTTTACCCATTATACGTTGATCATCCTTCCTGATCGTATCAAAGGCAATCATGATCTGGAAAAGAAATTGCAAGCCTTCGTTGCACAGGGGGGCAAGGTCTTGGCCACAGGTATCAGTGCAATCGGTTTTGAAGGTGGAGCCAAACTGGATTTAGGGGTGATCTGGATGGGCCAAGACCAACTTCTTCCCAACTATATTCATCCTGACTTTTCCTTGGATCCCTTGCTGAGTGATTCCTATGTCATGTATCTTGGGTGCCAATCCATTCTTGCAAATTCCGATACGATAAAGCTTGCCTCGGTGCAAGAGCCTTTCTTCAAGAGAAGCCTGGAACATTTTTCTTCCCATTATCATACTGCCAGTTCCCTTGAAGATGGAGCGGCAGGAATCGTGAAACATGAGAATGGCATCTATTGTGCCTGGAGCTTGTTTGCCGAATATGCCCAAAAAGCAAACTTGGCAGCAAAATATGTTGCTTTCCACTTGATAGATCTCTTGCTGCCGTCTCGGTATGTTGTCAGTGCCTATCCTGCACAGGTTGAGCTTTCACTGATGCACCAAGAGAAGGAAAAGAGATTTGTTTTCCACGTTATCAATGGTTCCCTTGTAAAACATGGTGCGAATATGGAAGTAGTGGAGGATTTTATGGAAGTTCCTGCTATGCCGGTAAAACTGCAACTGCCCAGTTCAATCCAGAAAGTCTTTCTTGTTCCCCAAGGAACGGAACTACCTTTTGAACCAATTGCCGGAGGTGTTGCCTTTACTGTTCCTCCTTTTACTTGTCATCAAATGGTTTCTCTCGAATACGGGAATTAGCCTAGGACTCCTAGGCATGAAAGGAAGGGGATAGAGATTCTGTTCTCCCCATCTGATCCAGTATTGTTTTTTTATAGGTTCTCAAGAGGAGGGTATTGCTGATGAAACGATTTGTTTATCTACTTCCCTTGGTGTTTATATTGAGTTCTTGCACGATCATGCGTGCTCCCCAACAAGGGGAGCGGCTTTTTTCCACTGTACTGAAAGGATCTTGTTCTGACCTTGAGGGCAATGAGGTGACCGTGTCATCTGATTATTATCTAATTTATTATGCAGCTGACTGGTGTCCTTATTGCCAAGCCTATAGTGAGCAACTGAAGCAAACCTATGCTTCAATGAAACGGAAGTATGGGAATGTGGAAATTGTTTTTGCCGGGCATGAACGTGATATCTCGAATGAGAATCTTGTCTCTTTTATGAAACAGGGGAATTATCCTTTCCCTTATGTAAAGTTTTCCTATCGATCACAAACGGGAATCATGCATCTATTTGACGTACCAAAATTCTGGATTCCCGGTTTTGTCCTGTTGGATCGCTATGGGAAGGTGCTGTCTTCCTCAAATGGGTTGACCAAGGATGATTATTCACGTGACCGTCCCCTTCGGTATTACGAGGCAATCCAGCAATGTGATTGCTTGCTTGAAAAACCAAAGCTGTAATACTGGATCAAGGATAAAAAAAATCTTTCTTGTATGCTATTGTAAAGGGCATGGATACTGTCTGTCGAAGCAAGATCATGGCTTCAATAAAAAGCAAGAATACCAAAGGGGAGCTTTTGGTACGCCGATATTTATTCAAAAAAGGGTTTCGCTATCGGGTCAATGATAGACATTTGGTGGGTACTCCTGACATTGTCTTGCCAAAATACCGTACCGTGGTTTTTGTAAATGGTTGCTTTTGGCATGTCCATGCAGGTTGTTCAGATTCTGTCAGGCCCAAGACCAATACTGCTTTCTGGGACAAGAAATTTGCTGCCAATGTAAAACGGGACCAGAAGGTCATAAAATCCTTGGAAGATCAAGGGTGGAAGGTACTCGTCGTTTGGGAATGTGAACTCAAAGGCAAGGAAAAACGTGAAGCCACGCTTTTGGGACTTGCCAATGAGATCTGGGAGGGCTGTTAGTTCTTTTCCTGTGCCAGTTGGTCAGCTTCAGAAATCATTTTCCGTTGCCAATTCAACAAGAAATCATGTCGCTTCTGGTCCTTGCCTTCGCAATCGGCCATAATCCTGAAAACAGGTTCCGTACCGCTTCCTCTCATCCAAATGAAATCTGTTTCCGTTTCGTTTTGGTTTCGGAAGGCAATTTTGAGCCCTCCCGTAAAAGGAGGAGTCCTGAAAGCTTTTCCCAGTCCTTCCCTACAAACCATTCCTTCCATTTGGTAACACACATAGCTTGTGATTCCCAACGCTTCCCGTTCTGTTTGTGTTTCTTCCCATTGACGGAGGAATACTTTTTCATATGCTGTTTTCAATTTTTCCTGGGACGTCGTTACCTGCATTTTGGCTTCCGAAGAGAAAGCTCCTGTCGAGGTAAAAATCGGGAGACTATCCATGATTGATTCCAGATTCAAGATCTTGGGAATATCTTTTCCGATACTTCTGCACCAGAGTCTGAAAAGGCTGTTGTCCGAGAGCACCTTGATCAAGCTCAATATCGTATTCAAGGGGTCCCTAACCTTTGCAGGATAGGTAATGTTACCCCCATTTGAGCCTTCTCCCAAGATGGGTACCAGAAAGCCTTCTGTGCGGAGTCTCTCTGCAAGGCCTACTACATTTGCTTCCCCGACTTCCGAACGAAATACTTTGACATCAAGATTCTTGCATATCCTGTCGATGCGCATTGAGGTTGGTCCATTGATTGCAATGGCAATTTTTGCCTGGGGAGAGTGCAACCTGGCCTGACATAGTTCAGTCAAGGTCACCAAGGCAAATACTTCCTGGGCTTCCATGATAACCGCCTTGCCGAGGCTGTCCTTGATGTAGACAAGATTACCGCGGTCTCCGTCGTTGTCAGGGACATAGCCGAGTTTGAAGCAGTGATCCCGATGAAATTGATCTTCCAGGGTTTTTCTGCAAAGCTCGAGGTTTTCCCCTTCGGGAACAATTGCATGCACGATTTTTCCTGGTTGGTTATTCAAGAACAGGACTTTTATTCCCAAGGAATTGAACAGGGTGTAGTCGATACTGACTGAACGGGCACTACCGTTCAATTCAGCTACGATACCAATAGGATTATCTTTGGTCCATTCCAGAATTGAACGGGATAGATCTCTGATCTTTTCCTTGTCAAAGCTTTTGCAGGCTGTTCCCAAGGCAAAAATTTCATATCGTTCCAAAGCTTGTTGCTTCTGGAAACGGATCGAAGAAAAAATCTGGTGCAATTCGTTGGTATCGAGAAGGGCTGAGAGTCGTTGTACGTAGCAAGCGGCTTTCCGATCAGCAACCAAGGCTCGAAAGATGCTGGCCAGTTGCGCAGATTCACTGCCGGCATACACTCCGCCGTTCTTTCCGAATTTGATCCCGTTGTGTCCTACCGGGTTGTGACTGGCAGAGACATAGAGAAAAGCATCGGCTTCCTGGGGAAATAAATTGCAATCTGCCATTATCTCTGGGGCGGCACTGATGAAGAGATATCTGACCTTTGCTCCCAGGGCGGCAAGGATGCGGCAAACAATATCCCCGAGGATTTGGCCGGTGGGGCGGGCATCAAGCCCGACGAGAATGGAAGGTTGCGTTTCTCCAGGAGAAGGGAGGGTTGCCAAGGTACTATTTATTGCTGATTTCTGGGCTCCCGGAATTCCCAAATGTCTGGCCAGCGCTAAGGCAACAAAGGCAGCAAGGATGGAATCTGCCTTGGAGATTGATGGGGTGGTATCTTCTTCATTTCCGGTGACCGCAAAAATCTTTCTCCAGCCTGAAGCTGAAAGGATCATGGAACCAAGAGCTTTACTCAACTCCTCTGGTGAAGGAGTGGCAAAATCCAAGGGATCGAGCTGGTCATCGGCTATGGGTACGTGGCTGAGATAATCATAAATGAGCATAGTGCCTCCATAGTGTAAGTATATCACATATTGCGTAGTTTGAAGATGTACAGTAGTGTAGAAAATATGGTACCTACCTGTGTTGCGATTCATGACCTTTGCAGTTATTCCAAGAGTTCCTTATCGGTAGTCATCCCTACCTTGGAAGCCCTTGGCGTGGAGGTGTGTCCCCTTGTTTCTTCACTACTTTCTTCCCAGACCGATGGATTTGATTCCTATTATTTTGAGGACAAAACTGAAACCCTTGAAAAGATATTGACTGTCTGGGAATCCCTGGATCTCTCTTTTGATTCAATCTATTCAGGCTTTTTGGGGTCGTGTCACCAAATCCAGATCATTGAGAATTTGATCGCCCGTCAAAAGAAAAAAGGGCAGGTCCTGGTAGTCGTTGATCCCGTCCTTGGGGATGAGGGAACCATGTATGGCCCGGTGGACGTTTCCTTGGTCGAGCACATGCGTATGCTCATAACCCATAGCGATGTGATTACCCCCAATACTACCGAAGCAGCCTTGTTGCTGAACCGCCCTTACCAATCTATTTTTACACAGGATGAGATATATCGCTGGGCCAGGGAACTGGCTATGCTGGGCCCTTCGAGGGTTCTTGTCACCAGCGTCAGGTTGGTCGATTCCCTGGCTGTTGCCTACTGCGATGAGGGTACCTGTGGTTTGGTTCCCTATAAGGAACTCAAGGCCTCCTATCCAGGGAGCGGGGATTTGTTTGCAAGCCTTTTGACTGGATTATTGGTTAATAAGGTTCCCTTCCTAACTGCCGTATCCAGGGCAGTTGATCTTTGTTCCTTGGCTTTGCAACGTACAGCACAGGAAGGTTATGAACGAAGGCACGGGGTAGCCCCCTTGCTTATAATTCCAGACATAGTAAAAGAAAGGATGCTGTATGTCCGTTGATCTTCTTGTGGTCGCTTCCAGTGAGGATGAATTGGAAGGATTCCTTACAAAGTATAATGAGGTTCATTTCCTGGACGGAAAGTCCTATGTTCTTGTTCCTGTGGGAGTCGGAAAGGTCCAAGCTTCGGCAAATACT
Organism: uncultured Sphaerochaeta sp.; assembly: GCF_963676625.2. GTDB lineage: Bacteria > Spirochaetota > Spirochaetia > Sphaerochaetales > Sphaerochaetaceae > Sphaerochaeta. The sequence continues at coordinate 137,491 of NZ_CAXXYB010000002.1, forward strand.
GTTCGTTCCATTTTTGACTACCACCCCAAGGCAGTTCTTTGCGTGGGATATGCAGGAGGTGTCGATCCTGGTTTGTCCATTGGTACTTGTGTACTGGCTTCCTCGGTGGTTCAATATGATATTGACCTACGAGCTTTTCATTTGCAAAGAGGTGAAGTTCCCTCGGCAAAAAAAGGGGAAACCCTTGCTTCCCTTTCTTTGGATTGTCCTCCGATGGAAGCTACCATTTCGTGTATCGGGGGAACTGCGGACAGGTTCCTTCTTCGTCCTTTCCGTGAGGAGAATCCTTGGCTGATGGAAGATTTGCATCTGGGGTTTGCCGATATGGAAAGTTATGGGGTTGCCTATGCTTGCTTTTCCATGGACTGCCCGTGTACCGTATGCAGGGTTATCAGTGATGATGCGTTGGGGCATAGACCCAAGCGATTCAAGCCTTTCAAGGCTCAGGCCCATGCAGACTTTCTTCGGGTTTTTCGATTCTTGCTAGACAGAACCGAGTGAGAAATCCCCGATTAATTTATAGACGTTTCCATCCTTGACCACAGAAATTTTTCTATCGGGAAATCTGCTCGGTATGAAGGTTTTCAATTGATTGATTGCCTCTTCCTCTATTTCCTGACGTTCTGTTGCCGGAATTTTGTCCAAGGTCCGTATTTCAATGTCCACGATATACCCACGTCCATAGTTGCTTCCATATCCAAGGGTGAATTGGGTTCCCGTTGAAAAGAGACCATCATAGGCAACACTTGCGGCCTTGCCCCGTGCCAGTCTGTTTGGGTGGCGTGTATAGCGATGGCCGAAAGTATTCTCAAGAAATGTATCGAGGTCATCGCAAAGCAGACGAAAATTTGTTTCCAGGGCTTCCTGGCTGGGATGGGTACTCACACGCTGGCTCCTTCGTTGGAGTCCTTGTCAGTCAAACCGTATCGGTTGAGAAAGGTGTAATACGGGGAAAGGGAAGGCGAAAGTTCCTCAGGCTCCTCTGGTGTCTCTTCACTGTCAGGTTCAGGGGCAACCAATAATGGTTCGATTTCCTTTGGTCCCAAGGTCAGTTGATCAAATGTGGTCCGTTGGGTCAGCAGGGTGGCAAAGGCTCGAATCTTTTCTTCATTTTCCCTATAGATTGTTAGAGCCCCTTCTCGCATCAGATTGATGGCAGAAGGAGAGATGGCATCGAGTTTCAAGGCATCATCCAAGGGCCCATGTACCCTGGTATAGGAGAGGTCCGGGATTTCTTGAGCCAGGACATCGGTAGTCTGGACCTGGGCATTTGCATAGATCCTTTGGATGGGTGCACCTTTTGCCGGGTCTATCCAACCTATTACGCCAGTTCCTGAACCACTTATGGTAAAAGTGAAATCGCTGGATGCAGTTGAAAGAGAAAGGATATGGAATTTCTTGGCATTTGGATACAGTTTCTTTGCTTCACAATAGGCATAGAGGGAAGGGTTGTTCGCTACCATTCCTCCGTCGATCAAGGTTTGCATGGTTTGTTCTTCCCTGTCAAAGAGGAAAGCTGGTTTGAAATAGGTTGGGGCTGCGCTGGTTGCTCTTCCCGCTTCCCAGAAGAGGAAGCCATGGCTATCCCTGCTGGAGATAGGGAAAGGGCGTCCGTTTGCGGCATCGTAGGTCATGACCATGACTGGAACCTGGGCTTCACTGAGGGGAACATCCCGAAAAATTTTTTTCAGGTAACGTTCAAGAGGTTCCGCATCATACTTGTCGGTAAATATCTGGGAAAAGATTCTTCCCTGACTTTTGGGGAAAATCTCCTTGCCATGTACGGCATATAACGATTCCAAGTCGCTGGTTTTTACTCCCAAGGGCAAGGTTCCCTTCAATTGCTCCGAGGCAGGGGCCTTCTTGATTTTCTGCATGAAGGTCTTGGAAAGCTTTTCATAGATGTAGCTAATATACCGTGTATCGGCAGGCAGAGCTGATTTTTGTATGGGAATTGAAAGGGAAAGTGCAATCAGGCCTCCGGTGGAGGTGCCGCTTATCAGATCAAAATGTGAATAGAAAGGACGATTGTCGCCCATTTCTTCCATGAGCTGTGATATTTTCTCAAGGATGATGGCAGGGATGATGCCACGCATCCCTCCTCCATCAATGGAGAGGATGTAACGTTCTTCTTCCTCAGTATTTCCTTGTTTCTTTTTCGAAAAAAAATCCTTGATTGCCATAGTATTAACAGTGGTATATTTGCCCTTTAGGGTCAAGCACTCTTGCAGGGAGTCTGCAAAAAATAGGTTGTGGCGTTAACCTTATAAAGAAGAAATATCTATAATATATAGTAATAATATACCGAAAAAGGAATGATAAAAAGTATGATTATAACGAGATAATTGTTATGCTTTTTTTTATACAGCAGGGTAAAAAAGAAGCATTGGGGTACTGGAGGAGAACAGTTTCTTTGACTACACTGGAGATGGAGGAATCCCAGAAGATGAGTGAGCTACAAGAGACAATGCAAGCCTATACCCACTGTTCGTTATGCCCCAATTATTGTGGTGTTGACAGGACAAAAGGCCAGTATGGCAGGTGTGGAGAATCAGATCAGGTTCGTATAGCTTGGTCGGGCCTTCATAGGGGAGAAGAACCTCCTGTCACCGGGACCAAGGGGTCCGGGATGATCTTTTTCTGTGGGTGTCCCTTGCACTGTGCCTATTGCCAGAATCATCAGATATCAAAAGGAGTCGGTAGAGGGGAAAGCTCTGTCGGAATTTCCGTTTCCATCCATGAATTGGCCAACTTGATGCTTGCCCTTCAGGCTCAGGGAGCGACAAATATCAATTTGGTAACCGGTACGCATTTCATTCCCTCGATCATTCTGGCCATACAGGAAGCAAGGCTTGGCGGCTTGACGTTGCAAATGGTATGGAACAGTTCAGGGTATGAATCCTTGGAAGGATTGGCCCTTATCGATCCCTATGTTGATTTGTATCTCATTGACGTCAAGACTCTCGATTCCGAGGTTGCTGCCAAGTATTGCGGCCTTGGTTCCTATAGTTCGATCATTGGTCCTGTCATGAATTTCCTGGTGGAAAAACATCCTCGGGTGAGGTTTGACAAACAGGGCAACATGCAAGGTTTGCTTGTACGTCATCTCTTGTTTCCCGGAACTTTGGACGCAACGAAAACATTTTTAAAGTATTTTGCCAAGAAGCTCAAGAAGCATGCCTGGTTGTCTTTGATGGTACAATTTGTCCCGCCAGAAGGGGAGAATCTCTTTGAAGAAATTACAGAGGAAGAGTATGACAGCCTGATTGACCTGTTGGAAGATCTTATGATCGACAATGGGTTTGTGCAAGAGTTGGCAGACAATATTCCGTGGATTCCTGACTTTACCAAGGACGTTCCTTTCCCCGAATCATTTGCCGAGGTCCTGCCGTATTTTCTGGAATTGAAGCATCAAAAGCCAGACTGAGAAACTGTATTTTTGCAGTTTTTATATATTGTAATGAATCCTTACTAAGTTGGATTTTCGGTAAAAGAATAACTATGAAGGTATTATATAATTATAAACAATGTAATACTTAACTAGTTTGTTAGGAATGCTTTCTTAGTAATGAAATAAGGATAGGAAAGAACTACAGTACAAAGTGTACAAGTTTCCTTGATATTCAGCAAAAGGTGATGAAATCAAAAAAATACTCCCGGGGCCAAGGCTTCCGGGAGTAGGAAAAGCAAGAAAATATTCAACCAATAACAGTTCCCACAAAGGTCTCCCCGCGAAGGATAGCCATCGTATTTTCGATGTTTCTCCCATCGGCACAAACAACTTTCATGTGCAAATCGCTTGCGCGTTTTGAGGCAATCGGATCAAAGGGAGTATTCTTTCCTGGGGTCCAGGTGCTTCCGACCATAGTCTTGAATTCTTCCCAACTGATGGTGTCCAAGGGCGTGGCCTCAGGATTTTTTTTTGGGTCATCGGTATAGACTTTTGCAATGTTGGAAAGGTTGATTATCAACTTTCCTTCAAAGCGTTCGGCCAAGATGACAGCATCGTTATCCGAGGAAAATCCCGGTTTCCAGCCAGCAGCCACGAGTACCTGTCCTTGAAAATTTATATGTCCGGTGGGGTCGGTGATGACATTGTCAGTACACAAGTCACTGAGCATTGCCTTGATGAGTTGTCCATTGAGATGGGTTGCACGAATCCCCAACCAATCAAGTTCATTGCAGTCTGGATCGTCTATGATATTGCGCAAAGCTTCCTGGTAGATTCTGGCAGGAGCTCCTCCACCACAAACCAAAATGATTTTTCGACTCCTGTCTTCCTTTAGATATTTTCTCAGGTTTTCGTTCAACTGCTTGAGAAAGGAGTAATCGACTTTCTCCGGTGCAATGATCGAACCCCCTAATGATAAAACCGCCAACTTGTTCATAAAATCCTCCTTGTGCATGGTATCAAATATACTGCTTGCGCTCAATCGTTGGATCAAAGGATGTTCAGTTTCTATTGCATCAATTGGGGTCTCCCTGTTACTTTCTCAGACCTCATGCTTGGTTATCCAAGCATGAATATCTATAATTTTACAAGAACCATCTGCTACTGACAGTCCGAGTTGTACTAGATTATCATCAGAATACTCAAGTTTGATTCCATTGATCTGGAGAAAGACATCCAAGATATGGACACCTATCCGCTTGTTGCCGTCAATGAAAGGATGATTTTGAATAAGACCAAAACAGAGTGCTGCTGCCTTTCTCTTCTTGCCCGGATACAGGTCTTCGCCCGAGAAAGTCTGGAATGGATTGCTGAGAGCTGATTCCAAAGCGGCATAATCTTACCCCATCCATTCCACCGGAAACCTCGATGAGATATTTATGCAAAAGCAGTACCTGAGGAACTGTTATCCTGATCATTTGGCAAGTTCTTTATAAGCAACCTCATGATTCTTGAACGTTCTTTTGGAAATAGTAAGTAGCTCATCATCGTTCATATGTTCAGCTGCAGTCATCTGCTCATAGGAAACAATTACATACTTGGGCGCATTGTTTTTCAAAATGACAACAGAACCTTTTTCATCGACTGCCCGAGCAATCTTGGAGAAGTTGCGATTTGCCTCGGTTATGGATACAAGATTTTTCATATCTACAAGCATATTCATCCCTCCTTGGGTGTTCTATAAATAGTGTAGTTGAATTATAGGATATATTCAACCTATTATATTACCGATACAAGTGAATAAAACTGGCCAAGTCTACTGAAAAATAGGACTCAATATTCTACCGGAATATTTTCCGGGAAGTGAATATCAGTCCAGCAGTGGTACAGATTTTAAAGCATACATGTCAGCTGATGTGAATAATCCTGGTTATACTTGTGAAATATGGATTACCATAAGGGAGAAATAACAATGTGGGAAAAGTGAAAAATAAATATCCGCTCATTCAACATGTCTTGATAAAGCTTATGGCTTTCCTGGGAGATTAGTTTTTCATCAGTTGTCATTGAATTCTTATTTCAGAGCAGAAAAGAAACTGCATCGAACGGATATATATAATTTACATGAAAATGACATATGGACAGATAAAGAAGTCTAGGAGACTATAAAGTATAATATTCTCTTATGAATGAGTAATTTGATGACGATGGTTTATCCTGAGCGGATAGTTCTTTTCTCTCAATTTCAATATGTGGCTTGCCCTATATGATAGGAGGAATAATGAAGAAACGGATGCTTTTCTTGTTGATTATCATGATCCTGATGGAATCCGTTTGGGCCAGTTCTTCGGTAGGAAAAGCCGCAGGTGCTATCTCAGTGCGTTCGGGAGTTTGAATTGGCTGTGATGTGATTTATGGTGGTGATGCGGCTTTGAATACCGTCTTTATTGCCATGGACATCAAGGACTTTGTTTGTCGCCTTGAGTTAGAATTCCCTCTTCCTGTTGAAAAGGATGCAACTGTAACTGATATAAAAAATGGCATCAGTCTTGAATACTCTTTTCTTCATCTTGGTCCTTTTTCTTTAGGTCTGGGAGGATCTGCAATTGTCAAGACTTTCAGTTCAGAAAAACTATATGGAAAGAAGGCCTCTGAGGTCTCATATTTTCCTTATGTAGGTGCAAGTTTGTGGATTGGTGGCTTTGAATGCTTCGCCCGAATTGCTTATAGCCGGTTTGTATACAGCAAGATTATTTCCTATAAAGACTCCTTTTCTCCCATTGATGATGACTATGTCCTGGGTCCTATAGGATTCCTTTATTATTTTGCGGCGGGAGGAAGGACATGAAAAAAAACTGGCTTTTTTATTTCATGTGTAATTCTGATGATTGTGCTTTGTGGATGTGCATTTATAGGAACTTATTATCTTTCTCCCCCTGAATGGCTCTACGGTTTTTGGGAGGATACTTCAGGGACACAATATGATTTTTCTCAAAATGACATGGTTATTTCTACTGGCACTGGACAGGTAAGTTATGTCGAAGCCTAAGGGGCGAATAGTCTATCCGAAGATATCATTTCTGATACGAAATACAGTCTCTCTGTTTCCTCTGGTTTGTATGAAACCGAGGGATACTTCCAAGAGACCTGGACCTTTTCGACTGATGGTGGAGTTGTTGAATATGCTTGCAACTGGAAAGCATTTGAAGATGATGATTGGATTACTGGAAACGAGGAGGGGACATTGACAAAGCAGGAATGATAGTATGACAAGTCTTTGCATCAGGATCAAAAACGTTTTTTGTCTTGAGCCTTGGTCAGGTATAAAAGGAAGATACCACAGGTTCAGCCAGATTTCCTTGCGACAATCAGGAATCTGTGTTTAATCAAATCCATGAATTCATTCTCCTGGATGTATGAGTGAAGCGAGAGCAGTTGTTCAAAGTATTTCTCGACAGAAAATCCTTCGATTTGCAAGGGAATGCATTTCAAGTAATATACCAAGGCTTTGGCATCGAAAAACCGGGTATATCCAAACGATTCCTGCTTTTTCACTATGGAAAAACCCTGTTGTCCCAGAGCTTTGACAGCCCCCAATAATTCCCAATCAAGATACTTGGGCAGATTGGATTTGAATGCCAGGTTGAGATTGCAACCATTCAATCCACCTACTTGCTGGGTAATGAACATTCCATCCTGTATTGGAACTCTATGAACTTCAGTAGGATCGTAGGATTCATGTTTGTTGATTGCTAAGTTGAATTGCCCGGAATCATAAGGAATCTTATCATCGACAATGAACTTTAATATAGCCCCAATGTCCTTGAGCCTCTGTTGTGCAATTGGAAAGTTTGGCTCGTATCCTTCTGTGGCATACACCGTCTGAGGGAGATTTTGCAAGGAAGACAGGAATTCACCACCTCCAGTTCCTAAGTCAAGCAAGGCATCCTTTCCCTTCATGCTTTCTTCAACAATTTGTTGATAAGCCCAGGGTTCCATGGACTCTTCTGTTTTGTCGTTTAAATAGGAAAAATCCCAACCGTGGGATTCCTTTTCATATTCAGAAAGCATCTCTTGCAGGATTTCGTTATGCATGATCGCCTTAAAATAAGATTATACCATACTACCTACTATCAGGAGCGAGGCTAACTATTGCTTGTTTCTCACTGAGAAAGCAAAATGCGGCATATCCATATTCCTGTAATGCTTGATGAATCTGGTTCGTATGAGCATGCCATTACGAATCGCCACGTTCATTGACGCCACATTAGTGTCGCGAATGATGGAGTAGACTTCACTGGCGTTGAGCTTACCAAATGCGTACTCCTTGCAAGCAATAGCGGCCTCTGTTGCGTACCCATTGCCCCAGTACTTACGATTAAACAAGTAACCGATTTCCAAGACTTTATCATCATATACAGATTGGTAGGTCAATCCGGTTTGTCCGATCATCTCTTTTGTGTTTTTCAGTATGACTGCCCATAAACCAAACCCATCGGTCTTATAACGGGCAAGCATCTTGTCAAGCCATTCCTGTGTTTCAATATTGTTGAATGCCCCTTCATATGCATACATTGTCTGTGTGTCTTGCAGTATTAGTGAAAGTGCAGGGTAATCTTTTTGGGTCATCTCCCTGAGTACTAATCTTGATGTTGTTATAATAGTCTTCATGTTTCCTCCCTTAGATTTCAATACCAAAGTGGAATATTATTCTTATTAAAACATTGTTTTTTGTCCAGCAGTATATCTTGTCAAAGCAGTATGGATGGACAATAGGATTAATTGCCCGTTGAACTGGCGAATCAAAAGCTTGGTGTCTAGTAAATAATGACGATGTCATCATTGTGTTTGCAAAGAAAGTAACGTATAAATTCACTTACTCCTAAAGAAAATATAACGAAGAGGAGAACTTAGATGAACTTTTTTTCAAATATATTGTATTTCTGTAGCATTGTTTATTTTGTTAGTGGTGTTGTCATGCTCCACAAGAACAGAAAGGCAGCCTTGAACAGGGCGTTTTTTGCACTTAATCTCAGCCTTTTCATATGGTCATTTTTTCTGGCTCTTTCAACTGCCTCGCCTGACAAAGCCAGTTGCATGCTTTGGAGTACGATCACAGCCTTCGGCTATTGCTCCTTTCCGAGCACTTCTATCCATTTTTTCTTGATATACACAAAAAAAGAAAAATTGCTAAAAAAATGGTGGATCTACCTCATACTTTATTTGCCTGTAGCAATATTCTTCTTTCAAGCACTAAAACATGATTTGTTCGTGAGTGATTTTATACAGAATCAATTCGGCTGGATATCAATTACCAATGTCAGATCCGTATGGTTTTTGCTTTTCATCAGTAGCATAGCCTCGTCAGGGATGATAAACATATCTTTATGTTATTGCATGCAAAAAAAGGTTACGTCAGTAACGGAGCGAAAACAAATCAAGACGATTTTAATATCAGCCGTAGTTTCTTTTTTATATAGCATGGGAATTGTCTTGCTGACTAAGATAATCATTAATGTCGATATCCCAGATATTACTGTAACAGGTCTGATGATTTGGCAGTTGGGAATTCTATATGCCATTAAAAAATATCGATTGATGACACTATCCCCTGCAATTGCCGCTGAAAGTATTTTGCAAACCATTATTGATTCGGTAATATTAGTGAATCCCCAAGGGCTGATTACCTATGTTAATGCTGAAACCTTATTTCTATTGGGGTATGAAAAAGCTGATCTGCTTGAAAAGCCGATTGAAATGCTTTTTCCGACGGATATAAAATCAAGCATGATACATGTCATTAAGACGTTGGAGTATGGTCCCATTCGCAATAAAGACATTTCTTTCATATCCAGGAATAACACTCGGATACCTATTCTTTTCTCTGCCGCTGTATGTAAAAATAATGACGGGGATTATTTGGGGTTTGTCGCACTATCAAGGGATATTACAAAATATAAACACGCCGAAGATGAGATTAAATACCTAGCTACCCACGATAGCCTGACAGGCTTGCCCAACCGATTGATGCTTCTCCAGATCCTTGGCCACACGATCGAGGTCGCTAAACGGTATAATCGGAAATTTGCGATTTTCTTCATTGACCTTGACCGTTTCAAGATGATCAATGATACGAAGGGGCACGATGCCGGGGACCAGTTGCTGCAAGAGATTGCCAAGCGCTATACGCAAACATTGCGCGCGGCGGATGTCGTAAGCCGTCAGGGGGGCGATGAGTTCATCGTCTTGATTGATGATGTCCATAAGGCGAGTGATTTGAGACTGATAGCCAGGAATCTTCTTGCCAATACGTATAAACCGGTAATCCTGCAGGGCGATGAGTGCCGGGTAACTGCCAGCATCGGCATAAGCGTATACCCCAAGGATGGCGAGGACGCGCAGGTATTGATGAAACATGCGGACATGGCCATGTATTATGCCAAGGAAGAAGGTAAAAACAATTTTCAGTTCTATTCCAAGAATATCCTGTTAGAACTAACGGGACGTATGGATATTGAACAGAACTTGCGCTATGCGCTCGAACGGAATGAACTTTCCTTGCACTATCAGGCAAAGGTCAACTTGAAGACAAGTGCCATTACTGGCGTGGAGGCCCTTCTTCGCTGGCAAAGTCCGCAACTTGGTTCTGTTACCCCCACGCAATTCATTCCAGTCGCTGAAGAGACAGGAATGATTCTGTCAATTGGCAAGTGGGTGTTGAGGACTGCCTGCATCCAAAACGTTGCCTGGCAAAAACAGGGACTTCCTGCAGTCTGTATGGCAGTGAATCTATCATTGAAACAACTTACAGATAATGAGCTGATTGATGATATAGAAGCTGCCTTGAAAGATTCCGGCATGGCCCCGAATCTGCTGGAACTGGAGATTACCGAAAGCATGATAATGAGCAATCCCAAGAAGATGAGGGATGTGTTGGTCAGGATCAAAAGTATGGGGGTGCGGCTGGCCATTGACGATTTCGGGACAGGCTATTCCTCTCTTGCCCAACTCAAGCATTTCCCCATCGATACGCTCAAGATTGACCGTTCGTTTATCCGCAACGTCCCTGATAACAGTGAGGACAAGGCGATAACCCATGCCATCATTGCCATGGGGGAGACGCTTGGGTTTGCGGTCGTGGCCGAGGGTGTCGAAACCCTAGAGCAAATGAACTACCTCAAGGGTCAGGCTTGTGATGAGATGCAGGGATTCTATTTCAGCAAGCCTGTCGTACCGGAAGAGTTTGCCCTCTTGCTGCAGAAACAAGCTGGTACTTCAGCAGAATAGATCTTCAAGGTAGTCGTGTAGATTCATGTCTTCAAAAAGATTTTTTCTGCGATTTATAAATGTCTAGAACACTGGGCAAAAAGGAAAGGCAAAAAAACTGGATGGCCATTCCGTTTCTTCAAGACCGTCCGTTCTGATCCTAAACACTTGAATTCGTAATTTGACAATAGCTTGCAAAAGAGTCTCTTCACTTCTTGTTGATCATCAAGTTTCTTTATGAATGATTCAAGCTTGTTTACCTTCAAAAAGAATTGTATCGTTTGTTTTTCATGTTAGGATATTTGTTTAGTAGGTTAGTGGGACCACTGCCAAGGGAAATTTTCTAGTAGCATTTCTCTCAAGGCTAATCTTGATGTTTCAATAATAGTCTTCATGTTTCCCTCCTTTGATTTCAATACCAAAATGGAATGTCATTCTTATTGAAATATAGTTTTTTGTCCAGCAATATATCTTGTATAAGCAGTACGGGGTGGACAGTAAGATAAAAAGGTCTGCCGACCTAGCGCACCGAAAAGTGAGTTACCATCATTCTTTATGTAAAGTTACATATATAAACAAATATACAAATTCCTAAGTTTGTAAAGAATTAAGTCGCGAAAAGCCAACATTAAAGTAAAGTTCATGTATACTGAAGAGAGCTAAGGGATAAAAGTGAAAACAATGGCACATGTGATGGCATATCGATTTGTGGCACTTGTATTTGCTTGATGAATACATGAAATATCTGAGATGAAATCAGCACATCTATTACAGTTGCTTTGGTTGCCAATAAAATTTTAAAAGGATGAAACGGATGGATTATGCAGTACATACTCTTGAACAGCTGGCTGAAAGAATCACTGAGCTTGAAACGCTTAATAAAGAATTATTAGCAGAAAAAGAGCAGGAAACCAGGCTTGACTTTGCTTGGTCAGGCAACCTAGGTCATTGGTATTGGAATGTCATAACGAATTCTGTTGTCTTTAATCAGTTGAAGGTGAGTGTTTTGGGCTATTCAATGGAGGACTTGCCTCAAATAGTGAATTACCAGTTTTTCACGGATAAATTACATCCGGATGACTACCAGAATACGATGAACGCAATGCTTTTGCATATGCAAGGTAAAGCGAGTGTCTATGAGACTGAGTATCGAATTCAGGCAAAGGATAAAAGTTGGAAATGGTTTTATGACCGTGGTAAAATCACACAAAGAGATGCCAATGGTAAGCCAGAACTTATATCTGGAATAGTATTTGATATAACTGCAAGAAAAGAGCAAGAGCTTAATTTGAAGAAAGAAAACGATTCAATTTATAATGAGCTTACATCGGTTGATAAGTTGACAAATAGCTATAATATAAACGCTTTTAAAAGAAAAGCTGAACTTCTTCTTGAAGATACGACAAGCAAATATGCTTTTATATTGCTTGATATTGATAATTTTAAATTAATAAATGATTTGTTTGGGTTTGACCAGGGCGATTTGCTTCTAAAGCATATAGCTGGTGTATTATCCCATCAGATGGGTCTGCATGAAGTTTTTGCTCATGTAACAGGCGATATCTTTTATATTCTCGCTGAATATGTTTCCAAAGAAGCACTTGGACGTAGGTTGGAGAAAATTACGGAAGATATTTTGACTTTTAAGTTTGTATCTGAGCCAAACTTCAAAATGGCTGTTATTTCCGGTGTTTTCATAATCGAGAATAGTAATATTTCAATTGAAACCATGAGTGATAGGGCACGGCTCGCAGCCCGTAAGATGAAGGGAACTCACACTAGCCTCCATGGTTTCTACAATGATGATATTCGAACCCAGGTAATTCATGAACATGAAGTTGAAAGTGAAATGCATCAGGCACTAAAGAATAATGATTTTAAAGTGTATTTGCAGCCAAAATATGATTTTAAAGTAGAAAATATAGTAGGAGCGGAAGCCTTGGTTCGATGGTTTCATCCTATAAAAGGGATTATACAACCTAATTTATTTATTCCACTGTTCGAGAAAAATGGGTTTGTAACTAAAATCGATATGTTTGTATTTGAGGAAATCTGCAAAAAGCAACAAAAGTGGACAGCTGAGAGTCGAAAACCTTTGATAATATCTATAAATCAGTCAAGACTTCATTTGTATAACTTGGCATATATTGACAGCCTGAAAGCCTTGATTGAAAAGTATGATGTAAATCCAGGATTGATGGAATTGGAGTTAACGGAAAGTGCATTTTTCGGCGATCGAGATATTATATTTGATGTTACCAGAAGGCTTCATGAAATTGGTTTTCGATTGTCTATAGATGATTTTGGATCAGGATACTCATCCTTGAACCTGTTGAAAGATATCTTTGTGGATGTAGTTAAGCTTGATCGTGAATTTTTCACAGAATCGTTAAATACAGCCCGTGGTAAAAAAATAATCCTAAGCATTGTTTCGATGGCAAAAGATCTGGGAATAGAAACGGTAGCAGAGGGTGTTGAGACAATGGATCAGGTTGAATTTCTACGTGAGATCGGTTGCGATGTAGCACAAGGCTTCTACTTTGGGAAACCAATGTCAATAGCAGAATTTGAAGCTTTGTTGGCTAAGACAAACACGTAATTTATAGCCAGATAAGAGGCTAAAGCTCAGATCAGAATGCATGAGTATCCGATAAGCTTTCCGTTTTTTCTTGAGCTCCCTAACCCTTTTTTTCCTCGATTGTTGACTTTTTCATTCCACACAACAATTTTTTATTATGTGTGGGCCTTATTTTCATAAGTTGCCATCCTACAGTACGATAAGGTTTCTGCAAGATGGCTTCAATATGAAATATTCGCTATACGACAGACTTGGAATTCCTTTCCTTTATACTGTTGTTACAGATTAAAAGGTAAAGGCATTTCCCGTAATCGTAGTCATTGCTATGAAAAGTGCAGCGACAAGCCATCCGACATAAATGTTCTTTGTCCGTCGGTAAAATGCAGTGTTTACGAAAGAAGCAAACGTGAACAACGGCACATTGACGACTTGTTTCATGCTGAAAACAAGAGAATTCGGATGCCCTGCAGGGAATGGTCCATATCCGTAGAAGAACGGTGGATAATGGTTTATGCGCAACCCAGCATAATAAATAATCAGTATCAGCGCAAAGCCACCAGTTGCGATTACCCATCCGATAAAGTACTGTCTCACAATTCCCCATTTGGTTTGGGAACCTGCCGAGAGATCTGCAAAGCTGATGCTTACCATATTCAATACACCGAAAGAAATCAGGAACATCAATAAATAACCCCAAATATATGTAAGACGTTGTGGAGTAATTGGCTTCAGTGCTCCCATCCAAATCCTGAAATCAATGTTGAACATGGCATAGCATATATTGACAATTACATATATGGCAAAAATGATGGTAACCCCGAACCCAATTACCTTACCCACTTGCATGCCGTTATGGCCTAGTGACACTTCCTTTGATGGGAATCCATAACTTTTCAGATTTCCACCATGTTTTTTCCCATAGGCAAAATGCCAGATCAAGAAACATACTCCGATGATTCCCCCGTTGACAGCTGAAAGCCAAGCAAAATAATTTCCCCAGTTCATCGGGAAAAATCTGCTGGCCTTGATCGTTGTCAAGGGAAGACCTATTTTATATAAAGTCAACATGGGAATGATTACCAGTAGGGCAATGCCTCCCCATCGCATGACCTTTCCCATTGGTATCGTTTTTTTCTCTTCGGTAACGACAAGGGAATTGAACGTTTTGCCATCAAGTAGCACAAATCCGAGGCTGATAGTGAAACAGAGAAGAGAAATGATAGCAAGAATGCTGAACAATTGTTTCCACTGCCAAATCTGGTTCTTGGGAGTTAGCTCAGTACCGGTGGGCATCGCCGATTCAAAATAACCCAGCAAGTCACCTATGGATTCCTTACTGATGATGTTACCGATGTGGCTAGCCTGTGGAGTGTAGATTACCCGGGCATTCTTGTCTGCAAACGATCCATAGGCTTTACCTGCAACGATAGTCTCCGTAGTACCAAAGAAGGATTTGAGAAAATCCTCGTCCAGAAGTTTTGTTGTATCGCGCAGATGAGAGGCAAATACGACCATTTCATCACTTTTTGCATTGATATAACCAACATTGAACGTGAATTCCTCTGGACTATGCTTTTTCAACATATCAACAAAGGACCCTGACCCCCAAGGCATGATGGCCTTTATGTTATTTTTGTGAGCAAGAGCTGCATTTGCGATATAGGTACCGCCCATTGAATGTCCGATCAGCCCAATATTATTTTGGTCGACGAAACTATAGGTAAGCATCTTCTCCAGGCTTACTGTTGCCCCTCCATCCATTTTTAGGGCTGATGATTTTGCTTGAGTTCCTGACCCTCCGGCACTGGTAGCAACAGCTCCGGTGGCGTAATCGGAATACCCGCTTCCATATGCATCAACGGCGAGCACAACATAACCTCGGCGTGCCAATTCCAAACTAAAATTGCCGACACATTCCAAATGATCCCCACCCCCATGCATGTTGATGATTCCCGGTGCAGGATTCACAGAAGAGACTCCTTTTGGGAGAAACAATTGTCCTCTTAATACGTTTCCTTCCGTATCCGGATAATAAATATTCTTTACCGTCACGGTACCACAGCCTGCATTGTAATATCCCGCAAGCATCATGAATAAAAAAAGAAATATCAGAGAAATACCTAGTACCCATTTGCTTTTCTTCATACTGTATACACCTCTCCATCAAAGTACATGAGTCCAAATCTGAACACAATAGTTCAAGTATCAACCATATATTGGTATTGTCAACAAAAAAAGAACAAATTTGCCAAAGTTGTATTGCTATTACTCTTAAAAAACATGGTTTAATTAAAAATAATACCTATATCGTATGAATTTGTATGTGTATTTTACATAACTTGTATTTATAAAAGATTGCTTTATGTACAGAAAGGCCGTGGGACAATGGAATGACACAAGGGTGGGAGAGCAGCCTCTTTTGTTAGTCTGGAAAAGTGTATAAAACTGAACACCTGGGCAACTGCATAGGACCAAAAAGATGAGGCTCATAATATAGCCTCATCTTTTTTATCCTCAACATACCTGTCAATCCATTTGGTTATTGGAAAGCATCACCTTATATTGTTCTGATCCAAACCCGCATTTCCTGATCTTTTGCCCTGTTTCCCCATTGAAAATAGGGAATTGCCTTAAGCCTGACCTTGGTTCTCTCGGTTTTCTTCATAGGTCCATATAAGCTATTCGTCCTGATTGTTTGCCTATATCCATCAAGAAGAATATGTACGGATGGTATTGATTGCACTATTTCTTCTTCCAGTTCAAAATTGCTTTCAGGATCGATGAGCAGCTCTTGTAATTGCGGACCATTGTCAAATTCTTCCATACAATAGACAAGTGGGCCTCTCATCAAGACAGCTTTCCCGCAATAATCCTGCGCCCGACTATCCGCTTGAAAAAGCTTTACTGCCATTTCCAGCTTTAGTTGGACAGTATCGCCATCAGTCCATATCCGATCTACATGGATAAACCCTTTTTCCAGACGATATGAGTTACAGGCAATACCATTTATTTCCAAGGTCCACTCATCACACCAAACGGGTTTTCGTAACATGAGTCCAAAGCGTTTCTGGTGTTCCATTTTCAATGAAATTTGAATTTCCTCATTCCAAGGATACTTGGTTTCTTGGTGTAGGGAAATTGGTTCTCCTTCCAGGTATATTTCTGTCTCAGAAGAAATGTATTGGTGGATACATACACTAGTATCAGTACTGCTATAGATATATTTTCCTATTGATCCCATAAGGCGGGCAATATTCGTAGGACAACATGCGCAGTCGTACCAACCGACTCTGTGAGTCAATACATGTTCCATGTCCTGCCTGAAGGCTGCAACCCTTGGATTGACCTCCAGGGGATTTACATAAAAATATGCCTTCCCGTCCAGGGAAATGCCACTCAAGGCCCCATTGTATATCTCTTTCTCCACCATATCTGCATAACGGCTATCTGGATCAATGAGAGACATCCTCCAAGCCCAAAAGACTACTCCTATCGAGGCACAAGTTTCAGTATATCCTCGATCTGGGGGAAGATCATAATCGATTGTAAATCGTTCACCAAGGCTTTGGGAACCGATGCCCCCTGTTATATATATACGTTTTTGCTCCAGGTTATCCCAAAGATTGGTAAGGGCTTTCCAAAGTTTTTGGTCACCGGTTCGTCGATATTGGTCTGCTACGCCTGCATACAAATACATTGCACGAACAGCATGTCCGCTTACTTCAGTCATTTCCCGTATTGGTTTGTCATCTAAAAAGTAATCAGACTTCAACCATCTGGACTTTTGAACCATTCCTTCTTTATCAGTGACTCCAGTAGGATCCTTTTTGATCGATCCTCTGATATTCATGAAGTAATCAGCAAGATCCATATATCGGGTATTCCCGGTAGCCTCTGATAAGCGGTAGAGAGCCAACTCAATTTCAGGATGCCCATCGTAGGAATGAAGTTTTTGCTCTTCCGGTCCGAATTCCTCAGCTATCAGATTTGCATAAAGCACCATGATATCCATCAGTTGCCGTTTTCCGGTGGCTTGATAATATGCTACGGAAGCTTCGATCAGATGCCCTGCACAGTACATCTCATGTCCCATTTCGAGATCAGACCATCTTTGTTCAATCCCTTTGGCTGTAAAAAAGGTATTCACATATCCGTTGGAGTGCTGGCTCTTTCCAATCAATCGCACCAATTCATCGATATTCTTCTCCAAGTCGCTGTTGGGATGATGCATTAGGGAATATGCGGCAGCTTCAATCCACTTTGCAACGTCACTGTCCTGGAAAATTGTTCCCTCCGGTTTCCCTTCCATTTCTTTTGCAGCTATTTGAAAGTTCTCGACAGCATGGCTTAGTGGTACACCCTCGGTACGATTATTCAACGTATTCCATTGATAGGGAATTATTACCTCAGATAGAAGTTGATTCCTATTTCCCCAAAATCCTTCAAGTAATCCTATTTTTTGAGGATTCATTTCCTTAGCATGATAATTCATTATCTATTATCCTTTTATTCCGCCGATTGTTAAACCGGATATAAAGTATCTTTGTGCAATAAAAAATAACACAATCAAAGGTAAGATCGTAAGCGTTGCAGCCGCCATGAGTACACCCCAGGGGGTATAAAAGGTTGAAATGAATGCCCTGAGACCTACTGCAAGGGTATACTTATTCATATCATTCAAGAACAGCAAGGGGCTCATGAAATCATTCCAGGTGAACGTAAATTGGAATATGGCTACAACTACCATTGCGGATTTCATCAAAGGAAAAATGATTTTTGCAATGATGACTGGATAACTTGCACCATCTATAAAGGCAGCTTCATCAAAATCTCTTGGTATGGTTCTGAGAAACTGGTAAAGCATAAATATAAAGAAGGCATTTCCAAAAAAGGCAGGTACGGTGAGAGGAAGAAACGTATTGATCTGGCCAAACCAATTCCATTCAAGAAATAAAGGTATCAGCTGAACATTGGCGGGAAGCATAAGAGTTCCGATACTCAGCGAGAACATCAGTTTCCTTCCCTTGAATTCTATTCTGGCAAGACCATATGCAATCATGAGATTTGAAATCAATGCCCCGATAATATTGATAGCTACCACGAATATCGTATTTGCATAGAACCTGGCAAAGGGAACCATAGTAAATACATCTGCATAATTCTGTAGCCTGAGTTTCTTGGGAAAGAGGATCAACGGCAATTTGAACATATCCTCGGTTGACATAAGGGAACTTCGGATAAGCCACAACAAGGGAATGAGACAAATGATTGCTCCCATGGCCAACAATACGTAAATGCAAATAGTTGCACCAGCTCTTCTCGTCCTCATTGTTTGTCTCCCTCATAGAAAGTCCATAGGCTGGATGTCTTGAAGATGATCAGGGAGATAACCATAGTCAGGAGGAACAAGACCCAGGACATGGCATTCGCTGTTCCCATTTTTCCGTATTTAAATGCATTATTATATATGTGCAAGACGAAGCTTAAAGAGGAATTGACAGGTCCTCCATTGGTCATGATATAGGGTTCCACAAAAAGTTGCAGACACTTGATAATATTGATGATCATGTTATAGAGAATGATCGGGCTGAGAAGCGGTAGAATTACATAGCGAAATTTATGCCAATATCGTCCGCCATCAATATCCACTGCTTCCATCAGGTCATTGGGGATTCCTTGCAATCCTGCAAGAAAAATGACAATCACATTTCCAATGTTCCATATATTCATGATGGTTAGACTCGGAATTACCATTTGGGTACTGTCAATCCATTTGACCCGGCTAACTCCCAGGAAATTTAAAAAATAATTAATCAATCCATATTGATAGTTGAACAACCAAAGCCACATTACAGATGACACCACAATGGGGATGAGAGACGGCAAATAAAATATAGTGCGGAAAACACCTTTTCCTTTTACCTGTGAATTCAGTAAGAGAGCACCTCCCAATGCAATAATCATTTGAAGGGGAACACTGAGAAACGTAAAATACAAAGTGTTTCGAATGGATTTTAAAAATAATTCATCTTCTGTGAAGATTTTAATGTAATTATGAAAACCTACGAATTGAGCCTTGCTCAGCATATCCCATTTTGTCAGACTCGTAAAAAAACTAAGCCCCATTGGAAAAGCTACCCAAAGGGTCAGTCCAAGACAAAGGGGTGATATAAGTATCCAGCCCCAAAGGGTTTGTCTTTTTGCATTTAATCCTTTCTTGGAAAGAGACATCAGAAACCTCCATCTGAAACTGGTGCTGCTCCTTTTATGGGGCAGCACCACAATACTTAATAACTACCTTGAAGCAACCCGGAATTCCTGATTTTTCCAGCAGCTTCTGTCAATGCTTGCTTTGCAGTCTTATCACCTATCCAAATACTTTCAATGGCGGGATTCAGATAATCTCCCCATATTTGATTGATGTTCTTGATTTTAATGGGGTCATTGACCGAAATTGCCATTGAATCAACAACTGCTTCTTTGAAACCCTTTGGATGGACATCATTGTCCAACCATTTGGCCAGATCTTTTTCATCGGTGTAATAGGATTGTTTTGTAGGCATCCAAAGACCAGAAGTATACAGGTCAAGTGTCTTTGCAGGATCCATCATCCATTTCTGCAAGGTCCAGGCCTCTTCCGGATGCTTGGAAGAATTAAATACAACATTAACACCACTGACATAGAGCTGAGCTGGTTTTTTCATTATTGGAAGGGCTGCGACGCCAAAATCCAAATCCTTCATAGCCCCTAATTCCAATAAGGTCCATTGACCAGTGACGTAAAAGCCCAATTGCCCATTGGCAAGCATCGTAGACGGGGAAATATTGGTTCCTCCCGTTATATGGGGCATTACATGGTGTACGTTCATCAAATCCGCCAAGTTCTGGAAGGCTTCAATAGTCTCTGGCTTGTCGACATGTACGGTTTTACCATCAGTATCAATTATATCCCCTCCATTACTCCACACACTTGGATAATACATTGATGACCACAGGTCATAATAAACCCCATATCGTGCGACATCCTTTTCATTGAATCCTGAATCACCAGGATGTTTTCCCTTGCTGTCAACAGTAATCATTTTCAGGTACGATACAAATTGGTCCCAGGTCCAAGCCTTCTTATAATCAGTTGGGGGGACGGGAACTCCTGCATCTTGCAAGACTTTTTTATTGTACCACATGACCTGACATTCAGCTGCAGTATAGGCTCCATACGTATTGCCCTTGATCTTCAACCAAGTCTGGGGTAAGTATGAATCTTGCATGCCGTCACGGGCCATCAGATCGTCCAGTTTAAGGAAAAATCCTTTTTCAGCATAGTTTCCAAACTCCTCTGCTCGGAAATAACCCACGTCAGGTAGGGTGTTGGATGCTGCCAATGCTTTCATTTTTGCATTGTAGGTTGATCCATCCAAATCGCCGGGCAGATACATGGGCTCCACCTTGATGTTTGGATTGGCTACCTGGAAGTCGGCCAACGCTTGCTTGACCGCAGCGTCTTCAGCCGGACTGCCCCAATAAATGTACGTCAATTTGACCTGGTCGACAGAATCGGCCTTCTGTCCGTTCGCAAAACAAAATCCAGTACCTATAAGAAAAAAAATACTGATGAATACAAAAACTTTGTTTTTCACATGATCCTCCTTTTGGATGCTAATTAATTTAAGCACTACAAATTATAAACAGAAAGAGATATAATTGTGTTATTATATGCAATAATCCTACCTTTTTGGAGTTCAAAATGGAATTTGTTTTTTTGCCAAATTTATCGGAACTTCGAGCGGCGAATTGTGGCATTGCCATCCTGAGTCCAGGATGGATACATAGAAGACGCAATATCAATACCTCCGTATTCATTCTTGGACATCAGGGAAAAGTTGAAATTCAAGAAGAGTCGGAAGTTTTTACTATCAAACCATCATCCTTTTGCCTGCTTTCAGAAGGCAGGGGACCATTGGGGAATCGAACGGATCCAAGAAAAGGCCCGTTATTATTGGATACATTTCAAAACAAAGGAAAAACCTCAGTTCTTATCAGAAAAAGAAGCGCTGATTATCATTAATAATAAGGAAATAGCAAGATCTCGATTGAATGATGCCTTATTGGCTGCCTCGATACATGGATATGCTAAATACCAACGTAATTCCGTGAAACATTCCATGAACTTCTCTATGAACAGGAAAACAGATCTTTTACAGAGGAGAAATACCAAGCTACGGTGAAGCTCATGCTCATTTCACTTAATGAGATGGTAATCGATATAAATCAACAACTCCCAAAAGAATGAGGCTAACAAGAGTCTTGTGAATAAAATCATTCAATTGGTGTATGAGTATCGTACGGATCCTGAATTCTCGGTGAAAAGTTTGGCTGATACCTTATGCTATAATCCAGACTATTTGAACAGGCATTTCAAGTCATTGATGAAACGATCCCTTATTGAATATATCATCGACAAAAGAATCGAACATTCCCTTGTTGCCTTGATTGACAGCGATGAGACAATTTCCAATATTGCCGAAGGCTCTGGATTCTCCTCATACCGGAATTTCATTCATCAATTCAAACTCAGGAAAGATATCACCCCCTCTGAATACAGAAATTGCCATAGGATGATTCATATCACAAATAATTAATTATAAGAACCTGTAATTAAGCATACAGATTTTTTGCTGATGCAGTTCAGCTTCATCAGTGTGTATCCCAAAAATTGGATTGCACTAAATAATTATTTACCATATAAAACTATGGATTTGTTTTGATTTGCAACCATACCTGCGCTATAGTCTAAATAGCAAGAATGGAAGCGCAGTAATGCTTGTTGCTTCTCGTTTTCCTCCTGACTTTATAATTGGAGGCGTATTTATATGTGTACAAAAAGATATGTATGGGTATTTTTATCATTGTCAGTATGTATTGCGCTAACCGTTATTACATCCTGTGCGAAAGTGAATGGTTCGGAAGAAAAAGAAGTCCAGCTGGAAAAAGCCTTTGTGTTTCAGGGAAAAACCACTTCTCCCATTACCTTTCTTTCTACACAGATGAATCCTGTTGAAGAAGCCGGGAAAATGCGAAAGGTTATATTAAAGGACTTTCCCGGCATTGTCGATTTCAGGCCGAATGACAGCAGTTTCCTTTCAGTGCAAATTGATTCAGTTCTAGAAAAGGACCCCTCGGCATCTATCCTTGTAGGCGCGCTGCATGGAGACCTCCTGACCTTGTCCGAAAAAGATGCGCTACAGCCAGTCGATTCAATATATGAGAAATTAGTAGAAAGAAGCTTTTCCGAAAACCTGTTGAAATTGACCCGTATGAACGGGAAAGATATGTTTTATATTCCCTGGATGCAAGCGTCTTTCGTGATGGTCGCGAATAAAAAAGCACTCGCTTATCTTCCTTTGGGAGCTAACCTTGATGAGCTTTCTTACGAACAGCTTGCACTCTGGTCGAAAAATATTTTTGAAAAGACGGGGATGAAGGCGCTGGGCTTTCCATCTGGTGCCAAAGGCTTGATGCATCGGTTTTTCCAAGGGTATCTCTATCCGTCCTTTACGGCAAGCACGCTTGTAAAATTCCGCGGGGAAGATGCGAAAAGGATGTGGGAATATTTCAAGGATCTTTGGAGCGTTGTGGCGCCCAGCTCGCTGGTGTATTCGACGATGGCCGATCCCCTCCTCGCGGGAGATGTTTGGATTGCCTGGGATCATACGGCACGTTTGGTAAAGGTATTCGAGAATATGCCAGATGATTTTGTTGCTTTTCCTGCCCCTGTCGGACCTAAGGGACGGGGGTATATGCCCGTAATCTCAGGGCTCGCAATTCCCAAAAAAACAGCTGATATTCAGGATCCTTCCTTGCTCATAGACTACCTGACCCAAGAGGTGATTCAAAAACCGGGTTTTATCTGAAACTGGTTTTTTTCCTGTCTTGAATTCCTTGTCCGACAATGGAATTCCAAAAAGTTGCAGGGACTTGAATACGGCCATAGAGAAGCAAGTCAATTCGCAAAATTCAGTCCTTACTCTTCTCCCGATTGGATTAGGCGAGAGTGGAGGCGATTTCAATAATTATTATATGCTTACCTTTTCGGAAATTGTCCTGGACGGGAAAGATATCCAGACAGTGTTAAACGCAAACGCTATCGAATTGCAAAAAATCATTACCCTGGAAAATGCATCCTGCTGGCTTCCTGACCGTGTGGAGGGGAGGCCGTGCAAAATTGAATGAACGACTGCAATTCAAGATACTGTCAACTATCTCAATCCTGATAATTTCCCTATCGGTCATTGTCTTTTCCGTTGGGATATATATGTATTCCAATTTGGGAAAGCTTGGAACCGATTTGCCGGTCGAATCGGTAGATCAGGTAAGGAACGTTGCAAATATCATGCCTCTTATTTCCGAGCTTTCACTGAATCTCGATGCGATCGTTGCCAACAATCAGAAAATTGACTGGGGAAATCTTGGTTTCACGAACAGCAAGATTAAAGTCACTCTTGGCCTCATTAAGTTGGACTTCAGCGGAAAACCACCCTACAATCTCACAACTATATTGGATGAGATTAGCTTCTTAAGCGAAGATCTTGACCGGATGATCTCAGAAAATACATCCTTGGGCACAACTGACGCGATTCTTGTCAAAAACGAGATTGAGTATATTTATTCAGAGCTACGGGATTATATCTTACGGATAAATAATGCTACGCTTACGGTACTTGAAAAGCAAAAGAATGAAATCGAAAAACTCAAGGATGCGATGCTCCTTTTTTCCCTTATTGCACTGGGCGCCGCGACACTGACCTTTATTCTGTTGATGAATCAGAAAAAGATTCTGAAGCAGCTTGAAAAAACAAGGGGAATCGCGATAGCGAACTCCAACGCCAAAAGTGAGTTTTTATCAAACATGAGCCATGAGATTCGCACTCCCATGAATGCGATAATCGGTCTGACCTATCTTGCGCTTAAGACCAACCTTACACCTAGTCAGCGGGACTATCTGAAGCGAATACAGATTTCCAGCCAGCATCTTATGGGCATAATCAACGATATACTGGATTTCTCTAAAATTGAGGCCGGAAAAATGTCCTTGGAATGCATCCCCTTCGAGCTGGAGAAGGTGTTGGATAATGTCGCAAACCTCACAGCCGAGAAAGCCAGTGCCAAGGGCCTTGAACTGATATTCGTCATGGACTCTGACGTTCCGAATCATCTTCTCGGTGATCCCCTACGATTGGGACAAGTGCTTATCAATTATGCAAACAATGCGGTTAAGTTCACAGAGAAAGGGGAAATCAGCATTCATATACACGTCAAGAACAATACGGAGAGTGATGTACTGCTGTATTTCGAAGTCAGGGACACGGGTGTCGGAATTTCCGAAGATCACAAACGCCAACTTTTTCACAGTTTTCAACAGGCTGACAATTCCGTGACCCGGCGGTACGGAGGAACGGGACTTGGGTTGGCAATCTCTAAAAAATTGTCGGAAATGATGGGTGGCGATGTTGGTGTCGAGAGTGTTTTTGGTCAGGGCTCGACATTCTGGTTTACTGCCTTGCTCGGTAAAAGCAACGAGAAACAAAGAAGTTATGTACCCGTTCCTGATCTTCGGGGCCTGCGGGTTCTGGTCGTAGACGACAATGAACATGCTCGGGCAGTCATAACGGATATGCTGGAGAGTATGACGTTTCGAGTGACTCCAGTGTCCTCCGGAGCCCGCAGCTCTTGAGGAAATTGCAAATGCGAAGCGTAAAAAAGAGTATTTTGACCTTGTTTTCCTTGATTGGCAAATGCCTGTGATGGACGGAATAGAAACTGCAAGGCACATCAAGGAAATGGGCCTCGATCCCGCACCGCACCTAGTTATCATCACGGCGTATGGGCGGGAGGAAGTCATACGCGAGGCGGAGGAAGAGGGAATTGAGAACGTGCTTATCAAACCGGTGGGGGCTTCACTCCTTTTTGATACAGCGATGCATTTGCTTCGAAAACAGGGGAAAGAACCGAGCCCTGAAATAGGACAAATGTCGCCTCTTAGCGAAGCCAGCTTGGGAATTGGGGGTGCGAGTATCCTGCTTGTAGAAGATAATGAAGAAAATCAACTCGTAGCCATGGAAATACTCAGGGAAGCGGGGTGCGTGGTAAGCGTTGCTTCCGATGGCAAGGAAGCTATCGCGAAAGTACAACAGTCTGCATTTGACATCATTCTGATGGACGTGCAGATGCCAGTAATGGATGGTTTGGCGGCAACCCGGGAGATTCGCCAGCTTCCCCCTTATGCAAACCTTCCAATAATAGCCATGACAGCCAATGCCATGAAAGAGGATAGGGCTCACTGCCTTGAGGCGGGCATGAATGATTATATTACAAAGCCGATTGATCCCAAGACGCTCTTTGCCGTAATTGGCAAATATTATACAGCCGGTATGAATGTGATTTCCTCTTCATTTATCTCAGGTGAATCTTCCTCACCGCTCACGTTGCCGAAGATTCATGGTCTTGACGTTGATGCAAGCCTTAAGCGGGTCATGGGAAACAAGTATCTCTATCTGGACCTGCTTAAAAGATTTATGACAGGACAACGGGAAACTCCCCTCAAAATTCATGCCGCGCTTATGAACAAGGACCGGCATCTTGCCGAGCGATTGGCGCATACGTTGAAAGGGGTTGCCGGAAATATCGATGCATCAGAGCTTCAATCTGCTGCCGGGGAATTGGAACATGCAATCAATGCCGGAGTATCAGATGCAGAGATCGATGAAAAGCAAAAAGAACTTGAATCCATTGTCACTGAAACGATACAAAACATCGAGATTGGAATTGAGACAACAATACAGGGCAATACGGTTAGCCCGAAACAAAATACCGCAAACCGGTCGCTTGCGGAAATTTTGGAAGCGCTTACCTATTATGCAAATGAGAGTGACAGTGAGGCTCTGGATTATCTGGGGTCGGTTCTTGCGGATTTATACGCGGGATGCGAAAGAAAACAAGTAGAGCTACTTGTTATAGCGCTCCGTAACTTCGATTTTGCATCTGCCCTTGAGATTTGAAAATTCTTTCTGAGCGTCAATCCAAATGAGATTGCCAAAGGAGAGTATATGGAAAGCAATAATAAAAATAAAGTCACAATCCTCCTCGTTGACGACTCGCCAGATAGTATTGTTTTGCTGAGCTCGTTGCTAAAAAATTTGTATCGCGTAAAGATAGCTATAACGGGAGAGAAGGCCCTTGAAGTGGCATCGGGTAAGGATGTTCCCGACTTGATTTTACTCGATATCATGATGCCTGGCCTTGATGGTTATGAAACGTGTCGCCTGCTCAAGTCCAATCCTAAAACGGCAGAAATACCGATTATTTTCTTGACCGCGAAGACGGGGGATGCCGACGAAGAAAAAGGTCTGGCACTTGGTGCTGAAGATTATATTATAAAGCCTCCCAATCCGGCAATTTTGAGAGCTCGGATAAAGACTCATCTCAAACTGAAAGAAGTGCGGGATTTTCTCAAGGACAAAAATGAATATCTTGAGGCGGAAATAACACGACGGACACAGGAAATCAAAGTCATTCAGGACATAACCATGATTGCGATGGGATCTCTGGCGGAAATGCGGGATAACGAAACGGGCAATCACCTCAGGCGTACGCAAAAATACATCAGGATTCTATCCGAACGATTACGTTTCCATCCACGTTTCAAGGAACTCCTGACTGAGGATATGATTGATAGGCTATGCAAGTCAGCACCGTTGCACGATATCGGAAAGGTAGGAATCCCTGATTTTATCCTGCAAAAACCGGGGAAACTGAACACTGACGAATTCAATGTGATGAAAACTCATACCACAATTGGCCGGGACGCAATCCTTTCCGCGGAGAAGTATCTGGATTCTTCGGCTCATTCTTCCTTTCTTGCATTGGCCCGGGACATCGCTTGGTCTCATCATGAGAGGTGGGACGGTTCTGGGTACCCTCAAGGTCTTTGTGGGGAAATGATTCCTCTATCAGGAAGGCTTATGGCCATTGTTGACGTGTATGATGCACTTATGAGCGAAAGGGTGTATAAACGGGCTTTCACCCATGAGGAAACGGTCGACATTATAAAGCAAGGATCAGGGACATCTTTTGACCCTGACATCGTGCATGCTTTTCTGGAAATTTCCGACAAATTTTTTAAAATCGCAGAGTTCTTCAAAGATGATAAAAGGAGCCTACTATGAACGGAAATCGGGAGACTATACTGATCGTTGATGATGTTCCCGAGGATATCCTTGTACTTGACGAAATACTCAAGAAAGAATTTCAAGTCAAGGCTGTCACAAACGGTGAGGCGGCACTGAAGATAGCCCAGGGGGAAAACCCTCCTGACTTGATTCTGCTCGATATCATGATGCCTGGTATGGACGGTTACGAGACTCTTCGCCAACTTAGCCAACATCAGAAAAGCGCAGAGATCCCGGTTATTTTCCTGACAGCAAAAACTGGCCTTTCAACGAAAAACTGGGTCTTGACCTGGGTGCGGAAGACTATATATCCAAGCCTCCAAGCCCGCCTATCGTACTCGCGCGGATACATACCCATCTTCGGCTCAAGAAGCTTAGGGATTTAATCAAAAACAAGAACGAATATCTTGAAATGGAGATTGTCCGGCGAACTCAAGAGATTGGAATGATACAGGATGTAATGATGATGGCTCTGGGATCCCTTGCGGAAACCCGGGATAATGAGACCGGCAACCATATTCGGCGTACGCAGAACTATATCCGTGTACTTGCGCAAAATCTGACCAATCATCCACGTTTTTCCGGGCTCCTGACGGACGAGACGATTGAGCTCTTCTATAAATCCGCTCCGCTTCATGACATCGGTAAAGTTGGGATACCGGACAGAATACTGAATAAACCATCAAAGCTCACTGATGAAGAATTCACACTAATGAAAACTCATACAACCATCGGCCATAACGCCATACTCAAGGCTGAACAGGCGCTTGGTTCGCAGAATACCTTTCTTTCGGTTGCGTGCGATCTAGCTTGGTCTCATCATGAAAAGTGGGACGGCTCAGGATATCCTCGCGGGTTGTCAGGCGATGAGATCCCCTTGGCAGGAAGACTTATGGCCATTCCCGATGTATATGATGCGCTTATTAGTGAACGGGTATATAAAAAAGCTTTCAGCCACGAAGAAGCCGTAACGATAATTACCCAGGGAGTGGGTTCTCATTTTGATCCTGATATTGCCCGCACTTTTTTGCGAATTGCCGACCGATTCCATGAGATAGCGATGGCTTTCAAGGACAATGAGGGAGAGCTCTCTGAACGGTAAAAATGGATTATGCTGGTCGTCGAGTATGTATCTGTCATCCTTTCAGGGTATATATCATATTGACCGGAATCTTTAGCTAGCTTATCATTCAGCAATGAGGTGTATGCCTCATTAAGAACTGACTTTGAATGAGGAGATTGGATGTTCAGTACATTGGATTCGGTTTGTTATGCATAGCAAGGGCTATTGCATATATAATAATTTTTAGGCAATGGCTCTTGCTCAATCCTGACACAAACGTAGGGGGGAGCATAATGAGCTATAAAAAAGCAAACGATGTATTGCCGCATAATCTATTGAGTGCGGTTCAACAGTATATAGACGGCGAGTATATGTATATTCCACGTAAGGCAGACAGTAAATTACAGTGGGGTGCAAATACAGATACAAAAGAAATTGTCAGGGCAAGGAACAGGGAAATCCTGACCAAACGTCTGGCGGGGTGTTCTGTCAGTGACTTGGCTGAACAATATTTCTTGTCCGAAAAAGCTATATACAAAATTATCAACGCCAGCAAGAATGGCTGAAATCAAAGCGCCCTGACTTCGCTTGGGGCGCTTTTTCCTTTCTGAAACAAGAAGTGGGATGCATTTGGAAGCTGCACAAAGTAGTATGTCCTTATTAAGCATTTCAGACATAAGGAACATGACTATGAATACCTCTTTTACTGACAACTATGACAGAGCTTTTCTTCTGGATACCATGATGGGACCGAATGCCATGCGCATAACAGAAGAAATGGCGAGTTTCCTTCCTATTTCTCCGGGCATGCGTATCCTTGACCTCGGTTGCGGAACGGGAATTTCTTCCATCCTGCTTGCCAAAAAATATGATGTGACCGTGTTTGCAGCTGATTTATGGATTTCCCCCAGCGAAAATGCAAAACGCTTCGCAAGCCTTGGACTTGATTCAAGAATCTTTCCTTTCTTGGTTGATGCAACCAAGGAGATCCCGTTTGCACACGAGTACTTTGATATGATCATAAGCGTGGACTCCTATCAGTACTTCGGCACAAACGAGGGCATGCTGCCAAAGCTTCTGCCCTTTGTGAAAAAAGGTGGCCTGGTATCCATTGCCGTACCTGGATTCATACAAGATTTCCCTGAGGGGCAATTACCAATGGAAGTGCAACCCTTCTGGACACCTGAATGGTATTTTTATTCCTGCTCCTGGTGGCGGGCGTTATGGGAAAAAGAACCTGGTATTGCAATTACCGTGCAGCGTGAAATGAACTCATGCAAACAAGCTTGGGACGACTGGTTGCAATCCTCCAATCCCTATGCTCAACATGATATTGCAATGATGGAAGCCGGGGCCGGGAAATATTTCAATATCATTCAAATGGTAGGTAGAAAAATATAACAGGAACCTGGATGTAAAATTGTTTTCACCGTTTGCCCAAGTTGCTGAAGCAAAAAAAGTGTTTCATCTCCTTAAGTCTTTGTTACCGCCTTGGCGAAGCCCAAGGATAGGGGGACTTGACCCCCTTTGGACAGAACGACCAGGTGGTACGAGGCAGGGAAATGCATGAATAATCTCAATTCGGTGTTGCTTGAGGGGAATCTCGTCAAGGATCCCGAGAAAATTACAATCGGTGAAACTGGTCGTACCATGGCTCGATTTTCGTTGGCAGTGAACAGGTATTACAAGAACGGAAACAAGGAACCAGTTGAGGAAGTGATGTTCATCACCATCCAGGTATGGGGGAATCTTGCCCAAGGGTGCCTAACCTATTTACAGAAAGGACGTGGAGTTCGGGTGGTGGGAAGACTTCGCCAGGAACGATGGAATGACAAGGACGGGGGAAGCCATGAACGAATTGTCGTGGTTGCCGAGCATGTTGAATTCAAACCGGAAAAGACTGGGAAAACTCCTGAAATTCTCCAGGAAGAGGGAGAGATGGACTATGAAGATGAGGAGATCTCCATCTGATGATTGCTCTCTTTTTTTGTAGCCCCTCTTTAGGAGAGTGGACTCTCTTTAACCAACATCCTCCTATTGGAGCAATCCAGTAGGAGATTTTTATGCCTGGACAGAGCATCAAGACTAAAGTAAAAAATTATGCTGTTCATGTAAGAGTTGGATAAAACCATCCTTTCTTTCTCCTGGAGGGTCCGATGTCGTCGTGTTGCCCTGGACTGTTGCAGAATTTCAGGGAAAACGAATCTGAAGATTCTGGATAACTGAGCTGACTGGGTATCTGTCATTCCTTGACCTATCTTTTAAACATCACTACTTTCAAATTGATTACATATAAAGGATGAACGAATCATGATTGCTTTGATACCCGCAGGGGTTATTCTTGCCGTGGCACTTGCATGGTATCTGATACAAAGAGCACGTGTTGCCTCAGAACGGGTACTGAAAGAAGCTTACGGCCGTATCCCGGATGAAAAGCAGGAGATGGACCGGGTGGTCTCGTATCATGTCCATGCTGTACAGGCAAACGAGGAAGCCTCCTATCTGGATTCCACTACCTGGAGTGACCTCTCGATGGATGCCGTGTATCAGAGGGTCAACACGTGTCATTGCTCTGTCGGTGATGAATATCTGTATCATATCCTGCATGATGTAGCTACACCGGAGAGCACCTTGGAACTCCGCAACATACTCAGGGAATGGCTTTCCTCTGATGAGGCTTCTCGTCTGCGCCTTCAGAGGATTCTTGTGAATATCGGCAAGCAACCAGGTAACGGACTTGGTTCCTATGTGTTTGATCCTGTAGCCAAGCGATTGAGACATGATTGGCTGTATGGCGTATTGGCCATGCTACCCTTGGTGGCCTGTGCGATACTTCCATTATCAATACCGATTGGCCTGGCTTTTCTGATATGTGTCGTATGTTTGAATATTCTCGTATCGGTAACGAAAACAAGTACGTTGGAAAGTGATCTCGAGGCTCTTCGTTACTTCTCTTCCTTGGTACATGGAGCGAAAAGGATTCACCGTACATTCAAAAGTCGGTTGAATGACATAGGAGCAGGTGTCAACCTCGGGGATGACCTTGAGATATCTCTTGTCCCGTATAGACGCAGGGGTGGAGTCCTGCCGGGGAGCATGAATCGTTTTGCAGCCGAAGTGGAAGTTCCGTTCCTCGTGCTCAAGGCTGTGTTTCTCATGGATTTGATTCTCTATAATCGCACAGTCGATTTGATGATAATCCATAATCTTGAACTGCAACGGTTGTATGAGATTGTCGGCGAGCTTGACGTGGCTGTGAGTTCAGCATCGTTTTGCGCGAGTATCCCCTGGTATTGCAATCCTCATTTCGAGGAAAAGAATAGCCTCAGAATCGAGAGCGGGTACCATCCGCTGATCGGTGATCCGGTTCCCAATACCGTTGTATTGGAAAATGACTGCATCGTGACAGGTTCGAATGCTTCCGGGAAGTCAACGTTCATCAAGATGATTGCAGTAAATCACATTCTTGCCCAGTCATTGTTCATATGTTGCGCAAGGACATATTCACTTGGACGGGCGTATGTAATTTCATCCATGGCCTTGCGAGATGACATTGAAAGTGGTGAGAGCTATTTCATGGCAGAGGTTCGATCCCTTAGAAGAATTATGGATGAATGCAAGAAACAGAGGTGTGTCTGCTTCATCGATGAGATTTTACGTGGAACAAATACGCCGGAACGTATTGCTGCATCGACTGCAGTGTTGCGCGCGTTGCATCAGACAGAGAGTCTGTGCCTTGTCGCCTCACACGATATAGAACTGACCAGAATATTGGAGGGAGTATATGAGAACTATCATTTCAGTGAGCATTTTGAAGGAAATGAAGTTGCCTTTGACTATTTGCTGAAGGAAGGGCCCTCAAAGACACGGAATGCGATCCGTCTACTGGAATACATGGGTTTTGATAAGCAGGTCGTTTCTGATGCAAGAAAGATGTTGGGTGAGGATTGAGCAGAATGCGATTGAATTGTCGTGGTTGCCGAGCATGTTGAATTCAAACCCGATTTCCAGACAAAAGGTTCTGTGGCGATAAAAGAGGAACCTGAAGAGGAAATTGAAGATCCGGATTTGGAATTTTGAGCTTTCCTTGATGGTTTTGTATCTTTCTTTTTTCCCGCTCTCAGGGTATCATGCACTCAGACAAGGAGCAATTTGAATGAGTGAGATATTAATTACGGCTGAGAATTTTGAAGACGAAGTCCTGAAATCCGAGTTACCGGTACTCGTCGATTTTTGGGCGGAATGGTGTGGTCCCTGCAAAATGATTGCACCTGCCGTTGCTCAGCTTGCTCTGAAATACGAGGGAAAGGTCAAGGTTGCCAAGGTGAATGTGGATGAAGCCAGCTCCGTTGCGAGTATGTTCAACATCTCCAGTATCCCGACCTTGGTAATTTTCAAGAAGGGTGAGGTTGTTGCCCAACGCATGGGTGCAGCTTCTCTCTCTGTCCTTGACGGCTTTGTAAGTCAGAACCTCTAGGACTTTCCTTTTGAATGTATCTTGATAAGGGGGTGAGAACCCCCTTGTTTCGTATCTATCAATCAAGGTTCGTTTTTTTACTTACAGTCAATTTGAGGAACTATAATGCTCTTCCGTGTTCTTTGTCCCGAAGGTTGCCTTCTTGGTATCGGCAACATACCAATCCTCAGAACTGTTTGTATCCTGCGCTTTGTAACGGCAAAGACTTCTGGTAGAAGTACCATGCGTTGAATTGATGCTTTTCAGTGCCGAGGAACTATTCCATTGTCCACAGGATACAAGATAGTCTGCACTCTGTTTAAGCGACTGGGATCCGAATCCCTCATAACTGGTGGTGGTCAGATTGCCATATAGCACGGCGTCGAGAACAGTGCTGTTGTATTCCGGGGTTTCTGTTACGACAAGACAACCATTGTTGGAACCCAACCCTCCGAGATTTTGTGAGACATAGGCAGCCTTTTGATTGCCTGCCTGGAAATTGATTACAATATAATCCCCTTGCCATACCTTCTTGTCAGGAAGGATGCAACGGTCGTTATAGGTGAGCCCTGTCCCATCAGAAATAGTCAGTCCCGCGAGATTTCCACTTTTGACAACCAACAATTCTACCCTGTCAGGATTGTTCTCTGTCCCCTTGGTTGTGAACTCATTGATCAAAAGACCAGCGGGATGAGTGTTCTTTGCCCAAAGGGGAGCTGTGAATCGAGTGCTGTTTCCTTGTTTGTCCTCGACTCTGGCCTCTACGGTACAATAGGTAGCCAGGGCCAAGGGGGAGTCTAGGTACAAGGATAGGCTTTTGCCCGTACAGAGAAAATTTGTGGTGGGAACTTGATTGACCAAGATCTTGCAACGGTCCGGGGCCAAGATTTCATCGAATTGAAAGTAGAAGGTAGTGGGATTGACAGTATCCGAACTGAGTAGTACCGGAGGTGCACAATCCTGCTTGGCAAAGAGATCCGTTATTGTCGGAAGAGCCTGGTCGCAGCCGCAACTGGTTGTCAAAAGCAGAAGGAAGAGGCTTGCCCACGTAAAAGTTTTCTGGTGTTTCATACATTTTCTGGATGATAAGAAGGGCAATTGCTTCAATTGACAGAACGCAAGGAAAAAAACTAGACTTCAAATCATGTTGGAGGGGTATTGGTATGGCCAAATTGTGGCAGAAAGATTATTCACTCGATTCCTTAATGGAAGAATTTACCGTCAGCAATGACTATATTCTCGACCAAGAACTGGTAATTTCCGATTGTCTTGCCTCTATCGCCCATGCGAGGGGTTTGATGGATATAGGAATCCTTGATGAAGATGAATTAGCTTCGCTTGAGCAGGGCTTGTCGGAAATCATTGTACTCAGGCAGGAAGACAATTTTCCCATCACTCGTCAAGATGAAGATTGCCACACGGCTATAGAGGGGTATCTGACCGCAAAGCTCGGGGAAACAGGAAAAAAAATCCATACCGGTCGAAGCCGAAATGACCAGGTGCAGACTGCCTTGCGGCTTTGGATGAGGGAATTTTCCATTCGTCTTTGCCGTGAAACCGGAGTGTTTGCCCAAGCTTTGCTTGATTTCTCCAAAAAATATGAGTTTGTTCCCATGCCAGGAAGGACACACATGCAAATTGCAATGCCATCCTCTGTTGGTCTGTGGGCTGCCTCGTATGCCGAGGAGTTCTATGACGAGGCCCAGAGACTTATGCAACTATCCTGGACCCTTGACCAAAGTCCCTTGGGTTCCGCCGCTTCCTATGGAGTTCCCCTTCCTTTGGACAGGACCTTTACCGCGGACCAGATGGGATTCACCCGGGTCCAGAACAATGTGTTGTATGCCAATAACAGCAGGGGAAAGTTTGAAGCCATGTTGCTTGATTGTTGTGATTACATTGCATTGACAGCCAGCAAGCTTGCCCAGGATCTTATTCTCTTTACGCTTCCTGAGTTTGGCTATTTTTCCCTTCCCGTACAATTGTGCACCGGTTCCTCCATCATGCCCCAGAAAAAGAACCCGGATGGTCTGGAATTGGCTAGAAGCAGATCCTCGGTGGTCTCTTCCTGTGCTACCCGTGTCAAATCGATTATCAGGAGTCTTCCCTCAGGCTACAACAGGGATTTCCAGGATACCAAGGAACCCCTTATGGTCGGTACGAAGACAACCTGGCAATTGGTTCAGATAATGCAACGGATGCTTGAGGGACTTGAAGTTCACCAAGACAAATTGATTGCCGCCTGTGTGCCTGAGTTATATGCTACCGACGTGGTTTTGCAGAAAGTCCTTGCAGGCGGGAATTTCAGGGATTCCTACAAGGATATCGGCCTTCATCTGGATTCCGTCCAAGGTATGGATCCTTTTGAGACGATCAAGAGTCGGACCAGTCTGGGTACCACGGGTAATCTTGGGTTGGACGAGGATGAATTGTTCGTTCGACTTATGGTTGATGGCTGTGATGATATATTGGCCTCCTATGCAGAGACCTATGAGAATCTTTGCGGACTTGAAGCTGTCCAGGCAGTTCTGTACTGAAAAAAGTTGTGGGAAAAGATACAGAAAAATCCTTGCAGTAATTGCAAGGATTTTTCTATGGCCTGATAATAAGTTCTTTTTACAGGAGTCGATCTCCCGGATGATTGGCTGTACGCTTCTGCAGGACCGGGGTATGTTTTACCGCTTGGTGGTAGGTTTCTGCTATGTTTGTGCAATAGTCCCCGATATGTTCCAGGTGCCTGATCTTTTCAAGTACCAGCAATTCGACACGGACATCAGCCTTGCCACTGGTCAGACGATCCTGGACGACTTCACTTAAATGGTTCCTCCAGGTATTGATCTGTTCCTCGAATTCATTGGCTTTTTGCATCTCGGCCTTGGTGAGAGTCCTGTCCATCCTGTCCCTGACGTAATCGAGGAACTCTTGTACCAGCAATTCATATTGCCCAAGTTCCTCTGCCGTTGATTCCTCGAATTTCCAGCCATGTTGGAAACGTCTCTGGCTAAGCATGGCCAGGTTGAAGCAACTGTCAGTTACTGATTCAAGCTCATCCATTACCCTGATCAAGCAGTTCAAGGTCGTTGCATTGGTAGGTGTCTGGGAGTCCTGTAGCAGGTGTACGCAGAAATTGGATAGCTGTTCCTGCATCTGGTCAGCATATTCCTCGTCCCGTTTCATTGCCTGGACCTCAGTCTCGATGTTCACGTCTTGGCTGTTGGACATCTTTCGGTATCTGGTAAGCATATTGCAGGCAAGATTCGCCATTTTCCTGATTTCATCTCGGATGGTCAGCATATACAACTCGGGGCTGTCCATAAAGGTTCCTCCGATATAGGCAAAATGGTAGGTGCCTTCATCATATTCAACTTTTGCAGGTACCAGTTTCTCGATCAGCTTCGCATAAGGGCGAACAAAGGGGAAGAAAACAACTGTGTTGATGACATTGAAGAAGGTATGGAACATTGCCAGGAACAGGGGCAAGTTCTTGGCCAGGGCCGTTCCAGTCATGGAAAAGATATCCCCAGGGGTGAGCAGATTGACTATATGAAGCAAGGGTTTGAAGAAAAGGATTGCCAAGAAACTTCCAGTTACATTGAACATGATATGTGCCCAGGCAGCTCTTTTAGCCGTTGTGCTGGTTCCGATTGAGGCCAAATAGGCGGTAATGGTGGTACCGATATTTGACCCAAGGATCAAGGCGGCGGAGGCGGAAACCCCAAGCCAACCGTTAAAGGCCATGGTCAAGGTCATTGCCATGGCAGCAGAGGATGATTGCACGATGACCGTGATGGCCGTTCCGATGAGAATGCAGGCCAATACCAAGAAAATCGAGTTGCCGTTGAATTTTTCAAGGAAGGAGAGCACCCCGACATTACCGGAAATATCTGGCATGGCATGTTGCATTGAACTCAAACCAAGGAACAAGAGACCGAAACCAAGCAGGATATCGGCAATTTCCCTGGTCTTGGCCTTCTTGGAGAACATCATCGGTGCTGCAAAGGCAATCGCCACCAAGGCAAGGGAGGAAATATCCAGCTTGAACCCCAGTATGGCGACGAGCCAGCCTGTGAAGGTTGTACCGATATTGGCCCCCAGGATCACTCCGATTGCCTGGATGAGATCCATAAGGCCTGCATTGACAAAGCTTACGACCATGACCGTGGTAGCGGAAGAGCTTTGAATGAGCATTGTTATGAGAATACCGGTCATTACTGAAATGAACCGATTTTTCGTCATAAGCCTAAGAATGGCCTTCATCTTGTCTCCAGCAGATTTCTGGAGTCCTTCGCTCAAGAGCTTGATTCCAAAAAGAAACAAACCCAAGCTACCTATAATCTGGAAAAAAATCATTATTGCTTTCATATCAGCTGAAAAGGTAGCAATTTTACGGCATGTTGGTAAAGAGCTTGGTTTTCTATTATAGGAAGAACAAAGGGGTTTTTGGGGTATAAGAGTTTAGCCAAAAGTGGTCTTTCTTGGTTTCCTGGAATTGTAAAAAATGTTGTAAATGTATCAAATATATGTAAATAAAGTGTTAGTAATCTAATAATTCCAGCAGATGAAAAAGGAAAGTGAAAAAAGGAATTTTTTTACCTTTTTTTAATGAAAAGAAATAGAAAGTTCATTGTAATGGGCGATGCGATAACAATTTGTTATTTTTGTTAAGGGTACTTCTATTCATGAGATCAAAAAAGTTCAGTATAGTCTGGACTATGTATTGCAGATTGAATACAAAAAAATAGATATATGCCTTAGGAGATGATTATATGGAGCAAGAAAAGGAAACCATCGTTTCACTGGAAGACGTCTACAAGGTATACCCTTTGGGCAAGACTGAAGTTCATGCTGTCAAAGGTGTGTCGTTTGATATTGTAAAAGGTGATTTTATTTCCATAGCAGGACCTTCCGGGTCGGGAAAATCAACTATTCTCAATATGATCGGATGCATAGATACCCCTACCCAGGGAACCGTGAAAATCAATGGAAAGGCAACCAGTGGTTTGAAAGACAATGAAATTACCTTGCTTCGCCATCAAACCCTGGGCTTTATTTTCCAGAGCTTCAATCTAATTCCTGTCCTGAATATCTATGAGAATATTGAATTTCCCCTTCTTTTGGACAAATCCTTCAAACAAACCAAGGCGGAACGCAAGGAATGGATCGACTACCTCATTGCTACGGTAGGATTGGACGACTGGAAAACCCATAGACCCAATGAACTTTCGGGCGGGCAAAGGCAACGAGTGGCAATAGCCAGGGCCCTGGTTACCAAACCTCTTATTGTCCTGGCCGATGAACCTACGGCAAACTTGGACTCAGTCAACGGTGAGGCAATCATCGATCTCATGAAGAAAATGAACAAGGATGTAGGTACGACGTTCATCTTTTCCACCCATGACCAGACAATCGTGGATATTGCTGACCATGTAATCATCTTGAAGGACGGGAAAATCGTTAGCGATGAACGGAACAAGAGTGGGAGTATCCGATGAATGGTGTATTGATCAGGATTGCCTTCAGGAACCTGAAGGAACACAAGACAAAAACGCTCATCATAGGGATTCTTATTACCTTGGGAATCGCAATCTTGGTGGTTGGCAACAGCTTTACCGACACTATCAAGCAAGGTATCGCCAAGAATTATATTGCCAACTACACAGGCAACGTCTTTATTGCTTCCTCTTCCATCAAGAAACCGTCCTTGATCATCTCCAATGAGATGTTAGAGTCGACCCCTAAGATCGTACCTGACTTTTCGGCAATCCAAAACCATGTGGAGTCCCTTCCCGAGGTAACAGGTACCACCGGGCAGATAAACGGGGTGGCCTTGGGCAAATGGAATGAAGTAGGGGAAGCCTTCATGTTACTTTTTGGTGTTGACGCTACCTCCTATCAGAATCTTTTTCCCCAGGGGATCAAGCTCACCAGTGGATCCTTTCTCACCGAGGGAGAACCGGGGATTGTCTTGTCAAAGACAGTAGCTGAAATGTTTGAAAAGAGTGCAAAAAAGGAAATCAAACCGGGGGATACCATTGTTCTCAGCTCCATGAACAATGTTTCCGGTACGAAGATCAGGGAAGTTACCGTCAAGGGCATCCACGATTACGGAGATGCTTCCTTTGATTTATCCTATGTATGTTTCATTGACCAGGAAACCCTTCGTATTCTCAACGGGATGGTGCTCAATACTGCTGATTCCCTGAACCTGAGTGGAACGGAAGCTGCTTCTTTGGGAACCTTTGATGAAAGCAGTCTTTTTGGCAGTGATTCGGCTTCCTTGGTTACTGATACGGTAGATGCCGATGGTCCGATTGTTGGCAATGACTGGACAAATGTCCTGGGAGATACTTCCCAGAGAGCCTACTTGAATGAGACAAATCCCGATGCCTGGAATTATATGTTGATAAAACTGGACAACCAGAATCAGGCACCCAAGGTAATTGCCCAGTTGAATGAGTATTTTACTGCTAACTCGATTGATGCAAGGGCTTGGAACTGGCTTGATGGTGCCGGCATGAGCGCAAAACTTGCAGATACCATAAGTGTTGTCTTCAATATCCTGCTGTTCGTCATAGCAATAGTTGCCATCATCATTATCATGAATACCCTGGTAATCTCTGTTTCCGAACGGTATGGGGAAATAGGGACAATGAGAGCCATCGGGGCGAAGAAGGGGTTTGTAAGGAAGATGATTTCCTTGGAGACCTT
The DNA here is from genome assembly GCF_963676625.2 of uncultured Sphaerochaeta sp. GTDB lineage: Bacteria > Spirochaetota > Spirochaetia > Sphaerochaetales > Sphaerochaetaceae > Sphaerochaeta. The sequence continues at coordinate 177,178 of NZ_CAXXYB010000002.1, forward strand.
GATGATCTCCCTGGTCTTTGGCCTTGTAGGGGTAATTTTGGGCATACTGATTGTATTGATCATGCGTGGAATCGGTATAGAGGCTTCAAACCAATTCATGCAAATCCTTCTAGGAGGAGATGTCTTCAGGCCTGTTGTCTCGATAAGGGCCATTATCCTTTCGCTAGTTACAGTTTCACTTGTCGGTCTGATAGCAAGTCTCTACCCTGTCTCGGTAGCCTTGAAGATCTCACCGCTTGAAGCTATGAATAAAGGTTGATGAAATATGAATCTATTGAAAATTGCCTATAGGAATGTCTCGAGACAAAAGCGCAGGAGCAATCTTCTTGCCTTGGCCATTGCCTTCGGGGTAATGATGATCATCCTGGTAAATAGCCTTACCCAGGGCTTGGTGCAGAATACAGAGAAGAATTTCGAATCTGCCCTTGGAGGTCATATTTATCTCACCGGGGAGGTTAAGCTTGACAGTGGAAAGATTGCCAATCAAATTTCTGATCCTCAGATTCTGGATGCAGTAATTCCTCAGTTCAGCGATTATATCGCCGACTTTCAGAAACGTTCGACCATATCAGGGGACTTTATTTTTCATTCAAAATCAACAACAAGCATCCTGTACGGAGTTCACTGGGATGCTGAACAATCCTTGATTGATTCCATGGAAGTCGTTGCCGGTTCCCTTGACCGACTTGGAGAAAAAGAAGCTATTGTCCTTCCTCAGGAAGTTGCAAATAAACTTGGAGTTGAGGTCAATGAGGGAATTCTCATTAGTTTTTCCACCGTAACCGGGCAGGCCAATGTGGGAGAATTTACAGTTGTCGCAATAACCAAGGATACAATGGGACTGGGATTTGCCTTTGCCTATGCCGATATCGGATATGTCAATGAATTGGTTGGCTTGGCTCCCTGTGAATATCAGTCGTACAACCTGACACTCAAGGACATTGCCCTGATAAACCCTGTATCGGCTAAGATCAAGCAAGCCTTGATCGACCAAGGGGCTAATCTGAAACCGGTGGAATCCGAAAGTGACTCCCTGATGTCCCAGGGCGGAATGGCCAGTGCGATGTTTGGCTCTGACAAAAAAGAGGAAACTTGGATAGGTACACGGTTCAATGTGGGGAATCTGAACGATTATATGGATATGGTGCAGCAAATTGTATCCATCCTGAATGGAGTTGCCCTTGGAGTTTTCTTGATAATGCTTCTCATTACCATGGTTGGCCTGATGAATACGTTCAGGATGATCATGATCGAAAGAACCCGGGAAATAGGAACTATGCGGGCAATAGGTATGCAACGAAAGGATGTTTCCAAGTTGTTCCTTCTGGAAGGGGCAATTCTGGCCCTGCGAGGCATATTCTATGGAGTGATTGCTGAATTGGTGGTCGCTACGATCCTTCATATGATTCGGTTTGCCGATGGATCCAGTTTTGCAATCATCTTGAATCATGGACATATCGCGGTTCCCTTCGTTTTTTCCAGCATTCTGACGATTACCCTCATCATCCTGTTTATTACATTGATTGCCGTTTTATCGCCGGCTCGAAAGGCTGCCAAGCTCCAGCCGGCAGAAGCTCTGCGTTCCTAGGATTAGTGAACGTATATAAGGAATAAGGAAAGATATGAATAGTACGAGACGTTATCTGATTATATTGTTTGTTTGCACATTTGTAACGATTACAGGGCTTTCTGCGGCAACCTTGACAGAAGGGCAATCGATGCTGAAAACTCTTGATGATCAATCAAATCTTAAGGAAAAGGATTTTTCTGCCCTGATGACGATGATTTCCGAAGATCCTGATACAGGGGTGGAAAAGACCAAGGTCTTGCAATTCCGTAGTGATAATGATGACAAGTTTTTGTTGCTCATTCAGGAGCCTGCCGTAAAAAAAGGACAGGGGTACCTTCTCGTCGATGATAACCTTTGGTTCTATGATCCAGAGAGCAGGAAATTCTCCCATACTTCCATGAAAGACCAGTTCAACCAATCAGACGCCAATAATTCCGATTTCAATAGTTCTTCATTGTCAGAGAATTACAAGGTTGCTTCCATTGAAGAGGGAAAACTTGGAAATTATTCAGTATATATTCTCGATATAGAGGCTTTGAACAATGAAGTCACGTATCCGAAGCAGAAACTCTGGGTCACGGCAAGCAATACCTTGTTGCTCAAGAGTGAAGATTATAGTGCGAGTGGACGGTTGATGCGGACAAGTTATTATCCTTCGTATACCAAATCCGAGGGGAATTTCATTCCTACCAAGATGATTTTTGTCGATGAACTGATTCCTGGAAAGAAGACCACCATCAACATAGGGGAGATTTCTTTTAAGGATATACCCGATACCGTGTTCACAAAATCGTATGTAGAACGTGTAAATAATTAGGAGTGAACGATGACTGGATTACGACTACGTAGGGCAATATTTGTTCTGCTTATCTCGATTGCTATGCTTTTTCCCTTGTTTGCCAGTGAAGAGGACGCACTTTTTGGTGATGGTTCATTTACCGATACCAATTCTGGCGATGCCTTGTTTTCTGACGCTACGGAAACAGCCTTACCCCTCAACGATTTGCTTCTTTCAAACAAGGAGGGAATTACTCTTGGAGGCTCCTATTCCCTTGTCGTTACCCCTAGCTTTTCCAAGAATCTTGATTCGGGGGTATCTACGGATTCCTTGACTACCGAGATGAATACCACCTTGTATTTTGATGCAAGGCCTGATACCTCAATTCGGGTATATGGAAAGGCCTATATATACTATAATCAAAAAAATGCGACCAATTCCCTGACAATAACGCTCCGTGAATTATTCAGTGACTTTGCTATCAATGATGCGGTCTTTTTTCGTATCGGCAAGCAAGTCATAAACTGGGGGGTGGGGTATTACTTCAGCCCTGCGGATTTGTTGAATGTCGAGCAAATTGATGTGTTGGATCCTACTGCAGACCGTGAAGGAGCTATTGCCATCAAGGCAAACGCACCACTGGGAGTCAATAACTTGTATGGCTATATTGTGCTGCCAGATGATGGAACCGATCTTTCTGATCTTGCCTGGGCTGGAAAATACGAACAGGTCATAGGTCAGACGGAAATTGGATTCGGAGGTTTTTACAAGGATGGTGAGGACCCTGCGGCCATGCTGACGGTCTCTTCAGGAATCCATGATATTTCCCTGTTTGGCGAAGCAGTGACAAAATACGGTTCTTCTGCTTTGTATTTCCAGGGAACTGCCGGAGCCCAGTTTTCCTGGTCTTCCGATTACAGTGATTTTGCCGTCTCTTTTTCCGGCCAGTATTATTACAACGGCAAGCCGAGCGCAGTCAGTTCGGATATGTCTCAGTATGGAGCCTCTTCGGTTGGTGTAACCTTTACCGATACGCTTTCAATCGGATTGTTCTGGTACGGGAATCTGTCAGATTCCTCTGGTATGGTAAAACCAACCCTAACCTGGGCGCCTGACGATTATATCTCCATGACTTTTGGTCTGACCTATTTGTATGGAGGAACGGGTTCTCAATTTACGACACCGTTTGCTGGCCAGGCACTGATTGCTTCGTTGGCTGTTACCTTGGGAGGTACGAGTTTTTGATATGAAGGCACATGTATTGATCATCGAGGATGAACAGGAAATAGCTGAGCTGATTCAGCTGTATCTTAAAAAGGAAGGAATTGATTCCTTTTTGGCTGATTCTGCAGAAAAGGGAATGGATTTTCTTTTGCAGAACGCTGTTGATCTTATTCTTCTCGATATCAATCTGCCCGGAAAAGATGGGTTTGAATTTCTCCAACAGTTCAGGAAGACCTCAAATATTCCGGTTATCATTGTCTCCGCAAGGGAGTCCGATGAGGATACCATCATGGGATTGGCTGTCGGAGCAGACGATTTTGTCTCCAAACCTTTCAGTCCCAGGGTACTTTCGGCAAAAGTACGGGCATTTCTGCGCAGGAGTCTGGTCTTTTCCCAGGATGAACGGAAAATCTATCGTTTTGGTGCTTATATTTTGGACTACGATGGATATAATCTCAAAAAAGAGGGCCAATTGGTTGCTCTTTCCGGTCGCGAGTTTGAGATTCTCCGTTTGTTCGTAGATAATTCGGGGATTGCTTTCTCTCCCCAGGATATCTACGACAAAGTCTGGGGCCAGGATTATGGCGATATTTCTGCAGTTTCTGTATATGTACAGCGGATCCGCAAGAAAATCGAAAAGGACTATCGTAATCCTGAATATATCAAGACCATCCATGGAAAGGGATATTTATTTCCCAGAGAAAAAATCCTATGAAGCTGAAGAACAGGTTTGTCCTGATAATCGTAGGTTCTTTCGTAATTCCAGCCTTGGTATCTTCTTTGGTTTTTCTATTCCTCGCCCCTGATTTCTTGCAGCTCAAGTTGGGGCCGGCAGGTTTCAGACAAGTATCAGTATCTCTTTCCCGGGCAAAAAACTTGACGGAACTTGAGGCAATTTCTGAAGAATTTCCCCAGCAGATGTTTTTCTATGTCTTTGACAGTCAAGGACTGCCTGTTTTCCAAAAAGAATCAGCAACAGGGGAAGGGCTCTTTTCTACAAATATATCCCAGCATACAGTTTTTTCCAGGGAGTTGCTTCTTTCTGACGGCAATCGCTATTTTGTTCTTTCTGGGATAAATAGGGAGCTCCTTTCGATGCCTCTGTCAGGAGGACTTGTCCTGGGCTCCGTATTGCTGTTCCTCTCGATTCTTTCCATGATTACCATCCGTTCGATCAATACGTCCCTCATGCAATTGAAAAAAGGGACCAAGCGTATCGCCGATGGAGACCTTGATACTCCCATTGTCATCAAGGGAGATGATACCTTTGTTTCCCTTGCCGAGTCCTTTGATACCATGCGATTAAAGGTCAAGGAAGAGCAGGACCGACAGATGCGATTTTTCATGGGTGTCTCCCATGATCTGAAAACTCCCTTGGCCTCGATTACCGGATACTCGGAGGCTTTGCTCGATGGATTGGCCCCCGATAGGGAAACTGAGGAAAAATACTTGCGTATCATCTATACGAAAGGGAATCTTCTTGAGCAGCGGATTTCCCATCTTATCGGGTATATGAAACTGAATACCATCCAGTTCCGACATGCCTTGCAACAACAGAAATTAGTCCCCTTCCTGCAGGCTTTCGTGGAAACGCAAAGCGAAGAGGCTTTATTGCAAGGGTATCAATTCAAGGCTTCCCTGGATGTCGAGGAAAATACCTTGGTACGGTTTGATCCGGAATTGTTTTCAAGGGCAATGGAAAATCTGCTTCAGAATTGTGTACGATACGGTATCCATACCAAACCAATCAGGCTATCCTGCGAATATTTTGAGAACCAGATTTCCCTGCGGTTTTCGAATTATCATATCAAGATGTTGTCTCCCTTCGTAGCCGAGCATATGTTCGAACCCTTTTTTCGTGGTGATCAATCAAGGAGGGGAGAGGGTTTTGGCCTGGGGCTGGCTTCCGTAAAATCCATTGTGGAAAGTCATGGTTGGTCAGTTCGGGGGTATTCACTTGAGAATGCAGGGGTTACGGTATTTGAAATTCTGATTCCCCTTGGACTCTGACTTTTTTGATATCTTTGCAATTCTTTTGCTTGTAAAAAAATAGGCCTCTTTCTAAGACCTTTTGATGTAGATAATTACTGAAAATTAAGCTATGTGTCTAAAAAGTCGTTATTTCTTAAGGCAAACAGTAATTTTTCCTTTCACTATTTTGCAGTGCAGAATTTCTGATATTCCTGAGGATTGAGAGAGCTTTGAGCATGAAAATGGATTGAACTTTCATTGGCGTTGTTGTATGGTTTGCCCATGAGCATTATCAAGCCACACAAGCTCGGGGTTATCGCAGGTCCGGGTTCTGAGTATTTTACCAGCAAGGTAGTTAAGCATTTACGACGTCTTTACCTCGAAAGGTATGAAAAGCTCTCAGCCTCGATGGCCAAACGCCATGGAATGTCTGAAGAAGATGTTTTGAAGGCCGTCACTTTTTTGGATGATCTGAACAACAAGAAGATTCCGAGAAGCAAGTGTCCCTCTTCTTTCCAATGCCCAGATTTTACGGTAAAAGTAAAATATACCCGATTTGCCAATGGCGAAGAGAAAGCCGAAGTCCTTGATGCTGTAAGGGGTCTGAGGGTTTTTATTGTATATGATCTTTCCAATATGGAACCGGTACGTGTCGCAGGGGCTGATGAGCCCATCCATTTGTCGGTAAATGACCACTTGATGTTTCTCTTGACCACTATCAATGCCATTCAACTGGCGGGGGCTGAGAGTGTCACGTTGGTTCTTCCTACCTACCCGTATGCTCGTCAACATAAGAAATCAGGACGAGAAGCCCTCACTGCCGCTATGTTCGGCCATATTTGTGAAATGCTTGGTGTTGAGAGAATCATAACCTTGGATATCCATAGTCGCGAGATAGAGAACAGTTTTGCCAATCTTCATCTGGAAAACCTTCATGGTTCCTACCAGACACTCATTGCCTTGCATAAACTCATTGATTTCAGCGATCCTGACTTGGTTGTGGTATCGCCCGATACCGGAGCTATCAGCAGAAATAAATTCTATGCCCAGTCCTTGCATAGGCCTTTGGCCATGCTGTACAAGGAGAGGGATTATTCCATCGTAAGCAAGGATGCGAAGCATTCCAATATAAAAAGTATAAATTTACTTGGAAATGTTCAGGGCAAGACTGTCTTGATGGCAGATGATATGATTGCCACCGGGGGTACCATGATTCTCGCCATGCGAGAGTTGATGAATCTCGGGGCCAAGAAAATTATTTGCATGATCAGTCTTCCCTTGTTCAACGGCAATGCAGTCGAAGCCTTCGACGCTGCCTATAAGGAAGGCGTTTTTTACCGGATTATCGGTACCAATGCAGTCTTTCATGGTCATGACCTCTTGGATAAAGAATGGTATGTCCAAGCTGATATCACTGAACTTTTCGCTCGGGTAATCAGCAGGCTTCACCATGGCCGTTCCATCAGTCCCTTGTTGGATAACCGTAAGTTCATCCAAATCCTTATCGATAACAGTCAGGCAAATCCTCAGGCGCCGCTTCCCGGTGCCAGCGCTACCGACCCGGACCGCGACTAACCAATATCATTGGTTTTTGCGGTACCGGGTTACACTACTTTCCTTGGGTCTTGTCGTAGGCAAGATCCCATGGATTGACTCAAAACCAAAGCTTGGGAGTTGCCACCATGCACATGTCTAATCGTATCTCTTCCTTTCAATGTTCACCTATCAGACGACTTTCCCCCTATGCCCGCGAAGCGGCTAAACGGGGAATAAAAGTATACCAATTGAATATCGGACAACCTGATATCAAGACTCCGTCACAGGTCATCGATGCTGTCCATTCCTATGGTGAAACCATCATAGCCTATGGAAATAGTGAAGGGCGCCAGGAGCTTCGCGAAGCGTTGCCAGCTTACTACAAGAAATTTAGGTTGGATGTATCCCCGGATGAAATCTTGATCACTACCGGTGGTAGCGAGGCTCTGCAATTTGCTTTCATGACTTTGTGCGATCCGTATGACGAGGTCATCATCCCTGAGCCGTACTATACCAATGTCTCTTCGTTCGCAAATATTGCCATGGTGAATCTGGTTCCTGTTACAAGCAAGTTCGAGGATGGCTTTGTTTTGCCGGATATCGCCGAGTTCGAAAAGAAAATCACTCGAAAAACCGGCGCCATCTTGCTTTGCAGCCCAAACAATCCTACCGGGCATATCTATACTGCCGAGGAATTGCTTCAACTTTTGGAGTTGGTCAAACGGTATGACATCTTTTTGATCGTCGATGAGGTTTATAGGGAATTCTGTTACGACGGGAAGAGTTTCTCGAGTGTGCTGGCCTTCCCTGAATATGCAGACAGAGTCATTTGCGTAGATAGTTTTTCAAAACGGTACAGTATGTGTGGTTCCCGGATAGGGGCTTTGATTTGCAAGAACCAGGATGTATTGGCAAGCGCTCTCAAACTTGCCCAGGCCAGGCTCTGTCCTCCCGATATCGAGCAAGTAGCTGCCTTGGCTGCCTTGGATACCGATGATTCCTACCTAGTTGAAGTTCAAGCTGAGTACGAAAAACGCAGGAATTTCATCGTGGAGGGATTGCAAAAGATCGACGGTGTCAAATGCAGTTGTCCCAAGGGAGCTTTCTACTTGGTAGCCGAGTTGCCAGTCGATGATGCCGAACGTTTTGCCGTTTTCATGCTCAAGGATTTTAATCTTGACGGGGAGACTGTCATGGTGGCGCCCTGCGAGGATTTCTATGTGACCAAGGGTATCGGCAGAAAACAGATTCGTCTTGCCTATGTCTTGAATACCCATGATCTGGATCATGCTGTCAAATGTCTGGATGCAGGTCTAAAGGCTTATAGAAGGGATGTTCTCAAGGAAACTATCTGAGAATTATATCTTTTTGATACTGGTATCCGCTTTTTTACCTAGAAGTAAAAGTCTTCAAGCAAACCGCTTTCGATAGGGTTGTTGAAGGCTTTTATTATTTTGAAGCATCTTGGCAAAGGAATTTTCCTCTCTCTTGAAAAGAGTCTTTTTCCTGTAGGTTAGATAAAAATTGACAACTGCAAAATACTAAGGTAAATTGATGCTTTATAAATAAAAAGGGATGGGGAAAAAGTATGGGTAGTAAGAAAAGCAATAGGTTGCTCCTAGGGACAATGATTCTTGTGATTCTCGCCGGTTCTGTCGGTTGTGAGCTTTCTGATGCTGCATTGCAAAGCTCTGAAGGGGCAGGTCGTTCAGTAAGCAGTCAACTGACAACGACTTCAAAATCTACGTCACAAAAGACGTTTACGGCGACTGTCAATCTTTATCAGGATTACCTTAATGTCGTCACGCTCGATATGGGTAATAGCAACCACCATAAGACAATCGAGGAGACCCTCTATAGTTATCAGTATGGACCGTATGGTGGGCCTGTTGTATCAGATTGGGATTTGTTGAATGGCAAGAATGTTGTCATGACAAATGTTACCAACTACAATTTGGATCCTGAAACCGGTGAGATATCGGGGTCGAACCATAGCGTAATCAATATTGTAGATGAAAATGGTGAGGTTCTCCTGTGTCTTGATGCCAACGGAAATCTCAAAGGAGACTTGTTTGGTGCCGAGATCAATATGAACTGGGTTTCCCAAAAATCGAAAGATGTGGATGTAAAGGCTAATGGCAAAGTAACCGGTACATTCGCCTGGATGGGTTTTGATTATGAAAATATGGAAACCATACAGATCCTTCCCAATGGAACCTTCACTCTTACAGGTACCTATAAATAGACTAGTGACGCTAACAAGATAGGATATTTCTAGCTCCCTGTGAAAGGAAAGCTGTTTTTTGCAGGGCTTGGGAACATTGGCCAGGCAGATGCCATTAAAATAAAAGAAACTCCAATGACAGCGTACCGATAATACATTGGTACATTGTCTTTTGGAGTTTCTTCTTTAACCAAGTTACAGGAAATTAGGCTTCGCTTTCTTCCCATTGAGTACGAACTTTCAGTTTCGCCTTATCCCAAGCCTTGGCAATAGTTGCATCTAGATTAGCTTCCATATCTGCACGTTCTTCATCTGATGCAGCGCGTAATTCAGTAGCCATGGCTTCTGTCCAATCTGCCTTGATCTGTGGTAACGCTGCTTCCCATTTAGCTGTAGCTTCCGCTTCTGCTGCATTTACGCTTGCAAGAAGAGTCTTTCCCTCAGATGCTTCAGTAGAACCTGGCTGATTGATAAAGAGTTCCTCTAGGGTAGCCTTTGAGGCAGTGTAATCCTTGCTTTCAAGTTGAGCTTGTGCATCTGAAAGGAGTCTTCCTGCGTCATAGATGGATGCATCCAATGCGGTAGCCATTTTTGCATTTTCTTTTTTAGCTGTTTGTACAACAGTCATGTTCATGATTGCAAATACAAGCAATCCTCCAATGAGTAGTGCAACGATCCGATTTACCAGCAAATTGTCTTTGAAACTAGCCATTAAGTCCTCCGAATTGTAACATCCCAATGCATAGTGTATTGGGTGAGTGCCTAGATGCAGGTCCATACTGTCATTTGATTTTTGGATTCTTTTGATATCAAAATAATTGGAGTCAAGAAGAGAAGCATGATAAGCAACTCAGATACAGTGTACTCGGTATAACATTAATAAGATATAGCACAAAAGATTAGTGGGCAAATGAGTTCTTAGCAAGCAAATCACCTTTCTTGATAAACATCATAATAGATGTGCATCGCTTCAGCTGAAGTTGAAATCCTTTCAAGAAATAAATTCCCTGTTGGTCAGACTTTTTTTGTTGGAGATGTCAAAGAGACATCCTTCTCAATGGTTTTTGTGGGTGTTTCTTTTGCAAGGGAAAGGAGAAGATTGGGTTTTGAACAAACCCCAGGGGAAAATTCTCTTGCATTTTGCTAGCACATCCAGTTGATTTTTCTATTTTAATATACTCTCAGTCACATATTATGATTCATTTTATTCTTTATACCTACGATAAATGGAAAATATTTGCAATATCATGCAAACTCCCTTAGTATGTAGTAGACCAGCCTTGCGAGATGAACAATATCCCTGTCAATGAACAGCTAAATATAGATTGTATTTTTAGACTATTCGTTTTTTCAAGGAGGTCTCTTGTGAATGAGCTCTATGATTTTGTCATAGCGACCTACAAAGGCAAGCCAGGTGCACTTCTCTCAGTTTTGGAAGAAGTGCAACGCAAAACAGAACACACCTATCTCAATGAGCAAGCGTTGCTGTACATAGCAGAACATATGGAGATCCCTCTGTCTCAGGTCTATTCTGTCGTTACGTTCTACTCCTTTTTCAATCTCAAACCCCAAGGGGAGCATACCATCACCGTATGTAGGGGAACCGCATGCCATACCCGAGGGTCGAAGCCCTTGCTTGACGATGTCATGGCAATGCTGAATTTGCAGGAGAGCGAAAGTGGTGAGGAGGAGACCTCCTTTACCACTGACGATATGCGCTTTACGGTACGTACCGTTGCCTGTTTTGGCCAGTGTGCCCTTGCACCTGTCATTGCCATCGATGGGGTTATTTACAGCAGGATGACCAATGGAAAACTTGTCACGCTTCTGAAACAACTCATGGCAAAGAAGGTGAAATCATGAAGCAATTGATAGAAGAACTGAGAGCCAAAGGTGAGTTGTTGCTGAATCCCGGTCGTGTGGATATTGCAGTGGGAGTAGGAACCTGTGGCTTGGGTAATGGTGCCGGGGAGCTCTTGAAGGCCATATCCGAAGAGGTCGCCTCCAGGAAACTTGACATACAGGTGCGAAGCGTCGGGTGTTTTGGTTTCTGTGCCAATGAACCGCTGGTCAACATTCACCTACCAGGCCTGCCCTTGTTAATCCTGGACAAAGTCCAGATCGAGGACCTTCCCTGGATTTTCTCCTCCATAGAGAAGCGTTCCTTTCCCAAAGACCGGGTACTCTGCAAAATATCAGAGTGGGACTATCTGGGAGCTTTCTCTGCCTTTGGGAAAGGCTTTGATTCAATTCCTGAATGGAACGAGATAACCTACTTCCGTTCCCAGAAGAAGATAGTCCTGCGTCATGCTGGTCTTATCGACCCCACTTCCCTTGAAGAGTATCTTGCCGTCGGAGGCTACTCTGCCTTCTTCAAGGCTGTATGGGAGATGAGCAGGGATGAAGTTCTCCAAGAAGTAAAGGATTCCAAGCTTCGTGGTCGGGGAGGGGCAGGGTTCCCCACTGGGCTGAAGTGGGAGTTGATGAACAAGAATGAAGCAGAGAAGAAATTCATTATCTGCAACGCCGATGAAGGGGATCCCGGGGCCTACATGAACCGCAACGAGATGGAGAGTGATCCTCATATGCTCATAGAGGGAATGCTCATCGGTGCCTATGCCATGCATACCTCAAGAGGCATTGTCTATGTGAGGGCAGAGTACCCATTGGCAGTCGAACGTCTGAAGCTTGCTGTCCAGCAGGCCAGGGAGGTCGGCTTGTTGGGTAAAAAGATACCCAATACCCTTTTCCAGTTTGACATTGAGATAGTGGAAGGTGCCGGGGCCTTTGTGTGTGGAGAAGAGACAGCTCTCATTGCATCAGTCGAGGGGAAGGCTGGCAGGCCTACCATGAAGCCTCCATTTCCCGCCCAGAAGGGGTATTTGGGGTATCCGACTACCATCAACAATCTTGAGACCTGGTGCAATGTTCCTGTGATCATCGGAATGGGAAGTTCCTGGTTCAGAAAAACAGGTACTTCCGATAGTCCCGGAACCAAGGTGTTCTCCTTGGTCGGCAAGGTGAAGAATACAGGTTTGGTGGAACTGCCCCTGGGGGAGAACTTCTGTACCCTCATCTATGAGGTAGGTGGAGGTTCCTCATCACCTAACAAGAAGATCAAGGCAGTGCAGTCAGGAGGTCCTTCAGGAGGGTGTATCCCTGCCTCGAAGTTTGACACCCCCATCGACTATGAGTCGTTGCAAAGTTTGGGGGCCATCATGGGATCTGGTGGTATGGTCGTCATGGATCAGGATAACTGTATGGTCGATTTTGCAAGATACTTCATTGAGTTCACCCACAAGGAGTCCTGTGGCAAGTGTGTTCCCTGTAGGGAAGGGCTTTCCCAGGAACTGGCCTTGCTCAATGGTCTGGTCCAAGGCAGGGGGGAGGAGGATGATCTTGCCAAGATGGAGGAGCTGGGCCTGAATATCTGCGACACAGCTGTCTGTGGCCTTGGACAGTCAGCGCCCAACCCGGTCCTGACTACCCTCAGATACTTCAGGGATGAGTATGAGGAACATATTCACCGACACCACTGTTCAAGTGGGACCTGTGAGGACCTCATCAGTTCCCTCTGTTCGAATTCCTGCCCGATGCACATGAACATTCCTGCCTACCTACAACTTTTGAAGGAAAATCGCTTGGAGGAGGCTTTTGCCTCGACCCTCCAGGATAACCCCTTGCCGGGCACCATTGGAAGAATCTGTCACTTCCATTGTCAGATGCGTTGCAGACGTGACAACATTGATGAACCTGTGCACCAAGGGGAAATCCATAGGTATCTTGCCGACACCATGTACAAGATGGGACGGGAGAGTGCCATCTATAAAAAACTTATCGATGGCAAGCTTCCTGTAACTGGCAAGAAGATAGCCATAATAGGTGCTGGTCCAGCAGGCTTGGCAGCAGCATTTTACCTAGTCAGGCTGGGACACCAGGTTACCGTCTTTGATTCCAATGAGAAGGCTGGAGGGGTCTTGCGGTATGGAATACCCTCCTATCGCCTTCCCAAGGAGGTTTTGGATAAGGAGCTTGAACTCTTTGATGCTCTTAAGGTCAACTTCGTATTCAACGCGGAGCTGGGAAAACAATTCAGCTTGGAAGAACTGTTGAAGAATTATCCTACGGTCATCCTGGCTCTCGGTGCCTACCGACATATGGCGTTGGACATTCCTGGCATTGAACTGGAAGGAGTATTGCAAGGTACTGATCTTCTGGAAAAGCTGGAGAAGGAACAACCCGTATCCATTGGCAAGAGAGTTGTAATTGTCGGTGGTGGGAACGTGGCCATTGATGCTGCCCGTACGCTTTGGAGAAGAGGCTGTGAGGTTACCGTTGCCTATCGTCGGGCAAAGGAAGACATGCCTGCGAACAAGAGCGAGATTGATGAGGCTATCAAGGAAGGTATTGCCTTCTCCTTCCTGAGCGCACCGGTGCAGGTCATCGGAAATGCAAAGGGGAAGGTCGAGGCTTTCGAGTTCATGGAGATGAAGCAAGGCTCCTACGACCTTTCCGGTAGGCGTAAGCCCCTGGACAGTGGAAAAGTAATGCGTATTCCCTGTGATATGGTCATTGTAGCAATAGGGGAGCATGTCGACAGTGGCCTGCTGATCAGGGAAGGAATTGCAACTGACTCTCGCAAAAATGCCTGTATAGAACGATACTCCTACAAAACCAACCTTGCGGGAGTCTATGCCATAGGGGACCTGACAACGGGACCGTCGACCGCTGCGGAGGCGATGGGGTATGCAAAAGATGCTGCCCAGGTCATTGACCAGGAACTGACAGGCAAGAAAAGGTTCGCCTCTCTATTCGAGACCTTCACGTACAGCAATGAACCTCCTGTTGAAGTTCCGGCAGGCAAGGGCATTCCTCCCAGACATCTGAAGGTTGCCGAGAGACAAGGGAACTTTGCAGAGGTGAATCGTGGGTATATGGGCGAACAGGCACGACAGGAAGCTTCAAGGTGCTTGCGATGCGATATTTGCTACGCTGAGTCCAAGGAGGTTTCAAATGGCTGAACAGATGGTAACGCTGACCATTGATGGACAGACAGTGAGTATTGAAAAAGGAACAACGATTTTGGAGGCTTGCCTTCAAATTGGAGTCAAGGTTCCCACGCTCTGTCACCTGGAAGAAGTCTCTTCCCATGGATCGTGTGGTATCTGTGTAGTGGAGGTCAAGAATTCCAGGCGTCTGGTACGATCGTGCAAGGCATTGGCTCTTCCTGGAATGGAAGTAACGACAAACAGTGAGCGGATCAGGGCGTCCAGAAAGCTGAATCTTGAGCTTATCCTGGCAAACCATCCCTTGGAATGTCTCACCTGTGGAAGAAACCTCAATTGCGAACTGCAGAGCCTTGCCCAGCAACTGGGGGTAAGAGAGAGTCGGTTCCAACGGACCAAGAAGAAGCTGCTTCCATTGGACTGGTCATCTTCTTCACTGATAAGGGATCCCAACAAGTGTATCCTGTGCAACCGCTGTGTGGAAGTCTGTGCCCAGATTCAAAGTGTCCATGCAATTGATATTGTAGGCAGAGGGCTTGGCAGCAAGGTCGCTACATTCCTGGACAGGGGATTGGGCAGTTCTGTCTGCACCAACTGTGGCCAGTGTGCCTTGGTCTGTCCGACTGGAGCCATTATCGAGCGTTCTCATATTGAAGAGGTCTTTGCAGACATCTCCAATCCAGAGCTTGTCACCCTTGTCCAGACTGCTCCTGCCATACGGGTAGGCATAGGGGAGGCTATGGGTATGCCTTGGGGAGCTCTGGTAACAGGCCAGATGGTAGCCGGCCTGAGGCGCTTGGGATTTTCCAAGGTATTTGACACTCAGTTTGCAGCTGACCTCACCATCATGGAGGAAGGCCATGAGCTTATCAAGAGAATCCAGGAGGGAGGGACACTTCCCATGATTACTTCCTGTTCTCCGGGGTGGATCAAGTTCATAGAGCATTTCTATCCTGAACAACTGGATAATCTTTCGACCTGCAAGTCTCCTCAGCAGATGTTCGGTGCGATTGCCAAGACCTATTATGCCAAAATAGCAGGACTCGATCCAAGGAAGATCCGAGTAGTTTCCATCATGCCTTGTACGGCAAAGAAGTATGAAACTGGTAGGAACGGGATGGATGGATCCTTCAATTTCTGGAAGGAAGAGATGAAGCTGGATGAAAGTGAGCGATTTGCCGATGTTGACTATGCGCTGACCACCAGGGAACTTGCTTCCATGTTCAAACGTGTCGGAATCCAGTTTTCAGCGCTGCCTGATGAGAAATTCGATAATCCCTTGGGAATGTCCACTGGAGCCGCTGTCATCTTCGGGGCCACCGGAGGTGTCATGGAGGCAGCTCTGCGTACCGCCTATGAGGTGCTTACTAAGAAGACTCTTCCCTCAGTGGAATTCCAGCAGGTCAGGGGGATGGAAGGCATCAAGGAGGCCACTGTCATGATAAATGATATGCCCTTGAGGGTAGCTGTTGCCCATACCTTGGGCAATGCACGGATACTTATGGAGCAGATCCAAAGCAAAAAGTCCCCCTATGCCTTCATTGAGGTGATGGCTTGCCCTGGAGGATGTCTAGGTGGAGGAGGGCAACCAATTCCCACAAATTCTGGGATTCGCAAGAAGAGGGCGGAGTCGATCTACCGTGAGGATCGCAATTTTGATGTTCGCAAGTCTCATGAGAATACTGATGTCCAGACTTTGTATGAGCAGTTTCTCATCAAGCCCTTGGGAGAGCGTTCCCACCATCTGTTGCATACCAGCTATACCAAGCGGGGTGAGTATGGTTCCTTTGAGCCTAGCGGATCAAAACCAGGTTGAGGTAAATTGGATTGAAAAAGAAGAAAAGGGCCAGAATGCAATAGTTCTGGCTCTTTTCTGTCTTTGAGAATCATTAAAAATTTATAGGTATCAGGCTTTGCCTCGTGATAGAACTTAGCCTTGGTTTTTTCGTTTTCCGTCTTGCTTTGCTCACGTTTTGAACTGAAAGGGTACCAAAGGAAACGATTGATTTTTCCAAGATGCTTTCAAGGTGTCCTCACATGCTTTTTTTTAGTATACTTGTAAGACACAAGGAGTGAGCATGGAACACACACTTACTGAAACTTGGAGTATAGAGGATGCCGCTGCACTTTATCGTATAGAAGAGTGGGGAAATGGTTATTTCCATATAAATAATGACGGGGAAGTACAGGTTCAGTTAAAGGACAAATCCCCCCAGTCTTCAATGAGCCTTTTGAAAATAGCCAAAGGCTTGCAGGAACGGGGAATGAAACTTCCTGTTTTGCTTAGGTTCAGCAATATTCTGGATGACAGGATTCAACATATCAATGAAAGCTTTGCACAGGCCATCAAGGATGTAGGTTATCAAGGTTGCTATAGGGGTGTCTATCCTATCAAGGTCAACCAGCAACAACAGGTAATAGAAGAGATAACAAGATACGGAAAGCAATACCATCATGGGCTGGAGACTGGAAGCAAGGCTGAACTCATTGCTGCTCAGGCCTATATTGATGATCCTGAGGCATATATCATATGCAACGGATACAAGGACGAGGAGTATATCGATCTAGCTCTTCGAGGGATTTCCTTGGGAATCAATACCGTCTTGGTCATTGAAATGCCAGGTGAAACCGAGATAATACTTGAACGTGCCCGCTCCCTTAAGATCAAACCGAATATTGGCATCCGCATGAAACCTTCAACGGTTGCCGGCGGTCACTGGACTGACTCCGGTGGAGACCGTAGTGTGTTTGGATTGAACACCACCCAGGTCATTTCCGTAGTGGATACCTTGAAACGGGAAGGGATGCTTGATTGCCTAAAGATGTTGCACTATCACCTTGGTTCCCAAATACCAAATATTCATGATATTCGTGTCGGCGCTACCGAAGCTACCAGATTCTACGCCGGGTTGATTCATGAGGGTGCGCCCATGGGGTTGTTGGATATCGGTGGAGGGCTTGCCATTGACTACGATGGGAGCAGAAGCAACTCAAGCAACAGTCGAAACTACACAACCAAAGAGTATTGTGATGACATCGTGGAAGAAATAATGTCCATTTGCAAGGAAACCAAGATTCCTCACCCCACCATTATCAGTGAATCGGGACGGGCTTTGGTCTCTTATTACTCTGTATTGCTTTTCAACATTCTTGACACCAACATTTTCTGGGATGAGAACCAAAAGGAAGAGGAAATCCCGGAGGAAATGTTTCCGGCCTTGGACAATTTGCTCTATGTCAGGGAAATGCTCAATGAAAAGAATACGCAAGAGTGCCTCAATGACTTGAACTACTATAGGGAGGAAATTCGTAACAAGTTTCTTTATGGTACGGTCAATATGCGTGAAAGGGCAGTTGCCGAACATCTCTATTGGTCCATTGTTGCAGCTATTTACAAAATGGAAGCAAAAGAAAAGTATGTTTCGCCCCAAATCAAAGAACTGGAGCATCAGTTGTCTGATATTTTCTATGGTAATTTCAGTCTATTCCAGTCTTTGCCTGATGTTTGGGCCATCGACCAACTTTTCCCCATAATGCCGATTCATCTCTTGGACAAAAGACCGGATAGAAAGGCAATTCTTTCCGATATTACCTGCGATAGTGAAGGAAAAATAGACCAATTCATAGGAAGAAGCGACCACAACACAACCTTGGCCCTGCATACACCCCCAGCGGATGATGATTATATTTTGGGAGTGTTTCTGGTGGGAGCCTACCAGGAAACGTTGGGAGATCTTCATAACCTTCTTGGGGATACCAATGTGGTGAGCGTAACCTGTGATGAAGAAGGAAAATTCTTGCTTCATAATGAACTTGAGGGTGATACCGTAGCAGATGTACTGAGCTATGTTGAGTATGACCCTAAACATCTTGAGGCATTGATTCGTACGAAAGCGGAACGTGCCGTACAGGAAGGCCTGATAACCACTCAACAGCGGAGAAAGATTATTTCTGCCTATACTGCTGGGTTGAGGGGCTATACCTATTATGAAACTGACCAGGAGGACTGATCTGCAATGAAAAAACGATTGATGATAATCGGCGCTGGTGGCGTCGGAAATGTAGTTGTAAGGAAATCCGCCCGTATGGATGATCTCTATGAAGCCATCTTGCTGGCTAGCAGGACAAAGAGCAAGTGCGATGCCATTGCCAAGGAGTCTTTTCCTGTGCCTGTTGAGACGGCGAGTGTCGATGCCGATGATGTGCAAGCCTTATGTAAACTCATGACAAGTTTCAAAGCTGACCTGGTCATCAACGTCGCGTTGCCCTATCAGGACCTTTCCATCATGGAGGCCTGTCTTGAGACTGGGGTGCATTATGTTGATACTGCCAATTATGAACCAAAGGACAAGGCGGAGTTTGAATACTCCTGGCAATGGGCCTACCAGGAAAAATTCAAGAAGGCCGGCCTTACGGCAATCCTTGGAAGTGGCTTTGACCCAGGGGTTACCAATGTTTTCACTTCCTATATCGCCAAGCATTATCTGGATGAAATCCAGTATCTTGATATAGTCGATTGCAATGCAGGGGAACACGGAAAGAGTTTTGCCACTAACTTCAATCCGGAGATAAATATCCGTGAGATCACCCAGCATGGGAAGTATTGGGAGGATGGCCTTTGGAAATCTACCGAGCCTCTGGAAATTCACCAGAGTGTAGAGTATCCCAGAGTTGGGCCGAAAGAATCTTATTTGCTTTTCCATGAAGAACTGGAATCCTTGGTCAAGCACTACCCAACCATCAAGAGAGCAAGGTTTTGGATGACTTTTTCTCAACAATACATTACCTATCTACAGGTTCTGGAAAATGTTGGGATGACCAGCATCAAACCCATCAAATTCAAGGGAATCGAAATCCAACCCTTGCAATTTCTCAAGGCTGTATTGCCTGAACCTTCCTCTCTGGGTGAACATTACCAAGGGCAGACTTCCATTGGTTGTCAGATCCGTGGCTTGAAGCAGGGAGAGGAGCATACGTTCTTTATTTTCAATAATTGCAGTCACCAGATGGCGTATCAGGATGTCAAGGCACAAGGTGTATCCTTTACGACGGGAGTGCCTGCTTCCATTGGGGCTCGGTTGCTTGCCCAAGGTATCTGGAAGAAGAGCGGGGTTTGGAATATGGAGCAATTCGATCCTGATCCTTTTATGCAGCTGCTTCCTCAGCTTGGCCTTCCCTGGGAGTTGGTAGTTGACGGAACGTTGGCTTTTCCCAAACCTGGAGTTGCCCATGCTTGATGTAGGTAAGGTGTTGCACACTCCAGCCTTCGTGCTGGAGTATGAAGCCTTTGCGCATAATCTTGAAGTAATTGCAAAGCTGCAGGAGGAATTGCCTTGCACTTTCTTGCTGGCCCTCAAGGGGTTTGGGATGCATGCGGTATTTCCCGAGCTTGCACACTGTGCCAAGGGAGCCACAGCGAGCTCCCTTAACGAAGCCTTGCTAGCTTCTGAGTATTTTAAAGAGGTGCATGCCTATGCACCCGTTTATCAGAGTGGTGAGTTTTCCTCCTTTGTAAAACTAGCCTCGCATGTAACGTTCAACTCTTTGGAGGAGTATCATCGATATGAAAATCAGTTGGGAGGTGCTTTGGCTGGTTTGCGCATAAATCCTGAGTACTCACTGGTGGAAACTGAACTATACAATCCCTGTTCTCCTGGTTCCCGGTTGGGTATTCCCTCTTCTCTTCTTCAGACGCTTCCTGAAGGAATATCAGGGCTTCATGCCCACAATCTGTGTGAAAGTGGTGCAGATGCAATGTCCGAGACCTTGAAACAGATAGAAAAGCTCTATGGGCACTTGTTTTCGAAACTTTCTTGGTTGAATCTGGGTGGTGGGCATCTGGTTACAAGAAAGGGGTATGACCTTTCACTCTTCAGGAAAACAGTTTTGGATTTTCACCATACGTATCCTCATATCAAGCTGTTTTTTGAACCAGGAGCTGCCTATGTCTGGGAAACCGGGGTGTTGGTCTCTACGGTTCTGGATATGGTAACCAATAATGGTATCACCACGGCCATGCTCGATACTTCCTTTGCCGCCCATATGCCCGACTGTTTGGAGATGCCCTATACCCCTCGGCTCAGAGGGGCCTCTATCTATAGTGGTGGTGAAATTCCTGCTGGAAAACAACGCTTGCGTTTGGGCGGGGCAAGTTGCCTGGCTGGCGATTGGGTAGGGGAGTATTTGCTCCCTGATACCCTAAAGGTTGGTGATCGGCTTGTGTTTGAGGACATGATGCACTATACGATGGTAAAGACTACCATGTTCAATGGCTTGAACCTCCCTGATATCGCCATATATCGAAATGAAAAGTATGAAGTGATCAAACATTTCTCGTATTCTGACTATCGTAACCGTTTATCGTAAAGAAGGTATCTATGCAATCCTATTTTTTGGACTCTGAATATCCCAACACCCGAATTGAGGATGCTTTGTTCCATGTAATCCAGGTTCCTCTGGAAGCAACTGTCTCCTATAAGGGCGGGACTGCAAATGGACCAAAGGCAATAGTAGCGGCTTCCGGTCAATTGGAAAGACTGGTCGAGGGAATGGGCGAACCAGGCAAATTGGGAATCCACACGTATGAGGCAGTCTCCTGTTCGTATGACAAGAGTCCTGAAGAGGTGTTTGCCCGGGCTGCTGTCCAGATGGAAAAGGCATTTGAACAGAACTCCTTTCCTATACTTTTGGGAGGCGAGCATAGTGTTACCAACGCTGCTGTAATGGCCTTGACTGCAAAGTATGAGAAGGGGAGTGTCGGCATTTTGCAGTTTGATGCCCATATGGATCTTCGCTTTTCCTATGAAGGTTCAAAATTCAGTCATGCTTCTGTCATGCACCGTGCCGTGGAGGCAGGGATTCCCTTGTTCCAGGTCGGGATAAGAAATTATAGCAGTGAGGATATTGAGGCTCGAGACAATTATAAGGTTGGTTTTTATGATGCCTCACAACTCTACAGGCTTGCGCATTCCCCAGAGGGCCTTGTCTCGCTAAAACTTCCTTCTTCCTTCCCTGAAAAGCTCTATATAACGTTTGATGTCGATGGTTTTGATGCTTCCTTGATGAGTGCCACGGGAACGCCTGACCCCGGTGGTCTTTCTTGGTGGGATGCCATTACCTTATTGGAAGGCCTTACCAAGGGAAGAACCATCGTAGGTGCTGATGTAGTTGAACTTGCTCCCAATGAGATGCTTCATCATTGTGACTATACTGCAGCAAAACTAGCCTATTATCTTATGGGTCTCATTGCGGCAAGGAGAAGGTAACCTGAGGACTCTGTTACTGCTCACGCCCTGAATTGAACTTGACAGGTCTTACAATGTCTATATAATTATATATAGACATATGGAGTAGGGTAATGTTTACGTGGGACGAGAACAAGAACAGGAAGATGAAAGGAACACAGCTTTCCGTTCGATGACCCAAACTTGCTTGATTGGTTCGACAAAGAACATTCAAATGAATTTGAAGACCGGTATCAATGTATTGGTTGTCTTGGGAGATTCTTGATTATTCTTGTAGTCCTTACTGATAAGGATGGAATCATCAGAATCATATCAGCAAGAAAGGCAACAGCTAAAGAAGAGGCGAAGTACTATGAGTATATCAATAAAACGACTTGAAGAAATTCAGACCTTCAAGGATACAGACATCTCTGATATTCCTGAGATGACTGATGAACAGTTGAAGGAACTAAAACCCTCACATTTACGTAATCCAGAGAATTATCGTCCAGTAAAGAAGAAAATCTGCATGTACCTTGATGCCGATATCCTCGAATGGTACAAAGCCGATGGTAAAAGAGGATATCAGACAAAGATCAATCAAGTACTTCGCCAAAACATGTTGCGCGAATCATCACCAGTGTATGGTAAGGTAAAAGACATTCCTGAGGACAAAAAGGACTGATTATTATCTGATGATGTCTATTCGACCACCAAGTCATTGTAATTGCATGTATCTTATTTCCTGAAGCTAAATACCTAGTGATTCTGATAGTTTTAAAATCTGATACTCTACTTTCAGATAATGCTTCAGAGTGTTCTCATAATGGATATCTATAATCTTTGTTATGAGTACTCTACCTTTTCTATTGATCCAAATGACAGATTCACCAATTCTTGGAGTCCTAGTTCGTGAACTAAAATCATAATCGTAAATATTGAAATTGTCAGTAATTACATCCTCTGGTGAAAGCGCGATTGCGTATACATTATCTTTATAAGCATGAATACAGTCGGGGCTGGCATTTGACCATTGTGTGATGAATTCAAAGTCTCCTGTACCGAACGTATATATATTCGAATTACTCAGGTAATTGAATTCAACTACAGCGCTATCAATTACAGAAGAAGCTAATGAGGCTGTGATTTGATTCATCGTATAAATTTTGCTGACAATATTTTCCATATTTGCAAAAGGATTGTTGCCTAAGGGAGGAATTTTTTTCTGTTGATGCAAATCTTGTAGTAACTCATAATACTTTTGGGGAAACTCCAAATCATTTTCAAATGATATATATTTTATGGAACTGAGAAAGGTAGGCGTTTTCTTTTCAGATGGATTCTTACGAATCACGGGGATCACCCAAGCTATTGTTGAATCCTGCATCAATTCTTGGGATATGATTCTCTTTTCATATCCTACCCCTGCCTTTCCAGCATTCGCTTTTATATTATACGGTTCGGAACAAATGCAGATTACTCTATGTGCAGCATTTAATCCCTGTTCCATAAATAGTGCTAAATCCGATCCCAGAGGTGTATAAGCATCCAGTATTACATCGATACCGTTTTGTCTCAATCTGTTTGACAATTTGAGGACCCAACCTGCATGTTCTTCACTATCATGTGAATATGATATGAATACTTTCGGTGCTTTATATTCTTCTATATTTTCTGGCAACACGACCTACCTCTTGGATACCCATCATGATAGGCATGAGGGAATAAGTCAAATAGCTGGCATAGTGTAATTTGTAGATACAATTATAGAGAAAACGGAGTGTCATTGGCTCCGATGACCAGCAACCAAGGAAGGTTTTCTCCTCATTCCCCTATGATCTTTACAAGTGCATGCTTGTCTCTCATTCCATCAAAATCATAGTAGAATAATTGTTCCCAGGAGCCCAAGTCCAGTCTTCCGAGGGTTATGGCTATTACGGCCTCCCTGCCCATGATGGTACGTTTCAGATGTCCATCGGCATTTTGTTCCAAACCCTTGTTGTGTTTGTATTGGCCATGGGGATTCTCTGGGGCAAGCTTTTCCAGCCAGATCTCAAAATCTTCATGCAGGCCGCTTTCAATGGCATTGATGAAGACACTGGAGGTAATGTTCATGGCATTTACCAATACCAGGCCTTCCCGAATTCCGCTCTCGTTCACAGCTTCCTGTACAGTCTCGGTGATGTTGACGAGTCCGCGTCTGCTGTTAATATGAAACCATAATTCCTTTCGGTAGCTATTCATAGATACCTCCATTGATACCAACAGTATATCACAACCTCTTGCAACAGGTAAAAAATTGAGCTAAACTCCCGCCCATCATGCAAAACACTAGGGTTCTCCTGTCCCGTACCCAGCTTTTGGGACATTTCGCTGTACTTTTTTCAGTTCTCGTCTGGGCGACGACATATATTTCAACCAAGAAACTATTGGTAGGTTTTTCACCCATGCAGATCCTTCTGGTTCGTACCGGTCTTGGCCTTTTAGTGCTATATGCCTTCAGTGCAAAGAAGATGGAATACAAGCAACCAGGAGACCGTCTGTTGATGGTCGCCGCAGGACTATGCGGAACCTTCTTGTATTACTATCTGGAAAATACGGCGCTTACCTATACCTCTTCTTCAAATGTTGGGGTAATCGTTGCCGTGGCTCCCTTCTTTATATTCATGGCTGCCCATCTGTTCTTGCATGAAGACAAATTAAGGACACAATATTTTCTGGGATTTATCCTGGCCTTTATCGGAATCTTTTTGATGAGTTACAGTGGTAAGACAGAACTGCACCTAAATCCCCTGGGTGATTTTCTTGCCGTGGTCGGTATTGCAGTCTGGGCTGTTTACACAGTCCTTTTCAGGATTATAGTCAAGAAGGGGTATTCCACGATACTTGCAACCAGGACTATGTTTTTCTATGGCTTTCTAGGCATGCTTGTACTGGAATTCATTTCGCCGAATAAATGGGTTGTCTCACAGCTTTTTGATGCAAGGTACCTTGTACATTTTCTGTTTCTTGGGGTATTGGCTTCGGCAATATGCTTTCTTACCTGGAACTATGGATTGAAAGTAATTGGTCCGGTCGTCAGTTCCTTCTATTTGTATCTGAGCCCTGTCATTACCATTATTTTTTCCGTGATCTTTCTGAGTGAAGTCATTACTCCGCTTGCAGCGGTGGGTGTGGTTCTTACCTTGGGTGGTCTGTTGGTTTCGGAATATAAAAACAAGAAAGAGTAGGAAGCGACAGTCTTTCTTGTAAAAGTACTATACATATGTTACTCTCTATTGCAGACATAAGAGGAGTAACTATGGATACACAGGAAAAACTTGATATTCTCAGTGCTGATGCCCAATACGATCTTTCTTGTGCCTGTGGTACGAAGAACCCCTTGGAACATCGAAAACGTAATGCCACGGGAGATGGATGGCTGTATCCTATGTCCACTGCAAGTGGAGGGTCGGGCATAATTCTCAAGACTCTTTTGGGAAACCGATGTGCCAATGATTGCAAGTATTGCCCGCTCCGTGCCCAACAAGATTTTCATCCTGTAGCTCTTTCACCCTATGAAATGGCTTCTTTCTTTTTTGAATTCCAACTCAAAAGACCGCTTATCGGAATTTTTCTTTCAAGTGCCGTAATGGGAAATGCCGACAAGACAATGGATATGTTGGTAGCCACGGCAGAAATCCTCAGGAAGCATTATCGCTACAAGGGTTATATTCATCTTAAGATTATTCCTGGGGCCAGCAGGGCAAGCATTGATGCAGCCCTTTGTTACGCTTCGGCAGTATCGTTGAATATAGAAGCGCCCGGGGTAAAACACTTTTCCAAATTGACTGACCGAAAGGATTATCAGAAGGATATCATTGACCCCTTGGTCTATATAGGAAAGCAGACGAGCAAGAATGGAAGGTACAAGCGAGTCCATACTTCCAGTCAGTTCATCGTAGGGGCAAGTGATGAAGTCGACAAGGAAATACTCTTTTACGGGAGTCGGATGTATTCAGAATTGAATATGGGTAGGCTCTACTTCAGTGCATATCAAAGTGGTCTTGGTGATCCTTCAATACCAGGGGAACAGAGAAGGGAGACCCTGGTTCAGCAGCCTTGGGTCCAACCCTCATTGTTTGGAGAGGAATTGCAAGTAACCAATGAAGTGGCCAAAGAGTCGCTTATACGGGAGCATCGCCTGTATCAAGCTGATTGGTTGCTACGCAAGTATTCTTTTTCCTATGAGGATCTGATCTTTGAAAAGAGCGGTAATCTTTCCATGGAAAAAGATCCGAAGCTAGTATGGGCAGAGCACCATCAAGATTATTTTCCGATCTCGGTGAAGCAAGGCACCAAAGAGCAATTATTAAGGGTTCCCGGAATTGGGCCTGCCTTTGCAGATAGAATTGTTGCAGGAAGAAAACATGCGGTTCTGTCGAATCTGGAAGATTTGCATCTTCCTTCCCATTGTCTGCAGAAGGCGGAAGGATATTTGCACATCTAACAGTAGCAAAAGTTTATAGTAATACAACAAAGAAACTCCTTGAGCCTATGGAAGCGAATGATTACAATGATTCTGTCCTTGGGTGGCTTTTATATATGGCCTTATTGTTAAAGTTGTCCAAGAGGGAGGTCATGTATGGTGCCGATGCGTAGAAAAGAAAGGATGATGGAAGAGAAAAGCATTTTGGAAGTCGTCAACGACTGTCAGTATGCTGTTCTTTCCATGACAAATTATCGTGAAGATTATCCTTTGGGCATAGGTGCCCCTTATTCTGTCCCGATTTCCCCTGTCTTGCTCGATGGAAATCTGTATTTCCATTGTGCCTTCAAAGGACATAAGATCGAGAATCTTACTCATGACAATAAAGTCTGCGTCAGTTGCGTAGGTCAAGCCGACAATGATGAACCTGCTTTTTCAGTTGCCTATACCAGTGTTTTGGTATTTGCCCTGGCCTTTGAGGTTGTCGACCTCAAGGAAAAACAAAAGGCTCTTGCTGCAATTTGCGAGAAATTTGCTCCAAGCCAGAAAGAGAGGATTGATACATGTGTCTTCGCAAGAGGTAACAGTACAGCCGTTTGGCGGTTGGAGCCTTTGGAAATGAGCGGAAAACAGAGGAAGTTTGAATCGCCGGCAAAGGTGTGATATGCTCAAGTCAGGGAGAGTGCATTCGTGAAAAATAGCAGGAATTGGGACTTGCCTACAATGAGTGGCGTTTCCCCGGATAAGATCCAACGGAACCTTAGGGAATTGTCTCATTTTCTCGATAATGATGTCACGAATATCCAAAAGCTTTTTTCCCTCTATAACCCACTTGAGTTACTGAAAATGGCTTGTTGGGAACAACGGAGAATCGATCACGTTCGTCTTGACGATGAATGGAGTCATCTTGTTGCCGGTCGTTTGGTTTCCTATCTTCAGCAACTGGTTTGTTCCAGCGATGGAACCTTTTCCCAAAACCGAGAAATTAAAGGAAAGGATTGGAAACGCCTTGGTCAACTCTTCGAGGATTTCTGTGCAAAAACCTTACGATATATCGATAACCATGTACTGTCCTTGAATATGGGGAATTTTTTCTCTGATGAATCATTGATGGTTGCTTTCCAGCAATTTGCCGATGATTTTTGCATTCCCCCTTGTGTCGATGCTTCCCTCTATAAAAAGAAGAGTGCTGCGCTTTCCTATCGATTACAGCCTTTCAATGAATTGATCTCCTTAGTCTTTCCCTGTGGTTTGGACTCCCTGATCAAGGCCTTTGTTGCCTTGGGTGAAAATGCTTTTGACGGAATTGACAAGCTGAAAGAAGATAGTACGGTATTCAAACAGGCAAGTATGTTGCAAATCGAGTTGCTCAAAAGCAACGGGGAAGGTGAGCAAGATGTCAAGGCCATGATGGATAAAGTTATCAAGCAACAAGGATGGGAACCTTGGATTGCCGATATTGTTGGTCGTAGGGATGGTTTTGATTTGTTTGATGTCCAAAAGGTCACTTCGTTATCTTTTGAGGTTTGTGCACTGCTTTCCAATAGACCTGGTGAAGATGAAACCTTCCTTTCAGGTGATTCGATAGGTTGGTTGACCAAGGATTTTGGTTTGGGCGGTAAACCCTTCTTGCAAATAGGATCAAAATTCTATTGTTTTGATGCCGAGTACCTTCTGGATAAGACCTATAGGATAATTCGATCATCTGTTTGCAATTTTTCAAGTGAGCTTTCGGCTCGATGGTCGAGTATTGAAAAAGAGAAGGAGTCTTTGTTGCCAGTCTCCTTCTTTTCTACTTTACTGGGGACAATGAATTTTACCTGCAACGTCAAAATGGGCAATCGTGTCATTGACGCTGTCTTTGAAGATGATAAGCGAAAATTGAATCTTCTGGTTCTCTCAGAACAATTTCCGACTTCTTCAGGCAATCCTTTCCTCTCTTCCCAGGAAACTATCCTCGAATTGGAACATGAGAGCGAGCTTTCCTTGTTTGGTAAAGAGCTTGCAGACCCTTGCATTATCCTTGATATGAAGCATGATTGCATCTATCCCCTTGGAGTTCCATGAAAATGTAATGAGGCTTTCTTTCTTGCAACTTTCCAATCTTGCTTCCGATTGGAACGGAGTATTGCAATTAAAGGAAAAGTTGGGGTTGTCCATACCCAAACCGTTTGAATTGGAAGCTGCTCCCTCCGTTGAAGATGAAGAGAGGGAAGATGATAATTCCGATGATGAGGAACAAGAAACTGCAAATGATCTTGCAAAAGAAGATATGCAACCCTCCTTGTTTGATTTTGATGAGGAAAATCCTTATGAGCACGGCACTTTGCTTGGGGCTTTGGACAAGGACAGTGATGATTACAAGGATGAGTATGACCAGGAAGCCGAGGATTTGCTCAGTGAGTATGAGGAAGACTCGGATGTTGATTTGGATTATTTCACTGACAAACAAGGCATATCGGAAGCTGATGACGATTTAGAGTCGGGAAATGAAGAAAATCCGTATTCAATACCCATGTCGTCTGATGATGAAGATGAAGCAATTGAAGAGATGGAAGAAAATCATGCACCTTTATCGCTTTTTTCCATTTTGTCATCGATTTCAAAGGGAAAGAATCCTGAACAAAGTATACTAGCGGCTCCCCGGCAAGAGGAACCTATCGAGCAGGAAGAACCTATCGAGCAGGAAGAACCTGTCGAGCAGGAAGAACCTGTCGAGCAGGAAGAACCTGTCGAGCAGGAAGAACCTGTCGAGCAGGAAGAACCTGTCGAGCAGGAAGAACCTGTCGAGCAGGAAGAACCTATCGAGCAGGAAGAACCTATCGAGCAGGAAGAACCTATCGAGCAGGAAGAACCTATCGAGCAGGAGGAACCTATCGAGCAGGAGGAACCTGTCGAACTAGAGGAACCTGTCGAACTAGAGGAACCTGTCGAACTAGAGGAACCTGTCGAACTAGAGGAACCTGTCGAACTAGAGGAACCTGCAGAGCAGGAGGAACCTGTAGAACAAGAGGAACCTGTCGAACTAGAGGAACCTGTAGAGCAGGAAGAACCTGTGGAGCAGGAAGAACCTGTGGAGCAGGAAGAACCTGTGGAGCAGGAAGAACCTGTGGAGCAGGAAGAACCTGTAGAACAAGAAGAACCTGTAGAACAAGAAGAACCTGTAGAACAAGAAGAACCTGTAGAACAAGAAGAACCTGTAGAGCAGGAAGAACCTGTAGAGCAGGAGGAACCTGTAGAACAAGAAGAACCTGTAGAGCAGGAAGAACTTGTGGAGCAGGAAGAACTTGTGGAGCAGGAAGAGCCTTCTTTACCTTCAACTGAAAGCAGTGCACCTGAAATGGTTCCCGTAAATTCTTCCAGTGTTGCCAGTACTCCGTCTCTCCCTAGATTTATTCTGGCTGAGGAAATCTCAAAACAGAGGAGTGAGGGGAAAGAAGGTGAGGTTGCTGATTCTCCTGTTGTATTTGATGAGATTGTCTCCTCCTTGGAGGATGTTATTCCTGCTCGTTTGCAGGAAATTCTCAAGACTATGGAGAGTGAAGAAAACAGCATATTTTTCAATTTCTGCAAGACTGCGGATAGTTCCTTGTTGCAAAAGATCGATACCTTGATAGAACAAGCCCGGGAATCCCAGCTAGCCGATGGAAAGGATAAGATGTTTACTATTCCTGGTCATGAGTTGACTCTAGTCTTGATAACCGGTCGCAATGACATGCTTTGCAATTGGGACCGGCGAAATAATGTTGCAGCAATAATGTATACCCAGAACAAGTCCTCTTGGACTGCACTCTATCTTGCTTTCAGCAAGGGTGGAAAGCTTTTTCATGTAGAGGAAAAAAATATTCGGACTGAGGATTTCTCCCAGAATGATTGGAAATTTGTCGTTAGTCTCGGTGATAGATTATTGGAAAAGAGGAAAAATAAATAATGGAAGGCGATAGCATCGAACAACGTCTGGCGCTTGCCAGGCTTGCAGCCGAACAAGCGGGCGCAATGGTTCTGAAAGCAGGGGAAACAGGTTCTTTTGAAGTCCATGCCAAGCAAACCAATGATTTTGTAACGGATATGGACAAGGCTTCAGAGAAATTGATCATTTCTCTTATAAAGGAAGCCTTTCCCGATGATGCAATTTTTGGAGAGGAATCCGGGAACTGCAGTTCAGGATCCTCTGGAAGATGGATCATTGATCCCATAGATGGTACCACCAATTATTTTCGTTCTCTGCCAAACTATACTATCAGCATTGCCTGGGAACTGGAGCCTTATAAACCTTTGGTCGGCGTTGTTTTCAACCCACGACAGAATGAAATGTTCTGGGCCAGCAAAGGAAAGGGAGCTTTCCTCAATGGCAAGAAAATTCAGGTTTCCTCAATCGCGGACCCTGCCCTTGTCTTGATGGTTTGCGTCCCTCCTCACCGGCATCATGAGGCGATTGCTTCATATTTTGAGAAGGAACAGCGTATTCTCGAACAAATCAGCGATATTCGTTCTTTCGGGTCTTGTGCTCTGGAACTCGCTTACATCGCAACAGGTCGTCTTGATGGCTATTATGAGCTCTTCTTGGGGTATTATGATATGGCCGCAGGAATGGTCCTGGTCGAAGAGGCTGGCGGAAAAATATCCAGTGCTGATCCTGATAAGGTTTTTTCTGATACTCATTGCGATCTTGTAGCTTCAAATGGGTTGATTCAAGATTGGATTTTACATATGGTTCAGGCATGAAGTATAAACTCGCAATTTTTGATCTTGATGGAACCTTGATGAACACTTCTCCTGGTATCTTTGCCTCGGCCAACCATGCAATGGTGGAATTGGGCTTGCAGCCGGAAGACGATATAAAGCAATTGAGCAAGTTTATCGGACCTCCGATAAATCAATGCTTCAGAAATACCTACAATCTTGATGAATCGCTTATTGGCAAGGCCGTTGAAGCTTATAGAAAGGAATACTTCGCGCGTGGTCAATATAATGCTGTCATATATCCACAACTTGAACAGACTCTTTCCCAGTTACAAGATCGCGGGTGTCTGTTGGCGGTGGGAACATTGAAACATGAGGAACTGGCTACGAATATGATGCATTACTTCAAGTTGGAAAAGTATTTTTCCTCCATTCGAGGTGCCGATACTGAATCCAAGCTTTCCAAGGCCGATATCGTAAGAAAGGTATTGGAGGATTTGCATATTCAGAATTCTGAAGCCATTCTCATCGGGGATACCATCCATGATTTGGAAGGTGCCAAAGGAGCTGGTGTAGGTTTCATTGCAGTAGATTACGGGTTCGGATTTCCTCTAGGCCAAAAGCGGGAAGAGGGGATGCTCGCAGTAATCAAACACCCTAAAGAATTGCTTAGTTATTTTGTATAAGGTGCCTGGCCAAGTCCAAGGCTTCTTCATTATCCATTGCTTTATGGGAATCATCGGCGGAAACGGGAAGATATCCGGCAAAAACCATCCCTGTATACTCGCAGATTGCCTTGAATTGTTCTTGTATGAGCATATATTGAATTCCTTCCACAGAATCTGATCCTGTAACGATAAGGTAAAAATCCTTATTATGGAAATCCTTTAGGTTCAGTGCGTACAAACGATCGATGCAGGTCTTGAGCAGGGAAGATATCCCCCACCAATAGACAGGGGAAACAAAGCATACCGCATCGGCTTCCTTGAATTGTGTATATATTGGTTGCATATCGTCTGTATAACGGCAACTGCCGGTTCTCTTGCAGTGCTTGCAACCTGTGCAATCAGAAATCTTTTTTTCTCCCAGGTACAGATTTTCCACCGTATACCGAGTTGAGGCTTCTTTTTCAAATTCTTTTGCCAGCGTGGAAGAGTTTCCGTTTTTCCGGGCACTTCCATGTATTATCAACATTTTCATACATTCAAAATACAACTAAGTGTAAACGCTTGCAAGATAGTTTCTCTGGCGGTATTCTATCGCGTAGGAGAAAAAAAATGATTGAAAATACTATTCCCGTTGAGAAGAAACTTGTCAATACAAAAATGGCCCCTGCCGCTATCGGGCCTTATAGTCAGGCAGTAATTGCCGCTCCGTTTGTGTTTACTTCCGGTCAGATTCCTGTCGATCCCGCTACTGGCCAATTGGTAGTCGGTGATGTAGAAGTTCAGGCAAGACAAGTATTCGAAAACCTCAAGGCTGTCTTATCAGAAGCGGGTAGTGATTTTTCAAAAGTCGTAAAGGCAACCGTATTTCTCAAGGATATGAATGATTTTGCCAAAATGAATGGTGTTTATGCCAGTTATTTTGAGGGAGGTATCCTTCCTGCTCGTTCAGCTGTCCAAGTCGCCAGACTGCCCAAGGATGTGGCAGTTGAAATCGAACTGATTGCACTTCTGAAATAAATGCTTTACAGATGAGGAAATAATATAAAATGAAACGTACTCCGCTTTATCCTGTTTATTCTACCTATGAGCAAGTGAAACTTATAGATTTTGGTGGTTGGGAACTTCCCGTCAATTTTGCCGGTGGAATTCTTTCGGAACATGAAGCTGTCAGAAAACGCGTAGGGTTATTCGATGTTTCCCATATGGGTGAATGTATGGTCATTGGCGAAAACGCCACACAATATCTGGATTATCTTTGCACGAATACCATCAGCACCTTGGTTCCTGGCCAGATTCAATATACTATGATGTGTTATCCAAACGGAACGGTCGTAGATGACCTGCTTGTCTATTGCAAGGATTCTCTCCATTATCTGGTTGTTCTCAATGCCTCAAACACCGAGAAGGATCTTGCCTGGATACGTGAGGGCAATCCCTGGACAAAGGAAAAACCCGAAATTACCGATTGCTCAGCTGAAACTGTTCAACTGGCCCTTCAAGGTCCTTTGGCTGTGAAGACCTTGGAAAAATTGGTACCGGATTGCCAGACTATCAAAAGTTTTACGTTTCGCGATACCTGTTTGGTAGGAGGCGTGCAAGCCTTGGTCAGCAGGACAGGATATACCGGAGAGGATGGTTTTGAGCTTTACTGCAAGGTGGAGGATGGTCCACGCCTGTGGAATATCCTCTTGGAAGCTGGCAAGGAATTTGACATTGCCCCTTGTGGTTTGGGTGCTCGTGATACCTTGCGAATGGAATCCAAACTCCCTCTCTATGGCCACGAGATCAGCGATACAATTACACCGCTGGAAGCAAATCTCGGCGTTTTTGTCCATTTGGAAAAAACTGATTTCTGTGGTAAGGCAGCCTTGGAAAAACAAAAGACAGAAGGTATTCCTCGCACCCTCAGAGGTGTTGAGATGATAGAGAAGTCTGTACCTCGTGCCCAATGCAAAGTCTTTCTGGGTGATAGGGAAATTGGATTTGTCACCAGTGGCACCAAAAGTCCCAGTTTGCAAAAATTCTGTGCCTATGTCTTGATTGATCGTTCCACCGGACTTAAATTCGGAGATGTACTGGAAATTGAAATCCATGGTCAACGGAAGAAGGCCCTGCTTGTCAAAACCCCGTTTTATAAGCATGGTATTTCAAATGACCAGATATAGATTATGAAAGTAGAAAGTTATGCACCGGAAGGTTTCATTGCACTTGATAACTCAGCTTTGATCTATCCTCCAACGGAGGCAAGGTTCAATGCAAATACCTATAGGGTATCGATTGATCTGACAATTACTGTAGATCCTGCTATACTTGAGCTTGCAGTAAACGATGTAATGCAACGTTGTTCCTATGCAAAGGTAAGTCTGCACAAGGGCTTCTTTTGGTATTTCCTGTCACCTAATCCCAGGCCTATCCTCTTGCAGGAGGAAGGTGCCTATCCTTGTACACGTTTTTCTTTCAAGGACGGCAACGGGTACCTGTTCAAGGTGCTCTACAGCAAAAACAGGATTGCCTTGGAGTGTTTCCATGCACTGACCGATGGTTCCGGTGCACTGATTTATCTGAAAATGATTGTCCAGCAGTATTATACCTTGGCTTCCTTGAAGGAGTTTACCTTCAAGGGTGCCTTGGACTTTCAGGTGCGACCTTCCCGGCAGGAATTCAGTGACCCTTTCCAGCATTTGTATGATAAGAACCTTCCAGGTTCCCCTTCTACCGGTTCCTCCTTTCATCGAATAGGCAAGGGATCCTATGATGATAGGGTCAAGGTCATCAGTTGCCTCGTCGATGCTGACTTGCTTCATTCGATTTCCAAAAAGAATGGGGTTTCCATTACGGGGTATCTTTGTTCCATCTTGTTGTGGTCGCTTCAAGCTTTGCAGAAGGAAGAAATTCCAATGCAGAAGAAGCGCAAACCTATCAGGATATCTGTTCCCATGAACCTGCGAAAGATATTTAACTATGAGACCATGCGCAACTTTACCTTGTTTGCGACACCTGGCATTGAACCGGCTTTAGGTGAATATACTTTTGATGAAATCCTGAGAAATGTGCGACATGGTATGGAGACTTCGCAAGATACCAAGAAGATTCTCAGCCAAATCAAACGAAACGTAGGGGGTGAGCGAAATATTCTTATGAGAATGGCCCCCAATGTAATCAAGAACCCTTTATTCAAGCTATTATCCGATTCGTTGGGTGATGATCTTTATTCTGCGGTTCTGTCCAACCTTGGTTATGTGCAGGTCCCAGAGGAATTGCAGCCAACGCTTGATAGAATGGATTTTTATCTTTCACCCGGCGAGATGAACAAAGTAGCACTTGCCGTGATAGGTTGGAAAGATACGATAACCCTAAATTTCTCCAGTTTCTATAATTCTGATACTAAACTTGAGCGGTTGTTCTGTACCTTCTTGGTTGAGGCAGGTATTCCTGTGAAAATCTCGACAAACCGTTCTGATTCCGAGGAGCTATAACATGGCGTATTGCATTCAATGTGGTGTTAAATTGGAAGATGGTGCCAAGAAGTGTCCGCTTTGCCATACCGAAGTGGTATTGCCGACTTCCATGACTGAACAAAAAAAAGATCCGCTGTTTCCTGAACCCATGCCTGCGAAAGGCTCAAGCGGATTGAAGAAAACTTCCAAAGGGGTAGTGGAACTGACCCTTGCCCTATTATTTATCAGCGAATTGACAGTCTTTTTTTCCATGTGGTTCTCAGGCAATATCGCATATAGTTTTATTCCCTTGTTTTGCCTGTTCATGGCGGCTGTCATCATTATTATTGCGTTTTCGGCAAAACATACGTTTGCCATACAAGTTTCCTTCCATTCCCTGGCCGTATCGGTCTTGCTTCTTGGCTTGGACGGTTCCGATTGGTCTTTATCCTGGTCCTTGGTTACCGTAGGCGCAATCTTTCTTACTTGGATCATCCTCGTATTGCCTACAATGCCAAAATTGGCCAAGCATCCCGTATTGCTTGGATGCATTTCGCTGGTTGCTTCCCTGGTTTATGTAGCTTTTATCAATATCTTTGGTTCTGGTGCCTTGACTTGGTTTTTCCCTGTGGCAATCCCGGCTTCTTTGGTTCTTCTTTTAGGTCTTGGTCTTATGTATGTGCGTTTTTTCCGCAAGAATACAACTCGATTACCTCTTGCAGATCTGGTTTTTTTTATACTGGCCGTCATTTCCTTGACAATGAGCGCCCTTGATTTGTTTTCTACTCATTATCTCTTGGGAATCTGGGGTTTGCGTTGGTCTGTAAGTCTGTTGGTGGCGGCGATACTACTTGTGATTTTCCTCACTGCAGTGACAATGAGCAGACGCATAAGACGTTATTTTACCAGCCAGAA
Organism: uncultured Sphaerochaeta sp.; assembly: GCF_963676625.2. Classification (GTDB taxonomy): domain Bacteria; phylum Spirochaetota; class Spirochaetia; order Sphaerochaetales; family Sphaerochaetaceae; genus Sphaerochaeta. Next base: position 212,881 of record NZ_CAXXYB010000002.1, read on the forward strand.
CAAGCATGTCTGATCTTCTGTGATGCCATTAAACAGAATAGGTGCCTTGAGGGAATCTCATATTCAAAGGGGTTTCCTTGTCGCATGAACTTCACAGCTGATACGAATATTTCCATTCTTGTCGAGATTCGTATTCTGCCAACGAAATGAGTCACCGGTGATAGCGGAGAATATCCACTTTGTGTCGGAATCCAAAACCGAACAGATGATCCTGTCATCTTCTTTTGTACACTTTAAGCGGGTTGTATAATTTGCACAGATATACGTCATGTCGTACCATCTGTTTTTTCTGTCATACATCCTGATGGTAACTCCGTATTCTGCATCTGGTTGAGGATTTGAGATTCTTTCGGCTCGGGAAGGGCAGATGAACAAATCTTCTATTGCCATTCCATCAAGTGCTCTTCTGAATAACCATTCGCCTTGGACTTTTCGTCCACTTGGCTCTGAATAGTTCAGGTTCCAATCACCCAGAAGGTTTTGAAACCAATCATCTTCATCAGGAATGGATGGATTTTTTTTCATGCTTATCAGGGCTTCGTATAATTGATCCATTGAGAATGCCTCCAAATCTATTCTGGTGCCTGGTAGCCTCTTCCAAGATGAGACTACAGAACAATTAGGTAAAGTCGGCAAAGACCGCTTCTGAGGCCTTGAGCAGGTCGTCTGGCTTGATTTTCAACTGAAGGCCTCTCTGACCTCCACTGACATAGATGTATTCTTCCAGTTGGGCAAGTTCTTCAAGGAAGGTAGGAAAATGTTTTTTCATACCCAAAGGAGAACAGCCCCCTCTTATATACCCTGTGGTGTTTTGCAATCTGTCCATTTTTATCAGATCAATATCTTTGCTATGGGTAAGCTCCCTTGCTTTTTTCATACTTATCGAGAAGTCAGCTGGAAGACAAAAGACAAATACTTCGTTGTCGCTATTTTGCATGACGATGGTCTTGAATACTTGTTGGGGGTTTATTCCTGCAGCCTGGCTGGCGTGGACGGCATCGAGATGCTCTTCATCCCATTCATAGGTCACGACCTCATATTCGATTGCCAAGGATTCCAGGATCCTCATTGCATTGGTTTTCTTTGTAGTGATGCTCATAAACGGTATGGTAAGCATTTTAAAAAGTGTATGCAAGGAAAAATGCCTTTCTGGTTTTCTTTTTTCCCAAGTTGCAGAGTTGAACCTTGTCTATTCCCCTCACTTAAGACTATAGTTGGATGAATAGGGAAATGGGGGTACACATGGAAATGTCTTCAGGTAACAATCTCAAGGAATCGGCATATGTCTATATCAAGGAAAGAATTCTTAATTGCGAATATCTGCCGGGGGAAATTTTGTTTGAGAAGCAGATTACCGACTCCATCGGAGCAGGAAGGACTCCCATCCGAGAGGCCTTGATAACACTGCAATCCGAGAATCTTGTCGAAATTTTCCCTAGGAAGGGTACGTGTGCGAAAGTTATCTCCAAGGAAGATCTCATGGAATTGTTTGCACTCAGGAAATTAATCGAACCAGCTTCGATCATAAGAAACAAGGGAAACATAGACCTTGATAAGTTGCATGATTTTGACCTTGCTTTCAAAGATCTTTCAGTCCAGAAGGGAAAAGAAATGGATAGAAGATTCTATTCCCTTGATATCGAGTTCCACCAATATCTCATAGATTGCTCCAACAACAAACGCCTTACCAAGATTTTTGGAGCCATTATGCAGGATACGTATAGGATTGGTATCTACAGCACACTCTTTTCCCAGAGGAATTCGAAGGAATCGACATACCAGCAGCATCACCGGATCATAAATGCAATCCTAGAGGAAAATGATGGACAAATAGGTGATGCTTTATACAGTCACATCAACTATTCACTTATAGCGTCACTGGAAACCCTCCGTAAAAAAGAGAATAAAGAGAATGAAGAGGTCTTCGGAACTCCTATTTGAAGCAGAAATTATCTGGAAACCATAGGCAAGGGCTCTTTTGGCTATGGCATAATCCTACCCTGTACCATAATTACCTCGGTGAGTAGTGAAAGGCCAGCAAGTAGCCTTGTTCTGTACTACCTACATAGGTTTCTTTTGAATTTAGCCGTAAATAACAGAATCTCCATTAGCTGACAATCCATGGGACCTCTCTTGGAATATCTTTCTGTTCCTTTTTATAGAGGTCTTGTGCTGTTTTTTCCAGTTTTACACTCAACTGATATATTTATAATTAAAAATATCAATATATACAAAAAAATCATGCAAAAAAATAGCAAAAAAACTTCTTTTAAAATCTATGTTCCTATGATAATATATCTATTAAAGTGTTTTTATAAAATACTTAATTATGTATTATTAGCAATATTACCAAAGATATTGTTATGTGATATATATTAAGTAGTAAAATACGCTAAAGATAGATTATAATGTTTGAAAATATCATTTATATTATAAAAACAACATACCAGATATATTAGTATTTGGAGGAGGCATTCTTGAAAATCATACAATTCGAGACATGGTGGGTAAAACGAAATCGTTGTCTTTTCGATCAAGAGCGCAAAGGTGCTGCAGCTATGGATTGGGATGTTCTTGTGTTGAAGTTGACCTGTGATAATGGGCTTGAGGGAATTGCCACTTGTCTGGCTGCCCGCAGTGGTGCCGTGAGCGAAGCTTACCTCCATGAGACCATTGCTCCTGTAATTTTGGGTAGGGATCCCCATGACAGAGAGAAAATCTGGCATGAGTTTTGGACAATCGACCGTCATTTGACCTTTTTCCCTGTCTTTCTTCCAGGTCCGATTGATGTAGCGCTCTGGGATCTTTGTGCAAAGGAAGCTTCTCTTCCCTTATATAAATACCTTGGAGCCTACAGGGATAGACTTCCTGTCTATGCCAGTGGTAATTTCCACGCAACAATCGATGAATATGTCCAGGAAGCACTTCATTATAAAGCCTTGGGGATAAAAGGGTACAAGGCCCATCCCTGTGGACCTGTTGAGATGGATTTGAAGATTCATGAAGCGTTACGTACGGCTGTTGGAAAGGACTATGTATTGATGAGCGATCCTGTTGCCGAATATACCCTTGATCAAGCAATCAAGGTAGGACGACAGCTTGAGAAACTTGACTATCATTGGTTTGAGGAGCCGTTCAGGGATTTTGAACTCTATAAATATTCCGAATTATGCAGGGTTTTGGATATTCCCGTAGCGGCGACGGAGACTACCCGGGGCTGTCACTGGGGTGTTGCCCAGGTTATTTCCCAGAGGGCAGCCGACATAGTCCGTGCCGATGTCAGTTGGAAGGATGGGATAACCGGGACGCTGAAAATTGCCCATATGGCAGAAGGTTTCGGTATGAATTGTGAAATCCATACAACTACCATGAATTACATGGATATGGTCAATGTCCATGTTGGTTGTGCAATCAGAAATAGTGAATACTTCGAATATTTTGTACCGGAGGAAAATTACCAGCTTCCAATGAAAGGAAAGCTTCCCATCGATTCTGATGGATATATTTCGGTTTCAGATAAAATAGGGGTTGGTGTGGAGCTCGACTGGGCCTTGATTGCAGAAAATTGTCATTCCTACAAGAAACAATGTATTTAATGCTTCAAGTCAAAACCGGGCTTTGATGAATCTGCCAAGGGGGAGAGATCCTGAGACCAAGTGTATCAACTCTTCCTTGGATCCTTGTTCGATTCCCCTAAAAGGGAGAATGAATGCCTTGGTTTTGGATACGTACAGGTATAGATACTCTTTGTTTAGGTATAGACGGTATACCTGTTTCCAGGCGAGATTCTGTTTTTCTTTTTCCGTGATGACTTCAATACCTTCGTTGCCCAATATAACGGTATAGCCAAGACTGACTTTATCAAGTGAATTGGCTTTGATTTGGTTTTTTAAACTAATTTTAAATGACAGGAGTGAGCCGAGGGGAACCAGACAACCAATGACTATAAAGAGAATACAGAGGATCGTGCTGCCAGTTATGAGGTTTGCATAGGCGAATCCCCCGAGCAGGATAGGGAATAATACGAACCAGGTCCATCGGTGGTGCAAAACAAAGAAGTTGAAGGTGCTAAAATCCGAAAAGACTTTTGCATCGATCGTTGACTGAATGCGTACTACTGTATTGTCCATGATAAAAAGCTCCCAAGAGTCAGAAAAACTATGTTTTTGTACTGTTTGCTACAAAAACGTTATAGTGCTGTATTTTTTTCATGATAGCATTGATTAATCATAAAATACAGAAAATATTAGAAAATGTTGTACTTATATTGTAATATTTGCTATAAAAATTCTGAAATATACAAAAAAAAGAATTTTCTTGACAAAAATAATAAAAGACTCGTAGTATCAAATAGGTATTACTAAAACGTTATGGTTATCTATCAAGGGGCGCTTACAATTGGAAAAACGAGCAACAATCAAGGATATTGCCGAAAAGGCAGGGGTTTCTATAGGGAGTGTTCATTGTGCACTGATTGGAAAACCAGGGGTTAGCGAACAAACTCGTCTTCGTATTATCAAAGTTGCCAATGAATGTGGATATCGCCCGAATTCGGTTGCAGCTTCGTTAAAACGTAAAACTGTCAGGATTGCCGCAGCCTTTCCAGGCCCTACTGAAGACAATAGGTTCTTTTTTACCTATGTTTGGGAAGGCGTTCGCGAATATATCAGGGAAGTCAGCGATTTTAACATTGAACTAATCGAGGTCCCTTATTACAAGGGTGTGAACAACCATGCAGATGAATTGTCGGAATTGATCAACCATAGGGAATTTGATGGCCTTCTGACTGTTGGTTATACCGATATGGGTGGAAAGATTTCCCTTCAGCAATTCAAGAACAAGAATATCCCAGTAGTATTGATTGCCAATGATCTGCCACAGTCCGGGCGCCTATGCTGTGTACAACCAAATTATCAAATTGTAGGGCGTACACTTGCTGAGTTGATTCTTCGTCAGATTCCTGCGGGCTCCGGGATCTTGTTGTGTGCGGGGGATCTCTTGATCCCAGCCCATAACCAGATTGTCCAGGGCTTTGATGCCTATCTTGATGAACATCATTTGGATAATCCTGTATATAAGGTCCATGCAAATAAAATCAAGCAAGAGGTATACGACCATATTGTCCGAGAACTCAAGCGTGAGAATGTGAAAGCCTGTTGCTGTGTCAATGCACGGAGTAGCGTTTTGCTTGGTGAAGCCTTGGTCGAAACAGGAAAGGCCGGTCATATAATTGCGGTGGGAAGTGATTTGTTCGATGAGAATATCAATTTCCTTAGTAGTGGGGTGTTTACGAACCTTTTGCTTAAAAACCCGTATAGACAAGCCTATATGGCGGCAAAATTTCTATTGGAGTACCTGATTCGTGGAACCCAACCATCGATGGAGGTCTTGTATGTGGGAAGTGAGATTGTGTTTCAGAGCAGTCTGCCCATGTATGAAAATGATTCTTATCGGCTCATCATCTAGATATAGGCCGTTATTGAAAAGTGAGAAAAATTCTTAGGAGGAATCACATGAAAAAAGTACTTGTTCTCGTTCTGGCTGTCGCAATAGCTGCAACAGCATTCGTTTCCTGTAGCAAGAAGGCAGTGGAGAAGACCGTAACGGCCTCTGCCCCTGCTGTCGGAGCTACTACGGCAAATACAGCCCCCGCCCCTGTTGCCAAGAAAAGTTATACATTCAAGTATGCAGAACTCAACCCCAATGGTCACATCATGGACCTTTGCGGTGATAAGTTTGCCGAACTTGTAGCGGCGAAATCGAATGGAAGAATTACCATTGAGGTGTTCCCCGCTGGGCAGCTCGGTGATGAAAAAACCATGTACCAGACCTTGCAGATGGGTGGTGGCGCTATCGATATTTGCCGTGGTAACACCAACTCTCTTGGAGATTTCGGGGTAAAGAAACTGACCCTTTTTGGCCTTCCCTTTATTTTTCGTGATAGGGCACACCTTTGGAGTGTCTTGAACAGCGAAATCGGGAAAGAATTCCTGAATGAACCACAGGAAATCGGTACAGGAATGGTAGGATTGAGTTATCTAGATGAAGGAAGTCGTAACTTTTTCTTGAAAAAGAATATAACCATCAATAGCATTGCAGATTTCAAAGGTTTGAAACTTCGTGTTCCTACTACAGCCCTGATGACCGAGACTGTATCAGCTCTTGGTGTCCAGTCAACACCGATCAGTTTTTCTGAGCTGTATTCTGCCTTGCAGGCAGGTACCGTAGATGGTGCAGAACAGCCCCATTCCGGTTATTATTCGAACAAGTTCTATGAAGTAGCCCCAAATTACATTCTCACTGGGCATACCTATAGCCCTTCAATTATCCTCATGAGTGAAAATGCTTTCAATAAACTCGATGCCGATGACCAGGCAATCATCCGTGAAGCAGCTACCGAGACTGCTGAGTGGAACCGTGCCAGCATTGAGAAGCTCGACACTGAGTTGCTCCAGAAAATCAAAGACGCTGGTGCCAATGTTGTCGAAGTCAAAGACAAGACCCCGTATATCAATGCTACTAAAGACGTAGTAATCAAGTATGCAAAAGGTCTGGAGAACTATTACGAAGCCATTCTTGCAAAATAAATAGCACCAGTATCTTCTGAAGAGGAGACAACGATCATGGTTGTCTCCTCTTTTCAGGAAACGGAGGAATCACCTTGGAAAAAGTAACTAAGTTTTTTGATTGGATATATTGGTTGTTTATGACCATATGCAAGCTTTGCTTTATTGGAATGGTTGGTATCACTGCTTTTGTCGTGTTCAACCGTTATATCATCAAAGGAAGTCTTGTCTGGGGTGAACCCGTCGTATTGATGTTTATGGTCTACATGTCCCTTATCAGCGCCGCTTTGGCAATCCGAAAGGATACCCATATAAGGATGGCGGTCATTGATATGATTGTTCCCCCGAATGTTGTCTGTGTCATGCGGGCTGTCTCCCAAGTTTTTATTTTCCTTTTTGGCGTGTTTCTCATTGTATTCGGATGGAAGTTCTCAATGTTGGCAAAACGGAATGTCATTACCGGGGTGGGGATTACCTCTATGTGGTTATATCTTTCCTGTCCCGTTGCAGGAATTGCTTTCTGTCTTATGGAAATCGAACGATTCATCAATTTTTGGGTACGGATCAAACATGGTGAGAGACTTGGTGACAGATCCATCGCGGATGAGGCCAAGGAATTGGTCAAAGATGCGGAAGACCAGAATATACAGAATGAATTCTTTTCAGTTGGGGGGACTAAATAAATGGATACGAATACCACTGCTGTCCTTATTTTGGTGGGATCTTTTTTTGTCATGTTGATTTGTAGGTTTCCTATAGCCTTTGCAATTGGACTTGCCAGTATCTTTACGACTTATTATCTCGGGCTTCCGATGATGCAAATCGCCCAACTCATGGTCAAGGGAGTCAATGTATTTACCTTGATGGCAGTTCCTTTTTTTATCATCGCCGGCGAACTGATGGGTGCAGGTGGAATCTCAAAACGTTTGATCAATTTGTCCAATGCCTTGGTAGGTTGGCTGCGGGGTGGTTTGGCAATGGTAAACATAGTTGCTTCCATGTTCTTCGGGGGTATTTCAGGTTCTTCAACTGCTGATACCGCTTCATTGGGAACCATACTTATTCCCATGATGCATGAACAGGGATATGACGATGAGTTTTCTACCAATGTTACCATGGCCAGTTCCGTTCAAGGACTTCTTATCCCACCCAGCCATAACATGGTCATGTATGCCATGGTTGCAGGAAGCGTCTCTGTCGGGCGTCTGTTTCTTGGTGGTATCATTCCCGGCATCGTGCTCGGTATCGCACTGATGATCTATAGCTATATCCTGGCCGTTAAACGGCATTATCCAAAGGGTGAACCCTTCAATATCAAAAACGTCCTGGTTACTCTTGCGGATTCAATTTGGGGACTCATTACCGTCATCATCGTTGTAGTTGGCGTTGTCAGTGGTATATTTACGGCAACCGAATCAGCGGCCATTGCGGTAGTCTGGGCAATTTTTGTAAGCTTTATTGTGTATAAGGAACTTACTCCGGTTAAAATGTGGCATGTAATCGAACGATCCCTGGGTACTCTTGCAATTGTCATGATTCTTATTTCTACTTCCCAGGTCTTTGGATGGTTGCTTACCTATCTGAAAATGCCTGAAATGGTTGCCTCTGCGATTCTTGGGCTTACGGACAACCGTTATGCAATCATGTTGATTCTCAATGTTACCATGTTGCTTCTCGGTACCATCATGGATATGTCTGCCATCATCCTTGTCGCTACCCCGATACTCCTTCCTATTGCAATGACTTGTGGACTTGACCCAGTGCATTTCGGCGTCATCATGATTTTAAACCTGGGTATTGGGCTCATTACCCCTCCTGTTGGAGGTACTTTGTTTGTCGGTTCAGCAGTTTCTGGGGTTCCCATCGAGAAACTCATCAAGACTTTGGTTCCCTTTTTCATAGTCATGATTGTAGTATTGCTCTTGATTACCTATATCCCTGGTATTGTTATGTTTCTTCCAAATCTTCTTATGCCTGTCTTGGGTGTATAGATGAAAAGAGCTTAGTATGAGAATGACAATTTGTAGCGAGGAGCTGGGGGCAAGTATGGAGTATGAACCAATTGCCAACCCGAAGGGCTCAGTCATTGTCTGTCCTGGAGGAGGGTATCTATGGAGATCTCCTCGGGAGGCCTGGCCAGTTGGCCAAGCTTTTCTGGATCAAGGGTGGCAACCGTTTATCCTCTCCTATTCGATAGATGATCCTGTGCTTGGCACTTTGCCTCTTAGGCAGGCTGCCTGGGCGGTGAGGACAATAAGGAGTCTTGCTGATTCAACTCTAAACAGTGTACGGCAACCGGTTGTAATCTGTGGTTTTTCGGCAGGGGGGCACATTGCGGCAAGCTTGGGAGTGCATTGGGATGACGAACAGATATTTTCCCAGTCAGAAGAAAGATCAATGCATCGTCCTGATGCTTTGATCCTTGGCTATCCGGTAATTACTGCAGGTGAATACTGTCACAAACCTAGTATTGAACGGTTGGTGGGAAAAGAGGATACAAGGTTTTTCTCGTTGGAACAGTTTGTGGGGGAAAAGACTCCCCCTACCTTTATTTGGCATACTGCGTCTGATCCTGAAGTTTCGGTAAAGAATTCCTTGCTATTTGCCAATTCCCTGTCCAATTTCAACCTTCCCTGGGAAATGCACATTTTTCCGTATGGGGCCCATGGACTCTCGCTGGCAACTGAAGAGGTAGAGGATCTGATGAAGGGTCGGATGGCCGATAGACATGTTGCTTCCTGGTTTCCCCTGTGTATGGATTGGCTTCGCATTGTTTTTCCTGATAGGTAAAAAGACCTCAGGAAACTATTTCTCATTTAGTCTCATGATTCTCAAGAAGCACAAGGAGTGTGTTATATGGAAATTTGGAATACTGAAAATGAAATGTTTGCTTTGATGAAAGAAAAACTCTATACCCCAGTTGTCGGGGACATCCTAGATGGAATGGGATATTATCATCAATTTCTACCCCAAAACATAAGACCTCTCGCGTATGGTATGAAATTGGCAGGAAAAGCCATGACGGTACTCATGATTGATGTCTATGGTCCTCAAGACAAACCTTTCGGTTATTTAACCGAGGCTCTTGATCAACTGAGGGAAAATGAAATCTATATCGCAACTGGTGGAACAATGCGTTGCGCCTATTGGGGAGAGTTGCTGACAGCAACAGCAAGGACTCGTGGATCGGTAGGTGCGGTTCTCGATGGTTGGCATCGTGATACACCACAGGTCCTTGCACAAAATTGGCCTGTATTCAGTTGTGGTTGCTATGCCCAGGATTCGAGTGTAAGGACCAAGGTCGTCGATTTTCGTTGTAGGATTGAGATCGGGCAGGTAACAATCAACGATGGGGATCTGTTGTTCGGTGATGACGATGGGGTGTTGGTCATACCCAGGGAAATTGCCTCGGAAGTCCTGGAAAAATCCTTGGAAAAAGCGGCAGGAGAGAAGGTCGTTCGCCATGCCATTGAAAATGGAATGACCGCCACTGAGGCTTTTGCCAAATTTGGTATTCTCTAAAGGTATCTTCATGGAAGAAAAACAATCTGCATTCCAAATTCAGGTGCACGATTCGGTTGCTACCGTCTTGTGCCCGGTTATCCCTGGGCCTGTCTTGTTATATGGCGAAGCCCAAGAGAAATCCATAGAAGCAATAGAGTCCATACCTATTGGTCATAAAATTGCTCTTAAAGATATTGTTGAAGGTGAGGATATCCTTAAATATGGAATTGTCATTGGAAGGGCCAGCATAGCTATACCCAAGGGAGCCTGGGTGCATCTCCACTGTATGCATAGTCTGTACGATGAACGTTCAAGTCACCTGGATAGTATAACGGGAGCCCCCAAGGACACTAAGTATGAATAGGGAATATTATTCAGGAACAAAAACGTGGAAAGGCTATGCACGGAAAAACGGTAGCAAAGGCATTCGTAATAAGGTACTCGTAATCTATACCGTGGAATGTTCGTCTTTTGTTGCCAAGGAAATTACCCGACTGTCTGGAAGCTCCGATGTTGACTGTATCGGCTTTGGTGGGTGTACAGACAATGAATATGCCGTAAGGTTGCTCATCTCCCTCATTAGGCATCCGAATATCGGGGCAGTCCTTGTCGTAGGGCTGGGGTGTGAATACGTGCAACCCCAATGGCTTTCCGATATTGCCAGGGAGGAGGGAAAAGAGACTTCCTGGATGTTTATTCAGGAGGAAGGCGGTACAAAACCTTCCATTGAGCTCGGGCTTCAAAAGGTAAGGGAGATGCTTATTGCCTTGGAGGATACTCCACGTGTTGATATGGGTTTTGGGGACCTTGTTATCGGCGGGGAGTGCGGAGGAAGCGATTACACCAGCGGATTGGCTGGTAATGTCGTGGTGGGCCGTTTCTTTGATAAGCTTGTCGAAGCAGGAGGAACTGCAATATTTGAAGAGATTGTCGAGACAGTTGGATTAGTTGAATTGTTGACCAAACGAGCCGCAAGTGAGAAAGCCAAAAAAGAATTGCAATATACCTATGACAAAGCTCTTGCCTATTGCAAATCGGTCAGGCAATACTCGGTTAGTCCCGGTAATTTCGCAGGAGGGCTTTCGACCATTGAGGAAAAGAGTATGGGGGCTGTAGCGAAAAGTGGGACAAAACTCATTGAAGGTGTGCTCAAGGTAAGTGGGAAACCTCCTCATAGCGGCTTATGGTTGCTTGATTCCACTCCTGATCCCTACTGGATGCAGTTTGGTATTACGAATCCCAATGACAATGAAGGTTTGATGGATTTAATCTCTTGCGGATGTCATCTGGTCTTTTTGGTTACCGGCCGAGGAAATGTGGTTGGTAGTGCTGTTGCTCCAGTTCTCAAGATTACGGGAAACAGTGATACGTACAAGCGTATGGAAGGCGATATGGATTTCGATGGGGGAGGTGTGCTTTCAGGGCTTTGTTCCCTTGAGGAAATGACACTCGATCTTTGCAAAATGGTATTGTCCATGGCTAGTGGGCATAGGTCCAAGAGCGAAGAGTTGGGACATAAAGAATACTGCATTCCCTATAAATACCAAGATAAGGAAGTATTGCCCAGATGCCATTGCTAGTTCAGAAAAAATATAAATCCTTTGGAGTAAGAAATGTTTTCAATAAATAACTTGTTTTCTCTTGAAGGCCAGACTGCCATCGTTACCGGTGGCGCTACAGGTCTTGGTTTTGCAATTACCAAATGTCTTGTCGGCGCGGGAGCCAAGGTTGCTGTACTTAGCAGGCAAAGTGCTGAAGAAGGAAAGGCAGCTCTTGCTGAATTCGAAGGGAAAGCAATCTTCTATCAATTTGATATTACAGATACTGCAAGAGTACAGCAAATGGTCGATCGTATAATTGCAGAAAATGGTCCCATAAGTATTCTTGTAAATAATGCAGGCAACCATTGCAAGAAACTTATCGAGGATATGACAGTTGAAGATTTTGTCAGTGTCTTGAACGTTCATCTGGTCGGGGCGTTTGCACTTACCAAGGCAATCGTGCCCCATATGAAAGCCAACAAAAAAGGAAGTATCCTTTTTCAGGCAAGTATGACGAGTTATATTGGGCAACCCGCGGTAGCTGGTTATGCTACGGCAAAGGCAGGGTATCTTGGGCTTGTCCATACCCTGGCAACTGAATGCGGTCCAGAGAATGTACGGGTAAATGCCATTGCCCCGGGGTGGATCGATACTCCCATGTTCCATAAGGCTACTGACAACGATCAACCACGTCTGGAAAAAATCCTCGGTAGGATTCCTATGAAAAAAGTCGGGGACCCCATGGATATCGGAATGGCCGTGGTATTTCTGTGCAGTGATGCTGCTTCCTATATAAATGGTACCTGTCTTCCCGTAGACGGTGGTGCCTTGATAGGCTTTTAAAAGGAGATCCTCATATGCTTGAAGGAATGAATGGTCACTTTTCCGAAGATTTGTTCTTGAAGAACACTACCGGGAAATATCTGTATGAAACGTATGCAAAAGAGATGCCTATTCTTGATTATCATTGTCATTTGCTTCCCCAGGAAATCTTTGAGAACAAAGAATTTGAGGACCTTGGGGAAATGTGGTTGGCTCATGATCATTATAAATGGCGTGCAATGCGTACTTTTGGCATCGAAGAAAAGTTCATTACCGGTTCTGCTAGTTTCTATGAAAAATATCTAGCTTTTGCCACCATTTTCCCGAAGCTTGTGGGAAACCCGATATACATATGGTGTGCTTTGGAATTGAAGCGGTATTTTGATATCGAGGAACCCTTGGATGCAGAAAATGCACCAAGGATATACGCGATGACAAAGACCTTGATTGCCCAAAATCATATAACGCCTCGTTGGTGTATGGAGAAATCAAAGGTAGAGGTAGTCTGTACTACCGAAGACCCCATTGATTCCCTATCCTACCATTATAAGATGAGGGAAAATTCTTCCGCTAAAACACGCATATTGTCAGCTTATCGTCCAGATCGAGCCATGTTTTGTGAAAAGGAAGATTTTTCATCCTATATACAATTATTATCTCAGGCTGCCTGTCTGCCAATAGATTCGTTTTCTGGTTTGTTCAAAGCCTTGGAGCAACGACTCCAGATTTTCAAGGAAATTGGTTCGACGGTAAGTGACAATGGCATTCCGGATTTTACATGGGTGGACTATACTGATGAAGAGATAGCGTCCGTTTTTGAAAAAGCCCTCAGAGGAGAAATCCTTTCTTCCTTGGAAATTGATCGCTATCGTTCAGCTTTCTTGTTCGAAATTGCCAGAATTTACAAGCGTAATGGCTTTGTAATGCAATTGCATATAGGTACGTATCTTGATACGAATACAGGTAAGGTTGCCATAATCGGACACTCTACGGGATTCGATTGCATTGATGATAGTACCCGTATCAAAAGTGTAGGGACTCTCTTGGATAAGTTGTCAACCTTGGGTGAATTGCCCAAGACAATTCTTTACCCACTTGATGGAACCAAGATAGAGGCCTATGCAGTCCTTGCTGCTGGTTTTTGTGAAGGAGGAATCCGTGCAAAAGTACAGCTGGGAGCTCCTTGGTGGTTCAATGACCAATCCTTTGGGATACAAAGACAGTTTGAGGCGGTAGCCAATCTGTATCCGTTGAGTCTTTCTGTAGGAATGCTCACCGATAGCAGGAGCTTCCTTAGCTATCCAAGGCATGAATTGTATCGGCGTGTACTCTGTAATTTTCTTGGTAGTCTGGTAGAAAACGGTGAGTACTTTGGTAAGGAATCAGACATTGCCACTGTCATCAGGGATGTTTGTTATTATAATGCAAAGGCTTTCTTTTCGTTCTGAGGTTTTTAGAAAGATAAAAAGGTCCTTGATATAGTTTTTGCTATAACAGGGACCTTTTAAATTGATTCTTGATCAGTTACTTGTCATCGATGGCAAAGGAAGTTCCCAAAGCCGCAGGCGAGGCAAAGGAACCTTTCTTTTTTTGGTTCACAATTGTCATGACGGCCAATACCACCAAGGTAATCAAGTAGGGCGAGAAGGCGAGGAACTGAGTCGGAATGACCATCTTGATTCCTGCTGCCTGCAAACTGAATTGAAGGCTGGTGATACCTCCGAAGATCAAGGTGCCTATAACGACTTTACCAGGATTCCAAGTAGCAAAGATGACCAAGGCAATGACGATCCATCCCTTGCCTCCTGTCATACCCTCGTTCCAGCTGGGCGTAAAGCTCAAGGAAAGGCAAGCTCCGCCCAATCCTGCAAGCATTCCACCGATGGTAGTATAAATGTATCGCGTCCTGGATACCGAAATGCCCATGGCTGCCGCGGTACGGGGATTTTCTCCCACTGCCCTTACGATCATGCCGAATTTTGTCTTGTACATCAGTACCCAACTCAAGGGTAGAATGATATACAAGGCATAGGTAAGGATACTTACGTTGAAAAGAGCTCCCAGGATAGGGATATTGCTCAGTCCCGGAATGGAGATGTTCTCAAATTTTGCAGGAAGGTTCATTCCTGCAAGGTTAAAACCATTGGAGGCAGGTCCCAGCCTTTGACCCAGAAAATTTGCCAACCCTGTCCCAAGCATTGTGATTGCCAAACCGGAAACAACCTGATTGGCTCTCATGGTGATACACAGAAACGCATGAAGCAAGGAAAAGGATCCTCCGACAAGCATGGAGACCATAAGGGCCAGATACAGATTGCCTGTGGCAAACGTGGTTGCAAAACCGGAAAGAGCTCCCATCAGCATGACTCCTTCCATTCCAAGGTTCAGTATGCCCGTTTTTTCTGTATAGACTTCACCTAGGGTGGCATAGGTGAGGGAAGTTCCCATTGCCAGTGTTACCGCCAGTAGTTTTGTAAAAAATTCAATGAAGTTCATTTACTGCCTCCCATAGATTTTCCGACAGCAATAAGCTTGTACTCGGTAAAAATACTCCCGGCCAGCAGTGGAATGAGAACGAGTCCTTGCAGGACCTCTCCCATGGCAGAAGGAAGTTTCAGACTGATCTGTAAGGCATCGGCACCAGTATCGAGGGCCGCCATGATAATCGAGAAGATAATGGAGGCAAAGGGATTCAGACCACTCATCCAGGCTATGATGATACCGGTAAATCCATAACCAGAGTCAACTCCCTTGGTAAGGCAATGCGTTACTGCAGCTGAGTCTATTACACCTGCCAATCCCGCAATTCCTCCGGAGAGTAACATGGCAAGTATGATGTTTTTCTTGATGGAGACTCCCTGGCATTGGGCAGCCCGGGGATTTTTACCGATCATATTGAGTTCAAACCCCCAACGTGTCTTGTAGAGGATAAACCAAAGGACCAGAACCAAGGCCAAGGCAATGAACAGTCCACTGTGAATTTTACCCCATACCCTTGGAAGCCATGCAAACTCAGGATACTTTACGGTCCCCATATTTCCTCTGGGAGCTTTCCAGGCATTGATATAGAGGTATTCGGCAAACCCAATGGCAATATAGTTCATCATCAAGGTCACAAGGGTTTCATCAACACCCCATTGGGCTTTCAACCCACCGGGTATTCCTCCCCAGATTGCCCCGAACAATACACCGATGATCATTCCGACGGGGAGAACCATCCAATGAGGAAGAAAGGTCCAGAATTGCATGACCCAGGTAATGCCAATTACGCCGGAAACATATTGTCCCTCGGCTCCGATGTTCCAGAATTTAAGTCGAAAGGCAATTCCTACTGCAAGTCCACACAAGAGTATGGGAATGGCTTTGGTAATCGTGTACTGAAGCTTTGTAGGGCTTCCAAAAGCTCCGCGAAACATCTCGTAATATGTCCTTATCGGATTTGCATGTGAAAGCAACAAGACGATTGCTCCCAAGGCAAAAGAGATCAACAAGGAAAAGATTGGGACCAGGATGGTCATTTTTCGGGACTTGCTGTCCCGTTTCTCCAGGGCAAGTCTCATACATCCCTCCTCTGTACGCCAGCCATAAGCAATCCGATTTCTTCGGTCTTTGCCTCTTTGACGTCAAGTATCGCCATGAATTTTCCTTCAAACATGACTGCAATTTTATCGGCAACCATCATAAGTTCCTCAAGTTCTTCAGAAACGAGCAAGACTGCATTTCCCATATCCCTTTGCTTGATGAGATTCTGGCGAACAGCTTCTGTTGCCCCTACATCCAATCCCCTGGAAGGATAGACGGCTATGAGTATGCCTCCACAAGAATCGATTTCTCGTGCCAGAATTGTTTTTTGGATATTTCCGCCACTAAGAAATTTTACCGAAGTCTCCTGGGAAGGGGTCTTGATCATAAAGGCAGTGATCAATTTTTTGGCGAATATTCTGACCAGTCCTTTCTTTATGATGGAATGGTTCGACAATTCCTTGGTGCGGTATTTTTTCATTGAAAGGTTGTCTCCGACACTCATGTCCCCGACAACTCCCATTCTTCCCCGGTCAGCGGGGATGTGGCTTACTCCATTCTTAATTATCTGCAAGGGAGTCCTATTGGTCATATCCTTGCCATTGATAAGTATTTTTCCTTTTGAAAGGTGGGCCAGCCCTGTGAGGGCTTCACTCAGCTGTTGCTGACCATTTCCTGCAACTCCGGCAATTCCCAGAATCTCCCCGCCCCTGAGCTGGAAGGAAATATCATCAAGGACAGGTCTTCCTCCTCCCAGGGCTTCCATTACCAGATTTTTTGCTTCCAGCTTGATTTCCCCAGGTTCATAGGGCCCTCGTTCAAGCGAGAAGAGAATATCTCTTCCTACCATCATATTGGCAAGGTCTTGTACCCGTTGGATTGTATTTGTTGCACATACGCTGACGCTTTTTCCGCGTCTGAGTACCTGGACCGTATGGGAAAATTCCATTACTTCGTCCATTTTATGGGTAATAAAGATAGCACTCTTACCTTCGGAGAGCATCTTTTTGATTATCTCGTTCAGATCCCTTGCTTCGCCCGGGGTCAATACGGCTGTGGGCTCGTCAAGAATGAGTATTTGTGCCCCGCGATAGAGTAACTTGAGAATTTCTACGCGTTGTTGTTCACCTACGGAGAGATTTTGGATAATCCTGTCTGGATATACTTGCAAACCGTATCGCTTGCTCAGTTCAATGATCTTTGCCTTGATTTCAGGCATGGGTGGGATTATAGGAAGATCTTTCATGCCAAGGATAATGTTTTCGGCAACTGTCATATTGCCGACCAACATGAATTCCTGATGGATCATGCCAACGCCAAGTGCCATTGAATCCTGGGGTGAATGTATTTCGGCAAGCTTTCCGTTGATGTAAATCTGACCGCTGTCAGGTCGATAGAGTCCGACAAGCATGTTCATCAGGGTGCTTTTTCCCGCCCCATTTTCACCAAGTAAGGCGAGTACTTCACCTCTGTGCAGGGTCAGGTTGACTTTGTCATTGGCAAGAACCCCGGGGAAGTGTTTGGATATATCAATCATTCGCACGACGACTTCTTCGCCGGTGTTGTTCATGTCCATATTATTTTTCCACTTGTCAGTGCCCTTGGAAGGAAGGCGCACATTAGAAAGAATTAGGGACGGGCGAATGGCCCGCCCCTATATCTAAGGTTTTCCAGTAACTATTTAACAGATCCAATGACGCCTTCAACGAACCAATCCATGGTAAGCATGTCCTGGTCAGCCATCTTTTCTCCAGCCTTCTGTCGGACGGTACCTGTCTGATCCTTCAACTGACCCCAGAATACATCAAAGGTATCAGCCTTGATCTCTGCCTCTTTGGCAAGGACAGCTTTCTGGAAGTCTGCGGGAACCAACGGGGAAATGGGGGAAAGATGAATCATGTCATCATCGAGACCTCCCCAGTAACTCTGGGATTTCCAAGTTCCATCCAGTACTTTCTGTACTTCAGGAATCATGTAATTACCCCAGTTCCACATTGGGGAAACAAGGATGCGGTCATCACCGATCATACTTCTGAAGTCTGCATTGTAACCAATGGCATATTTGCCGCGTTCAATGGCAGCCTTTGCAGGTTCGGTGGTGTCCTGGTGCTGTGCGATTACATCACAACCTTGGTCAAGAAGAGCAATGGCGCCCTGGCGTTCCAAGGATGGGTCATACCAAGTGTTTGT
>NZ_CAXXYB010000003.1:0-68782 GCF_963676625.2 uncultured Sphaerochaeta sp.
GAGAGCTGTCCCTTTGGTCGATGCTTCCTTGCGACCCTCTTTTGTGTTGGTCATTCGCGATTTGTTTGCCCAACGTAGAAAGACAGTGAAAAATAACCTGCTGTCAGGAAAAGTAGGCTCAAGCATAGGACGCGAGGGTATTGATGCAGTGCTTCTTGAAAGCAACATCATTCCTTCCAAGCGTGCCGAGCAACTGGATTGGCCACAGTTTCTTGCTCTCAGTGAGGCTATTTCCAGATTTTCTGCCAAACTCCGCTTCGATACCGAAAAAAACTGATAATTCCCCTGAGGATAAGGTCACTCATCATGGCAATCCATATTCCTTGTAATCCTAGGTTGGTTGTTTTCAGAAGAATCCAGGCAAGGGGGAGTCTGAGTATCCACATTCCGGCCAGCGATATTGCAAACGGGCCTTTCATATCCCCGGCTCCCCTGAGCACCCCGAAGACCAATAAGGATAGACCGAAGGCTGGTTCTGCAAAAGCCTCGATCCGAAGCACCTTTGTTCCCAGGGCTATTACTCCCGGATCAGGGGAGAAAAAATGTATGAGCTGGGGGGCAAAGATATACATGAACACTGCCATGGTGCTCATCAACAAGGTTCCTGCAATTACACAATTATCCGCAAACTTCTTGGCCAAGGGAGCATCCCCCTTTCCCAGCGATTGAGCTACGAGGGTCGTGGCTGCCGTAGCGACTCCTGATGGGGGAAGATAGGTAATTGATTCTGCTGTGTTTGCAATATAGTGGGCAGCCAAGGCTGCTGTTCCCAAACTGCTTACCATCCTGGTCAAGGCAAGTTGCCCAAAGGAGAGGGTGGTACGTTCAAGGGCCATAGGTATTCCCAATCTCAAAGCTTGCGCCTGGATATGCCCATTGTATTTCCAGCTTCCTTTCAAGGATATCTTGATTCCTTTCTCCTGGGTAAAAAGTGAGACAAGCAAGAGAAGTGCCGTAAAGGAACAGGCGAGGGTCGTGGCCAGGGATGCCCCGCTTACCCCCATATCCAGTCCCTTGAACGAATGACTCCCAATCGTTACCGAAGGGAAAATGAAGAACAGGTTCAGCATGATGTTGACAAGATTATTGAGTGCATTCAGATATAGGGGAGTCCTGGAATCGCCGCTGCTTCTTAGCAAAGCCCCGATTACAATCATCATGAGATTGGGTATATATCCGATTGCAATATATTTCATGTATTGATAGGCCAGGGGGCTTACCTCTGGAGTAGCCCCCATCCAGACTGGCAGGTAACTGGCTACGACAGAAAGTAAGAGGGTGAGAATACAGCCGTAACCCAGTGAAGCCGTCAAGGCTTGTTTGACGGTTTCTTTTGCTTTCTGTGTATTCCCTGATCCGAGGTTGCGTGCCATCAAGACAGCGAATCCGATTGCTATGGCGTTCATCCAGCCATTTATCAGCCAAATCATGGAATTGTTGATTGAGATTGCCGCAGTAGCTTCGGCACCGAGGGACCCTACCATGGCGGAATCGACATAGGTTACGGTGACTTGGAGAATTTGCTCAACGATGGTTGGCCAGGCCAGATACCAGATTACAGAACGTACGGGAAGTGAAGGGTCAAGCAGATCCCTATTCCGTTTGGAAGCTTGCATGGGAGCTTTCTCCTTGAAAAGCTGACTAATCGTAACGAAAAGTAAATTGAGTGGCAACAGAAATCACATGAAAAAAACGAGGCTCTTGGGAACCTCGTTTTTTTAGGGAAATTTGCTTGTTTTTTAGAGGGTTGCTGCCTGTGCCAAGGTTATTGAGGCTGTAACTACGATATCTTCCACGGAACAACCACGGGAGAGATCGCTTACAGGTTTTGCAAATCCCTGAAGGATTGGGCCATAGGCCTCAGCCCCGGCAAGTCTTTGTACAAGTTTGTAGCCGATGTTGCCAGCCTGGAGGTCGGGGAAGATCAAGGTGTTTGCACTTCCGGCTACTGTTGAACCAGGAGCTTTGCTCTTTGCTACGCTGCCGATGATAGCAGCATCAAGTTGCAACTCGCCATCGATAGCCAAATCAGGGCATTTTGCCTTGACGAGGTTGGTGGCATTGACAACTTTGTCGACCAAATCACCCTTTGCCGATCCCTTCGAGGAATAGGAGAGCATGGCGACCTTTGGTTCAGCCTGAAGGAAGGTTGCACAGGAATTTGCCGAAGCTTCGGCAATTTCTGCAAGCTGTTCTGCTGTTGGATTCGGGATGGTTGCACAGTCGGCAAAGATAAAGGAGCCATTGGCGCCGAGTTCAGTCTTGTCCGTGGCCATTACAAAGCAAGAAGAAGCATACTTGATGCCAGGTTTGCACTTGATGATGGTAAAGGCTGCCAGCAGGACATTGCCCGTTGTGTTTTCTGCTCCGGCAACCATTGCATCGGCTTTCCCGAGGTGTACCATCATTGCACCCCAACGCAAGGGCTGGGTTATTCCTTCAAAGGCTTCCTCTTCGGTCATGCCCTTGTGTTTGCGTAGTTCGTAATATTCCTTACCGAAGGCCTTTCGGTTTTCGCTCGTCTCAGGGTCTTCGATGATGATGCCCTCAAGTGAGGTTCCCAGGGTCTTTGCTGCTGCCTTGACAGCTTCTATCTTACCGACAAGCGTGACTGATCTTGCAATTTTCTCATCGATAATCTTGCGGGCGGCCTGAATGGTTCTCGGCTCCGTCCCTTCTGCAAGCACAAGATTCTTGTTTGCCGCGACTGCCTGTGCTTTCATTTTTTCTGCGAATTTCATTGTTTTGCTCCTTGGCAGGAAATGTATTTTACTTGTTTGAAGAATACCACTATTAACCTTCTTGGAAAAGTGTCGTGGGATGCTGTAATCTCCTTGTTTTGTATGATAGGCTTTGGGCCATGGCAATCCGAAACCTTCTGTTTGGCATGATAGTTGTCTTTGCATTTGCCGGAAACCTTTTTGGCACCATGAGTGCCGATATCCAGCAAACCTGTTCCATTGATTTGACTCAGCTCAGTACCATCATGAGCGTGAGCCAGATTGGCACCTTCATATCCTTCTTGTTGCTTCCTTCCCTCGTTAAACGCCTGGGTTCCTATAGGGTGATGATTTTCGGGATCATAGGGGCAGGGCTCGGATTTTTGGGCATGGGATTTTCTCGTTCCCTTTACTCGTTTGGAATTGCGTTCATGATAAACTCACTTTTAGGGTATTATTATTGGAGTTGCAGCTATAGCGTCATGGTGCTCTGCGACCCAAAACGACGAACGGTAAACATCCCGTTGACCCATTTGATCTATAGCTTGGCCAGTGTAGCCAGTGGTGTCTACATAGCGATGATAAAGGGACCCCGATGGTTCATTGGTTATTACCAGATGTCGGGAATCTTTCTGTTGATGACCTTCTTGTTCTTATTGTCCATGCCCAAGGCCAGGGCAATTCCTGCCTTGATGAAACCTCCCAAAAGGAAAGTACCTTTTCTGGATAGCTTTTCCTTGCTGAGAAAAAGGGATTTCCTGCCATTTTTCTTGTTTCTTATATTTTACAGCTCAGTTGAATTCTGTTGCAGTGTCTATCCCCTGTTGTTTTTCCAAAGACAATTGGGAGCAAGCAGTACCCAGGTTGCCCTTGCGTTCTCCCTATATTATGTCGGGAGTTCCACAAGCCGTATTTTTATCATGCCGGTACTCAAGAAAGTAAACAGTCCGTTTCTCCCCTTGAAGGTGCTTTGTTTCCTTGCATCCCTTTCTTTGGGATTCCTCGCTTTTAGCAATACCCTGTATTATGCTTACCTGACCATGGTCCTGGTTGGTTTTTCCTTCGGGGCCATAAATCCCTCCAGTCAGATTCTTGAGATCATGAGTTGGTCCGAGGATATAGATCAGGTAGCAAATCTTCACATGATCAGTTCCGTCATTGGCAAACTTATCGTTCCTTTGGCAGTCGGAGCTATTTCGCAACGTTATTCTCTGGTATGGGGACTGCTTTTACTCTCAGTGGTCATGGCAATTGCCTTATTCTTTTTGTTTCTGGCCAAATGGTTGCAACGCTCTTCTTGCTAGGTGGCCTTGTTTTCAGTACAATACCCGCCATGGACAGAACAATGAGTATCGGAGTCTACGGCCTTGGCCGTTTTGGGGCTTTCTGGGCACGGGAACTTGCAAACCATGGATTTCGGGTAACAGGATACGGACGAAGTGCAAAACAACCACCGCAAGGGGTGCAATTGGGGACCGAAGATGAGGTCCTTGGCTGTGATGTGCTTTTTTTCTGCGTCTCCATCAGCGCTTTCGCTGAGGTCCTGGAAAAAACAGCCAGTCGTATCGGACCGGCTACCCTTGTGTTCGATACCTGTTCTGTCAAACTCTATCCGGCAAAAAAAATGCGGGAGTTGCTCCCTTCTTCTATCAGAACCATTCCAGCCCATCCGATGTTTGGTCCTGACTCAGGAAAAAATGGAGTGCAAGGCCTTCCGATGGTCCTTTGTCCGGGTAATTGCCCTAAGGAAGATTTTCTCTTCTGGGTAGAGGAATTCAAGAATTGGAAACTGCAAGTCATAGAGATGACGTGTGACCAACATGACCGGGAAGCTGCCTGGTCCCAGGGTATTACGCATTTTATCGGGCGGACGCTCTCTGAGCTCAATCTTCAGGATACCCAATTGGCAACTACCGGGTACAAGACCTTGATGTCTATCGTAGAGCAGACCTGTAATGACCCCTTGCAACTTTTTTACGACTTGCAACGATTCAATCCCTATGCAAAACAAATGCGCATGGGGTTGAAAGGTTCCTTGGACACCGTAATGCAGGTACTCAAGGAACAGGAGATGAGAACATGAACGTTTGTGTATATACGTTGGGTTGCAGGCTCAACCAATGCGAAAGTGAGGCTATTGCCGATTCTTTTGCACAGGAAGGGTTTACCATTGTCGGTGAAGAGATCCCTGCAGAGTTGTATATTGTAAATACCTGTACGGTGACAAGCAAGGCAGAGCAGAAGGCGAGGAGAATGATTCGCAAGTTCGCCGCCATGGGAGTTACCGTTGCAACAGGATGCTATGCCCAGGTAAATGAAGAAGAGCTGGCATCACTTTCTGAAAATGTCATCGTTGTGCCCCTTGAAAAGAAGGCCCATTTGTTGAAGTTGGCAAAACACCTCAACACATCCTTTCTCTCAGGATTCGACCTTCGCTCGGGGTGTTTGTCCTTCTCTGATGGAAAGGCTTCCGTATTTGACTATGATGCCGCCTCTTTTTCCTACCACAGCAGAGCTTATCTGAAAGTGCAGGATGGTTGTGACAATGCCTGTGCCTATTGCAGGGTCCATATTGCAAGGGGCAAGGCCCTTTCCCTCGACTCCGATACCGTTGTCGAACGAGCTCTTGCGCTCGAGGAAGCTGGTTTCAGCGAGATTATGCTTACTGGTGTGAATCTGACCATGTACGACCACCGAAAGGATGGATTGGGTGGTTTGCTGGAAAAATTGCTGGTTAAGCTGGGGCCTTCCATCCGGCTTCGTCTCAGTTCCCTGGAGCCAGACCATATCGATGATCGTTTGCTCGATACCCTACAAGATTATAGGATGCAACCTCATTTCCATATTCCTGTGCAGAGTGCCAGTGACAAGGTTCTTATACGGGTAAACCGGCATTATAGCGTGGAACACCTTACCTCGATTTTGGAACGTCTCAGGCAAGTAAAGGATGATCCTTTTTTGGCAGCCGATGTAATTACCGGCCTTCCTGCAGAGGGTGATGCTGAGTTTGAGGAGACCTTCAGGTATTTTGAAAATCAGAAATTTGCCCAGATGCATGTATTTCCTTTTTCGCCGAGGCCTGACACTGCCTTGTATCTTGCCCATGACAAAGTGCCGGAAAGCCTCAGGGATGAACGGGCCTTGCGCCTGCGACAGTTGTCGCAGCGACTTCATGCAGAATACCTGGCCAGGCAGAGTGGCAAGGAGACCGAGGTAATCCTACAGAACCGCAAGGGTGGCTACTGGTCTGGACTTACTGGCAATTATATTGACGTGAAGGTGTTGGAAGCTCCTCCTTTTTCCAAGGAAGGGCTCTTGTTGAAAGGTACGTTTGGCAAGATTACAGAAAAAACGGCAAAACCAGCTGTTTTGTGCCATGCATAAGCTCTTCGAAACCGAGCATCTTTCTGCTTTTGTCCTTGATCAGACAGGAGCAAGGCAGTTGCTGGCCTATGAATTGAGGAACAGGGAGACCTTCCGGCAGTATTCCATTGCCCGGAACGATAGCTATTTCACCTTGGCCAATTTTCTCTATGTATGCGAGAAGCAACACAGATTGTATGAACAGAAACGAAAGCTTCCGCTGGTATTTACAAAAAAAAATGGGGGAGCCCTGGTGGGCACGGTCAACCTCAATGAAATCGTATTGGGAGTGTTTCGTTCCTGTACCCTGGGATATAGCATTGATACTTCCCTGCAAAGGCAGGGGTATGGCAAGGAGGCAGTATCCAGTGTGCTTTCCTATGCCTTCGACACCCTATTGCTTCACCGGGTGGAAGCGAATATCATGCCTCGCAACGAGGCAAGTCTGGCTTTGGCTTCTTCCCTGAATTTCTGTAACGAGGGACTATCGAAAAACTATCTGTATATCAACGGAAACTGGGAAGACCATGTAAATATGGTTCTTCTCAATGACACGCTTGATATGCAAAGAATTCACTGACGTTTTTTTGATTTCAGGTCACGGAACGTGATTTTGGGTTCCTGCAGCACAACCATGGTATCAGGTGGGACGTTTTCCTTGATCCAGACGTTCGACCCTATCACGGCATTTTCCCCTACGGTTATATCCCCGAGGATAGTGGCATTTGAATAGATGGTGACGTTGTCTTCCAGGGTAGGATGACGTTTGGTTCCCCTTACCAACATCCCGCAAGCATCCTTGGGAAAGCTCAAGGCCCCCAGAGTTACTCCTTGGTAGAGCTTGACATTTTTTCCGATGACAGAAGTTTCCCCTATTACCGTACCTGTTCCATGATCAATGAAGAAGGATGGTCCGATTTCGGCACCCGGGTGAATGTCGATGCCCGTTTCCTTGTGGGCATATTCATTGAACATTCGAGGGATAAGCGGTATTCCCATGCGAAATAGTTCATGTGCAACCCTATGAATCGTGAGTGTCTTGATGCAAGGGTAGGAAAGGATTACTTCCCCTACGGTCCTGGCTGCTGGATCTCCGTCAAACCCGGCCTGGGCATCTTGCTTGAGTGCTAGCCGGATGGATGGTAGCAGAAGGCAGAGTTGCCTGAGGTTTTGATCAGTCTTTTCAACCAACAAGCATTCATCCATATCAGGGTTTTCATATTTATAGGCGAGTAGTATTTGTGTTTTCAACTGAGAGCAAAATTTGTCCAGTTGTCGGGCGAGTATCTCTTCCAAACTCTCAGAGGGTTTGTCGTGGCCGCAACGTCCCGGGAACATCAGTTCCATCAGGTCGTTTGCGATTTCTCCGATAATTAGCATTTGGGGAAGCAGCTTCATCCCATGAAAGTTGGCAGTCCCTGAAATCCTGTCAAAAGTTCCCAGGAATGTCTGTACGTATTCACTTGCATCAAAGCTTTGCTCTTTACATATTTTCATGGCTATACCATACGGTTCTTCATATGGATATTTCAATAGTTGCCACCCCTATTTTTTCTTATTCAGTTTGTTGGGGTGCCAGAAAGGTCCTGATACGTCCTGAAAAACTTTTGGCAACCGTTATGGCTACCACCAATTTGATGCCATCGCCGATCAGGAACGGAAGCATTCCTGCCTTAAGGGCCGCACCCCAACCCAGGTTCAGGTTATACTTCAAGAATGGTACCCCGATAAGATAAATTGCGAGTGTCCCGGCCAATCCACCCAAGAAACAGCCGACTTGCATAGGAGTGTTTCGTACCGGCCTTGGTTCCTAGGTCGCTGCCGATTCCCGCAAGCAAGGCTGCCGGAAGCACTCCTGATCAAGTAGCCTCCCGTAGAGTCCCAACAAGCTTCCCAGACCGCCCCCCGAAGTAAAGACGGGCAAGCCGATTGCTCCGAGCAAAAGATAGATAGCTGTTGAAAAAGTTCCCTAGTTTTCTTCCCCCGAGCATTCCTGCAAGAAAGTACAAACATTGTCTGCAAGGTAATGGGTACGGGAGGCAAGGGGAAACGTAGATAGGCCCCGACAATCATGAGGGCACTGAAAAGTGATGTCACAAATGGTTTTTCTATTGTTCATGAGAATGACCCTATCATATATCGATTTCTACTTGTAAACCTAGTTTTAGGTTGACAATCTACTTGCCTTGCCAGCTTTGTTTCGCTATCATTTTCCCATGAATACCGTTCAAGATGTCCTATCCTATCTTTATGACCATGAGGATACGTATGTTTCGGGCCAATTGATTGCCAGTAACCTTTCGATAAGCCGAAGCGCGATATGGAAAGCCATTGAGACCCTACGGGATGAAGGGTACTGTATCGATGCTGTTACGAATAAAGGGTATCGATTGGTGCCCACGTCGGAATTATTGGATAAAACGCAGCTTGAATCGTTGCTTTCCCCTCATCCCCTGCATTTTTTCGGAGTCATTGATTCCACCAATCGATATGCAAAACAGCTCGCTGGAGAAGGGGCAGTGCATGGGACTGCTGTCATCTCTGCTTTCCAGAGCGAGGGGAGGGGAAGGTTGGGAAGAACCTTTGCCAGTCCCAAGGGCGGAATGTATATAAGTGTGATCCTCCGCCCTCGTTGCAAGACAGAAGATGCCTTGTTGGTCACCAGTGCAGCGGCGGTTGCCGTAAGCAGGGCAGTCAAAAAAGTGTGCAATCTTGAGTTGGGCATCAAATGGGTCAATGACTTGTTTTACAAAAACAAGAAGGTTTGTGGAATACTTACTGAAGGAGTCATTGATGTTGAATCAGGGACTCTCTCTTCGTTGGTCGTTGGAATAGGGGTGAATTTCTCGACACCTTCTACCGCTTTTGATCCACAGTTGCAAATGATAGTCACCTCTCTGTACGATGGGTTTTCCCAGGTTCCTGATGGTGTGGATCCGAACGTCCTGGCTGCCGAGATAGTTCATGGCGTATTGGCCTTGAGCGACATACTTCCCGACAATTCGTTCCTTGAGGAATATCGTCGTAGTTCGATTATCCTGGGAAAGAAGATACTGGTCATCAACCAGAAACAAAAACGGTTGGCAAAGGGTGTGGAAATAGACAACCAGGCCCATTTGACCGTCGAATATCAGGATAGCAGCAGGGAGACCCTGGGAACAGGGGAGATCAGCATCCGGCTTGATGTATGAGTTTTGTTATAGTATAGTTTACCGACTTCTCGGATAAGGAAAATAGTATGTTAGTTAAAGTACGTCAGTTATGGAAAGCTCTTGTAGAAGAGCAAATCGGAATATATACCCATGAATTACTTGGGGACAAGGTTGTCCTTGCTCCTCTTGCCGTCCAGACTCCTCCCAAACCGGAAATGGGTGATATTGCCTTTCCCCTTTTTGCCTATGCCAAGCTCTTGGGGATGGCAGCCCCGAAACTTGCTTCTGAGCTCAAGCTTCGGTTGGAGAAACTTTCAAATCTCCCCTTGGGAGATATAATCGTTGCCGGGCCGTATCTCAATATTCGAATTGATATGTCTGCCCTTGCCAGGGAGTTGTCCAATGAGATTTCAGTGCAGAAAGATGCCTATGGTACCAATGCAACGATGGAGGGTAAGCGAGTGACCGTCGAGTTCAGTTGCCCGAATACCAACAAGCCCCTTCATTTGGGGCATATGCGCAATGATAGCATTGGCCAGAGTATCTCTGCCATTCTCAAAGCCAACGGGGCAGAGGTCAGGAAAGTAAACCTGATCAATAACCGCGGGGTGCATATCTGTAAATCAATGCTTGCCTACCAAAAATTTGGCAATGGAGAGACTCCTGCGTCCACCGGGCTAAGAGGGTGATCATTTTGTAGGGAAGTACTATGTTCAGTTTGCCAATTGGGCATCAAGGAAGATCCTACCGCCGAGGATCAGGCCCAGGCCATGCTTCGCAAGTGGGAAGAGGGCGATTCAGAGGTTATGGCACTTTGGGAAACCATGAATACCTGGACTCTTGAAGGTCTCGCCGACAGCTACAAGACCATGGGAATCAGTTTCGATGCCTTCTATTATGAATCGAACACATATAAATTCGGCAAGGATGAAATTCTCAAAGGCCTTGCAGATGGGGTGTTCTATAAGGAAGAGGATGGTTCGGTGTGGGTTGATTTGGCCCCGATAAATCTTGATAAGAAAGTCTTGCTCAGAAAGGATGGCACAAGCCTGTATATGACCCAGGATGTCGGTACCGCGATTATGCGTCATCAGGATTGGCCGTTCGATTCCTTGGTGTATGTAGTTGCCAGTGAACAGCAATATCACTTCAAGGTGTTGTTCTATGTACTTGGGCTTCTTGGGTATGAATGGGCGAAGGATCTTCATCATCTTTCCTACGGAATGGTGAATCTCCCCGATGGCAAGATGAAAAGCCGTGAGGGTACTGTTGTCGATGCTGATGAATTGGTCAGTCAGCTAAGTGAATTGGCCGCTTTTGAGATACATGAGAAGCAACGTGAGGAGATGGTCGGGGATGTTGCCAAGACTGCCTCAAACATCGCCTTGGGGGCCTTGAATTACTATTTGCTCCAGGTCATTCCGACCAAGGACATGGTTTTCAATCCAGCGGAGTCCATCTCTTTTGCAGGAAATACAGGACCGTATCTCCAATATATGGGAGCAAGGATTTTCAGTATGCTCAACAAATTCGAAGCAGAGAGAGAACAGTACGAAGGTATCGGGTTTGATAGCAGTATGCTCACCTTGAGTGATGAGCGGGAGCTCATCAAACAGCTTGCCATCTATCCTCAGATTGTCGAGAAAGCAGGGGCTGAATTGGATCCCTCCTCCATTTGTACGTATTTGTATGAAGTGTCAAGGCTCTTCAGCAAGTGGTATCACGACAATCCTGTTCTCAAGGCAGGCGACAAGAGTCTTGTCAGAGCCAGAATTGAGTTGTCCAGAATGGTGTTGCAGGTTCTCCAGAATGCTTTCACTCTTATTGGAATTCCCTTTCTCGAATCGATGTAAACCTACTCCATTGCATAGAGTTTACAGAATCTTGCAATGAATCGTTCTTCCTGCCAAGGTATATCGGGATCATTTCCGACCATTGCCTTGGACAGGAAGTTTTGTACTGTGGAACTGAATGTCAGGACAGCCAAATCGAGTTCTTCAATGGCAAGCCTTCTTGAATCCGAAAGGGTCTCCAAAAGGATTCTGCTTTGCCCGTCGACCATTTCCCCCAGGGTTTTGCTTATTGCCCCAGCTTCACTGTGGGTGAGTTTTTCAGATTCTACGATTCTATAGAACCAACAAAGTGGTTCCGTGGTATACATTTCATGCCAGTGATCCATGGCTCTGAGCAGTACTTCTTCAGCGGTTCCTCCAAGTGGTATGGTTACTTGTTGGGTATAGGCAAGTTTTGAGCAGTAATCAAACAGATGGGAAACCAGAGCTTCCCGATTGGCAAAATGATGGAAAATGGATGCCTTGGTAATCTTGTTTTCTTTTGCCAGATTCGAGAGCGAAACGGTATCCAAGCCCTTCTCTGAAGCCATTTTTAACAATGATACGGTAAGTTGTTTTTTCATTTCAGTAGTATGCATGCATTAATACTAACCTATCGGTAGGTAGGTTTTCAAGATGCTTTTCTTTCATTTTAAAGCATTTATATCATTAATTTCTTGTTTTGTTTCTTTGATATATGGTATAAGAACTGAGCACAAACTAATTTTAAGGATGAATATCGGCATGTACGCACTTGTAGAGATTCTCGGAAAGCAGTACAAAGCAGTTGAAGGCGAAACCATTCAAGTTGATTTGATCAGCAAGATGGAAGAAGGTTCTTCACTCGAGTACGCAACTGTCCTCGCCGTTGTCGATGAGAACAGTGCAAAGTTTGGCACTCCCTATATTGCTGACGCAAAGGTTAAAGCAACCTATGTTGGTGATAAAAAAGGTGTCAAGATCAGAGTTTTCAAATATGAAAAACGTAAAGGATATCGCAGGACCCAAGGTCATCGTGAGCGGTATTCGTTGATCACAATTGATCAAATCATTGCATAAGGAGTAAGGAAAATGGCACATAAGAAAGGTGGCGGAAGCTCCCGCAATGGTCGCGATTCCAACTCACAGCGCTTGGGTGTAAAACGATTCGGTGGCCAAGTCGTAAAAGCAGGTGAAATTATTGTTCGCCAGCACGGAACAGTATTTCATCCTGGTCAGAATGCCGGTGTGGGTTCTGATTATACTATTTTTGCAAAGGCTGCAGGTACTGTCTTGTTTCATGTACGGAACAATCGTAAGTACATCAGCATCGTAACCGAGTAGTAGTTATTCAACGAAAATGGCCCCAGGCCAGAGAAAACTAACGCATGTTTGGATTTTCAGATGAGACCTATATTGATGTTGCCTCCGGAAACGGGGGCAACGGTTGTGTTTCTTTCCGACGGGAAAAATATATCCCCAAGGGAGGCCCGGACGGTGGTGATGGTGGCCGTGGCGGGGATGTCGTCTTTGTCGTAAAAAATAATCTCAGAACTTTGGGGCATCTCAAGATGGTTCGATCTTACCGGGCAGAAAACGGTAGGAATGGTTCAGGAGCAAAATGTTACGGTAGGGATGGCGTGAATATCGAAATTCCCGTTCCTCCGGGTACTGTTATCAAAAATGCCCAGACGGGAGAGATAATCAAGGACCTTACGGGACTTGATAGTTGGACGTTCCTTATAGGAGGCCGCGGGGGTCAGGGGAACTTTCATTTCAAGAGTTCAACCAGACAAACTCCTCGTTTTGCCCAGCCAGGGGAAAAAGGCTCGGAAATGCGTGTAGGGGTGGAGCTTTTAGTCATTGCCGATATCGGCTTTGTCGGCTTTCCCAATGCAGGTAAATCTTCCTTGCTCAATATGTTGACCAATGCCCGGACAAAAGTTGCAGGATATCCTTTCACGACAAAAATTCCTCAGCTTGGTATGTTCCGGTATGGGGATCATGATATAGTACTTGCTGATATTCCCGGACTTATAGAGGGAGCCAGCCAAGGCGCCGGAATGGGAATTAAGTTTCTCCGGCATATCAGTCGTACGACAGGATTGGCGTTTCTCATAGATTTGAGTGATGATCGCTATCTTGAAGCCTATGAGGTGTTGTGCCAGGAGCTTCAATCCTTTGAACCCATGCTCTTGGAAAAGAAGCAGGTTCTCATCGGTACCAAAATGGATGAGCCCGATGCCCCCGAACACTTGAAGCAGTTGCAAGCAAAATATCCGGATAAAGAAATCCTTGGACTTTGCGTGTACTATGAACAAGGGGTAGAGGAAGTAAAGCAGGCCTTTATCAAGATGGTAGGAGATGCAGAGAATCCTGCGCTCCAGGTTCTCAAGGCAAGTACCGTTGGTGGTTTTTCCTCTGTTATCGATCATGATGCAGAGTATCCTGAAGAACCTTTCGAGCAATAGGAGGAGAATGGTAATGGTTTCGGTAGTTCCTACAGCCATGGTCGGGGGAAGTTTTGATCCCGTTCACCTGGGGCATCTTCATTTGGTGCACACGGTGTTGAATTCAACGAACTACCGTCGCTTCATTTTTGTTCCTGTTGCCTTGAATAATTTTAAGCGTGGAGCAAGACTGGCAAATGCTGAAGACCGGCTTGCCATGCTGCGTCTTGGGTTTGATGCCTATAGACGGCTCTATCCCGAGGATCCTGAATGTGAACTGTTGGTCGATGACTGTGAATTGAAAAGGGGTGGGGTTTCCTATACCTATGACACAGTCAAACATCTGTATCTGCAGTACAGCATCAAGGGACGGCTCGGTTTTGTCATGGGAGATGACCTTTTACCGGGGTTGCACAAATGGCATGAATTTGACGCCTTGAAGGAGCTTGTCTCCTTTGTGGTTATTCGTCGGGATGCCTCTGCCCCTGAATTCAAGGATTCTTCCCTGGATTTGGAATTTGTAGACAATGCCGTGTATGATGATTCTTCTTCAGAAATTCGTATGGCTTGTGCAAATTTATCAGGCGATGAGCTTCTTGGAGAAGAGATACGTTCCTTGATGTGCGAGGAGGTTGCTGATTATGTTCAGCAAAACAAACTTTATCGCTCTTGAGCAGGAAGTTCGTTCACGTATGAGCGAACGACGCTATCTCCATAGTCTGGGGACAGCTCAAACCTGTGTCAATCTTGCTCAGCAATTCAATGAGGATATATCACTTGATGAATGCTATGAGTGTGGATTGCTGCATGATATTGCACGTGAGTGGCCTGATGCGAAGCTTCAAGGCTATAGCAAGGAACATCAATTGGTTCTGGAACCAGAAGAGAAACTGATTCCCATGTTGCTTCATGGTCCAGTGGCTGCAGATATACTCAAACAACGCTATAGCCCGTCCTTGTGCCTTGCCGTTCGATACCATACGCTCGGAAGTATATATATGGGAAGAATGGGGCTGATCCTTTTTATTGCAGATTTTCTGGAACCGGGAAGAACCCATCTTAGTGGGGACCAACGGGATTCCTTGTTGGCAAAAAAGAGTCTGGAAGAGGTGTGTAGCGGATTGCTCGATAACCAGGACGCTTATTTTGAAAGCAAAGGCAAGAGCTCCGCTTTTACTTCCGTGGCCTTGAGGAAATTTTTGAGGGAGGGAGGGGAGCTTTGAGAAAGCTTCGCAGCCAAGGTTTCTTTTTTGTATGTATTCTCAGTTTCCTCTTTATAAGTTGTAATGGGGAAAGTGTGCATGTAAAATATGGAATGTTTGGTTCGGAGGCTATTGTTCTCCTGGAAAAAGGATCATCCCTGATTGTCCTTTCGATTCCTCCTGACTTGGTTGATGGTTATGCGCAGTATGTAGGGTTGGACAGACAATCGGCAGTCCAGACTTTGGTAGGTTTTCCTTCCGATGGGATGTTTGGTACAAATAGGGAAAATTTAGCCCGCTTAAGGGAGTTGACAGAAATCTTGGCAGTAGAAACCCTTGGTGTATCGAAAGGGATGGTTACTGACCAGATTCGATTGGATGCGTTGGTTGGCAGCGCAAGAGTCTTGAGGAAAACAGCCTTGCCCGATACACTGCAAAGGCTCAGTGGTCTGGATTCCATTCTGGATCGGATTTTGGATGTGAAATACTGCCATGCCTATGATTTAGGCCAGTTTATCACAATAGATGCAAAGACGGATTGGGAAGCGCTTGGCCTGTATATCAGGCAATGGCTGGCAGAAGCCTTGCTTCTTGACCTAAGGAGAAATATATCATGACTGATTTGACTAGTTCCAATGCAAATATCATTGGCCAGTTTCTTGAGGACCACAAATGCAAGGATATCAATATTATTGATGTAAGCGGAGAATGCTCGTGGTCAGATTGCTTTGTAATTGCAACAGTAAACAGTGTAGGCCACCTCAAGGGTGTCGCCCATGAATTGTGGAGTGAGCTCAATAGTCTGGGCCTTGAAGTAAACAACCGTCACAAAAACCCTCAGGGAGATGGTTGGGAATTGATTGACTGTGGCAGTATCGTTGTCCACCTCATGAGCTCAGAGCTTAGGGATTTCTATTCCCTTGAAAAGCTCTGGCAAAAGAAAGACCTTTAGTCTTCGATATTCTCCCGGATTTTGATTATCGTATTGGTAATCGAATCCGAGAGTGGCGTTCTTTGATTTCCCATCATATAGGAAAAGAGTTTCTGTATTGCTCTATAGCCTTGTTGAATCGGTTCTTGGCAGAGGGTGAAGGAAATGATTTTTTGTTTGACCAGCATTTTTGTGGTGGGAATATCATCGAAGGTGACCACTTTAACCGAGGATTCCTTATTCAACGCAATGACTGCCCTACAAGCTCCCTCCACTCCTGCCGCTACTACGTAGATGCAGTTGATCTGAGGATTCTTTTCTAATATTTCCAAGGTTATTGCATAAGCATGTTCATTGTCATCCAGGCTTTCTTGAGTTTGTATGACTTCAAAGGGAAGTTTCCTTTCTTCCAGACCTTCCAAGAATCCCTTGATTCGTTCATTGTGTCCATGAATATGAAAAGAGCCTGTCAAAATGAGCAAGGATGCCTTTTCCTTGCAAATCATGGAAAGTAACCCCGCTGCCGTTTTTCCCCCATGGTAGTAATCCGGCCCAATATAACAAAGCCTACCACTGTCAGGGATATCGGTATTTACGCAAACAACAGGGATTCCTTTTGCAATGGTGGCTTCAATCGCTTGCTTTACTTCAGGGACATCGACTGAAGTGATACAAAGCGCCGTATAGTTTTTCTCTTTCAAGGCATTGATTGTCCGGACATGCACTTCCGTATCAAAGGACTTTACTTGCATGATGTCAACGGAAACCCCAAAATCAGAAAGTTCCCTTTCTGCCATTCTGAGTCCATCGATGAGGTCATCGAAGAAAGGGTTTCCTATGGAGGGCAAGAGGCAACCAAAGGTCATTGGTTGCTTGAGCGCAGCCAAGGCTTTTCCTGCCTTGTTAGGGAAAAAACCAAGACGTTCGGCAATTTCCCTGACTTTGATTGCCACTTCGGGTTTTACGCCTGTCCTGTTGTGTAAAACCCGATCTACGGTTCCCCTTGAGACACCTGCTTCCCGGGCTATATCCTTTATTGTTACTGCCAATTGAATTTCCTTTTCAAAAAGTGTACCGAAAGGTCGTCCCCAAGGCAATCTCTTTAATTTGATTTAACTCGCTTTTTGCTCAGTACATCAAAGACAACAGCTCCCAATACAACGATTCCCTTGACTGCTTTTTGCCAGTTGGAATCGATACCCACTATTGACATTCCATTGTTCAGTACTCCCATGAAGATTGCTCCGATAACGGCTCCCCCTACAGTCCCTGTTCCGCCATAGGCCGATGCCCCACCTATGAAGCAAGCTCCAATGGCATCCAATTCATAGTTGGTACCGGCCGTTGGTGCAGCCGAGTTGAATCGGGCAACACAGACCAAGGCGGCAACTGCTGAAAGAAATCCCATATTGGTATATGCAGAGAAGAGAACTCTATCAGTGTTTATACCTGATAACTTTGCTGCCTTTTCATTGCCACCTATTGCATACAGATGCCGTCCTGGAACTGTACTTGAGGTATAATAACTATAGGCCAGCACGATTACGGCCAATTGGATCAGTACTACAGGAATTCCCTTATGTTTTCCAAGCAAGGTGAATACAAACATCACGGCCAAGGAGATGAAAACCAAACGGGTAATCGTAAGACCCAGATGATCTGTCTGATATCCCTTTCGTTTCTTGTTGAACCTGTCGAAGACAGCATAGGCTACGTATATGAGGCAAATGATTATTCCTGTTATAAACGTAACGGCAAAAATAGTCTCGGGGTTATCTGTTGCGGGAAGATAGGTCGTAAAGTATTTTTGATAACTCTCTGGAAAAGGAGAAATGGTCAGTCCGTTGAGGATGAGCAAGGCAACACCTCTCCAAAGCAACATACCTGCCAGGGTGACAATAAAGGGCGGTATCCTGACATAGGCAATCCAGAATCCCTGCCAAGCCCCGATCAAGATTCCTACTATCAGACAGATGATGATGGAAAGGAAGATATTGAGATGCAGGTTGACTACAAGAGTTCCCGCAACAGCTCCTACCAAGGCTACGATGGAACCGACGGAAAGATCAATGTTTCCACCTGTGAGTATGCAAAGCAACATGCCGGAAGCCAGTATTACGACATATGAATTCTGGCTGATGATATTGGAAATATTTGCCGGGGCAAAAAGAGATCCCCTGCCTTGACTGACAATGAGAACCTGAAAGAAAAGCATGGTTGCTATCAAGGCGATGAGCATTGAGTTTTTCTTCATGGAGTTTTTTACGAGGCCTGTATTGATCATTCTTGGTTCGCTCCTTTGTTTGATTGCAAAATACACTTCATGATTGCTTCCTGGGTGGCATCCTTTTGAAGTAGTTCTCCTACCATGCGGCCCTCGTTCATGACATAAATCCTATCGCACATGCCCAGTATCTCCGGCAATTCGGAAGAAATCATCAAAACAGATTTTCCTTCCTCTACCAATTGATTGATGATGCCGTAGATTTCATACTTGGCGCCGACATCAATGCCTCTTGTCGGTTCATCGAGAATCAGTATATCAGGTTCAGCAAAAATCCATTTTCCGAGCAAGACTTTCTGCTGGTTTCCTCCGGAAAGATCATTCACGTTTTCCCTCACCGAAGAGCATTTTGTATGGAGTTTTTCACTCACGTCCTTGGAAACGTGGAATTCCTTATCCCTGTCAATTATCTGATGACTGCTGATTGCCTTGAGATTGGCAAGGGTAGTATTCTCCATGATGGATTTGGACAATATGAGACCATTGCCTTTTCTGTCCTCTGTAACATAGGCAATCTTATTTTCAATTGCAGTTTTGACAGAATGCAGGAAGACCTCTTTTCCCTCGATAAAGGTCTGTCCGGTAATATCACGTCCATAGCTGTGACCGAAAAGGCTCATGGCAAATTCAGTACGTCCAGCGCCCATCAAACCGCTGATACCTACAACTTCGCCCCTATGCATGGTGATGGAAATATCTTCACAAACTTTTCTGCCCTCATAAATAGGATGGAAGACATTCCAGTTCTTGACTTCAAAACTTACCGGACCAATATTCGGTATTCGTTTCGGGAATCGATCGGTAAGACTTCTACCGACCATTGCGCTGATTATTTCATTTTCATTGAAGGCGTGTTGTTTTTTATCCAGGGTCGTTATTACCTCACCGTCTCGAATCACGGTGATTTTATCAGCGATATAAGATACTTCGTTCAACTTATGCGAGATGAGGATGGAGGTCATGCCATTTTTCTTGAACTCCAAAAGAAGGTCCAGCAATTTCAACGCATCCGAATCGTTCAAGGAAGCTGTCGGTTCATCAAGAATGAGTATCTTTACATTCTTTGCCAGGGCCTTGGCTATCTCTACGAGCTGTTGCTTGCCCACCCCAATATCCTTTATGGGAATTCTCGAGGATTCTTTCAAACCTACCATTCTGAGTAATTCATCTGCCTTGGAGTAGGTATGGTCCCAATCAATCTTCATGTACTTGCCTTGCTCATTTCCAAGAAACATGTTTTCCCCGATGGTTAAATAGGGGACCAAGGCAAGTTCCTGGTGAATGATAACAATTCCCTTGTTTTCACTCTCCTTGATCGTGTGGAAAGAACATTCCTCACCGTCAAGGATAATTTGCCCGCTGTATGTTCCTGCCGGATAGATCCCGCTGAGGACATTCATCAAGGTCGATTTCCCTGCTCCGTTTTCTCCTACGATGGCATGGATTTCTCCTTCCGTTATGTGTAGGCTGACATCATTGAGCGCTATGACTCCCGGAAATCGTTTGGTTATCTGTCTCATTTCCAATAAGGTATTTTCCAATTGAATCCTCCACCCAAGAGAAGTAGCAGGCGGGTATTTGCGTACCCGCCTGGAATAAAAATAGGAATTGCGATAGTTCTAGTTGATTGCGAGATCAGATTCCTTGTAATAACCGCTGTCGATCAAGAGCGCCTTGTAGTTGTCCAAGGTTGCAAAGACAGGATCACAGAGATAGGAGGGGATGATTCCCGTTCCATTGTCATAGGTCTTGTTGTCATTGATTTCAACGGTAGAGCCTTTGACGATTGCATTGACCATGTCCACGACTTTGCTGGCCAAAGTACGGGTATCCTTGAAAATTGACATGCTCTGCAAGCCTTGGAGCATATTCTTCACTGCGGGTTTATCACAGTCCTGACCGGTAAGAATCGGGAAGTTGTCCTTGGTATAACCGGCTGCTACAAGAGCATTGGTTATTCCATTGGCTACGGAGTCATTGGAGGAAAGCACTGCATCGAGCTTGTTGCCCTTTGGTCCGTATCCATTGGCAGTAATCAAATTTTCCATTCTCTTCTGGGACTCTTCGGTTGACCAGTTGGGGGTTGCACATTGTGCCTTGGAAGTTTGGCCAGAGCGAACGATGAGCTTGCCGCTCTTGATATAGGGTTCTAGAATGGACATGGCTCCACCAAAGAAGAAGTTGACATTGTTGTCATCAGGAGATCCTGTGAACAATTCAATGTAGAAGGGGCCTTTTGCGGAATCAAGCTTTAGGGCATCCCGAATGAATGTTCCCTGGATGGTTCCAACTTTGTAGTTGTCAAAGGTCGCATAGTAGGAAACAGCATCGCTATTCATGATAAGACGGTCATAGGCGATAACTGAGATTCCCTTTTGCTTGGCAGTCTTCAGGACTTCCGTCAAGGCAGATCCATCGATTGCAGCAATGACCAAAACTTTGCAATTGGTAGTAATCATGTTTTCAATTTGGGCTACCTGGGTTGGGATATCGTTGTCCCCTGCATATTGCAGATCAACTTTATATCCTGCCTTCTCAAGTTGGGCCTTCATATTCGATCCGTCTTGATTCCATCTTTGGAGACTCTGGGTTGGCATCGAGACACCAATCTTTGCTACAGAAGAAGTTGTTTCCGTGTTGCCTGCTGCGAACATTGCTGAAGTTGCAACCAACAAAATCAACAATACACTCAATACTTTTCTCATACATCACTCCTTATTTACTGGATTTCTCCAAGTTTGCTTTGTAAGTGAGCATGTGACACGAGAATGTAGACCATAGGAGTAGAATAATCACATATTGTGGTGAATATGTATTCGTGCTCGAGCACATCCATAAATAGTATTGAACGAGTTTTTATATTTGTAAATAAGATATTTGATTTATTTTCTATGATTTTGTGGTAATTTTTACTTTATTACCGGCAGCCACGAGAAGAATACCATGAGAATTATTCGTCTGAGAGGCTTATATGACTCTTTTTGTTTTCCATTTTCCCCGTACAAAACGGATAATGAAACAGATGGAACGGAATATCCAATCAATATACATGCCATACCAAACCCCCATGAGCCCCATTCCCATATAGAGGGCGAGCAAATAACTCATGCCTACGCGGAATATCCACATGCTGAACATGGAAACGATCATGGTATATTTCGCATCCCCTGCGGCTCTGAGAAAATTGGGGACGGTAAAGGCTGTTGGCCAGATCAGTATAGAGGCGACCATACAAGTTTTGATGACGCTGCTTGCCAAGACTGTCGCCTCAGCGGATAGATTGAATATACTGACAATCTGAGGAGCAAAAAAGAAGACTGGCACAACAATAATGCCCATTGCAAAATAGGTAAAACCCAGGAGTTTCTTTGAATAATGGACAGCTTGGTCATATTGTTTACCCCCTACGCATTGACCGATGACGGTTATGGACGCCAATCCAAGGGCATTTCCAGGAATATTGGCGAAGGAACCGACTGAGTTGGCAATGGCATTTGCGGCAAGGGAGACAGTACCAAAGGATGCGGTGATTCCCTGTACCAAAAGCTTTCCAATTTGAAAAACGCTTCCTTCTATTCCATTGGGAACACCGATTCTGAGTATTCTCTTGATCATCTCGAAGTGCCATTCGAATTTCCAGAGTTTATAGACGAAAATACTATTTTTCCTGTTGCTGATCAGTACGAGCATCACCAGAGCCCCTATGATTCTGCTTAACATGGTTGCCAAGCCTGCACCGACGACTCCCAGACCCAATCCAAAGATGAAATAACCATTTCCGCCGATATTGATGATATTCATGAGTACACTTACGGCCAAAGACACCTTACTGTTTCCCATGGATCGGAACAAAGCGGCACAGGAGTTGTAAATTGCCAAAAAGGGGATGGATATCAATATAAAGAGGAAATAGACAAC
Organism: uncultured Sphaerochaeta sp.; assembly: GCF_963676625.2. Lineage (GTDB taxonomy): Bacteria > Spirochaetota > Spirochaetia > Sphaerochaetales > Sphaerochaetaceae > Sphaerochaeta. The sequence goes on from NZ_CAXXYB010000003.1 coordinate 21,832, forward strand.
GGAATTATCCATGACATCCGCATCTATGGAACCGAATATCACCTTGATTATATTTGAGCGAAGAGGGAGACATATTGTCATGAGTACCAAGGACACCATGATGGAAAGTATGAGCAGTTGCTTGGCGGCAATATTTGCCGAGGCATTATCCTTTTGCCCCAGATACTGACTTGATACTACTGCTCCTCCTGTTGCAAAGGACGCAAATACCTGGACGATAAGGAGCGTTATGGAGTCAACAAGGCTTATGGCACTTACTGCAGCTTCGCCTGAGGAGGCAACCATGACAGTATCTGCCATACCAATGGTAACGGCAAGGAATTGCTCGATGATAAGAGGCACGATAAGTTTTGCTAGATAGGCAGGGGTAAATAAAGGTTCTCCGATAAAGGAGGTAGTATGTGATTTCACGAAACAATTTTCCTTTCGGTCATCTTAGGGAGCGTTTACAAAAAAGGCAAGGGGTTTGACTCCCCTTGCCACAATTGTAGATTCTTTCAGGGCCTTACTCTGTGGTAAGCAGTCCTTCATCATTGGTAAAATCCTTCTTTTTGATATCCTTGAACAATTTTACCAATTTTGCGACAGTGAGTTTTTTCTTTTCCTCACCGCTGACATCCAAAATTATGGTTCCTTCATCCATCATGATCAGTCTATTGCCAAAGTCGATGGCAAATTGCATGTTGTGGGTTACCATCAGTGCTGTAAGTCCATATTCGTGGATGAATTTTTCCGTAAGATTCATGACAATCTGGGCATTCCGGGGATCCAGGGCAGCTGTATGTTCGTCCAGCAGGAGCATTTTGGGCTTGCTCATGACGGTCATGAGGAGAGTGAGGGCTTGTCGTTGGCCTCCTGAAAGCAATCCTACATTATCCTTGAGCCTGTCTTGCATCCCTATCGGTTCAAGCAGTTTCTTGAACTCTTCCCTGCGATCATTGTTCAAGCTTATCTTGAAACTCTTCATACCTTTTGTAGCGGCAGTGATCATATTATCCTCGATGGACATGTTTGCCGCAGTGCCTTTTGTTGGATCCTGAAAGATTCGTCCAATGGTCATGGCTCGTTTGTATTCAGGGCTGTTCGTTACATTCTTCCCGTCAAGGATGATTTCTCCGCTGGTAACGGGAAAGGTACCGCAGATTAGATTGAAAAGAGTGCTTTTCCCTGAACCATTCGATCCAACGACGCATATGATATCACCTTTATTGACATGGAGGTTCACGTCGTCAAGGGCAAGTTTTTCATTTACGGTTCCCGGATAGAAAACCTTGGTCATGTTCGTAATATCAAGCATTAGTTTGCCTCCTTGGTTTCGGCTTCCTGTCTGGCAACCCTGCGTGCAATTGCCTTTTTCTTTGCCCCCTTGGAAGAAGCCACAGTTCTGGTTTGGGCGATGAATAGCGATGAAATGACCAGAATGCCAGTAAGAAGCTTGAAATCATTGGGAGTGATATGGATGAGATATCCGTATTTACGGCCAAAGAACATGAGGGCCTTGTACATGATTGCACCAAGTATTGCCCTGAGGGTCAACAGGGAAATTCTGTTGGTGGAAAAAAGAAATTCTCCCAGCATGATGGCTGCCAATCCCTGGACGACCATTCCCTGTCCAAGATTGGCATCGGCAAACCCTTGATACTGGGCAAGCAAGCCTCCGGAAAGGGCAATCAGGCCATTGGAAAGTCCAAGACCCAGCAATTTGAGGACTTTGGGGTTGATGCCTTGGCTGATAACCATCTGCTCATTGCCGCCCAAGGCTCCCAAGGCAACTCCGAGGTCTGTCCTGAAAAAGATATCGATGAGAACTTTTACGAAAAGGACTACCAGCAAGGTTCCGAGAAGCGAAGCCCATTCTGAAGGAATAAAAGAAAAGATATGAGGAAGTTTCGTATACATGGTCTCTACTCTGAGCAAGGGAATGTTTGCCTTGTTTCCAAGAATACGTAAATTGATGGAATAGAGCATCGTCATGGTGAGAATACCGGCAAGAAGCCCTGGAATCTTGAGTTTGTTATGAATGGCCGCGGTGACCATACCTGCAAGGACTCCTGCCAGGAATGAGAAAAACAAGGCAAGGTAAATTGGCCAGCCATGTATGATGAACATGGTTGTAACAGCAGCCCCGGTCGCAACGGAACCATCACAGGTGAGATCTGCAATGTCCAGGATGCGAAAAGAAATCAGAATGCCGATGGCCATCAAGGAAAAAATCAAACCATCTACGAAAATTCCTTCTATCATGTAAAACCCCTTAAACAGAAAAACCGCCGGGCTTATGGACCGGCGGTGATTGAAAATACCAATTTATTTCTGGATGATTTTCTTGCCGTCTTTGATAAGCACCGCTGCAGTGTCTTGCAGTGACTGGGGAATAGTATATCCAAGCTTCTTGGCGGTATCAAGGTTAAACCACAATTCAAAATCAGCAGGATCGGTAAGATATACTGTACCGATTGATTTCGGACTCTCACCCTTGATTGCTTTTTCTACGACTTTTCCGGTTGCAACACCGATGCTGTAATAGTTGAATCCCCAGGCGATCATGCAGTTAAGGCCATCTATTCCAGAAGGATCGGCACAGAGAAGAGTCTTTCCGGCCTTGGTACAAACATCGTCGACCGAAGCAAGTGCGCTGATAACCGCATTGTCGGTTGCCACATAGATTGCATCAACCCGTCCGATGATCGATTGCGTAGCCATTTTGACTTCACTGGAATTGCTGATAGCGGCACTGACAAATTCAACCCCAAGGTTTTCGCAGGCTTTTTTAGCCATTTCCATCAGTACGACACCGTTTGCTTCGCCGGAAGCATAGATGTTTCCGACAGTTTTAGCCCCGGTGATCTGAACCAAGAGTTTTATCTGGGCTTCAACAGGGTTGCTGTCAGAGACACCGCAGATGTTGTCTGCAACAAGTCCTGCTTCAACAGGATCTGTTACGGCACTATAGACGACAGGCGTAGTATCGAATACGTTTGCCAAAGCCTGGGCAGAAGGAGTGGCAATACCGACGGCTACATCGACTTTGTCGCTCTTGAATTTCTGGGCAATGGAAGCCGCTGTCGAAATGTCTCCGTTTGCGTTCTGAAGGTCGTAGGAAACGTCAAGGCCGGTAGTTGCAAGATAATCTTGCATACCTTTTTCTGCTGCATCAAGGGCAGGGTGGGCCAAAAGTTTGGAAACGCCTATCTTATAAGAAGGAGTACCGGAAGCAGGGGCTTCAACAGTACCGTTTGCAAAGGCCGGCAGAACCAGGGCTACGATCATGGCAAGCAACAGGATTGTAGTGCGAACTGAGTGTTTCATGTGATTTTCCTCCAATCGTGGAATCCTTTCGTTTTGCGAAACTATAATCGCTAATTTACCATTTGTAAATCGTTTATGCAACACAATGAATAATAATTCATTGCTTATGCATGATAAGACTGGTGGTTTTCCTGGTTTTGCATTGAGTATTGTCCAGTACTATTTGCAAAAGACCTTTGCCTTGGCTATTATAGTGTAATTAAGGAAGGGGATTTGGATGGAGACGAAGCATTCTTATGGATTTGGAATTATTGGCTTAGGGTCGATTGCTGTTACGCATGCACAGGCAATTGCAAAGGCAAAAAATTGTACACTGGTATCAGGTTACCATGCGAATCAGGACCGTGCCGAGAAATTCTGCATGGAATATGGGATCAAGGCCTATTCTGATCTTGACCAATTTCTTTCGGATCCGAACCTTGATGTAGTGGTTGTGGCAACTCCTTCCGGTATGCATCTTGAAGCAACCCTTGCTGCCATAAAACACCATAAGCATGTCATTGTGGAAAAACCGCTGGAAGTCACTACCCTGCGATGTGACCAGATAATTGAAGCGGCCAGACGCGAGGGCGTCAAGGTCGAAGGTATTTTTCAATCACGTTATTACGGAGCTGCCAAAGTACTGAAAAAGGCAATTGATGAGGGCCGTTTCGGTAAAATTACTCTTATGGATGCCCAGTTCAAATGGTTCAGGAGTCAAGCCTATTATGATAGTGGAGCTTGGCGTGGTACCTGGCAATATGATGGGGGCGGAGTTTTTATGAACCAGGGGATACATGCGGTTGATTTGCTTCAATGGTTTGGAGGCGCAGTTTCAGAAGTTTCTGGTTCCATTGCTACCCTGACTCATGAACGGATTGAGGTTGAGGACACTGCTGTAGCGACGCTGCGGTTTGCAAACGGAGCTTTGGGCATAATTGAGGGAACCACTGGCTCCTATCCGGGTTTTCTCAAGCGCATTGAGATTTGTGGTTCCCTGGGAAGTGCCATTCTGGAAGAAGATAGCCTTCTTGCCTGGAAATTCCTGGAAGAACAGGAAGAAGATAGTAGTATCCGTGAGCAATTTGGCAAAAAGAATGGCTCGAATATCGATGCCAGCAAACCCAGTGGATTGGATCCCAGTGGGCATTGTACCTTGTTTGAGAATTTTGCTCTTGCGCTGGAAACTGGAAGTGAGCCGGATATCTCAGGAGAAGAGGCCAAGAAATCTGTGAGGATCATCGAGGCAATTTACAAGAGTGCCAAAGAAAGAAGACAGATTTCACTTTCTTGAATAACAGTGGGAATACAGAAAAAACCGCTATTTGGCGGTTTTCCTGTTTCCTATCCAGTTAGAATTTCATTTGGCGACTTGATGTTTCTCACCGTCCTGGATGAGGACAGAAGCCTTGGCAAGGAGGTCATCGCTAATGGTTATTCCCAGTTTCTTGGCATTGTCAAGATTGAACCAGAGTTCAAATTGGGTAGGATCATTGAAGAAGATGGCTCCGATATCCTTGGGTTTCTCTCCCTTTATGATCCTTTCCACCACCTTGCCGGTCTCTACTCCGACCGTGTAGTAATTAAAGCCCCAGCTCATGAGGAAATCAATTTTTTCACTGCTCGTCGTATCAGTATTGAAAAGTGGTACTCCTTCTTTTAGGCAAACTTCACTGACACTGGTAATTGCACTTACCACGGTGTTGTCTATGGCGATATACATGGCATCAACGCGATCTACGATGGATAAGGCAGCCATTTTTACTTCACTCGAATTGCTGATTGCCGCTGCGACGAATTGTACTCCGTCTTCCTCGCAGATTTTTTTTGCCAATTCCATCATTGCCACCCCGTTGGCTTCGCTGCTGGTATAGATCATACCTAGTCTTTTCGGTTTCACGATGGAGAAATAGGTCTCCAATTGCAACTTTACAGGATTCAAGTCGGAAATACCACAAACATTGGTATCTTCTGTCTTGTCATAGTTGGCAACCAATCCTGCTGCAAGAGGATCGGTGATAGCCCCGAAAACAACCGGGATATCCTTAAAAACCTGGGCCAAGGCCTGGGCCGGGGGAGTTGCGATTCCAATTACCAGATCCTTGTTGTCACTTTTGAATTTCTGTGCAATGGCTACAGCAGTGGATATTTCTGCATTGCAGTTTTGTTTATCATAGGTTATGGGAAGACCTGTGGTTGCCAGATAGTCCTGTATACCTTGTTCAATGGCATCCAGGGCAGGATGTGATACCATCTTGGAAATTCCGATATTTGTAGTGATTGGCTTTGCCTCGGTATTTGGTTGGGCAAAAAGCATTGCCGGTAATAAAAGAAGTGCGAGTAACAGCGTTTTTTTCATGGAAAGGCTCCTTATGATGATGTTACTATAAACAGAAACATCATGAATGGCAAGTATCTTTGTATAGAAACATAATTTTTATGGATTTTTGGTTTTCAAGAATATGATGGTATGAAAAATAAAACAGCCCCCTTGAATGAGGAGGCTGCGTAACTACGTACAAACTGCTAATTGAGGCTTGTCAAGAAAACTTTTTTATAATTCTTCGTCTGAATCATCAAATTCATCGTCGTCGAAGAATTCATCTTCAAAGGATTCATCTCCATCAACCATAAATCCATCGTCGAGGAGTTCATCGTCTTCCTCGTCTTCAAGGATATCATCGTCGTCATCGGTAAATCCAATTACTTCCGGTGCATCTATTTCATCACCAAGAAATTCATCCTCATCGTCTTCAAGGTTATTGAAATAACGATTTTCTTCATCCTCAAGATCTTCATCGTCGTCACGGTATTTAGCCATGCAAGTACTCCTCCCCAATCAACTGCTACTACAACTAACAACATAAAAGAAGCCATATCACTTGTCAATTGGTTTACAACAGTTCGTTGATGCATACTTACTGGACAGCCCTTGTGAGCGTTGGTATGATGCATCTATGAGTAAACCACTTATGTACTTCTTGGTACCAATGGGAGACCCTGCGGGTGTCGGACCGGAAATAGTTTTGAAGGTTTTGGCCCAACTGGATTTTCCCGAGAATGTTGCACTGATTTTCGTCGCAGATAGACCGCTTCTGGAGCTTACTGCATCACGCCTCGGGCTTTCTTTTGCTTTTGATTCCATCATTACCTCCGATTTGGCCCTGGAAGTTGCAATGCAAAGACAGGACAGGACCATCCTCTATTCCCTGCCTCTTGTTGATCTTTCCTCTTTTTCCTTTGGAACGATCAGTGCAGATTGCGGACGGGCTGCCTATCGGTCGGTTGAAAAATGTGTATCCTTGATAATGTCTGGTCTGGGACAGGCCATTGTAACCCCTCCCTTGCATAAGGAGGCACTCAAGCTTGCCAAAGTTCCGTATATAGGATATACGGAAATATTGTCGGCCCTCAGTGGATCTGCGCAGGCTGTAACAATGTTTGATACCTTGGGGATGAAGATATTCTTTCACTCCCGTCATCTCTCTCTTATTGAAGCATGCAAGGCCGTAACCTATGAAACGATACTCAAGACAATCCTGCAGTGCAATGAAATCAGCACCTCTTCCCTTGCTTTCAATAATAATCTTCCCCTTGCAATTGCAGGTTTGAACCCACATTGTGGGGAGCATGGTTTGTTCGGCAACGAGGAACAGGAGGCAATTGCCCCCGCCGTGGAAAAGGCCAGGGAAATGGGAGTGGCCATAGAGGGGCCCATTGGTGCCGATTCAGTTTTTTACCAAACCAGGATGGGCCGGTACCGGGCGGTAATTTCACTGTATCATGACCAGGGACATATTGCGGCCAAGACCTTGGATTTCAACCAGACGGTTTCCATTACCTGGTCCCTTCCATTTTTGAGAACCAGTGTTGATCATGGAACTGCCTTCGATATTGCTGGAAAGGGAATAGCTGATCCCCAGGGAATGGCTCGTGCCATTGCTGTTGCCTCTGAATATGCATATTCGCGCGATACATATAAATAAAGAAAGGGAAATGAAAATGAAAAAAAAGATTGCAGCGTTCTTTGGCATAATTGCATTGGCTGCCTTATTGACCTCTTGTGTGACCACTCTGACCGTAAAGCATCTCATCCCAGGTGAGGTTGATCTGAGCAATTACCGGACTATTGCCGTTGCCTCTACTGGTACCTATAAATTTTCTCCAGACTTTTCCTTGACTTCCTGGGTGCGAGGGAGTGCGGATAATCTATATACCTTGACTTCAGGGTACCATTCAGACCTCTCTGAAAAAGTAGCCGCAATGGCTACCAATGACTTGGTCTCCTCCTTGGGAGAAACTGGTTATTTTACTATTCTCAATCCTAAGATCACCGATGCCTATATTGCAATTGGACAGGGTGGCGACGATGCCATATCTCTTTTGAAGGCCAAGGGAGTCAATGCAATCCTGACCAGTTCCATCAGCTACATGGATTGCCAGGAAAACATCTATTCCAGGGATGTAAGCAAATGGGTGACCGAAGTGGACCCGAATGATGCAACCAAGATGGTTTCCCATGAAAGAATAGTTGAGCGGCATTATTACCTCAGGCAGGATGCCACGGTAACTTTCAGTCTCACCTTGATGGATATCAATACCAAGCAAATTGTCGTAGCTCGTTCCTATACTTCCAAAAATTCCGACGATACGTTGATAGGAAGGCGTATATATGTTGATAATCCCGCAAAATCCAACTCTCCTTCCTATTCTGATGAACGTTCATATTCCTATGGGTTTGCCCCATCTTTCGTGCCCTTGTTCGACAAGATGCTCTCATCGTTCCAGTCTGGTATCAAAACCTTGATGGCGCCCTCGTTGGAAGTTTCGTATCTTACGCTTATGTCCAATAAACCAAAAAATAACTTTGCAAAGAATGGCTACAAGTTGGTTGAGTCAGGATCCTTGCAGGCAGCTTATGGCTTGTTCCTTAATCTTTGGGACCAGGATCGTCATGTACCCAGTGGCTATAATGGAGCTCTTGTCCTGGAGGCTTTGGGAAATTTGCACGATTCCATTGACTTGATGCAGGAAGTATATGATTACAGTCATAATCAAGATTGCTATACGCAACTTGTCAGAATGAAGACTGCCTTGGCGCAGCAAGGACAAGCTGAAAAACAGATCTCAGGAGATTCCTCCTCACAAGATACCTACATAACAAAAACCCAACTGATTACTATGGAGTAATATATGCAAGGAACAGGAAAACCCTTGATTTTGGTATATACAGGGAATGGAAAAGGAAAAACCACTGCTGCCATGGGGCAGTTGATGAGAGCACTTGGACATGGGGCAAGGTGTGCTGTTGTCCAATTCATCAAGGATGATCCTGCGAAACTCGATTCAGGTGAATATCATACTGCACAGGTTTTAGGTGTTACCTGGAAGAACTATGGATGTGGATTTACCTGGATAGGGGACAATAACGAAAAGAATGCACAGCTTGCTTTCAAAGGTTGGGAGCAAGTCAAGCGGTGGATATCAACGGGAGCCTTCGATATGATTATCCTGGATGAATTCACCTATACACTCTCCTTGGGTTATCTTGATACTGAGCAGATTTGTCTTTGGTTGGAAGATCATAAAGGCAAGAAAGACTTTCCTCATCTGGTAATTACAGGAAGGGATGCTCCTGAAAAATTGCTTTCGATTGCTGACATGGTCAGTGAAATCCAAGAAATAAAGCACCATATGACCACCGAGGGGCATAAACCCCAACCACTTATTGAATTTTAGGCTATCAAACATGAATGATAGCCTAATTTGTAAGTTAGTTATCTTTTTTCTTCCCCTATTTGACTATTCTGGATATAATCTCAGGTAGGAGTTATGCACAATGGGAATTTGTGACTTGCATTGTCATCTGTTGCCTGCAATCGATGATGGTTATGTTCCGCGGGAAAGTTTTGAGCGAATGCTGGGTTTGTATCAGGAAAGTGGGGTGAATTCCATTGCCTTTACCCCACATGTTTACAACCCCTATGTTACGACAAACATTGCCATGATAAGAGATACGTTTCAATGGGCTTCCGCTCTTGCAAGCGAAAAGGGTATGAAAACCTATCTTGGAAGTGAATTGTTTGTAGGGACCCAGGAAGTTTTGAAGGGTATTGCCATTGATCGCCGGTTTTTTTTAGTGGAATTTGGTCTTAGTCTTCCTCCTGGCAATCTTTTGCCAAGACTTGGAGTGCTTGCCAATTCTGGTTATACCTTGATCATAGCGCATATTGAACGATATGTATGGCTTACTCCCGAAGACCCGGTGATTGCACAGTTTCAGAAACTTGGTTGCCTGATTCAAGTGAACGTTGAGGCAGTGGAGAGTGGTAAGGCCTTGCCGTATTTGCAAGCAGGTCTTGTTGATTTGATTGCTACGGATAATCATGGGGATGAAACCCTTCCGATTCGATTGATGGAAGCTCTGGGAAATTGGCCTTTGGTGTACCGAAAAATGGAACAAATGGGTCTTTGATATAGAGTATGGATATTTACCCCATGGGGGTGATTAAGGAGGTGGCTTATGCTACTGGATATGACCATTGCGAACTTCAAGTCCGTGAAGTCCCCCCAAACAATTTCGTTTGAGGCTATCAAGGACAATAGGTTTTCTGAATCAAAGGTGGTCGAAGTCAACGCCAAGTTAAGGTTGATAAAGACTGCTGCGATTGTGGGGCCTAATGGTGCAGGAAAAAGCACGTTTGTCAGAGCTCTTGAAGTTTTGAAAGGTGTCGTGCTTGCTCCCGAGGGTACCGAGAATCCATTGTTGATGCTTGCCGGTACTTCGTTTGCCTATTCTGAAACGAAGGGCCAACCTGCTACGATAATCATCAGGGTCTTGCTTGATCGGGGTGATGAGCTCAAGGATGCCGAGATTGCCCAGTATACCTTGGTTGCGGATCGGGAGAAGATACATGAGGAATCCCTCTATTATATTTTGGGCAGATCCAAGAAGCTGATGTTTGAACGTAAACTTGAGGAAGCTCCATTGCTTGGGGAAGTAGGTGAACTCACCTATAAATATCGTTGGGGCAAAATGTATCGAGGTGAGAAAAAGCGTCTCGTACATAAAGTTGACGAAAAACACACCTATCTGGCCGCTTCCCGGAACAAAGGAAGTGAGACCACTGGTCCCCTCTATACTTGGATCGAACAATCGTTGCATTTGTTGCCGATGGGAGTCTCCAATGTTTCAGAGAAATACCTGATTCAGCAATTGAGTGAGCATCCCCAGTGGGTGACCCAACTTATCAATTTCCTTTGGAGTGTCGATATCACCGATATTCGTGATATCCGGATAAAAGATGACAGATTGATTTTTGTTCATACCAATGTAACCCAGCATTATGCATCTTTTTTCTCTTTGGAAAGTTTGAGTCTCAGGCGTCTGTGTCTCATGGGAGTTGCTTTCTTTGAAAGTTTTATCAAGCCACGTACGTTGGTAATTGATGATTTTGGAATGCTCTTGCATCCATATGTTCTTGCCCATATCGTGGAAATCTTTGAAAGCTGCAATACGGGGTATGGTTCCCAGATGCTAGCCGTTGACTGCAATCCTTCTCTTTTGCGTCCAGGACTATTGAGACGTGATGGTGTTTATTTCGCCGAAAAGGATAGTGAAAGCGCTACGGTCTATTTCAGTTTGGCGAACTTTAAATATTCACGAAGCAAGGATCGTACACAATCACAGTATATGAATGGATCCTTCGGAGCCCTGCCTATTCTTTCGGAATTTTGCTTCGTTGACGAAGACAAGGACAAGGAGGTCTGACCATGGCACGAAAAAGAATCAAGGACGAGCCGCGCAGGACTATCCTCATCGTAACTGCAACGGAAGCAGAGGCCCTCTATTTCTCGCAAATGCGTAAGGATTGTCGATTTTCCAACATGACCGTGCAATGGGTTGAAACCTTCAAGGATCTTTCAAATTTGATTACCATTGCCTCTCATATGCGAAACAGTGGTAATTTCTCCAGTGTATGGGTGCTTTTTGGCCTCTCCAACCTGGAAATTTCACCTACTCAGGTAAAGGAGTTGATTCCGTTTGCCACCAAGAAGAAGGTCAAGCTTGCTTGGACAAATCCTTCATTCCCCCTGTGGTATCTGCTGCATTTGCAATCTCCTCGGGGATTTGTCTCTGATGCCAGTGTTATCAACAAGGCTTTGGTCAGTCCTTTGGGAGGATTTTCGGATGATGCCAACTATTTATTGACCGATGGCTTGAACTTGCATCTGAAGCTCTATCCCTACAAAGCCAAGGCTGCAGTCAACGCGAGCGATTATAACAGTCTGGTTGAAGGTAAGCTTGGTTTGGCGGCTACCAACCTTATAACCTTATTCAACGATATAACCGATGTTTGCGGACTTGCCGATCTTACTCATAACCAAAAGCAACTCGGCATGAAAAAAAGCTGAGGAAAGTGTGAATGGTGTAACGCTTCTTATCTATATGCTTGCTTTTGCCTTGGGTTGCATGACCTTGGCCTTGGCAATCGTATATTGTATTCAAAGTCCTCATACTTGGACCAAGTATTTTATTGTGTGCCATGCATCCCTTTTGGGATGCATGATGCTCTTGGCCTTGCAACTTATCTCGCAACTCTTTCTTTCAGGTACGGCATCCATGGTTGTTGGTTATGTCATCGGGGGCGTAATCATAGCAGATGTAACCTTCTTGACGGTGTTTATTCCGTATTTTACTACGTGGGTGATAGCCCAGCCTTGGAGAAATCCTTATAAAGCCCTGTTCTTTTGCCTGGCTGCCGTATATTTTACCTGTGGAGTGCTCAATTCCATTTTTGCACTGAAGATCCTCTCTGATATCGCGATTTTGATATTCGTATTTGTCGTGGGGTTCTGTTTGATCGTCATGTTGAAAAATCTCAATTCCGTCGAGGATAAACGTGCACGGGCTACCTGCATTGCAACTATCATTGTCAGTGCGACGATGTTGCCTGCCATTATATTGTCCCTATTCTATCCACCGATCAAGCCCTTGATGTATGGTATTTATTTTTTGGCCTTTTCCATAACCATCCTGACATTTTTATTTATGGAATTTATCGGGAAAAATAGAGAAATACTCCATGCACATAAGGACTTGACTCTTTTGGATCTTGAATCCTATCACATTACTGAACGGGAGTTCGGAATCATACAACTTATCAGCAAGGGTTTGACAAACAAAGAGATTGCCAGCGAACTGAGCATCAGTGCAAATACGGTAAATAATCATGTGGCCAATATTTTTTCCAAGACAAAGGTGCGTAGCAGGATTGATTTGCTGAATCTGCTTAAGCAGCCTTGGTAAGGAGCGATGAAGTATGTCGATAAACTATGAGGTTCCTGATTGGACAAAAAATCATTATCAGGACAAAGGTTCCGTTCGTAAGTGTGCACGTCCCTGGAAGATGGTACACAAGACGAAAGCTGCAAAAGCTGTGCTTTGCTGCCATGGCTATACGGGATATCCAGGAGAGCTGGTAAGGCCAGGCAGAGACCTCTATGAAGTCGGCTTTGACGTCTATGCCGTTCGATATCCCGGACATGGGACGACCGGCGAGGACTTTCTGAAAAGTAAGGCAGAGGATTGGATTGGTACCGCGTACGATGCCTATTCCCAATTGAAGGATATGTACGGGCAAGTGTATCTTGTAGGCCATTCCATGGGAGGGGCTATCGCAACTATCCTCGCTGATGCCTTTGATGCCAAACGATTGGCTCTTCTTGCCCCGGCGCTTGTCATTCCGTCCCTTCCTGTATTGCAGGTGCGATTTCTCCGCCATTTTGTAAAAAGAATGAAAAAGGAATGGAAGAGAGATCCCTTGTATAGTTTCTACTACGAGGGTGATGAGGATGATGATGCTTTTCTTGGAAGTGAGTATTGGTCCTTCACGTTCCCCTCGGGTGTATGGGAGCTTGAACGAGTGAGAAGACAAGCCGTCGCCTGTATCGAACACTTGAAAGCTGACACGCTCTCAGTAAGTGGCGGTCTGGATAATGCCATTCCTCAGGAAGCTTCTCTGTTGGTTGTGCAAAAGCCTCTCGGCAAGAACAAGCATCTTCATATTCCTACAGCAACTCATTTGCTCCCCTATGATAAAGACAAGGCAGCACAGGATGAGGCGATGAAAGCTGTTGTAGATTGGCTAGTGGGTGAGTGAAGCAACGACTGAATCTTTTCCTGTTATATAATCTGCAAGGGTTTGCTCGATCAGGATGTCTGGTTGGAGTGAACCCTTCAATTTTTTATCCATGACAAAGTGCCTTGTAGAATAATAGAGGGTATTGCCACTGTTTTCGAGTTTTTTAGTCTTCAACTCCCCAAAATGATTCACGCTTCCGCCGGTGGGTGTTCCTACAAGGGTGCAATCAGTCCTTTGCTTGAATTGGACGGCATTCATGAGGGCCGAAGAAAAGGTGCCTCCTGCAATGAGTACATACAGATTGCAGGTTTGTTTTTTCTGAAGTGTGGCAATTGTATCTATCAGTGGTTCCAACAGTGCCGAGTTCCCTCCACCATTGAACCGTAGGTCAAATAATACGTTGGCAGGTTTCTCTGTTTTGAGAAAGTTTGTGACCTCAGCGATGAATTGCTTGATTGGATAATCCTTGTCATCGGTGCAGGAGTTATATTGCACAAACAGGGTGTTCTTGTCGATTGAGAAATATCGATACGCTTTTCCATCGGGGTAGGTTAAGGGCACGTTTTGTGATTTCAGGGTCGCAAAGCTATCCTTTTGAAGGTCTTTGCTTAAAATTGCTTGTACGGAAAGATTGGTGCCTTCCTTTGTTTTCAGCAAAAGCGGTTCTCCTTGTTTCGCAAGACCTGCAAAAATAAGTGCCAAGGGAAGATTCATGAGATTTACGACCGATTTATAAAGCCAAGCCTCGTTGTCATGACTTACGAGAAGGGAAAGCTCTGTTTCAATCTTTTCCATAGGGTAGCCATTTATGGAAGCAATTTCCTCTCCGAGATGAGCTTCGTTGGTTTTATCGATGGCACCAAGATAATAATGTCCGTCAAATCTGGAAAAACCTACCGGGAAAATTTCCAGGTTTTCCTGTAGTTTTTGTGACATCCCGATATTGGTGTGGCTATCTCCTAGTTTTGAAAGGAGGCTTCGCATTGCAAAGTATTGCGTTGCGCTGTCTGTTTCACTGTAGGTATCACCCAACGAGGTAGCCAAGGCCCTGAACTCTTGTCTGTTGATTTGGGAATAGGGGTTGGGATGTTTTGCTTCGAGTGTGTTTACAATGGTCGTCAGGTCCTCTGCAAAAGGAGAGTTCTTTCCTTGGTAAGGAGTGATTCTTGTGCACGACATAATGGTACAAGTCAGAAATACCAATATAAAGGTCAGTAACAGGGAAGAGGTTGGTTTGGTTTTCATTTTTTCTAGAATATATGATTGCCAAAACCTCTTCAAGCCAGATACTCCGTTGTTGCTATAATCCTGTTTTTACGGTACAACAGTACCATTGAGAGGAGTAAATCCTGATGGAAGTCCGAGTTCGTTATGCCCCTTCCCCAACCGGTTTGCAACATATCGGTGGTGTTAGGACGGCTTTGTTCAATTATTTCTTTGCCCGAGCAAACGGGGGAAAGTTCATTTTGCGTGTTGAGGATACCGACAGAGATCGGTATAGCGACGAGTCTCTCCAGGATTTGTATGATACACTTTCCTGGTTGGGCATTGCCTGGGACGAAGGTCCTGTGGTAGGTGGCCCTTGTGGTCCATATGTCCAGAGCGAACGGTTTGAGCTATATCGAAAATATGCCGAACAGTTGGTTGCCGATGGGAAAGCCTATTACTGTTTTTGTTCCAGTGAAAGACTTGAGCAAGTACGTAATGAGCAACAAGTGTCAAAGAGCGAACAGCAAGGTTATGACCGACATTGTCGCAATCTTACCGATGAGCAACGTGCTGAATATATAAAGCAAGGTATTAGGCCGGTCATTCGTCTCAAGGTACCCATGGAAGGCAAGACTACGTTCCATGATGTCCTGATGGGCGATATAACCCGCAGAAACAGGGACGTAAGTCCTGATCCAATCTTGCTTAAAAGCGATGGGTTTCCTACCTATCATCTTGCAAATGTAATTGATGACCACTTGATGGGCATTACCCATATCATGAGGGCCCAGGAATGGATTCCTTCAGCGCCCTTGCATATTTTGCTCTATGAAGCGTTTGGTTGGGATCCTCCTGTGTATTGCCATCTTCCGATGGTAATGGGCAAGGATGGCCAGAAGCTTTCCAAGCGGCATGGTTCGACCTCTGTTCGGGATTTCAGGGAGAAAGGGTATCTACCCGAAGCTCTCATGAACTATGTCAGTCTGGTTGGATGGTCCTATGATGGACAGCGGGAATTCTTTAGCAAGGAAGAATTGGAACAGGTCTTTTGTCTGGAGAAGATAAATAAGGCTCCCGGAATATTTGACTACAAGAAACTTGACTGGTTCAATGGCCAATATATCAGGCAAAAGAGTGATGCAGAGCTTTTACCTCTATTATTGCCTTATTTGGAGAAAGCGGGCTTTGTAACCTTGCCGTTGGACGATAGCCATGCACAATTGCTGGCAACCTTGGTTCCCGTAGTGAAGGAACGATTGAAAGTTCTTTCTGATGTCGTGGATTTGTCACGGTTCTTGTTTGAGGAGCCGGTTTATGCCGGAGCCCAGGTTTTCTGTGGTAAAGGGGTGGATATTCCCACGACCTACAAAGCTTTGGATCAGGCCTATGCGCTTCTTCGAAGTGGCCTTGAAGAGGGAAGGGAAGATACTATCCTCGAGACAGAGATAGCCGATTTGGCAGGTCTGCTGGAAATCAAGGTCAATGGTGTGTTTATGCCTATCAGGGTGGCCATCACCGGTAGTTCGGTGAGCCTTCCTTTGTTTGATTCAATCCACCTGCTTGGGCAGGACAAAACGTTTGCAAGAATTGAAAATGCATTGGCAATACTGAAAAGTGAGGTACGGTAAGATGGCAGAAGTGACAATGGACAAGATTGTATCCCTATGTAAGCGTCGTGGTTTTATTTTCCAGTCAAGCGAGATTTATGGTGGCTTGAACGGTGCTTATGATTACGGTCCGCTTGGTGTCCAGCTGAAGAATAATATCCGTGATTTCTGGTGGAAGGAAATGACCCAGCTCCATGACGGTATTGTCGGTCTCGATGCCTCCATCCTTATGCACCCCCGGGTATGGGAAGCGAGCGGTCACGTTTCGAACTTCACTGACCCAATGGTCGATTGCAAGCAATGCAAGGCTCGTTTCAGGGCAGATCAGATTGATCTCAATGGTGCCTGTCCTACCTGTGGTGCCAAGGGTAGTTTTACTGAACCCCGGAATTTCAATTTAATGTTCTCAACCCATATCGGCGCCAATGCCGACGCAGGCTCCACGCTGTATCTCCGTCCCGAGACGGCCCAGGGCATCTATGTCGACTTCAAGAATGTCGTGCAGTCGAGCAGGGTGAAGATTCCCTTTGGTATTGCCCAGATCGGAAAATCCTTTCGTAATGAGATTACTACCAAAAACTTCATTTTCCGTTCATGTGAATTTGAACAGATGGAGATGCAATGGTTCTGCAAACCTGGTACCGATGAAGAATGGTTCCCCTATTGGAGGGAACAAAGAATGGCTTTCTATGGCAAGATGGGAATAAAGATGGAAAACCTGCGCTGGCACCAGCACGGTCCTGATGAACTTGCTTTCTATGCAAAGGATGCCTATGATATCCAGTTCCTCTTCCCCATGGGGTGGCAGGAGTTGGAAGGCGTGCACAGCAGAACCGACTATGATCTTACCCAGCACCAGACTTTCAGTGGCAAGGAGATGAATTACCTCGATCCGGAAACCAATGAGCGATTCATCCCCTATGTCGTAGAGACTTCCGCTGGTTTGACCAGAAATGTCTTGATGGCTCTCAGCGATGCGTATGATGAACAGGAACTGGAAGGTGGCGATATCCGCACAGTGCTCCATTTCCATCCACGGCTTGCTCCTATAACTGTTGCTGTTTTGCCCTTGGTGAAAAAAGATGGCATCGGTGAGTTTGCCAATACCCTTGAGCACCAGTTGCGTGAAGATTTCTCGACTTTCTTTGACCAAAGCGGTGCAATCGGACGACGATATCGCAGAATGGACGAGATCGGAACTCCTTATTGCGTGACTGTTGACTATGATACGCTCAAGGACAATACCGTAACGTTACGTTTCCGTGATTCCATGGAACAGCAACGCGTAGCTATCACTGATCTTGTTGCCGCCATCAATCAGGCAACGAAAGATTACAAACGTATCTAGGGGGAATTAGAATGAATCAGGCTCTCCAAACCTTGGTCGATCGGGGCTTTGTCAAGCAATGTACTGATCTTGAAGCACTCAGTGACCTCATGGACAAAGAGAAAGTATCGTTTTATGCCGGAGTCGACCCTACAGGGAAATCTCTTCATATAGGTCATATGGTTCCTTTTTTTGCCATGCATCATCTTCAGTTGGCTGGTCATAATCCGGTTGCGTTGGTTGGTGGTGGTACTGCAATGATCGGGGATCCTTCAGGAAAGACTGAGCTGAGAAAGATGCTCACCCCAGAGCAGGTTGCCCAGAACTGTATTTCCCTGAAGGCCCAGCTCGGTACTGTACTCGATTTCAGTGAGAATCCTGAAGATGGTATGGGAAAAGCTGTGATGCGCAATAATGCCGATTGGCTTTCTTCCCTGAATTATATTGATTTCCTTCGGGATATCGGTCGTCATTTCTCGGTAAACCGTATGCTTACGTTTGAGTCGTATAAACAACGGCTTGAAAGAGGTCTTTCGTTCATTGAGTTCAATTATCAGTTGTTGCAATCCTTTGACTTCTTGACTCTGTATAGAAACGAAGGTTGTCGTCTCCAGATTGGAGGGGACGACCAATGGGGAAATATTGTTGCAGGAATTGAGTTGATCCGAAAGGTCGAAGGGGCCGAGTGCTATGGCCTTACCTTCAACCTGATCACCCGAGCTGATGGACACAAGATGGGCAAGAGCGAAAAGGGTGCGGTTTTCCTTGATCCAACGCTCTTTTCCCCTTACGACTTCTATCAATACTGGCGTAACGTAAATGATGCGGATGTAATACGATTCCTTAAGCTTTTTACCTTCCTTCCTCTCGAGGAAATTGCTGGATATGAGAAAGCAGGGGTCAATATCAACGAGGCGAAAGAAAGACTTGCCTATGAGCAGACTAAAATCATCCATGGCGAAGAAGAGGCCGAAAAGGCCCGCACTGCTGCCACTGCGATGTTTGGTGGGACAGCTCATAGTGTAGAGAGCCGTGACGGTATGCCTTCAAGAGAGATGCTTCGGTCTGAACTTGAGAAGGGTGTTCCCGTACTTGAGCTGTTTGCAAGCACTGACTTGGCCGCAACCAACAGTGATGCAAGACGATTGGTTCAAGGTGGTGGGGCCTGGATAAACGATGTTAAGATTGAGGACGTGAAAGCCCTTGTCGATAGTTCCTACCTTGATGAGCATGATGAGTTGCTCCTCAGGGCCGGAAAGAAACGCTATTACCGAATTATCATAAAATAATTCGATAGTAAGCAAAAGGGAGTTGAGTAATGAAAAAAGTAGTAGGGTTCTTAACTATTGCATTGGTTGCCTTGACGGTAGCCAGTGCCCAACCTATGTATGAGCAGCGTCTTGCAAATGAGCCTGTACAGGCAAATATTGCGGTAATGGCAGGTCCGACAGGATTTTCTTCCGTAGCTCTTTCTTTTGACGAAGGCAAGATAAATGATTCTGTCGTGGCAAACCTGACAGTTTATCCTTCTCCCAATGAAGTCATTGCCCGTCTAGCCAATGGCGAGCTTGATTTTGCCTGTCTTCC
This sequence comes from uncultured Sphaerochaeta sp., assembly GCF_963676625.2. Classification (GTDB taxonomy): domain Bacteria; phylum Spirochaetota; class Spirochaetia; order Sphaerochaetales; family Sphaerochaetaceae; genus Sphaerochaeta. Next base: position 40,995 of record NZ_CAXXYB010000003.1, read on the forward strand.
AACCAATGTTGCCGCAAACATGTATAACAAGGGTGTCAAGGTCAAGATTGCCGCAGTTGTCGGTAATGGGATGCTCAGCGTTCTTTGCAGTGATGGCTCCGTGTCTGACTATACTGGTTTGTTGGGGAAGAGTGTGAATATACCTGATGTCGGGAGTACCCCTGATCAACTTGCAAAACTTCTGCTCATGAAGGCGGGGCTTGAGGCAGGAAAGGATGTAGTCCTTGATTATTCTGTTGCTTCTCCCATCCAGATAGCCCAGATGCTTATCGCCGGAAAGATTTCCCTTGCAATGCTGCCCCAGCCTTTTGTTTCGATGGTAATGGCCAAGAATCCCAAGATTAAAATTGTTGCTGATATTCAGGAATTGTATTCCAAGGTTGCGGGTGTCGATAATTACCCGATGTCCGTGTTTGTCGTGACTGACAAATTTGTCCAGGCTTACCCACTTGCCACCCAGTCAATACTTGACGCCTACAAGGCTTCGGTTGCATGGGTAAATGCCAATCCTGCAGAAGCAGGGCAGGCTATTGAGAAGATCGGAATCATGAAGGCTGCCTTGGCTACTCCGGCCATTCCCTATTGTAATCTGGTCTATGTTTCTTCACAGGAAGCAAAACCGCAGGTGCAGGCATATTTCAAATCCCTGTATTCCTTCAGTCCTGCTTCCATAGGAGGTTCCATGCCTTCTGACGACCTATATCTGTAGTAGGTAGCCGATGAACTATCGGACGAAGCGACATCTGGTTGTATTTTGTACCTCCTTGGTTTTGCTATTGGTATGGCAATTGGGAGCGATGGTGCTTGATAGCCAGATTTTGCTTCCCGAAGTTGGTCCAGTCGTCTCTGCCTTGTTCACTTTGGCAAAAGCCTCTCCATTTCCCTTGCATGTTGGGTATACCGTAGCAAGGGCCTTGGAGAGTTTTTTTATTATATTGATCAGTGCAACGGTTCTTGGCATTCTTGCAGGAAGAAGCCCTTTTTTTTCCATGGTTGCCAAACCTGTGGTGACTGTTTTGAAAGCTGTTCCTGTCATGAGTATCATACTGCTGGCATTTATCTGGTTCAGCAGCGGGGTCGTTCCCCTTTTTTCAGCCTTCCTCATGGGATTTCCGGTGATGTTTGTCCAAATCGAGCAAGGTTTCTTGCATATGGACAAGAATTTGGAGCAAATGTGCGATCTCTATGACTTCTCTCCATCCTTGAAGATTCGCTACTTTGTTATTCCCTCCTTGGTTCCTTCCTTCGTCACCGGAGCTCGTACCACTCTTTCAATGGTGTGGAAAGTAGTCATTGCTGCCGAGGTACTGACTGTCCCTCGCTATGGCGTTGGAGCCCAGATGCACTTGGCCCAAGTCCAACTTGAAACAGAGAATGTACTTTCCTGGACTTTGATTGCAATTTTACTGACAGCCTTGGGTGATATTGCCTTTGATGGTTTGGTAATCCTGCTGGGGAAATTGAAGAAATACCAGGATGTTCGGAGGTTGCCATGCGATATAGGGAAGTAACGAAGAATTATGGGGAAAATTGTGTATTCAACCATTTTTCCTTGGATATAAAGCCCAATACGATCATGGCCATTGTAGGTCCTTCCGGTAAGGGAAAAACCACTTTATTGCAAATGGCCTCAGGACTTCTGCTTCCTGATGAGGGAGAAGTACTGAAAGAGGCTACCGAGGTTGGGTCTGTAAGTTATTTGTTTCAGGAGCCGCGTCTCTTGCCTCAATGTACGGTATTCTCAAATGTGGAGCTAGCTCTTCATTCGGCCTATCCTCATGCAAGTGAGAGAGCTTCATTAGCCATGCATTATCTGGACTTGGTAGGGTTGCATGAGTATATCGGGTATTATCCCAGTCAGTTATCCGGAGGAATGCGTCAGAGGGTTGCCATTGCCCGTTCCTTTGCCCATCCTTCCCATCTTGTCCTTATGGATGAGCCTTTTCAGAGCCTGGATATCAAACTACGGTATAATTTGCTTAATTCTTTTGTTGCCCTATGGAATGAAAGTCCTCGCACGACAATTTTTGTTACCCATGATCCTATGGAAGCTGTTCTGGTAGGCGATGGGATCTGCTGTCTGGGAAAGAGCGAAAAACCGGAGATGCTTCTAAAAATAAATATTCCCCGCAAAGCGAGGAATATCAGCGATCCAGAATTACTGGGTTATGAGGCCCAGTTGGTTGAAGCCTTGATCAAGGATTAAAGTTTCGTTTCCCAAAGTCCATGCAAGTTGCAATACGCATATACGGCAACTGGCTTATCACTGTCAACAGTAAACGTTACATGAGGTTTGCCATCAATGGCAAGGTTCTTTCTTTGTCCACCATGTTCTGTCTGGAGATATACCCAGCTGATATGGTGTTCCTTTGTCATTGGATGGTCTACAGAACCTACATTGACGATAATTTTATCTCCTTCAACAGTTACGGCAGGCAAATGTTTTTCTTTTGCCGCATCAACTGTATTGGCTTCAATCAGGATCATTTCTTCACCACAGCAAGAAATCGCAGGACCATGGTCCTCTACTTTTGCGACAATGTTTCCACAATGCTTACAGATATAGAATTGTTGCTCTTTCATGGTTAACTCCTTGTTTATATAATACTGTAAAATCCTCATATCGCATAGTTAAATTCCTAAAAGGAGTTTTTTGAAAATCGTTCAATAAAAAACAATCCGTTGAAAAAGTACTCAAACCTCTAGGCATACTTCCTTTTTTACAACGGTGTATCCGTAAGCCCAGAAGTTCTTCTTCCGGGGATTCTGCAACCAGTTCATTGACAACAAGTAATGATCAGATAGGAACGAGAAGAATCGCGATGAAGTGCAAAGCAATTTTCAAGCGTTGTCCGAAGAGAGCTTTTTAAAAAATGTGCAAGTGTCAAAACCCTTATACTGCTTGCTGGTTAGCGAAAACAAAGGATCCTGCACTTGATGCAATTTACGTGTTAAAATTCATTTGCGTATATATCAGACATATTTTGTACTCGTTGTTTAATTCCTGCTCTAATATTTTCAGGTGCCAAACACTCACATTTATCTCCAAATCCAAAAACAATATTGTAACCAAATTCATCATCAATAAAAGGAAATTCAACGATATAATGCTCGTTGCTATCTTGCGAAAAATGGTCATAACTGCAATATTCCAGTACCCTGTCCATAATGGATTTATGAATACGCAGTTTTATATTCTTTTGCTTTTGTGTCATTGTGTCCGAAAATTCGGAAAGCTGTTTGTTAAAATCCTTTTGTATAAATCTATCCGTCAACATTTCAAGGTTGGAGATGCGAGACAGCTTGAATAAACGGAAGTCTTGCTTTTCAAGGCAATAGCCATGAATGTACCAATGATTATCCTTCAGTACAAGTTGATACGGTTCGATTGTTCGTGTGCTGATATTGTTATAACGGTCTGAATAATTGAATGACAACAATCTTTGCTTTTGCAATGCAGTTTTTATTAGTCCCAGATATGTATGAATATTTGCATTACCTCTCCATGGCGATAAATCAATACTAATCTGACTTGATTTTAATTCTATTTCTTTTGCCTGTTCAGTAGGGATGATACTTTTGACTTTGGCGAGAGTATTCACAATTTCTTCACCAGTCAGCATCGTTGAAATACTGCCAAGTCCCATAAGTATTGTTGCAAGATCAGAGCTGGAAAAAACTGTTCTATCAACCTTGTATTCGCTCAGTATTTCAAAACCTCCACCCCAGCCCGGAGTAGAACGGATTGGTATGCCTGATAGATTGATTGTTTCTATATCCCGATAGATCGTCCGAAGCGAAACTTCAAACATTTCGGATAACGCTTGCGCTCCAATTCTTTCTTTCTCCAATAGGACCATGATAATACTTACGAGTCTGTCAATTTTCATACGGTAACAGCCTTTCTTTTTTTTATTTATTTTATATTGTTGCCATAATGCTGGCAACAATAAGTGATACAATAAAAACAAATAGACAGGAGGTCCTTTGAATGAATGGCATTAATAAGTATCAAGAGGTATTGGCAAGCACTAACAAAATAGCGTTGGCAACAGCAACAGAAAATATCCCAAACGTTAGGATTGTCAACTTTTGTTTTAATCCGGAGAAGCCTGATATTTTGTATTTTGCATCTGATCGCGATAATCGTAAGGTAAGGGAGTTCGCCCGAAACAATATAATAGCATTTACATCTGTTCCAACTGAGGGCATCCTCATGTTCGCTCGATCAAAGCCACTGTGCAAAAAAGCAAGCATACCATTGACGATGTAGCACATTTATTCATATCTGCAATTCCCGGTTATGATGAAACAATCGCGGCTATAGGGGATAGACTGGACATCTTTGAAATTCATGTAAGCGAAGCTATGGTAATTTCAGGCTTTGAAGAACCTGACCTTATCATATTTTAATCTGTAAATATTGTGTCTGCCAAATACGGTATATAAAAGGAGGCTGTTCCAATGTCAGATCTGTATCATGACTTTGAAACAACCTCTTTATACATGTTTTCAATAGGGTAAAATACTAGCAATCACACTCGCAATCGCATTCATCCTTGTAATAATGGCCAAAGGCATCAGCTGCCATGATGGCTGCATATACGGTTTTGGGGGAGACAGGGAAGGGCATATTGTGAAGGGTGTCATTCACGCTGCAAGCAAGGGTTGCGACTTCCATCAGTTGTTCTTTCTTGATTTCCTTGATTCCCAGATCTTCCAGGCAAACGGGGAGCCCGACTTCAAGACAGAAACCGATGACTTCCTCCAATTCCTTGGTAGGGACATTCTCCAGTACAAGTTGAGCTATGGTGCCGAAGGCAACCTTCTCTCCATGATACATCTTATGGGTTTCCTCGATTGCCGTGAAACCATTGTGTATTGCATGTGCCGCGGCAAGGCCTCCACTTTCAAAGCCAACGCCTGAAAGGTAGGTGTTGGCTTCAATGATGTTTTCTACGGCAGGGGTGCATATGTGGTTCTGCATAGCTATGACTGCCTTGGGACCATCAGCAAGCAGTGTATCATAGCAGAGCCTTGCAAGTGCCATGGCGGTGATCGATACATTACCGCCGAAGCAGTTCTTTGCATTGGCAGCATTGCAGGCCCTTGCTTCAAAATAAGTAGCCAAGGCATCGCCCATGCCACTTATCAGAAGCCTGGCCGGAGCCGCGGCAATGACATCGCTATCCATAAAAACTATATTCGGATTAGATGGAAGGAAGAGATATTCCTCGAAAACTCCTTCTTCTGTGTACAATACCGACAAGGCACTGCAAGGTGCGTCAGTGGAAGCAGCTGTAGGAGCTATGACAACCGGAAGTGTTTCATAATGGGCAACAGCCTTTGCTGTGTCGAGGATCTTGCCTCCTCCGATTCCCACTATTACTTGGGATCCTTTTTCCTTGACAATTGCTTGTATCCTGGCTATTTCGGCTTTTGAACATTCACCATTGAAAGTGACCCAAGTAATGGATGTATCAGTGTCTTTTGTACTTTCTTCTATAGCTTGTCCAACTCGATTCTTGCCATTTGCCGAGATGAGGATAAGTAATTTCTTCCCGAGTGGAGCTGTAAATGCAGCCAGCTGTGTAAATGCCCCACATTGCTGGATATAGCGACTGGGACTTCCTATGATTCTTGCCATCGTCTTTGACTCCTTGAACCTGGTTGGGTTATATGATTACGATAACAATTGGTAAAAAAAATGTAAAGTATATATTGCTATATGTTGCAAATAACTTTAAAGAATGAATATTAAAAAGATTTAAATTGGAAAAAATGATTAATAAACTGTAAAAATTACTAAATAATATACTATAAAGTGTTATAAAGAGAATATTATAATATATAAATATTTCATTAGTATTGTAGGCCTGTTTGTCAGAAAAGAGACCTTGGATAAAAAGACAAGCAGGCCTGAGCCTGCTTGGTTCGAAAAATGAAAGATGTGTGTCTAGACATATCCTTGGGCAATCATGGCATCGGAAACCTTCAAGAAACCGGCAATATTGGCACCATCGATGAAATTGTCCTTGGTGCTGTATTTTTCCGCCGCAGTGTCAATCGAGGTATAGATGTTTTTCATGATACCCTGCAATTGTTGGTCGACCATATTTGCCGACCATTGAATTCGTCCACTGTTCTGGCACATTTCCAAGCCAGAAACGGCCACCCCTCCGGCGTTTGCTGCCTTGGATGGAGCCTGCAGGACTCCTGCATCCCCAAAAATCTCATCAGCTTCCAAGGTTGTGGGCATATTCGATCCTTCCCCAATAAGTTGTATCCCATTGGCTACAAGGTTTCTTGCATCCTTGGCATTGATTTCATTCTGGGTAGCTGAGGGAAAGGCATAGTCCGCCTTGACTTCCCAAAGTGGATTGGATTCCCTTTGTCCATTATGGGGAATATAGGTTGCTTCCTTATACTGTTGGGCATATTCGGCGATACGTCCCCTGCGTACATTCTTCAAGGTTTTTACATAGTCCAGTTTTTTCAAGTCAATTCCGGAGGGATCAATCAATACTCCGCTTGAATCGCTCAGGGAAATGATCTTTGCACCCATTTGGTTGAGTTTTTCAACGGTATATTGGGCAACGTTTCCGCTGCCGCTGACAAGGCAGGTTTTTCCTTCAAGACTTTTCCCCTTTGCTTCGAGCATGGCCGCGCAAAGATAAACCAGTCCATACCCAGTAGCTTCTGGCCTGATAAAGGAGCCCCCGAAAGACATACCCTTTCCTGTCAAGATGCCTACAAACTTGTTGTTCATGCGTTTGTACTGGCCAAATAAATAGCCGATTTCCCTTCCCCCAACACCGATGTCTCCTGCAGGAACATCGGTATCCTCGCCGATGTGGCGACTCAGTTCAGTCATGAAACTCTGACAAAAGCGCATGACCTCCCCGTCGCTCTTTCCTTTCGGATTGAAATCACTACCACCTTTTCCACCCCCCATGGGTAGTCCTGTCAGGCTGTTTTTGAACGTCTGCTCGAAGGCCAGGAATTTTAGAATGGAAAGGTTGACTGATGAGTGGAACCTGAGTCCTCCCTTGTAAGGACCAATCGCACTGTTCATTTGGACTCGAAAACCACGGTTAAGTTGCATTTGACCGTGGTCATCAAACCAGGGAACCCTGAACATTACAACCCGTTCAGGTTCAACAATTCTGTCCAGGATCTTATGATATACAATCTGTGGTACATCATCGATCAATTTATCGATTGAATTCATGAATGATGTGACTGCCTGAATGAATTCAATCTGACCAGGATCGACTTGGGTGACATGATCCAAAACCTTTTTGGTTACCTCATGCATAAAAAACTCCTCTTTCCTTCTTTTTTCTATAAAAATGTATGATTATACAAAATTATGAAGGAATGATAATGTTTTTCATACTTTAGGTACAGTATTTATGTAAAACATAAAAATGGGTTGATAATATTGATGGATTGCTAAATATAAAAGAAAAATTAAGAATTTTGCGGTGATGCGCAAATAGAAGGCAAGTGTTTGAGAATATCCTAAAATGATGTCAATATCAAAAATAGTAAAAAAAGGTCAAAAAAAGATGGCTGGAAAACCAGCCATCGTACTTTTCTATAGTAAGGATTCGCCTTTTCTCAGTCGTTCGATATTCACTTTGTAGGGAGGTCTTATAATACCTCTTTCCGTTATGATACCGGTGATGTTTTGGTGTGGTGTAACATCGAAGCAAGGGTTGTAGACATCCATGCCATCGGGGGCAACCTGTACTCCTCCCGGATGGGTTACTTCTTCCTTTGAACGTTCTTCAATAGGGATTTCTTGCCCGCTTGCTATTGAGAAATCGATGGTAGAGACCGGTACTACGCTATAGAAGGGGACTCCATATTCCTTGCAAATGACAGAAAGAGCAAAGGTTCCCAATTTGTTCGCTACATCCCCGTTTGCGGCTACCCGGTCTCCTCCAAGAATGACAAGATCTATCTTGCCATCCCTGATCAACGTTGCAGCAGCACTATCTGGAATAAGCTTCGAAGGTATCTTGGCTTGCATCAACTCCCAAGCGGTAAGACGAGACCCTTGGAACCGTGGTCTTGTCTCATCAGCATAGACGAAGATGTTCTTGTTGTCATAAAAAGCAGTCTTAATTACACCCAGGGCAGTTCCCCAGCCCGCAGTTGCCAGTGCTCCTGTGTTGCAATGTGTCAATATGGTGGCATTGGGAGGGACGACAGCGTTACCGATTCTTCCCATTTCCTTGTTTGTTGCAATATCTTCGCTTCTAATGTCGTCGGCATCTTTTTTAAGAAGTGCAAGCAATTGTTCCCTAGGGAGGTCTTTTGCTTTTTCATAGGTATGGATCATGCGATCGATTGCCCATTTCAAATTTACTGCGGTAGGGCGCGCAAGGGCGAGGAATGCACAAGCTGCCTTGAATTTATTCTCGAAATCAACCATCTCGGCAAACTCTCTGGCCGCCATATACACTCCGTAGGCTGCCGTAGCCCCGATGGCAGGAGCACCTCTTACTACCATATCCCGAATTGCGAATTCGACATCCTTGTATGTATTGCAGGTGAAGATTGCAAAGGTGGTAGGCAGAACTCGTTGATCAATCAACAAGAGTTTGTCATTTTTATATTCCAAAGTAATGAAGGTTTCGTCCATTTTTTCGCTCCTCTAGCGTGAAAGAATATCAGCCCAGCAGGCCTTCGTTTGTGTAATCGTTTCATCAAAATCGAAGCCAAGTACCTTTCTGTTTTTCATGATAAGATTTCCTTGGCAGAATACGGAATCTATATCTGCAGCCTGGCAAGAAAACACTAGGGCACTAAAAGGGTCATTGAGCGGGGTAAGATGGCTTTTGTTTGTATCAATAAGTAAAATATCTGCTTCTTTGTCTACTTCCAAGGTTCCAATTTTTGTCTCCAGCCCCAAGGCCTTGGCTCCATGGCTGGTAGCCATTTCCAACACCTGATAGGGACTCATATTGGTAAAATCTCCACTGGAAACCGTACTTAGCAGTGACGCGATATGCATTTCCTCGAACATATTCTGGTTGTTGTTGCTACTTGAACCATCGGTTCCCAAGCTGACATTGATACCGCGTTTCCTATAGGTGCCGATAGGAGCAATTCCACTTGCAAGCTTGCAATTGCTCGAGGGGTTATGGGCAATGGAAGTATCAAATTCAGAAAGGATCGTGATATCATCATCGGTAAGATATACGCAATGGGCAAGCAGACTCTTGATATCGGAAAGAACTCCCAGTGAATGCAGGTATTGTACAGGGGTCTTTCCAAAATTCGCCAAGCTTTGGTCGAATTCTATCTTGGTTTCAGCTAAATGGGTATGCAAGAGCATTTGATTGTCTTTTGCCCAGTCATGTGCGTATTTGTATGTGTCTGCGGAGCAGGTATAGATTGCATGGGGTGCAACTGTAAGTTGAATTCTTCCCTGGGAAGCCTCGACCTGGTTTTTGACTTTTCCCGGATTCTCCTTCATTCTGGTTTTTGAATCCTGAAGATCCCCAAATAGGGTCAAACCCAGGCAAGCACGTATTTTGCCTTCATTTACGGCCTGAGCTGTTGCCCAGTTTGAAAAATACATATCATTGAAGGTGGTTATTCCACTTTCAATCGATTCAATGACTCCCAGACGTGAAGCTGCAAGTATGTCAGAATCGTTGAGTTTGGATTCAATGGGGAAAATCTCATTGAGCCAAGCCTGAAGATTTGGCGCAAAATCCTTATAATTTCGCATAAGGCCCATGCTCAGGTGAGTATGGGCATTGACCAAGGCAGGCATGGCGATGAACGATGAGCCATCAATGGTGGTATCTGCGATAAAAGTATGGGGAATCTTTCCCACAAAAACGATTTTCTTTCCTTCAATTCCTATATCGCCCTTGAAATAGAGACCAGGGGAGGTCATCGGGACGATCAATGCATTTAAAATAACGGTTTTCATGGGTCATATACTATCATTGTACCCCCCCGAAAGTCTATGCACAATTTTCAGGACTTGACTTTTCCCCTTTGTATCTTTTGGGTGCTGGTCATGGCCATCGGCTTTTTCAAGATTGTCAATTTTGTAATCTTTTTATAACCGGAAAGTTTCTGGTTGACTTCCTTGATTACATCCTCAAGGTTCCTTTGTATGTCTTCTTCCTTGTTTGTAAAATATTCTGCATTGGGATAGATGACTGCTTCGATGCATTCTGCCGGAATGTTTCTCTTTTCTTGATAGCCACGAATCAAAATCTGTTCGACTTGGGTATACAACTGGAATAAATCTTCGATCTCCTCAGGATATACGTTTTTTCCTCCCTCAGTGACAATGAGGTTTTTTGCTCTTCCCATAAGATACAGGTACTTTTCCTTGTCGAGACGCCCAATATCACCAGTCTTGAGGTACCCATCTTCGGTGAAGAGCTCTTTTGTATGTTCCTTGTCCTTGTAATATCCTCTTGTGACATTGGGACCCTTGACCAGAATTTCCCCGACTCCCTTTTCATTAGGGCTTGCTATCTTCATGTCAACAAGGGGGAAACACATGCCAACGGAATCAATTTTAAAATGACTGATGGGGTTGAGGGTGAGTATAGGACTTGTTTCGGTCAATCCGTACCCTTGTATGAAATCCAATCCCAACTGCTGGTATTGCTTGAATACTTTCGGGGAAAGTGGGCCTGCTCCACAAATGAGGATACGGTTGTGATCCAGGCCAATTTTGCTGAGGAGCAGTTTGTTGAATATTTTTCTGAATGGATTCAGATGAAAGTATTTTTTCAGGATTCCGTTCAGGAACATCATCGAATGAACAAGTCCATTTATGAGAGGACCCTTTTTCTTTACTTGTTTCATCATCCCCGCAAGAACTTTGTTGTAAAGAAGGGGGATGCCCATGAAGATGGTAACCTTGCCTCTCGTAAGATCAACAACCATTTTTGATACTGCAATTTCATGGCCAAATACGCACTCTGCACCATGTCGTATGCTTTCGAGGAGTACAGCCGTGCAGCAATAGGAATGATGGAGAGGTAAAAGGGCGTATAATACGTCCTCTTCCGTCAAATGAAGGAAAATATTGTCACAAGCCTGATACACATCACTGATGATATTGGTATGGGTAAGTATTGCACCTTTTTCGTTTCCTGTCGTTCCACTTGTAAAGAGGATTGCCGCATCGTCTTCACAGGAGCAAGAAACCGGTGGTTGCTCTTTTGTCGCCTTGACATCATGGATGGAGGGGCAACGGGTACTTGTGCCTAGAAGAGTGGCCATTCCCTTGAGATTCGTTATCCAAGGAGTATCTGCAGGCAAAACATCGATGACTGAGCTATCCCCAAAGAAAAACGAAGCTTCGCAGAAAGTACTGAGGGTAGAAACCCTATCATTATGCATCTGGTTGTCCAAGGGGACCACTATTGCACCTGTATAAATGGCAGCAAGATAGGCAATGGCCCATTGGGGTGAATTTTTCCCATTGATGACTACCTTGTCACCTTTACGGACTCCCTCTTGTATGAGATAGGAACCGATCCTTGAAAAATGGTCATACACCTCTTGGTAGGTAAGCGTTTGCCGTTCAGGAGTAAAAACAGTAAAACAGTTCCTTTGGGGGAATTGCTTCAAGCTAATCATGAACATTTCCAATATAGTTGGCCATTGTCCATTAAAAAAAGAACCCCTGAATTTCTCAAGTGCATCCCATGAGTGTTCCATCTTCAAATTCTCCTTGAATCAGCATGATAGAAAACTACTATTCACGCTGAACGCTGTAAACGCATTTGATTTTTACAGAAAGGGCATAAATTGTCAATGAAATTATAATTTGTTTTAAAGATGAAGATTAGTTATATAGTACATATATACTATACTGATAAGAATAACCTTTTATCAGTTAAAAGTCCTGAAATGTCATCATAGAGCACATCACTTTTCTTTTCGAGTAATTTTTTATTATTGCTTCCGCTTAACAGGGCGATGCGATAACCAGCTTTGCAGTTCTTTGCGAACTTCATGTCAGTTCCTGTATCGCCGACCACCGCAACCTGTCTGTTGTCCAAGCCGAACAAGGAGCAAAAAACCTGAAAAGAGTCTGCATTTGGTTTTCTTTTATATCCGCTGTCTCTTGCACTTATGAAGTCAATTTGATCCTTGAGTCCCATCATGGAGAGAAACAGGTGGGTTGAGGAAGTCGTGTCGCTCGTGATGATCCCAATATGATACTCTTTTTGCTTAAGCAACCTGAATAACTCTTGTTGAATGGAAAAATCCATGGTATTGAGTTTTTCCTTGATAAGAGGTTCACTGTTTCGTACATTGTCTTGGTAGGCCTTGAAGGCTTTAAGGGCATTTATTCTATATCTGAGACAAAAAAGTATGAATCTAAGAATTATTGTTACTTTTTTATGGGTGAATACAAGACCTTTTGGAATGACTTTTCCCTCATGGTCTATTCCAAGCATGCGTAGCATGGCAATTTTTGCTGATTCCTTTTCTGGTTTGCCAAGAGTGATGAAAGCCTCGCTAATTGATTCGACGAGTACTTCTCCCCAGACTTGGGCATAATCAAAGAGGGTTCCGTCCTTGTCGAAAATAATTCCCTTGAGGGGAAGGTCGTTTTGTGTCATGGTGTTTCTATGATAAATTAATATTGGGTTGTCTGACTAGTGGAGGAGAATGTGTTGGATTTTGCAGAAAAGGTACGGAACCGTACACTGTTATTACGATCACAAGTGGAATCTTTGCGTTTTTCCCAGGATTATATAGTGTATGATCCACTGGATTATGCCTGGGAATTGCATGAGCAGTATATCCTTCGTTATCAGGGCCATCCGGTTGAGGCAATATTTCTGGGAATGAATCCAGGTCCTTTTGGAATGGCTCAGACAGGTATCCCTTTTGGAGAGATAAATGCGGTTCGTTCATTTCTGAAAATTGAAGGGAATGTTGGAAAACCTTCCTTTGAGCATCCCAAGCGACCGATACTGGGAATGGACATTCAACGAAGCGAGATTAGTGGAAAGCGCTTGTGGTCCCTGTTTTCCGATCATTACGGGAGTGCCGAGCGTTGTTTTTCCCAGATTGCCGTATTGAATTATTGCCCCTTGGTATTCATGGATAGGGGACCTACGGGAAAGAACATAACTCCTGATAAGTTACCAAAAATTGAACGATTTGCCTTGGAAACCATTTGCGATAGTTATTTATTTGATCTGGTGGCAATCTTGGAACCTACCTATTTGATAGGGATCGGAAACTATGCCAAGGCAAAATTGGAAAAGATTGCTGAATCCCAAAAGAGAGGGTTTTCCATCAATTCCATCCTCCATCCTAGTCCTGGAAACCCAATGGCAAATAAAGGATGGGCTGAAAAAACAGAATCAAGATTAATTGACATTGGTTTGTGGTAGAGTTTTTTGGCATTATATCAACTCTGGGTGTAGTATACTTAATGAAATACTACTGATAGACTATATTTACCAGTTATCTTACTGGACAATATTGCAGTGGTTTGTTACCATAAACTAATGGAGAGAGAACTTTTTCGTAAGGCCTATGCAAAGATTAATTTACACCTTGCCGTAGGGTTGCCTGATGCTACAGGGTATCATGCCTTGGAATCGATTTTTACGAAAATCGAATTCTGGGATTTGCTTAAGGTGACTTGGGAAGCGAGCCCTACTTTTTCCATTGAAGTCAGGGGGCTTGAACAATATTGCAAGGCTGGATCAGATAGTATCTCGAAGGCAGCAATGCTTTGGTTTGAACAGAGTGGAGTCCCGTTGTCTCTCGTGGTTGATTGCCAGAAATTTATACCGGTCAAGGCGGGACTCGGTGGCGGGTCTAGTGATGCCGCAACTATTTTGATGGTTTTACAAGAGCTGGCGGGACCTAAGGCCTTGGATTCCAAGACACTGTTTGCCATTGGAAGAAGTGTTGGCAGTGATGTTTCGTTTTTTCTTTCTGGCTGTGATTCAGCCTTGGTGAGGGGTAAAGGGGAATTAATCGAACCTTTGGATATCCCTTCAAAGAGTGTATTGCTTGTGATGCCTACCCAGTTTGCCATCTCTACAGCTGAAGCGTATAGGGCAATCGACGAGGGAAGGGATGCAACGTATGTACCTGATGGTCAATCATTGTCCAGGGTGCTTTCGGCTTTGCCGGAAAAGTGCCAGAATTGGAAATTGATATTTTATAATGATTTCTTGTCCGTAACGCGATATACTGAATTTTATGATGAATTGAATTCTCTTTCGGTAGACTTTGAAGGGTTTGGTGATTTGACGGGAAGTGGCGCATGTTGGTTTTTCGTCAGTGAAAACAAGGATATGGTCCTGAACCTGAAAGAGAAAATTGATCGTTGCTATGGTTCTGCTGTTCGTATGTGGCTTACGGCATTGATGCATTAAGCTTTCCTCTGAATGGGGATTGCTTGCATTTTGGAGGTTGAAGTGGACATCTCAGAAGTACGTGTTCGAAAAGTTAATCAAGTTGGAAAACTAAAGGCCTATGTAACTGTTACTTTTGACAATCAGTTTGTTGTTCATAATATCAAGATTATCGAGGGAAAGGATGGCGATTTTATTGCTATGCCTAGCCGTCAATTAGCCAATGGTGAATTCAAGGATGTTGCTCATCCTATCAGTAGCGATTTCCGTGATCACCTGCAAAAAGTGGTTATGGATGCCTATGCTAATGAGGAAGATACTGTGGTTCTTTCAAATGAAGAGCGATAACCGCTAGACAAAGGCTGAATTATCGTATACTGTCGAATCGTTCGTTGGGAAGTAGCCAAGCGGTTAAGGCTCTGGTTTTTGGTGCCGGCATGCGGGGGTTCGAATCCCTCCTTCCCAGTTTGAGGCAACCTATATTTAAATAGGTTGCCTTTTTTATAGTATACACTTGCAACACAGTGTGTTGATACGTTAGTATGGTCTACCGGTGGGTATCCTGCGATATCCCTAAATTATGGTAATTGGATACCAAAGTTTGGTAGTTCCAATGAGAGTGCAAGGAGTATTGTATGGTTGATAACAAAAAGCTTACCGCTAGTGAGCGTTCGACTGATTTTGGTTCTGCCGGTTCACGCCGTCTTCTTCGTCAGGGTTTTATCCCTGCCGTTATCTATGGAAAGAAAGTTCCTGTACATATTGTCTTGAATGCCAAGGAATTTTCCATGAAGATGCGTCATTTCTCGGAAACCGCACTTTTGGAAATCACTGTTGGGGCCAAGAAATATGAATGTTTGATGAAAGATTACCAGGAAAACCTGATGCGCGGTGAAATCAAGCATGTTGATTTCTATGAAGTTACCCGTGGTCATCTGCTTCGTACCATGGTTACCCTTACTTTGGAAGGGAATCCAGTTGGTGCTCGTGAAGGTGGTGTCCTTGACCAGGTTGTCTATGAAATTGAAATTGAATGTATGCCCAAGGATTTGCCCCAGACCATTACTGCAAATGTTTCGGCCTTGAAGTTGAATCAGGTCCTGCATTTGAAAGACATTGCACTTCCTCAGGGAGTGAAGGTACTCGAAGACGTTTCCATGACTGTTGCTTCTGTCAAGTCTATCAAGGAAGAGGCTGTAGCTACTGTTGTGACTGAAGCGGTCGTTGCTCCAGAAGCGGTTGTAGCTCCTGCCCCGGAACCCAAGGCAAAGAAATGAAGCTCGTCCTTGGCCTAGGTAATCCCGGGGCCAAGTATGAACACACCAGACACAATGTCGGTTTTGATGTTGTGTCTCAATGTGCAGCGTTTTTTCAGGTCAGCCTGAGGAAACGCTGTTTTCATTTATACCGTCAGGCTAGCCTTGATGTTGGGGGTGTCCGTTATACCTTGGTCGAACCGTTGACTTACATGAATGATAGTGGAAAAATTGCTACCGACTTTCCAGGAGTTTTACCCTTGGATATGATAGTAGTCTGTGATCAGATGGATTTGCCTGCTGGAACGATTCGAATACGCAGGGGAGGGTCCTCGGCTGGTCACAATGGACTGAAAAGCATAATCTCTGAATTCCAGGGTAGTGATTTTATACGTATATATGTGGGTATCGGAAGACCCTGTCCCGGTATTTCCGTGGTGGATCACGTATTGTCCCGGGATTCTGACCCTCTTTTGAACAAAGGGGTTTCCCTTGCTTCACATGCTCTGATTGATTTGATTGAAGGGAAAAGTCTTGAGGAGGTATCTTTTGCCTATAATCGACGAAACCATCTCCAATAAAATCCGGCTTTTCCTGCAGGAACAAGCTATTTCCCCTGCAGATCTTATGGTGGTGGCCTTTTCTGGCGGCAGTGATTCGCTTGCCTTGCTTGCCGCACTTTCTTTTGTACGGGATAAGCATTCGTTATTGGCCGTGTATGTGAACCATCGATTGCGCAGTGACAGTGAATTAGCTGTCGAGATAGCCCTGAATGAAACGAACTGCAAGAAACTTGGGGTCCCTCTGGTAGTGGTGGACTTGGGGTACGGTTCGGTGAAGCAAGCAGGCTTTCTTCGTTCTTCTGGTACGGAAGAAGCTGCCAGAGCTCTCCGTTATTCGGCCTTGACTGATATTTGCCATGAGAAGGGTGCCTGTTATCTTGCCACTGCCCATACCTGTGATGACCAATTGGAAACAATCTTGACTAGGGTTTTTCAAGGAAGTCCTGTCTCGGCCCTTGGGGGGATCGACCCTAGAAGGGAAGATTTGTTTTCTGGAATTTCCCTTGTACGCCCCGTTCTTGAGTTAAGCCATGAGCAACTTCAACAATATCTGAAAGGGCTTGGCCTCCTCTGGTCCGAGGATTCAACGAACCAATCTGATGCCTATTTTCGTAATTCCCTGCGGCATACAGTTTCACCTGCCATCCTTTCGCTGTTTCCTCAGGCCTACAAGGCGTTGGGGCGTTTGAACCAAAGGACGAAAGAAGTTTCCTTATTTATTGATGGCTTGGTCTGTGAAGCCGTGAAAAAGGTGGAATTTGCAAAAGATGCATGTATTCCCCTTGATTCTTTCCTTTCCTTGGAGCCTGTTGTCCGTGATTCTCTTCTATATAAGATGTTTGATCACATTTCAGGCAAGGGTTCCTTGCGAGTCAGTTATTCCTTGATCCAGAGGATACGTAAGGCATTGGAAGCAAGTGAACAGGAGGCTTCCTGGAAGATTTTTGCTTTTGGTACGTGTGCGTATCTATCCGATGGGGTTTTTTCCTGGCAGAAGGAAACAAAAACGTTTCAATACTGTCTTGAGTTGAAAAACAAAGCAAAGAGTTGTATTGTAGAACTTCCTGATGGTCTTGTCCTTTCAGTGGAACCGTATGACAAGGATGCAGACCCAACCTTGATCCGAATTGCAAACGACAAGCTTGAGAATGTTATTGTGCGTTCTCCCCAAGAGGGTGATTGCATATCCTTGCAAGGAAAAACTGTTCTGCTTACGAAGCTGTTTTCCGAGTGGAAAATACCTTCTTCTCTCCAGAATTGTATTCCTGTTCTTGAAGATGCCTCAGGGATTGTAGTTGTTTTTGGTAAAGTTTATGGGGGACGGGATAGGCTTTGTGAAAGATATAAAAGTCCCCTTGCCCCTGATTCGACAAATATATATAGTGTTAAAAAAAGGAACGAATGCCGTGAAATTTAGAGATGATAAACAAGAACCTGATACAGACAATCAACCAGAAAACCAAGACGGTAAGCAATACTGGCAGGGTGGATCGGGTGATGGGAAAAAGCCTTCGTTCATGCCGAAGAATAATCCGAAAAACCGTTTTGCCTTGATAGTGTTCATTACCTTGGCGATTATGTTCACCTATATGTTTTTTGACAGTAGTGCCAATACCAAGGATCAGGTAGTGCCCTATAGCACCTTCCTGTCCTATGTCGATTCCAACAAGGTAAGCAAGGTAGAGATCAAGGATCAAACCCAGATACATTTCTCCTTGGATAGCGGAGTCACCGCACAAACTAGGATTCCTTATTTTGATGATGGTCTTTTAAAAGCTCTCAAGGAGCATTCTGTTTCCGTTACCGGTTCCGCACAGGAAGTCTCTTTTCTCCAAATTCTTATTCAATTGCTTCCTTGGTTGATTTTTATTGGTTTTACCGTGATGTTGTATCGCCAAACCAGTGGAATGAATGGGAAAATGATGTCTTCCTTGGGTAAAAGTAAGGCCAAGGAATATATGGAAACAGATACCAAGGTCACCTTCAAGGATGTTGCAGGTCAGATCGAGGCTAAATATGAATTGGAAGAGGTTGTTGCCTTTCTTAAGCATCCTGATCATTTTACCAGAGTCGGTGCCAAGATTCCCAAGGGTGTCATGCTTATAGGTCCTCCAGGAACAGGAAAAACCTTGTTGGCGAAAGCTGTTGCAGGAGAAAGCGGTGTATCTTTCTTTCATACCAGTGGGTCTGACTTTGTCGAGATGTTTGTAGGTATGGGTGCTGCTAGGGTCCGTGATTTATTTGAGCAGGCTCGCAAGCATTCTCCCTGTATTCTTTTCATCGATGAGTTGGATGCCGTTGGCCGTACCCGTGGTGGTGGGCTTGGCGGTGGAAATGATGAACGTGAGCAGACTTTGAACCAGATTCTTGTTGAGATGGATGGATTTGAGACCTCTGCAGGAGTCATTGTCATAGCTGCCACCAATAGACCAGATGTCCTTGACCCCGCTTTGCTTCGTCCCGGACGTTTTGATAGACAAGTTGTTGTCGATCTTCCCGATATCAAGGAACGTGAAGCAATACTGAAGATACATAGCAGAAAAATTACCTTGGAAGATGATGTTGATCTAAAACGTCTGGCCCGTGGTTCTGCAGGTACAAGTGGTGCGGATTTGGCTAATCTTATAAATGAGGCTGCCTTGTTTTGCTGCCAGAAAAAAATAAGACTACGGTCAGTATGGAAGACTTGGAAGAGGCTACTGACAAGATTCTTCTTGGTGTTGCCAGAAAGAGCAAGGCCATGACAGATGAGGAAAAGACTGCTACCGCCTATCATGAAGCTGGGCATACACTGTTGCATTATTATCTGAAGAATCTGGATCCCCTGCACAAGGTTACCATCATACCTCATGGTCGTGCCCTGGGCCTGACGGTCAGCCTTCCTGAAAGGGATCCCTACACAAAGAATCATTCGATGCTTACGGATTGGATCAAGGTATGCATGGGTGGCTATGTTGCCGAGGAACTGATTTATGGAGAAACTACTACAGGTACGAGTAATGATATCAAGCAGGCAACTGATATAGCTGTGCGTATGGTTACCGAATGGGGGATGAGTGCTCTTGGTTTCATAAGTCTGGCCAATGAGGATGAACCTTTGTTCCTGGGAAGGGAAATTGCCCAGCATAAGAACTATAGTGAAGAGACAGCCCGAAGAATCGATGTCGAGGTACAGAAAATTCTCTCTGATGCCATGGATGAAACTCGTTCGATACTTTCGAAACATCGTGACCAGTTGGAATTGTTGACCAAGATTTTGGTTGAAAAAGAGACTTTGGATGATAAACAAGTTCCGTGAATTACTGGGTTTTGCTCCATTGGGGAGTGAAAAAAGCTCTACACAAAAGCTCTGAACAGGGTGATGCGGAAAAGCCTGAGCAAGGCGATGCCGAAAAGCCTGAACAAAGTGATGCTGAAAAGCCTGAACAAAGTGATGCTGAAAGGTCTGAACAAAGTGATGCTGAAAGGTCTGAACAGAACGATACCGGAACGACGGTATAAGGATAAATATGTCGAGGGATTCTTCACTAACAAGAAATTTTTGCATCATTGCTCATATTGACCATGGTAAATCGACGCTTGCAGATCGGTTTATCGAGAAAGCCAAGATTGGTGTTACCAGAGGGCCTGCACAGGCACAAATCCTTGATAACATGGATATTGAACGTGAACGTGGTATTACAATCAAGAGCCAGGCGGTAACCATTCCTTATACGGCCAACAATGGCAAAACCTACGAATTGAATCTTGTAGATACCCCGGGACATGTAGATTTTTCATATGAGGTTTCCCGGGCAATAAGTTCCTGTGAGGGGGGCGTTGTTGCTTATCGATGCCTCCCAAGGTGTTGAAGCCCAGACAATTGCAAATCTCTATATGGCAGTTGAGCATAACCTTACCATCATCCCTGTCATAAATAAGATAGATCTGGCTTCTGCTGACATTCCTGCCTGTCTTCACCAGATCGATCATGATCTTGGATTGGATACTGATATGACCATTCAGGTAAGTGCCAAGACTGGTTTTGGTGTGGATGCCCTCTTTGAGGCAATTGTCAAATACATTGAACCTCCCAAAGGAAATGACCAAGAACCTTTGCAGGCCCTTGATCTTTGATTCCCACTATGATCCTTATCGAGGTGTTGTCGTCCATTGCAGGGTGGTTGCAGGAATGATGAAGGTTGGCGATGAAATAAACATTTATGCACAGTGATGCCAGCTATAAACTTGAGGAAGTGGGGATTTTCCAGCTTGACTTGATAAAAACAGGTGAATTGCATTGTGGTGATGTAGGGTATTGCATTGCAGGGGTAAAAACTATCAGCGATATCCGTGTCGGTGACACTCTTACCAGCGTTATAAACCCTGCGAAGAAGGCTTTGCCTGGGTTCAAAGACGTGAAACCTGTGGTGTTCAGTTCAATTTACCCAGTGGATACCAATGACTATGATGAATTAAGTGATGCCATGGAGCGTTTGAAGCTCAATGATGCTTCCTTGGTTTACGAGAAGGATTCTTCTGCTGCACTTGGTTTTGGTTTCAGGTGTGGTTTTCTAGGCATGCTTCACTTGGAAGTAATCCAGGAACGAATCGAACGGGAGTTTGATCTTTCCATTGTGTTTACCAGTCCTTCCGTTTCTTACATAGTCCAAATGAGGAATGGAGATATCTTGCATATTGATAATCCCTTGGAATACCCTGAACCGATGAAGGTTGAATTTGTTGAAGAACCTTATATCAGCGCAAATGTGATAACGCCGACTCTATATGTCGGTCCCATTATTACTTTGTGCATGGAAAAACGGGGAGTCCAGACAGCGATGAACTACCTGGATGAAAAGAGGGTGGAACTGGTCTATGACATGCCTCTTGCCGAAGTTCTTTTTGATTTCTATGATAGGCTCAAATCCATTTCCCGCGGGTATGCATCTTTTGACTATGAGGTGAATGGTTACAAGAAGACAGATCTGGTGAGACTGGATATTTTGGTTAATGGAGAACCCGTTGATGCTTTGAGCCAATTGGTTTTTCGTGGAAATAGCCAGAGAAGGGGTCGGCAGGTATGTGATCGCTTGAAGGGAGAAATTCCCAGACAGCAATTCAAGATTGCCATTCAAGCCGCGATAGGTGGTTCTATCGTAAGTAGAGAGACTATCAATGCCTATCGTAAAGATGTTACTGCAAATGCTACGGTGGTGATATCGGAAGAAAGCGAAAAACTATTGGAGAAACAGAAAGAAGGAAAGAAGCGCATGAAAATGGTAGGCAATGTTGAAATTCCACAAGCTGCCTTCCTTGCTGTCTTGAAGAGTGACGACGCTTCTTCTTGAGGATTGGTTGCATTAATCGATTGTTGGTTTCTTGAAATTGGGTGTATACTTCCTTCTGAATTGAATTTTCAAGAAGGGAGCAGTGCATGCTTAAAAACAATCTTTTGGGATGACCCCAGATAAAGAAGAAATACTTTTGGTTACCCTGTCCAATGGTCCGGTGAGTCTGGAAATTCTCAGTCCTTGGTGGTATCCTCCGTACATTGAGGACTCCTGACAGAAATGGCCAGATTCAAGATATTGTGCTTGGCTTTGACAATCCGTTGGATAATCTGAAATCCACGACCCATTTTGGGCAGATTGTCGGGCGCTTTGCAAATAGAATAGCCAAGGGACAATATTACATCGACGGGACAGCTTTCCAGATGGAGACCAACGATGGTCCCAATGCCCTCCATAATGGAAAGAGCAATTATGGCAGGCCGGAATTGGCATGTTGAAACCTTCGAGTGTCAGGTTCCCCTGGAGTGGTGCTGAGCTTGACCAGTCCTGATGGCGATGGAGGAATGCCTGGCTTGCTGAATGTCGCGGTAACCTATTTGCTTCGTTCGAATGGTGAGTTGATGATTGAGTATGAAGCCACAACTACAAAGAAAACCATCGTCAATATGACGAACCATAGTTATTTCAACCTTTGTGGTGCCGGTATCCAGACAGTGTTGGGTCATGAAGTGCAACTGTCCTGCGATCAATATCTTGAAGTTGATGACGCCTTGATTCCTACTGGAGAATTCTTCCCGTTGCAGGAACTCCTTTGATTTTTCCAAGTCCAAGACATTGGGAAGAGACATCCAGCAAATAGGTGGATATGATCACTGTTTCGTGCTCTCAAAACATTCCCAGAAACTTTTTGAATTTGCCGATGTATATGAACCTGTTTCAGGTCGAACTATGAAAATAAGCACTACAATGCCAGCCGTTCAAATGTATACGGGCAATTTTCTCAATGGAAATGATATAGGGAAAGAGAAAATTGGATATCCCAAGCATGGTGGTGTTTGTTTTGAGACCCAGTTTTTTCCTGATAGCCCTAACCATTCCAATTTTCCGTCATGTGTTCTTGAACCTTCTGCAATCTATAAGCATACGACAGTAATTTACTTTGGTGCAAAATAACGAATTTTCATCGGTGATCATGAATAGCTCCCCCAAAAAGTTTTCTTACTGTAAGGGGGGCTATACACAAATGTTTGTTCAGGGTATTTTCCCAAAGAACCTTTTTCAAGGATTTGCAGATATCTGTTTGTAGGAGTGAATTGTGACAAGGAAGTAAAGATCATTGGAATTACTGGTGATCAGGTTCCGGAAAATCAACGATTGTCAGGAAAATTGGGGAAGTCTGTTCCGACTTTGTCTTTATTGCCCCAGGATAATTATTATCGTTCAGCTACCTTTATTTCCAACGAAAACATAACAGCTTTTAATTTTGACCATCCAGATGCCTTTGACATGGATTTACTGTTTCAGAATCTTTATGACCTGAAGCTTGGAAAGCAAATACAGATGCCCCAGTATGATTTTGTCCACCATAGACGGAAAGATCAATTGATAGATGTTGAACCCAAGCCCCTTGTTATCATTGAAGGCCTTATGGTGCTCTATGAACAGAAAATCCGTGATTTGCTGGACTTGAAGTTATATGTAGATACTCCGGATGATATTCGCTTTATCCGAAGGCTCAAGCGCGATATTGCAGAACGAGGGGAGAACAGTCGAAAGTGTTTGCAGCCAGTACTTGGAAGTAGTCAGACCTGGTCATTTTAATTTTATTGAGCCTACAAAAGTGTATGCCGATCTTATTATCCCTGAAGGGGGATACAATGAAAATGCGCTGTCTGTCCTTATTCCGTTTGTAAAGGAACTCTCTCGCTGATCAATGGCGTTTGAAAAGGATATAGCCATGTTTGATCTTTTCCCAGGACCAAGTATCTGGACTGGATCGCTTCCCCCCATGAACATGCGACTGCACCGAAAAATTCTGGCCAGCCCCATGATGCTGCCTTTCAATATGCCATGCTTCAGGACAGCATCAACCATATAGGTAGAGCAAACTGGGTGAGTATATGCAGCTTTTCCCGAAATATGGAGAGAGCAACCCTTTGTAAAGTAAACCGGGATTAGAAATATATTTTTTAGAAGCTTATGCAGGATCAAAATTGGCTTGTTCATGGAATAGATAATACGGTGGTAGTGGTACTTGTTCAACAACTTGGCAAAAAAAACCAGCCAAGGATTTGACTTTGGATAGAAAGAATCTGTATAGTGCTTATGACTTTGATTTAATTGGAGGGATATTAATATGGCAGGGAATGTTTCCAAGAACGCTCGTCGTGAAGGTGCAAAGGTACTAACCAGTCGTTGGGGGTGGTGCCATCAAAATGAAAGCAGTCTTCGAGAACGGCAAGCTTCGTCATGTCGCCTATTGTGAAAAATCCGGCAATACCGCACGCAAGCCAAAAGACTTGATGTAAGTTAATGCTACAAGAAATTGTAAGGTAAAGCCTGTGATAATTCTATCGCAGGCTTACTTTTTTGCCTTTTGGGACCTTAAAATAGCAAAAATCCATCATTTTTGCTGTATCCACTTTTTATACTGTGTGTTATAGTGTTGTTGAGTACGTATACAACGACACATGAGAACGTCATGAGGAGGAAACACGTGAAACGTCTTTCAAGAACAATTATGACAGCAATGCTGGTTGCTTTGTTGGCTTTTACCCTTGTAGGTTGCCAGAGCACCGCAAAGGTTGAGTCAATCCCACCGGCCCCTGTTGTCGAGCCTGCTCCCGAGCCCCGTCGCTCCTGTAGCAGTAACTCCTGCAGCCGTAGAAAAGGTTGCAGAGCCTGTTAAGGTAGCGGAGCCTGTGAAGGTAGCGGAGCCTGTGAAGGCCGAACCTGCTAAGACAGTAGCTCCGGAGAAAATGGCTGAATACCCCTACGGTGTGAAATTGATTGAAAAGAACAACTCTGGTTCAAAGGGTGTTTGATCTTTTCATTGTCCATACTAACGACATCAACGGTAATATTTATGCCGAAAATGGTGGTATGGGTGTCGCAAAACTTTCTACTATGCTTAAAGCTGCAAAGGGTATTACTAACAACTGGTTGCTTTTGAATTCCGGAAGTGTTGGCGAGTTGCCAGCCTCTGTTTTTCAAACAGCGGCAGAAGTGATTGATGATCTTGGCTATGATGCATATACCCCACAGGCTATTCAGCTTGCTACAGGTATAGCCGGTACTAAAAAGGCTATTCCACTTGCTGCCAATGCTCTTGATGCAATGGTTATCTAGTTGCACACCCTATCAGGTTTATGATTTCAACGGCTTTAAAGTTGCTGTCGTAGGTCTTGTAGCTCCCAAGAACATACAGGGTGTTTCATTTACGAGTGATGTGATTCTTCAGAATGCACAAGCTGCAATTGACATGGCTAAAAAGTATGTTGATTATATTGTCGTTCTCGGTGATCTTGGAAGCAAGAGTACCCTGAGCAGCGATTTGTTTGTCAGAACCTGAAGGGAATCAATCTTTTCGTTGATGTAACGGAAGCGCTGAAGCAAAGACTGTCAATGGTACATTGATTGTTCGTGCCGATCATCCCTCCAGAGTATTGGTGCTGTGCAACTTCATGTTGAAAACGGTGCTGTTACTGCTACCTATCCGATGATTCTTCCTGCCAAGGACGTTCTTGATCCTGCCCACTCTGCAATAGCGCAATCTTTTGCTGGAGTTGCCCAGGCATATGGCTATTCACTTTCCTCGATTCCCGAGGATCCAGCTATTGTTTCTTTGATTGGACCTTCTCCAGTAAAGAAAGCCGCAGCACCTGCAAAGGCTGTTGAGCCAGCTCCTGCCCCAGCACCAGCAAAAGCTCCTGTTGTAGCAAAAGCCCCTGTTGTAGCTCCTGCTGTAACAAAAGCATTGGAACCGATTGTCTATCCGTATGGTGTCAAGGAAATTCAGAAGAACGAAGATGGTGCCAAGGAATTTGGACCTGTTTGTAGTTCATACCAATGATGTCCATGGTCGTATTGTTCCTGCTGATGGCGGCATGGGTTATTCCAAGCTTGCTACCATGTTGAAGATGGGCAGAGCACTCACCGACAACATCCTCTTGTTGGATGCTGGTTGACGTGACCCATGGTACCAATCTTACGAACATGTTCCAGGGCGAGCCGTTGGCGTGCTTTTGGATATGCTTGGATATGATGCTGTTGCCCCAGGCAACCATGATTTCAACTATGGTAAGGACCGTTTGATTGCAGCTGCCAAGTATGCAGAAGCAAATTCCAACCTCAAGGTGTTGAGTGCCAATATCCTTGATAAAGATGGCAATTTGGTTTTCCAGCCTTATCAGGTGTATGATTTCAACGGATTCAAGGTTGCTGTCGTAGGTCTCACCACCACCCCGATACTGCTACCAAGACAAATCCGAAGAATGTCGAAGGTCTTTCCTTCATGGATCCTGTAATTGTCAATAATGCACAGGCTGCAATCGACATGGCTAAAAAGTATGTTGATTACATCATCGTTCTTGGTCATATTGGCCTTGACCCGATGGTCCTTCAGGCATTACCAGTGAAATGATTTGCAAGGATGTAAAGGGTATTGACCTGTTTGTTGATGGACACAGCCATACGACTCTTCCTCAGGGAAAAGAAAGTTGGTGATACTCTTATCGTACAGACTGGTTCCTATCTGCAGAACGTTGGTGTTGTACAGATTCATGTAAAGAACGGAAAAGTTACTGCAACCTATCCAATGTTGATTCCTGCAAAGGATGTCTTGGATCCTAAGGATTCCGCATTGGCAAAGACCTATGGAATTCCGATATTCCAAATGATCCTCAGGTTGATGAGTATGTAAGTTACATGACTGCAAAGTTGGGAGACCAGCTGAACAAAGTTATTGCAACCGTTCCTGAGACTCTGGATGGCGAACGTGCAGATGTACGTACCAAACAGACCAATCTCTCCAAGATCATTACTATGGCAATGACCAAGGAAAGTGGAGCAGACTTCAGTATCACCAATGGTGGCGGTATTCGTACTTCGATTGCTGCTGGCAATGTAACTGCTGGAGATGTAGTAAATGTACTTCCTTTCACAAACATCATCACCGTTTGTGAGATCAAGGGATCTGAAGTCTATGCTGCCCTTGAGCATGGATACAGCTTGTTGCCCGAGACCAATGGTGCGTATGCCCGAGGGCCGATTTGAAGGTTGTCTACAACCGATATGCGGCTCCTGGTAAGCGTATCCTCAGAGTCTTGCTCAACGGAAAGGCCATTGATAAGAATGCTACCTATAAAGTAGCTACAAACGACTTCATGGCAGCCGGTGGCGACGGATACACGATGTTCGGTAGGTAATTAAAGAGGGTTCATTGCTCAGCGATGTGCTCGCGAGTTACTTGACTGCGAACTATCCTGTAAAGTAGTTTCTCTTAGTTCAAATTTCAGGACGGTCCCTTCTGGGGCCGTCCTTTTTTGACGGAAATATATAGGGAAAAGAGTCAGGACATTGCAAAGAGGATATGAGCTAAAAATGGACCATGTAGAGACAATATTTTCTTGAAAATGAAAGTATTCAAGGGACAGCTGAAAATCTCTTCCAGGGCCTTGGCGTAGGTTTGGGTGTCCAATAATCAAGATGTTGGTAATGTATTTTGGATACTGAGGAATATTGATGATCTTGATAGAATTTCAGTTTGTTTGATGGCCTGTCTGGATAGCCTGGGAAGTAAGCTCAAGATTTATAATGATTTTATTAAACTGCTTGACATAAACAGGTCTATCGGGTATTTTAACTATCGTTCTGAAAGCGTATTCGCCTATAGCTCAGTCGGTAGAGCAGATGGCTGTTAACCATCTTGTCGGGGGTTCAAATCCCTCTGGCGAGCTAAACGAAAAGGCACTTCTCATAAGAGGGGTGCCTTTTTTCTCGCTCTGAAAATTGAGCGTAGGGAATGGATCCTGGTACAAGAAAAAGGGAAGCAGATTAACAGCTTCCCCTGTCGAAATGATATTTCTATGAGTTTTTCTTTGTCTTGGGGCTATTTGCCTGATAGACTTGCCAGGTGGATTTTATAATTGATTCCAGATCTGAATGCTTTGCAGTCCACCCAAGTTCCTTATGGGCCTTTTCAGAGGAGGCCACCAATTTTGCTGGGTCGCCAGGGGCGCCGCGCGACATATTGGGTAGGAATTTCCTTTCCTGTTATCTCGCGTGCAGCATCGAGAAGTTGTTGTACTGATA
>NZ_CAXXYB010000004.1:0-1432879 GCF_963676625.2 uncultured Sphaerochaeta sp.
TGGCACTCATTCCAAACTCTTGCTTAAAAACATTTTCGGAAATGCGACAAATCACGGAACCCAACAGCATAAGCAACTTCCGAAATATTTAGCTTTTTCTGTACCAGCAATTGAGCTGCCCGTTTCAGGCGAATGCTGCGGACAAATTCCTTGACGGTCATCTCTGTCAATGCATTCAATTTGCGGTACAATTGCATACGACTTACTCCAATTTCGGAAGCAAATTTCTCGATATCAAGATCTGGGTCATCAATGTTATCTTCAACAACTGTAATCGCTTTTTGAAGGAAGCGTTCGTCGGGCGAACTCAGTATCACATTCCTTGGCTGTAGCAGCATTTCGCCGGTGTACTTTTGTTTTAGGGATTGCCTTACCGAAAGGATATTTTCAACCTTGGTCTGTAGAATGACCAAGTCGAAAGGTTTGGTAATGTAATCATCGGCGCCATAGCTCAGTCCTTCTATTTCATGTTCCCGCGATCCCAAAGCAGTAAGCAACAATATCGAATATGAGAGGTACGTTCATCTTTTCGGATCTTCCGGCAAAATTCAAACCCGTCCATATCAGGCATCATCACATCACTAATAATAATATCGGGAATGGTTTTAAGCGCGATGTCCCAACCTTCAATGCCATTGCCGGCTTCCAGGACATTGTAACCTGATGAGAAATGAGATTTAATGAAGTAACGAACATCAGCATTGTCGTCGACTAAAAGCATAATTTTTGTCCGGATACAATCTGATCACTTAAATGTTCGTCCAAAGCAGTCGCAACCGATTCTTGTTCTTTTTGAGTAAAAGAATGGACTAGTTCCGCCGATTCAGAAACATTAAGATCTTCGTAAGGAAGCTGAACGGTGAACTTCGATCCTTTACCCGGTTTGCTGGTAACAAATAATTTACCGTTGTGTAATTTGACAAGTTCCTTGGTCAAAGCAAGGCCAATGCCAGTTCCAGTCTGTGTTGCACCTTCTCCAACCTGAAAAAAGCGTGTAAATATTTTCTCCAGATTCGACCTCCGAAATTCCAATTCCATTATCTTTCACCGTGATTTCAATCAACCGGTTCTCTTCTGAGTTTTCAAGCGGATCGTTTTCAACCAAATCGTCAAACACCAGCGAAAGATTGACTGATATTTTTCCACCCTTTCCTGTAAATTTAAAGGCATTCGACAACAGGTTATTCATGATTTTGGCAACCTTATCGGTATCAAAATTCGTTATAATCCTTTTTTTCAATGAATTAAATTTCAGTTCAATCTCCTTCTCCTCAGCAAATTTGTCAAACGAACTAACAATTTCAGAAATATACGAAACCAGATCACCGCTTGTTAAAATGAGCTTTATATTGCCTGATTCCAACTTTCTGAAATCGAGTAACTGATTGATTAACTGATGTAATTGAGTCGCATTTCGGTACATTACTTCAACATGCCCTTTAATTTCAGAAGATGGAAGCATGTTGTTTTTCATTTTTTCGAGCGGACCAAGAATCAAGGTTAGTGGAGTCCTGATTTCATGAGAGATATTGGTATAAAACCTCAATTTCATCATATCAAGCTCATGCAATTCTTTGGCTTTCATGCGTTCAAGCACCAAATCGTTCTTGAGCTTTTCTTTATTCACCAAAAAAGCAATCAGCATATAAAACAAGCCTGCAATTGCGGCAAACAAGATAACCCGAAAACACCAGGTCTGCCAGTAAGGTGGAAGGACTACGATGGTGAGCGCAGGTCCGGTATTACTTTCCTGCCTATCGATAGAAACTGTTTTTAACCCGAAACGTATATTCTCCCGGATCTAAATTGGTATAGGTTGCCGATCGGCCAACCGAAGGCTCAGTCCAGTCTTTATCAAAATTTTCAAGATAATATGAGTATTGAATACCAATGTTATTGGCATAATCGAATGATGCGAAATCGAGTGTAATCGAATTCTGCTCATATTTCAACTGTATCTTCCCGGTTTCTGAAATACTTTTCCGGAGAACATCCTTCTTGGGATGATCCCAGAGGCAGGGAATCCACCGACATTTCTAAATAATCCTGCCGATTATCCCAGCCATCAAGACCTCCATTTCCTTGCGAGATATGACCAACTATGTATAAATCAGCAAAAGTTCCAAAGAGATTCTTATCATATATTTTCATACCTACACGAAGCCCTATGGCATCGTTGTCATATTTTGCATAGGGAATCGGTAACAGGGTAAAGGAATCTACAATGGTAAAATACACATCATAGTAGGCAATTCCCTTGGAAAAGGACGTAAGCTCGTACGAGAAAGAAACACTACTGAAGATTCTCTTGTTATCAAGAATCTGTTTCTTGGCGTCCAAGGCCTGCTTGAAATCCTCAAGAGTTATAAATATTGGTTCTGGTCCATCTGGAATTATTGCATTTCGCAATGCAAATTCCTTGGTTTTTCCCTTGATCGAAAAATGATAAGAAGAAATTTCATAGCCAGAAACTTGATCAGAAGAAACCAACGGTTCACTTGCCCAAAGAGTAACTGCCACAAGGAGCAGCAATAGGCAAACCAGGTTCCTTTTTTTAAATACCATACTTCCTATATTCCTCTTATAATAACCAAAAGCTATATATATAGCTTTTTAGCTTAGTAGCATTTGCAAGATAAATCAATATTAAGAGTGATTCAACAAGCCTTGCTCTACTCAGTAAAATTTCATTCCGTGCAAGAATAAAAACTCCTCCATGGAAACTTTCCATAGAGTGACCGCATAGAGAAAACAACAAGGACACCAAAGAATTACAGAAAACCTACAGTATTACTATATTTTTTTCAATTTACTGTATTTTCTAATACCATAAGCAGTGTACGAAAGGAAATACCATAAGGAGCTTATCATATTTAGTTTCAGAAAACGACGATAGACAATCCAGCGATCCTTAGCTGCCTTTGCCTTGTTTCCTGAACGATTCTGATTGTAGATCCTATAGAAGGCCAAAACAGTCTCGCATCCGACTGCTTTGCAACCTGCTTGCAACAAAGTCAGCCAATATACCATATCCTCATGGGCGTAGGCCCCATCCATGGCATAGGTCTTGCAAAATTTTGTCTTGATGACCACCGTGGAGCATAAAATGAAGTTTTCCTTGAGAATATCGGAAATAGAACAAGAGGAAGGAACCATTTTTGCTTGACCAATAACCTTCCCCTTTCCATCAATAAAAGAATATGAACTATAGGTAAAATCACTCTTGCCATCTTGGAGAAGGGCAATTTGGGTTTCCAGTTTTTCTGGTACCCAGATATCATCACTATCGAGAAAGGCACAATACGTTCCCCTAGCCTCTGCAAATGCCCGGTTACGAGCCTTGGCGACACCACCATTTGAAGCAAGCGCAATACAGCGAATACGAGCATCCTGCTCTGCCAAGGTTTGTATTACTTGTAAGGTGCCATCGGTGGAACAATCATTTACGATAAGGACTTCCAAGTTGGAATAGGTCTGGCAAAGAACAGATTCAATGCTCTGGACAAGGGTATGTTCACAGTTGTAGGCAGGAACAATAACCGAACAAAGCATTTGATTTTTCATTGCACAGACCTCACTTTATAGTTAGAAAAAAATCTTGGCGCCTACGGACAAGGCATTGTCAAAGGTAGGGCTATTCCAGTCGGAGAATAGCGTATTCCTCCCATCAGGATCACTGGAGATTATGTCACGATCCCAAGTAGTGGTAAAACGATAGCTTGCCGTGATTTTTATTGGCATATCGGGAAGTTTTTTTCCTACCTCCATTTCCAACGTAACAGAATGTTCAAAAGTGTTTGCCCAAAAATTCTTTTCCTCATAATCCGCATAGTTCGAATAGAACATATACTGGGTAATATCATATCCATACTGACCGCTACGCACCTGATACTTCAAGGAAGAAGTCGTAGTCCAACCTTCCCCAAAAACCGCATCAAGTTGTACGAGAAATTCCTGGGAGTTTGGATTGAGTGGATACCCGATATTCTCCCCCTTGTTCACATAGGCAGATTCCTTTGTGGTTTCATAAATCGCATAGGAAGTACCAGCCTTTACAATCTTGATTCTACCATCAGA
Source organism: uncultured Sphaerochaeta sp. (assembly GCF_963676625.2). GTDB lineage: Bacteria > Spirochaetota > Spirochaetia > Sphaerochaetales > Sphaerochaetaceae > Sphaerochaeta. Next base: position 4,078 of record NZ_CAXXYB010000004.1, read on the forward strand.
AGTATACTGGGTTTCATTTTCATTCGTAAACGTAAGATCTTCCCCAGTTTCATTTCCATTTTTCACATCCCTTTTCGTCACGACGTTCACTGTATCAGAACTATTGACAGTAATAGTATTATCACGATCCGTGGTAATTGATGTATCAGTAGAAGAACTATCAATCGTTGCTACCTTCTCCAGGGTCGGGTAATGGGAGTAGAAGAACGGTGAAAGGTAGGTCCATTGGAAGGTCAGGGAAGAGAAGGAACCAATATTAAGTGGAATGACTATGCCGGCCTGGAAAGCCAGGATGTTTCTTGGCGCAGTAAGCATGGTTTTCAGACTTCCTATATCGTGCATCTCAGAAGTTGCCGCGGCAAAATAGAACCGTGCCTTGCCTGGAAGCGTGTAATTGACGTCAACACCGGCAAGTACATCGTCCAGGTCACCCAAATTATTCTGTTCGAACATATAGATAGCCAAAGGATTCAGGTACCCCAACTCAAAACGTTTTTTCCAGACCACCGATTCATAGATCGAAAGGGTGAGGTTGGGAAGTACATCGACTTCAACCCGATGGGCACTGAGGTTATTGTCAAACCGATAGTTTGACTTGTCCCCCATCCAATCAGAATAGAATTGGACTCCATCGATGGAATTCAAGGAGAAAATACCCAGGGAACCCGTCATTACCGAATATCGCAGCCAATTGGTAAGTTCTACATCAGCCTCTACTCCATCAATTGTCCGAGCAGAGCCCGAAATAAGCAAGTTATTCAGACCAGGACCCCAATCGCGCTTGATTGATCCCCAACGCAAGCTAACCTTGCCATCCAGAAAAGAACCTGAAAGCTCAGGAAACATCGAGAGTCCCGTATAAAATGCAGTTGCAGGCAAAGTCGCCAGCTGACTTCCTCCATTGAGAAGTTGCATATAAAAACCTTCGCAGGGAATCGTGAATTCAGTGGGAAGAAAAACTCTATTGTTGATCTTGTCGACCAAAAGGCCAAAATTCATATTCAATGAAATATGATTTCCAAGATCGCCCTTGAGAAAAAACAAGGCCTGATTACGAGAATCATATTCATCGGTACCTAATAAAAAGGTTTGGGTCGTACTTAATTCAACTCCCAACGATGCCCCGACATCGTTCTGCTGATCATACGTCCTGATAAACCCGGTAGATAAAAGATCCTCAGGACCATGGGCCTCTTTTCCATATGATAAAGTAAATTCAGCAAGCAAGGCTGAAAGTTCCTGTCGTTCTATAGAAGAAATTTTATTGTCTTGTGCCTGAATTGCGGTAAGCAGTTTGATGATCTTGTCAGCGCTATAAGGACGAACTGCAATTTGATGATCTATCAATCCACGAATCTCGGCTGCATCAAGGAGTCTATAGACTCTATGGCCTACAGGAACTGAAGAATAGATTGCTGCTGAAAGAGATACAACAGCAAGAACCATGAGGACAAGAACAAGAGACAATTTTTTCAAGATACCAGACATGTTAACAACCTACTTTTCTATTTAATTTCATCTGCATAGAGTTGTTTCTCAAACCATTGCTGTAATGCAGTTATTCGACGTTTAAAAGCTGAAGAGAGATCAACTGTATAGCCCAGGACAGAGATTTTAGGATCCTTATCCTCAATGGTAGTAAGACTAAAGACAAGAATTCCTTCATCCAATTGATACGTAGCCAGATTCATGACAAGCTTGCCTTTCGAAACGGCAGGGAACAATCCAAAAACCTTCAAGGCACTTATATTCTTTATTTCAACAAAGATTTCCCGTTCGCTGTTTGCATAGCGATAATCATAACGGTTACCCCCAAAAGTAGAATCCTTTTGATATACAAAATTCTCCGCAGTAAGGGGTAATTTTGTAACAACCGGGTCGGGGAGATGATTGTTAAGGTTCGTATCGTCTGCCAGGTACCAACATTTCTCAATCAAGACTTTTGGCTTGTCCCCTGCCCTATGCGATATATAGGTAATTCCTATCTGGGTAGAGAGTGCCCTGATCTTATTGAAAAGAACCAATTGCCGTCGAGGAACTGTCAGATCCTTCAAGTTATCAGGATACGGAATATAACGGATGGAAACCAAGGAGAAACCATTCTGCTTTTGCTGCGACGCTTGGGCTTGCTCATAGGCCTTTGAATTTTTAGGTGCAAACTGGGTAATCGTTCCATTGTTCAAAGTACTACCGCTGACCATTTCCCCGTTCTGTAATAATTGGATGGAATTGCCACTCAATTGAGGCAAAATCGATTGCAACTCAGGCTCTGCAACCAAATTTGCAATAAAGCAAACCAATATAAATAGAAATGCAACAAACTTTTTTTTCTTGTACATATAGCTCCAGATATCAATAGGCATTTTCATTTACGAAACCCCTGAAGAAAGTAAAGAATACAATTTTCACATCAAATAAAGGGCTCCAGTTACGAATATAGTACAGATCAAACTCAATACGTCTCTCCAGGGAAGTGTTTCCTCTCCACCCGTTGACCTGAGCCCACCCGGAAATTCCGGCTTTTGCTCGATGCCTCATCCTATATCCGGGGATTTCCTTATTAAAACGCTCTACCAGTTCAGGACGCTCCGGGCGAGGGCCGATAAGACTCATAGATCCCCCGATTACATTGAAAAGCTGCGGAAGCTCATCCATACTTGTTCTGCGCAGGAATTTCCCGATCCTTGTTATCCTTGGATCATCCTGCTCAGTCCAGTGAATCGCACCTTCCTCAATATCTGTGCGCATACTCCTGAATTTATACATTGTAAAGATCTTCTCATTCTTCGTCACCCTTTTCTGCTTATAGATTACGGGACCGGGAGAAGAAATTTTTATAACCAAAGCAATAAACAGAAATAAGGGTGATAACAAGAGAATCACGAGCGAACAAGAAATTACATCAAAGAGTCGCTTCTCAAATCGTTGGAATATTCCCATTTCCGCCGCATTGAGATTTAGCATCGGTATCCATTTAAAGTCAGAAATCGTTGTTCCTATATATGACTCAGGCAAAGAGGGTAATAAGAATACTTTTTGATTGAGCAAGTCCAGACCTTGGGCAAGCAATTCCTGTTGATGATCATACTCTTTTCCGGGATACGCAATCACAACACGATCAGGAGCAGTCTTTTTGACAGCTTCCTGTAAGGAACTAGCATCAATTTGCTTGCAATTTGGTAAAGCATGCCCTTGCCCATCATACTGACCAACAATGCATAGATCCCCAGAACAATATTGTTTTAGGGCTTCTTGGTATCTCTCCAGTTTTTGACCAAAACCTACAAGCAAGATTTTCTGTGCAAAATGCCCTTCTTTATATGCTCTTTGCAGGGCTTGCGAAATAATGGTCCTCTCAATTATCAAGAAAACAGTAACAAAAAAGAAAAACAAGGCAATCGTAATTCTACTTACTTTACTTGGAAAGAAATAATACAGAATGACGACAAGCAACAAGAAAACTTGGAAGGAACTGGTAAAAATCCGTGAAGTTTCTTTCCTCCAGGAATGATCTAGCGTAACCTCATATAGTCGGTTCTTGCTAAGAAAATAAAAAAACATCAGCAAGACCAACGCTGCCAAATAAAGAAATAACGAAAATGAATCCCTACGGCCACCAGGCAATATATAAAACCGTAAATAATAGGCCAAGAACCAAGAAATAAGTATTACCAGACTATCAATAAATATTTTTTTCAGGACAAGGGATTGTCTTAATCTTTTTAACATATCCTCCCCTTTCTAGGGTTAAACCAATCTACCGAAGTATCGATACAACAAATCATGCTGTCAACCCTGTTTTCTGCAACGAACTACAACAGATTATGACAATAAAAATCTTCAAGACCTACCTAAAAGGACAGCAAACCGGGGAAACAATATCCATTCCAAGAAGTACTGAAAGTGGCTGAATGATAACTATTGCATCATTCTAAGATATATCTTCTTCATGAATTGCCTTCGTTTGCTTCCCCTCGGAAAGAGATATTCACTCAATGATTTATGATCCTTGCCCTCTTGTGCTTGCTTTTCCAAAAGCAAAAGCCTGTCATAAAAAGTCGAACGCTTTGCATAATCCCAAAAAACATAGGCAAAATCCGAAGAAGAATCATTCCAGGGTTTCAAAAATCCCGCATAATGAATCAACGCAGGATGCTCTCGTGCCTGAAGATAGGCTTGGGAAATCTCGGCAGGGGCCTTCATAATAAGAGGAAGTCTCCTCCCCCCGCAGTCAACAACAACATTCCAAACTGTATCGAGCTGAAGGATATTTCCCTTACATTCCTTGTTTAGGATATCTTGGTCATTGAATCTGTATTTTCTTTCACTTGCAATGGTCAACCATTGTTTTACCGAATGGGTCCTTTTCATCCTCTCCAAATCCAAAACAAGTACCCCAACCTGAAAATAGGGATCGTCAGCTCCCATACCTAAAACAGATTGCATATACGATACCAACAAGGAATCCCCTCCATGGCGTAATCCGGCAATTTCTGCATCAAGGGCGGCGGCAAAGGTTTTACCCTGCAGATCAGTTTCAAACAAGAAAGCAACATCATCATTTATGACCGTATCACAATCCAAATAAAGAACCTTACCATAAGAAGGAAGGATGTCAGGAATAAGAAAGCGATAATAAGTTTCAAGGCTGATATGGTCGGTTGGATTTTTCTTAAGGGAATATTGGGATATTATCTCGGTGGGATTGAAAAATCGCAGGGAAACATTTGCCATTCCCTTCACCAACCTCGCCAGACGTTGTTTTGAGTCCTCCAACAAATTTGATTCCAAGATGACTACATCATAGAACCGATCATTCGAGCAATGTTCCAGCATCGATTGCAGGCATACCCCAAGAGAAGGTGCAAATCGTTCATTGGAGGCAAATACCACAGGAATGGCTTTTGGAAATGCAGGGGATAGATATGATTCATGAATAATACCGGAAGGCTGTGAAGGAAATCGGGATGGTGCAGAACTCAAATATTCATCTTCCTTGAAAAAACCAACGAAATCAAGATTATTATGTTTCCAAGCCCGTCGAATCATCGAGAAAAACGGGGAATAAGCGGAGGTTTCAAGATCTTGCAAAAAGGGGACAAACACAGAGGCAGGAGCAAACAATGAATTCTTGCAATTCAACTCAAGAAAGGTAATAGATGCCATCTTTTCTCTCAACTTTTATATAAATCTCTTAGGACCAATCCATGTTTTCTGTAACTATATGTACCTATACTACCATCCTACTATGGTTTATGTAACTGCAATAGGTGACCTTGCAATAGAACAGCCTGAATATCAATTCCTGAACACTATCATGCAAGTATATTTTTAGTATTAAATATGAAGATGATCATCATACCTATCACTCAATAGTTTTCGGCAATAGGACCCTTTTTGCTTAAGTATTTTAGATCCACGGGTTATCTTGCACAATGATATTTTGTAATTTGCGGCAATCTCCCTTTGGGGAATGCCCCTATAGAGATCCTTCAGCAGATTCCAACGAAGTGTAAAATCTTTTTGCTCCCCTGCAGTAAACATCTCCTCAAAAAGCTGTTGCATCACCTTTTCATCGGTAGTATTGGTAAAAATTCTGATCAAATCCTCATAATCGCTTTCCATATCTGCCTCCAGACTCTGTATTGATTCTACAAACAGAAATCAATGCGGTCAAGCAAACCTATTTTCAAAACCTCTGTTGATAACTATACTCATTTCTAAGTAGGAGCAGCCATGAATGAAAACCCTTTGAGTCCTTCAGCAAAGAAATTCTTGATGAAGATGCAAGCCAATGAACTTACGGAACATCTGGTTTATACAAAGATTGCAAAACATTTGAAAGATGAACATAACAAAGATGTCTTGGAAAAAATTGCCCAAGAAGAATTGAAACATGCAAAAATATGGGAAAACCTTACAGGAGTAAAAGCAAAACCCAATAGGAGAAAAGCCTCTTGGTTAAGTTTGCTCAGCATTATTTTGGGATTCACCTTTGTACTCAAGAAAATGGAAAACGGGGAAGGCAATGCAGCCAAACAATATTCGACTTTCTTTGCCCAGATTCCCGAAGCCAAGAAAATCGCCGAAGACGAGAAACACCATGAAACTGAGTTGCTGGCTATGCTTGATGAAGAACGGTTGCAATATGTAGGTTCCATGGTCTTGGGTCTCAGTGATGCCTTGGTAGAACTTTCAGGAACGCTGGCAGGGCTTACCTTTGCCTTGCAGAATACCCGGCTCATTGCACTTTCAGGACTGATCACAGGCATATCTGCAACACTTTCCATGGCTTCCAGCGAATATCTATCAGCCAAGAATCGCGGTGAAGCAAATGCAGCGAAAAGTAGCATGTATACGGGTATCGCGTATGTCTTCACCGTGGCGTTCATGGTCATGCCATATTTGATTTTTTCCAGTTATGTAGTGGCCCTGGCCGTCATGATGATAACCGTCGTAATCATCATCATGATGTTCACTTATTATACATCTGTTGCGAAAGACTTACCGTTTGGCAAACGATTCTTGGAAATGGCAGGCATCAGCCTCTCGGTAACTGCCATATCATTCTTTATCGGAATTCTTGTAAAGAAATTCCTGGGAATTCAAATATAACTATGAAATACATACCTTTCTTTGACAAAAACCTCTCCCAGATAGCTCTCGGTTGCGATCATTATGGAGAAACCATAAATGAAGAAATTTCCTTTGCCCAACTCGATGCCTATGTCCAGGCAGGGGGAAATCTTCTTGATTCGGCCCATGTCTATGGGCAGGATGTCCCAGGAGGCCCTTCTACCAGTGAACTTGTCATAGGAAAATGGCTGCGTTCAAATAACCTGCGAAAAAGTCTTACCCTCGTTACCAAGGGATGCCACCCACCCAAGGAAGATTTGCATCACTCTCGACTCAATGAACATAGCATGTTGGAAGATCTTGAAAAAAGTCTGGAACAACTAGGAACCGACTATGTGGATATTTGGTATTTCCATAGAGATGACTTACAATTGAAAGCCCCGGAAATACTTGACATGGCCAGTGTCCTGGTAGAAAAAGGCTTGGTCAAGCATTTGGGAACTTCAAACTGGACAACCAAAAGAATTGAAGAGGCAAACACCTGGGCAAAAGCCAAGGGAAAACCTCTGTTCACGATAAGTGAAATTCAATGGAGCCTAGCTAGGTGCACTCCGGAAACCTGGGGTGACGACACCATGGTATGCATGACTGACGAACAAAGGCTCTGGTACGAACAAAACAAATTCCCTGTCATGTGTTTTGCTTCGCAGGCAAAGGGACTTTTTTCCAAAGTTATCGCAGGAAAGACAGATACGCTTAGCAAACAAGCTCGTTCCCGATTCATGACCGAAGAAAATCTTGCTTTGGTGCCCCAATGCAAAGCTCTTGCCGAGGAACTGGGAGTTACACCGGCAGCAATCTGTATGGCCTACCTTACCAGCCAGAAAAATCCAACCATAGCAATTGCTGGATCCTCAAGGCTCAGCCAGATCACCGATACCCTCAGTGGGGCCGATCTTACACTTTCAAAAGATCAGCTGAACTCTCTTTTATAAGCGCGAATTGAACAACTCTGATTTCAACGCTTTGCCCTGCAAGTAGTAGTGCAAAGCATTGAAGTTCTGTACAACAATCACTGCATGAAATCTACAGAAAGTGAAGGACTCTGACTTCTACCAGTCTGCATGACAGACAAACCAATTGACTATTGGAAATCCCCCACCACTACTCTCGAGGAGCCTTGTACCATGGAACAATCCTTTGCACAGCCTTTGTCCTTTCTCTTTATCATTTTCCTTGCGAACCTACTGAAACGAATTGGCCTTTTCGGAAAGGATGATTTCAAGGTGCTGGCAAAAATCACCATCAATGTCACGCTTCCTTCTGCAATCATCGCAAGTTTTGATTCCTTCTCGATGGACTATTCCCTCTTGGTTCTGGTCCTGGTAGGAATCCTTTCCAATAGCATACTCATGGCCGTAAGCTATTGGATAATGCGCAAGGAATCGAACTACAAGAAATCCTATGCCTTGCTCAACGGTGCGACCTATAATATCGGGAATTTCTCGTTTCCCTTCATCCAAGGTCTTTTTGGAGCTTCAGGCATGGTTGTCGCTGCTTTATTTGATTTGGGAAATGCCTTGATGGCGACCGGCTTCACCTACTCCCTGGCGGCATCGGTGGCAGGGAATATTCGGCCAAATCCAAAGGATCTGGTCAAAAAGCTCTTTGAATCGGTTCCCTTTGATACATATTTGGTCATGTTGCTTTTATCGTTTCTGAACATACATCTTCCATCTACCATGGCGCAAACCATGCAATTGATAGGAAAAGCAAACCCGATCGTTGCCATGTTCATGATCGGGTTGATGCTTGATCTGCATTTTGAAAAAGACTGGATCAAGGACTCGGTAAAAATGCTTCTGGTCAGATACCTCGGAGCCATTGCCTTTTCCTTGGCAGTCTGGTATTTCACCCCGTGGACCCAAGTGGTGAAGATTACGCTTACCCTACTTTTCTTTTCTCCAATCTCGACCATATCCTCGGCCTTTACGGAGCGATGTACCCATGATGGACGACTTTCGTCCTTCACTACATCGCTATCCGTAATTGCCGGTATCCTTCTGTATATGATCTTGATTCCTATCCTTACGGCCTAACCAAACAGATAGGAATTGAGAAGATTCTTCAGATATTCCTGTTTACCGCTTGTCTTGACTATCTTGGCTTCCCGGCCCAAAGCAGCAAGGGAGGCAAAATCCATGGAACCTTTTTCAAAAGTCTTGCCGTTGCCACTATCGAAGGAGGCATACCGGTTTTTTACAAAGGCGTCAAACTTGCCATCTTCGATTATCTTGTTTGCAATCTCCAGTCCAAGGGCGAAACTATCCATTCCGCCTATATGGGCAATGAACAAATCCTCAAGATCCGTGGAATTCCTTCTGCGCTTGGCATCAAAATTCAAGCCACCACTTTCAAGGCCACCTTTTCGTAGAATGACGAGCATTGCCGATACTGTTTCATAGACATTGGAGGGGAACTCATCGGTATCCCAACCATTCTGGGCATCACCTTGGTTTGCATCGACACTGCCGAGCATATTATTGTCTGCACAAACCTGTAAATCATGGGCAAAAGTATGACCGGCCAACGTGGCATGGTTTGCCTCGATATTGCACTTGAAATCATGTTCAAGACCAAAATCCTTGATAAAGGCAATAGCTGATTGTGCATCGTAATCATACTGATGCTTGGAAGGTTCCATGGGCTTGGGTTCAATGAGGAAGTTTCCCTTAAAACCAATGCTTCGTCCATAGTCACGCGCCATGACCATAAAACGACCAAGGTGCTCACGTTCACGTTTCATATCGGTATTCAATAAAGTCATATAGCCTTCACGGCCACCCCAGAATACATAATTACTTCCACCCAACATCACATTCACGTCCAGACAATTCTTGACCTGCAAGGCTGCACGCGAAACCACTGCAAAATCAGGATTGGTTGCTGCACCATTCATGAAATTGGGATGGCTGAACGCATTGGCTGTATTCCATAAGAGTTTGATACCTGTTTCTTTTTGGTGTTGAAGCAAAACTGCAGCAACCTTGTGGTAATTCTGTTCATAGGTTTTTGCATCGTCACTCATAGGAGAGACATCTGCATCATGAAAACAGTAGAAAGGAGTTCCTAATTTAGTAAAGAATTCAAAGGCCGCATCAGCTTTAGCCATTGCCTCTACCATGGGATCCTTGTTTGCGAAAGGAAAGGACATGGTAGGACTGCCAAAGGGATCAGCTCCATTTGCACAAAAACTATGCCAGTACGCAGTAGCAAAACGAAGGTGTTCAGCCATGGTCTTGGTACCGATTTTCTTATTCGCATCATAATATCTGAAAGCAAGGGGATTATCGCTCCCTTTTCCCTCAAACTTGATTTTTCCTATACCCTTGAAGTATTCCTTGTCACCTACAAAATATTCCATATTTTTCTCCTATCTAAACATAGGGCCCAGAGCCCCGACATATTGCTGGTAACGATCATAAGCTTTATCATACGCATCCTTGACCGAAACATCCAATTCACAACTCTTGGAACTATCGAACTGTACATGTTCTGCAACAATCGATTCGATTTTTCCTCCCCTTACCGTCCAGAAGGCTTGCAGGGCGGCCCCGAAGGCTGCGCTCTCAGATACTTTGGGCACTTCAAGAGGCAACTGCATGACATCACAGGTAATTCTTCGCCAGATTGTACTCTTTGCTCCTCCACCCGTAAGGATAAGACGCTTGGGAACAAATCCTTGTTCTCGAAACGCATCCAATCCGCCGCGCATTGCAAAGACAGAACTTTCCAAGGCGGCCCGGGCAATGTTCTCTGCCTTCATATTGGATATATCAAATCCTGCAAGAACTCCTTTTCCCTTAGGAAAATTAGGAACTCTTTCTCCATTGAAATAAGGAAGCATGGTGACTCCATTGCAACCGATGGGTGCCTTGGCAGCCAAAGAATCCAATTCCTTTACCTCATAGCCCAAGAGAGAACGAACAGCTTCGGTGGTAATGGTACAGTTCATGGTACAGAGCAAGGGAAGGTAACCACCGCTGGAAGAACAAAAGGCAGCCAGTCGACCTTGTCTATCGGCAACACAACTATCACTATAGCCAAACAAAGTGCCACTCGTCCCCATACTCATTGCCAAGGTCCCCCCTTGAACGCAACCGGTTCCAATAGCTCCCATCATATTATCTCCGCCACCGGTGGAAACCACGACGTTGTCAGGAAGTCCCAGCTCCTTACAGACTGTCTTCAAGACAGTACCGCAACTCTGACCGGCTTCAAGGATCGGAGGCAACATACCCAGCAAATCCTTCTGGTCATCGAGTGCAAAAAGAACTTCCTTGCACCAAGTCTTGGTCCTGACATCAAACATCGCAGTCCCGGAGGCATCACCGGCTTCCATTGAATAGGTACCTGTCAGATAGAAATTAATATAGTCATGGGGTAGCAGTATATGAGATAGACGATCGTAGGCCTCTGGATTGTTTTCCTTCAGAAAAAGAATCTTCGAAACAGTATAGCCAGGGAGAATCTGATTCCCCAACAGTGCGAATACCGCTTCTTCGCCTCCCAGGCGTTCAGTCAACTCAGTACACTGCTTTGCAGTAGAGGTATCGCACCATAGTTTGACAGGAGCCAAAACCTGACCATCTTTGTCCAAGGGAACGAACCCATGTTGCTGCCCAGAAACGCCAATGGCAATAATGTGTTTTTTAATTTCAGGAGTTACCTGCGAGAAACAGGCACGGATGGCATCAATATACCAAAGGGCTTCCTGTTCCCTACTCCCGTCTTCCCTGCTAATTAACGTATGTGGTGCACTGGCAACAAACACAACATCTTTCTTTTCAATATCATAGCAAAGAACCTTGGTACTTTGCGTTCCTGTATCTATCCCTACAACAATTGCCATAGTAACTCCTCTTCTAAAATCAGCATCATTCAAATTCAGGGTGATTACCATAGACAGGATTGGAAAAACATATGTATTATTGACATATGGAAATGTTGGACGCTGTCTTTGTCTATCAAATGCATGAAATCAAGGAACTTCTCTGGCATCAACGATTGCACAGCCATGAATATGGTCAATTTGAGTTGCATTACTTTGTCAGCGGAAGCGGAACCTTCACAAATGGGCCAAGACGATATTCAATCTTCCCTGGTGCCCTGTTTGTCACACCTGGGGAAACCTTGCATAGTATAGAAGCAGATGAGCAAGAAAGCCTCACATATTATGCAACACTCATTGACAGTCCTGAAGAAATTTCCTTGATAATGAAACTCAATGAAAAAAATCCAATCACCATCGGAACAAAATGGCGATTCTTCTTCGAGGAAGTGAGGGATAAGGGCTTGAGCCAAAACCCAGAACTCCGGCTCAGCGCTTGTCATCAAATATTTGGATTTCTCTATAACTTGCAGGCAGGCAGTGCCGCTGAAGATCCCGTCGAGGAGAATGTCTGTCTGGAAAGAGCTATCAGATATATGCAACGCCATGTATTCGATAAGTTGACACTTGATCAAATAGCGAGTCATGTACAACTCGATGCATCGTATTTCATTCGACTTTTCAAGAAACGTATGAATACTACTCCCATGAAGTACTATACCAACCTGCAGTTGGAGGCAGCCAGGTCACTTCTGGCCTGCAGCAATCTCTCTGTCAAGGAAATAGCAGGTAAACTGCAATTCTGTTCAGAATTTCATTTCTCCAAACGTTTCAAACAATCAACGGGGACATCTCCCTCTTTGTATAGGAAAACTCACCTCCAATTATTGGGAAACTGACCAAATCGGAAAAAATAATTCATAACTTCTCTGCAAGTTCGACCAAGCAACTTACGTAACAACCGTTCGTAATTTTACTTGGTGTCTTTTGTCATATCAAAAGATATGCCATAGGAACAAATCATACAAAACACAGTTTAACATCCTCATTTCATGTTTGTTCACTGTCATATGTTGTATCTATGGGTCAACTTCATCCACTTATACATGTAATATGTGCATGGTAGATGTTACATGTTACATGTCACATCATCCAACATATGACATTCTCTAACTTATTATATTATAAGAAATTATATTAATTTTCCCTTGACTTAACTTATGCATCAACCTATTATATAGATGTAACAAGAAAGAAGTTTACAAGGAGATACAAGATGAACAATAGAATTTCAAAGTTAGCACTGACAGCCATCTTGGCCATCCTGTTTGCTACTTCCTTGTTCGCAGCTACAGAGCCTGCAGTAGTTCGGTTACATGGATATATCCCTCCGACCACAACCTTCAAGGCAAATGCAGATGGATTTGAAGTTGTTTCCAATTCCCAGAATTTCACCTATTCGGTGACAGAGAAAGACAACTCGAAACTGCTTTTTGTAGTAGCACAGTAAAACAGATTAATAAGCGGGTCCGGACAGACAAGCTTGCACATAAGGAGTCAATGATCAGGAAAAGTCATTGGCTCCTTTCTTTTTGCAAAAAAAATCCCAGGGCAAAAGTCCTGGGAAAATAGAGAAGCTGAAAAAAAGAACAATCAACAGAAAACTTCAGAAGCAAAGGGAATGGACGCCATCGCACCATTTTTTGATACAGCCAGTCCTGAAGCCTTGCAAGAATAGGCAAGAGTTTCCTGTGTTGAATACCCTTTTGCACGAGAAGCAAGGAAATACCCGATAAAGGTATCGCCTGCCGCAGTAGTATCGACAACGGGAATATCATAGATTGGCTCATGCAACCTGACTTCCCGATAGCCATAATAGACCCCTGCCTTTCCTACTGTAAGGACAATTTCGGAATCAGGATAATCCTCGACCAGTTTCTCAAGAATGACCTTAAAAGACTTCTCGGTTTCAATTCCGGCAAGGGAAGCTCCCTCTATTTCATTCATGACAAGAATATCCACCTTCGACAAGGGAAGATGGCGAAGATTTTCGTCAAAGGGGGCAGTATTGAGGCAAACTTTCATTCCCTTGGCCTTTGCCTGGGTTATTAGATAAGAACCATTCACTATTTCATTCTGAAGTACCAACATATCGCCTTCTTCAAAATGCATAAGGGTTTCATCAATTTCACTTTGCATAATCTGATGGTTGCCACCACCAAACAATACAATGGCATTTTGTCGGTTTTTATCCAGTTGAATAAGAGCCTGCCCTGTGGCCCCTTCATATTCACGCACAAAGGAAGTGTCGACTCCATAGTCTTTCAATAAATCCACAAGAAATCGTCCGTCAGATCCAATCTTTCCTCCATGGAATACTGTAGCACCGGCCTTTGCCAGAGCGGCACTTTGGTTGGCTCCTTTGCCTCCGGCACTCTTCTCAAGACCCGTGCTGGAAATGGTTTCTCCTGGTTTGACCATATGGTCTACGGAAAAAACCAAATCAATGTTTATTGATCCATAATTCAGAAATTTCATATAGGCTCCTATAATAATGGAGCGGCCAAACGAAGTACCGTTCCAATGATTCTCTTATAAAAAGGAAGGGAATGCATATACTCAAGGGTTATCTCTTCCGATAACTCAAAAGTTTGCTTTACATCTTCGCTTACTACCTTGATTACTGAAGATCCATAAAACAAGATACCATTCTCGAAATGCAAGAAAAATGACCTGTAATCCATGTTGATTGTCCCAATGATTGCAACCTTGTCATCAGATACAAACATCTTTGCATGAATAAATCCTGGGGTGTATTCAAAGATCCTGACCCCGGCCTCAAGCAAAGCTTTGTAGTTATCCCTGGTAACGGCAAAGACGTACCATTTATCGGGAATATGGGGAGTAATGATGCGAACATCCACCCCACTCTGGGCTGCAATCTTCAAGGCAGTTATCATTTCGTTGTCCAAGACCAGATAGGGAGTGGTGATCCATACATAATCCTTGGCCATATTTATAATCTGTATATAGGCATTTTCTGCAATATTCTGATTGTCCAGGGGACTATCTCCGAAGGGTTGGACGAAACCATCCATTTTTCCTGAATAGGTTGGCCTGAATAGGGAAAAATCATAGGATCGATGGGTTGAAAAAGACCAGAGCTGGAGAAACATGACACTTAGGTTCCACACTGCATCGCCCTTGAGTTTAACCGCAGTATCTTTCCAATGGCCATACGAAACTTTCCTGTTCGCATATTGATCGGCGATATTCACTCCGCCCGTATAACCTATATTCCCATCAATGACCAAGACTTTTCTGTGGTCCCGGCTATTCAACCTGCTATTTACATGGATCCCCATAGGATTGAAGGCTACTGCATCCAGTCCCAGAGCGCGAAGTTTGCGTTCATAATGGGAAGGGACATCGACCATCGATCCCACATCGTCGAACATCAGAAAGATTGTCAGGCCTTCTCTCTTTTTCTCCAAGAGGATGGCAAGGATGGCATTCCATACTTCCCCTAAACCAATAATAAAAAATTCCAGAAAGATGAATTCCCTTGCCTTCTTCAATTCCTCAAGGACATCGAGCACCCAATCCTCACCCGAAGGAAAGTACTGAACCTCAGTATTACCCCAAAGAGGAAAACCACTGATATTGGCTATGTACTGTCCTTGGCGGGCAAGATTTGAGTCAAAGGAGGCTAAGGCTTTCATGGGCAGACCGTCGTGTGCAGGAACCTTTTCCATACCTTTGCTGCACAATTCATTGTATTCATGGAACCAGCGAACCATAACCATATTCATTTTTCTGTTGCCAAACAAAAAATAAAATATACCGCCATACAAAGGAAATATCATGAATATCAGCATCCAACCTATTTTATAGGCAGGATTGACATCACTGGTAACCACATATAAGGCCATCACTATAGAAAAAGTAGAAAAAATTTGTATCCATAGGGAATCATGTTTGGCATAGCCAAGAACACTTACCAAGACTCCAATCTGGAAGAGGACGAGGATTATGGAAATAAACAATCTTCCTGTCAGAAATTTAAGCAGTTTACGCACCTATACCAACCCTCCCCTCGAACTGTATGAGTATATCATAGGGAGAATGGCTAGGCAAACAGATGCCTTTTTACAAGGATGTGTTAATCCAAAGATCTTAATCATGTAGGGAAAACTCACACCCACAATAGTTTTGGCGATATAGGTGCATTTCCTTACTCATTACCAGACTTCTGTCAAAACCACCCTTTTTCTTGAAATCGATGGCTTCAAATGAGGGAAATTGTTCCCCAACCTTGAAAATCATCTTGCTGTTCTTGAATCTGCTGACCGTCAAAGTGGTACAGAAATGGGAAAAGCCCAATTCCTCGGCTTTCCTTGAAGCTTCCCTGAGATTGAAGAGGAAACACTTCTCACAACGGGCGCCTCCTTCTTTTTCTCCTTCCAGACCTGCAACTTGGGTAAGCCAGGCCTCATGATCCTGTTCTTGCCTGATTACCTGCAGATCAAAAGCTTTGGCAACCTTCAGCAATTCCTCAAATCGTTTATCAGCTTCACTCGAAGGAAAAATATTGCTATTGCCAAAAAACAGCACAGGTTTCCATCCTTCAGCGATAAGTCGTTCTATACTTGCGGTACTACAGGGCCCACAACATGCGTGGACCAGTATTTCTTTCTCATTCATACCGATACTGTACATCCACTGAATTTCTCTTGCAACCGTTTACCATAAAGGATACATTTGTCATGCTATGGTTTTAAAGGAGTGTTGGTATGAAAAATAATAGAAATCCCGGACTTTGGCTGTCCATGATGGCTATACTTGGCATTATGCTGCTGCATATTTCTGTTTTGCAAAAAGTCTTGCTGGTTGTATTATTTCTCGGGGGTCTTGTATTTTGGAAACGCAGCCTTATTTATTACATGCAGGCAAACAAATACGTAGTCGACCCTGACAGCTCCAAATGGGCGAAAGCCTGGCCTTTATACCAGAAAGCCATAAAGAATGGATTGTCAACCAGTTATACAGTAACAGCAGCGAGCATGTACTTGCAAAGAGGTGACCATACAATCGGAAAACAGATTCTTGAAAACTATCTGGCAAAAACAGAAAAAAAGAAAGATGCCACTCTAGTTGCCATTGCAAAGACAATGGTCTCAATGGCTTATTGGATAGAGGGCGATCTGGATAAAGCTATCGAGACGGTCAGTAACGTATATGAATCAGGGTACAAAGACAAGAATCTCTATATAAATTATGGAACCTATGTATTGGAGAAAGGAGATATTGTGACGGCCCGCCGTTTGGTAGAGGAAGCTACATCCTTCGAGACCACCAGCCCGGGAATTTTTGATAACCGCGGTTGGTTGTATCTACTTGAGGGAAACTGGGAAGAGGCTATTCCCCTGTACACACAATTGGTGGGGAAAGGCCCTAAATTCCCTGAGCCTTATGTACATGCCGCCCAGATCAAAATCCACTATGGCAAGGTCAAGGATGCTCTTGAATTGCTTGACCAAGCAATTGAGGCCCGGTTCTCCAATACGTCTGGAATGAAAAAGAAAACGATTGAGCTAATCCGCGATAGGCTTGCAAATCCGGAAACAAGAATGGCGGCCGCCAGGGAAATTGACAGGAATACTGCTATTGTGGCAAAAGGAGAAATTCCTCCACAAATCAATGATACCTACGAAAAAACTGAAGAAGCAATTCTTCCAGGTTTTGCAAAAGAACCTGAACAGGAAAAGACCGTTGAAAAGATTATTACCGTCGAAGGTGAAAGACTTCCGAATACTGAACTGACCGAAGCTGATATCGAATATGCCAAGAAGCATAACCTGGAATAGAAGACTTATAGCCATTTCACTACAGATAAAAATACGGGTCACCTTTCGGTGATCCGTATTTTTAGTATAGTGTCTTTTCCAGGTAATTCTAATATGTCATATTAAACAAGAATCCCCATACGATGGAATCGACTGATTGGTCCCAGCCTCCATACAAGGTAATGGGTAGTTTTCTTATCCCCAACAACGAAATATCTGTATGGAGCTCAAGCCCCATCGACATTGCAGGAAGCCATCCCATATTCTTTTCATACCAAAGGAAATTGAAATATGTCGCGAGAGAAGAATTTTCCAAGATGACAAGTTCAGCAAAAGAAGGCAGAAATGAAGTAGGCCTGATTCCTACCGTACAGGCTGTAGCTACCAAATAGTTTGTTGCATTGGTTGAGACTGTCAAATCATGACCTTGAGAAAGGATTGCACTGTTATTGGTCCTGAAGGTATCGGAAAGGAAGAAGGGCACATTGCCATTACCATCCAAGGCAAGACGCACGGAAGTGGAGAAATTTATAAAAATTCCAGACAAGGTTTGTTCAAAACCAAGGTCAACACCGGTGTCCATAAACGGACGGAAGGAAGAAAAGTCTCCCAGGATTTTATAATTGGTTCCAACCTTTATTTTTGATACATTCCAGCCAGGATTTTCTGGTAGCACATACAACCCTTCAACACCGGCATTGAACAGAAATACATTGTCACTCCAAGGGCCTGCCACAATGGCAGAGTTTGGATTTGAAAGCATTTCAAAACCTTGCAATACGGATAGCCTCATTTGATCATCCAAAAAGAGAAACCTACCTTCCAGGTGTTCACTGCCATATAAGGAAAAACTTTGGGAGGTTGAGTCATACACCGTGCTTCCCACAAGCGAAGCCTTGAAATGATCGAACAGATAATATTCCGCATTCACCTGAAGAGTGGGGCCAACTGAGGATTGGCTGTTTGAACTGGACTGCAAGGCCATTCCAGCAATGGAGGTCAAGGAAAAATCACCAGCACGAAGAGAATATTTCAACCCCATGATAGTGTCATCCTTCAAAAAGGAAGTATCCTCAGAGGCAAAATTCGAATCCACCCCTATGCCAAGTATCTGGTAGGGAAAATACTGCTTGATGTGGGAATAGAAACGATAGGAATCTTGTGCATTCTTGATATTCTGATCCATTTGAGTGACTTCAGAAGTATAGTCAGCTTGCCTGACTGTTTTATAAAGGCCTTGCAATGCATCCTTTTGGAGTGCAGCCGATGCGTACCCTTTTTCTGAAAGTTGTTTTACGGCACTAAAATCCATAAAAGAGACATTTTCCACGCCACAACGAATCCATACAACATCAGAAAGATGTTTCTTGAGTTCTTCGACCCCTACCCTACGTTTACCGATGTCAAACGCAACATTGAGTGCCGTAAGAGGATTACGAAGATTAAGGGTGTCCACATTATAAAATGTCGTAGAAACGATAACAGAATCAGCATAATTATACGCAATATCCAAGGGGACGATGTTGGAAATACCTCCATCAACCAGAAGATGCCCATTGAATTCCACAGGAGGAAAATATACAGGCAAGGCATAGGCTGCGGTCATGGCCGTATAAAAGTTTCCTTCCGATATCTGTACTTGACGCTTGGTAACCAAATCTTCCGATACTACGATTATGGGAATTTTCAGGTCCTCCAGCTTCAGGTCAGGGCCAAGAAATGAGGCTAGTTTCGCGACGAAGCGTGAGGAATCAAGAAGTCCTCCCTTAAGGGGAAGAGTGAAATCAAACAAGGATTGCAAGGAAACACTTGTAATTGCATTCAAAATCTGGTCAGGGGTCATTCCTGCTGCATACATCAGGCCAACAATGCTTCCCATGGAATTGCTTACGATAAAATCAGGGACTATCCCTTGTTCTTCAAGATATTTCAGAACTCCGATATGGGCAAAAGCCCGTGCAGAGCCCCCAGAGAGAACCAACCCGATAGGCGACCGTAGTCCTTTCGTCCTCTCAAGGATACGTTGCCTGAACTGGGCATCACCATATTGAATGGGAATGTCAGCTGATAGGATATCTGTGGTGGCATTTGTTATTTCAGGGATGTCAATTGTTTCCGCTAAGAGAACATTGCCGCCCAAGGCAACCATAATGAAGAGACAAAGCATCAATCTGATTCTTTTCACAGGATCCTCCGAATAAAGATACTGTAGTACAGAATACACCAAAAAACAATCTTTGCGAACTATGGCCTTTTTTCCAAACGGGTGTTGCTTTTTCCAAGGGGATTTGTTAACATGGTCAACGCTGATGCCGGCGTGGTGAAATTGGTAGACACGTCAGACTCAAAATCTGATGGATGCATAATCCGTATCGGTTCGATTCCGATCGCCGGTAACTTTTAAGCCCTTGACTCTATGAGTTGAGGGCTTTTTTTTGGCTCAACTCATTTTCTTGTGGGATGCAGAGAAAAGACTGAGGTCTGGAAAGGTGTTGGATTGGAAAAAGGGACGGCATTCCGTTATGCTTGAGTTGCCGCACTTAAACAAAAAGTTGGCAAAGAATTCGTCACTGGCTCCGAAGTAGTGAGCAAGACGCAGTGCGGTATCCATTGAGAGTTTTCTTCTGTTGCCCAGAATCTCATGAATACGCCTTACTATAATGGGCTAGGAAAATAAGCCAGATTCTTTTCAAAAATAAACTATTCTATAACCATGGAGAAACGGAGACGGTGAACCAGATAGCGGCAAAATACAAGTTGAATCCTCAGATGGGCAGCCAATGGAACCGAGAATTCGTCGCCCATGCGGGGGATGTCTTCGGCCATCACAAGAACGGTGAGGTGAAGCTCCGATGGGAGCTGCAGGAAAAGGAAGCACGGTATCGGGAGATCATCGGCCAACTCCGTTACAATCTGGATTTCCTTGAAAAACTTCTTGACGGATATAAATTGGCATATCCTTTCCGTATCCTTAACTCTTTATCATGCATGAAGTATACCTTAAACACGTATATACGAAAACAAGGTATATAATAAACATTGATATCAGGTAGTATAGAAATATTCTTTATGCTTTCCGATCTTTAGCCTTGACAGAGGACTTAGCACCAGTAAAGACTACAAACAATACATTCTCATTTGTACACGGGTGTTTAAACAACCTTACAAAATGGGCAGAAATTAGAGAAGGATCAAGAAAATGAAATACTATGTATTGGAAGGCACGTTTGCAAAAAATCTCCCTGAAAAAATTGAGTTGCAAAAAATGATAGACGCACATCTTGAATATTTAAAACTCGGATTTAGTGACGGATCAATACTTGTATCTGGCCCCAAAACAGGAGTAGGCGGTGGCATTATCGTTGTTAAATGTGATGATATTGAAAAGTTCTGCAAGAATGATCCACTGGTTCAAGCAGGTATTCAGGAGTATCGAATTACGGAGTTCAAACTGCATAATTGCCAAGATTATCTTAAAGTTTGGTTTGATTCAGTAAAATAATCCAACGGAATTCAATTGTTACCTAGCACTTTATTCCATGGCTATTTTCGCCTTGAATTCGTTGGTAAAGGTTCTTCTTTGCTTGCCCCTGTTGGTATGATACCTCCATATCAACAGCCAGGACAACCTGCTCCCCCATATTCCCATGTTCTATCCTGTCTCATATCCTGGGCTCATTGAATCGGTTGGACGCCCTGAAATTAAGGCCTTTGTATATGTTGGGGAGTTTTGGTTTCCTTTTTCGGTTATGGCGAAATTTATTGCCATGCAGGATTTCAAAATCAGAGAAATCATACAGTCCAACTAACGATTATGTCATAAAAAATAGAACCTTACTTTTATCGGCCAGGCCCTATGGTTGACTCAGGCATGAAGGAACTTTTGTTTTCCCATCGTCTGTTCGTAAGTCGGCAGTGAATCTATTTCTTTCTTGATAACCAACTTCTCGGCTTCCAAGGCGACTTTTGTCTGCAGATTGGCAAAGTATTCGTCACTGGCTCCGAAGTAGTGAGCAAGGCGCAGTGCGGTATCCATCGAAAGTTTTCTCCTGTTGGCCAGGATTTCCTGGATACGACTTACCGGTACATCAATATCCTTTGCTAGCTTGTATGCACTGAGGCCAAGGGGAACCATGAACTCTTCCTTCAGAAATTCCCCGACCGTCAAGGCTGGCATGTAGTTATCCATTTCGTCCTCCTAATGGTAGTCGACTATCTCGACTTCGGTCGCGATACATTCCGTCTCATTCCAGACAAAACATATTCTCCATTGGTCATTGATCCTGATGCTGTGTTGACCCTTGCGATTTCCCTTCAACTGTTCCAATCGGTTTCCCGGAGGAACATTCAGGTCACTGGTCGTCATGGCAATATCAATCGACCAGAGTTTACGCCTGGCAACAATCTGGATTTCCTTGGAAAACTTCTTGATGAAGTTTGATTGGAATATCCTTTCCGTATCCTTGTCGGCGAAACTCTTTATCATGCATTTAATATACCTTAAACGCGTATATACGTCAATAAGGTATATCAACAGATAATTGCATTGGCATAGAAGCAAAATCCAGACAAATCGACTGCCAGTGTTTTCAAGAGCAATGGTATTTTGCCACCATATTTTCACTGGAACCCATGTGCCCTCTTTGTGCCCATTCCTTGATATACATGCTCTATTTCATGAATGCAAAATACCTGTTTGGTAATGCAAAATAGAGATTTTCTGATAATAAATAAGAAGAGGCGGTCAATCGCCGGTAACTTTTAAACCCTTGACTCTTTGAATTGAGAGCTTTTTCTAGACTTAGTGCCAAGAGCGGGTATGCAAATATCTTGGAGACCTTCCAAGACTCTGTTTTTAGTTCATGGAACTCGCTTCTCCAAGGAATATGCCTACCCTCTTCTCGTTTCAACATAATTCCCATAACGAATTTGCTTATAGAAATATATCAAGGAATCGTTTATTCAGAACTTGCCTTGATCCAACTTCACCAGATTTCGGCATTGGTATTTTTCATCACAATACTACGGTTCTTGATGTCAATCAGGCCTTCGTCTTTTAATTTCTTCAATTCCCTGAACAAGGAAGGCCTTTGAACCCCTAAATAATCTGCAAGTTCTCTTTTACTGATTGGGAGAATAATGGTTGAGGATTTTTGTATGATTGATTGTTGCCTTACGTAGGAAAATATGTTTTTCCGAAGCGTGCTTTGGGTAAACATTGTAATTCTTCGATTCATGCTTTGGGAATTTTGCGACAAGGATTTTACATAGTGCAGGACAAAATTGTAGTCATGCAAATAGTGTGATACCGCTTCCTTGGTAATGTGAAGCAATTTGCAGTCAACCAAACAATATATGTTCAACGGATAGGCATGATTTTCTCCAAACAATAAATTTGCTCCGATAATGCTGTTTTTTGGGAACTCGAACATCGTTGTTGCCGAACCGTTTTCTGATAAAGAGTAAGCAATAACGCTACCTGATAAGACAACATCAAGTGTATTGCAAGATTCATTTTGATTATGAATTGTGGCCCCTTTAAAATAGCTTTGCATATATAGTAAATGGTTTTCTAGATGTGTCTTTAGAGTATCAATCCCTATTTTTGAAAACATAGGTATCAGTTGTATTTCTTCTGTCATCATGGAATCCACCTCTTTCAAATTATTATTGTAAAAAGAAACATTGGTGTCTATATGGCAAACTGACAGTGTTACATAATTTTACAGTCAATAAATACATGAAGGAGAATTTACATGGATGTTTTTACACTGACAATGTGGATAGGTACTGCTATATTCCTCATTGTTTCTTTTGTAAAGGATACGGGAAAAACCAGGCAAGCACTTAAAATGGCCTTTGGTATGGGAAAGGGAATGTTAGGAAGTATTTTGTCAATTATATTCCTTATCGGTTTGATATTGACTATCCTGCCACCGGAAAACATTGCTGACTTTGTTGGGAATCAATCATTAGTTATAGCAACTATTGCGTCTGCCGCTTTCGGTACCATAACCCTCATCCCCGCGTTCATCGCATTCCCACTGGTAGGTACGTTGGTTGAAGCCGGTATCAGTGTTGTCCCTGCCGTTGCATTCTTGACTACCTTGACAATGGTTGGCATTGTTACTTTTCCACTTGAAAAACGTGAATTTGGATTAAAATTCACGGCCGTAAGGAATGGCTTGAGTTTTGTATTTGCAATTGCCATTGCATTGATTATGGGGATGATCATATGAAATTCATTAAAAAAATAAAAGAGAATTTATTTGTTATAACTATAGTAATTGCATATATAGCAATGTTTATTGCACGACCGGATATGGGCATCACTTCCATAAAGAACAGTATCTATTACATTAGGGAAATGCTCATGATAATGCCTGTAATATTTGTTCTTACGGCACTCTTGGATATGTGGGTTCCCAAAGAAAAAATCATGAAATATCTAGGCAAGGAATCCAAGGCAAAGGGTGTCGTGCTTTCATTCGCACTTGGCAGTGTATCGGCAGGACCTATATATGCCGCATTTCCCATGTGTGTCATGCTCCATAAGAAAGGGGCTTCTATCAGAAACTTGGTTATTATTTTAAGTTCCTGGGCAGTAATCAAGATTCCCATGTTATTGAATGAAGTAAAGTTCTTGGGAATGAAATTTATGGTTATTCGTTGGATTTTGACAACAATGGCAATCATCATTTTTTCTTGGATTACTGCAAGAATTGTCAAGAATGCAGACTTACCTCAAACAGAGGAAGTGCAAAAGGGACTTTCGGTAAATACAGGTGCTTGTATGGGCTGTACTCTATGCACCAAGAATTATCCAGACCTTTTCGGAATGTATAACAAGAAGGTTTTTATCAAGTCTCATGATGGTAAAATTGATAGGAAACAACTTTTGCATACCATAACCTCCTGTCCCGTAAAAGCAATAGAGTATGGTGAGGATGTAAACTAGATCGTAATAATAATAAAACAGGTTGATAGTTTATTTTTCTGTCAGTCTGTAAGACCACAAGTAACCAATATATTTATCTGGAACTACTATTTAATCACAAGGCTAATGTTTTTTCTTTATATCGTTTTTGAAAATTTTAATCGCTTTTCTCTCAGATTTTACATAAGTGAAATCTTTATTGCCCTTGCCTGGTTTCTCGTTATGAAAATAATTATGATGGGAGTAATTATACGTATTTGTGTAGGATTCAATCATTGCAAGAGCGCAGCCCGTAGCAATTACACCGGCAATCTTGTCCGTTTTTTCTTTCACTTGCTCAATCAGGTTGGTTAAATTGGCTCTTGAACAAATACTCAATCTTACACAAAGTATTACTCCATCAACTTTCTTAAGCAACCCCATGAGACCAGAAGCATATTCAAGTGGGGGTGCATCGATAAAGACATAATCATAACTATTCTTCAATGAATCAAATTGTGCCATATAGTTTGTCTGGGAATAAAACACAGAAGGAATGACAGCCGTTCTTCCAGGGACCAAGACATTGAGATTCTCCAATTCCTTTATCGGGGTTATTCTTATAGTATCCAATGCCTTCCCTTTTTGGATTTGCTCAACATATCCCGTCAAGTCATGTTTCAGACTAAAGAATTCTCCAATGGAATGATTTTTCAAATCGCCATCGATTATCAATACCCTATACCCCAAAGAGGTTAAATAAAGAGCTATATTACAAGTAAGATTGCTTTTCCCTTCATTGATATTGCTGCTTGTTACCAAGAATACTTTCTTGTCGCTGTTTTTCCCATATAGTAAATTTGAAACAATTGCTTTATAGCGTTCTGAAATATAGCTTTCAGGATTTTTATAATGGGCATGCAGGTATTTGTTTTTATCTGAACCCTTTTTCATATCAATAAGTGGAGTCCATCCAAGCAAAGGTATATCAGGACTCGCTATTTTTTTGATATCGTCAAGTGAGTGAATCCTATCGTCTTTCATCTGAAGAAAGAGACATAGCAAGACACCTAAGGCTCCTCCAAGCAGTATACTTACAGCCAATATAAGAAGGGAGTTGGGGCTTATTGGATAGATAGGAATTTCGGCAGCAGTTACAAGCTTTACATTATTGTTCTGGGCAGTGGCGGAAAGCGTTATTTGCTCCAAAAGAGAATTCAACTCTTGTCTGATGGCTACAAGGGAATCGACATCACTTTGCAACTTGGAAAGATCTTTTTCCAAAATCGGCAATTGGTTGAAATCCTGTTCAAAAGTTTCGATCGTTTTCGTAATATAGACAACATCCACTTCATTGCAGATTTTCTCAATTATAGTAAAACAATAGTTATCTATATTACGATAATAAGCTTCATAATTCTCATTAAACTGGATTATTCCGGTTTTCTTGACAATCGTTCTTACTCTTTTCATAAGCTGTTTCTTGGATTCAGCCATTTGAGAATTTAATTTGATTATTCGCTTGTTTACACTGTTGTTATCAGCAGAAAGAGTTGTTGCATTGCTATAATCCTTGTTTGAAACAACATCATATTGAATCAATTCATTAAAAGCCATTCCGTAGATTTTCAAGATTTCTTGAATACCCTTATCATTTTTGTACACTTCGAAAGAAGGCAATCTATTATCATATACAGCCTGGAACCCTTCCAAAAGGGCTTTACTCTTGACAATCTGAAGCTGCAAAGGTTTTTTCCTCATTTGCAGGTAGGAAATGTGATTCACTAAAGAGGCTGTGTTGTTTGAAAGAAAATCAATTCCGGTATTTGCCTTATAATCAAACAGTTTATCATTGGCATCATCCAATTGCTGTTCAGTAGCCGGTATCTGTTCTTGCAAGAATGTGATTTGCGCTATCTTGGAATCCTTTCCATAGGTAGAAAGCATTTCATTGAAATTTAGAGCTATTGCATTTGCGAAATCTGCCGCAAATTTTGGATTCTCATCCGTTATTGTCAGTTCAACGATATTTGTATCTTTAAAATTATTGATTGCCGTTTTATCCTTTAGTCCCCCAAGAGCTGAAGGTTCAGAATACGGAATTCCCTTGCTATTCAGATAGGTTGAAAGATCCAGCCTATTGGCGGCCGCTTCCAAGTCGGTGATATTGGTAATCAAATGAATTTCAGTGGCAATATCATTATCGGAATTAAAAAAATTGTTGGAAAGAATCTTATCAACCGTTGAAGTCTTGGTAATCGGCTCGACAATCATGGTAATGGTAGTCTCATATTCCTTGACGGCAAAATGTAGATACACAAGAGAGGAGGCAACAGACAAAATCAAAAACAATATAACTATATACAACCTGTTAAAGACACTTTGAAATAATTCCTGAAGACTAATTCCTTCTTCAAAATCCGTAGTTTGCATGTTTTACCTGTCCTCACTCAATATTTTCTCTCGTTGTCTATTTCCTCTATCGTTTCAAAAGTTTTCATCAAACTGCGTCAAAACAACCTTACCAACTTGCAATCCAGTTGAGCTTGCCCGCTTTCCGATTTCTCTGGAAACCAAGGTAAGGAGGTATATTCTTTAAACTCACATTTGATGACTTGAAAAAATGCCTGGAATCGACATTTTTATGGCATAAGAGATACTTCGCCCATACTTTATACATAGTAACATAATTAATTACAAAGAAGCAAGTAATTCATATAAATATATATAAATAGATTGTTTATAAAACTGCAAACATCACCTAATATGGAGAAGCTGAGCATCAAAAGTCTGCAAGCTTCAGGTACATGCGACATTGCCCTACGAAAACACCACCAGAAGGCACCTACTTCCCTGATTATTCCGGGACCATTCTGAAAAAAGGATTATCTGTCATTCAAGAACAAAGACAAGGTTTAAATATTCCCTGTCAGCCAAGAATAGACTATAAAGCAAGGAGAACAACTGGAATCTTTTGAAATTAACCTATTTTATTGTTGTTTTCGTAGGTAAAAAGAAGCAAACTATGAGCAAAACAAATGATAGTCGTCATTGGGTATAAGGGAGCACAGGATTGGACATAATAAAAAAATCCCCATTCCGATTTATTTCAACAATCCTCTTATTGCTATTTTTATTAGTATTGGGGTTCCTCCATTCATTCACTGTCTATCATGCCCTCATTGAGTTTGCCATCATTTTTGTAAGTGTATCGATGTACGACATGGGAACCAAAACCCCTGAGTATTTCCAGAATAGAACAATACATACTATCAGTATTTACTTTTGCGGCATTGCCCTTATGGAAGCAATGCATACACTTGCCTTTATTGAAGCAAGTAATGGACAAGCAGGCTTCCAGAACAGATCCTTGCAATTAATGGTAGCCGCAAATATCCTCAGAGTCCTTCTTCTTTGTTCAATACCTATCATCCAACACACTCATATATCCACCAAAAGGATGTGGCTCGCAGTAATCGGCTTTTATATACTCGTATTTGTAAGTATTCTAGCGGGAATCTTCCCAGACTGCTACACAGAGGAAGCAGGAACAACCCTTTTCTTTTCTTTATCGCAATATGCTGTTGCTGCAATCACTCTACCTGCCTTATTTACGGTAAAAAATATATTCAGGCATCTTAAGGATCAACCAAAGTCCTTCATTGCATTCACTCCAATCCTTATCCTGTTCTCTTCTCTCTCTTATGCCTTAAGCAAAAATTCGATGGATAATCTTTTCATTTTTGGTGATTTATTCAAATTCATAGCCTATGGGGTATTATGGACACTTATCCTGGACGAAGGATACCTCAAGTCCTATAAAAAGAAATTCCAACAGGCTTATGATAATTCGTTGAGAGATCAACTTACAGGATTATATAACCGACGATATTTTGAACAGAATTTTGCCAAGCTTGTAAAAAAGCAGACACAAAGGCAAGTCAGTCTGGCAATGTTTGATATCAATGGGCTGAAGCTTATCAATGATGCCTTCGGTCACCTAGAAGGTGATAAATTGATATCTTCCTTTGCATCAACACTTAAATCGAAATGCCAAGACGATTTGACACATGCAATACGTCTTGGTGGCGATGAATTCCTCATGATTTTCTATGACAACTCCAGTAATCAAGTTCGTGGAACCGTAGACGAAATCATATCGACCTTTTCGAAAATGAATGAAGGAAAAATCCCTTATTCCACTTCCTATGGATTCTCTTTTTCGGATGATGATACCGACTGGGCGTTAGAAGATTTGTTCATCAAGGCAGAAGAGGACATGTACCGTTTCAAACTGCAATACAGTCCAGTAATCAAGGCAAAAATTATCGAGCAGACAATACAAACGGTATATACGACAACGAGCTGGGAAGAATCCCATAGCCGTAATGTTGCCCAATTGTGCGAAGAAATGGCAAAAGAACTACATTTTTCCAAAACACACAGGGAACAAATGTTCGAAGCCGGTAGATTGCACGATATCGGAAAAATCAACATTGACAAATCTATTCTGGAAGCTCCGAGACCATTGACCAGCAATGAAGTGATAAAGTTACGGCATCATTGCGAGACAGGATATGTAATTTTGAGTTCAGTAAACAAATATGCACAGATAGCAGATTACATCCTGTATCATCATGAAAGGTTTGATGGCAAGGGTTATCCACTGGGCTTATCCGGCGACAAAATTCCTGTTGAATCAAGAATCCTCGCAATTGCAGATGCTTTCGATGAAATGACAAGTAAAAGGCCCTACAGGATGCAAGCATTTACCAGAGAAGACGCCGCAAATGAACTCCTGAAAAGTTCGAATAGCCAATTTGACTACTCTCTTGTACTTACCTTCATCGAACAGGTCCTCAAATTGGAAGTTGCCTCGATTATGAGTTAGCTTTCTGAATTTGCGTTTTCCATTCCTTGTTCCCTACAAACCTAACGTTCGATTAATGGTTTTCTCATACTTTGCTTACATCTCCCTTGAATTTTTACTATATACCTCATTACATAATGATTATTCGTATACAGAACATATCCAAACGATTCGGATCCACCATAGTCCTTGACTCTCTGGATCTGGAGTTTGATAGTGGCAAGTTAACCACCCTGCTGGGGCATTCCGGTTGCGGAAAGACCACCCTGCTCCGATGTATTGCAGGCTTGGAAGTTCCTGATGCCGGTGAAATTTATTTCGACGAACAATGCGTCTTCTCTTCCTCAAGACAAATCAATGTACCTTCGGAACAACGAAACCTAGGATTTGTCTTCCAGGACTTTGCCCTCTGGCCCCATATGACAGTATTCGAGAACGTTGCCTTTGGCCTTCGGGCTCATAAAGATACCAGAAATTTATCAAAGAAGGTCAACCAAGCCTTGCAGGCAGTTGGTTTACAGCAATATGGACAACGCTACCCACATGAACTCTCAGGAGGACAACAACAACGCGTTGCCTTTGCACGGGCTATTGCCGTTACGCCTTCCTGCATATTGTTTGATGAACCCTTATCAGCCCTGGACACCTTGCTTCGGGAACAAATGCAACAAG
Source organism: uncultured Sphaerochaeta sp. (assembly GCF_963676625.2). Taxonomy (GTDB): domain Bacteria; phylum Spirochaetota; class Spirochaetia; order Sphaerochaetales; family Sphaerochaetaceae; genus Sphaerochaeta. Next base: position 33,849 of record NZ_CAXXYB010000004.1, read on the forward strand.
AATTACGGACGTTGATTACTGAACGAAACCTAACGGCCATCTTTGTAACCCATGACCAAAGAGAGGCCATGAGCATAAGCGATACCATCGTAGTCATGAAAGATGGACAAGTAGAGATGCGAGGCACCCCACAAGAGGTCTATCGCTATCCTTGTTCAGGCTTTGTAGCAAAATTCCTTGGCCCAGTGAACTGGTTCGACAAAGAACACCTGATTCGCCCAGAAGAATTATTACTGAGGGATACCCCTATTGCAAAGACCTCATTGGCCCTTCCAGTCCTTGCCTGCACCTATCAAGGAAACTGTTACAGGGTCCAGACAGAACACCAAGGGAAACCTTGGCTTGTCATGACTTCCAAACCTTTTAAAGCGGGAGAAAAACTCACAGTATATTTCGATGAACGCCAAATTATTGCCTTGAAGGAGAAAAATGCATGAAGAAACGCATGACACTGATTATGTTGCTGGTCGTGATGGGGGCCTTGTCGGCTTTTGCCCAAGGAACAATTGAACAGTCAAAGAACCAAACGGGATTATCAGGGAGCGTCGTCGTCTATTGCCCCAGCCCCAATACCCTGGCTAACAAGATTGCCTCCGGTTTTGAAACCAAGACAGGGGTAAAAGTAGAGATGTTTCAGGGAACTACCGGGAAAATCAATGCAAGACTGGAAGCAGAAAAAGCAAACCCAGTTGCAGATGTCGTTATCCTTGCATCCTGGCCGGACGGAATGAAATTGGTTGACCAGGCATTATCCTACGATGCAAAAGATGTAGCCAAAATGCAAAAAAATTGGGTCGACCCAGAGCATAAACTCTATGGATACAGTGCCTCAGCCATAGGGGTAATCTACAATACCACCATCTACCCGACGCTCTCTGCTGATTGGAAGGATTTCGGCAAGGCTCAATACAAAGATGCCATCTGTATGCCAGACCCGCTTTCTTCGGGTTCCTGCAAAGATTTCATCACCGGACTGGTAAACGTATATGGCGATGAAGGTTGGCAAACCCTTTCTTCCTGGAAAGCAAATGGACTTATGATCCCCGGTGCAAATTCAGCGGCCCTCGAAGCTGTTATGACTGGTTCCAAGGGTATTCTTCTTGCAGCAGTCGATTACAACGGCTATGCAGCAATCGCAAAGGGAGAACCTCTTGGACTCTATTATCCAGAAGGGGGGACTGTCATCAATCCACGTCCTGCCTTTATCATGAAAACTTCCAAGAATCTGGACAACGCCAAGGCTTTTATGGACTATTTGCTCTCAGATGAAGCCCAACAGATGATTTGTGATGCCTACCTGTTGCCTGGAAGAACCGATATCAAGGCAACCAACCGTGCGAATGTGTCAGATATCAAGACAGTCGACTATGATTGGGACTGGATGTTGGCCAACTCTTCCTCAGTCTTGGATCAATACTCAAAAATAATGGAAGCTAAATGAAAAAGGCCCTTTCCTTGCCACTATTGGTGCTTCTTGCACTAATGGTGGCCTTTCCTGTAATCACGATATTTGCCCGATCCATACTATCTGATGGAAAACTCGACTTGGCAAGGCCTCTGGGTATCATATTGAAGAGCGAAAATATCGAAACTATCTTAAATTCCTTGAAACTGGGACTTTACGTTGTCATCACATCGACGATCCTCGCATATCCTTTGGCCTATTTACTGGCGAAAACAAACTTTGGATTACATTCCTGGTTATCCATTGTCTTGTTGATTCCCTTCATGACTCCTCCCTATATAGCCTCCATGGGATGGATCTTATTCATGCAGAGACGAGGATTGCTGGAGCAACTGATTCCGAAGGCCAGCATCCTTGAACCAGTCTTTTTTTCCTTTGGGGGAATCGTATTGGTAATGAGCCTGCATGTCTTTCCTTTTATGTTGAACTTCATTCGCAATGCAATGGTCAGGATACCCTCAAATCTTGAAGAAGCAGGATCAATGCTGGGAGCCGGTAAAACCTACCGGACAAGAAAAATAGTGCTTCCGTTGCTTGCAAGCGGATATGCCTTGGGAGCTCTGTTGGTATTCGTCAAAACCCTTTCGGAATATGGTACCCCGGCAACATTGGGATTACGGATAGGCATGAAGTTCTTCACGACCCAAATCCATCGAAAAGCAACCTATGTACCCGTTGACTTTGCCAGTGCAGCTTCACTTTCCTCCCTCTTAGTGGGAATTTGCCTCATGCTATGGCTCATACAGGACACCGTCACAAAAAGAACCTCCTATGCAACGATCGGTACCAAAGGATCCCAAATAAAACTACGATCCTTGGGCAAAATTGGGACCCTGGTCGGTTGGATGTATATTCTCTTAATCCTACTTGTTTCCATAGGCATTCCCTATTTCTCCATCCTCACGACCAGCCTCATCAAACTACGGGGGTATGGTCTTCAGGCAGGAAACTTCACCTTGGATCATTACAGAGAACTTTTTCTGGATAACAGAGAAGCCGTACAGGCCTTAAGGACCAGTCTGGGACTTTCCTTTGCCTCTGCTACCATTGCCTCTCTATTGGGTACAATCATAGCCATTTCCACCTACAAGGAAAAAGGAATCATTTCCAAAGGTATCAACACTTTGGGACTCTTTCCTGAAATGATTCCCAATATAGTGCTGGTCATCGGCCTCATGATATTCTGGAATATACTTTCTAGATGGATTCCACTGTACAACACGTTGGGCATACTGATCCTGGCCTATGTAATCATGTTTCTCCCCTATACAATCCAGTATGTAAATGGATGTCTCACCCAGATGAATGATCACCTCTTGCAAGCCGGACGGGTATTCGGAGCCTCTCCGTTCTATGTGATGAAACGAATTGTCCTACCCCTTGTTGCCAGAGGCAGTCTTACCGGTTGGATAATGACGTTCATCATCTGTTTTCGGGAATTGGTAGCCTCTTCCTTGCTAGTTCCCGTCGGACGTTCCACAGTCTCGACGTATATCCTACGGGAATTCGATCAGGGAAGCGTTTCGCTGGGCATGTGCATGGCTGTCATCTGTGTATTGTGCACCACTTCCATACTGCTCATACTTGAACGAATAACCAGGAAGGGACAGCAAAAATGAAAATCTTTTGCGCCGGGGGAGTTTCGGAACACGGACGGACTTGCTTTCTGGTAGAAACGGACCATCAATCTTTCTTGCTTGACTGCGGCATCAAAAAGGGAGCCACGACAGACTACCCTTTGCTTGAGGATCAACAGATAGCCAAACTTTCCCATGCCTTCATCTCCCATTCCCATGCCGATCATGCAGGAGCCCTGCCTTGGTTATTGGAGCATGGATTTACCGGCTGTGCAGTCATGAGTGCCAGCACACGAGACCAGATTTCTTTCGTAGGCTACGGAATGTTCCTGCCTTCCTTGCCAGGAAGCCTTTCCCTTGGCCCAGATTTTTTTGTCGAATGGGGAAGAAGCGGGCATTGTGAAGGGTCTCTCTGGTTTCGATTTACCTTGGAAGGACTCATCCTCTTGTACAGTGGGGACTACTGTGAAACCTCCCTCGCCTATACTTGCGATGCATTACGGCTACAAGAGGCAGACCTTGCCATCCTGGACTGTGCTTATGGCAAGAAATCCATCAAATTGGAGACCAGCACTGCAAAGCTTAGAGCTTTAGTCGAAAAAAACGCCCAAAAGGGTTATAGCACCTTATTTCCAGTACCGCAATTTGGTCGTGGCAACGACCTGAAGATATTGTTCAAGGACGAACCCTCCGTAGCTTTTTTCCAGGATCCTCAATTAAGGAAACCCCTTCCCAAGGAACTTCTTGGATCACGAATCATATTTACAGGTACCCTTGAAAAAGGAACCCGTGCGTATGGAATGATCAAAAAGCACCAGGCCAAGCTGGTATATTATCCGGTTCACATGAATTTTGAAGAGGTGAAACTGCTTGCCGCCCGCAATATGTTCAGGCAAATCATCATATTCCATGGGGAACGATCCGCTTTTGGAAGAACTATTCCACCCCGGTTCCTTCTCCCAAGACCAGGCGACAGCCTACCTGTCCTGCCCTAGGATTTCCAGGAACAACTTGATCAACAACTACAAGGAAATAACAAAGGATTGCTTTTGGGGAACTCCGATAGCTTTTTTTGTAGACAGAATAGAGTGAAAACTACCCATAGGCAGGGAACAAACTACAAAAGCTTCACCCTTGTCTTCTTCAATCATACTTTGTTATAGTAAAAACCATGTTCAAAATACTGTTCGTATGCCATGGAAACATCTGCAGAAGCCCCATGGCAGAGTTTGTAATGAAAGATCTGGTCAACCGACAAGGACTTGCCAATACCTATCTTCTTGCCTCTGCAGCAACCAGCAGAGAGGAAATAGGAAACACCATGCATCAGGGAACAAAAGCAACACTACGGGAAAAGGGAATTCCCTTCACAGAACACCGGGCAATCCAAATATGCAAGGAAGATTACACCACCTATGACTTGCTTCTTGGAATGGATACCAACAACCTGAACAATATGCAACGTATCCTAGGAGCAGACCCCCAAGGAAAAATCCATCGATTATTGGATTTCACTTCTTCTCCGCAAAACATTGCGGACCCTTGGTATACGGATGACTTTGAGGCAACGTACGAAGATGTCCAAAAAGGTTGTCTGGCCCTGCTCTCACACCTTACCAAAACAGGGCAGAAATAATCGTTGCAGGCATCTGCTTCAGAAAATAGTAACTTCTATCGCCTTCTCGGAAAACCTTGACGGAGAGAAGCCTAGGTTATATTATCTATTTAGAATTATATCAAAATAGAGGCTGTATGGGATTTCCCGAAACAATCAAGGCAATTGCAGATCCTGCCAGAAGAGAAATTCTTCTTATGCTCAAGACAGGGAGACTTTCAGCAGGAGATATTTCTGCAAAACTGGAAAACCTGTCAACACCGACGGTCTCCTATCACCTCTCGCAGCTGAAAAAAGCCTCGCTGATACATGAAACAAAATACAAAAACTTCATTTATTATGAATTGAACGCCTCGGTCTTTGAAGAAATCATGATTTGGTGCGCTCAGTTCAAGGAGAAACCTGACCATGAAACGCAAGAATAACTGGACCTTGCTTGTAACAACGGCGATGTGCCTGCTCCCTATGCTTTTGACTGCCTTCCTCTATGCAAGATTGCCTGAGCAAATAGCCATCCATTTTACCTTGGACGGAACGCCCAATGGGTTTGCCAGCAAGGCTTTTGCAGGCTTTATCCTTCCCCTTATTCTTGCAATCGGCAACCTCTTTTTTCAGATTACCCTGGACAATGACCCAAAGAAAAACAACGGACAACCTTTGCGTTCGCTTTCCAAATGGCTATTCCCCTTTATGAGCGTCCTCATTGTTCCCATGATCTTATTCATTTCTCTCGGCTACAAGATTTCTGTCCAGACCTTCGTACCTATCTTTTTATCCCTTCTATTCATCATCATTGGCAACTACCTGCCAAAATGTAAACAAAACTATACGATAGGCATCAAACTTCCCTGGACACTTTCCAATGAAGAAAACTGGAATCGAACCCATCGCCTGGCAGGCTGGATTTGGACAATAGGTGGAATCATCATCTTGGTATCCGGTATTGCAAATTTCATGGTCGAAGTTATCGGTGGTATCGTACTTGCTTGCATGATCGGAATACCTACCATATATTCCTTTGCCTTGTTCAAGTCAGGAAAATTGGATTAACGATACTTCTCAATATTCTGTTTGTGTTCCTCATAGGTTTTGGCCAGATGGAGTAGCTTGTCCTTCCCATGCAGATAATAGAAATAATCAGTCTTCTTTGGATAACAAGCGGCCTTGAGGGCTTCAGCAGAAGGGCAACAAATACCGGAAGGAATCAAACCGACCTTCCGCCTTGTGTTGTAGGGAGTCTGGGTTTCCAAGGCTGAGGTAGGTATCGGATTGTTCCAATCCCCCAGCTCATATCGGGTAGTCGCATCAATTCCAAGAGGTTGTCCTGAATCAAGCCGATTATAGATAACCGAAGCTATCAAGGGCATTTCCTGTTCATTCTGGGTCTCTGATTGAATCATGGAAGCAACTATCAGTATTGCATCAACTCCATATCTTGATACCATCGGGGAATCCAAAAGAGGATTAAGAGTTTTCAGCATAGCCTCATACATCGAGACAACAAGACCAGTAGCGACGCTATCTTGCTGAATTGAGTAGGTTCCCGAAAGCAACCATCCTTCTGAAAAGGAGAGTCCGTAGGCTACCTTCAAGTCTTCTGCAGCTTGCAAGAAATCCCCTGAGGAACAATATCCCCGGTTCTCCAGGTACTCGTCAATCGAGGCAAGGGTAAAGGCAGGAGGAATAACGACGGAAACCATCAGGTTACTTGCAGTAAGTTGGGTCGCTATTGTCTGGTTGTCCATATTCTCCTGCAACAGATAAGAACCACTTCTCAATACAGAGGAAAGGTTCTGGGAAACCAGGAAATCAAGCAATTCCTGCCCATTGGAAGTAACGTCGGACTGCTCCAACAACTGGCAAACCTGTCTGGCCGTCATTCCTGGCAAGATTTGGACAGCTATGGATTTTCTTTGCTGAACCGCACTACTGACTGCCTCCTTACGTAGAGGAAGGGATTGGTACGGCTTCTGTTTCCAGATAATGAAAGTCAAGAGCAATACCGCGATGCAGAGAATGGCGGCAAGAAAAAAAGAGAATAAGATCAACCGCGAACTCAAAAACTGACGATACCCCTTTCGCTTTCCGATTTTCGGAGGTTGTACGGTTTTTCGGGCAACCGATTTCAGCTCCTTTGGTTTTCTGCTTTGCACCAAGGGGCTATCGATCCTCTCTGCGGTACGGACTACCGTTTGTTTCTTGGTAACATGGTCCTTTTTGTTTACGGTACCATTTGATTTATTGACCTTATTCGCCATTTTCTCAGACGACTGGGATTTTGATTGCCTGGAGGTCTTTTCCGCTGAAGGTTCCTGAAGAGTTTTAGGTGCTTTTACCTCAGATTTTTCCGGACCACCTGGAATGGAAACAGTCATTTTCCGCGAACTTACCTGAGGCTTCTTGCGTGGAGTCGCATTTCCGATTTTGCTGACACTTCCCGAATCCAGGATTATTTTCCCACTATTGGGAAGAGCTTTCTTTTTTACTGGGGGATGCTTTTCCTTCAACGGAAGACCAAGATCCAAAACTAATTGTTCATCATCTTTTTTACTCGCCATGGTAATCCAAAACCTTCTTTGGCATCAACAATGCAATTTTCTGCCGCTTGTTTTCGATGGAAAGCTCTACTTGGCTAATCTGCCGACTAGAAGTCTCTATCTGGGCATTAAGCAATTCTACCTTTTGATTATCCAATTCTATTTGAGCCTGAAGTTCTTCTATTTTTATCATATTCTGCAATTGGAGAATATCATGTTCAAGTTGATCGATTCTTCTGAGATGAAGGGATATCTGGTCTATCAGGGAAATAGCCACTTTTCCGATGGCTTTGCTGGAAATATCGACAGGAAGGGTTTCATAGAGAGCCTTGCCAAACAGGGCCGCCATTTTATCAAGTTCCTTTCCTTGCAAGGCAAATTGGGATTTGCTTTGCTCAAGTTGCCTATGGGGACTATCGACTTCCTGGTCTTTCATCTTTGCCACGGCATTTTTATGAATTGCCAACTCTTCTGCAAGTTCCTCCTGGCGTCTCAAAAAGTTCTTAAGCTCACTCTTGAGATTTTCGGTACCCAAGCCGGGAACATCCCCCTCACAACCGATGGCTATCAAGGCTGCCCCCGCCTTGGCAAACTGAGGCAATACTTTTCTGCGTTGGACTTCAAGTAGCTTTGCAAGTACCTGGGCAGAGATCCTTGCCCTACCCCGCACGAGAATCAAGGAACTTTTGGCTTGTTGCTGGGTCTTGGCATAGGCCTTTTCCAGATTCTTGGTTCTCTGGCAATGAGTCTCAAAGAAAGGCGTACAGACCTCCAGAAGATGGTCGGCAAGGGTCTGGGCACCATACGCCTCATAGGCAATGGCTCCAAGACGGGCAAAAAGCTTTTTTTGGGGAATTTGCAAAGCTTTGATATCAGCTTCGATTTGCTTGATTTTTCTCGATCTATCCTCTAGTTGGGTAACATAGAGCTTAAGGCGTTCATATGCCTGCCTAGCCTCAATATGCCGAGCCTCCACTTCCAGGAACGCTTTATATTCCTGGTCGCAAAAGCCAAGGGGAGTCACCATCTCAATTGCTGCAACCGTTTTCCCTAAATCGGAATAGAAGGCAAGCAAATCGTTATGATGTCCCTCAATCTCTTTTTGTTTTCCAAGGATGTCAGCCTGTAGATTTCCCATACTTCGACAGTATTACAGAAACATGGGTACAGGTAAAGCAAGAAAGTACTGTAATCGAGTATGAATCATGGTGAAAAAACGCCATTCCTTGACAAAGACATTACCTGTTGGGTATTCTGAAGCCAAACTGCCCAGGGAGGGGAGAGCTTTGGTTCAGGACCAAGTAAACGACATTCCCTGGATAGCCTTGGAAGGGTTTTTTTGTGTATTGCCAGAACATCTCCCTATCCATGCAAGGTGTGACCGAATGAAGGCTTGCCCGTTACTTGGCGACTTTCAGGCGGTATCCACTTGATTGCCCAAGGTTTTATTCCTTGCTACGGGCAATAAGGCCGGCGCGACGTCGTCTGTAGGTATGGGTTCCCGCGGCCGGGAATGCATCCAAGACATTCCGTCTGGCTAGAAAGGAAACACAAAAGCCCGCACCTAATCATCTGGCATGTGCAGAGCGGGAAATCGATTATCAAGGAGACCTGTTCATGGAAAATGACAACAAGAGCACCCCTAGCGAAGAAGAGATTCTCGTAGGAAAAATTCAGGTGCTCGCTGGAAAAACGAAGGCCGATCCGCATCCCGACGAACTGGAGAAGTTGAAAAAGCTCATCAAGAAGAATGTTCCCTTTACCCTTCGCAGTTATTTCATGGCTTACCTGGTTCGTGAAATGATTGGCGCCAATACACCAAAGGGACGGACTCTTGCACCAAAGCGTGAAACTCGGGCACCTCAACCAAAGAAGGCCCCGAAACCCCAAGCTCCGGCTGCAAGGGCCAAGGAATCAACACCTGTACAGGCCAAGGAAACTGAGGAACGGGTGCTTCCAGAAGGAGCACGTACGCTCTATCTGAACATTGGCAAAATGAAACGATTGTATGCAAAAGAACTCTCCCTGCTCTTGCAGACCGAACTGGAGATAACCAGGGAAGATATCTTTAGCATTCGTATCCACGACAAGTATTCATTCATCTCAATGAGTGAAGAAAACTGTGAAAAAGCCATCGCAAAACTGAACGGTATGGACATCAAGGGTCGAACCGCTGCTGTCAGTTATTCCAACAAGGAGTAAGTAATGTTCGTAGAATGTGTCGTTGTGGGGCCCTATCAGACAAATTGCTATATCATGGGCAATGAAGAAACCTCAAGTGCCTGGATAATCGATCCAGGTAATGAAGGGGAAACCATCATTGCCCGTCTCAAAGCCCATGATGTCACACCTGTGGCAACCTTGCTTACACATTCTCATTGGGATCACATCACTGCGCTGGCTGCCCTTAAGAAGGAATGGCCTCTTTTGGAAGTCCTCGTTTCCGAAGAGGATTCCGTGTTCCTTGGCAAGGAAGCCTTCAAGCGGTTCTGCGACACCTGTTTTGACATGACATTTCTCCAACAGTACAAGAATGAACTGGAACAACTCCCTCCCGCTACGGGATTTCTCTCCGACGGACAATTTCTCCAGGACTCACACCTGAGAGTTCTCAAGACACCCGGGCATACGCCTGGAGGAGTTTGTCTCTATCATGAAGAAGGTCAGTTTCTCTTTTCCGGAGACACTTTATTTGCCGGAAGCATCGGCCGCACTGACCTTGTCGGAGGATCCTATTCCCAAATTATTGAAAGCTGTCACAAGCTACTTACCCTGCCTCCTGAAGTCCAGGTCCTTCCAGGACACGGTCCGATGACAACCATCGGATCGGAGTTGGACAATCCCTATTTATAAAATTAAAAGAACACTTTATTGACACCTCTGGAATTTATCCGTATAGTGCGGCGTTATAAGCAGAAAGTGAGGCACCGCTATGGATGAGAACACTGGTTTTGAAAAAATACTTGCATTTTCCCGGCCCCTGGAAACCCCTGTTCTCGTCATGGATCTTTCCATTGTCAAAAATAAATACCAAGAGCTTGCAAATGATTTTCCCCAAGCCACGATTTATTATGCAGTAAAGGCAAATCCATCACGGGAAGTCCTATCTGTATTGGATGAACAAGGATCGAATTTCGATATTGCTTCACGCTTTGAGCTGGACCAGGTTCTGGCCTTAGGTATCGATAGTAATCGTCTGAGCTACGGCAATACGATAAAGAAAGCAAAGGACATTGCTTATTTTTATGAAAAAGGCGTCAGGTTATATGCCTCGGACAGTGAACAGGATATACGGAACCTGGCAATCCATGCACCAAAGAGCAAAATCTACATGAGGATCCTCCCTGACGAGTGTTCGACGGCAGACTGGCCTCTATCACGTAAATTCGGCTGCAACCCCGAGATGGCGTATGACTTGCTTGTCTTGGCTAAAAAACTAGGACTGCAACCCTATGGAATATCCTTTCATGTGGGAAGCCAACAACGGGACATCGAACAATGGCAACATGCACTTTACCGGTGCGCTTCCCTGACAAAAAGACTCAGGGAATCTGAGCATATCGATATCGAGATGATAAACATGGGGGGAGGTTTTCCCGCAACCTATAAATATCCAAATCCTCCGATGCAAGAATATGCCTTGAAAATAAACAAATTTCTGCATGAAGAGTTCGGGAAAAATTATCCACGTACAATTATCATCGAGCCAGGAAGGTCCTTGGTAGCAGACAGTGGTACCTTGATCAGCGAAGTCATCCTCGTTTCAAAAAAGACAAATACGAGTGCTTTCCGCTGGGTCTATATAGACGCAGGCTTGTTCAATGGCCTGATCGAAACCCTCGATGAATCCATAAAATATCGAATAACCTCGGAAAAGACGGGAACAGTAGATAAGACAATACTTGCAGGACCTACATGTGACAGCATGGATGTCATGTATGAAAACGATAAGGTCGATCTTCCCGGCAATCTTGTACAAGGTGATAGACTTTATATCCATGCAACGGGGGCTTACACTTCAAGCTACGCCTCGGTAGCTTTCAATGGGTTCCCTCCTATCAACACCATCTGCATCCCCTGATGGGAGAATGTGATAGCCATATAGATAAGGGCCAACTGAATGGCCCTTATTTTATCGGTGCCCAGGCAGTTCCTCTGAATTCTTGCAATCAAAGCATAAAACAGAATACGGTATAGCCCTCAACCGTTCCTCAGGAATCTTCTTCCCGCATTTCAAACAAACTCCATACCTGCCATTATGTATTCTGGCCAAGGCATTTTCTATAGCTCTGAGCCTAGAAGCCTCATGCTTGTTTATGGCTTCCATTTTTTTGAACGCGATATCGTCGGCAGCAACATCAATGCTATCCTTGATACCCATGGAATTCACCATATCCCGGAAATCAACATTATCCTCGGTCAGCTTATCAAGTAATTCCTTTCGCATGGAAATCAGACACTGCTCCATTTCATGTGAGAAAGTATCGGCCACAATATTGCCTCCTCGAGGGTACGAATTATCGTCCCTTGGATTTTTTATGCAATAAAGATGTAGATAACCACACTGAGAGTCAAGCACCTTGTAACGATTTTCGTATATTTACCTGATTTTCGCTGTACTTTTCTATGTTGGATACCAAAACATGATGCCTTTTACGAATCTTTCGTACAAACTGAAAGCCAGCCACAGGGAAAAAACAACCAGGACAAGGAGGTCTGCAGGTTTCAAGGAAGTAGAGAGAAACCACGTTCTTTTCTTATTTTTCCCAAAACCGCGCAGTACCATGGCATTGGTGACAACATCAATTCTATCGAGACTTGAAAGAACCAAGGGAGCTAATATCTTGCTTACGGAACCGATTCGTTTTCTCAAGGAAACATTTTTCGATATATCCACGCCACGAGCCATCTGGGCATGAAGTATATGGACATAGCTGGCAGTCACCTCGGGAAGATACCGCATGGCAAGCCCAACTGCATAGGCGGTACGATACCTGACCCCAATTCTATTGAGGGAAGAAGAAAAATGAGAGGGATGAGTGCAGGTTACAAACAGCAACGCGACAGGAAATATTGCAAAGTATTTCAAGCATACCACCAACAAGTAAAAAAGGGTCTCAAGGCTCAAGGCATACCTTGCCGTAACAGGTCCCAGGATAATGGTTCTGGTCCCCAGGTAGATTCTTCCTTGATCAGGGGAAAATAGAAAAATAAACAGGGCATTTATCAAAATAACATAGCATATGGCAAAAATGAACGGCCGGAATTTCCTCATCGGAACCTTGCAAGTGGCAAGTCCTATCTGGGCCAGGATAACGGAAGGAAGTAAAATACGTATATCAAACGTAGTCAGGCATAACACGACCCAGCCCATGAAAAATAGCAATTTAGTCACCCCGTTAAGTCTGTGTATCCAAGAGTCAGTAGGTTCATAGTGCAAGCCAAATCCAAACTTTTTCCCGGATTTTGCTTCTTTCAGCGGTTTCTTCGCCTTTATTTTCTTTTTCTTTGGGACCGAAGGGTCCGGCAACGTACGCAAGATTCGCAGGATTTTTCCTTGTGGTCTGTTTTTCTGTTCACTGCGAATAAAACAATCGATGAAGGAAGATACATCTTCTATGCAACACCGCTGGGCAAGGGTATACAAACTGGTAACAGTGAGATTTGCCTTTTGCAAGAGCTCGCGATCAGAAAAAACCTCACTCACCTTCTCATCGGCAAGCAGGTGTCCATCACAAAGCACCAAGGAACGACTTGTATATTCCAAGGCAAGATGCATATCGTGGGTAATGAACAGGATGGTCAGTCCCGTCTGTTTATTCAGGGTACATAAAAATTCCATCAAGGCGGTGTAGCGCAGATAATCCTGCCCTGCGGTAGGTTCATCCAAAATAAGGATTTTTGGATTCATTACCAGAATGGAGGCAATAGTAACTCGCTTTTTCTGTCCATAACTCAGGGCCGCGATCGGCCAGGCATGATATTGCTGTAAATTGCAAAGTTCCAGGACATCCATCACCCTTTCTTGAATCTCTTCCTCTTCATAGCCCTTTTGTCTCAAGGCAAAGGCAACCTCATCAAAAATCATCGAATGACTGATCATATGATTGGGGTTTTGCATGACATACCCGATAAAAGGTGAACGTTCAGTCACAGTATCGGTATCGATGCATCGATTCTCAAAGAAAATCTTCCCTTGGTCGGCACTGTTGATCCCGGTCAAAATCTGGGCAAGGGTTGATTTTCCTGCTCCATTTTTTCCAAGGATGCTGACCATCTCCCCTTGCTTGAGAGAGAACGTAATATGCTGTAGGACAGGAACCAATCCATCATAGGAGAAACTGACATCTTCCAGTCGCATCAATTCCGGCCCCTGGATATCAGCTTTTATCTCTGGGGACAGATGATACCATTTGAGTATCTGGTCCTTGAAAGGCTCGAGACCAATGGAGTCCACGGAGGCGATATTCTTGGCCAGGGACAGATCACACCCACTATGTCGCATGGCCGCCAAGTATAAAGGATCCCTGATACCATTTTCGGACAACAAGGAACCCTTGAGCAGTTCCTCAGGTCGCTTATCAGCGACCAAGGCTCCATCTTCAATCAAAAGAATGCGATCCACAGGACAAGAAAGGACATCCTCAAGCCTATGCTCAATGATAATGATTGTTTTTCCCGTCTTGACATGTAATTCATCTATCAAGGAAATTGCCAGTTTCCCGGTGGCAGGGTCCAAATTGGCCAAAGGCTCGTCAAACAATAGGATATCGACATCATCAACCAGGACTCCTGCCAAGGAGACCCGTTGTTTCTGTCCTCCCGAAATTTCCTGGGGGCTTTTGGAAAGCAACGCCTTCATTCCCACTACGTTGGCCATTTGCTCAACCAAGGGAATCATCTCTTGTTGAGGCCTGCACTGATTTTCCAAGGAAAAAGCAATATCCTCTGCAACAGAAAGACCAACAAATTGACCATCTGTATCTTGCAGTACTGTTCCGACTCTTTTGTTCACCTCATAGATATCGGAATTTTCTATATCCAGGGAGGCGACAATGACCGAGCCCTCCATCTTTCCGGGATAGGCGTTGGGAATGAGTGCATTGATACAGTTGCCCAAGGTACTTTTTCCACTGCCAGAGGGACCGACAATCAACACTTTCTCGCCTTTTCTGATTTCCAGGTCAAGATGCTTTATCGTAGGCTTCTGCTGAGCTTTATACGTAAAGGAAAAATCCTTGAAGGCTATGACGGTTTCTTGCATTATTATACCTGCAGGAAATTTCCCTGCAGGTTGAATACTCCTCTATTTTGATTCGTCAAGACTCAGGTCACTATTGTCCTTGTTTCTTTTTGCCACCAGGAACATCAAGAGAGTTCCAAGAATTCCAATTACAATCGTATTGGAGAAGGCAATGATCAGTTGCTGGGTTACCACTTTGTCGAGAGGCTCGGCAAAAAGCAAGAAATCCAAGATCGCACTGATTGAATAACCAACAAAATTACCAATAAAAGCCAGCAGAATAAAGAATCCCACCTGTTTGCCTGAAAATATTCCGGAATCAAGGGCATGCTTGGTCATTAAGGGAAACAAACCAATGACGATACCGACAATGCCGCTTCCCAGCATCCAGGTAGGCCAAACGCCCCAACCAGCAAACATATCAGTAATCCAATGTCCCAGAAATCCTACCAAAAAACCAACGATAGGACCGTACATACCAGCAAACAAGGCAAGAATGGCCATTGCAGGTTTAATCGTGGTATTCGCAAATACAGGGATGCTGATCAAACCGCCAAGACCATACAATGCTGCGCCGATGGCGATAATGACAACCGATTTTACGGGTTTCATGCCTTTGGACTGTTCCATAATCTTCCACCTCCGAAAATTTGATTACATTTTAGCAAATCATATCACGGTTAATGAGATTATCCAGCCTTCACCTGTACCAATTCCATAGGTTGATGAAAAACTTCCTTGGTTGAGGGCTATGGCCAGATTCAAGAGACTGTTTACATAGATAAGGGGTTCTCCCTGGCTTACCTCGGTGAAGCTTCTGCAAAGTTTGATAGGGTAACCAAACACGGTTCGACCATCCTTGGCAATGGTTACATTGATCAACTGACCATAGGTAAGATTCATCCGCTCGATGAAATCCCCGCTGATATTCGTCCATAGGGAACCATAACGGGTATCCAGGATATCAATTGCCCCGATGAGCGTATGCTCATTTTCCAGACGACCCTTTTCGATCTTGAGTTTGACCAAGGAACCGAGGACAGGCCCTACATCCTCGAAGGCAAGAGCACCGGAGGCAAGCCGGGCGCCGGTATAGGCATAGACATCCCGTCCAAAGAAAGTATAACTCTTCTGACTTCCTTCCAATCGATTGAAAACTTCACTTATTTCCCGAACTTCCACGATTCCAACCTGCTGTGCAATATGAGTCAGAGTTCCGTTGTCGGGAGTAACAACCAAGTGTCCTGATTTGGTAAGTGCAACTATACTCTTTCGATCACTGCCAACCCCGGGGTCCACGACACACACAAATACGGTACCCTGGGCCCAATAAGTCATGGCCTGCATCAAACGATAGGAGGCCTCCCAGATGTTGAACTGAGGTATTTCATGCGTTAAATCATCCAAGAGCAAACTATTCGAAACCCGATTCGCAACTCCATGCATTGCGCTTACAGCTCCATCGGCCATTCCGAAATCACTGAGAAAAACCACGGTCTGACGTTTTTCCCATTCTTTTCCTGCCAATAAAGCCTCTCTGTTATTTCGATCCATCCTCTGCTTCCTTTTGAAATAGCTGTATCAGGTTGATGGCTTGGTGCACCAAGAGACCAACTACCACCAATACAATGAGCCCTACGATTCCAATTACCAGAAAGCTACCTTTATATACCAATGCCAGCAGGGAATATCCTACAAGCAAGGATACCAGGAGAATAAAAAGACAGATGATAAGCGAAAGGAGTTCCTTTTTTGTCATGATTGCAAGAATTCCCTGATAATCTGCAAAAATTCATCATAGGTAGTCGCAAGCTTCAACGTAGGTTCCTTTTCCAGAATTTTCTGGGGAGCCCTGAACAGACAACCACCATCGGCTGTATGGATCATGGTAAGGTCATTGTAGGAATCCCCGGCAGCAAAGGTTCGGAAATTCAATTTCCGCAAGGCTTCGATGGCTTGTCGTTTCCCGTCATGCAACCGCATCCGGTACCCTTCGATCATGCCATTCTCCCCTACTGTCAGGTCATTGCACCAAAGCATGGGCCAGCGCAACTGTTTCATCAAGGGTTGTGCAAATTCGGAGAAGGTGTCGCTGAGTATGACAACTTGCGTCATCGAGCGCAGTTCCTCCAGAAATTCAAAAGCTCCATCCAAGGGTTTCATCGTGGAAATGACATCCTGAATATCCGAAAGTTTCAGGTTATGCTGCCTGAGGATCTCAAGCCGGCTGGTCATAAGCTTATCATAGTCAGGGACTTCCCTGGTGGTAAGCCTCAGTTGTTCGATTCCCGTCTTTTCGGCAAAATTTATCCATATTTCAGGGATTAATACCCCTTCCAAGTCAAGGCAAACAATATCCATTTACAATCTCCCCAAGCAATATTCACCAAGGAACTGGGCTACCCCCCTTCCTTGGTGGGAATTATCACCCAACTAACACTAGAATTGCAAGAGGCACGGAAGCTCCCAGATAGGCAGAAGTCTCACAAAGTACTTCGATGGCTCCCAGCACATCCCCTGTTATTCCCCCAAGACGCTTCAGGCTTAGGTGACGTAAGACAAGGAACATCAAGCAAGAGAGAACCAAGGAACCGACAGCCGGATAAAACGAAGGGCTGTCAAGAATTCCCAGAAGGGACAGGACAAGCAGAATTTGCAATGCGGGTGCCACCGCATCTCTTTTTTTACTGGTTTGCACCAAGGCTTGGGCAGTACCTCCCTCTTCTCTTGCATAGGAACAAGTTGCACAGGCAATTACTTGCATGAACCGACCAAGCATTGGGGCAAAGAAAAGAATCGGATAGAAAGGCAATATTGCACCAATGGAAAAAACTTGTACCAACAAGGTACAAACCAGTGCAATGACGGCAAAGGACCCAACATGGGAATCCTTCATTATGGAGAGTGTCCGTTCCTTGTCCCAGCCTCCGCCAAAACCATCAGCCATATCACAAAGACCATCAAGGTGAAACCCTCTGGTAAGGTACGCCTGCAGGGCAACTATCAAGGAGGCACAGACCATTGGGGGAAAAGGAATCAGCGCAATCGCAAAGGAAAACAAT
The DNA here is from genome assembly GCF_963676625.2 of uncultured Sphaerochaeta sp. Classification (GTDB taxonomy): domain Bacteria; phylum Spirochaetota; class Spirochaetia; order Sphaerochaetales; family Sphaerochaetaceae; genus Sphaerochaeta. Next base: position 51,348 of record NZ_CAXXYB010000004.1, read on the forward strand.
CCAAGTATGGCCCCGACTAGAGGAAACCAAAACAATAGGGAGTTCTGGTTCTTGCAATCTTTTCCGGGAACGGAAAAACGCGTCAAGGTGCGCAGGGCACTGACCAGTCCGGAAAAAATCATAACAAGGTACCTTTTATCGCTACTGGGATTCCGGCAACCAGCAATATGACATTCTTGGCCACTCTGGCAATATCCTGATTCATCCATCCTGCAAGATCCCGGAATTTCCTGCTCTCGGCATCAGAGGGGATGATACCCAATCCTGTTTCATTGGTTACCAACAGGATATCGAAGGGAGGATCCTTCAGCAGCGCAACCAATTCATCCATCTGCGGAAATCGATCTTGGGAAAGACCTTTATGAAACAAGAGATTTCCCATCCAGACAGTCAAGCAATCCACTACGACAACGTTTACCGAAGCAGGAAGGCTGGCAATGGCCCGTGCTATTTCCAACGGTTCCTCGACGGTGATGAAACGATCTGCACGATCGGCTTGATGAGCGGCAATGCGAGAACGCATTTCCTCGTCTATGGCTTCTGCAGTGGCAATATATGCACGGGAAATTGTACCCTTACAGGATCTGAGAGCATAATCCTGCGCATAGGAACTCTTCCCGCTACGACCTCCCCCAATAATCAAGGAAACCTGCCTGGAACCTTCTTTTCCCAATTCCTTAGCTTTGCATTTCACACCCTGTTGTTCAAAATCAATTCCGGACATTGCTCAATCCTCCCATTTTTCCCATGATACCATGATCCTTTGCCAAGAGGGCAAGGGAAGAAGAAAAGTCATGTTCATTGAACACTTCCAAAGTCAGTACCCTCTTTTTCCCATCTGCATCCTGGGCCCTCAAGGAATCAAGGAAAAAACCAATGTCCCTTGGTTTTCCTACTTCAAGACTCTGGTGGTCTTTTCCTTCAGCTACCCCATGCAAATGACACACCCTGGTTTTTGGCAACAAAGAAGAGCAGGCTTGGGTATCATCATAGTCCATCAACCATATATGCCCGATATCCAAGGTAACCGCCAGATCATATTTTTCTACCAGAGGAAGGACATACGAGAAGGGATAACTGAGGGTCTCCGCACAGAACATCGTAGGCTCGAGACCTGAACGGGCAAGAAGAAGACCCAGACTTTCATCCAGGCATTCCTGCCAGAGAGGAATATTTGTCGAGGGCAACGTAGCCCATTGGTCAGGGGTAAGGTGAAGGATGTATCCAAAGGGATCAAGATCCGTTGTAAGGTCGATTACCTGCAGATAGGTCTCCAAGGTCTTCTTCCGAACGGATTTGAGCATCGAGCCAGGAAAAACATCCAGGGGAAAATGAATGGTATACGTCAAGTCGAAATCAGAAGCAAGGGTTTTCAACTCAGAGATTACCTGTCTAGAAGGAAAATTATCCTCACCCTGGCTTTCAAAAAGAACCAATTCGATGTCATCGACCAATGGAGCCAGGTACCTTACATTGGGAAGGATGTCATCGGCAAGGATATAGCTGGTTGTTCCTATTCGAAGCGAGGATTTTTGAATTTCCATCACTTCACCAATCCCAAGGAGCCCAAGATCGCAGTACTGTCGGTAACCCCGCCTTGTTGAAAGGAAGTCATTTCAAAAAGAATCTTGCTGGCAAGCTTGACCAAAGGCCAGGCGGCCAAGGAACCTGTACCTTCTCCTAGTTGCATATGCAATTGCAAGAGAGGTTGATTCAATCCAAGATAGTGCAAGAGCAAGTCGTGCCCTTGCATTCCCGAACAATGGCAAGGAATGAGATACTCCTTGCATCCGGGATCCACGGCACAGGAAACCAAGGCGGAAGCAGTAACAATAAAACCATCAAGCAAGACAGGCAATCCCAGTTCACAAGCTTCCAGGATTCCCCCGGCAATGGCTGCCAATTCAAAGCCCCCGAGGGATCTGAGCAGTTCCAAGGGATCGCTTGAGGGATACAAAGCAACGGCTTTTTCCACAACTTCCAATTTATGACGCAAGTCCTCATCCCCCAGACCCGAACCCCTGCCGGTAATCAAGGCAGGTTTATAGCCAGTCAAGGCAGAACCAAGGGCAGAGGCACTGGTAGTATTGCCTACCCCCATTTCTCCAAAGGCGATTGCATCGAATCCTTCCTGTTTTCTTTTTCGCACCAGAAGCCGGCCTTCCTGCATTGCCTGTTGGCATTGAACCCTGCTCATGGCAGGTTCCTGCAAAAAGTTTTTTGTTCCCATCGCCACCTTATGATTGAGTACTTGATCTTCAGGTGCAAAAACATGTTTTACCCCGACATCGACAACAGACAAGGCTACTCCATTGGTACGGGCAAAGAGTGAACAAGCCCCTCCTCCCTTGGCAAAATTCACGCATTGTTGCCAGGTTATTTCCTGGGGACTATGGGTGATAGAGGCCTCATAAATACCATGGTCCCCGGCAAAAAGAAGCAGAGCCAAGCTTTTTAGGGGTTGAGGAGAAATCAGGGCAAGATGCAACGCCAAGTCCTCGAGTATTCCTAGACTATGGGGAGGCATTGCCTTGGCAAGCAAGGCCTGTTCAAGGTTTTTTTTTCGGGACATATCGATTGGTTCTACAGACATATCGACATTGTAGGGATTATTAGGCTGGTATGACAAGCAGGACGATGATACAATCAGCTTCATGCAGACAGCTGGGTATATTTTTCTGGACTTCATTACGGGATTGGTCATCTCGATTATGGTAGTGTGCAACACACAATTGGGAGTCTCTTCCACCATGGGAGTCTCCTTGATCCTCAACCACGTAATGGGTTTGATCATCCTCTCGACAATCCTGCTCCTTGGTAGAAAAAGCAAGAAATTGAACCCGCCGAGAAAGAAAGCTCCGTTCTATCTATGGTTCAATGGTCTTTTTGGTCTCGCCATCCTCAATTGCAATTATTATACCGTCGTATATACAGGGGCTTCTTTGGCCATGGCCAGCACCGTCTTCGGCCAGAGTGCCATCTCCCTGCTCTATGACCTGACAGGTTTCATGGGAATGAAGAAGAGTACCTTAAATAGGAAAAAAATCATCAGTTTACTCATTTCCCTGGGAGGAATCCTAGTCATGGCAACCAGTTCCAACGCAACGTTTGCCTTTGCCTTCATCCTATTGGGAGTCTTGGCAGGAGTCCTGACCATGACCCAAATGGTACTTAACAGTACCTTTTCCCAGTATAAGGGATCTTTTTTTGCAGCAAGACATAATGTCCTGGTAGGACTCCTTGCTGGTTCCCTTTTCTACTTTTCGGTAACTCCTGAACAAACGCTCACTGGCTTTCAAAAGCTACCTACCATCTCTCCCTGGCTTATCGTAAGCGGGGGAACCCTTGCTGTCTTTGTCGTGGTATCGACAAATATCGTCGTGACCAAGATACCGACCATCTACTCTGCATTGCTTTTATCTTCCGCGCAGATATTGATGAGCCTGGCCATCGACGCAACTTTTTATGACCAATTTTCCTGGACCCTGTTACTGGGAGCCATCCTGATGCTTTTTGGTATGGCGGGGAATCTTCTTGCCGACCGGCAAAAGAAACCTGTCAATCCTTGCTAATACCATACCTTGCTTCGTTTTCCTGTACAAAACCTTCGCTCTCAAGTTGTTTGAGACAGGCAAAGACACGCTCTTCTTCAAAATTATCAAGCAAGGAATAGAGACTATCCAAGGATTTAGGCCCTGTATCGGAGAGGACGTGAATCAATAGTCCCCTGATCTGTCGGTTGGAATTCTTGAATTTGGACTGTTTTGTGTAATGGGCACTACGGGTATTGGCATTCGGCAAAAGCTCCTTGAGCAATACACCATAATCCATGAGGGCATAATACCAGGCTTTCATATCCTCAACCATCAAGGCAAGACGTTTGAGCAACTCTTCAAGTACCTTGTCGGAAACTTGCGTTTCCTCAGGGAAAAAACAAGTGAGCAAGACTCTTCGGATATTGGTTTCAAGGTAAATTGCCTTTTCATTATAGCAAAAGCAAAGGATTGCAGAAGATGTCGACTTCCCTACCCCTGGCAGGGAAAGAATCAAATCCTCGTCATCAGGAATCGTCCAGTTCCACTGTTCAGTCATCTTTGCCGATTTTCTGAGATTCAAGGCCCGTCGGTTGTATCCCAGGCCCTTCCATTCAGCAAGCAACTCATCCAGCGAACAGGTAGAGAAAGTTTCAAAAGTAGGCCAAAGAGAAAGAAATCGCTCATACTTGGGCAGAACCCGGGAAGTCTGCGTTTGTTGCAGCATTACCTCGGAAAGAAGAATCCGATAGGGATCACTGGTATCTCGCCAAGGAAACTCTCTCTTCTGTTCTTTATAAAAATCAAAGATAAAAATGCAAAAGAGAGCAAGAGAAGCTTCATCCTGTCCAAAAGTTTGTCCAAGATATTGTTGTGCCGATATCTCATCAAGAGAGGGAAACCCTATCATTTCTTTTCGCTGAATCTTTCTGGCATGATGAAATCACCTTTTTGGTTATTTCGTTTTGCCTCGGCATCCGCTGCTTTATCCATAGCCTCAGCAGAAGGAGTCTCTCCTCGTTTGAATTTCTCTTGTCTACGCAGGTATCTTGCCACGGCGTTCTGCTTTTCATTTTCCCTTTGATAACTCTTTCCGCTACTCATAAGGACAGCAATGGGACGGAGAGTTTTTATATTTGCACACAAGATTTGCAAGACACTGGTAAGGGGAACAGAAATAAACATCCCCGGGATGCCCCAGATATACCCCCACAAGGAAAGAGAAACAAGTATTACGAACGGCGAGATGTTAAGTTGCCCACCCTGAAGCCTGGGGTCAATGATGTTTCCTATAATTGTCTGGATGCTGATCGTCAGCACTCCCACAAAAATTACGGAGGACCAGTTGGGAGCAAATTGAATGACGGCCATCAAGATTGTAAGGGAAGTAATGATCACCGATCCGATGGAAGGAATGAAATTGAAGAAAAAAGCCAGGACGCCCCAGAGAAGTGGGAAATCGAGACCCGTCACTATTGCGGCAATGAAGAAGAACAGCCCTGTAAAGGCGCTGAGAACACTCTTGAGCAAAAGATATTTTGAAACCTGTTTGGTAATTCTTTCAAAGAGCACCGCCATCTTCAGCCCTCTGTTCCGAGGAATCGCAGCCAAAAGCTTTGGTACAAAGGATCGTCGTTCCAACAAGAGAAACAATACAAAAATATATACAAGCAAGACAACTTTGGTTATGGACAGGAATCTGCCGGATATACTGGTAAGGCTATTGATTGCCAAGTTTGACCAGTTAACGGGCAAAGCCGACAAGAAAGAGGTTCCTGCCGGGAGATTGATAATCCCTGATAGGCGCTGGGAAAGCAAACCATCCAGAGAGGTTATTTTTTCGGCATAAAAAGGAACTACTTTTATAAGTGTATTGATCGTCATGACAACAAACCAACCAACTCCAAAAAACAGAAACAGCAATAAGGCCATGACCAAAGTAATCGAAAAGAACCGAGGAATGTGGAGTGCATCCATTTTCCTGACTATGGGACTCAGGATCAAGAAGACAAACAACGAGAGGACCAAGGGAATCGAGACATCCTTGGAAGCCTTCAAAATTGCCAGAATCATGATCGAAACGATTATACCGAGGAAAATCTGCATATATCTGCTTGAGGTTGGTGAGGTTTCCGTCATGAAACAACTATAGACTAGCTTGGAAAAAGCTTCAATATCTGCTATTACTGGTTTTATGGATCAACGAACAAACTTGGAAAGGGTTCAGATTGTTCTCGTGGACACTCAGGACGGTGCAAACATCGGTTCTGTCTGCAGAGCCATGAAAACAATGGGGATCACCCGCCTTGCCCTCGTAGGTGAGCGGGAATATGATGAGAACAGGGTTCGCACACTCGCTTTGCATGCAAGCGATGTATGGGAAAAGAGCATACGGTATCCATCCTTGGAAAAGGCACTTGCTTCAAGCGTCCTCACTGTCGGATCAACAAGGCGCCGGGGAAAATTCCGAAAAGACAGTTCGGTAAATCCCGAACAACTTGCTGAAATTGTTACAAAAACAGGGGATGGGTTGGTTTCCATTGTCTTTGGAAGGGAATCGGATGGCCTCACCGATGAGGAGGTTGCCCAATGTTCTTTGATTGTCACCATACCGACCAGTGACCAATTTCCTTCCCTGAATCTTTCACAGGCTGTACAAATCATTACCTACAACCTCTTTGACAAACTAAAGCCATGGCCAATCCAGGCCAATCCCGTCGACCAGGCCAGATGCGAGCAAGGATCAGCCACAGCAGTAGGCTCCCTCGATGAAATCGGTTACTTCAAGCAACCACAGGAAAAACTTTGGACCTATCGTTTTTTGAGAGATGTTTTTGAGAGAGCTTCCCTCAGCGAGAGCGAAATGCAAAAAATGGAAAAAGTTTTCGTCAAAATGTGCCGTATAAGCGCCCATAAGGATGTAACAGAGGATGCATGAACCCTTTCTTGTACCGATGCCAAAAGTGATCGCCCATCGTGGGGATAGTGCTAATTACCCGGAAAACACTTTGCCGGCCTTTCTCAGTGCAGTAAAAATGAACATTGATGTAATAGAAACCGATGTTCACCTTTCCAAGGACGGGGTACTGGTAATTTGGCATGACCCTACCCTCGACAGGAATACAAACGGCTCGGGAAGGATCGAGGATCATACGCTTCCCCAATTGAAAACCTATGATGCAGGGTACACTTTCACCAAGGATGGGGGCAGGACTTTTCCTTTCAGGGGAAAAGGAATAACACTCTGTACCTTGGATGAAGCCTTGAAAGCTTGCCCCGACCAACGTTTCAATGTGGATCTCAAAACCAAGGATCTTGCAATAGTCGATGAATTTCTTGCTGTCGTACAGACAAACCAAGCTGAAGCTCGCGTTTTAGGTGCTTCCTTCCATCTCTCGAACCTAAGGGAGTTGAGAAGAAAGGAACCAAAAATACTGACCAGCCTTACAACAGTGGAAGTATTGTCCTATCTCATTTTGCAAAAATTGCATATCTTGCCACGAACCTTGGGCAAAGGGCGCAGAATCATTTTCCAAGTCCCTGTCAGCCAAGGTATCCTCAAAATCGTTACCAAGGAATTTGTTACGCAAATGCACAAGAGAAACGCCGTCATCCAGGTATGGACCATCAATACCCGAAAGGAAATGGAAGAGCTGTTTGCCTTGGGTGTAGACTCAATCATGACGGACAAACCAGCCTTGGTCATAGAAGTGGCCGAAAAATCAGGTCTCAGAAATAAATAAAAGGAAAACTATGGAACCCTCTGAAGTATTTTTCATCAATTTGCGCTGCGAAAACGGGGATTCACGTCTTACCAAGCTTGAACGCCTCATCAAAAAGGCTGGAATCGGAAAAATTGACATGCAAGGAAAATATGTTGCAATAAAGATTCATTTCGGAGAACCTGGCAACTTGGCATTTCTCAGACCGAATTATGCAGCGACTGTCGTGCAAGTCATCAAGGAATTGGGAGGAAAACCCTTCCTTACCGATTGCAATACGCTCTATGTAGGGGGAAGAAAAAATGCCCTCGACCATATCGAAAGTGCCTACAAGAATGGATACAGTCCCTATGCCACCGGTTGCCACATCATCATCGCCGACGGATTGAAAGGAACAGATGAAGTACTCATTCCCGTAATCAACGGCAAGTATGTCAAACAAGCAAAAATAGGCAGGGCTTTAGCCGATGCCGACATCATCATCTCTCTTGCTCATTTCAAGGGACATGAAGGAACCGGTTTTGGAGGAGCCTTGAAGAACCTTGGTATGGGAGGTGGCTCTCGTGCAGGGAAAATGGAACAACATAGTGATGGCAAACCGTATGTGAACCAAGAAAACTGCATCGGTTGCGGAAATTGTGTGAAAATCTGTGCCCATGATGCTCCTACGGTCACAAAAGGCAAGGCCATGATTGACCATGAGAAATGCGTTGGCTGCGGACGATGCATCGGTGTATGCCCGAAAGACGCAATAGTACCAGGAGATGGCAGCTCCAACGACAAGCTCAATTGCAAGATAAGCGAATATGCTAAAGCCGTCTGCGAAGGAAAACCAACCTTCCACATCAATGTGGTAATCGATATTTCCCCGTTTTGTGACTGTCATGGCGAAAATGATGTTTCCATTGTTCCCGATGTAGGGATGTTTGCTTCCTTTGATCCGGTTGCGCTGGATAGAGCCTGCGTAGATGCTGTCAATGCACAACCTCCCATACAAAGCGGACGGCTAGGCGATACTGTCCAATCGCATTGCGACCATTTGACCGACAGCCAGCCAGCTACCAATTGGCGAGTTGGGCTGGAACATGCCGAGAAAATTGGCCTGGGAAGCCAGCATTACCGCTTGGTCACCGTGAAATGACAATCATTTCAGGTACACCTCCAAAGGACTACCTGAATACACAAAAAGGATCAGTTTTAACAACTGATCCTTTTTGTATCCAGACAGCACGCAGCTATCTTAAAACACTCTATCTAGGAAAGCATGGTCCGTACGTCGATATTATCTTGCTCGATATCCTTGAAATATTTATAGGTATCGACTTTGAGTTCCCCACAAGAAGGTTCATCACAAACGATGATTGCTCTCGGATGCAACTGCAAGGCACTGCAAGTCCAGCTTTGGCTTACGGCCCCTTCAATGGTTGCCTGCAAGGCCCTGGCCTTGGAATGTCCATTTACCAGGATAACGACTTCAAGACTATCGGTTACCGTCTTGACTCCAACAGTAAGGGCCCTTTCGGGTACTTTGTTGATGTCATGATCGAAAAACCTACTATTCATCACCTTCGTATCATAGGTCAGGGATTTAACCCTGGTACGACTTGCAAGGCTGCTGAACGGTTCATTGAAGGCAATGTGACCATCTGAGCCAATACCTCCCAGAAATAGCCGGATTCCCCCAAACGAAGCAATCTTAGCTTCATAGGAAGAACATTCGGCCTCCAGATCAGGAGCATTTCCATCTAGGATATGTACATTTTCCCGTTTGATATCGATATGACTGAAAAAATTGTTCCACATAAACGAATAGTAGCTTTGCTCATGATTTTTATCGATACCTACATATTCATCCATATTGAAAGTAACGACATGCTTAAATGATACATATCCGCTTTTATTCAAGTTAATCAACTCTGCATAGGTTCCCAGAGGAGAAGAACCGGTGGGAAGTCCCAGGACAAAAGGTTTTTCCTCGGTAGGAGTGAAAGCCTTGATACTCTTTGCAATATACCTGGCAGCCCAAAGGGACAGGTCCTCATAATCGTTCTGAATGATAACGCGCATGATTTCTCCTTTCGTGTCAGTGTATCCCCAAAAAGTAGTCGATACAACCGGTTTGGATGCAGTCCTACCGGGCATCCTCAATAATACCACCACATAAAATGATGTCATTGTCATAGAGGACCAAGGACTGCCCGTTTGTCGCGGCTTTTATCTCTTCACTGAAAACAGCCGTAAGGGAACCATCCTCGTTTTGATGGACCTCAGCTTCACTGGGGTACCCTGTCGACCTGATCTTTGCCTGCACCAGCTGAAAACCTTCCAGCTTGTCAACGACACCCCATACGATATTGGAAGCCGTTACGGAACGTTGCAAGGCCTCTTCCTCGAAACCAACCACGACCTCATTGGACTGGGGTCTCAGGGCAAGCACATACAAAGGTCGTTCGGCCGCAATGCCAAGCCCTTTTCGCTGGCCAATGGTATAATGCCAGATACCTTCGTGTTTTCCCAGGATATTCCCCTTGGAATCGACAATGTTTCCGTTTTGATTGGTAACATCCAATAAATCAGTATAATCGCCACCATAAAAATCCTGGCTCTCATCCTGCATGACATCGTGGAAACCCTGTTCGACATCTATCTTGCGAACATCTTCCTTCAGCATTTCTCCCAAAGGAAAAATAATCGTTGAAAGTTGTGCCTGATTGAGTCGATAGAGAAAATAGGATTGATCCTTTTTCAGATCCACGGCCCGGGCAATGCCATAACGGCCATCTTTCTCAACTATTCTCGCATAATGACCAGTGGCAAATTTGTCAAACTGCAATCCTTTTTCCCTTGCATATTCAACCATTGCCCCAAATTTTATCTTGGCATTGCACCAAATGCAGGGATTCGGAGTCCTCCCGTTCAAATATTCATCCTGGAAATTCTTGAGCACCACCCGTTCATAGAGTTCACTCAAATCAAGAATTTGATGTTCTATTCCTATTTTTTCACAGATAACCTTGATCTTTTGCAAATCTTCAGTTTTTTCTGGGGCAAAGCAACTATTTGATTTTTTGGGAGCAGGTAAATCAGCCTTCCCATTCCAAATGGTCATGGTAACCGCAACTACTTCATGCCCCATTTGTTTTAGCAGATAAGCCGCTACCGAAGAATCGATGCCGCCACTCATGCCTACCAGTACTTTCATAAGTACCTCCAAAAAAATTATTGTCCTTGGATTATACAAGAACCGCCTTGGAATTCCAAGGCGGTTCAAACAAGCGAGAGCGACGGGACTCGAACCCGCGATCTACGGCGTGACAGGCCGTCGCGATAACCAGCTTCGCTACGCCCTCGTAGCAAGGAGAAGCTACACTATCCAAAAAGTTTTGTCAACACTCCTAAAAAAAAGTTTATCATCAATTTCCTTTATCTATGTTGCACTTTGTTGTATTATGTAGAAAAGCATGTTAGCTTCAAGGATTTTGAAAATTTTTTATTCTTTTACATACAAAGAATTAAAAATAATATCTTCATCCTGTAAGAAATATGAACGGTCAGAGAAAAAAGGAAAACCGCTTTTTCTTTGGAAGAGGAGGGAGACAATGGAAATAATAGGGAAACCCTTGAACAGGGTGGATGCAAAAGAAAAAGTTACTGGAAAAGCAAAATATACAGGTGATCTGGTAGACTCCCATGCGTTGATCGCAAAAGTCTTGCACAGCACGATTGCAAATGGACTTGTAAAATCATTTGACCTCATTGAAGCCTGGAAGGTACCGGGAGTCATCGACATCGTTACGTGTTTCGATGTACCTGATTATCAATTCCCCACTGCAGGCCATCCCTGGTCAACAGAAAAAAAACATCAGGATATCGCTGACAGAAAATTATTGAACAGCCGTGTCCGGTTCTACGGAGATGATATTGCGGCAGTCATTGCTGAAAATGAAATTGCGGCAATTACAGCGGTAAGAAAAATCAAGGTGACCTACGAGCAATATGAGCCCCTTCTCTCCGTCGAAGCAGCCATGCAACCGGGAGCCCGCCCAATTCATGAGGAAAAACCAGATAATGTGGTTGTCCATTCTTCCTATGAGATAGGTTCATTTGAACAAGCCATCCAGGAACCTGGACTGATCAAGACCGAAGGGGATTACGAGACTCCCATTGTCCAGCATTGCCATATCGAAAATGCCAACTCCTTTGCTTATATGGAAAGCGGCAAAATAGTCATAGTAAGCTCCACCCAAATTCCCCACATCGTACGACGCGTCTGTTCCCAGGCCCTTGGTATTGGATTCGGCGATATACGGATCATCAAGCCTTATATCGGCGGTGGGTTCGGAAACAAACAGGATGCCCTGACAGAACCCTTGAACGCCTATCTCACTACTCGAGTCGGTGGACGTCAGGTACAACTTGAATATACACGAGAGGAAACCTTCAGTTGCACAAGAGTTCGCCATGCAATGAAATTCCATATAGAGTCCTACGTACGCAAGGACGGAAGTCTTGCGGCCCGTTCTGTTGTCGCCTACTCCAATCAGGGCGCTTATGCCTCTCACGCACATGCCCTAGTTGCCAATGCAGTCAATGGTTTTCGCATGATGTACCCTGTGGGGGCAATCAAGGGCGAAGCCTATACTGTCTATACCAACATGCCCACAGCCGGTGCCATGCGAGCCTATGGCATTCCCCAGATTGGGTTTGCCCTGGAGTCCCATATCGATGACATCATTGCAAAAACAGGTTTCGACCCTATTGGTTTCAGAAAACAAAACATGATGAAACTTGGCTATGTCGATCCTCTCACGACCATTACCTGCCATTCAACAGGCTTGGCCGAGTGCATCGATACAGGCGAACAATATCTGCAGTTCCTGAAAAAACGTGAGCTCTATGCCAAGCAAACAGGTCCTGTGCGCAAAGGCGTAGGCATGGCAATATTCAACTACAAGACAGGAGTCTATCCAATAAGTCTGGAAACCTCGGCTTGCAGGATGCTCCTCAACCAGGATGGTTCATTGCAACTCCAGATGGGAGCAACGGAAATTGGGCAAGGTGCCGACACGGTATTCTCCATGATGGCTGCCCAGACTGTCGGGCTATCCGTTGATAAGGTACACATCATCAGCAAACAAGATACCGATGTCACTCCCTATGATACAGGAGCCTATGCATCCAGACAAACGTATGTCTCGGGAATGGCCGTCAAAAAGACTGCCCAAGTCTTTAAGGCAAAGATTCTTGACTACGCGGGTTTCATGCTCAAGAAGGATCCCGTGGATCTGGACATCCAGGATAACTTCATCGTCCATAAGAACAAGACTGAGCATTTGCTGTCAGTTGGCGAGGTAGCCTTGGAATCCTGTTACAGCTTGACCAATTCCCACCATATCGCAGCGGAAGAAACCCACCATTGTACAGACAATACCTATTCCTTCGGCGTATGTTTTACAGAAATCGAGGTGGATATTCCTCTCTGTCAAATTAAGGTACTGGATATCATCAATGTCCACGACTCAGGAATAATAATCAACCACCAGACAGCAGAAGGTCAGATACAGGGAGGAATGAGCATGGGTTTGGGTTATGGCCTTTCCGAACATCTCATATTTGACCAGAAGACAGGTCGTATGTTGAATGACAACCTTCTCGATTATAAATTGATGACGGCCCTCGACACCCCGGATCTCCATGTCTCCTTCGTGGAAACACAAGATCCAACTGGACCGTACGGAAACAAAGCCCTGGGAGAACCTCCCGTAATCCCGGTGGCCCCGGCATTGAGGAACGCGTTGCTCAACGCAACAGGCGTTGCAGTCAATTCGATTCCACTCAATCCAGAGAAATTGTTCGTGGCATTTGAAAACGCAGGAATTATCAGATAATAAGGAAGAAGAGCATGTACGATTTCAATACTTTATATGAAGCACATTCGGTTGAAGAAGCCTTGAAGCTTAAAAAGGAACATCCCCAAGCCCTGTTGCTTGCAGGGGGAAGCGATATCCTCATCAGCATTCGCCATGGGAAACTCGCCGGTTGCGATCTTATCAGTATCTATGGACTTGATGAGTTGCGAGGCATATGCACAGAAGACGATGGCTCTTTGTTGATCAGACCGCTTTCCAGCTTTACCGATATTACGATGCACCCCCTTATCAAGCGCCATATTCCTGTCCTGGGTGATGCTGTCGATCAGGTCGGAGGCCCACAGGTCCGCAATATCGGCACAATCGGCGGAAATATCTGCAATGGAGTCACCAGTGCAGATTCAGCCTCCACACTCAAGGCCTATGATGCAATCCTTGAGTTGACCAGCCTCGAGGGCATTCGGATCCTCCCCTATGCCGAGTTCAACCTTGGACCGGGAAAAGTAGATCTCCACCCCGGTGAAATACTGACGGGCATCAGGATTCCCAAGGAAAGTTGGGAATCGACGTACGGACAATACATAAAATATTCAATGCGCCGGGCAATGGACATTGCAACCCTTGGGTGTTCGGTCAATGTCAGGCTGACCGAGGACAAGAAACGTATAAGTAGGCTTCGCGTTGCCTTCGGAGTCGCAGCCCCTACTCCCATCCGCGCCTTTTCCGCGGAGAAACAGGCCGAAGGGCATCTCCTTGACCAAGAACTTCTCAATCTGGTCAGCGAGGGATCTGCCTCGGATGTAATGCCAAGAACCAGTTGGAGGGCCTCGAAGGAATTCAGGCTCCATCTGGTGAAAGAACTTTCCCAAAGGGCAACCATCGCTTCGATTGAAAAGGCAGGAGGCAAAATCAATGGCTAGAAAAACAGTTACATGTACCATAAATGGAATAAACAGGGAATATTCGGTCGATGTACGATCATCCCTTTCCGATATGCTTCGGGGAGAAGAAGGTCTTGACAGCGTCAAGCACGGTTGTGACGTAGGGGAATGCGGGGCCTGTACCGTACTCATTGACGGAAGGCCTTTCAATTCCTGTATTTATCTTGCCGTATGGGCCGAAGGGAAAAATATATTGACGTTGGAAGGCTTGAGTGACACCAAAGGTACCATTTCCGATATTCAACAAGCCTTCATCGACGAGGGAGCCGTACAATGCGGTTTCTGTACCCCGGGGTTCATCATGTCGTCGTTGCCAATAATCAACAGTGACACTCCCTATAGCAGGGAAGAAATCCGAAAGCAAGTTTCAGGAAATCTCTGTCGATGCACTGGCTATGATAAAATTGTCAATGCAATCGAAAAAACCCAGATAAAACGGATACAGGAAAAGAAAGCCTGAAAATTCCCTCATCAGTCCAGGAAAGTGACAAGCAAAACAACTTTGGCACTTTCTGTGGACTGGTTTCTCCATACAACAGTCTTTCTTCTTTCATCCTGAACCAAGTCATAATATCCCCGTCAATTCTTGCAACCTTGCGCATCCTCTCGTATACTTGCCATACCAGAGTGAGGAGTCGTCATGCAAGAAGCTATCTTATTATTCTTCCAAAACCACGCAAATCCTTTTTTTGATCTTGTTGCCAATGTATGCTCATTTTTTGGCGAACAGACCATCGTCATAATTGTCATGGTGGCAATTCTTTGGTGTTACGATAAAAAAAAGGGATTCGCCATTTGTTCAGCGTTGCTTTCCAGTCTCATCTCTATGGGAATATTGAAAGCAATTGTCAGAGCCCCCCGACCTTTTACCGTCCTTCCCTCCATTGCGGGCAAGCGGCTGGCTACTGCCACGGGATATTCCTTTCCCTCGGGACATACAACTACGGCTGCTTCCTTCTACTCTGCTTTGGCGATGGCCTTCAAAAAACGAACAATCAGTATTTTTTGCGCCATTCTGATCGTATTGGTCGGCATCAGCAGACTCTATCTGGGAGTTCATTGGCCGATTGATATCTTTGGCGGATTGATTCTGGGTACCTCTATCAGTCTTCTTTGTTATGCAGAATTCGAAAACCTGTATGAAAACAAAGACAAGCGATACAGCATATCGCTTGTCGTGGGTATCTTGGCATTTGTTTCGAGCCTGACTATGGCCCTGCTCCTCCATTTTGAAAGCATTGACACCGTAGCCTTTACCGATCTGATGAAAACCTTGGCCTTAGGCGGCGGCGGATATCTGGGGTTTGCCCTTGAAGTCAGGAAAGTCAACTATAGCATAGAAGGTTCAGTGGGACGAAAGTTGATACGGTTTTTAGTCGGTCTGGCAGGAATCCTGCTGATCATGGCCTTGAAGCTGGCAATACCCACATCCGTGTATTATCTTGGTTCCCTGGTGCGTTATACCTTGATCGGACTTTGGGCAACGGGCCTCTATCCACTTATAGGAAAAAGTCTTTTTTAAGATTTTCTATGGTTTTCGGTTCAATGCCCTTGGTTATGAGAAACCGCCTCAAATCCAACATTTCATTCAAATGACCATAACATTCCTTATGGAGAATCTTTCCGCACATAATGGCATCATCAAGTGCGTAGTGGGCCTGGTATTCCAACCCAAAATGATCACAAAGAAAAGTCAATTTATAACTTGGTATTTTCGGCCATACTTTCCTGGCTATCATATAGGTGCAGATATAGCTCATGGCACGAGTCTCGATATCATAGGTTTCGAAGCAACCTTTCAGTACTTTCATGTCAAAGGCCGCATTATGGGCAACCAAGATATCCTTGGCAATAAAATCCTTCATATCAGGCCAGATGACATCGAATTCACCAGCTGCAAGGCATTCTTCACTATCCAGATGGTGGACTGCAGTCATTCCGGGGTCAAAGTACGGATGCTTGGGATGTATCAAACTATAATAACTATCAAGCAGAGTTCCTTCTTCATTAAAACGGGCCAAGGCGACGGCACAAGCGCCACCTTCATAACTATTTGCTGTTTCGAAATCCAATGCTACATAATTCATTTTTGTTTTCCTAACATAATTGATAAAATCGTCTTGTCTGTCTCTTCCATGCCTTCATGACTTATCCGGGACAAGAAGATCATGCTTTCCAGACTATTCTTTCCTACAATACCGCTTTCAATCCCGGGAGACAGTCCCTTGAAAGCTAGTTGGCAGGCCAAGGTGGCGGCCTCGACACACGAATAAATCTTCAGGGCACAGGTCATCTTTGCCCCATCACAGATAATACCCGTCAAGTTTCCTATCATCGTGTTTATTGCCCTATCCATGACAGATAAATCGCCATCGAGCAGATAAACAAGACCGCAGGCACATCCAATTGCTGCGGTAAATGCACCACAAAGGGCACTGAGACGATCTTTTCTTGCTGTCAGGGAAAGACCGACTAATTCACTTACAATCAAAGCCTGGGCTAATTTTTCATCACTAGAACCAAGATACTCGGCTACGACAACCAGGGGAACAGTAAGGGTAATCCCTTGGTTTCCACTACCACTATTGATAATGACGGGAAGAGGACACCCTGCCATACGTGCATCACTGGCAGCAGCGGCAAGGGCGGAAGCAAACCTGAAGGCATCAGAAAGGGTTGCAGGGGGCAAGGAGAGTCCTTCTACGGCAGTTTTTCCGACACAAAGCCCATACTGGTTATCAAGAGCATGCAAGGCAATCGCTAAATTTGTATCCTTGGCTTCGAGAACCAGTTGCAGGGCTTCTCGGGGAGCCTGGGCGGCATAGGCAACAATATCCTCCAGGGAAGCACTTCCGATGATATCCTCATCGTTTTTTTGAAGGGGTGTGCTACAGTTGTCAACAGGAAGATCAAGAAGGATTTTTCCGTCTCTTTCCAGATAACTGAATCTATCATGTTCTCCGCTGATGACGGCAATGGCCGAATGGTTTCCAGCATGGACACAAACCTTGATATATAACGCCGGTACAGCTTCCTCAATGGTAAGAGATACCGGAAGGTTCTTGGCCAGTATAAGCTGGGAATCCTCTATATGACTGAGAATACTCAAGCCTTGTTCAATATCTCCGCCACAGGAGCCAAGGGCAACTGCAGCTTGAATACCCTTCAGATCACAATTCGGCAGTCCGACTCCCATGGCATTCTTGACCATATCGCGGCTGGTATATATTTCCAAGGAAGAGGGAATCACACCAAGCAATTGGCTTGCCTTGGCACCGACCAAGGCTGAAGCGGCAGGTTCGGTGCATCCCATGGCAGGTCGCATCTCTTTCTTGAGCAATGTAAAAAATTTGTCCATGAGAAGACTATATCATGTCTCGGCTTCCTATTCCAAGGGAAAGCTCATATCCCTTAGAGAGGAACAGCAGCAAGAAATACTTTTCCCACAACCTCAAGCTTATAATCCTTGAGTGAAGCGGCAAGGACATAACAATCCCCTTTTTTCACCAAAACAGTACCTTCCTCACAACTGAAGGTTGCCTCCCCTTCAGTACAAAGAAGCAATTCAATGCTTCTTCGGTCATGGACTTCGTAGGTTCCTGACGGACAAACCATCAAAAGGAATTCTTCTGTCGGTGTCAAAATATGGATTCGTCCCGATTTGCCTTTCAGTGTCGGGGTGCAATCAACTTGCTTGCTACGGATATCCAAGACTTTCATCAGTTCCTTGACATCGACTTTCTTGTGGGTCAACCCACCACGAAGGACATTATCCGAGGCACTCATCAATTCTATGCCATTTCCCAGAACATACGCATGCAGGGTCTTCGGTTCAAGGAACAAGGCTTCTCCCGGTTCCAGATGCTTCACATTCAGCAGGAAAGGGCAAAACAGACCAGGATCCTCAGGAAAGGCTCCATAACAGGAAATGGCTATGCCCTTGCTTTCCAAGAATCTTCCATCTCCTGTGGCAAAGGGAAGTTCCTCCATCGCTTTGAGCGAAGAAATATACTCAGCGATGCAAACCTTCAAGTCGACTTTGTCCATGGTATATAGTCTTTCAAACAATTTCCCGATCTCTTTGTCAGGCTCAGGGGCAAGTTCATCAATATCAAAAAAATACTTGGCATAACTTTCAGGAATAAGCAGGGTCAGTGTAGCTATGATTTGGCTAAGCGGTCGAAAGGCACACATAGCGGTAACAGGCGTCAGGGCATAGAGGACCTCCGCCTTTCGGTTTGGATCCTTATAATTCCAAAGTTCCTTGGGAAGACGGGTACGAAGGGAAGCTTCACGTTCCCAACCTTCCTTTGCCTGAATGGTAGAAGGATGACACTGTATGGAAAGAGGTCTATCAATGGCAAGAACTTTCAACAAAAGAGGCAAGACAGGACCAAACTGTTCCAGATGAGCCTGTCCAAACCAATTCTGGCTATCCTTTTGCAGAAATTGCGATAGTTTCTCCCCGGTAGCTGCAACGGTGGCTTCCCCACTTTCATGAGTTCCTATCCATAGTTCTGCCTTGGGCTTCCCATCTTCGGCAATACCAAGCAAATTCGGGATAAACGAAGGATTTCCCCAATCATAATCCTTTATCTGGGGTTTTATCTGGATATATTTCATTGCAGGCCTCCAAACCCAATTATAAGGGGCTTGGGAAGCTATAGCAAGGGAAAGCATGAAAATAGCCGCATCGAAGACAACAGAAAGTCCTTTACCATTAATGCTTGAGTGAATGTATCCAAGTCGGAACAAGAGACAGGACCGAAGGATCCAGAGTTGTCTCTATCGACTCATATTCAGTCGGCAATCCAGACACTGAAGGTTGCAGCATATGGTTCAAACCTTCCAGGATCTTGACAGTAACATGGGTATTCCCGTTTACAGCAAGAGCATCTTGAAGAGCTTTCACATTTCCTTCTGTAGGCACTTGTACGTCATTGGTACCCGAAACAATCAAGACAGGACAAGTAATCTTGGAAAAATAATCGGCAGGATCTATGGCAAGGAACATATTGAACCATGCTGAGAGCAAAGACTCACTTTGTTGCAAGGCTACTTTTTCCGACATGCCATTTTTAACCAAGATTGACTGGATTTCCTTTGCCCTATCCTCCTGGCTTGTTGCGGTATCGAGGGCTATATCATAAAGAGTTTTGTTCAATGCCACTGCCGCATCGATTTGATCTTGGCCGAGGCCTTGCCGTTGCATGATGGCCCGAGACTGCTGCAAGAGCAAATCTTTTCCATCCAAGCCTGGACCACTTAACAAAACGATAAAAGAGATTGCAGGGTCCTGGGCAGATAAAATACCAGCTATCAAGGCTCCTTCACTATGACCAATTACACCAAGGACATCTTTTTCCGTGTAGGGCATAGTAGCAAGGTAGGACAAGGCAGCCTTGGCATCCTGGGCAAAGTCAAAGGTCGTGGCGTTAATCCCATCACCGCCAGACTTGCCATATCCCCTATCATCACAACGAAGGACCACAATACCGGCCTTCGTCAAGGCATCGGCTAATACCAAGAAAGGTTTATGCCCGAAAAGCTCTTCATTTCGATCCTGAAGTCCAGAGCCAGTAACAAGTATTACAGCAGGGTGTACACCTTCATCCTTGGGTCGGGTAATGGTTCCTGCCAAGGAGAAACCGTTTGCAGTCGGAATTTCCACATCTTCCGATATATAGGGAAAAGGAGCAGAAACATCTTGGGGCCGTATCAGGGCAGTGAATTTCTTTTCCAATACCAAGGGGAAATCAAGCCCACTCTGGGAAAAGGTACCCACGATGGAATAAGGATCAGTCGCAGTGTCAAGATTTCCTGCAAATGTTGCCTTGATCGTTTCAATATTCAGGGAAAAGGAGTTTGAGCTCTGATCAAAACTGGTTGTTGAAACCGGCAGGTCATGAACGCCCTGCTGCCGAACAGTAAGAAAGGAAGAGTATCCTTCTTGTGCTGTTTCAACCTCAAATTGCAAGAGCAAGGAAGAACCACCAGGAAGCGATAGAGAACCTTCCCACCATCCAGAAATATCTAACGTTGTTTTCTTTGGAACCATAGGATCTTCCTTTACAAGACTGTCCATTTGTTTTGAGCTGGCACAAGATGAAAGAAAAAGCACCAGTGAAAACATGACCAGGATCGAAATACCGAATAATCGTTTCATCATAGGCCTCCAGAGGACTATATCTATTTTTATTCTTATCAAAATAGATAATAAATTGATAGAGACCCTCTGTCAAGCACATCAAAAAATTGCCCTCCAATAGTAGGAGGGCAATCAATATACGATATAGTAACGTACTTATCTGGAAAGCAAGGAGAACCTGAGAGAAACAGCATCAATGGGCTTATCCCCAAGCTGGGCTCCATATTCCTGAATATAATAAGCAGCGTCGAGATGGAATATCAAGAGATCGAGGCCAACCCCAAAGGACTGATACCCACTTCTCAATCCATAACGAAGATCAACAATGGACAGTATCCTGAGGGAAGCTCCCAACCGGGCATTTTCATAAATACCGGTCTTAAGCTCATCGCCTGACAAATCTGCCAACGACGTGATATCCACCACATCAAAAGCAAAAATAGGTTTGAGCAAGGAACCAATCTTCGGTGCCCAGGTAAGACCTGCATTCAACTGCCACCCAGCATCGATAGTGAAGTCCTCACTGGTAAAACTACTGGAATCAGCGGTTTCTCCAGCGATTGCACTTCCCAATACCTCTTCGCTCCAATTATTGATGGATTGATAGGTGGACATGGAATAGGCACCGTTATAATTCTTTAAAACTGCAGAAGCAGTAAAGCCCAAAGGCATATTAAGATTTACACCGAAGTCCACAGGAAAGGCATATCCGGCAACGATGGGGGTTCCATTCAAATAGGTATCGGCAGGATCCGCATTATCATCGGCCAACATATCCGTGATGGTACTGGCGCTTTGGGCCTGGAGGAACATCTTGTAGATGAACTTTCCGGAAACACCAAGGTCAATACTTAAATATTCAGGAATTGCCTGGATGCGGAATCCCAGACCAGCAGTAGCAGCAACCGTGACTTGGGCAATCAAATTGGTGGAAGTCGTATCCGCTCCAGTCTTGTAGCTCATCAACCGCTCCTGGGCTTGCAATCCAAAACCAAAGCTACCAAGGCCAAGAACCATAGAGAGATCAGTGGTCATCACATCACCATAATCCGTTCCAATGGTACCAAGGAATTTTTGAGCAGCCGAAATAGTGGCGTTTTCATCCCCGGATTGCAAATCATCAATAGCTCCGCTTTTCAGAATTGCATTCGGGTTG
This sequence comes from uncultured Sphaerochaeta sp., assembly GCF_963676625.2. GTDB lineage: Bacteria > Spirochaetota > Spirochaetia > Sphaerochaetales > Sphaerochaetaceae > Sphaerochaeta. The sequence continues at coordinate 72,718 of NZ_CAXXYB010000004.1, forward strand.
AATACAGTAAGGGTAACGGCGGGCAGGGAAATCTTCAAGTTTCCGGCACCCAGATTTGCAGGGTTCAACAGAAAGCTGTCATAATACCCGGTTATACCTATTCCAGCCCCACCCATTCCCATTGAACGAACACTGGTTCCTTCAAAAGGCTCAGCCGTTTGCTTATATAGATCCGTGGATGAATCATAGATTGAAGTTGCAACAAGAGGCATTGCAACCAGGAGAATCAATGTCATCACCAGTAACAGTATCTTTTTATTATTTTTCATTTTGCTCCTCCTATCTACTCTACCAGACTATAATACCACTGTGTTAGTGGACTATCACCATCGGATGTATCCAACAAACTATCTAAGGCAGTTGAAAGTTGAACCATTCCCTCGGAACTGACTCTGTTGAACTCTTTAAGGGTATTAACCAAGTTTACAAAATACGTATTCCCCAATCCATGTAAATAGGTCTTGAATGCGGAAAGCCAGGGAAATTCATCACCCAAAGAATCCTCGGTTGTCAAAGTACCCAAACCCAATTTGACATTGGCATTTAGATAATCTTGAATGATTGTATAAGGAACCAGAGTATCATCAGTTGCACAGAAAGCATCAAATCGTACAATGGCTTCGGAAATGAGAGCATTCATCATACGAGTCACTGCATTGAATTCTCCAGAATTTTCAACCTGTTCCTTGATTTTATATACACCATTTACTAGCGCAATTGCACTGTTTACAGTTTTCTGATTCTCCAAAAAGCTTTCATAAGAAGCTTGAGAATAGGAGAAAACTGTACCGGTTACTGAAATTCCCATGGCTTTGATTATCTTTGGAGCCAATTTATTCATTGTCCCAAGATAGACGGAGGCATCATTCAGGTCGAAAGCCTTGGCATCCTTGCTAAGGCTGTCAAAGATACTTGCAAAATCAATTTGCCCAACGAAATCTATGGAACCAATGCCCGAAAGATTATTTGCCGTCTCCAGGACAAACTGCGCATCTTCAGCAATTGATGACAATTGAGATTGATAATTTGCCAAGGTGTCATCATCAAAATCAGACAAAGCCTTGCCTTCAATACTATCCAAGGTCGTAATGGTATTGCTCACCAGATTGGTCATCAACTGGACAAGGAGAACATCACCCTTGGACATTTGTGAAGCTGCTGTCAAATCAATGCCAGCAAGAGCATCCTTGAGTTCCCCATCAGGAAGGGCATCGGTAAGTTCTTCGAGCGTAGCGTTGAGTAAATCTATGGAATCATCTGCTGCTTCTTGCTGCGCTGGAGAAGCATCACCTGAAAGAGTCTCAAGCAGAGCCGCCTTCTGAGTCGGGGAATTGAAAGCCGATGAAAGATCATCCTTTAATTCTTCCTGTGCAGTTTCATCCATGGCAGCCAGAGGCGTAGAATCTGTGGCAACTTCAACTTTGATAGAACCAATGGTAACGGAAAATCCTGTAGTTGAGGATGAATCGACTTCAGGCGTCATAGTATCATCACCAATCGAAGTTACCGTCTCCGTTACGGCTTCTGCATCAGCAAGATTGGCCGCAATCATACCGTTATCGATATATACATTTCCTGATACACTATCCATCAAATCAGAAATCTGTGAACGTAAATTTCCATCACAAGATATAAACGTCAGTGCAATAATCGCCACTAACAGAAATGATACTAATTGTCTTTTTTTCATGAGACCCTCCTTAGTGATCAAGAAACCATTACATTGAACAACATCGTCTTACATAAATATCCTATACTCGCCCAGCTTTTTCAAGAGCTGTATACTGATAATACCAAGGATACGCTATATACTCACACAAATAAAACGTATCTAGAACAATAACGTTACACACTTATCACAAATTGTCTATACAAAGACCTAAAATAACGGAGCCTTTCGGCTCCGCAATATCTTCAATACTACTCTTTATTTACGTACAAATAGATCAATTGAAAAATAGTTTTTCAATTACCTTGATGTTCTCTGCCTTATTCTCTTCTTCTCCCGCATACAGGCTCTCAAGTCTTTCTTTATAAAACTCCACCGTCTTATATCTGACAAGCTTCATTGTCGAGTTAATCAGACCATCGGCTTCCGAGAAAGGTTTTTCAATGATTGCAAACCGGGAAGGCAACCAGGTATCGGGAATCGCGGTAGCAAACTGTTCATAGGAACGCAAAGAAACAATAATGGTATCCAAGGCTGACGCTGCATCCTTGCAACCTTTTTCCTGAATCAAACGTTTGGCCACGTCTTCCTGAAGGGTAACAAAAGCCCCTGTTATGGCTTGATGATCATTATAAACCATCAATTGGTTCAGGATATCGAGGTTATTTACCATGACTTCCTCAACTTCCTCAGGACTATATTTCTCACCATCCTTGCCGATAAGCAAAGCTTTGGAACGACCGGTGACAACAAGAAATCCATCTTCGTCAAAATAGCCAAGATCCCCTGACCAAAGCCAACCATCACGAAGAGCTTCTGCACTTGCCTGGGGATTCTTGAAATACCCTTTCATTACATTATCACCCTGAATAACCAATTCACCTCGTTGTCCTACTTTGGCTTCAGTGGTTTCGTCAATCATGATCTTGCATTTTTCGGAAGCCGCAACCATGCCGCTGGTACCAAATTTATATCGATGGGGACTGTTGCTGCTGATAATCGGAGCTGCCTCGGTAAGGCCATACCCCTGGAAAACAGGAACACCGATCGCAGCAAAAAACTTTTGCTGCTTTGCCTCGAGCAAGGCGCCTCCCCCGACACAATAGAGCATACGATTACCAAATATTTCCCGAAGTTTTGGAAACACAAGCTTGTTTGCAAGGGTATACGGAAGCCAAGTCTTCAACTGTACGGCCCTGCTTGCCCTATGAAAACCATCTCCGTTCCGCTTGATACCTGCCTCCAGTCCACGAGTGAAAATTCCTTCAATGAAAGGTCCTTTCTGATGAATTCCCTGGGTCATTTTCTTCATGAAGTTTCCGGTAATGGAAGGAACGGTCATCAAGAAAACAGGATTCACCTCCAGTAAATTCTTGGGGAAATTTCTGATAATAGAGGCATTTGATCCCCGGGCATCGACAAAGTGCAAGGTTATTCCCTTGACTAGTGCAGTATAAATGCCAACAGTATGAGCAAAAGAATGGTCAACAGGCAAAACTACCAAGGTTTCAAACTGTGCTTCAGGGAGCTGAAACAAATCGATGGCATCGTGGCTATTGGTCCAATAATTCAAATGAGTAAGCATGATGCCTTTCGGATTTCCCGTAGTCCCACTTGTATAGCAAATATTTACCGTATCGTTCTCAACAATCTGTGCCTCGGACTCTTTTACAATATTTTCTTGTTTGGCGAGAATCGTCTTTCCCTCTGATAGCAAGTTTCCCCAAGCAATAAAATCTTCCCCTTCCTTCCATTTCATTTCTTCTGTCAAGGAAGAAAGACGATCGTCCATCTCATCCAGATAGACCAGCAACACCTTATGATCAAATTTCGGCATTGCCTTCGCTGTATTGGCAAGGGTATTGCTACTGACCGCCAAAGCTATGGCCTCGCTATGATTGACCCTGAAGGCAATTTCATCGGGAGTAAGCTTGATGGATAAGGGAACGCTGATGCCCCGTGCCTTTATTACCCCTAATTCGAAAGTAACCCATTGGGATTTTCCTTCACTGAGTATTCCGATGGTCTGTTCTTTCTTTATCTCCCGAGAGAGAAGCATCGCAGCTACCTGATCAGAAAGCTCATCGGCTTGTACAAAGGAGCAAGCCTCCCATCCATTATCGGTTTTTCCAGTAGTATATGCACGACCAGCATAATGCTGTGCCGCTTCATGCAACATTGCAACAATCGTTCTTTCCATAGCAATTTTCTCCAAAACTGTGCTTATAGATCCATTTCTCTGATTCTTATCTTTACACGTATAAATCAATTGTCAAGAAAAAGCAACGAAAAAACACTTTTTAATGGATAGCAAAGCAAGATTAACGACTGCCAATATAAAAATATCTTATTTTTATTACACTATATTAAAAATGTAATAATCTAACTTCAGGGAAGAGAAAGAAAGCCTCTTAGCAATGATTACTATCTGTCTCTACGGCAAATTCAAAGAGCGATCCATTGAAAATATTTGTACATCGACCGACCACCGTCCCGTCAGCAAGCACACACACTCCCCGACACCACAGACTTGCAGTGCCGGTTTTAATTTGCAATGTCTTGCAGATTTCATCATTGGGAATAATTGCGGCAACCGTACCTTGGGAAAAATGACATTTTTCACCAAGATGCTGACCAACTATTTCATAGAAGGACTTATCAAGGAAAGAATCAGTTGCAGATAGAATCTCTCCGATATTTTCAGAAAAATAATAATCACTTAATACAGAAGGCGTCTCCTCTTTCAAGCGAAGACTTCTGAAATGCCATAATTCAGGCCTTTCAGAATGAGATTTCATAGTCTTCCCCATTTGTTCAAGATCCCTTGGTGAAGCAGGGATTTTTTCACGAAGAAGAATCTGATACCTATAGGAAGGTTCATCCTGGGAAAAATCAATATTTGAGTTTTGTCGGGGCCTACCAATGATTTCCCTGCGAGAGATGACAAAGGATCCCTTCCCCCTGGTCCTGGAAATATACCCATTGGATACCAAACCATCAAGAGCTCTGCGGATAGTTACCCGCGATACTCCATATTGCTTACATAGTTCCATTTCAGTGGGAATCTTGGAACCATCACACCATTCACCGGAAATAATTTTCATCTGAAGACGTGCAAAGACCGATTGAAATTTCAAAGGCATCAGTTTTCCTCCATTAGTGCAAGTTCAGGAGACTTTATCGCTTTAAGTATACTATATTCTTTTTAAAAAGACACTAAAGATAACTGCATAATACAAATATTTTTCAATTGATATATAAACTACTGGCATTATTATTTTACCTAGGGAATATTTTTAATAAAAATATTAAAAATATTGTCTTTTAATTTAGTGAATATTACATACAAATAAATAAACAAGATAAAAAGCATAAGACAAAGATATCCTCAAAATGCTAACCATTATTTTGAGTGAAATACCAACAGAAGTTATCGGAACAACTCTTGTTCATGGATTACTGCAATCAAACAGAATTATTGATTCTCAAGAAACTACATAAGAAAAAATTCTTTTTTAGACCCTATTTCAGGTGGGGACCAATCAAACAAGGTTGACCATTTGTAAAAGAATTGTTAATTTTTAGTAAATATTTACTACACATATTGCATTACACATTAGTTTGGGGATACTTTTTTGTCAAAAGGAACCACCGATGGTAACTATCAAGGAAATCTCCCGCTTGGCCAATGTATCCCCTGCAACCGTTTCCCGTGTATTGAACCGAGATGACAGCCTTTCTGTCAGCAAGGAAGTGCGCAACAGAATCTTTTCCATAGCCACCGATCTGCATTACATCCCGCCACGAATGCGATATACGGGAAGAGGAGAACGACTGGTCATTGGAATTGCCGACTGGCACATCATCAGGCCGGAATGCGAAAACATCAAGCTTTCGTCTTTGGAATCACTCACCAGAACTCTGGAAATTGAAGATCATGTGGATTTTATCCGAATCGGTGAAGAAAACGAGACAAGCCTCGATGGTATCATTGCTTTCGGTTCCTTTACCGAACAGGAAATCGAAAATCTCACTCGCCAAAGTTTCAACTTGGTTTTCATCAATGATGGAAAAGACGGATATCGCTTCGACCGTATAACCGTGGATTTTGAAGCTGGCTTCCACCAAGCCTTTGCATATCTCCTGCAACAAGGTTTGACTGATATCGGGTACCTGGGAGGCCTGTACAACTCCAATGGAATTGTCATCGGGCAACATCGCAGTGAGTGCTTTTGCTCACTCGCGAAAGAAGCAAACATTTTCAACGATGCCTTTTATTTTCAAGGAGAGATGAGTGTCGAGGCAGGAAAGGCAATGATGGAAAAAATGCTTGCCCTCCCTACTCCTCCCCAGGCAGTACTGCTCAGCAGTGACGAGATCGCAACCGGTGCCCTGCAGGTTCTCGAAAAAGCCAACAGCACTATGCAAAATACATTGAAGGTAATCCTATATAAGGATATCGCGACAATAGTCGATGACGATCATCGGTACCCAACCATTCGGATGTATACCGATCTTGTCTGGGAGACGGCAATCCGCATGTTATTTGAACAAATTCACCAGAAACGCAGCGAAGCCCTTTCCGTATTTATTCCAGCCCGATTTGAACCCTAGCATCTCACCTGCAAATGCAGGAAGCGCAATACGTCTTAGGAGGACGATAAAGATGAAGCGAATCATGAGCATTCTTCTCGTATGTGCGGTAAGCCTTACCGCTTTGTTTGCCCAAGGTGGCAAGGAACTATCGCAGGGGACCACCAAGGAGATCAAGACACTGAATGTGTACTTTGTTCCTTCACGAGAACCTGAGGAAATCGTTACAGCCACTGCACCCCTGAAACAATTATTGAAAGATGAGTTGGCTAATCAAGGCTATACAGTAGATAACGTAGTTATTACCGTAGGGACAAGTTATGAAGCAGTTGGCGTTGCCCTCGGTGCAGGAACTGCCGATGTAGGTCTCATTCCCGGAGGTACCTATGTACTCTATGACGATGGTGCAGATGTCATTTTGACCGCTACCCGTGATGGACTTAGCATCGACAGCGATGATCCGAAAGTATGGAACGACAACAAACCGACTGAAGCTTCCACCACCCAGGCTGTCGGATACCGTTCCCTCTTGATCGCAGGTCCTTCCAAGAAAGGACAGGAATTGGCAGCAAAAGTCAATGCAGGGCAAAAATTGACCTGGGATGACATCAATAGCGCCAACTGGGCAATAATGGGAAGTTCCTCATCAGCTGGGTACATCTATCCGTATATCTGGTTGATGCAGAACTATGACGGCAAGGGTATTACCGACCTTACCCATGCTGTACAAGCAGATTCTTATGGAAGTGAATTTGCCCGGCTTGCTTCAGGACAAGTAGACGTTTTGGTTACCTATGCCGATGCCCGTCGTGATTATGCACAGAAATGGTCTTCAGAATTCGGCCGCAAGGCTTCAATCTGGGATGAGACCAATGTCATCGGAGTCACCCCGTACATCTACAACGATACCATCAGTGTCAGCAAGACCAGCAAGATAATGACCCCTGAATTCAAGACCGCCCTCCAACAGGCATTCATCAATATCGCAAAAACCGATGAAGGCAAGAAAGTAATCGCAATTTATAGCCATAAAGGTTATCAGGTTGCAACGAGCAGTGATTACGACAACGAACGCACTGCCCAGAAAATTATCCGTGAGACAAAAAAGAACTAACTGCAAGACCTATATAGTCGAGACAGATTTAAATCTGTCTCGATTTTTCCATCTCAACAGGAGCGTACCACATGATAGTATTCGACAAGGTCGGTAAGGTTTATCCCAATGGGGTAAGGGGATTGGACAATGTCTCCCTTTCCATCAACCAAGGGGAGTTCGTTGCCATCATCGGCCTTTCCGGAGCCGGAAAATCAACCTTGATCCGTGCCATAAACAAAATGCATGGTATCACGGAAGGAAATCTTACCGTCGATGGCATCGATGTAAAAAATCTTAAAGGCAAGAAACTCAGGCAATTTAGACGCAAGATAGGAATGGTCTTCCAATCCTTCAACCTCGTCACACGAACCACTGTCATACAAAATGTATTGGCAGCTTTTGTCCCTGACCTCTCTTTTGGACGGGTACTCTTCGGTATTTTTCCTAAAAAAGACCGTCTCCTTGCCTTGGAGGCATTGGAAAAGGTAGGCATCCTAGACAAAGCCTATACCAGAGTCGATCAATTATCGGGGGGACAACAACAACGGGTGGCTCTTGCCAGGAACCTGGCACAAAATCCTTCCATAATCCTTGCAGATGAACCAGTTGCCGCACTTGATCCTGTTACTGCACGGCAAGTCATGGACGATTTCAAAAAAATAAACAAAGAATTGGGCATCTCGATACTCATCAATATCCATCATGTTGAACTGGCCCTTGAATACGCTTCAAGAATAATCGGCATACGAGAGGGCAGAATCATCTATGATGGTCCCTCGGAAAAAGTCAACCAAACCATTTTGGATACTATCTATCGCAAGGATACTTCCAAGGAGGTGGTATGAGAAATAACATCCTCACCCTCCTGGATGGAACAAAGGTAGAAGAAAAGCGTTCGCAGACTCCCTTGGTCGTCGGTATCTTCTTGGTTGTAATCACCATCTCCGCACATATTACAGGATTCAATCTCATGACAATCCTCACCAGAGGAAATTATTTCTTCGTTATCCTTGGTGATATGATGCCTCCAAACACTTCCTATCTGCCTAATATCATGAACCCTTTGCTGGATACGATCAAAATGTCGATCATCGGTTCCTTTGTCGGAGCAATGGCTGCCATTCCCTTTGCTGTCATCTCTTCCACCAACATCATTCATAACCGAATAGTGACAGCCCTCAGCAGAATCTTCTTGAGCATCATACGTACGTTGCCAACGCTTGTCACTGCCTTGATCGCAACCTATATCTTTGGCTTGGGAACTTTGGCAGGAACCATGGCTATCACGGTGTTTACTTTTTCCTATCTCGGAAAATTACTGTATGAAGAGATCGAAACGGTAGATATGGGGCCATATGAAGCCATGCAAGCACTCGGGGCGGGACGAGCAAAGTCCTTTGTCAGTGCAATCATCCCACAGATACTTCCTTCCTATCTGTCCAATACCCTTTTCTGTTTTGAAGGCAATGTTCGTTATGCCGCCATCCTCGGGTATGTCGGAGCTGGTGGACTTGGATTGATTCTGAACGAGAAAATCGGATGGAGGGAATATGACAAGGTAGGAATGATCCTTGTCTCCCTCTTTGCCACCGTCGTTCTCATAGAGACCCTCAGTCATTTCTTCAGAAGTAAGCTGACGTAGGAGACGAGATATGACAGTACAACAACAATTGAAGAGAGCTCCCCGTTCCTGGATCGGACAAATGGCCGTAATCCTCTGCCTGTTGATCCTGCTCATCTGGTCCAGCACCGCTGTTCAGCAACAAAGTTCGGGTGGCACCAACGGGGCAACTGTTGCCCGGCGGATAATCAGTGGCATCTTCCATCCCGATACCGACCTATTGTTCAACCTTACCAGACAAGGAGTTCCTTATCTCCTTCTGGAGACAACCTGCATAGCCTTGTTGGGAACCCTCATCGGTGCAATTCTGGCCATTCCTTTCTCCTTCCTCAGCTCAACGAACATCGTCCCCAAGCCCATTGCCGTGGTAGGAAGGGTAATTATAATGGCCATCAGGACCATCCCCGTCTTCGTATATGGGTTGATGTTCATCATGGTTACCGGTCCAGGGCCTTTTGCAGGTCTATTGACCATGAGCCTATCTTCCATAGGTATGCTTTCCAAGTTGTTCATCGAGAATATCGAAGACCTGGACACCAGGATATTGGAATCGTTGGATGCTTGCGGATGTACCACCTTCCAGAAAATACGTTATGGGGTCCTACCCCAGCTGTTTCCGAATTTTGCCTCCACCTTGATCTACCGGTTCGATATGAATCTCAGGGATGCCACGGTACTCGGTCTTGTCGGGGCTGGAGGCATCGGAGCTCCCCTGATCTTTGCCATGAGCAGTTACCGTTGGAACGAGGTCGGTTCCATCTTGGCTGGATTGATCGTCCTGGTTTTGATCGTTGAATATGGTTCAAATAAGATTCGCAATAAACTTGCCAGGGGATAAGCATGAAACAAGCTACACTGTTCTACACTTCAGATACCCATTCCTACCTTTTCCCCACAAATTACATTGATGAAGAGATCAGGCCAATGGGCTTGATGCAGGCAAGCCTGCTTTTTGAGAAAGACGGAAATACCCTTGTCCTGGATGGGGGCGATACGCTCCAAGGTTCGGCATTGGCTAAATATGTCCAGGACCACAAACCGGCTTTCTTGCCCCAGGCTACGGTTTTCAATGCGGCTCGCTACGACTGCATAGTGCCAGGTAACCACGATTTCAATTATGGGTACGATATGCTGCTCCAGTTCTTCGACCAAGTGGAGGCAACGGTCCTGTGCGCAAACGTCACAGACAAGGATGACCGGCTCGCCATGCTTCCCCATAGGATTGTCACCCTCGAGAACGGGTTGCGCATAGGCCTTGTGGGCATCCTCACCGATTACGTGAGCCTCTGGGAAAAACCGGAGAATCTCCAAAACCTTATCATCGAGGATGCTTTCAATTGCGCGAAAAAAGAATTGGACCAAATCAAGCCACTGTGTGACCTCACCCTTTGCATTTATCATGGAGGGTACGAGGAAGACCTGAATACAGGCAAGATACTAACGGAAACCAAGGAAAATATCGCATGTAAGATTGCTCGAGAACTCTCTTATGACATTCTTTTATGCGCTCACCAGCACATGGAGGTTCCCGGCCAATATCTATCCGGTACCTATACCCTTCAACTTCCTGCCATGGCCACCAAAGTCGCCAGGATTTCCATCTACCAGGACGATGAGGGGTCCCTGGACATAAGCAGCAGTGTTCTGTACACCCCAGTTTCTCCTCCCTCGCCACTCCAAAAAAAGTTTCAGGACCTCGAAGCAGACGTACAACACTGGCTCTCTTCTTCAGCGGGAAACATTCCTTCCTCCATTGTTCCCCAAACAAAGTTGCATAATGCGCTTCAGGGATCTCGTATCGCTGATTTCTTCAATCAAATACAGTTGGATATCTCCAAGGCAGATATCTCATGCACCAGCCTGGGAAACAATAATCCGGGGTTCTCTTCCAAGATTACCATCAGGCAGATCATCGCAGCCTATCAATTTCCCAATACCCTGGTAGTGCTTGAAGTCGATGGGCAAATCTTAAAGCTGGCTCTTGAGCGATGTGCCTCCTATTTCTCCATCAAAGAAGGAAAGGTTGCCATCAACAAGGAGTTCCTGATACCAAAGATAGAGCATTACAACTATGATTATTATGCAGGCTTAGCCTATTCCTTCGACCTACGCCGTCCCATCGGGGAACGAGTCACCCGATTGCTCTATCAAGGAGAACCCTTGGGAACTAAAAAACTCAACCTCTGCATGAACAACTACAGGGCCACGGGAACGGGAGGTTACCAGTTCTTCCGTTCTTGTCCGATTGTCAAGGTAATCAATGAGGATGTCCAGGATCTGAGCGTCGATTGGTTGCAACAACATCCTGATGCAACTTCCTGGCAAAAGCCCGATTTTACGGTAATAACCCCTGAAACCGAGGTTGGAATTGGATAATCGTTTTGCGAACGAATTCATTTATGTTTCTTTGGGGAAGTTCCGACTTTCCTTTTCGTTTATGGAAAATATGACTATATTTAGAATTAAGAGCTAGTATTCATAAATGGAGGGAAATTATGGCTTATACTGAACCGTACGATGCCTTGGACGAAAAAACCAGGGATATAACCAGAGCTATCAACAGTCTCAAAGAAGAACTCGAGGCAGTGGATTGGTATAACCAACGGGTTAATACGACAAAAGATCAAGACCTGAAGGAAGTCATGGCTCATAACAGGGATGAGGAAATCGAGCATGCCTCGATGAATCTGGAATGGCTCAGACGGAACATGGATGGATGGGATCAGAACTTAAAAACCTATTTATTCAGTACCGGTTCCATGTTGGACATAGAGGGCAAATCGCTGTAACCTTCCTTAGATAATAGGAATAGGAAGGAATACAAAGCCTCCTATTTTGTGGTTAGATTATCCGATATCACTGAGAGGAGGATCTTTCCTTCCAATTCCTATCAGCCTGTCGACAGCATTATCCACTGGCATGAAATTACGTATATATAGCATATAAATGAGTATAGCCTCCCTGTATGCTATTGCAATTCTAACACTACCAAGACATATGATAGTAACCATATGTATAAAACAGGGAAAACCTGATAAGTGAGAATTTCCACCACAAATCATTCAATCAATAGATTTTTTTATTGAATTGAAATATATAGTCTCCAAGGGAATCTCAAAAGGCTTCTCCCTTGTTTCAATGATTTGTCCGTTCTCAAGGATAACAACATAATCTGCAAGCTTCTCAACAATCTCAACAATATGACTGGAAAGGATAAGGGTATCGACCCGAGACTTGATTGACAGCAAAAAATCATTCAATTGCTTGTTCGTAAAGATATCAAGTCCATTATGGGGTTCGTCAAGAATCAATATTTCTGGATCACCCATCAAAGTTGCAACTATCTGTGCTTTTTGCTTTGTTCCAGTCGAACATTCAGCAAATCGCTTGTTCATATGCGCTCCAAGTTCCATCTGATCAATTATCGTTTGATAACTCGTATAGAGTTTTCTTTTGCCAAATCGCAGATATCCCACAAGCTCCAAGTTTTCCTTAAGTGAAAGCTTATCAAAGAAAAAACCTTCTGCAGGAAGATACCCTATCTTCTTCTTTATCTTTTCCTGATTTGCCCGTGATGCAAAAAGACTTTCGCCATTGAAAAGTATTTTACCCGATTGAGGCATCAACAGTCCTGCTGTCAAGTTCATGAATGTTGTCTTGCCTGATCCATTTCGTCCAAGCAATCCCATAATTCCAGGATGTGTAGAAATGGAAATATCCTGAATGCGAAAACCACTCGCCCCATATGTAAAACATAAATCTTGATATTCAATCATTGATATAACCTCAGATTATCTAATAGATTCAACCAGAATTTGTAAAATTTGGCAAAAATGATAATGATAAAAATGGAAACAAAAAGAACAGGATAAGCAACAAACAAGAATAAATACAATGCAAATTCCAGGAATATAAATATTGTTCCCACCACATCAAGGGGAGCAAAAATAACCCGTAGTATGAAACAAACCAAAAACAACATGGATGTAACTGCACAGAGAATTCCCCAAGTAAAACCAAAGGCGAAACCAGCAATTATAAAAATAGGAACTTGAACCGTAATCAGGATGACAACAGGAATACCGACATGGATGCATATAAATCGCCAATACGGAGTAGGAACAATAAGAAAAAACCGAAAACGGTAGTTCTGGTATTGTGTCCCCAATACCATGGCATTTAAAAAACTCATCAATGCACATATGGCAAGTAAAATGATACGTGGCCATTCCGCAATACCATGAATCATGATGTATCCATCAAAAATGATTACTGCAATCAGACCTATCATAAAAGTGAAAATTTCTTCCCTTCTGAAAAAGATTTCACTGGTCATATACTTCAATATAGGAAAGCTTTTATGAATACGCCATTTTACTTTAGATATCTTATGCAACCGAGTAAAAACATTGCAAAAGGAAAGAGTGGCAATAGTGAATATAGCCAGCATGAGACTCAATACATCTATTGGCAAAAGATTAGTAAGAAGACTCACGACAAACAACCCGCAAAATAATATAAGGCCATAATCAATGTATAATAAACGGAAAAAAGAGAAAGCAATCATCCAAAAAAAAGCAACAGGTACTTCTTGTAAAAACACTTGCATGTCACCGGTTTTTCCTGTAAAAGGCAATAATGCCAATACAATCAATACAAATTTGATAATTTGCTGAGCACAGATATAGGCAAAGCAAAATTTATAATAAGTAGCCCTCTTGTCGTAATAAAGAAAAGAAAAAGTTGAATAATTCTTGGGAACAGAAAAAGCGAGCCCTGACAGAATGGAGAAGCCAATCAATGCAGAAACTGGATTCTTTTCAATAATCGTACCATCCGCAATTGATTCCGGATGAAAGAATATATAACCATATGAAATACCCAAAAGAAAGAAAACGAGTAAATAATATGCTTTTCTTTTTTTAGATGCAGCTACAAAGAATGAAAACTTGATCTTTAGAAATATTAAAAAAGTATACATATTTTATTCCTAAATATATATATTTTAAATGTATATAATTAACTACAGAATTCCTGCTATGCTTTATTTTGCCATCAAAGTTCTATGGATTCAATTGTTTATAATTATTGATTGTTTCCATTCATTCCGTGATCCTCTTCTTTGCACTATACTACAAGGGAATCTAGACAGAAAGCTATTTTTCATATTCGAACAAAATGTATTTTGGCATATTAGCTTTACTGATGAAAATTTGCTTTCTTTGCGCCCATTCTTTGAAATATAGTCTTTATTTAAAAAAGAAAAGTTGCGTATTTAGTGAAATAAGAGAAAAATTTTCTGTTAATGTATAAAAATTTGCTACCAACAATAAGTGCATTTATGTATTTTTAGGAAGTTTTAGCTCCCTTTTTCGTTATAGGAATCTTATATGGTTATATTGATTCATAGATGTATTAAATGAGGCCATGCTATGAAAATTTCAAAAAAACTGACTATCGTCATATTCTCTTTTCTGGTATCTATCTTCGTGATGCTATTTTCTTCCTGCACGATTCTGCTTGTAGATCATCCAATTGCGCCCACCCCGATTGTTTTTCCGAATTCCGGTATGCATATAATACCGAATGAGCAACCTTCTGACTTCCCAAAACCGCCAGCACCAGATCAAGTCAATCCCCTCCAGAAGCTCCCCATGCCTCCCAGGCAACCTTGATTGCATAGTGCATTTCGTAATGGGCGCGACTTCCCTTCCAAGTGAAGGATAGAGCAGAAAAAGCTGCCACCGATAATTATTATTGTATTAATTTTTCTCGCATTGAATAGCCTTGGAACACAAGCACAACCGAGACTCAAAGAGATAGCAGTTGGGAAGTATTCGACTTAAACGACATACATGATGCCATTTCCGGATTTTAGATGATAATCCGGAAAATAAAAAAAAGCGCCAGAAGGGAATCGAACCCTCGTCACATGCCTGGGAATGTCTACGAACTGTAAATAAGCCCTTGCATTCACCAATTCATATACAACTCCCAATCATTCAACTGCTATCTTTGGTGTAAAAAGTGTATAAAGCCGCAAACCAGCGGCATCTGCTCAAATTGCACTAAACCTTCATCAATTCCAAGCATTCCATGTGTAAGTCTCTTCATGGCTAATCCCAAATATTCCAAACATTAATGTTTTTAACCTACAGACTAGTTTGTTTCCAATACGGTGCATGCGTCATCCGTGATGGTAAGATCTTCAAGAGCAAAGCCATTTGTGAAATACCCATAATCTTTTTGTTTTAATTCCCCGTCTTGATAGTAACTGAGTTTATAAACGCCATCTCGATCCGGCGCATCTCTCATATCGAGAGTTAAAATCGTCGATTACCCTTTTACCAAACTACTCGTTGACACAAAAATACTTGAATCAGTGCTCAAATGTACTTCAAAGCTATTAACAGTGTAGTTGGAAGAATTGACGATAGAAAAAGATATTTTTCCAGTATCTCCGAAAGGGTGACATCCAGTTATCAGTCCTATACAGACAGCAATGGCTATAATGGACAGTACTAGTTTTCTCATATATACACCTTCCTGTTGGAAACATCTAAACCTATTTTAACTATTGCACGATGCAAATTAGTTCATTACAGCAAGGACCTTGTCGTACATAACTGAGTCACATGTATTTTCTTCTGGTAAAGTAGTAAAATTAACAAACCAAATTTTTGTCTCAGATGCATTACTACCATACCATGTACGGCTTGCAAAATTATTGTGAAGATCCCTATTTGTTTCCAGCCCATCTACGTCATACTCTCAATTGTTGTTGTTTCCCTTTCTGCAGAAGAAGTCTGTACTGAACCGCTACAAGAAATGTGCAAAAAAGAACCAAGAACAGGCAACAATAATCTTGCAATGAATTTCACACCTATCTCCATAGTATTTTTTATTACTCATTAGCTGCTATATTGCTAATTTTTGTAAAGCTAATGTGTTTTTATATGAAATTTTAAAATAATGAAACCTGGAACAAAAACACATCTACATCCGTTACATATTGTACACAACTAGTAGGTTGTAAATTCTAAAATATCAATGTTCAGAATATTCGTACTATCATCCATATCAATAACATACTGGAGATTGGCCATGAGGTATCAGTCTTGAAGAATTATCTTGATGTCAGAAAACGTGAAAAGTGTTTAAAAACCTTTTTGTTAACCAAATGGAAAATTATAGGACATCAAAGATCATTCGAAGCAAGCGAAATTCCGTTTCCCTGAACTATGCCATCCGACCCCAGGATGTCGATATCGAGTGTACCGCTTTAGTTATGCTTTATATACTTCCTATTACGGTATGTTAATTTTATCTATCGAGATTTACCTTACATAAAATACCGACTGAGGCCATTATGACGGATACACGGTCGAGGATTATGAAATGCTGGTGGACACTCATGGAGCAATCGAGGGAAAATTCCTGCCGAGTTCCTTCAATAACGAATCACTGGCAAGGACCATCGAAAAATACGGATGGCACAGCCAGGAGGTTCAGATGTGCCTGAGCGTGAACGCTAAGAACAGTAACCACGAGGCGACCAAGACTGAGCTATTTGCCGGCAATTATGACTTTGCCTCTGGGCACAACCCTTTCGCCCTCCAACATCACCGCAATAGCACGTCTCCTGCAAACGACCGAAACTATCGATGGGGGCACCTGATGAACGACGAAAAGAACGATGGACTGGAGAGTCGTGTCGAGCACCTGAAAACAGAATAGACGTACAAGAAGCGACACATAGAAATGGTAATTTTATAGAAATATTGTCCTAGTTAAAGGAAATTTTGAATAGCATAACATAGAATTCAACACTCCTCTACAATCAGCCAAGATTTATAGGTTCATCATTTTTGAATTGCCAAAGGTTTCAGATGAGCAGTCGTAGATCTGGGCACATATTCAAACTTACTCTGTATAATTTTGGATAACATCTTTTTTACCCAGTACAATTTATACTTATTTTATCAACCAAATAATTCTTTTTAAAAGCAGGGATTCTTGAAAACAAGGACAGATTATTTTTAAAAACATCGCTTTGATTTTTTTATTTGACAGATTAAAAAATCGGATTTAGGCTAAGTGTTAGTTAGCGAACAACTGAATAACTCGATATTTAAAATAATTATCATCTTGACTATTGAAAGGAGATTCCTTAATGAAAATCACAGAAATTGAAGTATTCCGTCTTCCTACCGTGAATACAAAGATGAACAGTCCTATTGGATGCCGAATACATACGGATGCAGGTATCTTCGGTGACGGTGAAGCCGGAATGGCCTATGGTATTGGTGGTTCTGCCGCATTTGGCATGGTTTGTGATTTGGCTGAACTTATTGTCGGTATGGATCCAATGCAAACTGAATTAATTTGGAATACGATGCATAAGCGAACCTTCTGGGGTCAGAACGGTGGATCTGTAGTATTCTCCGGTATCGCTGCTATTGATGTAGCGTTGTGGGATATCAAGGGCAAGTATTTTAATGTTCCTGTCTATCAATTACTTGGAGGCAAAGTCAGGGACAAGCTTCGCACCTATGCAAGCCAGCTGCAGTTTGGTTGGGGTCAGGTCGGTGTTTCAGAACATCTTTGGGCAGTGACTCCTGAAGATTATGCGTATAACGTCAAGCTAGCAATCAACGAAGGGTTCGATGCGATTAAGATTGACTTCTTTGACCGTGATGAAGAAGGGAAACCCCTTTCCTTTCTCGATACAACCGGTCTTCTGACACCAAAAAAGCTCAAAATGGTGGAATCTAGGATGAAAGCAGCCCGTGAAGCAGCCGGCGAAGATGTGGATATTATCATGGAAAACCATTCGTATCCAGATGCGCTAGGCGCCGTAAAATTAGCTAAACTAGCTGAAAAATACAATATGATGGCATTCGAGGAACCCAATTCACCGACAGTTCAAACGGTAGAGTATATTGCTAAATACACGTCAGTTCCCATTGCAAATGGAGAACGGCTTTTCTCCCGGTGGCAGTATTTGGAATATTTTAAAAAGAATTTGCTTCAATTGGCACAACCTGATATCGGGAATTGTGGAGGAATTTCCGAAGTGAAGAAAATTTGTGATATGGCTCATGCCTTTGACGTAGGTATTCAGGCGCATGTTGCCGGAAGTCCATTGGCAACCAACATCGCACTGCATGTCGAATGCACCATTCCAAATTTCATCATCCATGAACATCACACCTGTAACCGTATGAGCACTTGTCTGGGGTTGACAAAGTATAATCTTCAACCTGAAAACGGGTACTTCTCCATTCCTGAACTTCCTGGTATCGGTAACGAATTTTTACAATCCGCCATTGATGCTGCAATTTTGTACAAAGTGATAAAGTAAAATCCCTGCGCGAGCAGGTAAAACAAAAGGGGAAATATATGGGAATTAAAGTTATCAAGGAAGCAGCTCCAAAAGCTGGAACGCTGGGTAGACCCGAACTGTTTGCACTTGCAATCGGACAGGTCATTGGTGCGGGAGTTATCACACTCATCGTACCTGCCATCAAAATGACGGGGTACTCGGCTTGGCTCGCCTATTTTGCAGCAATTATCGTAGGTTTTATAATGATATTGCCTACTGTATTTATTTCGTCCACGCTGCGTCTGGGTGGTGGAAATTACTCCATGCTTTGTGATCTTGCAGGACCTACCGTTTCAGGAATTTTTGCATTCTCCTACCTGACACAATGTCTTTCTACCGCTTTGTTCGGCGTAGCGGCAGCAGCATATCTAGGTGATGTCATACCAGCACTTGGTGGCCCTGTTCCAAGAGCGATTGTAGGAGTTTCCTTGTTAACCATCTTCTATGTGGTAAATATTTTTGGAATCGATATGATGGCAAAAGCGCAAAAATTGATGACATGGATGTTGATTGCAGCTTTGTTGATATTCGCAATCGTCGGAATTTTCCAGATAAATCTTCCCATTTTCAAGTTTACTGATCCGAACTTCCTTATCAACGGATGGGGTATTAAGTTTACTGAAGGAAAAATCACAGGTGGATTCTTCGGTGCTATATTGTTGTTTGTTTACTCCTGTCAAGGATACTACATGACCATTGCATATGGTAGGAATTCCAAGAACGCAAGAAAAGACATCCCTATTGTTTTGATCATGGCAGTGCCTACCTTGATTATTTTATACGTTGGTGTGGCATTCGCCGGTGTTGGAGTTATGAGTATCGCAGATTACGGCAACTCAAGTACGCTGGTATTTGCAGCACAAAAAATCTTCCCTTCCTGGCTGTATTATGCATTCATAATTTGTGGTCCCATTATGGCGTTATTATCCACTCTAAACTCCAGTTTTGCCTATAATGCCATCACTATCGGACAATCCTGTGACGATGGCTGGCTTCCCAAAGCATTTGGAAAGACCAATCAGAAAGATGCACGTGTCTACATTTTGACATTCATGTACCTTTTAGGTATTCTCCCGATTATTTTTGGTCTATCAATCATCACTATCGTTAACATGGTCCAGCTATTCATGTCCTTCTTTGCTTTCCTTAACTTCTTTGCATACATAAGGATGCCAAAGAAATATCCTGATGCATGGAAGAAGGCACGTTTCCACGTTTCAGATGGTTGGTACATCACAATTTGTGTTTTATCCCTACTCGGTTACATCATCATTTTCTGGAAATCTTGCCTCTCCATGAGTGCAACTCTTGCCATCGGAAATGTTGTCATCCTACTGGTTATGGCTGCAATCGGAATTTGGCGATCCAAGACCGGCAACATTGAAATTCATACATCAGTTTGGGCAGAAGATTAAATTCACTGCAGAATTCATTGCAGACTTTCATAGTTTACGGATATCACTTCTTTCGCAATCTCCTTAGCTTGGGAAAAAAGTGAATAAGTAATGGTGTATTTCATAATTGGAGGTAAAATTTTATGAAAATCACAAGTATCGAGTGTTATTTGGGTTATGCTGTGACTATAAAGGTAAACACAGATGAAGGTATTTCTGGGTTTGGTGAAGCAGGTTTGATGTATGGCAATTGCCGCGAAGCCGCTTTTGGACAATGCCAGGATTTCGGTTCCTTGGTAATTGGGATGGACCCTTTCAATACTGAAGAAATCTGGGAACATCTTCATCGTCATACGTTCTGGGGTATGAATGGTGGTGTAGTGGTTACCTCTGCTATGGCAGCTATCGACACTGCATGCTGGGACATCAAAGGAAAAGCTTTGGGACTACCAGTATATAAACTCCTTGGAGGAAAAACTAATAAAAAATTGCGTGCATATGCAAGCCAGTTACAGTTTGGCTGGAAAAAGATGGTTGAATCCAATGGAGGACTAGGTCTCCTGTACGAACCAAAAGAATACTATGACGTCGTAAAAGAAATCATGGAAGACGGATACGACGCAATTAAGATCGATCCTGTTTTCGTACCTTACAAGAAGGGGGATGCAGGAAAAATTTTCGGAACTCAGGGAACCCACCACCGTGGATCAATGCGTCAGCATGACCTGCAACTTGCAGTAGACCGAATTGCCGCTGCTCGTGAGGCAGGAGGTCCAGATTTGGATATCATTGTAGAAATCCACTCACTTTTAGACGCAAATACTGCTTCTGATCTTGGAAAAGCTCTGGAACCCTATCGCATCATGTATTACGAAGAACCTACCATGCCCAGCAATCCTGACATGTTTAAATACATTAAGGAACATTGCTCTCTTCCTCTTGCAACCGGTGAACGCAGTTACACACGTTGGGGCTTCCGCCAGTTCTTTGAAGATCGCAGTTTGGCTATCGTACAACCTGATCTTTGCAATACAGGTGGTATTACTGAAACCAAGAAGATTTGTGATATGGCTCAGGTCTATGACATGGGTGTTCAAGTCCATGTTTGCGGTGGGCCTATCGCAACGGCAGCAGCGCTGCATGTTGAGGCTACTATCCCCAATTTCTGCATCCATGAAGAGCATAATGCTAACTTGACAAAAGCTTGCATCGCTGCTGGTAAGTATCATCTCCATCCAGTGAATGGGTATTACGATATCCCAGAAATTCCTGGAATCGGGCAGGAAATGAGTGAAGCTGAGATGACAAGAGCAAAGAAGGTCGTCGTCGATGGTCCGAAACCTGGTCCGGCCATGATAAAGTGAGCGCGTCACCTCTCATAGTTCGGATATCCATTGCAGACGCAATTTAAAGGTAACCGATACTTTGAGTTTTATGCAAAGATTGCTCTAGCAGATGTTTTTGTAAAACGGCCTTTTTCATACAGTTTGTAATGAAAGAGGCCGTTTCATTATATTTCCATGCTTTTACCTATCACAGGAATTAAGCCAGTTGTTTACAAAGTTCTTATCCAATATCAGGATCATCAAAATAATCCATTCCATGAATCGGGATGATACCTAAGATTTGCTCTCTTGATTTTTTCGCCTCTTCCACATCTCCGTTCACAATACTTTCATACATCTGCTCATGATTATCTACAGCAATTGCGGTGTCTAATCCAGCTGCACGTCGACGATGGGTACGTGTTGATATAAGTTGCATGATATGATCCCGAATAAGTTGCTGTACCATGTAATAAATATCTATATACAGGCGATTGCGACTTAATTTAATAATCCCATAATGAAATGCAAAATCTGCTTCGACTAGCTGCTCCAGATATTCTTGATTATCTATATCCTGACAAAAAATTGCTGATTTTTCATAATATTCATCGAGCAATTCTCGTAAATGTGCCTTTTCCTCATCAGTAGCTTTTATGATAGCCAAGGATTGGCATTCACCTTCTAAAAGATTACGGAGTTGCTCCACATCCTTACGTCGTTCTTTTTCGCTGTAAACCACCGCTATTTCACGTAGGATAGGTTTCAAAGAAAAATCCTTAACAAACGATCCTTCTCCTACTCGGGTCTCAATCAAACCCAATGTACTGAGTTTTTGCAGTGCCATGCGCACGCTAAGCCGATTGACGCCGAATGATTGCGCAAATTCACTTTCTGATGGCAACTTGTCACCTGTCTCCCACACATGCTTTACCAAATCTTGCTTGATAGCATCGCACACTTGATCCACTACCGAGAGACGACTGATTTTAGTCCTTCTATTTGCATTATCCATATCTAATTGCGAAACCTTTTCACTTCTATTCATCAAGATTTGCGGAAGTGTACTTAAGATAGTTTATTCTATAAGCTATGAGTTGTAATGTCAATTTTTTACAAATATTATATGCTCTGTGTCTCGGTAATAATATGAAGTGCCAGCAGTAGTGCCGTGGGGCAAGAAGGCAAAGCAAGAATAATTTTTATTATATTAGTTTTTTTCATCTGGCAGAACTCAAGATGCGCTTACCATACTAGATCAGTATAGCGGAAATACCAGATTTTTCTTGCATTGAATAGCCTTGGGACACAAGCCCAACCGAGACTCAAAGAGATAGCAGTTGGGAAATATTCGACTTAAACGATATACATGATGCCATTTCCAGATTTTAGACGATAACCCGGAATATAAAAAAAGCGCCAGAAGGGAATCGAACCCTCGTCACATGCTTGGGAAGCACGAGCACTAACCATTGTGCGACTGGCGCATCTTCAAACGATAATAGCAAAGAACAGTATACATGTAAAGTAGCTTCAACCAAGTATCGGGGCAAACCGTCTATCAGGCATGCAAACAGGTACCGATCTCCTTCTCTTGTTTGGTTCTGTCAAACACCACCACATTTCCGAACCCAGTACAACCATCTGCGAGGAACGTATCAGTCGGACTCGCCCACTCCTGGTGAGCTACAGCTACAGTATAGGAAGAATCTCCCTTAAAAAGAGTTACTGCCTCAATTTGGTAATCAGGAAATACAATTCCCTTGAAGTTTGAACGAACCGGGACCTTCTTTACGACAAGAGGAGAAAACACATTCGGTTTATTAATCGAAATTACCGTAAACAACGAAGCAAAGCCTTCCTGGGTGATTTTTGTGACAATTGTCTTGTTATCCTTGCATTCATTGTAATGACGGGAAACCCTGGTAGGGATAATGCCGCTTGCACCATCAGGGGATAGCAAGCAGAACTCCACGTCATTGAAATCTGATCGGTACCGGAAATTACTTCCGACCTTTGAAACAAATCCTGCATCGTTACAATGAAGGTACTGCTGGTAACTATGCTTTCCCTTTGTATAGAACTCATCGCATAGCAACAAAAGATCATCCTGCAGAACAATCAGTTTCCTGTTTACGAAAACACCCTTGTGCAAATACCCCAGGTGTCCGCCTTGCACAAATTGGTATCCTTGTTTCTGATTATAATCAAAGTTTACCGGGCAGGTAAGTTTGCTGCATTCCCAACTATCCTTGCATACCGTAAAGTTTTCATTATCAACAGTCGTGGTGTTGTGGGCCGTACTGTCCTTGAACTCGAACCGCTCAGCCTTTGCAACGTAGGTAAAGCGCCCTGCATCAACCAGGATATCCTCACCATTGGCAAACAGGTCAATATGCAACTGGTCACTATGCCCATGTCCTGCACCCATCGTACCGCAATGGAAATGAATATAGGATTCACCCCGACGAACATATGCATTCCCGCTATTCTTGAGTACACCCAGGCTATCGGGATCTTTCGTACTTGGCATACGCTCGTATTCTTGCTGCGCTGCCAAACCCAAATCCCAGATCGTATCAAAGTCAAAATGTTCCAGCGCCCTTCCCTTGAGCAGAGGATCAGCAAACAGATACGCTCCCTTGGTAAGGATGTCCCGCTGGTCAATCTCATCACTATCCCCCATGCAGGGTTCGTTGCCATCAGGCTTTTGCCAGGTAAAGGAAGCTTTGCACATGGCATGGGTTTTCAAGATAAAAGCTGGAGGCAGGGCAATGCCATTCCTCCTAGCTAGGATGAGGACATCCAGAAAATCATGGGTGACCTCATTATGGTACATAGGCGATTGTTCCCATTGCATGCCATCATCATACACCTGTATCTCACTCTCCAAGGCAAGACGTCGGATAGCTTCCGCCTGATATTCAAGAGTCCTTGCGGAAGTGGGAAGAATGACCGAGGCGATGAACAATCCATGATTTTCCAATACTCCCCAATTGCTCATCAAGTGATAGCTATCCCACACACCCATAAGGAATTCGGCATGTTCTGTCACGGAAGAGAGAAAGGTATCCACCACCTGTTCGGTAATATGGGGACTCCCCTTAAAATAGAGCATGGCTTTGGTCCAATATTCCAGGCGAAGCCCTGCTTCGATTGACCTCCAGGCCTTGGCACAAAGGGGATCTTCTTTTTTTACCTGCTTCACCCAATGGCAAAGCTGTTCTGCAAAAGCCTTGGCATACATCTCGTTACCTGTAAGTGCATAGGCTTGCCCGAGGCAAATCCAAAATCGCATCCTATTGAAAGCATACACCCATTCACTATCATCCCCAGGTTGGTACAGCCAATTGATGGCTCCTTCAAAATGAACAGGAACAACGGTACGTTCCATATCCCATCGTAAGGCAAAACGAAAGGAATGGTTTACCGCTTCATTGGCAAGGACAATAATCTTCTCAACTTCATCCGGTTCGTGGATCCGTACATAATCGGCAACCAAGACCTTGTCGTCAAAGAAATACACCTTACCCTGGTTATAGAACTGCTCAGGTTTCATTTCCCTTCCCTCCCTACCAATACAGGTTCCAAGCACCTTTCAACCGCGTCAACGCTTCCATAAAGAAATAATCACCCCAGGAAACACATTCATCCACACCTTCGGGCGTGCACGTGTTATACGGAGATTTCTTCGAATAGGTTCCATGCAACACCAGACCATTGGACATTCCCAAATCGACAACACGATAGGAATCATACAGACTCTTGAGCATCTGACGAGCCAAGGAGATATAGGTCTCGGCTTCCTCTTTTTCAAGATACTTGGACATTTCCAACAATCCACAGGCAACAATGGAACCGCTTGAAGAATCACGTTCTTCATCACCGCTGGTAAAAATCAAATCCCAGTACGGAATCAAATCCAGTGGAAGATGAGAAAGATAATAACCGGTAGCCTTTCGAAACAAATCAATGCACTCTTTTTTCCTGGTATACCGATAACTCAGTGCCAGACCATATATGCCCCAAGCCTGGCCCCTGGCCCAGGAAGAATCCGCACGATAGCCCTGACAAGTCTCTCCCCTGACAGGATTCCCGTTTTCAGGGTCCAGGAAAAAAGTATGGAACGTGGAACCATCGCCCCTGAACGAATTTTCCAGACAGGTCTGGATATGTTTCATCGCTATATCGCGATATACATCATTTTTGGTCTCTTCACTCGCCCAATAGAGAAGAGGAAGGTTGAGCAGGCAGTCGATGATATACCGATAGTTCTCCCTTGCTCCCATTTTTCCCCAAGCTTGAATAAAATTCCCTATTGGTTGGAAGCGGGAAATCAATTGGTCAGCA
Organism: uncultured Sphaerochaeta sp.; assembly: GCF_963676625.2. Classification (GTDB taxonomy): domain Bacteria; phylum Spirochaetota; class Spirochaetia; order Sphaerochaetales; family Sphaerochaetaceae; genus Sphaerochaeta. The sequence goes on from NZ_CAXXYB010000004.1 coordinate 98,151, forward strand.
GCAAGAAGCGCCGCTTGCCGGGCATGCAGGTTACCTGTCAATTTGTACACGGAGACACACGAAGGACTGTACAGGAACCCCATGTCATGGTGGTCAACCTCGACATGGTTTTCTATCCTGTGCAAGAAACTCTCCACTTGTATCTGTGCTGCATGGATAAAAACTTCGTTTTGGGTATGCTCATAGGCCAGGCAAATTTCCCCGGGCCAAAAACCGCACGTCCACTGATTGTTTTCACAAGGAGCATAAAAGTTATTGACAGAGGAATGATTCTGGCAACGATACGTAAAGTCAGGCAGATTTCTCTCAACTTGCTGACAAGCAGTATCAAGGGCCTGGAGCACTTCTCCAGAAGAAATCTCTTCTCTTTTCATATCAACCTTTCAACCCGGCGGTTGCAACTCCCTGCACAAAGAATTTTTGCAAGGAGAGAAATACGATGATGACCGGAACCAAGGCAACGACACTGGCTGCCATGATCAAACCATAATCAGAGGAGTATTGCCCGATGAACATCCTCAACCCGATTTGCACCGTTTTCAACTCCGTCCTGGTCAGATAGAGCAACGGCCCCAAGAAATCATTCCAAGTATTTACAAACGTAATGATCGTCAAGGTAGAAAGCGCCGGAGCCGAAAGAGGCAGCATGATCTGCGCCCAGATGCGATACTCGCTCATCCCGTCAATCCGGGCAGCCTCACAGAGTTCATCCGGGACACTTTCATAAAACTGCCGCATCAGGAATACCCCGAAAGCACTGAAAGCCTGCAAGAAAATGATGGCAAGGTGGGTATTATTCAAATGAAAGGAACGCATCATTATAAACTGTGGAACCATATAGACTTGCCAAGGCATGGCAATCGTCGCGATGTACCCAAGGAAAAGAGCGTTTCGTCCCTTGAAGCGCAACTTTGCAAAGGCATACGCGGCAAAGGAGGAAGTCAAAAGTTGCAGAACCGTAACGATAATTGTCAGTTTGGCAGAGTTCTTGATAAAAATACCCAAGGGAATCTTTGTCCAGATTTCCTTGTAATTATGCCATCTTGGTGAAGTGGGTATCCATTGGATAGGGAAGACAAAGACATCCTTGTCATATTTCAAGGAGGCACTGAGCATCCAAGCAAAGGGTATAAGCATAAAGAAGGCACTGACTATCAAGAAAGCATAGAGTAAGACCCTTCCAATTTTCGTTCCTTTTGATTCGATTTGCATATCTGGTTCCCTTCTATTTCATTTTCTTCTCACCCTGAAACTGAATGAGTGTCACGGCGAGGACAAGAATGAACAACACCATTGCCACGGCGCTGGCGGAACCAAGGTTCCAACTTATGAAAGCTTTATTGTAAATATCATAGACAAGAACCAACGTAGCGGTTCCCGGGCCAGCCTGGGTAATCATATAGACTATGTCATAGACCTTGAAACATTGGATAGTCAGCATGACCATGACAAAGAAAGTCGTCGGTCTGAGCTGGGGAATAGTCACATGTTTGAACCGTTGCCAGGTATTGGCTCCATCCAAATTAGCGGCTTCATAGAGTTCAGGATTTATCCCCTGCAAACCAGCAAGGTAGATAATCATGTAATACCCCATGTATTTCCAGACACTGAAAAGAATAATTGTCACCATTGCCCAATTCTTGTCAGCGGCCCAACCGGGAACCTTATCAAAACCAAGTTTGAAAAGAATCATGTTCACAGGGCCTTTTGCTGGATTGAAAATCATATTCCATACAGCGGCCACGGCAACCAAAGAGGCAACATAGGGAAAGAAACTGACTGTTCGGAAAAAGTTTTTGCCCCGTACCCCTTGGTTAAGGACAACGGCTACGAAAAGAGAACAGACCAAGGTAAGGGGAACCGTTCCTATGGCATATACGACGGTGTTTTGCAAGGCAGCCTTGAACTGATCATCGTCAAGCAAATCCTTGAAGTTTGCCAAGCCGGCCCAGGTTATGGGATTGGACCCATCCCAGTGAAGAAATGCCAACGCAAAAGCGAAGATAATTGGTACTAAGGTAAAGATTGCAAAACCAATGAAATTCGGAGCAATGAAACTGTAGGCAACCAGTTGTTTTTTTATTTCTGCTTTTTTTGATGGCATCTTTCCATCCTCAGGATTATTGGAATAGTAGCTAGATAACAATGGGGGTAGTTTTCCACCCCCATATTGTCAACAAGAACTGGAGGACTATTTATTCAGGATCTTCTTGACCTGAGTGGACATTTTCTCCAGACCTGCATCGATGGAAATATTGTTGGTCATGATTTCGTCATGAACCTGATTGAGAATGACTTCAATCTCTGCAGATTTTTCATTCAAGGGCATCTCGAGATAGCCTTTGGTAACCTGCAGGGCCTCGGCACTCTCCTTATCAGTCGGGAAACCGGGCTTGGATGCAATGATCTTGATGACTTCATCATTCTTGATCGCAGGGATGGTACCGGTCTTGGCTATGATCTGGGCACCTTCAGGACCTGTCACGAATTTTACGAAATCAAAGGCAACATCTTTTTTCTTGGAAGCATTGCTGACTCCCAAAGAAGTGATGGTGGCCAAGGTCGTACCACTGGGAACACCCACTGCATGAGGATACTTTGCAATCCCCCAATCCTTGCAATCGGCCTCGCCCTTGTCAATCTTGTCGATGAGTGTGGAAATGAACCAGGAACCCATGTTCATCATGGCTACGCTGTTGTTATAGAAAACTCCGCTGTAGTGAGTCGAAGAAGTCTTCAAGGTAGCATAATTCTGGCAAATACCGTCTTTTTGTTCATTGAGGACCATTTCATAATAAGGTTTGAGGAAAGCATAATCCCCATCTACGATGGTATGTTTTCCGTCAAGGATACCAAACAACTGGACCGCCGAACGCCAGGTATGATAATGGGCACCATATACTTTATTTGCACCGGATCCACTGGTCATCTTGCGGGCAAGCGCATCATATTGGGCAAAAGTCATATCATTGGTAGGGTAAGCGACCCCAGCCTTGTCAAACAATCCCTTGTTGTAGTAGATGATCCAAAAGTCACTGCGGAACGGAATTCCGTAGAGATTTCCATCAATGGCAATCTGATCGGTAGTACCACCATACAAGGAAGTATCAACGCCTTGGCTGGCAATCTTGTCGTTCAGGTTCATCAAGAGGTTCTTCTTGACTAGATTGTTGTAACCAGGAATGTCCTTGATGGTAACTACATCAATAGAGGAATCTCCTCCTGAAAGCTGAGTCTGCAACATGGTCATGAAATCAGCAGAACCAAGATCGAGCATTTCAATCTTCACGTTGGGATGTGCTGCCTCATAGGCTTTGATCAGCGGTTCATAGTACGTAGTTGAAGTAATATCCCAGAGAGCCCATTTGAGCGTAGTGGTACTACTCGCTGCGGGAGCCGCTGTCTCCGTTGCCCCATTGGCAAATACAGAACAGACAGCCAAAGAGAGAATAAGTGAAAAACCAATCACCTTCTTTGCAATACTCATTCGTTTCCTCCTTAAGAATTCGAAAAGATGAATACGGTACTGATTTGTACTTCATCATCATTAGGGTAAGCCCGTTTCTTATACAACGACATGCATTTTACTTTCAGAAATATCGCTTTTTCTCTCATTGCCGCCTAAAGTTTGAGAATAACTGTATTATTTTCCTCAAACCTGTACTTTCATCCCCGTTACAACGTTCCTTGCAGTATTATTGTTGACAGGAAGGAGACCTTGAAACACATACTTTGCTAAAAGGGAGGGTGGAATCGTTGGTATTCAGAAACATCAAGGCACGGATTACCATTATTACCGTAACATTCACTCTTATCATTGCCATTCTGGTCGCTACCTTCAGTTTTTTCGTATTCAGGTCCTTTGCACTGCAAAGCCAGATACAATCAACGGAATTCAATCTCCAGTTCATCGGTGCAAAGGCAAGGGAAAACATCGTTGCCCTCGATTCATTGATCAAATGGTGTACAACAAACAGTCAGGTCGCCCTCTATCTGGAACACAGTGGCAACCAAATCGCACTTGCCACCTATGATCGGGTCAAGGAGGAGATGATCAACAATCGTGCCAATACATATGTTGATCGCCTGATCATTACTGATATCAATCATACCAAACTACTGCATATGGGTTCAACGATGAGTGATAGCAAACCAGTAAACAGTGCCAATATCGATACAGTACTGCCAGAAACCTTCAAAAGGAACAATGGCTGGAACCGTATTGGAATCGATTCGTTCATTACCAAGGCAACAAGCCAGATACTTCCCATCAAACGAGTGCTGACCAGATCCTCTTCCACGGAAGTAACGGGACAATTGTATCTGGCAATCTCCTCGAAAATCATTACCGATCTTATAACAGATTATAACATTGCAAAAGGAAGCGCATTGTTTTTGATAATCGGCAACGATTTCTACCAAATAGACAAAGACAAATTCCAGCGAATTGAGAGCCCCTTCATGACGATGGAACACTATGAGACTACAGGAGAAGACACTCGCGTATATACAGGAAAACTGGAGAGTCATCCCCAACAGTTATTTGTCAGTTGCCCAATCGGGTTTCAGGACATCGAACTTGTCCAGAGTCTTCCTACCGGAAAGGTTACCTTTGAACGTTCCCTCTATTTTTCACTCATAGGGATAATATGCATTGCCGTCATGTGTTTTGGGCTTGTCCTGACGTTCTTGCTGAACCATATGATCAACAGACCGGTTGCGAAGATCAAACACCGTGTACAAGCTATTTCCCAGAGCGATTTCTCCAACGATCCTGATATAGAATGGGACGACGAACTGGGGGATATAGGCAAAGGCATAAACCAACTCTCGGCCCAGATTTCCGCTTTGTTGGAAACCCGTGTCGCCGATGAAAAAAACAAGCAGGAACTGGAGTATAGGATGCTGCAAAGCCAGATAAACCCACACTTTCTTTTCAATACCCTCAATTCAATTAAATGGATGGCCACCATCCAGAATGCCACAGGCATTGCCGAAATGACGACTTCTCTTTCACGATTGATGAAAAACATCAGCAAGGCAAACGGAATGATTATTTCACTCGGTGACGAACTAGATCTCTTGAACGATTATTTTGTCATACAAAAATATAGATATGGAGGGACTCTCGTATTGCAACAATCCATACCAGAGGAATTCCATACCATTGGCATCCCTCGCTTTACATTGCAACCACTTGTGGAAAATGCTATTTTTCATGGAATCGAACCCAAGGGTGGCAGCGGAACCATAACGGTTTCCGCAAAAAAACGCAGCGAGGAAATTATTGAGATTTCAATTCTGGATGATGGGATAGGGATGAGCCCTGAGCAGATTGAACAAGTTTTTTCCTCAAACAAGGCCCCTTCGCATGGAATGTTCAGTGAAATTGGAATCAAGAATGTCAACAAGCGAATACAATATACCTTCGGTGAGGAATATGGTTTGCATATTGAGAGCAAGGTAGGAAGCTATACACTTGCCCTATTGCTCCTTCCCAATCGAGAAAAGGAGGAAACCTTACGACCAAACTAATCATCGCAGATGACGAGCCCCTGGTACTCGTAGGCCTTCAATCGATGCTCAAATGGAATGAACTGGATATCGAAATCTGTTCAGTGGTTCGTAATGGACAACAACTGGAAGAAGCCATTGCCCGCTTCAAACCGGATTTAGTCATTTCTGACATTAAAATGCCGGTTAAGACAGGGTTGGAGGTACTGCAAGATTGCAGGAACCTCTATGGCAAGTTACCTGTATTCATCATCCTTACCAGTTTCGAGGAATTTTCCTTCGTGAAGGAAGCAATCAAATTCCAGGCAATCGACTATCTGGTAAAACTGGAACTTACCCAGCAAAGCCTGCTTGCCTCGGTCAAGAAAGCCCTCGTGTTGATTTCCGAAATCAAGGAAGTACAGCAAAAAACTCCCTTCATGACTGAACGGAGTGGAATGATTCCCTTCCAGGACAAATTCTTTGTCAGACTTTTCAATGGTTTGATCGAAACCCCAGAGGCTTTTGCAATTCAAAAGACTGACCTGGACCTGGATTTTTCCTTCCCTGCCTATGCTGTCTGCTATTGCCAGATCGAAGGCACACAGGAACAAATGTCACAGGATCAACAGGTCAATCTCTATTTCAGCACCACGCAAATGATCAGGGAGACAGTGGCAAGATATCTTACTTGCTATATCGTAAGCTTGGATATGCATCATCTGGCAATAACTTTTTGTCTAGATAAGGAACAGGAGTCCCATTATACAACGATCATTTCCCAGACCCTGGAGAAGCTGGTCCAGGTAATCTTTAACTATTTTTCCGTACGATTGTCCTGTTGCGTAGGCAAAAAGGTCCTTGATGCCTTCAATCTCAGTGATTCTTTTTACACTGCCAGACAATTGCTCTCAACAACAACGAAGGAACGACCAGTCATTATCTATGATCAGCAGAAGAACCAACAAGAAACGGATCAGGCATTCAATTTAAGCCAATACAAGAAGAAATTGACCAGAGCCTTTGAAGAACTTGACGGACCCTCCCTCAGTTTGGTTATAAAGGAGATAGCTGATTCCTTGGACCAAAGGACTACAAGCCGCATTCAGGCAATCGATGCAGCCAGCAATATCCTGTATATGGCAATTTCCTTGATTCCAGACGGACAACTCTTGGTCGAACAGATTTTTTCAGACGAAGTACAAGGATACAGAAGCATTTATAAAATGACCACGACAGATCAATGTTCCCTTTGGCTGAGAAAACTGGGAACTGGTTTGAATGAACAGTTATTGACACGTAAACAAGATTATCGAGCCAAGGTAATTACCAAGGTCCAGCAATATATCCTGGCCAATTTGGACAGGAAACTGCAACTCAGCGAAGTCTCTTCCATTTTTGGGTTCAGCCAGAATTACCTCAGCAGTCTTTTTTCCCGCTACGGCGGTTGCAGTTTCGTCGAATATACCACCAATGCAAAAATCAATGCGGCAAAAGAGATGATGGCCTCCGGTGATTACAAGATTTATGAAATCTCCGAGAAACTAGGCTTTGAAAGTTCTTTTTACTTCAGCAAGGTATTCAAAAAAGTTGCAGGTTACTCACCTCGGGAATATGTGCAGCATAAACCTGACCAAGGGAGCAAGAAATGATAGAGGAAGAACTTATAAACGTACCTGCCCATACCGAGGATTTCACCCCCTTTCCTTCTGCCTCAAACAGGAAAAGCTGGGAATCCTTGCAGGAAACCTCAAAACAAAGGATACTCGATACTGCAAAACGCACATCAGATACAAGGTATCCTTACTTATCGGCTTCCAGCTATATGGAATTTTCAAAAAGTGGAGACCGCGTACATTTTGAGAAACTGTATTTTGAGAAAAGAAGAAAACTGAATGCCGCGGTATTGGCTCAATGCATACTCCACGACCAAGCTTATCTTGATGACATCGTTGATGGAATCTATTCGATTTGCGAAGAGACCGGATGGCAACTACCTGCCCATAATAGCTATATCCGAGATACTCCCCAAGAGATACTTCCCGATCCCAACAGACCGGTGCTCGACCTGTTTGCCTGTGAAACAGGAGCCTTGCTTGCCACGCTCAGGACCCTTTTGAAGTCTGAGTTGGACAATATTTCTCCTTTGATCGTCCAAAGAATCGATGAGAACCTACAGCAAAGAATCATTACTCCTTACCTCACCATGCACTTCTGGTGGATGGGAAATGGAGAGGAACCCATGTGCAACTGGACTCCTTGGTGCACCCAGAATGTGTTGCTTGCCATATTTTCCCTACCCACTTCAGAAGCAATACGCCATACAAGCATTGCCCAGGCTGCCTATAGCCTGGACTGTTTTCTCAAGGATTATGGAAATGACGGATGTTGCAATGAAGGCGCCCAATATTATCGCCATGCGGCGCTTTGCCTCTTGGGATCGCTGGAAATACTGAATGCCGTTACCAAAGGGGCCTTCTCTTCTGTCTATAAGGAAGAAAAGATACGCAATATGGTTTCCTACATCATGAGAGTCCACGCACAGGGTCCCTATTTCATCAATTTTGGCGATTGTTCACCTTTGGCCGGACTTTGCGGCTCCCGGGAATATTTATTTGCCAAGCGAACGGACAACCAGGAACTCAGGAACTTTGCCCTTTATCAGTATCATCAAGACCTAGCAGAGAGCCGTGACCTACCTCAGGAAATCAATTTGACGTATCGTTTGCTTGCACTATTTTTGGAAAGAGAGATGGAAGAAAGCTCCCCCTTACCTTTCCCAAAAGGAGACATCTACTTTCCCAGTACGGGCCTTTTGGTCAGCCGTGATGAAACCTATGTACTCTCAGTCAAGGCGGGAGGCAACGGGGACAGTCATAACCATAACGACACAGGAAGCTTCATCCTGTATAAAAAAGGAAACCCCTTGCTCATCGATATAGGAGTGGAAAGCTACACAAAGAGAACTTTTTCACCTGAGCGCTATGGAATCTGGACAATGCAATCCTCATTCCATAATGTCACTAATTTTTCCTCATTCTCTCAAGAGGCAGGAAAAACCTTTTGTGCCAGCAATGTGAAAGTCCAGCTCGAGGAAAACCCAACTATACAGATGGAATTGAAGGGAGTCTATCCAAAAGAAGCTGAAATTCACTCCTATATTCGGCAGGTTTCCCATAGGAAAAATACAGGTATCCAAATAAACGATACGGTGGAAACGGCCTCCACTGCAGTACTTACCCTCATGAGTGCAGAGCTGCCTAAGATCTTGGAGGATAAAATTGCCCTAGGCAACTTGGGAATCATACAAATAAATCCTTGGCCACAGCCCGGGGATATCAGTATAGAGAAAATTCCAATTACCGATGAACGACTCCGAATTACTTGGCCAGACAAGATTTATAGAATTCTCATTAGGTACGAGCAAAGTATTTCATTACAGATAATTTAACCTAATTCTTTTTATTATTTATAATTATATTTTTTTTCCACTGATTGAAAGAATAAAAAAGTTTGACATCCTGCAATGCATAGGGTACAGTGGTCAATAGATAAAATAATTTGGAGGCATCATGGCCACAGTACAACTAAAAAACATTTGTAAGGTGTACGAAGGTGGAGTGAAGGCAGTCGACAATGTAAACATCGACGTAGAAGATCAGGCTTTTGTAGTCTTGGTCGGTCCTTCTGGTTGTGGAAAATCCACGACACTCCGCATGATCGCTGGCTTGGAAGACATCACCAGCGGCGAATTGTACATCGACGGGAACCTCGTAAACGACGTTCCACCGAAAGACAGGGACATTGCAATGGTATTCCAGAACTATGCTCTGTATCCCCACATGACCGTCTATGATAACATGGCATTCGGTCTGAAAATCCGCAAATTTCCCAAAGAAGAGATTGAGCAGCGTGTTCGTGAAGCTGCAAAGATTCTTGAAATCGAGGAATTGCTTGATAGAAAGCCAAAGGCTCTCTCTGGTGGACAGAGACAGCGTGTTGCCGTAGGACGTGCAATCGTTCGAAAGCCAAAGGTATTCCTCTTTGACGAACCTCTTTCCAACTTGGATGCCAAGCTTCGTGTCCAGATGCGTGCAGAGATCTCTTCCTTGCACAATCGTCTCAAGGCAACCATGATCTATGTCACTCATGACCAGGTTGAAGCACTTACCATGGCTACAAAGATTGTCGTAATGAAATTTGGTATTATCCAGCAGATCGGTGGACCACTTCCATTGTACAATGAGCCTAACAACAAGTTTGTTGCCGGATTTATCGGATCCCCACCCATGAACTTCCTTGAAACTGCTGTTGAAGCTGATGGTACTGACATCTATGTCAACGAAGGTTCCTTCCGTTTGAAAGTCAATGCAGAACAGAAAAAGTTCTTGACTCCTTATGTCGGCAAGAATGTGACATTCGGTATTCGCCCTGAGGATGTAGTCTTCAGCCACACCCCCAAAGATGGTGAAACCATTGATGGACATGTAAGTGTTGTTGAGCCCCTCGGTTCTGAGACCCACGTCTATGTTGCCACAACCAAGAGCCAGGTAATCGGAAAGATCGACCCGAACGTAACCGTTGCCGTCGATACCAAGATTTCCTTGATTCCTGATATGGCAAAGGCAAAATTCTTTGATATTGAAACAGAAGTTGTTATCAATAAAGCAACGAAAGCAGCCAGCAAATAAGTAGTATTGTTTATTTCCACCGGTCCAGAAATGGGCCGGTTTTTTATTGTCCAAACGATAAAAAAAAACCGAACCAATAGATGATATTGATCAGCATCATGGTTCGGCGGTTTATATGTATTTTCTTAAAAGAATTCTAGAAAAGCGCCTTGTATAGATGAATTACGGCTGACTGGGCATCCTCGGCGGCTACTCCAAAAAGAATTGAAGTATCGGAAGATCCATAATTAAGGAAATTGAGCTTGATATTTGCTTTGGAAAAAGCTGCTGTACAAGCGGGAATAAGGGAAGTATCTTCCATAACTCCGGCACCAATGACACCAACAATCGCATGCCCCTGATCAATTTCGATCGAGTCCAATTCGAATTCAGTTTTCAGGCGACTACACATTGCATTGATCACGCTGATACTCGCTTGGGAGGAGTCAAAGAACCAAACAATACTATCGATGCCGAACAAGGAAAAAGTTGGCCTGATTCCAAAAATATGCAACATGGTCAACAAAGCATGGCGAATTCCTGACTTCTTGAACAACATGAGCTTTCTCAGGCGTATCCGACTGAATCCTGTCTTGGCAGATATACCGACCAGAGGATGCCCATCGATCTCTCGTGAAGGCACGATCATGGTTCCCCTATCAAGAGGAGCATTGGTATTCTTGACATTGATGGGAATGCCTGCCGAAACGATTGGGGCAATTGCCTCTTCATGAAAAACCCCGGCCCCTACTCCTGCAAGTTCACGAACTTCACGGTAGGACATCGTTGGAATTACTTTTGCATCAGATACCAAACGAGGATCAACGGAAAAGACCCCGGAAACATCAGTCCAATTCTCATAAAGGGAAGCCATCACGGCCCTGGAAAGAATTGCACCGGTTATATCGGAACCTCCCCGACTGAAAGTCTTGACCTTCCCCTCGGTATCGGAGCCATAGAACCCAGGGACAATGTATTTCTGACCCGGCTTGATAGCTTGTCGAAGATTTTCCCAGGTAGCTTCATTTACCGTTCCATCATGATTTATTACGATGACAGGGTCACCATCGAGAAAAGTCCATCCAAAATAAGTTGCGATCAACCGCGCAGAAAGATATTCACCCCGGCTTGCCGCATATTCAGCGCCATGCCCGGCATCAATCATTTGCCTTACTTCCTCCAAGACAGGAATAAAGGGTTTCTTATCCATTTCCAGAGCGGTAAGGATATCGGTATATCGGGAGGAAACTTTCTTGAACAATTCACGACAGGAAAGTCCCTGCTGAACCAACGCATTACAGGCATACAACATATCGGTGACTTTCTCGTCATCCTTGTTCCTGCGTCCCGGTGCAGATACCACGACAACTTGTCGGTCCGTATTGGCATCAACGATGGACTTGACCTTTCGTATCTGCTCGGCATCTGCAACTGAGCTTCCACCGAATTTACATACAATCATGGGTGCTACCTCTCTAGGGTATAATTGGCTTATATATTTGGTATTGTATTGAACGGTAGAAAATTGTGCAATAGAATACATGTAGCGCTTTTTAGGACATCATGGTATATAAATATCGTTTTCCATACTATTTTTGGGAATTCCTTTACATATATTTTTTGTTATGGTATGACATAGCGACCGGGAATCACCGGAAAAAGGAATAGTTGTGCAACAAAGAACTGAAAATAAAATGGGAATATTGCCCATCCCTCGACTTGTCATGGTAATGTCTATCCCCATAATGATAAGCATGCTCGTACAGGCCCTTTACAATGTCGTTGATAGCATTTTTGTGGCAAAGGTCAGTGAAAATGCCTTGGCTGCAGTATCATTGGCCTTCCCTATCCAAAATCTTGTCATTGCAGTTGCGGTGGGAACCTCAATTGGTGTCAATTCCCTGCTTTCACGCAGTCTTGGGGCAAAAAACTATGAGGATGCCGAAAAAGCAGCAAACAATGGAATTGTCCTGGGATTCCTCAGTTGGGCTGTTTTTGCAGTCCTCGGACTGACCTTGTCAAAATATTTTTTCACCCTGTTCTCGGATAACGTTGCCTTGCAAGCCATGGGTTCCCAGTATATTTTGGTCTGTCTTGTTTTTTCCCTTGGAATATTCATAGATGTTACCTGTGAACGAATTCTCCAGGCAACAGGAGATACCATTCATCCGATGATCATCCAGGGAACTGGGGCAATCTTGAACATCATCCTCGATCCCATACTGATCTTCGGTTGGTTTGGCTTTCCTGCCCTGGGAGTGTTGGGAGCTGCCATAGCAACAGTCTTTTCCCAGCATGTCTCTGCCTGTATGGCAGTCTATTACGTTCGCAAGAACAAGGAAGTCCAAATAAAAACCTCTTTTTTCAAGCTTGAAAAGAGAATTGTCCTGAGTATCTACGCAGTCGGAATCCCTACCATCATCATGCAGGCCATCGGTACGGTAATGGTAATGGGCCTCAACAAGATCATCATTGCCTATGGAATTTCAGCCATTGCTGTATTAGGTGTCTATTTCAAACTGCAATCGTTCATTTTCATGCCAATCTTTGGACTGAACACCGGAATGATACCGGTCATCGGGTTCAATTATGGAGCAAAGAAGCCCAAGAGAATTACACAGACCGTCAAGGTAGGATTATTTGTCTCAGTCTTGATAATGATCATAGGTACAGCAATTTTCATGCTGTGTCCACGGTTCTTGCTCAGCTGGTTTGATGCCTCACCAGATATGTTGGCAATTGGCATCGTAGCCTTCCCCAGGATAAGTCTCTGTTTTATCAGTGCAGGAATCTGCATTGTCCTGGGTTCTCTTTTCCAGGCAATCGGGGACGGTTATATCAGCATGATCATTTCCATTACCAGACAAATGATTTTTCTGATTCCCGCGGCCTATATTTTGGGAAGATTGTTTGGTCTTGATGCCATCTGGTTCTCCTTTATCATTGCAGAGTTATCTTCGTTCCTGCTTACCTTGCTCTTTTTCAAAAGTGACTACAAAAAGAAAATAAAACCCTTGTTTGCATTGGAAGATGCCCAGCAGTAAGAATATTCACAAATCGAACTGAATCAAGAAACCACTCTTTCAAGGAGTGGTTTCTTGTATGCAGAATCCATGAAAAAACAAGGATACTCTCATCAAGATTTTTATAATGCTTTCACCTATAGATAAAAAGACGACATCCTCTCAATGAAGAATGCCGTCTCAATTTAAAATCAAGGAGTACCTATCTGTAACCTGTGCCACAAGAAGTCCTTACTTTATGAAGGATTCAGTCTTTTGGAAAATCATTCCCATTCAATGGTCCCCGGGGGTTTGCTGGTGATATCGTACAGGACACGATTGACTCCGCTGACTTCATTGCAAATCCGGCTTGAGGCCCTTTGCAATACATCAGGGGGAAATCGATACCAATCGGCAGTCATGGCATCTTCACTGGTTACAGCTCGCAAGGAACAGACTTCCTCATAGGTTCGTTCATCTCCCTGCACGCCGACACTCTTAACTGGAAGCAAACAAGCAAGTGCTTGCCAAATGTCGTCGTACAACCCAGCTTTGCGAATTTCATCAATGAAGATGGCATCGACATCGCGGAGGGTATCAAGCCGTTCCTTGGTTATCTCACCGACGCAACGGACCCCAAGACCGGGACCGGGGAAAGGATGACGGTTAACCATATCCTCAGGAAGTCCCAACTCCCTACCCAATTGCCGTACCTCATCCTTGAATAATTCGCGCAAAGGTTCAAGCAAGTCCCATTTCAGATCAGCGGGTAAACCCCCGACATTATGATGGCTCTTGATTGTCGCCGAAGGCCCCCCTGAAGGGCTTTTGCTTTCAATTACATCCGGATAGAGCGTACCTTGGGCAAGGAATGAAATCTCTCCGGCTTTTCTGGCTTCACTATAAAAGGTATCAATGAATACCTTCCCGATAATCTTGCGTTTAGCCTCAGGCTCAGAGACCCCTTCCAAGGCAGAAAGGAAAGCTTGCTCGGCATCGGCATACTGCAATCTGATATTATAATTCTTGCAAAAAACTTTCTGGACCATTTCCGCTTCGCCCTTGCGAAGCAATCCATTATTGACAAATACACAAACCAGTTGATCTCCGATGGCCCTATGAATCAAGACAGCCGCGACAGTAGAATCTACGCCACCGGAAAGTCCACACAGAACTTGCTTGTCACCGACCTTGGAACGAATCTCCTCAATAGCGGTATTGATGAAAGAGCCCATATCCCAATCAGTCGCTGCTTTACAGATATCAAGGACAAAATTCGAGAGTATCTGCTTGCCTTGGGCCGTGTGCACTACCTCTGGATGGAATTGAACACCATAAAAATTCTTTTGGGTATTCTCAATTACAGTATAAGGACAATTTACGGTACTCCCTGTGGTCGCAAAGCCAGAAGGAATGGATATTACAGAATCACCATGGCTCATCCAGACACGGGAAGCCTCAGAAATACCCTTGAGCAATACAGTATCCTTGGTTGTAAGGGAAAGGTCCGCAAACCCATATTCACGTTTCTCTGGACGTTTTACCGATCCACCATTCTGGACACTCAATACTTGCAAACCGTAACAGATGCCTAGAATGGGAATTCCCAAATCATAAATCTCGGCATCGGGTCTGGGAGAGCCTTCTGCACTCACACTTGCCGGTCCACCCGAAAAGATAATGCCCTTGGGCTGCATTTCCTTCAGTTCCCGGGCACTGATCGTAAAGGGAACAATTTGGCTATATACCTGAAGTTCGCGCACTCGCCGAGCAATAAGCTGGCTATATTGGGCACCGAAATCAAGTACAACTATTGTGTCGTGAGGAAACTTTTGCATTGGATGCTCCTGAAAAACTATAAATTACTATACTTATTACCAAGCTAAACCGCGTACCGGGGGATAAGCTCTCTGCACCGCATAGGACACGGCAAGACCAAGCACTGCACCCACTCCACTCTGAATCAGATTTCCCGGAATTTCTGCCGCTGCTACACTAAAGCCGCTGATAAAGATTGCAGAAAGCAAGAAGTATCCGATCGAAACAGTTGCCATGCAAACCAAACCGGCAAGAACCTTCTTGAAAAAAGGGATGACCCTACCTGCCTGCTGACCAACGATCAGGGCAACCAACAAACCTTCCAAACCATGGACAACAAAGGAAATCGGAGCCCATTGGGCGTATCCGCTGATCAAGTCAGCCAACGCAGTACCAAGTCCGGCAGCAATGAAGGCTGTCCAAGGACCAAACGTAAAAGCAGTAAAACAAATTGCTACATCACAGAGGTTCAAATACCCTTTTGCAGTGGGGATACGCACAATCATCGTGAAGACCACCACTACGGCTGTCAATACAGCTACCACGGCAATCTTGAGCGCGTTCTTTTTGTCTTCCATTTTATTTGACCTTTTATCCTATCGAACTTTAAACATATACCAAAGAATTACGGGAATGATAACTGAAACTACAAATTGCGTAAAGGTGTGCTTATACGATTGCAAGGAATGATAACTGCTTCGTTTTTCTTTTCTCCCGAAGCCCCTTTGCTCAAGGCTCATTGCCAAGTTCGGAATGGAGCGCAAGGCTACAACCAAGGCACTGGTGAGAGTAGGAAGTAGGTTTGTCAATCTTGCAAAGATATTTTTCTTGCCTTCTCCCTCCTCGGCTTCACGCAATTTATGGGAATCAGAAATTTGGCTGAAACTCTCGGCAATAAAAGGGATATAGGTAAAGGCCAAGGTAACGACCAAGGAGGCTTTATAGGGAAGACGATACCAGCGGAGGGCAAGCATGACCTCATTCATCCTCGTTGTGGCAAATAGAAGGGTACATACATAGGTAATCCCGATGAACCGTCCGGCTAGTCGGGCGGCTTCCAAGGCACCTTCCTTGGTAACCAAGGTAAAGGATCCCAGCGATAGGAGACTCTGTCCGTCCCTTACATTGAAGGGAACAAAAATTACCATAAAAATAAGCATTGGCAAGATGGATTTAAAAGTCTTTGCACTTTGCCTGAACCCTGTATTTAACGATCCAAGAATGATGATCAACAAGACAACGACATAAAGACCTGACAAAGTTATTGGCATAAAAAACCAAATACAAAACAAAACCATCAAGAAAATCTTTGCCCTGGGATCAAAACGATAAAGAAAAGAATGCCCGGCTACGAAAGTATTGGTAGTCATTGGCGTTCCAACCTTCCATCTTTGATGGCAAAGGTCGTATGGGAAAGCAAGGAAGCAAATTTTTGGTCATGGGTAATCAAGAGAAGACCAGCTCCGTTGCGACGTAGCCGTGCGATTATTTTCAACGCCGTGGCATAGGTAAGAGCATTGTCCAGTTCATCCAATATATAAAAAGGTCGGTCAAGTAAATAATAGACCGCGGCCTGGAGGGCCTTACGCAAGGGATAACTCATCGTAGAAGGAGTGTCATCCAGTTCCAGTTCAAATAAAACTGCGCAATCCGACACTTTTTGCTCTATTTCCAAAGCGGAAAGATTCTTTATTCGTTTCAAGGACCATGCAAGCTCTTCACGCACGGTGGGAAGAAAAATCTGCAAATCAGGATTCTGGAAAAGATATCCCACCGTTCGGTTGAGTCCTTTTGCTGTCTGCAAAATACCATCCAGGGTGAAGGTTCCTTCCACGGGAATATCGAGGCCACATAAGAGTCTGCTAAAAGTACTCTTACCACTTCCATTGGGACCAACCAGAGTAGCGAGATCACCGCTGACCAGAGAAAAGGAAGGTACAAAAAGGGTAAAAGGTACCACATCGATTGAACTTACCCTAGTTCGAATGGTTTTTAGATTTGAACACGCCAAAGTCTGGGAGTGGGATATCCTGACAATCTGGGTATCCAGGGGATTGGGAAGGTCATCCCCGCATAGGAAGGAAAAAGCCTGGAGGATTTCCTGTTTTTCACCAAAGCGAAGTTTTCCTTGTTCAAGGAGGGCATAGTGATCGAACAATCCTTCGAATTGGGCAAGGTATCGCGAAGCCAACACCAAGACGGTGTGGGAATCTTCCTTGATTTTCTCGGCAAGAAGCGAACGCCATTGGATATCGAGATCGTCAAAAGATTCATCGAGTATCCAGAAAGTGGGGTTCACTGCCTCAAGGACTGCCAAAAGAACGCGTTTTCTTTCTCCCCCACTCAATTCCTGTTCACTTGCTCCACGCATGGGAATAAGATCCCAGGTATCCAGTACCTGGTCAACTCGTTTGGAAATGCTTTCCCTTGACAGCCCCAACGATTCCAAGGGAAAGGCAATCTCATCCTCAACGGTTGTTGCAATGAACTGTTCCTGGGGATCCTGGGAAACGTATCCGCAGTCAAGAAGCAAATCCCAGGGATCTGTTACCGAGAGATCCTTGCCATTGACCAACAGCTTTCCTGAGAGAGTTCCTTGGATGTATTTGGGACAAAGACCTCCCAGTATTCGGGCAAAAGTACTTTTTCCACCATCGAAAGGGGCAAGTAAAAGCGTCTTGCTCTTGGCTTGAAATGTACAGTCAAGATTTTCGAGAACCGGTTTATTCAGCTTTCCATCCCAGGAACGGTAGGTAAAACCAAGATTCTTGACCACAACGATGTCATTCATCGGCAGACCTAGGTATTATCTGAGAGTTCAACAAATCGTTTGCTGATTTCTCCGTACACTACCTGGGGAAGGTCTTCCATTTCCTCGGGGGTAAGATCTGCGGTAGGAATTGGTTTTCCAATGGAGAGTGATGCGTGAATTCTCTTGCATCCTTTCAAATCCTCGAATCCCAAGCGGGTACCCACAATGGTTATAGGTACAATTATGGCTTTGGCTCTGGTTGCAAGCTTGAGACTTCCCTTCTTTAATTCGCCGATTCGACCAGTCTTGCTTCTTGTTCCTTCGGGAAAGATCAACAAGGAATCTCCATGCTTCAATAAATTCACTCCGTCAAGGATTGCCTTGACAGACGAACGGGGATTTTTTCGTTCAATAAAGATACATCCTATGGCCATGCACCATAAGTTCACGATAGGTACGCGTCTTAATTCAGCCTTCGCAATGATATAGGCCCAAAGGTCAGCCGGGCCGACAAAAGAGAGGATATCAAGAAGACTCAGATGGTTGGCCACATAACAAATATTGGTTTCAGAAGGAAGATTTTCCCGACCATCTACGGCAACGGTAACTCCCAGGCAAAAAAATGAAGCCTTGGATATTCCCCGTCCACAAATCCGTAACCAATGATTCGCGGCTTTCTTAGCCCTGAACAACTGGAGAATCCAGGCAGGGACAAAAGCATATAATACGGAAAGGAATAACAAAGGGATGATGATTATATAGGCTATTGCCAATCGGATATAGCGCATTTGATCCTCCTAGTCAGGAAAAATCCTGTTTACTATAGAGCTTGGCATACTGTCCACCTTTTTTCAAAAGCTCGACATGCGTGCCTAATTCCAATAGTTTACCCTTATCGAGGACAAAAATACAATCGGCATTCTTGACTGTTGTCAGTCGATGGGCAATTACGATGGCAGTCCGTCCTCGGGAAAGGCGGCTAAAAGCTTCAGTAATCAATTCCTCACTCTCGGAATCCAGACTGCTGGTAGCTTCATCAAAAATCAAAATGGGGGGATTCTTCAAAAATACCCTGGCAATGGATATTCTTTGTTTTTGTCCTCCTGAAAGTAACGTTCCACGCTCACCGACCTGGGTATCCAAACCTTCTGGCAGACTTCTGACAAACGTCCCCAAGTTTGCCGCATCCAAGGCAGCCCACATCTCTTCATCAGAAGCATTCACCTTTCCGTATCTCAGATTTTCCCTGATGGAGTCATCGAACAAAAAGACATTCTGCTGGACAAAACCTATATTCTGATGAAGAGAGTTTTGGCGAACATCATTTACATTCTGACCGTCAATCAGGACTTTCCCGGATTCCACTTCATAGAATCGGGGAATCAACGAGGCAAAGGTACTCTTCCCTGCCCCGGATTCACCCACGAGGGCAACAGTAGTACCGCCTTGTATCGTCAGGGAGATATCCTCAAGTATCGATTCATTCGAATTCTCATATTTGAAATCGACATGTTCATACGTAACGGTTCCCTCGCTGATCTTGATATCAACGGCATTGTTCTTATCCTGGATAGACGGTTCTTCATCCATGACCTGGGCAAACCGTTCAAAGGAAGCCATTCCTTGCTGCAATTGTTCAGTAAAGTTTATCAGCCGATCGATTGGAGGAAGGACAACCCCGACAAAAAGAATAAAAGTAACCAAGTCATAGACCTGAACCGTTCCCTTCAAGATCAGCAGGGCTCCACCGGCAATGGTACAAAAATAGTAGAGATCGCGAAACAGTCCAAGAATCGAATGGTAGCTTCCCATTACCTTGTATTGTTCCATTTTACTGTCACGAAGCACATCGTTGACTGTATCGAACTTGGTGGACTGATAGTCTTCCCTACTAAAGGATTTTACTTCCCGGATTCCTTGCAGGGAATTCTCGACAGTGCTATTTACATCGGCAACCGTGCGTCTTACTTTCCTGAAGGTCCTTTTCATTTTCAGTCCATAGTAAATACCATAGAAAACCATGATAGGAAGAGGTATCATTGAAATGAGCGAAAGGGAAACATTATAGGAGAACATGACCACGTAGGAACCAAAAATGGTAGCTATGCTGATAAGCAAATCCTCGGGGGCATGGTGGGCAGTCTCAGTAATCTGAAACAAGTCATTGGTGATCCTACTCATCATATGGCCCGTTTTTGTTTTGTCAAAGTACCCAAAGGAAAGTTTTTGCAGATGCGAAAACAGCTCACTTCGCATATCGTTTTCCATCTGGACCCCTAGGATATGTCCCCAGGTAACCCGTATATATTGGCAAACTGCCTGCAAGATATAAATACCAAGCATTATCCCGAAGATAATGAAGATGGTCCTGACATTACCTGCAGGAATTTCAGTTTTCAACAATTGCCTTGTCAAAGACGGAAAAAGTATGGAAAGAAAGGAAGAGACGATGGCCACTCCCATATCAAGGAAAAACAGACCCTTATAGGGACGGTAGTAAGCAATAAATCGTCTTAGCATTTTACTTTTTCTTCCTGAATAACCTCGCAAGGAACCCTGGTTTCCTGGGTTGCTTTTCTCCAATTGGGGCAGAGGTAATCTCACTGGCTGGTTTCTTCTGGACAGGCTTTTTCTGGATAGGTTCCCGTTTTTTCGTAGCTACAGGAGAAGAAGCACCTTCCAAATCTCCCTTGTACTGTTGTTTGTAATATGCCAAACGTTCTTCCAGGGAAAGATTCTGTATCTCTGCATAACTTTTGGCACCTGATCTTCGTCTTGGTGCAGGAGCAGAAGTCCGAGAAGGAACAGAAGTCCGAGCAGCAGCAGCCCTGGGGGGTGCTGAAACAGGACGAGGTCTGGGACCAGTTCCCCTTGGAATTTCGGCTCCACCTCTGGCAGCCGCCGGGCGGGCAGGCCCTCTGCGACCAGGAGTTCTTTCATCTCTTCTGACATTCGAGGAAGGACGCCGGGAGGTATTGGGAGAAGGACGGCCACCTTTACGGTTTCCACCTCTGTCAGGGGAATTGGAATACTCTTCCCTACTGACCAAGTCACGGAACGAATAGGTTGCACTCTTATCCTCGACAACCGGTAATTCTCCTTCTGCAGGCCAAATTACGGGAATCTTCATTTGAATATAGGTTTCTATCGGTTCCAGGCCAAATACATACTCTTCATCGGCAAGGGTAATTGACTTACCTGTCTTTCCTGCCCTGGCCGTACGGCCGATACGATGTACATAACTTTCAAAATCATCAGGAATATCATAGTTTACTACAAGTTCAAGGTCATCAATTTGCAATCCCCTGGCGGCAACATCGGTAGCCACCAAAAATTTGATTTTCCCGTCTTTCATTCTTTCTATGGTTTCCGAACGCTTGGATTGGGGAAGGTCGCCCATCAGATATTTGGAAGCGTAGCCATTGAGGGACAACCTCTTGGCAACTTCAATGCAACGAGCCTTTGTATTGGTAAAAATCAAGGCATTCCCGGGATTTTCCCGATGCATAAGCTGCAACAAAAGTCCAAACTTTTCATCTTTGGAAATATGATACAACTCCTGGGTAATTTCCTTTACGGTAATTTCTTCCGGCTGAACTTCTATCTCGACAGGGTTGTTCATGAAGGACCAGGCTAGATTCCTTACCCGTGTTCCCAAGGTCGCAGAAAAGAGCATTGTCTGCCTTTCCTGACAGGGGCGCAAGAGGCTGAACATCTTCTGGACATCCGGATAAAAGCCCATATCAAAGAGACGGTCCGCTTCATCAACGACAAAGGTATCAAACTGTCTGAAATCAATCTTGTGCATCTTCTGATAATCCAGGATTCTTCCCGGGGTACAAACAAAAATATCACAACCCTTCTCGATGAGGGCATCTTGTTTCCCGTAACCAACGCCACCATAGAAACACCCTACGGTGAGTCCCTCGATAGCAGAAGATAGTTTTGCGGTATCTTCATCAATTTGGACGGCAAGCTCCCTGGTAGGAGCTACGATCAAGGCTTTTGGAAGTGGTTTGCCCTCGTTTTGGGCTGTTACATATTTCTGTAGGATTGAAAGGACATACACGGCTGTTTTGCCGCTACCAGTCTTGGACTGGACCATAACGTCACGTTGGGCAAGACTAACGGGAAGAACTTTCTCTTGTACCTCGGTACAATCGACAAAACCCGTAGTCTCGACACCTTTGAGCACCTGCTCACTTAAGGGTAATTCGGTAAATTTCATGGATACTATATATCGCCTTTATAATAATTTGCAAAAGAACACAAAAACCAAGGGCAGGCAAAAAACCCACCTCATACAAGATAGAATAAATCAGCAGTATTGTCCACCTCCACGAAAGAGCATGGAGGGAGGACTTTTCAATCTTCCAGTTCCCAATCGCGTACCTGTTTGCAAATCGCCAAAGTCCGGGCAAACGACCCCTTCAAATTATTTCCATTGACAGCGCATAAAGGCATGGCAGCCATGCTCGTCGCAGAAATAAAGAGTTCATCATACAGTCCTTTTTGAAGATCTGACGCCAGAGGGGCCTTGAACACTACTTCAATGCCTTGTTTTTGAGCTGCTTCAATCACTCGTTCACGAGTCACCCCAAGCAACACTTTTTCAGAAGGGGCTGTATAGAGCCGGCCATCCTTGAAAGCAAAAAAATTGCTCCTTGTCCCTTCAAGAATTTCTCCTTCCCTATTTACCAACAAGGCTTCAAATCCTCCTTGGCGACGAGAGGCCTCGAGAGCCATATAGTTGAGCAAGAGATTTCCCGTCTTGCAGGAAGGCAACAAGCGTTCCCCCTCATACGTATAGGCCGATACGCCCTCCAGATAATAACTATCTGGATAGGCAAGAAGCGCCGTGGCAGTAATAAAACACTGGGGCTGGCTACCGCCGACTATAAGTATTCGGATTGAGGCAGTATCCAGCTCATCTGTTTCAATGAGCTGATACACCCAACTTGTCAGTTCTTCCTCGGTAAAAGGATGCACCAAAAATATTCCAGCACACGATTTTTCCAAACGCTTCAAATGGTCGGCAAGATGCACGGGATGCCTTTTGATTATCCGTATTGATTCATAGGTGGAAAATCCAAATTGGACTTCCCTGTTTGTCACCTTGAGCGTGGCATCCTCTTCCTTGATGATTTCACCATTGTGTACCGCATGTTCCCTAACCATTGCTTTCCTTCTTTGTCATGATGGATATTTGATCAATTCCCTGGGTTTGCTCCCATTCGGGGGCCCCACATAACCCATATCTTCCATCTGCTCTACCAAGCGTGCAGCCCGGTTGTACCCTATCTTCAATCTTCGTTGCAAGTAAGAAGCAGAGGCACATTTTCGTTCCACAACTATTTGGAGGGCCTTTTCCATGAGTTCATCATCATCATTTCCTTCCATATCAGGATCAGAAGAATTGTCGCTTTCGCTTGGCTCATCATCAAAGAAAGCTTCATCGATGAAATCTGGCACTCCCTGGGAACTTGCGAACTTGACCACTTCCTCAACTTCATTGTCGCTCAGATAGGCCCCCTGGATACGCATGGAAATCGGATCGGAACTTGCAACATAGAGCATATCGCCCTTTCCCAGAAGTTTCTCGGCACCACCTTCATCGATGATTATCCGACTGTCAGTCGTGCTGGTCACCGCAAAGGCAATCCTGGTCGGTATGTTGCTCTTGATTACACCAGTAATGACATCCACGGAAGGTCGTTGGGTTGCCAGAATCAGATGAATGCCAACTGCCCGGCTCATGGCAGCAAGTCTTGAAACCTTATTTTCCAATTCCTTGCCAACGGTATGCATGAGGTCGGCAAATTCATCGATAACAACGACAATGAAGGGCAACTTTTCCCTTGCCAGATGACTCTCGTCTATTTTTTCATTATACCCGGTAATATTTCGTGCATTGATACCTTGCAATAGCCTATAACGCCTATCCATCTCATAAAGGCAGAAGTCAAAAGCCTTGAGCGTCTTCTTGGGGTCAGTTATCACCGGTGTCAATAAATGGGGAATGCCATTGTAAATATTCAGCTCAACAATCTTGGGATCCACCAAGATCAATCGCACTTGCTTGGGACTCTTGCGAAACAGGATCGAACATATCATTGAATTGACACAGACACTCTTTCCACTTCCAGTCGCCCCTGCAATAAGCAAATGGGGAGCCTTCCCCACATCAATGACAATTGGCTCACCCATAAGGTTCTTACCCAAAACCATGGGAATATCCCCATGTTTCTCATCAATGGAGGCAATCATTTCCCTGAATCCAATGACATCTCGTTTTCTATTCGGTATTTCAATACCTACGGCTGACTTTCCGGGTATCGGGGCTACGATTCTTACCTGGATGGCTGCCAAACTGAGGGCAAGGTTATCGGAAAGACTGACTATGGTATTTACCCGAACTCCCGGAGCCGGGAGAATTTCAAACATGGTAACCGTTGGACCTCGTACTATGCTGATCAGTTCAACCCTGATATTGAATTCCAAAAGGGTGGCTACAAGTTTTTCACCACGTTCATAGGTCTCTTCATCTATGGTATTCCCCATCTTGGGGTACCTTACCAAAATATCCTCGGGAGGAAAGGTATATCGAAATTTTGATCTGTTCAGAAGTGCACTTTTCCCTCCATTGGTTGAGGAAAGCCCTCCTACCCCACTGGCTGCATCGAGATCGTCTGTCAATTCAAGCTCTGCCGGGGCTTCAGGAGAAGCCTCACTGGCAACAGGAACAGGAGCAGAAGGTTCAGGTTCCTTTGCCGGTTTCTTTGGAATGTTCTCGACAGGGGAAACAATGGGTTCTTTTACAGATTTCGGGGGGAAATCCTCATCTGAAGAAGCAATTGGCTCCTTTTTGGCAGGTTTCGGCGGAAAATCTTCTTGAGAGGTAACGATGCTTGCCGATACCGATATCGGGGCGGATTGACTGGGAGGAGTCTCAACAAAAGGCCTTACGGAGAGTATCCGATCATGTATGATCAAATCATCCGGTTTCTTTGCATCGTTTTCCAAAGAACGCCCGGAATCAAGAGTTCCTTTATTGACCGTCACTTCCACAGGAGAGGTAATTGTTACTTCGGAAGGATTCTGCGAACTACGGGTACGATGGAAAAAACCGTGTTTTTCCTGTACTTCCGTTTCTGCTACTGCATTGGCAAGCATTCCCGTGGCTTTTCCCGTACGTTCAGGCACGGGAGTTACCGGTTGCGAGGAACCTTTGCCAACGACTTCCAAGGCACCTTGGAGAAACCCTGAAAGAGGAATCTTTTGTGCTTTATCCGCAGGAGGGTCCTTCTTTTCAGCCTTGCGTTCCTTCTGAGCCAAAGCTCGATCTCTCATATGTTCTTGCTTGATGGTATGCAAGGCCCCTATACTGGCCAATCCCGAAGAAGTTTCAGTAATTTTTTCCTGCACCTCAATGGCCTCTGCCTTGGCAACTGCATCAGGGGAGGACTTGGAGAAAGAACCGAGGGTAGGAACTTCCATTACCTGGGGGAATTCCATTTTTCCGGATGAAGACTGTTCTTTTGGAAGCTGTTTTTGCTTGAGCACAACAACAGTCTCTTCTTCAGTCAGCTTATTTTGCAACTTGGCCAAGCGTCTCTTTTCTTTACGGGAAACCAAAGGAACCTCATCCGTCTTTTTTCCCTGAACTTCCTCAACCTTCTGGGCAAAAGCTTTTTTCTTTTTATGATGATCATTCAACATGTCAGTAAAAAGAGTCAGGATGACAAACAAGACTGTCTCAAAAAGAAACGCAAGAACAACTTTAAGTGAGGCTGAACGTAAGGAAGCTCCATTGGATAACAAAAAATGCATAACAGCCTGAGGTCTTCCTGTCTGTTGCAACATTTGAGATAAGAGAAATACAGTAAAATACATCAAGGCTGTCAGGGGAATGAGAATGAATGAAAAGGGTTTACGTCCTCGAAAGGAAAAAGCCATTATCGCCCATAAGAGAAAAAGACAAGCCAAGGGAATAAGCCCATAGATACTTGCCAAAGCGGAAAATCCCATGAACGAAGCGAGCCATCGGAGCGGCCTCTCCAGAAAACCAAGATTGGTCCCAAATAACGGCAACACAATCCCCAGAGCCAACGTCAACGCCAGCAAAAGAGAGAGGAAACCAAACCCCAATGAAAATCGTCCTTTACCTTTTTTCAAAACAAACTCCTCGTTCAAAACCAAGTACCCTTTTGAAACAACGACAAGACAAAGAGGTATCACCCCTTATGCAAAATACAAAGTTTTCTTTGGGCATCAAGATACGGAACCGACAAATCCACCAAGGAATCAGTCCAGCTGGTTTTGCAACCCTTCTTCACTTGTTCCAATTCAGCACGTAACAATTCCTCTTGGCCTTTGTAGGCACAGACGACACCATCATCTGCAAGGAGGGGCTCAACGATATCAAGTATGTCATATAAAGGATGAAAAGCCCTGAACGTAATGAGATCGAACGTTCCCTTCACTTCCGAAAGATCCTTGTCAAAAACCTTTACTCTATCGGATAGATGGCAAAGGACCAAGGCATTGTTGAGAAATCCGACCCGTCGACCCATTCTCTCAACCAAGGTGAATTGGTAGTCCTTGAGTGCAATAGCGAGGGGAATGCCTGGCAGTCCTGCCCCGGAACCGAGATCGGCGATGATAGGATTCTTATATGTATCGAGCAAGGTCACAAGAGTCGGAACAGCAGACAAGCTATCCACTATATGCTTGGTTATCAGTTCATCGCCTACCGCACCAACCAATTTGTACACCGGGTTCCATAGTTCAAGTTCCTTGATATACCTTGAAAGCTGGGAATACTGAGCCTCGTCAAATACAAGACCAAGTTGTTCCAGGGAAGAATGCAAGAGGTGGTCATAGTTACCCACGGCGACCTCCCTTATCTACGTTGAGAATAAGAATTGCCAAGTCACTGGTCCGTACGCCATTCATTCGACTTGCCTGGCCTACCGACAGAGGCCGTATCATCTTGAGTTTTTCCCTCGATTCAGCACTCAGCCCATCCAGGGAATCATAGTCGATGTTCTCGGGAATCAAAAGGCCCTCAAGCTTCTCGAACCGGGAAACCTGACGATCCTGCCGATGAATATACCCCTCGTATTTCACATCCAGCTCAACCTGATAACGAGTAGGCTCATCAAAATCTTTCAGCTCAGGAATAGTCTTTTTCAAGTCATCCATGGTAACTTCAGGCATTTTCAAGGCAACCAGTGCAGTTTTTTGTTCATATCTTCGCTTCGAAAGCAAATCCTTTACGGCCTCGATCTTTTCCATCTTAGCTTGGAGTCTCTGGATGCTTGCTTCCTTCTGAAGCCCTACGGCAAAACCTTTTTCTGTCAAACGCTGATCAGAAGTATCATGACGGAGATTCAACCGATATTCGGCCCTGCTGGTAAACATGCGATAGGGTTCCTTGGTACCCATGGTAACCAAGTCATCAATAAGAACTCCCGTATAGGCTTCACTGCGGGAAAGAATCAAGGGTTTTTCCCCCTTGAGCTTCTGGGCGGCATTGATTCCCGCCATGAGACCTTGGCAGGCGGCTTCTTCATAGCCACTGGTACCATTTGTCTGTCCAGCCAGGAACAACCCACCTACATGCTTACTCTCCAAAGAGGGGAAAAGATTCTGAGGGTCAAGGTAATCATACTCCACCGCGTAGGCCGGACGCATGATCTGGGCATGTTCCAAACCTTCAATGCTATGGATGAAGTCCCATTGGACATCCTCCGGAAGGGAGGAGGATATTCCATTTAAATACATTTCCTCGGTACCGACGCCTTCTGGTTCGACAAAAATCTGGTGTCGGTCGCGGTCAGGGAAACGGACGACCTTATCCTCGATGGAAGGGCAATACCGGGGACCTTTCCCTACAATCTTCCCACCATAGAGCGGAGAACGATGGATATTATCCCTGATAATCTTATGCGTCTTCTCATTTGTCCACGTAATATGGCAAGGCAGCATCGGCCTTTCAATGGTATCATAATCGAAACTGAAAGGCATAAGGACAGGATCCCCATCCTGCAGTTCCATTTTATCAAAATCAAGCGAACTCTTGCGAACTCGGGCAGGAGTCCCTGTCTTGAGTCTTCCCACCGGAAAGCCTTTCGCACGCAAAGCTGTTCCCAATCCTATGGCAGCCGGTTCATCAAGACGTCCGAACGGAGCATCGTATTCACCAATGAATATTCTTCCTTCCATGAAGGTTCCGGTAGTAAGCACCATCACCTTGCAGGAAATGCTATGCCCCCTGGCGGTCTTGATTCCTACAAGATTCTTTCCATCCTTATCCAGAAGGATATCCACGACGGTATCCATGAACAAGGAAAGGTTAGACTGTGCTTCCAAGGTTTCCTTGGCAAGACGGGAGTAGGTGAACTTATCGGCTTGAGCCCGGGGAGCCTGTACGGCAGGACCTCTCCTTCGATTGAGAATTCGATATTGTATCATTGAATGGTCGATCAAATGGCCCATCTCTCCGCCAAGAGCATCGACTTCACGTACAATGTTTCCCTTTGACAACCCACCGATGGCAGGGTTGCAGGACAACCGACCAATTGCGTCAAGATTCTGGGTAACCAGAAGAGTCTTGAATCCTATTCTTGAAAGAGCGAGGGAAGCCTCAATTCCGGCATGCCCTCCCCCTACTACTATTGCATCATAATCCATTTTTACTTCCCTACGCAAAATCCGCTGAATATCTTTTGGAGGATATCGGCGGGAGTGACTTCCCCGGTGAGTTCACCGAGATTTTGCATTGCTTCATTCAATTCCGCGGCAACAATATCCAACGGAATATCACGTTCAACCAAGGCAATCGCCCTTTCTATGGCTTCTCGGGCCTGGAGCAACAAAAGATGTTGCCGTTCAGATTCAATTATGATCTGTTCATCCCCGGTAGCCTGGACACCTTCCCTGAGCCTTTCGGCCATCGCATGGGCAAGGGCAACGATACCTTCTCCTGTTTGGGCACTTATGGAAAGCGATCCCTTCGGGGCTTTTGCCAAGTCTGACTTGTTATAAACCAACAAGGTCTTGGCATCAGGTTCTGGAAACCTTGCATCATCGGTACTATCGACCAGATACACAACCAAGTCTGCCTGTCCGATAAGTTGTTCTGTCTTCTTGATCCCTTCAACTTCAATGCTATCAGCACTTTCCCTTAATCCTGCAGTATCATAGAGCCGAATGGGAATACCCTCGATTGAACAATCCGCTTCAATATAGTCACGGGTAGTACCCTTTACGGAACTGACTATCGATCGTTGTTGTTTGAGTAAAAGATTGAACAAGGAGCTTTTGCCAGCGTTGGTCGCCCCTGCCAGCACGACCCTGGCCCCTTGCCCATAGAGACGACCTACTTTATAGGTAGAAGCTAACAAGGACAAGGAAGTTTCGACGCCCCTGAGTCTCTCAAGGGGAAAGACAAACT
The DNA here is from genome assembly GCF_963676625.2 of uncultured Sphaerochaeta sp. Lineage (GTDB taxonomy): Bacteria > Spirochaetota > Spirochaetia > Sphaerochaetales > Sphaerochaetaceae > Sphaerochaeta. The sequence continues at coordinate 127,344 of NZ_CAXXYB010000004.1, forward strand.
CATCCAATTCATCCTCGGCATAATCGAGCTGGACTTCCACCGAAGCCAATACAACAAGCAACTCTTCCTTGGCTCCTGAAATCCGATCCCTCAAGGTTCCTTCCAAACGTGAAAGAGCCATTGCCTGACTGCGAGGACTTTGTGCGGCAACCAATTCCTGGACAGCCTCAGCTTGGGTAAGGTCCATACGTCCATGCAAAAAAGCCCTGAAAGTGAATTCACCTCCCTGGGCAGGTCTCAAGCCTATTCGCTTGAACGAGGCAAGAATGGCTTGCAAACCAGGCAAGGAGCCATGACAGGTAAACTCAACAGATTCTTCCATCGTATACCCATGTCCTGCAGTATAAACGGCAGCAACCACTTCATCGAGCTTTTTCCCATCTTTTCCTTCAGTAATAAAACCATGAACCAAGGTTGCATTCTTGGCTTGCAACAACGCTTTTGCAGGAGAGAAGTAGTTTGCAAGCATAGTTTTACAACCTTCTCCGCTCACACGAATCACAGCCAAGGCACTTTGGGCCCAAGGGGTTGCCAAGGCATATATTATATCATCAGTATCATAACTTTCCATGTCGAGCAGTATACTGTAGCGAGGCCAGACCTTGCAACAAGAGCAGGTCATTGGATATGATACGGCCATGGAAATTTCTGCAAAACAGGCCGCCTTGGGACGAAGTCGGCTCTATAGGTCAATACGTACTTTTTTTGATGAGCGTTCTTATACGGAAGTAGATACCCCGTCCCTATCCCCTGACTTGATTCCCGAAGCTACCATAGAGAATTTCGGAACCCGTTTCGAGAATGAATTCTTGGGTTCCCTGGATCTCTATCTTATCCCCTCCCCTGAAGTTTTCATGAAAAAACTTATTGCCAAAGGATTCGGAAGCATCTATCAATTCAGCCATTGTTTTCGCAATAGTGAGCAAATCGGCAAGATTCACAACCCGGAATTCTCCATGCTTGAATACTATACGGTAGGCGCAGATGAACAAGATTCAATCGCCCTTACCGAAGAAATGATAGCAAAAACAGCACTGGAGAACTGCCCTGAGCATCTTCTGCCACCATTCAATCATTTGACAGTTGCCGAGGCCATGTGGCGCTATGCCCAGGTAGACCTAGAAAAAAACCAGAACCAAAAACACCTGGCAAACGAAGCCAGACGATTGGGACTATCCCTTGGCAATGAGAGTGAAAGCTGGGAAGATACCTTCAACAGGATATTTCTTACCTTTGTAGAGCCCAATCTGCCCCAGGACAAACCCTTGGTTCTCGATCGATATCCCGCCCAGATCGAATGTCTGGCCAAACGTGATGGAAATTATCGTAGGCGTTGGGAGTTGTATGCAGGAGGAACGGAAATTGCAAACTGCTATGACGAAGAACGTGATGTTGACACCATTGCATCCTATTATCGCAATGAGTATGCAAAACTTGTCCAAAAGAGAATGAAAAACCAGTCCGTAATTCCTGATTCCGATCCAGCATTCGCTTCTCTCTTCACTACTTTTCCCCAGTGTTCAGGTGTAGCACTTGGAATGGACAGGCTACTCATGCTACAGTTAGGAAAAACCAGCCTTGAGGGGGTGATTCTTTTTCCCCTTTCTGCTATGCTGGGCACCGGTAAAAATTGTAATCTTTAATATACGAGGTAATTAGTCATGATTAAAGCAGGTCAAATAGAAAAGGGAACCGCCCTTCTCATTAAAGGACAACCCTTTGTTTGTATCGACCGTGAATTCGTCAACCCTGGTAAAGGATCCGCCTTTGTTCGTCTGAAACTCAAGAGCCCTTCCAGTGGGCAAACCCTCAGTGAAACCATGAAGAGCCAAGACAATGCCGAAGACATTATGGTCGAGGATCGTGATTGCCAATACTTATTCAACGATGGCGAACATTTCCACTTTATGTTGACCGATACATACGACCAGATTGAAGTTCCGATGATCAATTTCACTGACTATGAATTCATCATGAAAGATGGCGAAACCTATCGTTGTACTTTCTGGGAAACTCAACTTTTAGATATCCAGGTTCCCCCCAAGGTAGTTTACTTGGTAGCTGAGGCAGAAGAAGCTGTCAAGGGTGACACTGTTCAAGGTGCAACCAAATATATCGTGACCGACACCGGTCTGAAAGTCAGGGTTCCTATTTTCATCAAACAGGGCGAGAAAATTCGGGTCAATACCGAAACCAAGGAATACTTGGAACGCGTCAACGGCTGACGCATTACTTTTTTCCCTTCAAGAGCTGACTTCGGTCAGCTCTTTTATTTTTGCCAGCAGAAACAATTTCTATCTTTTTCCGTTGTTTTTTTGGATAATACATAACTCTTATTCCTTTTTTCATAAATACTTGGGCAATGTTTACATTTTTTTTGACTTCTCGAAAAAAGGCACCTAAAATGAAAAACAAAAGAAAGGAGAATCTATCATGAAAAAAAGAGAAGCCCTATTCAAGCTTTTTGCCTTGGCAATTTGCCTGTCTATCGCCGTACCTGCATTTGTGTTTGCACAAGCTGCACCGGAAACAAAAAACTCTACCATGCGTCTGGCCTGGTGGGGCAACCCGACCCGTGATGAACGGACTTTGAAAGCCGTTGAAATGTTCATGGCGGCGAATCCGGATATAACAATAGATACGGAAACTACCGGATGGTCAGGCTACTGGGACAAGATGAACACCCAGGCGGCGGCTGGAAGCCTTCCTGATCTGATGCAGCATGACTATGCCTATATGCTTCAGTGGGTACAGCGCAATCAACTTGCCGATCTGACCCCATATGTAGACAAAGGAATCATAGATCTGTCCGATATCAATGAATCCTTCCTGTCTGGAGGAAGAGTAAACGGGAAACTCTACGGTATCAGTCTGGGCACCAACGCAGTCTGCATTGCCTATGATCCAGCGGTATTGGCCAAGGCAGGAATAGCTGAACCCGATTCGGCAAACTGGACCTGGGATGATTTCGAAAAAATCGCCCTTCAGATTTATCAGAAAACAGGCGTCCAGACTCTTCCTTTCTTCACCACCGATCCCAAGGTTGGTTTTGATAATGCAATCAGGCAGACCGGTGCGACAACCTATGGCAAGACCAAAGGTCTTGGGTTTACCGATACAACGGTACTGAAGGACTACTACGCCATTCAGCTGAGACTCCAGGATGCAGGAGCCCTGATCAATCCTGAAATTGCCTTTGTTACGGTAACTCCCGAGGAAGGTGAATTTGCAAAGGGTCACTCTTGGTTGGAGTATATGTGGAGCAACCAATTTGTATCCTTCCAGGTTGCGGCAAAACGCCCACTGAAACTTGCTTTGTTGCCCAATATCAAGAACGCCAAGGCTAAGGGAACCTTTCTGAAGCCCTCGATGTTCTTCTCGATTCCTGCTTCGGCAGAAAATCCTGAGCTAGCAGCAAAATTCCTGAATTATTTTATAAACGACATTGATGTCAATGATTATCTCATGGGTGAACGAGGAGTTCCCATTCCGTCAAAGGTCAGGGAACATATGTCCACCAAGGTAAATTCCGTTAATAAGCAGATCTTTGATTTCATTGGCTTGGCTTCCCAAAATGCCGGTCCGATCGATGCTCCTGATCCTTCCGGAAGTGGTGAATTCTTGAAAATGGTCCGTGACGTTTCGCAAGAAATACTTTTGAAGCGCATCTCTCTTGATGAAGGTGTTGCAAAGATAATGACCAAGGGTAACGAAATTCTTAAATAGCATTTTCTTCCCTATGTTGGAGGAGAGACCTGCAAGACAGGTCTCTCCCTGCATATTCTTACAACTGTCTTGAGCTGAAGGAGCCTGCATGAAAATCTCGGCAAAACGTAACAGAAAGTTGATGGAAGATTTTTCTGGTTATGCCTTTATCAGCCCCTGGTTGATTGGATTTATAGCCTTTTCCATCATACCCATCCTCTTTTCTCTCTACTATTCCTTTACTGACTACGACATTCTTGGATCCCCTGTTTTTAACGGATTGGAAAATTTCAGAAAAATGGCCCATGATGAACTCTTCTGGCAATCCTTGAAAGTTACTTTTTACTATGCCTTTGTCTCCGTTCCCGGAAGGCTGATATTTGCCTTCTTCGTGGCAATGCTATTCAATAGGGGAACAAGGGCAATCCGCATCTACCAAGCCATCTATTATGTACCTTCCCTGGTAGGCGGCTCGATTGCCATCGCTGTCATGTGGAGACGTCTGTTCATGGCCGATGGAGCGCTGAATGCGGTACTTGGAAAACTGGGCATAACCTCAAATATCTCTTGGATCGGTAGACCTTCTACGGCAATCTGGACCTTGATTCTCTTGGCTATCTGGCAGTTTGGATCGTCGATGCTCATCTTTCTTGCAGGTCTCAGACAAATTCCAAAAGAATATTATGAGGCTGCCGAAATTGATGGAGCCGGTTCTTTCAAGCGTTTCACACATATTACCGTTCCCCAGATAACTCCGGTAATTTTTTTCAATCTGGTGATGCAATTAATCAATGGATTTACTGTATTTACCCAAGCTTTTGTTGTTTCAGGCGGAAGCGGGGATCCCTTGAACAGCACACTCGTCTATGCGCTTTACCTCTATCAACGTGCATTTAAATACTTCGACATGGGATACAGCAGTGCCATGGCCTGGATACTTGTCCTGATCATTGGTGTATTCACGGCAGTTGTTTTCAAGACCTCCAATGCCTGGGTCTTTTATGAATCCAAGGAGGGAAAATAAGATGGATGCCCATAGCAAACGAAAAATGAAAAACACCCTTGAACAGGTCTTGTTTCATACAGTAGTCATCTTGCTTGGATTTATCATGCTCTATCCGATTCTCTGGATGGTATCCAATTCCTTCAAGAACAACTCGGAGATCTTTAATACAAGCTCCTTGATTCCCACTACCTTCAATTTCAAGAGCTACCTGCGTGGCTGGAACTTCAACAATTCCATCACCTTTGCCACCTTCTTCAAGAATTCCTTCTATTACACCATTATATCGAGTATAGGAGCAGTACTTGCCTCCTCTCTGGTAGCGTATGGATTTGCCCGCGTTCCCTTCAGGGGAAGAACCTTTTGGTATGCCTGCATGTTCGTTACCATGATGATACCCTATCAGGTAGTCATGGTTCCACAGTTTATCATCTTTCATAAAATCGGATGGATCAACTCATTCAAACCCTTGATCATCCCGCAGTTTGCAGGTGTTCCATTTTTCATCTTCCTGATGGTTCAGTTCATCCGCCAAATTCCCTATGAATTGGATGACTCAGCCAAGATAGACGGTTGCAACCGCTTTTCTGTCTTTTCAAGGATACTCTTCCCCTTGATAAAACCAGCTGTCATCACCAGTGCAATCTTTAGTTTCTATTGGCGCTGGGACGATTTTCTGGGACCTCTTCTCTATTTGAACAAACCGAAGCTTTTTACTGTTTCCCTGGCCCTGAGAATGTTCAGCGACCCCCAGAATTCAACGGATTGGTCAGCTATCTTTGCCATGGGAACATTATCCCTCATCCCTGTATTGATAATTTTCTTGTTTTTCCAGAAATACATCGTGCAAGGGTTGGTAACGACCGGGTTGAAAGGCTGATATCTTTGTGCATGATAAAAGCAGTGGACGGTTAGGCTGTCCACTGCTTTTATTATAGCTACCTATACTTTTCTACCTTATCGTTTCAAGACTTTGACAACAAGAAAATTCGGTTTATGCAATGTTTTTTCATACAGTGGATAAAAAGCTTTGTTTTCTTCCCCCGCCAGAGGTTCCAATACTTCTAGTATCTCAAAACCATTGACAATCAAGGAATGAAAGATTTCAGAAAAATTCCTATGATATTTTGTTACCGCCGTATTCATCCATTCAACATTTCTTTCCCCGCCTTCCATATAGTCGCTTACCTGATATCCTTGGATTTGGGAATCCTTATATATCCAGGTGCATCCTTTTTTAGGAGCAGTGGTCAGCGGATGCTCCTGAGAAAATATAAGCACTCCTTCATTGGATAGCAATGAATGGATATCCTTGATGAGTTTTGAAAAATCCTGGATGTAATGAAAAGCCAAAGAACTTGTCACTACATCAAACCGTTCCTTGATTTGGGAGATATCTTCCATTTTCATTTGGTAAAAGGCGATGCTCTCGTTTTTTTTGCGTGCTTTTGCAAGTTGCAACATTTTTTCCGAGATATCAATCCCAACAACTTGCCTGGCACCCATGGCAGCATATCGATAACAGGTGTCACCACAGCCACAACCTAAATCCAAGACAGTCTTCCCGGTCAAGGATGGAAGCAAGGAAAGCAGAGCAGGAAGCTCCTCCACCTCATTCGCACTGTAAGATTTTTCCCTCAAGGCTAGATATCCCTTGAAAAATGTTTCATCATCGTACAAATTCGTTCCGTCCAAAGGTGTTGACTCCTTTCAAATGCCAAGAGCCGTTCATACTCTACTCCGGCAAGCATAACAATTCCTATTCCATGGGTGTCATCCAGACGTGGAAGTAATTCTTGTGCATAATATCTTCTGGAACAGGAAAATTCAGACCCCCTGCACACTCCCCAGACATGACCTTCCTTGTCCAAGGAGTTACGTTGTATTGCTTTCCAGGCTTTCTTGCAAGCAGTCCTATAGGGTTCGTCAATTTCATACCAACCGGCTCTGACCCCTCGGGAAAAAGCACAGGTAAACATAGCAGTGCAAGAGGTTTCAAGATATGAGGAGGACATATCCAACACTTGGTGCCACATGCCAGTTTCATCCTGCAACCTCAGGGATCCCTCACAAAGATTTCTGAAAAGGGAAAGCATCAAGGAGTATTTTGGATGGCTTTTATCCAAAACCGATAATAATTCAGAAAGAGAGAACAGTACCCAACCATTACCCCTCCCCCAGGGGATACCCGTTGCAAGATTCCTTTCAAAATCGTACACATGGCTCATGACCTGTTTTTCAGGTATATATAAATAACTTGCAAAACCCAGAAATTGCCAAGCGGCATCATCAAGCAGTGAGGGGTCCTGTATGAAAGCAGCATAACGGCAGAGAAAGGGAATGGACATATATAGATCATCGGCCCATAACGTATTTTCGTGAAAGGAATGCATGAGGTTTTTTCTGAAGAATGTTCCATCAGCAAGTCTTCGTTGTTCTTTTGTAATGTACGTACCCACTACATGGGTAACAGGACCGACATCTTTCACTTCATGGTCCTTGGCAATTTCCAGGATAGCTGATCCGAAAGAACCACAGTCATCCAGACTATCAAGGCTGGTCATCAAATGATGTACTGCCGTTGCTCCTCCCAGAGTCCGCTCATCCCACATTCCATAATCATAGGTTTCCAAGGTTTTGTTCACATGACTGGTCAAATACCGTGAAATCTTTTCGGCAAAGGCTGGATTATGTTCTCGCACCATTCTTTCCGCTTCCACCAAACCATAAAGGGTAACTCCAAGTGGATAATTCCAATGTCCGAACAACGGATTGTCATTGTAGAGGCGAAGATACCTCCCCTTTCCTCCCAAATGCCAGAAATCAGGACCATTTATCGTATCAAAAGGCTTTTCAAATTGAGGGGAAAAAGCCTGCTGACAACAAACAGCACGTTCTTTAAAAGGTCCTGCAGCACACCAATGGTAGGAAGAAGTCTCTTTTAGAACAGGATTAATTAACTTGACCCTTTCACCAGTTACGGAATTTTCCATAGCAAGAGAGAAAGTCCACCCCGAGGTAGCTTCTCTTGTACAAATCAAGGAAAGCAAATGCGTTCCGGCCTTCCCTTGCATGAATTCAGTACAGGACTTGCCATCCATACATAACTCACTACCATGAGTTTCTTTTATTATGAAATGATAGGTACCTTCCTTTGGCAAGACTACAGAGGTTATGGCACAGAAAAATTGTCCTGGAATTGCGTGGGGGAAAACGGGGGCAAGGTCAAAGGTTGCCGGGTTATCTCCATAGGGTTTGGGAAGCCAAGACAACGTCAAAAGATTCTCTTCCTCAACAGAGGACAGTTCTTTTTCAAGCGGTTCACTGAAGGCCAAACCTTCCTGTTCTTCCCAAGCTGAAGGCATCAAGAAATAATAATCCAGCTTTCCTACCCAGGTACCGAATTCACCCCCAAAACCACCACTGGTGTTTTCAAAGCGGAGAACCAACGAATTCATGCCCTTTTGTACAGGGATATCGAAAATCAGTTTCGAACGATAGCGTTCACTGAAGATATCACTTTTTGCAACCTGCTTACCATTCAGGTAGACAACGGACGGACCATAGGAAATCAAGGCAAACCGAAGGGTGCCCTCAGCGACACTCAGGTACCTTCCCCATACATATGAAAAACTTCCAAGAGGTGCATCAGCAAGCAAATGCTGTAAATCTGCATGATAGCGATAGTCTTTCCCTCGCACGATTCCTTCTGTATTGAAAGGTCTATAGGTGTAGGGATGAGGAGGATTGCTCATCAAAAAACGTTTTCCCACCAACTCAAGGGTTTCTTCAGTTGAAAGGCCCTGCATACTCATATCATCACGTATATAATATCCCATGGCAAAAGTATCCTACCCAAAAGAGAATGGTGCAAGTAAAATCCTATTCATACGGATAGTCCTGCAAGAATAAAACTGCTTTGCGCTTCTATACAACAACTTTCTTAAGCAAGGCAAGATATATACAATAGGAGACTTCCCCAAAGGAAGCCTCCTGTATTCGACAAAGAACAATGCCGGACTACCCTACCAAAATCTCCAGATCACTGGCAACATCTGAAATACCTGCAATTCCAAAATTTTCCACCAGCACATTGACGACGTTAGGAGAAAGAAACGCGGGCAAGGTTGGACCAAGATGAATGTTCTTTACCCCGAGAGACAACAAGGCCAACAGGACTATGACCGCTTTTTGTTCATACCAGGCAATATTATAGGCAATGGGAAGTTCATTTATATCAGCAAGGCCAAAAACTTCCTTGAGCTTAAGGGCAATGAGAGCCAAGGAATAGGAATCGTTGCATTGTCCTGCATCAAGCACTCGAGGAATGCCCCCGATATCTCCCAGGTTCAATTTGATATACTTGTATTTTGCACATCCGGCAGTAAGAATAACAGTGTCCTTTGGCAAGGCCTTTGCAAATTCAGTGTAGTACTCCCTCGATCTTGACCTGGCATCACAACCTGCCATGACTACAAATTTCCTGATAGCTCCACTCTTGACGGCATCCACGATTTTATCGGCCAAAGCAAAAACCTGATTATGGGCAAAGCCTCCGATGATAGTCCCTGTTTCCAATTCTGTAGGAGGAGCGCAATGCCTAGCTTGCTCGATAAGCGGCGAAAAATCCTTGAGGTCTCCTATGTCTCCACCAATATGCTTGACGTTGGGAAACCCTGTTGCCCCGGTCGTATATATCCTGTCTTTATAAGAAGCTTCAGGAGCAACAATACAATTGGTAGTCATCAGGATAGGTCCATTGAACGAGGCAAATTCCTGTTTCTGTTTCCACCAGGCATTTCCATAGTTTCCAATAAAATTTGAGTATCCCTTGAATTTTGGATAATAATGAGCGGGTAACATCTCAGAATGAGTATAGACATCAATACCAGTATCCTTGGTTTGTTCAAGTAACATTTCAAGATCATGCAAGTCGTGACCTGAAATAAGAATTCCGGGGTTCTTGCCTACTCCAAGCTTCACCTCGGTAATCTCAGGATTGCCGTAGGTACCGGTATTTGCGCCATCGAGCAAGGACATTCCGGTCACACCCCAGGTACCAGTCTCCAACGTCAAGGCTATCAATTCCTCAATACTCTTTTTCTCAAGGGTAGAGGCCAATGCGCGTTGAATGAAGAAATCGAGATCTTCATTATCCTGAAGCAAAGCATTTGCATGCTTACTATAGGCAGAAACACCTTTCAGACCATAGGTAATCAACTCCTTGAGGCTGCGAAGATCTTCGTCAGTTTCCTGAAGGACTCCTACCGTCTTCGATTTTTCTATCAGCAAACTTGTTTCTGTTTCTGCGTACAAGGCTGCTTCCTGCAAATTTTCTGTATGCGAGAGGCTGGATAGCAAATTATTTTTTTCCTTGATTGTAAGAAGTATTCTTTCCAAGATTGCCTGTTCATCAAAATTGGCATTGGTAATCGTGCTAAAAAGATTGAATGTCACCAAATGGTTTACATCCCTTCCAACTTTTTGACCTTCCAAACGAAGCAGTACGCAAACCTGACTGATTCCCTTGGTAAGCCAAATAAGCAAATCCATCAAATTTGCAGTCTCGGCATCTTTTCCACAGACTCCTGAAAGCGTACAACCAGTATTGCGAGCTGTTTCCTGACATTGATAACAAAACATTTTAGAATCCATAACTATCTCCTAATATTCTTATCTGACGACGTTAAAAACTTACGGCCAAGAACATCTTGAACCGTTGTGGGGCAAAAATTGCATGGGGATGATTGGCAGGCATTACGATGGAATCACCCGGCTCTACTGTATGTGTTTGGCCATCAATGGTGATTTCACCGATTCCATCAAGGCCAAGAACCAAGGCATCACCAGAACTTTCATGGCTGCTTATCTCTTCCCCTTTCTCAAAAGCAAATAAGGTAAGGCTATGATGTTGATCTTGAGCGAGAGTCTTGCTGGCTACCTGCCCTTCCTGATAATCAATCTGTTGAGAAAACTCCGAAACTTTTGAATCTGGAAAATTTTTAATCACTGATTGCATCCTCCTTGTAATAAATAGATCAACTATTCCTGGTAAGGGTACAATGTAGAATTATAGGAGTATGTTGTTTTTCCAACAGATATGGAAGTTTCAGATAAAAAAACCAGGCTCTCAAGAAGCACTGGCATTTCAGTCAATTAGTATAAACGAATAGTTACCAAGTTCTCACTCTTACGGTAACGATATGGGTAGCCTCATTAGTTTCAACATCGCAATGGAAATTTCGCGAATTTGAATTTACCCTGACTCTCTTTTGTGAAGATTTCACATTCGAAGTTATTGGAACTTTCCCATGTAAATATAGAGTTGCCGTCGTTTCGTGTGAGAAGAGAGACAGAGAACAGACTAGGAAGATACCGCAAACTATTATACATATTTTGAACTTCCTAGACATCGTTTTCCATCCTTGTTTGTGACACAAAACCCATGTACCCAGCATAAAGGCCCAAGGAGGTGACGTCAAGATAAGAATTCTGGTGTATATGGATATCCTTACCAGAATTTCCAATCCACCGGGTATATTTCCATTCCCCCTGTCTAGATTTATTCTGGTTCAGTCCAAGAATCTCCTTTCATATTGAATATTGTGACAATACAGGATAAAGGAAATCAAGGGATATGAGCCATATATCTACACAATACCAAACGCTCCCTTTTCAATTTATCAATATCCAGGTAGGTTAATAGTATAAGGATTCCTTGAAGAGATCTCATAAACTTCCTATACTTGTTTCATTCGTCTTTATGGAGCACAATTTTGGGAATTCTTGAATTGATCGTAATTTCAATTAGCCTTGCCATGGATGCTTTTGCAGTTTCTCTTTGCAAAGGCCTCAGGATGACAACTATCAATTATCGACAGGGACTTATCATCTCAGTTACCTTTGGTTTTTTTCAGGCTTTGATGCCTTTTCTCGGCTGGGCCCTGGGAATTCAGTTTGCGCAATATATCACTGCGTATGACCATTGGGTAGCTTTCGTCCTTCTTCTTGGCATCGGGTGTAAAATGCTTTGGGATGCCTTTCATGAAGATGGCTCCTGTCCCATGCCAGAGAATGAAAAAATCAAGGTAAGGGAACTTCTTACCCTGGCTCTTGCAACAAGCATCGATGCACTCGCTGTAGGAATTACTTTCGCTTTCCTGCAAGTACATATTTTTGAAGCAATTTCAATTATTGGAAGCATTACCTTGATCATTTCTTTCATTGGAATTTTGCTTGGCAACCGATTCGGAACTCGCTTCCAAGGCAAAGCAGAGATCATTGGAGGTGTTGTTCTCATCCTTATCGGAGCAAAAATTCTCTTTTCCCATCTGGGAATTCTGGTTTTATAAATACTGAAGGAATTCACGGTAATAAGAGAAGGCCCGGAAATCCGGGCCTTCTCTTATTTGTTTTTGACTACTACTCTTCTTCCGCTATAGGATCGTCTTCCGGTTCACCACGATGTACATGGCTCATCAAAAAGAAAGCGATGAGCATTGAAACAGCGCCATATATGAAAATTGACCTAAATCCAAAAGCATCAATGAATCCGCCAGTTATTGGAGGAGAGATTATCGATGCCAGCTGACTGAAGAAATAATAGAGTCCAGTATAAATTCCTACAGTCTGGAACGAAGACATTTGCCAAAGCATCGGAAAGCTATTGGTTATGATAGCTACCCAGAAAACTCCAAAGAAGAAGAGGAGAGCCCAGAAGCTGAACTGTCTGGCAGGAATTCCCCAAGAAGGAGTCATGGGATCATGAAAATAAATCAGGATCAGAATGATAACCAAAGCAAACAAGGAGGCTCTGATGGTCTTTTTTCTCCCAAATCGATGGGCAATGATGCCTGAGGGGATGGCAAATATCGCATATGCGATGCCGACCATACCCGCAGCAAGAGAAGCCGTTCCGCTACTTGTATGAAGGATGTCCTTGGAATAAAGACCGACAAAAGGCAGAATTCCCTGATACCCTATGAACCAAAAAAGCAAGGACAGCAAGATAAACAAGGCACTCTTGTCTTTCTCATTGAAAATGACTTTCAAGGAATGAAGAATGGATTCCGACTTCTCCTTTCCCCCTACGTTGATGGCGTTCTTTTCCTTTACGAAAGTAAACAGCAAAATTACGGCAACAATTACCAAGACCCCAGAGACAGGGAAGGCAAGAATATCGGTCTGCATGCCGAGACCAGGAACCTTTACAGGAACATCCATAAGTCTGGCCAGACCAACAGTACCCACGATGGTTGCTATTCCTCCCATCGTGTTGATGACACCATTGGCTTCACTGCGCAGTTCTCCAGGTACCATATCAGGCATCAAGGCAACAACAGGACCTCGAACCGATTGCTTGAAAAGGTTCAAACCAAATACCAGCACAATCAACATCCACAGACTATTCAGTGCGGCATAAGGAATAAGACCAAAGGCAACGGCTGTCAGGGGAAGCCCAATGATAATATAGGGCATTCTCCGACCAATCTTGGTATGGGTGCGATCACTTAGTGCACTGAACACAGGGATCAAGAAAATTGCCAATAGATTGTCAAATGTCATTATTGATCCGATAAGAGCCTTCGATTCAACAAAACGTGCAAGAAAGATTGGAATATAGGTGTCGTATAAAGGATCCATAAGTCCCATGGTAAAAAAACCAAGCCCAATAAGAAATGTAGTCAGGTAATAACCTTTCAGCCCTTTCTTCTTACTTTTTTGTGCAGTTGCCATTTGTGTCTCCTACGTATGAAACATTTGAAAGTAGTGTACCATAAAAAAGAAAGCTTGCAGTGAAAAAACAGTTTACCTATCGGCAAAACAGCAAAATCATTTTTGAATTTCAATCTGATACTGGACGAAACCTTTTCTTTCCTGTAAACCACAGGCATGGAACAAGAAAACCAAGACTCTATGATTACAAGCATGGCACAATTGGGTTCAGTATTGACCCTCACCGAAGATGAAAAAGCTTTTCAGGAGTGCAAACAAGCATTACCTGTAGCAATAAACCCGTATTTCTTTCACCTAATTGATCCAGATGATCCCCAGGATCCACTTCGACGTCAGGTAGTCCCTACCCGTTTCGAGCAAATCGAAAACAACGGGGAAGCTTTGGATCCCTTGGAAGAAATAGACCATAGCATTACCAGCCGATTGATTCATCGCTATACCAACAGGGTTGCCTTTCTGGTTACCGACATCTGCCCTCTCTATTGCAGGCACTGTTTCCGTAGGCGATTCACGGGAACTTTCAATGGACCGGCCTCAAAGGAAGAGATCAAAGAAGCCGCCTTGTATGTCGGCAAACACCCTGAGGTATTGGAAATCCTTTTGACAGGCGGGGATATGATGACCCTTTCAAACAAGAGAATTGATGAACTGGTGGGAATATTCCGATCGGCTCGCCCTGACCTTGTGATACGGCTGTGTACAAGAACTCCTGCATCTTGGCCAGAAAGAATTACAGATGAACTGATCGCAGTTTTCAAGAAATATACCAGCGCTCCTTTTTATGTAATGACTCAATTCAATCATCCACGGGAAATAACACCTGAAGCAAAAATTGCCATTGCAAAGTTTGTAGATGCAGGAATCCCTGCAATGAACCAGACAGTCCTTCTCAGGGGAGTAAATGATTCATCGGATACGCTCGTTGAATTATGTAATAAATTGGTGGCAAACAGAGTTAAACCCTACTATCTATTTCAAGGAGACTTGGTTTCAGGAACCGCACATTTCAGAGTGCCTCTCAAAGAAGGGATGCAGATTGCCAAAGAGCTTCATAAAAGACTTTCTGGACTGGCCCTGCCTTCCTATACCGTGGATCTGCCACAAGGCGGCGGAAAAGTTCCCTTGACCCAGAGTTATATTGAGGAAACTGAAGAAAAAGGCCTCTGGAAAATACAAACGCCCGAAGGTGGAATCAGGTATTACCAAGATCCTCCATCAGGCGTATAAATTTTTCAAGCAGTAGTATTTATTCTTGAGAATTCAATCTTTCAAGAATTGCATCGATAGCCTGTTTGCGAATGGAATCACGCTGTTGTTCATACACTGCAGGCTCCATCAGGACTACCGGTTGGTCTTCCGTGAAAACAGGTTGGGTAATGACAGGCAATATTTCCTTCGCTTTTGAAGTAACTGTTACCGTAGCAGGAGGCGCAGGAACTACAGGAGTTTTTTCGGTACTTGCAACGACTGTCGAGACTTTCGCAACTGCTGGCTCTGTCACTGCAGGAGTAGGAGCAAGTGATTCAACCATTGAATTGACTGACTCTGTTGCAGGTTTCTGCATGGAATCAAGAATTGCTGGAACTAAATCAGCAATTATTCTGTCACGATACTTTGCATACAAGGCAAGCATCTGGTCTTCACTCGGGGTCTGGGGTAGATACGCCTTGAGTTCTTCTGCTATATACGGAAGATAGGTATCCTTGTTTTTCGTAAGATCCTGATAGACACCTTCGACTACCTGGGGCAACATAAGGTCGACCAATTGAGGAATATAGGCAGTCAACTCATCGGAAAGCTCACCTTTCAACGTAGCTATGCGCTTTTCAAGCTGTTGGTCATTTGCCTGTACAGAGGTCTTCAATATCTCGGATTCCATTGCCGCCAGTTTGTCATCGAATTCTTTCTGGAGGGAAACTTTCAAATCAACCAGCGAGGAAGAACTAGCGTTACCCATGTTAGCCGCACTATATTGGTCAAAGGCCTTTTGCATGACAGGGGTAAGCTTTTCCTCCAACTTTGGTTCCAGTTTATCGGCAAAGAGATTGATGACCTG
Source organism: uncultured Sphaerochaeta sp. (assembly GCF_963676625.2). Lineage (GTDB taxonomy): Bacteria > Spirochaetota > Spirochaetia > Sphaerochaetales > Sphaerochaetaceae > Sphaerochaeta. The sequence goes on from NZ_CAXXYB010000004.1 coordinate 142,844, forward strand.
TTCATCATCGGTAAATCGAACCTTGAGCTTTTCATATAAATCATCTTCAAGAGAAGATGTAAGTTGTTCTCGAAGTGCTGGTAACAATTGCTCAGCCAAGGCTTTCTGATCCACTTCGGAGGTAGCGACTGTGGCAGGAACAGCCTCAATGGAGGGTTTTAGAGGTTCTTGTATCTCAAGTAGAGGTTTCAGTTGACGTTGCCTGGCACGTTCGAGTATATCGTTGGAAACACCCGGACGAAAATACCATACTCCTGCAAAAACAAAGATTGCCAAAACCGAAGTAATGACCAGTAAATTTATCCGCACCGATTTCTTCATTTCTAACCCTCATCCAAAGGAAAATCCCTTATTTTTCAGGATACTTCAATTCCTATCGTACCACAATATAACGTTACTTGTCGATGAATAAACAAGGAAGGCCCTATATTGCTCATTTTTCTGACAGGTATTCCCTTGGCAAATCTATCAAAGCAGATATCTTGTTGGGCTTTTTCCCGTGCCATGAACCGTTTCCAGGTTTGATGATCGCGCTTTCTGGCACGAAAAAATCTAACCAATAAAGGAACTTGCACAAACAAGATTTCATCACATAGCCCATCAAGCCCCATTCGATGCAACAATGCAGCATTGAGCACCAGTGCCTTGACTCCCTTGCCCTTGGCTGCTTCGATTGAATCCTTGCACATGGAGACCATAATAGGGTGAGTGATGGATTCAAGTTTTGCCAGAAGCAGTGGATCGGAAAACACCAGACGCCCCAAGGCTTTCCGATCTACCTTTCCCTGTAAAATTACGGTATCGCCAAAAGTTTCCCTGATCGCCCCTACACTCTTTTCCAAGGCCACATGTCCAAGCAAATCCACATCAATCACTACGCACCCAAGACTTTCGAATTCCTTCGCAAATTGGTTCTTGCCCGCACAGGCTCTTCCTGATAATCCAATAACCTTCATTAGTGGATATCTCCCCAATTTTCCCCGGTTTCTATGCTTACCTTCAAGGGAATGGATAGCTTCACTGCACCTTCCATAGCTTCACGGACCAATTCCCTCACCATTGCCAGCTCGTCGGTGGGAACTTCAAAGACCAGTTCATCGTGAATCTGCAGCAGGAGCTTGGTTTTCAAGGAATGTAAGGAAAGTGCCTTGTCTATACGAAGCATGGCCATTTTCATGATATCGGCAGCACTTCCCTGTATTACAGTATTGACGGAAATACGCTGGGCCTTGGCTCGCTCAACACCATTTCTACTATGAATTTCCACAATTGTCCGCACATGCCCAAGAATTGTTGAGACAAATCCTTCAGTCTCTGCTCTTCTCTTGGTTGTTTCTACAAAATTCTGCACGGCACTATAGCGTTCAAAATACTGGTCAATGAACTGTTTGGCCTCGGCATGTGATATTTGCAAATCCAAGGCAAGACTATGGGCACTCATTCCATACATGACACCAAAATTGATGGTCTTGGCGATTCGTCGTTGATCTGTCGTTACTTCCTCGAAGGGAACATTGAATACCAAGGAGGCCGTGGAACGATGGACGTCGACCCCATGGGCAAAAGCTTGCTTCAAGCCAGGATCATCAGCCATATGAGCCAGAACTACCAATTCAATCTGCGAATAGTCGGCAGAGAGAAACGTGCAACCTTTCTTGGGAACAAAGGAGGATCGAATTCTTCGCCCTTCCTCGGTCCGTATGGGAATATTCTGCAAATTGGGATCCTTGCAAGAAAGTCTTCCCGTTTCAGTACCGGTCTGGGAAAAGGAAGGATGAATCCTTCCGGTCTTCTCGTTTATCTGCAAAGGAAGTTTGTCGATGTACGTATTCTTCAGTTTGCTCAACATACGGTAATGCAAGAGTAAGTTGACTTCCGGATACATTCCAGAGAGAGGTTCCAAGACATCAGTGGAAGTAGAGAATCCTGACTTGGTCTTGGCTCCGGTCGGTATCTCTCGCTCTACAAAGAAAACTTCCTGCAATTGTTTTGGAGAATTGAGATTGAACTCATGTCCGCAAATCTCAAAGACCTTGGCTTCAGTTTCCTTGAGTCTCTGATCGAATTCTTCGGCAAGAGGGTCCAGCAGGGTTCGATCGAGAAAAATTCCTTCCAATTCCATCTTTGCAATGATAAGAAGAAGAGGCATTTCAATATCTTTCATCAGGCCATCAAGATTCCTGGCCAACAGGAACTCCTTGAAGATCCCATAGAGTCTCCAAGTGATGTCAGAATCCTCTGCTCCATACGATACAACCAATTCCTGGGGAAGATCACTCAAAAGTTTTCCCTTGGGAACAATATCAGTATAGTGAATTGTCTTATACCCAAGATATTTCTCACTGAGATAGTCCATGTTGAAAACCCCGGTACTATCCAATAACCAAGCTGCAACCATGGTATCGAAAACTATCCGAGAAGGTCGAATTCCCCAGTTTACCAGCACTTTATAATCATACTTGATATTCTGTCCGACCAAGGACAATCTCCCGGTAGGAAGATATTCGTTCAAGATTTTTCGAAGGTCCTCATCGGCAAACAACCGTATCCCTTCACTGATTATCGGAACATAATAAGCAATCCGATCTTCCCAGCAGAAAGAAAAGCCAATAGGTTTGGCAATCATTGAATCGATGGACGTAGTCTCCAAATCAAAAGCAATCAAGCCAGATTCCTTTTCGGCCCTGGCAAGCAATTCTTGCAGACGCTCAAGCGTGGTAACTGCTTCATAGGAACCCTGGAGGGAAAGTGCTTCATCGGCTTTTTTAGCCTCGACAGGTTTTTCTGGGGATTTTGTTGATCCAGAAAGTTTTTCCAAGTCCCGGGCAATGCTTTTCATTCCGAATTTGAGAAACAGGGGAATCGCTGCGCTATAATCAACATCATCCACCAGGTATTGAGGTGTATCAAAGGAGGGAACTTCAAACAAATCATCCTTGAGTCGTATCAGGGCTTTGCTCAAAACAGAGCTTTCCTTTCCTTCTGCAAGTTTTGTCTGTATACCCTTTGAACAAAGACGTATGTTCTCATAAATACCGTCCAGAGAGCCAAATTGCTGCAATAATTTTGCGGCTCCTTTCTCTCCTATCCCCTTCACCCCCGGAACATTATCTGAAGCATCCCCCAACAAGGTAAGATAATCCACGATTTGCTTGGGCGATATCCCATATTCCTCCAAGACCTCCGCCTCTCCCCAGAGTCGATAGTATTTCTCGTTTTTCTTTGCAGGACGAAGGGCAAAGGTGTGCTCATCTACCAACTGCAACAGATCCTTGTCACCGGTAAACATGATGGTATCAATTCCATGTCGGGTAGCTTGTTCGGAAAGCGTTGCGATAATATCGTCTGCTTCCACTCCGGCAATGGCAATGGTTGGAATATCCATAGCTTTGAGAAGCTCATAAATCAAGGGAACCTGGGCGTGAAGGTCCTCAGGGGCCGCATCACGATTCGCCTTATAGGCGGGAAACATTTCATGACGAAAAGTGGGGCCTTTGCTATCCATGGCAACGACCAGATAATCTGGTTTATACTCTCGCAAAAGCTTCAAGGTCGTGGAAAAGAAACCAAACACCCCAGAGATATTATTTCCTTGGGCATCTTTCATTGGGTTATTGAAAAAACCATAATACGAACGGTATATAAGGCCATAGCCATCGATTATGTAGAGCTTTTTCCCCGAAGGCATTACCGCTGTCTTTTGCGTCACCTCTGGTTCTTCCTTGCTCTTTTCGATGACAACAGCAGGCCGGTTGGCTGCTTCTTGCTCCAAGAGCGTTTGGTCAAAATCATTTTCTACAAACAGTTCAAATGGCTCACTCAAATTTTTGCTCCCCTATCGTAATGGTCAACATATCATAAGCTGGACGAATATTCAAAGGAAGGTCTCCTTCAAGTTTGCAATGGCTTATATCATGACACATATGAGTAAAATATGTTCTCTTTGCCCCGATTTCCCTTGAAAAGGCAACCGCTTGGCTAACACTGAAGTGAGTTGGATGAGGATTGTACCGCAACGCACCAATAACAAGTGTATCGATGTCCTTAAAAAAAGGCAAACTCTTATCTGGTATCCCGCTACAATCCGTAGCATAGACAAAAGAACCGATACGGAAGGCAAATATGCTTTGATTTCCATGATAGATCGGAATAGGAATTATGGGAAACCCCGCGATCTCGATTTCTTTGCAAGGTTCCAGGATTACCGGAGCAAGATGGGGAATCCCTCCGGCCTCATCAAATTTCTTAAGTACATAACTGAATCGGGTCTGGATGGTCCTTGCGACTTCTTGCGAACAATAGACAGGAAGCGTTTCATATCTGCAAAACACGCGCAAATCATCTATTCCGTTGAAGTGGTCTGCATGATCATGCGTATACAGTACCCCACTAACTTTTTTGATACCTGCACGGAGCGCCTGCAATCGAAATTCAGGACCAGTATCAATCACCAAGGAATGATGCTCATCCTGAATCAAGATACTGCTTCTGTATCTCTGGTCATGTGGGTCTGAAGACTTGCAAACAGAGCAATCACATCCAATGACAGGAATCCCGTGACTTGTTCCCGTTCCAAGGAAGGTAACGGAAAAATCATTCATTTCACTGCATCCGAAACACTCTTGACTGCATCTTTGAGAGCTTGCTCTCCTTGCAAGGCTGCAGTCTTCAGCTTGGCCTGAACCTCATCACTTTTTAATAATTCCTGAAGCTTATCGATGGACTGTTGGGTAAACTCCGGGCTGGAAGTGACAGTGGCAACTGCTCCATCAACCATTTTATCGACCTGGGTGGTACCATTCACTCCCCGTGAGGAAAAACTGATACCAAAAAACTGCTCACTCATACCAGGAACAAAAAAGTATATGACAGAGAATGCCAATAATGCCACAATCAAAGAAGAAAGAAAGGAATGAAAAAAACCTTTGCTGGCCATACGAGAACTCCTTTGCTCTACTGTACCATACTTGAAGAAAGGGGAAAAGCAACATAAGCCCGGATTTCTCCGGGCTTATGACATTTTCAATAAGAGAACTTACAACAAGGAGAAGAGTATAGAGACTCCGACCTTACCGTTTTCAGGGGAAACATTGAACAATTCGCCAACAGAAGCTCCATCTGCAAAGGTATAGTTACTATCCAAGGTATAGTTCAGACCTGCCATGATACCACCAAGATTGAAATCCAAGGTTGCACGATAGGCAACAGGAGAGTTCATCAAGGCATTACCAAAACCTTCATTATTGGTTATTGGGGTACCATTGCTATCAAAAAGCACGGTATTTCCATTTTCGTCGATTGTAATAAGGAATCGAGGTCCTATACCCAGGCCAAGGCGAGCGATGCCCAACAAGTCAAGGGAAACTCCCCCGGTTACCAAGGTGGAGAATTCATGATAAGCAGTACCGGATACTTCAGTCTTGTTATACATACCGACAACATCAACTTCGGCAATCAAGAGCTTTACGCGGACATCTACACCAAAAGTATAATTGGAAACATCAGAGAAACCGCTGAAATCCCCAGCCTGAATCTGTTCAAAAACATCTTGCCCATTTCCACCACCATACATTGCAGTTGCACCGATACTTAAATCAGCAACAGCAGCACTCAAGGCAGCTGGGAGGAGAACACATACGACCATAAGCGTTATTAAAAACTTTTTCTTCATAAAATCACCCCTTGTATACGGATAAATCCGTCTTTATTTCGTAGTCTAAATGCTAGAACATTTTCAAGGACAACGCAAGTGAAAGCGTATTTTTCTGTATTATAAATACATTCCACTTAGCTGGAGAGTCGAGAAAGTCGTTCAAAGTCAAAGAACTTTCCATTAAATACCGTACCCGTATTCCAACAGATCCGAAATCAGTGCCAAAACCAACCATCACGTACATAGGCGATTGCTGCACGGCTTCCCAAAATGTTATATCCGCCGTAGAGGAAACAGATTCATCGGCAAGCTTATAATGGGAAGTAGTCCCTCCATTATCAGCAAGCACATACATTGCGCTTGCCCCTAACCCAAACTCAAAATGCAACAAATTACCAAGTATGGGAGTATTTATTCCCGCAAACCCGATAAGCAAGGCCCCTTCACCAGTGGCACCGCACTGAACAGGAAAAATCATAGCCTGGGTCTGGAGAAAACCTACCCTTACTGATAATTCCCCTCCAACAGTCCAATTTGTAGTATCTGACATTTCATCAAAATACCCTGATCCCCAAGAACCAGAATAGGCAGCCCCAAATCCAAGGCTGACATCATAAAGACTTCTGGCGTTCAAGGAAAATGACACAATGCTGCAAAAGACCAAAACGGCCAGAATTCTCTTTTTCATACAATAACTTTAGGAACTCCTCACATATATAACAAAAGAAAGAGGAAAATAGATACAATTTTCTTGATTATTTTTGAATTCTTTTCTGTAACTCATTCAAGGCTATTGAATTCTTCCATCCATACGGCTACAGAGGCATCACTTGGCATTCGCCAATCACCCCGGGGAGATAGGGTAACTGAACCAACCTTAGGCCCATCAGGCAGGCAAGATCTCTTGAATTGCTGACTGAAAAACCTTTTATAGAAAATCTGGAGCCATTTTTTGATGAATTGCCTGTCATAGGTTCCATCAAAGGCAACCAGGGCAAGACGCAACACCTTGCGTGGAGAAAATCCCCAACGCACTATCTGGTACAAGAAGAAGTCATGAAGCTCATAAGGACCGACGATATCTTCAGTCACCTGACTAATGGCTCCTTCCTTGGTAGCAGGAAGCAATTCGGGACTGACCGGAGTTGCAATGACATCCAGAAGTACAGTTTTCAATCCTTGGTCGCTCTTCATGGCTACATAATGGACCAAGTGACGAACCAAGGATTTGGGTACCGAGCAATTTACCCCGTACATTGACATATGATCACCATTATATGTGGCCCAACCCAGGGCAAGTTCCGAAAGATCTCCGGTCCCGATGACGAGTCCCTTATAGAAATTGGCAAGATCCATGAGAACTTGGGTCCTTTCCCTTGCCTGACAGTTCTCATAGGTAACATCAAGCGTCGTTCCATCATGCCCGATATCCTTGAAATGCTGCAGCACCGCTTTTTTTATGGGAATGGTGGAAAAGGAAACTCCCAACTCCCTGGCCAAGGCCGTGGCATTGCCCTTGGTTCTCTTGGTGGTACCAAAACAAGGCATGGTGATGGCCCTGATGCCCTTTCTGTCCAATTTGAGTAAATCAAAAGCCTGCACACATACCAATAAGGCCAACGTGGAATCAAGTCCTCCGGAAAGCCCTATGATCACATCCTTGCATTGAGTATGCTCAAGCCGTTTTTTCAATCCCAGGGCCTGGAGGGTCATGATTTTCTCACAGCGAACATCTCTGGTCTCGGGATCGGAAGGAACAAACGGAGCGGGATCAACAAATCGTGTAATTTGAGTCTCTTCTTCCTTAAGATCAAAATATACGGAGGTATACACTTCCCTTCGCTGGTCAAACGTATTCACTCGCATTCTCTCGATGGCAAGTTTTCCTGTATCGAGCTCGGTGACCAATAGTTCTTCATTGGTGTTGAACTGTTCACCAAGCAAAGTACCATTTTCATAGATAAGATTATGCCCGCAGAATACAAGATCCGTCGAGGATTCCCCAGAACCTGCATCGCTGTAGATATACGCGCAGATCAATTTAGCACTCTGGCTTGAAACCAGATTCCGTCGATATTGTTTTTTTCCTACCAATTCATCGCTGGCAGAACAATTGGCAATAACAGTGGCACCGGCAAGGGCAAGAGAAGTACTGGGGCTGAGAGGAACCCAAAGGTCTTCGCAAATCTCGACGCCAAGGACAAAATCAGGGATATTTCTGCAAGCAAAAAGCAAGTGGGTGCCGAACAGCGTAGGCAATCCCTCGATCTCAACTTCATGGGTTAACGCATCAGGGGTACTGAACCAGCGCTTCTCGTAGTATTCCTGATAGTTGGGAATATTCTGCTTCGGCACTATCCCAAGGATCCTTCCTTTTTGGACGACTACCCCACAATTGTAAAGATGGCCGAAGAACACCAAGGGAGCACCAAAGACAATTACCGTTTCCAAAGAAGTGGAATACAGGGCAATCTCGGCAATAGCCTTCCTGGCTTCCCTCTGGAGGGCAACTTGCAAAAAAAGATCGGCACAGGTATAGCCGGTAACAACCAGCTCAGGCAACACAAGAAGGGCAAGGTGTTTCTCCGCAGCCTTGTCAATCGCCTGCTTGAGAGACGCTACATTGAATGTACAATCGGCAACCCGAATGGTGGCAGAATAAGCAGCACAGGAAATAAATCCATCCTTCATTGTCTCAGCTCCTTCCTATCAAGCACAACAGCCACTTCCTGATGAAAAGTTTGTGGATACAAATCAAAAACCTTCAACACCCTTGGAGTATAGCCCTGAGCCAGAAATTTCTGCAAGTCTCGGGCAAGCGTTACGCTATTGCAAGAGACATATATAATTCTTTTCGGTTCCCATCGTGAAATAAGATCAGGGACGGTGGCATCCAGACCAGTACGGGGAGGATCAACCACCACAGTATCCACAAACCGTTTTTTACCTTTGCCCCAGGCCTCGACGGAATCAGTGAAGAACTCTGCTGAAGGTACATTCTTTTTTGCCAGGGCCAAACATCGACTGTCCCGTTCCACAGCTACGATATGCCTGCCTTCTTCTTGCAGAAAGGAACTGAAAGTCCCTACCCCGCTATACAGATCCATGACCGATTCCCCCAAGCAATGCTGGCTGACAAATTGGCCCATTGCTGAAAGCAGAAACCTATTCCCCTGAAAAAACACTTTGGCTGATACCCAATAGCGGTGTCCGTCAACAGTTACAAGGACAGGTTCCTCTCCAAAGGACAGTTGCGTATCGCCTGCAAATGCATTGACTTCAATGTACGGTGTCTTCCCTGAATTATTGGAGAACATTTCCTTTCTTGCCGCTTCCACCAATTGATGCTTTTCTGCCAGAACCTTGTTAAGGGAGTCAACAAGAATGGGACAATGTTCAAGAGGAATCAAGGTGTTGGTCTTCTTGGCCAGAAAACCCACAGAACGAGAGGAAAGCTCCACATGAAATCGAACTCTGCTTCGATAGGCCCAAAAAGGGCCTTGAGAAACTTCTTCCACAAGCAACGAGGTGGGATCGATTGCCCCAATCCTTCCAAGATTCTCAAGAACCAATGTACGTTTCGTTTCAGCCTGCTTTTCACTTGAAAGATGCTGCAAATCACAGCCTCCGCAAATTCCGTAATAAGGACAGGGAGGGACCACCCTATCCTCTGAAGCTTCCAGCACCTGATTTACATGGCCATTGATATATCCATTTTTCGTCTGATCCACCGCATATTCAACCAATTCCCCGGCCAAGGCTCCCTGGATAAACAAGTTTGTCCCGTTTTCCAGACGAGCAAAGCCGTTTCCTCCCTGAACAAGTTTCTCAATTCTGACAGGCATCGGAAAACTCTTTTACATAGGTTGCGATAAGATCCATGCCCTGTTGCCAAAATTGCTCACTGGTAATATCGCAGCCCATTGTCGACGCAACATTGAAGGCACTGTCACTACCGGTCTTTTCCAACAAGGCAACATAGAGACCGGGAAACTTTTCTGGATCTTTTGCCCTCTGGGCATAAAGACCCAAGGCAAACAATTGGCCAAACGCATACGGATAATTATAGAACGAGAAATCGCTACTATAATAATGGCCTTTTACAGCCCACATATAGGGATGGTATATACCCAAGGCTTCGCCATACGTCTTCTTCTGACATTCAACCATTAACTGGGACAGTTGATCAGGAGTCAACTCATGGTCTTCCCTCTGAATAAAAAGCTCCTGTTCAAAATAGAATCTACAAAGAATATCAACACAGACCTGACAGGCATCTTGCAAGAAGTGCTCCACCAAGGTGAATCGTTCTTCACTTGAACAGTTAGCTATAGCTCCCTGGAAAACCAGATATTCACTGAAAATGGAGGCTGTCTCAGCAAGCGTCATCGGATATGTTCTCATCAGATTACTCTTGGGCAAAACTACGCTGTCATGGTAGGCATGGCCTAATTCATGGGCCAAAGTCGAAACCCCGTTAAAGGAAAAATCAAAATTTGACAATATCCTGCTTGTCTGGGCCAGGGGGAAACTTGTATCGTAGGCTCCCCCAACCTTTCCTTTCCTGGCTTCGGGATCTATCCAGCCATTATCAAAGGCATGTTGGGCAAAAGTTCCCATCCCTGGGCTGAATGCATTGAATTGCTCTATGATGAATGACCTTGCCTCTTCATAGGAATACTGCTTTCCGCCTTTTCCCACAGGAGCAAACAAGTCATAGAAAGCACATTTCTCCAAGTTCAAGGCCTTTGCCTTGGCTGCAAGATAGGATCGGAACATAGACAGGTTTTTCTCAAGCGTAGAAATCAGGGCATCCAAGGTCTTCTTGTCTATTCTCGATTGTGAAAGGGACCGATCCAAGGGGCTTTCATACTGGCGGGCTTTATCAAGCGAAAGGGTAGCTCCTTTCACTCCATTGATCGAGGCAGCGAAAGCCATTTCATAGGTCTTCCATACTGACAATTCCTTGTTGAAAGCCTTTTCTCGAATTGCACGATCTGCATTGAATGCTTCATTTCGCAATTCTATGACCGTTTTGGAGGTTTTACCCTCCCACTCGATACTGACAGATGAGGATAAAGCCTCTTGCAGACGAGAAAAAGCCTCAGTTCCGCTTCTGTTCAAGTCCGCGGCCAAATCTTCCATCTGGGGAGAAAGCAGATGTTCCTGTCTTTCGAGCAATTCCCCAAGGACATAGCGATAGGAAGCAAGAGGTTTCCCTTCCTGGGCAAGGGCAAATACCTTCGTCTTTTCCCTGGAAAGAAAATTGAGCATAACTACATCCAGGTGCTGAACAGACAAGGACATTTCCGCAACCTGGTTCACTGCCTTGAGAAATATTGGATTGGAGGTATCGGTGGAAAGACAACAAGAACTATAGGCATTGAGATTTTCATAATAATCAAGAATCAATTCATATAGTTTCACAGCCTCAAGAATATCAACGGAAGGAAAGGCAAGACGTTCTTCCAGGGTCTTTGAAAGGGAAACGACCTTTTTAAGGTCTGTCGTAAATTCGGAACTGTCTGCAGCCGGGTAAATCGGGCTGAGGTCCCATCGTGGTAAAATTGCCATAAATAAATACTCCTTCAGGATCAATAGTACGGCTCCAGAGGGAAAAGTCAACCGCCGTTATAGATTCAATCCATACTCGGCTATTTTGTTGATAAGGGTTCTCCTGCTTATGCCAAGCTCCTCGGCGGCATGAGTCCTGTTGCCTTCCCATCTGTGCAAGGCATGTATAATTGCCTCGACTTCTGCATCCCTCAAACTCTTCGCCTCCGGGGCATCTACAATGGCTGCGACCTTTTCCTGGGATTGAATCGAAACCGATCCCCTCAAGTCCAGATCATCGGTTTGTATCTCCTCACCATCGGCAAAGATTACCGCACGCTCAAGAATATTTTCCAATTCCCTGACATTTCCGAAAAAATCATGGTTGCAAAGGACTTGAAGCGCATCGGAGCTAAAACCTGAGACTTTGTGCCCCATCTCACGGTTCAGCCTTTTCAGGATTCCTGCAGATAAAAGAGGAATATCCTCTTTTCGTTCCCGTAACGGTGGAATCTGAATCCTGACGACATTGAGCCGGTAGAAAAGATCTTCACGGAATTTTCCGTCCCTGACCATTTGTTCAAGATCCTTGTTCGTAGCTGCAATGATACGGGCATTGATGGGCATAGGAGAAGTTCCCCCAAGACGGGTTATCCTTCGGTCCTGCAATACTCGCAGTATCTTGACCTGCAAAGAGAGTGGCATATCTCCTATTTCATCGAGAAAGAGAGTTCCTCCACTCGCAAGTTCAAACATACCGGTCTTTCGATTCGCAGCCCCGGTGAAAGCACCCTTCTCATACCCGAACAACTCACTTTCCAAAAGATTCTCCGGTACTCCACCAATATTGATAGCGACAAAAGGCCCTTCCTCGACAAGGGAAGAGGCGTGTATTTCCCGGGCAACCACTTCTTTTCCTGTCCCACTTTCCCCAGTTATCAGAACCGTAGAACTGGTCTCGGATATACGGGTGATGACTTCCTTGATTTTCTTGATTGCAAGGCTTTCTCCGACAAACAGGTGTTTGTCATTGTCTCCACCGTTACGAGTTTCGGATTCAACCAAGTTTCTCAGGTTCTGGGCTTCCACTAATTTCTTGATCCTGATGACCAATTCCTCAGGGTCGAAAGGTTTCACGATATAGTCCTGGGCTCCTTCTTTCAAGGCAGAAACCGCATCGCTGATATCGCCATGGGCACTGATCATGATGACAGGCATCCGAAATCCTTCCTGGCGGATCCATACTATCAACGAGAGACCATCCATTCCCGGCATTTTTAAATCAACAAGACAGGCATCATACGGGTTCAGTTTGAGCATTCTTTGTGCCGAAAGCCCATTCTCGGCACAATCACTCTCGATTCCATCAAGGCTGAGATAGCGATGCATCAGATCTCGGATGTTAGGTTCGTCATCGACAATCAGAATTTTCATAGGGATTCCTCTTCAATCATTTTCTTTTGATGTACGGAACGAGGTAGAATAACTTCGGCGATAGTTCCTCCGCCTTCTCTGGCATATAGACGGATATTCCCACCCCTGGCCTTGATAAACTGGTTTGATATGGACAATCCAATACCAGAGCCATGAATTTTGGTGGTAAAGAAGGGGTCAAATATTTTCTTCTCATCCCCCGCCTTGATACCATCCCCTCTATCCATAACCAATATATGCACAGATCCACGTTTATCAGTGGAAATCACGACTTCTACCTGGGGGTTCCTGTCATTGCAACTTTCAAGTGCATTTTTCAATAGGTTTTCAAAAACGGACCGGGCACGATCGGCATCAATGAGTATCTGCTCATGATCAACACAGGTAAACTTGATCGGTTTATCAAATCGCCTGATCAAGATGGAAAAAAGCTCAAAAAGGTCCACGACCACCGGGGTGCCCAAGGGATTGCGAAGGAAATCGCTCACTTTGTTGGTAAGCTGGGTAAGACGAAGGACTTCCTGTTCTATAAGTACCAGATCCGAAAGATTTTCCTTGGGAAGAATTTTCTTCAGAAGCGCAAGTTGAATAGTTATCGCACTTAAAGGATTCTTGATCTCATGAGTCAAGGTTCTTGCTGCCTGCCCCAGATTCACCAAGTTCTCTTGCTTTGCCAACGTTTCACGATAATGCCTGTTATTGCTATAAATGCTCAACACCAAGAAAAACAAGCCAATAAGAATCAAGGTGGATATGATACCAAGTATTTTTACCATTACCAAACGGTGATGATATACTTGACCATCAAAAAGAATATACAGGACATCAGGAAAATCAATGGGAGAGGGAAGCAAACCATTTTCCGAAAGGGTAAGTTCACCGGTATCAAGTAAAATGGTTAGCCGGGAATACCTGATATATTCAATCATTCCCGATTTCTCATTATACGTAGCGGTTCCCGTTCCCTTATCCCCTTTTCCAGACGTGGATGAAAAGATTTCCAAGGGAATGGTCATGGGGACATTTCCCAGGCTAAGGACTTTTCGGCCCTGGGAACTATAAACCCCGATACCGCTGATTTTTTCATCATTCATCGTCTTCAAGGCTTTCGTAGTACTATCCTGCATCGCAAGGAAAACAGAATTGAAAGAACGTTCCGCCTCGGACTGCATTCTCAACTCCTCCCTGTCCCTTATTGCAGAAGAAAGAAAAACTATCAGGCCAATCAATACTAAAAAAGCAAAGGTCAGGGAAGGAATCACTATAACAGGTTCCTTTCCATCGACAATCATCCAACGTGATTTATTCCCTTTCAATTTGTTCTCCAAAGATGTTTACTCATAATTCAAAGCTTCAATAGGGTCCAGTTTCGAAGCTTTCATAGCTGGATACCAACCAAAAAAAACACCGACAAACATAGAAAAACCCATAGCCAGTATGAACGAGCTATAGGATAAATGCAACGACCATTTCATGACGTTGGTTACGGAAAAACTGAGAAGGGCTCCTAAAACGATGCCCAGGATTCCCCCGATGAGCGTCAAGGTCAAGGCTTCTGAGATAAACTGGCCCCTGATGACACTCGGTGAAGCACCCAGGGCCTTTCGTATCCCAATCTCCTTGGTACGCTCGGCAACGGAGACAAGCATGATGTTCATGATCCCTATTCCCCCAACCAATAAGCTGATAGCGGCAATGGCAGCAAGGAACGCGCTAAAGGTACCCGTAATCTCGTTGGCCATCTCCGCCAAGGTTGCGGGACTGAATAGATTATAGCCATCCGTCCCTACCAGATTATCCAAGAATTCGGTTACTTTGTCCGAGACGGCAATGGTTTCAAATGCCGGGGAAACCTTCAGCACATAGGAGCCGACACTGCTGGTGTTTCTGAAACGCTGCTCATACGTATTATAGGGGATGAACACGCTAGTATCATAGGACAGACTGTATGTCGCATCTTTTTTTTCCAGGATGCCTACTATCAGATAGCTTTTTGCCTGGTTGCGAAAAATACTGATATATTGGCCAAGGGCGCTGCCATCAGGAAACAACTCCGTGGCAATGTCATGCCCGATGACAACAACCTGGCGTCTATTGATATTATCCATATCCGAAAAAAAGGATCCCTCTGCATACGGTAAATTCAAGACCTTTCCATAGGAAGAAGGAACGCCTGCCACTGCGGCAGAAAGATTTTCCTGACCATTCCGAATTTGCGCATTGCTGTTATTCATGGGAAGAATGGTTTCGATACCATCGATATTTTTTAACAAGGTATTGCTAAAATCCTCAGTAAAAGTTCCCGTGGTTCGTTGTCCATATGAAGGATAAATGGTTATCAGGTCCAAACCACCGACTGCAATGCTTTCTGTTATGCTTTTCGAGGCACTTTCGCCAATGGTAAGAATTGCCACGACAGAAGCAACTCCAATGACAATGCCCAAAAGGGATAAGGCAGTCCTGAGTTTACTGGCCCGCATGGCAAAGAAGGCTAGCTTAATATTTTCGAAAATCATGCTACTCCTCCAGCTTTCCGTCACGGATATGAATCTGGCGCAGACAACGCATGCCCAGTTCACGGTCGTGGGTCACCAATACAACGGTGCGTCCTTCACTATTCAATTCCTCAAACAATTCCATGATCTGGTTGCCTGTCTTGGAATCAAGGGCTCCTGTCGGTTCATCAGCAAGCAAGATCGCAGGATTGTTCACCAGTGCCCTGGCGATTGCGACTCGCTGCTTCTGCCCCCCGGACAATTCATTGGGGCGATGATTCATTCTATCGGTCAACCCTACCCTTGCCAACGCCTGCATTGCCCGTTGCTTACGTTCCCTTACCCCAATGCCGGCATAAAGAAGAGGAGTCACTACATTTTCCAAGGCAGTCATTTTTCCCAGCAGATTGAACTGTTGAAAGACAAAACCTACCTTCTGATTGCGGATAAAAGCCAATTCAGACTCATTCAGGCCTGCGGTGTTTTCACCATCTATATCGATTAAACCACTGGTAGGGGTATCAAGACAACCGATAAGATTCATCATCGTTGACTTCCCGCTTCCAGAGGGTCCCATGATGGAGGTAAATTCCCCTGCCTTGATCTCGATGCTGACACCATCGAGTGCTCTGACCAGGTAATCCCCCACCATGAAGTAGCGTCGTACATCCTGTAATCGTATTACGTTATTTGCCATACCTTTATCCTATCGTCTTGACGATCGTCCGCTGTCGGTTCCCAAGGTCATTGAAGCAAGAGCCGAAGCCGACGTATCAGTTTTACGAATAATAAGCGTATCGCCTATCTTCAAGTCTCCGGAAAGCAACTGGCAAATTCCTTCCCCGAGGTATTTGACCGTTACCGTTACCGTCTTGGTATTTCCATCCTCAAGTTTCTTGATCACCGTACTGGTGCCCCGGTTCGTCGTAACGGCACTCTGGGGCAGAAGGGTCAGCTTGACTTCCCCATCAACCACGATTGTTCCCTCGAAGGTAAACCCAGGAGCCAGGGTTCCAGGAGGATTCTCAATGGTTATCTCCACATCCATCACTCCTATACCTTGGGTTGTATAACGACCAAGCATAGGAATATAGGTTACGATTCCCTCAAGGGTCTTTCCCGGAAGAGAGTCAAAAACCAAGGAAGCCGTCTGTCCGAGCTTGATATATTGCATATCGATTTCATCTATTTCAACAGTCGCCTTGAGTTTGGAACGATCGATAATCGTCATGGCAGTATCACCAGCCTCGAAATAATCTCCTTCACTTACGGCAACATCAGCGACGACACCATCAAAACTTGCATAAGCTTGTGTATAATCAAGATTGTTCGTGGCTGTCTTCAGCTGCAGTTCAAGCAAATCCAAATCACGTTTGCTACCGTTCAACCGGGCAGTCTCAATATCCGCCTGTAGCTTTGCAACAGCATACTGCGCATTGGTATTGTCGATGGCAACCAAGGAATCCCCTTGCCTTACAGCATCCCCTTCCTTGACAGACACCTTGGTAATGGTACCTGTAGACCGGAGGATAACCGTCTGGGTATCATTTGGCTTGACATAACCTGAAAGGTCGATGGTAGTGGCATAGGAATTTTCATACACCTTGGCTTCAACTTCCTTTACCAAAGAAGTGGGTGCCTTCTTCTGGCCCCAGGGCAAATACCCATTGTCTTTATAAAAAGAATAGATAAGGAAGCTTGAAATCAACAGGGCGATTACGACTACCCAGACAATGGTCCTCTTTATCTTCCGATTCCTGAGTTTCTTGCGAAGCTGGCTTCGTATCTGGTTTTCCGTATTCATATCGGTGATGGTGTCATTCATTATCAGGTAACCTCTCTTAAAGTTCCAAGCTATGGATTTTATTCTGCAAAACCAAACCCTTCAGCATATCGATGGTAAAGTCGTATGAGTCCTGCTCTATCATAAAGGAAGCGGCAAGGACGTCTGCCTGCCTTGCAAGCCCCCTGGCAAACAAATCTTTTTGATGAACAAGCACTTGCCTGTGATATTGCATGGCGTTTTCCAACAAGGAATGCGATAACTTCCAGGAGGCAAGCTCCCCTATGAGGGAAGAGGCATCATAAAGATACTCACTCAAGGTATTGTTATATTCTATTTGTGCCAGCAATACCTTGTTTTCAAATTCCTGCAAGATCAGGGTATCTACCAAGGAGGTATTATCATTGTTCCAGGAACCGGAAATTGTCATTCCCGGATTTATTTTGCCGGAATCAAAATCATATGAGGCAGAGGCCGAAGCCCCCAAGGAAAAAGTTTTGCCGGAAAGCTCCGCGCCAAGGGAACTCTTTACACCAGAGCCTTTGGTAAATAAGGTATTGGTGGCATTGGCGGTAGGAAGCGTAACAGAACCGGACAAACCAAGAATCCTGTTTGTCTGTCTTGCTTGCTCAACCTTAAAATCTTCCTTGGCAATCTCCAGGGCCATCATCTTGAGTTTCACTTGGGAATTGCCATTGGGATTGGTAGAAAAGGAAAGTTCAGGATCGGGAATGTCAGTAACACCTTCCCAGTTCAGATCAGTGAGGGAAGTATATTGTTGCTTTACGAGTTCAGAATTAGCTTGCAAGCTTGCAAGTGTTCCCTTGAGGCTTTCCAGGGAGTTGTTTTTTTCTTGAAACGAAAGGCTTTCAGGAGTCAGAATCTTAAGCTTGAGAGCATTATCGAGTTCTGTTTGGATATCCGCAATTTGTTTCTCGGTATCCTTGATATTCTTTTCCGTTGTCAGCAATGAAATGATTTGTTGATACAATGAAGTCTTGAAATTCGTCACACTATTTTCGTAGGTGTACCCTCCCAAAAGAGTATTCTGCTTGCCAAGAAGAGCAGACCGGTTATCTCCCGTCTCGCCAAACGTGATGGTATGTGTTGCTGAGAGGTAGGGCGACGTGGCATAAGCGGAAAGCGTGGGAATATAATCCGTGGAACCTGTTCCCACACTGATGGTGGTATCTCCATCATCGGGAAGCGTAAAGGTTACGGAAGAACCACTGGAACTCAATACATATGCATCAAGGGAGGAACTGTAGGTAGTACTCAGATCTCCACTTCTTATTTCGATGCCCAGTTGATCATCGGCTTCATCAATGGAGACAGCCAATTCAGCATTCTGCTTAGATAAAAGGTACATTTTCATCTGGCTGCTGGAACCCAAGGCATTTTTGACGATATCACCAAGGCTTGCACTAAAAAGTGGAGGAATATATAACGACACGACAAGCAGGGCCAGTATGCCCCTTGCATATTTCTTCAGCATAACCACAAGTCTCCTGAAAACAATTTTCAACATTGACAATATCATACATCCCTATGGTTTAGCACAGGGAAAACAATATCCTTGCAAAGAAATCAAGTTTTATAAAAGATGTTGGCCCCCATCGATGTGCAAGACATCTCCAGTTACGAATGTAGATGAAAGGAAATACCAAACAGCCTCACACAGCTGCTGGGGATTCCCGGTGCGTTGGAGAGGAAGTGTCTTCTCCATCCGGGAAAAATACAAACCATCATCCAAAGCCAAAATGAGACCAGGGGCAATTTCATTTACCCGTACGACCGGCGCCAAAGCTACACCGAGGGCTGCAGTTTCCGCTGACAGAGCCCCTTTTGAACAATAATAAGAAGGACGGGAGGCTGTCGGATTGGAAAGCTTGGTATCGGTGATATTTACGACAGAACCTCGTGCATTCCTATCTTTCAGGTGAAGATACAGATATTTGGAAAGAAAAAAAGGAGCTGCTGCATGCAAGGCCATATCATGAAACCAAATTGCCTCATCGACTTCCTCGATAGGTTTGCTTGAAAAAGCTGAGGCACTGTTTACCAAGGCATCCACTTTCCCGAAAGGTTTGGCAAATGCCATAAACAAGGCTTTGAGCGCAACAGTATCAGAGAGATCCCCCTGGACGACCGCTGCATCACAGCCCATGTCCATCAGTTCCTTTTGCAGGGTAAGAGCTTCCTGGTAACTTGTATTGCAATGCAAGACAAGCTTGCATCCTTTTTGGGCAAGATAGAGAGATATTTCCCTACCTATACGCTTTGCTGCACCTGTTACTACAATTACGTCGCCAATGTTCATATTGCAACTATATCGATGTTGTTGCCGATTGACAATTGCAGGAGTATATTCTAAGTGCACAGGAAAAAACTGTATAAGGAAAACAATTAATGGAACAAGATGATCGCAATAACGGCCAAGAATTCTCACAACCAGAAAAGGGATGGAAAGAAGAATTCAAGAAACGATTTTCGCAGGAACCTGGAGTACATCTCGGGGGAAAGGATCCCAAGAATCAAAAGAAATTTACCTTTTCTTTTTGGTATTTCTTTATCATTCTTCTGCTCTTCATTGCCCTCAATTCCTTTTTGGTCACCAAGGGTACAAATGCCTACTCGGTGGATTATAACCAGTTCAAGACACTTATCACAAATGGAACAATCAAACGAGTTGAAATCCAGGATGAAAAATATATAGGGTATTCCGTTACCAAGGAACAAGCAGTCTCTGATTTGAAAGGTACCGTCACGGACCTGTCAACCATATCTTCAACTGCTTCCATTGTGCAAACCTACAGTACCTATAAGATCAATGATCCTTCATTCATTCCTCTTTTGGATACCAATAAAATTGAATATTATGCTACAGCCCCGGTAAAACCAGGACTGCTCTCCTCACTGCTATCCTTCATTCTCCCCATGGTTTTTGTCTTGCTCATCTGGAAATTTCTATTCTCCAAAATGGGACAAGGAGGCCAGGGTGTACTTTCTTTCAACCAAAATAAGGCAAAGATTGTTGCCGAGGGCGATACCGGTGTCAGATTCGATGATGTAGCGGGTGCCGATGAAAGCAAGTATGAACTTGAAGAAGTCGTGGACTTCCTCAAGCACCCGGAAAAATATACCGAAATCGGAGGCAAGATACCCAAGGGAGTCCTGCTCGTAGGCCCTCCAGGAACAGGAAAAACCTTGCTTGCAAAGGCAGTTGCCGGTGAGGCTGGGGTTCCTTTCTTCAAGATGAGCGGCGCGGACTTTGTCGAAATGTTCGTTGGTGTCGGTGCTGCCAGGGTCAGGGATCTTTTCAAACAAGCCAGGGAAAACTCCCCATGTATTATTTTCATCGATGAAATAGATGCCATCGGACGCTCAAGGGTATCTGCGGGAATCGGCGGAAATGATGAACGGGAACAAACCCTCAATCAATTATTGGTCGAAATGGATGGTTTTGATTCAAGGACCGGGGTTATCATTCTGGCGGCAACCAACAGACCAGAGATACTGGATCCTGCCCTTCTTCGCCCAGGTCGTTTTGACCGCCAAGTCCTCATTGACAAACCCGACTTGGAGGGACGTTTTGCCATTTTGAAAATCCATACCAGGAACATCAAGCTTGACAAGGATATTGATTTACGAAAAATCGCCCAATCCGCGGCAGGATTGGCTGGAGCTGATCTTGCAAATATTGCCAACGAAGCTGCCTTGCTTGCCGTCAGACAGAGTCGCAAGGCAGTCAAGCAAGTTGACTTTGAAGAAGCAATAGAGAAGTCGGTCGCAGGATTGGAAAGGAAAAGCCGAATACTCAACAAGAAAGAACGTGATCGGGTGGCTTTCCATGAAACAGGACATGCCTTGACGGCCTATATGACCGAGGGAGCAGAACCAGTAAGCAAGATTTCCATCATTCCACGTGGCCTGGGAGCCTTGGGCTATACCCTTCAATACCCAACTGAGGATCGTTTCCTGCTTTCTGAAACCGAGCTTCTGGGAAATATCGATACACTTCTGGGAGGACGGGCTGCAGAAGAGGTCATCTACCATGAAATATCCACCGGAGCGGGAAATGACATTAGCCGTGCAAGTGACCTGGTCAGGAGAATGATTTGTGAATTCGGAATGAGCGAACGATACCGGAACATTACCCTTCCTACCACACAAAGCGGAATTTCCGGAATTTCCGGTTCCAGGGAATATTCTGAAAAGGCTCAGGAATACATCGATACTGAAACAGCAAGAATCGTCAATATTGAGTATGAAAAGGTAAAGCAAAACCTTGAGAAAAATAAAAAAGCATTGGAAACCATTGCCAATAGATTGCTCGATAATGAAGTAATCGACGGAACAGAGTTCCAAGCTCTTGCAAAAAGTGAAGTCATTGTCTAATCTGAATCAGTATGATCAAAAAAAAGATTGAAGACAAAGAATTAACAGAACATCTAGCCTCCTTGCCAAAAGATGGCAGGGAGGTGTTTCTTTTGCAGAATGGCCAAATCCGCCTGACTGCCTTGCAAGCAACGGAAATGCTCTGTCAGATGAGAGCCAACCATGAACTGGGAATCTTGGAAACCTATGTTCTGGGACAAGCCTATCTGGCAGCAGGGTTGCTAAGTGCAACAGTCAAGGGAAATGACCGTATCCAGCTGAATATAGAATGCGGAGGCCCTATCGGAGGCCTCAGTGTGGAAGCTTGGGCTTGCGGAGCAGTAAGGGGTTACTTGAAGAATGTACCCATAGCCGTTACAAAACCTATGGAGAGCTTTGATCTCAATGAGTTGTATGGCCCTGGCTTTCTTTCTATCGTAAAACTGTTGGAAAATAACAAGACACCTTTTACTGGACAGGTAATGATGCAATATGGTGATCTCGCAAAAGACTTGGCACTCTATTACTTGCAATCCGAGCAAACCCCCTCCCTGTTCTTTTTGTCGATTCAGTTTGACAAGACGGGGACTATAGCGGGAGCCGGAGCCTTGTTTTTGCAGGCTTTGCCCGGCTGTGAGGAAGGGGTACTGGAATCCTTGCAGAAAAAGGCATCCACCCTTCCAAGTATCGGATCCTTCCTTGCCAAGGGATCGGATATCAAAGAGTATGTAGAGAATGAATTCTCGGATTTTGGGGTCCAGCATCTTGCCCATCAAGGTCTGGGTTTTTCTTGTCCCTGTGACAGGGAGAATTTCTCGGGATACTTAAAAGGCCTTGGTAAGAAAGAGCAGCAGGAAATTCTTGAAAATGGACCATTTCCTTTGCAACTGGTGTGTTTCAACTGTAACACGACGTACAATTTTGAAAAAGAAGAACTAGTACACTTGTTTGCATGACAAGTGGGGAGAAAGAATGATTTTTTTTGCAACATCAGCCCTTTACATGAATGACATTGTCGAGCAAGAAGCCCTCAATGCTGGAGGGACTGATATCCGAACCGTATCCGGTGGAGTTGAATTTGCCACCGATCTGGCAGGGGCCTATCGTTTCTGTCTATGGTCGCGAACCTCAACCCGGCTTTTGCTTGGATTGTTTGAAGATGAGGATATACGGTCTGCAGATGAACTATATGAAGCCTCGGTCATGATTCCCTGGGAAAAATGGGTTACCCCCGAACAAACGTTTTCCGTTTCGGAGACAGTCAAGAATTGTTCCTATCTCAAGAATTCTCATTTCGGGGCAATAAGGCTCAAGGATGCCATTGTTGATAGGATACGAGAAAAATTCGATGACCAACGCCCAATGGTGGACAAGGAAAATAGTGATGTGACCTTCCATTTGCATATTGATGGGGATCATGTCAGTTGGTACGTCGATTTTTCTGGCAAGGGATTGTATAAAAGAGGTTATCGAGCCGAACAGACAGAGGCCGTCCTCAGCGAATATCTGTCAGCTTCCGTGCTTTTCAGAAGTGATTGGCGCAAGGCTATGGAAAAAGAGGAACAAGTTCCTCTGCTTCTTGATCCTTTCTGCGGGGCAGGAACCCTTGCAATCGAAGCCGCCCTCTGGGCAACGGAACAGGCCCCAGGGCTGGTTGTCGCTCGCAGATTTGCCTTCTTTGGCCTTCCTGTCCATGATCCTGACCTTTGGGATGATCTTGTGGATGAAGCTCTTGCCAAAGGGGAAGAGGGTCAAAAGAAACAAGTGCAGATCCATGCCTGGGATATTGATCCACGGGCAATTGCCATGGCCAAGGCAAATGCAAAAATTGCCAAGGTTGACCAGTTCATCGATTTTCAGGTGAAAGATTTCACGAAGATTACCAAGGAAGATGTTCCTGCCGGCCTGGGCTATGTAGTAACCGATCCTCCTTACGGGGTAAGGCTCTCTTCCTCTGACCAGCCAATGGAAATGCTCTACAGGGTCATTGGACGTCAATTCAATTCACTCTTTGGTGGTTGGCATATTGCCATTCTGTGCGGTCAACAGGAATTGTTGAGTTTCATTGACATGAAACCGGATAGAACCAATACGGTTAACAATGGAGGAATTCCCTGTCAGATTGCTCACTACTATGTCTTCAGCGATGATGAGCGTCAGGCGATGATCGACCGGGCAATCCTGAAAAAGAATGAAAGGTTGGCACAACCTTTGAGCGATGGTGCTCAAATGGCTTATAACCGCTTGAAAAAGAATCTTGAACGAGTGGTTCCCCTCATGGAAAAACAGGGGGTCACTTGCTATCGTATTTATGATGCCGATATGCCTGAATACAGTGCAGCCATAGATTTGTATGAAAACAAGTATATCAGCCTGCAGGAATATGCAGCCCCCTCCACCATTGAGGTAGAGGATGCCCTCAAACGGCTCAACGAACTTATCGATGCAACCGAAAGGGCAACAGGCATTGACCGTGACATGATTTTCGTAAAGCAAAGGACCCAGCAACGGGGTGACAACCAATACGAAAAACTCGGACAGGGAAGCAAGTTCTACCTGGTCAACGAAAACGGGGCACGGTATATGGTCAATTTCACCGATTACCTTGATACCGGACTTTTTCTCGACCACAGACCTATACGAGCAGAGATTGCCAAGATGGCCGAGGGCAAACGCTTTCTGAATCTCTTCTGCTATACAGGGTCTGCAACGGTACAAGCAGCAAAAGGGAAAGCCCTGAGCACTGTCAGTGTGGATGCTTCGGCAACCTATCTGGATTGGGCCGGAAAGAACATGGAACTCAATGGATTGACCCAGATGAACCACTTCTTCTACCGAAGCGACTGTATCCAGTATCTTTACGATACCTATGATCGATTCGACCTGATTTTCTGCGATCCCCCCACTTTTTCGAACAGCAAGGGACGGGATAGTTTTGATGTAGATCGTGACCAAGTAAAACTAATCAAGGCCTGCATGATGCATCTTGACCCGAAAGGTACCATGGTCTTCAGTTGCAACTACAGAAAATTCAAGATGGATGAATCACTCCTGGAAGAGTATGATATCGAGAACATCACTCCCCGGACGATCGGCGATGATTTCGAACGAGATCCCAAGATCCATTACTGTTTTTTGATCAAGCACAGATCATTGGCCAAGAAAGTACATATAAAACAAGGGCGAACACTGACTCTCAAGAAAACCGAAGAAGTGTAAAACCTAGAGGGAAACAAGCAAAAACTTGTTTCCCCTTTTTTATCGCTTCTCAGCGCGGAATCTAAGTCGGACATAATCAATTATCCAATTCTTTCCGTCAAATAATCGCTCTTTGATCGAATGTTCAGCTTCCTCAATGATCTCTTCTTGCAAACCAGGTTCCATATTGCTAAAAGGAGCAGTCAGGAACATATGAATCCAATTGCGAAGACCTTCAGGTCCCTCCATCTTGGTCGGGCGGTCAAATAAAGTGGCATAGGTTACCGTAAGACCTTCTGCTTCCAGCATCGGGGCATACTCACCGATGGAAGGGAAATAATGGGGATGGATATAGGTAAGTTTCCGAACTGAAAAAGAATGGGACAAGGCATCATGGATAGCTTGGGCACATCCCAGACCTCCCATTTCAGCAACAAGCACTCCGCCTGGTTTTAAGGATCGTGCAATATTGCCAAGCAATATCGGTTGTCTTTGCTTATCAATCCAATGGAATACCGCATTCGAAAAGACAGCATCGAACTCTTGATCGAAATCAAGGAAAAGAGCGTCACAGCAGTGAATGTCCAAGGCAGGAAACTGTGCTTGAGCCTTGGCCACCATATCAGATGATCCATCAACACCGGTAACCAAGGCGCCTTTATTGGCAAGCGTATTGGTAAGCACTGCGCTACCACACCCTACATCAAGGATACGTTTACCTGAGACAGGTCCCAGAAGTTGCATCACATCATTGCCATAGTCATACACAAACCCACACTGTGTCTGATATACATCAGGATTCCATATTTTATTCATGTCCAAATTGTAGCATCTCTATAAACAATTGTTCCAGAGGCAAAAAACATGCTAGAGTCTTTTCATGAAACCAAATCATCAGACTTCCCAATCAATCTCCCTGGTTTGCCCCTTTTGCGAGCATGAACAAAAAGGACTGGTCTATCCTGTCATTGATCTGAAAGCAAATCCTACCTTGAAGCTTGGGTTGCTTACCGATTCACTGTTTTTTGTAACTTGCGAAGCTTGTGCCAAGCAATTTGAGGTTATACATGAAATGTTGGTCCTTGATGAGGACAATACCTATGCAATTTTTCTTGCCCCCGATTTCAAGGGAAACCACTTTGACAATCCAGAAGTTTCAAACTTTCCCGGTTATAGACTTAGGCTGGTTTCCTCAGTACAGGAACTGAAAGAAAAAATTCTGCTCTTCGCCGAAGGTCTTGATGACAAGACCATTGAGTTATGCAAGCTCTATATACTCATGCAAATGGAAAACAAGGCTTGTTCCTTGCTTTTTTCAGGACATCAAGTTGTAGAGGGCTTGTTGCTTTTTTCAGTCTTCAACGAAAAAGGCGAGTCCTTCCAAAGCCTTTCCTGCGAAGAAGGTCTCTATGGCAAGCTCTTTGCCAGGGCTCAGGAATTTACACCTGACCAAACAAATTTCTCCAGAATCGATGCAAATTGGGCGTATACAGCCATTGCATCAATCTAGAAACATCGTTTTCCAGGTTCACGCTTACAAGTAGCACAGTGATAACAGATTTCATTATCCATGACCAAACCATCCCGGAATTGCTTGATATTGCCCAAAGTGGTTTCAGCAATGTTATGAAGAGCCTCATCGGTCAAAAACGCCTGATGACTTGTAACCAATACATTGGGCATGGAAATCAATAGCATCAAGGTATCGTCCTCAAGGATGGTGTTGCTTCGATCTTCATAAAAAATATCACCTTCCTCTTCATACACATCCAAGGCCGCTGCACCAATTTTCTTGCTTTTGATCCCTTCAAGAAGGGCTTCACTATCGACAAGACCCCCACGTGAGGTATTCAAGATCACAACCCCGTTTTTCATTCTGGCAATGGCCTCTTTGTCAACCAAATGCTGGGAATCGGGAGTAAGAGGACAGTGCAAGCTGATAATATCACTTCTCTGGCATAATTCATCGAAGGAACAATATTCACCATCAAAATCAGGATTGGGAAAAGGATCATAGGCAAGGACTTTCATACCAAAGCCTTTGCATAGGTCGTTGAACACCCTTCCAATCCTTCCTGTACCGACAATGCCTATGACTTTTCCGTGCAAATCAAACCCAACAAGTGAGTTGAGACTGAAATTGAATTCACGGGTCCTGACATACGAATGATGGATATGCCTTACGGAACTGAGGAGCAAGGCCATGGCGTGTTCTGCTACGGCATAGGGTGAATAGGCAGGAACCCTCACTACATGGATCTTTCCAAAAGCCGTTTTGAAATCTACATTATTATAACCAGCACAACGCATTGCAACCAATTTAACTCCGTCATCAATAAGGCCCTTGATGACAGCTTCGTCAACATGGTCATTTACAAAAGCACATACCACATCGAAGCCTTTTGCAAGCAACACGGAATTTTCATTGAGTTTAGATTCGAAATATTGAATTTCTACGTCATAATCCTGTTTTAGCCGGTCAAACCAATTCTTATCATAATTCTTTGTATCAAAGAAAGCCAATCGTGTCATATTCAGTTTCTCCCTTAGCTTAGGGCAGCCTTTTTGTATTCATCTTCAGATTTAGGATTTTGCAACTCTGGCAAAACCCCAAAGATCCAAACCTATATATGTATACAAGAAAGAACTGCATAGGGAAAGCATAGCAGGGAATGCAGTTTCAAACCATACCTCTACAGGTAGAGCCAAAAAAAGAGGATGCCCGATACGACAATCCTCTTCAATGATATATTGATGAAACTTCTAGGAAATTACTTCCTCAAGCACATCTATCAACAATTGGTAATCACCATCAATGGCAGCGATATCAGCTTCAAGCAAACGATCTGGGTCAACAAGGGACCAATCAAGATCATGCCCTGCATTAAGGATCAACTGATAGAAAAAGAGTCTTGCAGCTCGACCATTCCCATCCCTAAATGGATGAAGGGCTTCGACTTCGCCCATATAGAAGGCCAAATCATTGATAAAATCCTCGCGTTCAAGGTTTTTCAGGTAATAATCGTCCCTGAGCCGTGAAAAGATGTCCTCGGAGGCAGATTCAATGAATTCAGGGTTGCTGAAAACTGTTCGTTTTGCTGCGGCAGATGTTCTGATCTGACCACTTGAAGGATACAAATCTCCAAAGAGTCTTGCATGGATTGATTTAAGATACTCAAAATCAAAAGTATTCTTTGGATCTTCAGTAAGGATTTCAGCACTACGAATATTGGCAAACATTGCCTCTACCCTTCTCAGCTTTGCTCGTTCCTTGATCGAAAAGAAATTTACCAGACAATTGGTATGAGGATAAAAACTTCCTTCCTTGGCAGGTGGGGTATAATTGGTATCAAGCCCATTGTTCTCGATAAATTCTTGAATCAATTGGTCCGGAGTCACATCTCCCTCCAAGATTCCCCTCATTGCACTATCATCATCATCAGAGAAAACGAATCCTTCCGCTTCTTGATTGAACCTGATATAGTCGATGCATGCTTGCACTCGGCCTGATTTCATAAAAAAGCTAACCATCCTTTTGCCTTGCAAGGGCTTTTACCAATGCTACACAGCCTAGGGCAATGTGCTGAATCCCAATTACCACAGATTTGGGACGAACGTTCCGTGGTGCGGATACCATTCGATCCGCAATCATCAATACTAGTATCTCCTATGATAGCCATACCAAACTTATCAGGTCAAGGCAATACCATAGAAAAAGAGCCCAGAATTTACCTGGGCCCTTCCATTTTGTTCTCTAATCAATCTAGAACGAGAATCCCATGAACAAAGAACCCGTAATAAACTGGGGATTGGTAGTTTCACTGAGAACCCAGGAATAACCACCGTTAAGGCCAACGGAGAACCAATTGTTCACCTGGTAAGCCAAGGATCCCTTCGCAAAGGCACCGTACATATATTTTTGTGAAATCAAATTGTCAGTGAAGGAATAGAATAGGAATCCACCACCGCCAAGGGCAACAGTCACTTTTCCTAGTGTCAAATCAATCTTAGGCATAACGTATACTGATGCAACCTGGGTCAATTTGTTAAAGGTAGTTGTGAAATCAGAGAATATCGTTGAGATAAAGGAAGGCCAACTACTTACGGAAGTCTGAAGCAAAGGATCATAGGCAACGGAAACATCAAGACCAAAGCCAAGAGCTTTATTGATTGTCCAAATGTTATTGAAACCTAGTCCCAATATTGCCCGAGGACCATATTTTCCAAAGGACCCAATTCCGGAGGGAGCATAGGAGGCTCCTAAACCAAGAGAAATAGTGGTGCTATAACGACTATCCTTGACATCTGCAGGTTTAGTAGTTGCACTAGTCGCCGGTTCTGCAGTGGCTACTGGCTCTACGGTGGCTGCTGGCTCTATGGTGGCTGCTGGCTCTACGGTGGCTGCTGGCTCTACGGTAGCTGCTGGCTCTACGGTAGCTGCTGGCTCTACGGTGGCTGCTGGCTCTACGGTAGCTGCTGGCTCTACGGTGGCTGCTGGCTCTATGGTGGCTGCTGGCTCTATGGTGGCTGCTGGCTCTACGGTAGTTGCTGGCTCTACGGTGGCTGCAGCTACTGGTGCTGCAGGAACTTCAGTAACAATTGGCTCAGAGGTAGACACTGAACTTGCGCTGAAATTTACGCCATCATAGGATTGCTGGAGATATAATGAATGAGCAACTGAACCTTCGATACCATTAACGGTAAAACTGGTTACCGAGGAATCAACGACAGTCCAGTCAGAAGATTTTTCTCCATCAACTTGATAACGGAACGTAGTAACCATCGGATCCTCAACCGTCCATTCCCAAGTAATGACAACAGGTACAGCAAACAACGTTGCAGGAATCAGTACCAGTGCTAACAACACCGCAATAAGCTTTTTATTCATAATAACAACTCCTAGTATTCAGATCATGGATTGCAAGGATGTCAAATTCATCATTTCAATAATACACTTCAAGAGAAATAATAACAAGCAAAAACATCCCTCTGCAAGGGCTACAAATGCCAACCAAGGGCTTTATAGCAGATTTCCTTGCCTTGAAACATAATTTTCTATATGCTCAGACCATGAATAACCTACACAACCTAGCCGTTTTTTGTGGAAGCAGCACCGGAAACAATCCTATATACGAACAGCAAGCAATACTTTTGGCCGAGAGCCTTTTTGCCCATCAGATCGGTTTGGTCTATGGAGGGGGAAATCGAGGACTCATGGGAACCATTGCTTCCACCTTACATAATCTGGGAGGTTCTGTAATAGGAGTCCTTCCCAAGGCCTTGGATCGAAGTGATGTCCGGACGAAAAAAGTGGAGGATACCCTCTTTGTAGTACCTACGATGCATGAGCGCAAGGCAAAGATGTATAGTCTCTCCGATGCTTTCGTCGCACTGCCCGGTGGAATCGGAACCTATGAGGAAATCTTCGAGGTATTCACCTGGCTACAACTCGGATACCATAACAAACCTGTGGCACTACTCAATGCCGGCGGATTCTATGATACCCTTATCAGCTTTCTGGAACATAGTTGCAAAGAAGGATTCATCCATGAGGATCATCTCAGGGCCTTGATAATCGAAGATGATCCTCAAAGGCTGATCAAACGCCTTTATGAGTTCCAACCACAGCTCAGCGATAAACTATCCTGATATCTTTTCCCTCCAAACCCATTGGAAAACAACGGTCCCGAGGTGTATGCTAGCAGTATGACCAAAAGGCATTATCGCTTCATCGAATTATTTTACATCGTAACAGGATCTTTCTTGACAGCTGCAGGAATTGCTCTATTTGCCACCCCTGCAAAAATTGCAAGTGGTGGAGTCAGTGGTATTGCAACCATCCTCTACCATACACTTGGATTTGATACAGGATTGGTTATCCTGGTACTCTCCGTACCATTATTTGTCCTTGGTGTAGTAATTTTTGGAAAAGAATTTGGTATTAAATCTCTTTCGGGAACAGTGCTTCTTTCCCTGTTTACCTCTCTCTTGAACCAAATATTTGGCTATGGAGGGGTATTGGACTATACCAATGTCCTTTCTGTATTGCTTTCTGCAATATTCGGAGGCGTAATCATGGGAATTGGTTGCGGACTGGTATTGAAAAGCGGAGCAAATACAGGAGGCACGGATATCGTTGCCCAGATCCTTGCCCGATTCACCCCACTCTCCCTTGGATCTTCGCTCTTTCTTGTCGATACAGTGATCATTGTAGCAAGTGGCTTTTTCTTTGGACTGGAAAGTGCACTCTATGCAACCATAACCCTATATATAATGGGTGCTGTCATAGACAAGGTAGTACTTTCCTTTGGAACCAGATCCGCGAAAACCGTATTCATCATCAGTGAAAAACGAGAAATAATCCAAAAAGCCATTCTGGAGCAACTAGGACATGGCGGTACAATACTTTCGGGCAGTGGAATGTTCACAGGAAGTGACCGTCCCGTTATCATGACGGTTGTCATGAATCACAAATTGGCTCAATTGACCAATATCGTCCACAAAACAGATAACAGGGCCTTTATGGTAGTCCAAGAAGCGTACCAAGTTCTCGGGGAAGGATTCACTCCCATCGAGGAGGCCGCTTGGGCAGGCCTCTCGGACGTAACACAGCAACAAGACAAAAACTAATCAATTGCTCCAGAGTTTTTCCGGGTAATATCCTTGTTCGGTTTTCTTGGCAAGTTCATCATGAACCAATTGACGGTCAGCACTATAGGTCATGCCAAACCAACTTTCCTGGGTTGTATAGAATCGAATTTTCCCTTCATGGTTAGTAACGATTCGACTCGCTCCATTAGGAAGAAAGCACTCAGTTTTCGCAGCGGTTATATTGTCCTTGAGGAATTCCTCCCAATAGGTACCGAAACTGTCAAAAGCCGCTGGTGTAAAACCAAAGAAATTCATCGACACCCATTCCTTGCCTGTCAGTTCAACATCCTGTCCATCGATATGGCTGATGACCTTATCTGCGACATACTCAATTTTTGTATTTTCACGCATGCTGACCAAGTAATTATCCTTGACTGTGCAGATTGCCCTGGATACCGAACCACTCTTGCTCATGGTATGATCAAGGACATACCCTACCATTGCGTGTTCCACACTTCCCTTGGTTACGGAACCAAGATGTTTGGAAAGAATGGAAAAAGCTTCCCTTCCATAGTAGTCATCCGCATTGATAACTGCAAAGGGTTCTTTTACTACATCTTTTGCGCACAGGACAGCATGGATAGTGCCCCAAGGCTTCTCACGATTCGCGGCAAGTTTGACCTGTTCTTTTGAAAGCAAGGTATCCTTTCCCTGGAATACATACTCCGCATTCATATTCTTCGCGATTCGATCGAACAAACGTTCACGAAAGTCGGTTTCGATATCCTTGCGAATAATAAAAACTACCTTGGAAAAACCACTCTTCATTGCATCGTAGACACCAAAGTCAAGGAGAGTTTCTCCATGAGCACCAACGGAGTCAATCTGCTTTACCCCTCCATATCGACTTCCCATCCCTGCTGCTAGAACTACAAGTGTAGGTTTCATATTACAATTCTCCCTTGCCTTATCAAAGGCATGTAAGTTTACAACGGCTAGAGTAAGGAAGTCAAACATCATCACAAGGAACCAATGACAAAACACATGGAAAAATCTTTTGCCATGCGATATGATGCCACCAAGGAGACTTGAGTGAATAATCTGGAATGGTATACAAAAGTAAAAGAATTTTGCCTTCTTTCTGAAACTTGCAAGCAATGCCCCTATTCCCTTTTGAACGAGGACAAGGAAGAGGCGCCCTTGCATTGTTTCAAGAATAAGGAAGCCTTGGAAGCCTTGAGCTCATGGCTTTGCTTACCATGTGAGTCTATAGCGGAAGGTGAACAGGAAAATGACCTCGAAGACAACCAATGGCTCAAGGATCTGATTAACAAACAATTCGAGGATGATGAATCCGATGACGACTTATTTCTTGAGGAAATATTGCATTAATTGACTTCGATACTTAACTGGATGGCAGAAGAATACCAACCACTGGAATAATCATCAGGAACAAAATCCGGAATTTCTGCAATGATCTCTCCGGTTTCATACACGATTTCCTCATTGTTGGCATACACCCCACGGACCCCAAGTTCCTTTTCCATTGCTTTATTTCCAACAACACTCACACCTCCGGTTATATTACTCGAAACCCGGACAGTAAATGGCAACTCACTCTTTTTCCCTTTATCGATGGGTTCCCCTCGGTCATGGGAAAAAGCAAATTGTTTCTCTGAACCTTTCTCACCTGGTTTGATATATAAATGAAACAAGGAATTGCTATTATTGGAAATCAAGACATACGTACCCACATTTATGGAAGTATTCCTATGTTCAGAAAGATTGAAATTCAAGGCTTCCTGATTTTGAACCACCGAAAAAACCTCTGATGTAGACATTCTACCCAGAAGGGCAATAGTGTCGACAGAAAGAGTTTCTGAGCCAAGAGGAACAAGAAGGCTGCTCAATACCATAATGGTCAGTAATATTTTTTTATGAACTCGCATATTATTCTCCCTACTGTATGCAAGCATACTCTCTGTAATAGAGTGTAATTACAGGCAAAACAAGTGTCAAGAGTTTCGTCGTAAATTACGATATTTCAACGAGTGTTAACAATACATTATTTACAACTTATTACACAAAAAGAATTAAATAGATTTAATCTAGTGTCATAGGAAGGGAAAACTATTTCCCTTGACACGAATACTCGCTTAGCCGTACCATTAAGCGATTTTGGGCCCGTAGCTCAGCTGGATAGAGCGTCTCCCTCCGGAGGAGAAGGTCGCGCGTTCGAATCGCACCGGGCTCAATAGCAAGGAATACCCCCTCAGGTTTCCTTGCTTTTTTTGGGTCAAATCATCATTCTCAAACGAATATCACGACTACTCGAGCCGAGCCGAAGTTCAAAACCACCCTCTCCCCTGACAAATTGCCGGGTCACGACATCATAATGGCTAAAGGCTTCTTCGGTAAGTAAAAATGAGACTTCTTTCGACTGACCAATCGCCAAGTTGATTTTTTCGAATTGCTTCAATTCCTGTTCAGGTCGGAATACGACAGGATGTTCTTCATGCACATACAATTGAACCGTTTCCTGCCCTTCAATCTTTCCTGTATTGGTAACTATCAAAGAAACAGCGACAGTACCATCACCACGCTTAATAACCTGCAAGCTTTCATATGAAAAGGAAGTAAAGGAAAGTCCATGACCAAAGGGAAAAGCTACCTCAAGGGCTTGGGTGTCAAATAGTCGATAGCCTACCAGGAGTTCTTCTGTATATGGCATATCCCAGACAGTTCTTTTTGCAGGATCACCTTGCCCTCCTTTTATTCGACTGATCCCAATCTTATCATAGTCTTGGACATAGGAAGCCACCGAGCGATAGTGTGAGAATGACCTTGCCATGGAAAAAGGAAGCTTTCCTGATGGATTGCAACGCCCAAAGAGAATATCTGCAAGAGCCTGGGAGGTACTTGATCCCAGATAGAAAGCATGCAAGACAGCTTTTGCCCCAGAAATCCACGAAGAGGTTTCCATATCCCCACCCCCATGCAAAATGACAACCAAATTGTCATTCAAGGATGCCACTTTGTGGATTTCGGTAATTTCTTCCTTGGAAAGAGCCCATTGCCTGTCATAGGACTCGCTTTCATATATGTTATCAAACCCTGTCGAAAAGACAACGGCATCACAAGACTTTACGCGCTCACGATACCTTGCCTGCCTCCACCAGTGTGTAGGAAGCAGGATCACTTCCACTTTTTCATCCAGCAAACGTTGGGCAAGGTTCACTGATTTTTCCAAGACCTGGATCATGGAAGACCCTCCTCCTGCCGGAACTTGGAAACTATTCCTTCCTCCTACGCAAAGGACCATTTCCTTTCGTTTTTTCAAGGGAAGCAAGGAATCCTGGTTTTTCAACAAAACCACTGACTCCCTTGCCAGTTCAAGGGCAACCTCTGCATGTTCCAAAGTCCCCACTGTTGCCTTTGGATCTACCATAGGTCGTGTAAACAGCCCGGCTTTCTCATAGGCAGAGAATATATGAATCAACTTCGCATCGATATCGGCCATCGAAATGGTACCTGCCTCCAGTTCCTTCTTCAAGGCATCAGGGGCAAACCACTTGGGACCGGGCATCTCAAGATCTACGCCATAGCGTACGGCTTTTTGTGTCGAGTACAAGGAATCCCAGTCGGAAATAACCAAGCCTTCGAAACCCCATTCCCCACGAAGTATCTCTCCTATAAGGTAGGGATGTTCACTGCAATAGGTTCCATTGACTGGGTTATAGCTTGTCATCAACCCCCAGGCTCCTGCCTCGATGGCTTTCTTGAATGCAGGAAGATATAGTTCCCGCAAAGTCCGTTCATCAACCACCGAATTGCATTTATGCCGGTCATATTCACTGTTATTACAGGCATAATGCTTTACTGTGGAAATAATCCCTTCAGATTGTAGGCCTTGGATGTAGCTTGCAGCCATTGTACCTGCAAGATAGGGATCTTCCCCACAATATTCAAAATTTCTTCCTCCGGTAGGGACTCTGGCGATATTGACCCCAGGTCCCAAAAGAATACCAATGCCAAGAGCCCGGCACTCTTCACCAATAGTCTTCCCCACCTTCTTTATAAGGTCACTGTCAAACGAGGCAGCCATTGCAATGGTCGCAGGAAAATCCGTTACCCTCTTTTTCCAACCCCGCAATCCCATTGTTGCATCGCTGGTCCAAACAGGTTTCAGTCCTATACGTTCAACTCCAGGAATGCAAAATTCTTCCGTTCCACTTAGCAACGATAGTTTTTCTTCCTGGGTAAGAGCCTGGAGAATACGTAAGGGCAAGGACTTTTCATCCTCCTTGGACAAAATCAAGGACATGGACTCGGTATCGGAAAGTGGCTCCCGGGGAGCCATCATTTTTATCATTTTTCGTTGGATTATTTTTTTCAGGAACAGTTCAAACCTTTGCATCGGGAACTCCTTGGGTATAGTCCCTACATTATATCATGTGAACACTTGCCTATGCAGGGAAAAAATCGTT
Source organism: uncultured Sphaerochaeta sp. (assembly GCF_963676625.2). Lineage (GTDB taxonomy): Bacteria > Spirochaetota > Spirochaetia > Sphaerochaetales > Sphaerochaetaceae > Sphaerochaeta. The sequence continues at coordinate 178,415 of NZ_CAXXYB010000004.1, forward strand.
ACTCTAGATACATGAGCATACGAGTACTCTTCCTAGGTGAGATTGTCGGGAAACCTGGCATAGCCACCGTAAAAGGTGCGCTGAAAAAATTGCGCGAAGATAAACAGATTGACCTGGTCCTGGCAAACGGAGAAGGGGCTACCGGAGGCTTTGGTCTCGGGCGAGCCCATGCCATGCAATTATTCAAGCTAGGTATTGATATTCTCACAGGTGGAGAAAAGATTTACTTCAAGAAAGACATGGTGGAGTTCATTGGCAAGAACCCAAGCATCCTTCGCCCCGCAAACTATCCCCAACAGAATCCCGGTCATGGTGTCAGATATCTGATAGTCAAGGACCAGAAAGTTTGCATCATCAACCTGCTGGGAAATGCAGATTTTCCCAGGACCCATCTGGGCAATTCCTTTTCTTTGGCCCAGATGTTGGTGGACAAGGCCAGGGAAGACAACCAGATAGTATTGGTCCAATATCATGCCTCGACCACTGCTGAAAAAGCCACCATGGGTTTCATGCTGGACGGAAAAGCCTCTGCGGTAATAGGAACCCATACGAAGATTCTCAGTGGCGATGCGCGAATCCTTGAACATCATTGTGCCTATATCACCGACAACGGAAGGTGTGGAAGCCAAACAAGTGTCGGGGGGTTTCTCAGTGAGACGGAAATAAAAAAATACATCTCCCAGATTCCTGCACGGTCAAACGAATGCTGGGATGATCTGGAACTCGTCGGAGTGCTCGTCGATATCGAGAACGACGGAAAGGCAACAAGTATCGAAACAATTAGGATAGCAGTCGACACACCGACTCGCCAGGAGGAATAGTATGTATGAACAGGTAACCATTACCAAAGTCATAAACAAGGATACCATTCAGGTTTCATGTTCCAGCAGCGCTTGCAATGGTTGCAAGGGCGAAACTTTTTGCAACAAGAAAGGAAAGGATTTCGAAGCCAATAATAAACAAGAGCTTGATCTGAAACCAGGAATGACAGTTGAATTATTTCTTAAACCTTCCAGAACCATTGCAGGGACGATGATCACCCTGATATTTCCTCTGGCTCTTTTCCCCGTTGGGTATTACCTCGGATCTTTTCTCACCCATTCCGAGACAATGGGTCTTATTGCAGGCCTATTGGGAATAGGGATTGGCTTTTTGAGTGCCTGGGCATATTTTACGGCAAAAAAAAGCAAGTATCTTCCACAGGTAGACCATATCGTAGACGAAATCGACGAAACGTGAACAAAGTTCCTTCTCTCAATACGAGATTGTCGAAAGCCAAAATGACAGGTATACTTACAACCATGTTCAATCGAGGTATTCTTGGCATGGTTCTTGCTATCACTCTTTTAGTCTCCTGCTCTGCTGAGCAAGGAGTTCCAAAAAACGAGCAAATGAAGGAACAACCAGATATCCAGCTCTCCAACGCAACGTACACAATTGGAAGGGATACGGAAAACCCCATCACCATACAGGCTTCTTCCATCTCCCTATACCTGAAGACCAACAAGGCCTTGTTGGAAGACATCACCTTCGAACAGCAAGACCAGCAAGACCAAGTGGACCTTACGGGCTCAGCCCAGAAAGCAACGGTAGATACCGAAAATTATGACGTACAACTGCAAGGAAGCATCAAGATCAGCAAAAAAACGGAAAATTTTACCATTGAAGCAGAAAATCTTAGCTGGACCAATGATAGCCAACTATTGCAAAGTGACGAGCAGTCTCCTGTATACGTTTCCTTCAACGATGGGGATACAATTTCAGGAACGGGTTTTTCAGGAAACCTGAAGGAAGGAATCTATGAATTCTCTTCCATAGAAAAGGGAGTCCTTGGCAAATGAAAAGGTATTTGACACTATGCCTCCTGCTTACCTTGGCAATGCTTCCCCTCTTTTGTGAGGACATTACCTTTTCCGGTGGCTATACCCGTATGAAAATGCAAGAGGAAAACAAAGTAATAACCCTTGGTAACAAGGCAACCGTAACAGTGGGTTCCCTCACACTCAAAGCAGACAACATTGAGCTTTCAGGAAAAGACTTTTCCATTATCGATTGCACTGGTTCCGTCTCGGTAACCGACTCCGAAAAAGGATTTTCCCTCGTTTCCAAGAACCTGCACTATGACAGAATAGAAAACAAACTCATCGTAGATAGCTGGGTTGAATTGCAAGATGCCACCAATGCCCTGGCTGCATCTGCAGGCTGGCTTGAATTTGACATGGGCAAAGGATCCATTCTCTTGCAAATCCATGCAAGACTTTTCCATGACACCAGTGAGGGACCAATGGTTTGCAAATCCGATATGGTTCGTCTGGATAGAGAGGGACAAACCCTGGTACTTACAGGCAATGCCACCATAGATTGGAAAAACGATGCCTATGAAGCCCAGGTAATACAAGTCAACCTGGAAACCAAGGAAATCAAGATGGATGGGTCAATCAAGGGGACAGTTCATGGCTAATCATTACAACAGCATCCTCGAGATACAACATCTGGCAAAATCCTACGGAAAAAAAGACGTGGTCAAGGATATTTCCTTTTCCATGGAAGCAGGAGAAATCATTGGGCTGTTAGGGCCAAACGGTGCAGGAAAAACTACAACCTTTTTTATGATTGTCGGGTTTCTGAAAGCAAAGAGAGGAAAAATTTTGCTCAACGGTGAAGATTTGACAGACCTCCCTATGTTCATTCGCTCTCAAAAAGGACTCTCCTACCTACCCCAAGAACCCTCTATTTTCAGGAAGCTGACCGTAGAGGAAAATATCCGTCTTGTCGTGGAAACCAGAAAAGACCTGTCAAAACAGGAACAAAAAGAGTTGGTCGAGCAGCTTCTCCAGGAATTTGGCATAGAAGCCCTGAGAAAACAAAGAGGCTATACCCTGAGCGGAGGGGAAAGGCGCCGAACGGAAATTGCCCGGGCACTGGGTTGCAATCCAAAATTTCTGTTGCTTGATGAACCTTTTGCAGGAATTGACCCAAAGGCAGTATACGAAATCAAACTACTGATCAAAACACTTGCAAGAAAAGGTATAGGAATCCTGCTTACCGACCACAATGTAAGAGATACTCTTTCGATTACCTCTTGTTCACATATCATAAGCGAAGGCTCCATCCTGGTCTCAGGGGGAAAAAAGGAATTGCTTGCCAATGTAATTGCCAAGGAAATCTATTTTGGTGAAGATTTTGGGGAGGATTTCTAATGGGCATGTCAACTTCGCTTTCCCTTAGCCAGAAACAGCAGCTGAAACTCAGTCCCCAGCTACTTCAATCCTTTGAATTGATGACATTGCCTCTTGCAGAACTCCAAGAAAAAATCAAGACGGAAATTGAGGCAAACCCAGCTTTGGAACTTCCCGGAATGGGAGAATTATCCTACGAAAAGTATGCTGAGACTGCCAGTCAACAAGAAAAAAAGAGCCAGGAAGAACCGTATTCCGATTCATCCAGCTATGGAAGCGACCTTGGAAGAGGCAACGACCCAGGAAGTGGCAGCTATGATGCAGAAGCTTCTGACCGTCAGCAAAAATTCTTGGAAAATGCCCTGAGTACCGAGGAGACCTTGCAGGAAAGTCTTCTCAGCCAACTTGGATGCGAACATTTGACCACCGCAGAATATGAAGTAGGTGAAATCCTCATAACCGATTTGGATGCCAATGGCTTTTTTCGACAAACTCCCGAAAGTCTGCTCAAGATAGAACAATTGCCGCATATGAAAAAACTGATCAAAGTAATCCAGGGATTTGAACCGATAGGAGTCGGAGCCAAGGATTGGAGAGAATCCTTGGTTCTTCAGGCAAAGAACAAAGGCCTCAATGAGCAGGATATGGCCGTCTTCACTCCCTTGGTATATGAAAAGCTGGAATTGATGCGCGCCAACAAGGAACAAGTTGTTGCAAAACAACTGGGAATTGATATGGAGCAATTGGATAGCCTCTATGGCTTTCTGAAAACCCTGACACCGTATCCAGGACAATCCTTTGCAAATGGACCCCAGAATTATATCATTCCGGATCTTTCAATTCATCAAATCGAGGGAAATCTGGTAATGAAACTGAACGACTCCTCACTTCCCGAGCTTACCATCAATCCTGAATTCGCTTCCCTGGCACAGGATCTCGGTGAATCCGAGGAGGCGAAAAAGGCCCAAAGCTATATCAACCATCATATCAAGGACGCCAATGACTTGATTTTCCAGGTCAAGGTACGCAACCAAACTCTTTATAAGGTTGGCGAAGTGTTGCTCGATTACCAGAAAGAATTTTTCTATAATGGACCACAGTACATCAGGCCTCTTACCCAAAAGACGGTTGCTGACATCATAGGGGTCCATGAGACAACCATCAGCCGCATTTCCACGGCCAAATGGCTTGATACAGATTGGGGCATCATTCCGGTAAAAAAACTTTTCAGCAACTCAGTCGGTGATGAAGGTGAAGAAATTTCCAAGAATGCTGCCAAGGAAACAATTCGGCAAATCATCGAGGAATATCAAGGGAAAAAGGCTTTGTCAGACCAGAAGATCTCAGACTTGCTAAAAGAACGGGGAATTTCCGTAGCACGAAGAACAGTCGCAAAATACAGGAATGAGCTGAATATCGACCCATCTTTCGTACGTGGCACCAATTGACAAAATAGAAAAGTAGCCTTTATATCAGTCCATAGGAAACGGGGTGCTTTCGCACCCCGCTTGTCTTATTGGATATTTATCAATGTTTCTTTATCAGTGTTCCTTAATTTTACCTTTCTCCTTCCGGACAGTAGCTTCGATCTTGTCTGATATCAGTTCAATACCTTCAAAAAGCTCATAGCAATCATAGCTAACCATCTTGATGGTTCCCCATGTGAAATGAAGCTTGGCATCTAAATGATACCCTTGTCCTTCGGTCTCCCGTGTGATTACGATGTCCAGATCCTGAAGATACTCATCTGCGAAATGTATCTTTTCCAATTTCTTGTCCAGGAATGCACGTGTCTCGTCACTCGGATTGTAACGGATGCCTCTGACTGTTAAATTCATAAGCCCTCCAATGACTATAGTCGTATCTAAAAGATAAGACTTGAAATTGGATACGTCAATGGACAAATGCAAATCGAAAGAGGCTTGCGGAACAAGAGTAACAATTGTATAGTAGAATCGAAACAAGGTATGCTTTTTTAAAAGGAGCCAGTGATGTCCGATTTTACCGTCCTAGATCTCTTGGACCTGGATTTGAAAGAACATAACCATCTCAGCCTGAATTGCATCGGGGGCAGGGCTGGTCTCTCCAGGAAAATAACTACCAGCAAGATAAGCCGTCCTGGTTTACCCCTCAGTGGATTCTTCGAAGAATTCAGCAACAACAGCATCCAAGTATTCGGAAGAGGCGAACAAGTATACCTCTCCAAGCTTGAACGGGAAAAAAGCCTTTCGAGCATAGAACACCTTTTCAGTTATGATATCCCTTGTTGCGTATTCTGCGACGATGGTTCCCCGAATGATAGTTTTCTTGAATTGGCCGAGCAATCGGGAACAGCCGTACTCAAGACCCCGCTGATATCCTCAGATTTCTCCCGTCGTCTCTATCAGACTCTTGATGAAGTATTTGCCCCGACCCAGACTATCCACGGGGTTCTTGTGGAAGTGTATGGCATAGGGGTGCTCATTACCGGAGAAAGCGGAGTTGGAAAAAGTGAAACCGCCTTGGAACTGATAGAACGTGGTCATCGGTTGATCAGCGACGATACGGTCAGGCTGAGAAATATCAGTGACAACTATCTTATTGGCATGGGTGAAAACCCCTTGCTTGCCCATCATATGGAAATCAGGGGGCTGGGGATCATAAATTTGGCCAACCTCTTTGGTGTTGGGGCCATCAGGGATCGTAAACAGGTCCAATTGGCCGTGCATCTTGAAGAGTGGGAAGCAGACAAGAACTATGATCGAGTCGGGGAAAGCAGCCTCAATGATACATATCTGGGCATATCCATCCCGATGGTGGTAATTCCGGTAAAACCAGGCAGGAATATTCCGGTAATCATCGAAACCGCCGCCCGTAATGAGAGGTTGAAGAAATTAGGCTATTACTCTGCCAAGGAATTTGATCAAAGTGTGCTCAAATGGTTGGAAAGTGAGTCAGCAAGAAAAATGTATTACATCAATGAGGAGACACTTTAATGGTAGATAGGGAATTGACTGTCTGCAACCGTGCTGGCATCCATGCCAGGCCAGCAGCAAATATCGTAAAGGTAGCCAATAAATTCAAGAGTGAATTATTTTTGGAAAAAGAGACCATGAAGATCAATGGAAAATCCATTATGGGCATCATCACCTTGGGGGCTACCTACCAAAGCAAGCTGACCATGATTTGCGAGGGTCCGGACGAAGAAGAATTGGCCGATGCCATACAGGCATTGTTCAAGAACAGATTTGAGGAGTAATACATGCGAGAACTTACGGATCGACAAAAAGAAGTAGCTTCCTTTATCAGCAAGTTCATCCGAAACAACAATTATGCACCTTCGGTAAGGGATATAGCAGAACACTTCGGTTTTTCCGTAAAAGCCGCCCATGATCATCTCAAGGCCTTGGAAGCAAAAAACGTCATCAAGACTACCGATGGCATTTCCCGTTCCATCGAAATTATCGGAGAGGACTATTCTCCCAGGGCCGAAATGATCGATATCCCCGTCATGGGTACCATCGCCGCAGGGTTACCCTTGATGAGTGAACAAAATACGGAATATCTTCTGAATCTCCCAACCAGCATGCTTCCCAACAACGCCCATTCGACGTTTTTTGCCTTGAAAGTCAGAGGGGACAGCATGATCGAGGAGGGTATCTTTGATGGTGATATTGCCGTTCTCAAAAAATGCGAGACAGCAGATAGCGGGGATATCGTTGCAGCCTCGGTAGGTGAAGATGAACAAGGAATAACTCTCAAAGGGTACTACCCTTCCAACGGAAATATTGAATTGAGGCCTGCGAACTCTTCCATGGGCCCGATCATCACCCGATCCTGCAGGGTGTTCGGCAAGCTTTCCCTGATTATAAGAAACTACGCATGATAGAAGCTTCATACCTCTTGCTCGGACCGGAAACGGGAGAAAAGGAACTGCGACTCAAGGAAATACGAAACGAACTGAGAAAGCAAATCGGGTCAGAACCTGAATTGCATCGTTTCTATCCCTTTGAAACAGAGAATGGGGAAATCTTTGCAGCCCTGGACAACAATTCGCTATTTGCGGATTATCGTCTGGTTCTGCTCAGCCAGGCGGAAAACCTGAGTACTTCCCTGGCAACTTCCCTAGCCCAATATCTGGCCCACCCCAGTACTTCGGCGACTTTGATAATCATATCCAGCGAGAATTCTGTTTCTCCTAAGATAATGAAAGCGGTCTCCCGTGAGAACACCAAGGTTTTCTATGAATTATTTGATAACCAGAAAGCCGATTGGGTACGGGATTTCTTCCGTCGTTATGGACAGACCATAACCTCCGATGCCATTGACTTGCTGTTGGATTTGGTTGAAAACAATACCCAGGAGTTGAGGACCACATGTACGCAACTTGCCTTATTCTGGCAATCCGGTGAAAAAAAGAATGCCATAGGGGCAGATGACGTTGAAGCCTATATCCACCATAGCAGACAAGAAGATGCGTTTACCCTTTTTCCGGAAATTGCCAAGGGAACGCTCAAACAAGCCATCGACACCCTGCATAGCATCCTGGGAAGTGGCGACAGCGGGGCTCCAATCCTATTGGTATCGGGCTTGCTCTGGCAATTCAGGAGACTTTTGTCCATTGAAGAGGCCCTAGCCTCAGGATCCAGTGAATATGAGGCTTTCAGCAGCGCAAATGTGTTGGGCAAAGCTTCTTCGATTCGGAACCCAAAAGACAAGACAACCTACCATATCGCCTTGGCAACATACGATATACGGCAATGCAGGAATATCATTGCAACCCTTGCCGATGCAGATCTGGCCAGCAAGGAAGCTGGAAACGACATGGTGGAATTGGTCCTGGAACAAATGCTCTACAAAATCATTGTCAAGAAAGGCGAGCAAACCAAGGGAATACCCTTTGCCTCCTTTCCTACAGCGTAAGAGCTTTCAGCAACCGCTGGGCAACCACTAGCGGGATATTTCCTTCATCTGCAAGTTCCTTGTCAGTCTTCTTGAGCATTTCATCCATGCTTCCAAACGTCTTCATAAGCTCTTGGCTTCGTTTCTTTCCTATTCCCTCTACAGATTCCAAGAGCTTGAAGGAAGCCTCGTGGCTTCTCATGGCCTGATTCGCATTGGTGGCAAACCGGTGGCATTCATCCCTGACAGCAATCAATAATCGTAGCTCTTCGCTCTGTTCTGGAAGCAAGAGAGCCGGTCTGCCGTCATCAAAGACGATTTCCTCGACATCCTTGGCCAATCCAATGACAGGAATATCAAATAGGGAAAGGTCATCCAGGACTTCCCGTACGGCATTGACTTGTCCCTTGCCTCCATCAATGAGTATAAGGTCCGGCCTCTCAAGATTTTCGTTGAGTATCTTGGTATATCGGCGGGCAACAGCTTCCCTCATCGATTCATAGTCGTCAATCTTTCCTTCGAGGGTCCTCATGTTATACCTTCGATAGTTTGGTTTGTCAGGATTACCGTTACGAAAGGAGATGAGCGAGGCCACGGTATATTTACCGGATAACTGGGCAATATCGAAGCCCTCGATCAAGGAAGGAGGATTTTCCAGGCCAAGGGCGCTGGCAAGTAATTCCAAGGCAGGGGTATTGTCCCTACCCTTAAGCCGCTTTTCTACGTCACGGGAGGCATTTTCACTGGCCATCCGCAAGATTCTGTAATGCTTGCCATCGATAGGGACCGAAACATCAAGCTTGCCACCCAGTTGCTCTGCAAAATATCTCCTGATCAACTCGACATCGATTTCATGGGATACATACAAAAATTGGGGAAGTTTAAGACCATCTGCATAATATTGGACGAGAAAGTTCAACAAAGTCTCGGTCTCGTCGCCTAGAGTCTCTGCCCGATACAGGGCACGGCCTATCAATCGGCCTGACCTCATTTGCATGAGCGATATGGTACAAAGGGGACCTCGCATTTCGATGGAAGCATAGTCCCGGCTCTCTTGGACAAAATCCTCGACTTGCTGTTCTGTGGATATTACCCGAATTGCATTGAGCAAATCACGTTTGCCAGCGGCCTCCTCAAATTTCAGCTCCTTGCTTGCCGCCTGCATCTGCACCGTGAGGTCCTTGATCAGCTGTTCATTATGCCCTTCCAACAAATTCTTGACCGCAATTATGGCTGTATTGTATTCCTCTTGGGAAACCATCCCTGCGCAAGGTCCCGAACAAAGCCCTATATGATAATAAAGACAAGGCTTTTCCCTTTTTCGCAAGGGGATGCCACATCGCCTGAGCGGAAAGATTTTCTTGATCAGGTCCAGGCACATTTCAAGCTTGCCAGCATCGGGAAAGGGACCAAAATAGGATGATCCATCATTGATGATTCTCCGAGTCTTGAACACCTTGGGAAAGGGTTCGGCCGTGATACGAATCATCGGATAACTTTTGCCGTCCTTGAGGGAAATATTATAATGGGGGGAATACTTCTTGATAAGATTGTTCTCAAGTACCAGAGCCTCGTATTCATTTCCGGTAATGATATGTTCTATGCGAACGATTTTTTTGACCAAAGCCGCTGTCTTTGCATTCCTGTTGGCAAGGAAGTAACTGGTAACACGTTTACGTAAATCCTTGGCCTTGCCGACATAAATAATCGTATCGGCCTTGTCACGCATAAGATAGACACCACTGGAATGGGGTAATTCCTTGGCTTGGTCTGAAGGTGGAGTTGTTTCCATGACAATGCTCCCAAAGCTTTCCACTTCGGCTTCACTCTCATAGGTTGCCATCTCTTTCTTTTTCATACTGCTAAGAATACCTATACAGCCTTGTTTTGGCAATCGAGAATCGTTAAACTGTCGTCATGGACACCCCACTCTTCAAAGCCCTGCCTGAAACCGAAAAAAACTACCTGGAAATTCTAGACCAGACCTATCACTTCAGTTTTCAGGAACAACGCTTGCTTATAGAGATAGCAGCCGATCTCCTTCAATGGCAAAAAGGACCTCTCTCAAAATGGATCGACGAGAAGCGGGCGACAAAAGCCCAAGGCAGCAGAAGAGCAAAGATCCTGATGAAAGATCTTCAGGATAAAATTGGCAAGGAACGACAGCAGCCTACAAATTACGAGGACTTCTTTCCAGAAACGAGACTTCCTGATAAATATCAAAGCATCCTGGTTTCCACTGACAAGCTCATGGGCCGTTGCCCGTGTCCCGTGGAAGGCGAAAAAACTCGATGCTGCAATCTCAAGACCCTGGATGCGGTACAGCAGTGCGCCTTCGGATGCTCCTATTGTTCAATACAATCCTTTTATAACAGCCACCAGATACAGGTTGTAGGCAACTTGAAGGAACGGATGGAAACCATTGAACTGGATGCTGATACCTGGCACATAGGAACCGGGCAATCCAGTGATTCCTTGCTTTGGGGAAATGACTTCGGAACCCTGGATGCGCTTTGTATCCTTGCCAACCGTTATCCCGATACCATCCTGGAGCTGAAAACAAAAAGTCACCGTTCGGATTGGATCGAAAGACAAGCCTTACCTAAAAATATTGTTGCAACCTGGTCTTTGAATGCTCCGACCATCATTGAAAAAGAGGAACACCTTACAGCATCTCTTACAAATCGAATACAAACTGCACGAAAGGCAGCGGATAAAAAAATTCCCATAGGTTTTCATCTTCACCCCATGGTCTATTTCGAGGGTTGGCAGGATGAATACAGGCAGGTAGTCGATTTGGTCGTAAATTCCTTTGCCCCGGAGGAGTTGGTAATGTTCTCCCTCGGGACCCTCACCTTTACAAAAGCCGTATTGAAACAATTGAGGGAACAGCATCGTCAGAGCAGAATCCTTGACATGGAACTGACCAGTGCCGCAGGAAAATATTCCTACCCTCTTGCAACCAAGCAAGAGATGTTTTCCTTTGTCTATTCCCTTTTTCCCGAAACCTGGAAAAAAGGAAGCCCCTTCTTTTATCTCTGCATGGAAGATCCCTTGCTCTGGGAACCTACCTTCAAATATAGTTATGCCAATGACAGGATATTCGAAAAGGCCATGAAAACAGCCTATCAAGGCTCAATCAATCGCTTCAGGAAAGCAGGGAATGCATCTTGCCCAGCTTGATTCTTCTCGTAATTCGTTCTTTTTCTCTTGCCCCACACATAGCAAGGCGCTAGACTGATACAGATTTTCCCGGTAAATAAGGACTCTCCATGAATAAACGCAATGATGCCGTACGAGTATTTGATATTCTACCCTATAAACAAGTTTTTCCCTTTGTCATGAGAAAACGAAGTGAAGCCCTGGTTTTCCAAACCATGATCCTGGATTTGACGAAGGCAGTGGAATTCATCAAGAATAACAAAGCTCCTGATGGCAGGAATTATAGGGTTTTTGAACTATTCATTGCAGCTATAATGAGAACCATTGTATTACGACCGGAATTGAATCGCTTCTTGGCAAATAATAAATATTGGCAAAGAAATGATTTGTCCGTGAATTTTGTCGTCAAGGAAGACTATACCGATGATGCTCCTGAACATAGTATGCCTCTCTATTTCAAGGAGGATATGATTCTTCCTGAATTTTCCGAGATCATCAACCAGGCCATCATCGATCAGAGAAAACCATCAAATTCCTCATCTACGGATGATCTTATCAGGTTTTTCCTTCATTTCCCCCAATGGTTCATCAAGCTCTGCGTGGCATTTTTGAGAGTTCTTGATAATCATGGGAAGGCCCCGAAGGGCCTTCTGGAAGCCGATGGCCTTCATACAACTATTTTCATCAGCAATATGGGAAGTATAGGACTGGGAGGGGGAAGCCCCCACCATCATTTGTATGAATGGGGTACCACCAGTTTGTTCGCAACCATGGGAATCATGCGCAGAACTCGCAAGAAGGTCGAGGACAAGACAATTTTCACCGATTTAATGGAAGTAGGGTTTACTGTCGATGAACGAATAACCGATGGTTTTTACTTTACGAAATCCATCAATCTCATGCAGGATTTACTCAATAATCCAGCTTCCTTGATGGAACGGCCGGTGTTGCCACCCAAGCCGCTCACGAAGAAAGAGTTCAAGAAGAAACTAAAGGCTCAAAAAAGAGACCAAAAGGCCGTTATTTCAGCTTAGCTTCGAAAAGTTCCTTGTTCCTGCCGGTAAGAGGGTTGTCCAGACCAGAAAGCATTGATTTGAGCGCAACCATCTCGCTGGCACTGAAGGCAGTACATCCTACTTTATATTCGTCAAAGGCTTCCGTTGCAATCGGGCACACGGCTCTCACCATTTCAAGGATGACCTGGGCATAGGCACGAATCTCGTACTGGGCATGTTCATCAAGCCTCAATTGCAGAAAATGGAAAAGATTATGCAAATCCATTTGCCAATACCATTCTGTGTAGAGGCTCAAGGGAAGGTCGATACGTGACAATTCCCGGGCAATTCCCAGATCGAGCAATTTCGTATAATTCTCATAGCTTCTCTTCTGGTCTTCCTCGAGAATGGCGAGCACCTGGTTTGCCAGGGCGTCATCGACACACTCAAGACAGCGTCCTTGCTTGTTGTCATCACTCTGTAAGTTGATGTGTTCTTTGTCTGGGCGATAGCAGTCGTCGGTCATGACACTGTATCTTCCGCTTATCTCATTGACCCTTCCCGTCCTATGGCGTATCCACTGCCTGGCGACAAAAATGGGCATTCTCAGGTGAAACGTAAAATTGACTTGCTCAAACGGGGAAGTATGGTCATTGCGAAGCAAGTAAGTTATCAGGCCCTTGTCCTGTCGATAGGATTTTGTTCCACTGCCATATGAGACCCTGGCACTCTGGACAATACGTTCATCACTTCCCAGATAATCGACCAATCGGACAAATCCATGATCAAGGACAGGAAATTCCTTGTCCAATAGTTCCTCTGCTGCGTTCACGATGCAATGGGCCATACGTTTTCTCCTTACTTGAATCTATCGCATTATGCTAAAAAAGGCGGGGTTTTACAACAGCCGCATTCTCCCGAGCAGTACCGCCAAGCCTGCTGAACAGGCAGTCTCGGTACGAAGTATCCTCGAACCAAGGGAGGCAGGTATGAAACCTGAGGATAACATCACCTTCCGTTCGCGGTCACTGAAACCCCTTTCAGGTCCTATTGCAAGGACTACTGGGAAATTTGAGGAAAGTTCCAGACTTGAGAGTGGCTTCCCTTCAAGAATATTATCCAAGAATATTCGCTTAGTATTTTCCTGCAGAAGCTGCATACTGCAGTCCAGGGAACGGGCAAAAAGCACTTCACAAATCCCTGTTTCCCCACTTTGCATTGCCCCGTCGACAAGAACGGATTTATATTCCCCTGAAGTATACAGATTTGCATCCTGGTAGGATTTTTCGGTTGTATCAGAACCGGTAAGAATGATCCGCTCCACGCCGAGGCTTACTGCTTCCCTGAGGATCCTCTTCATGCATATGGGACGCACTTGCGCTACAAGCAAGGTTACCGGATAGAGACCGGGACCTTCCGTGGAGTTTTCGACAAAGCTGAACTGAATTCCTGTCTTGTCCATTGCCGTTATGGTGGCAGTTCCCTTGTGCTTGTTGATGATACCGACCTGGAAGCTATCCCCTAGGCCCAGATGGAGAATTTTCTTGATATGTTCACCCCTATAATCTGAAAAAGGGAGAAAGTTTTCGGAAAAAAGTTCGTCAAAAAGGATGATATTCATGGGCAAAAGTATAGCATAGGGAAAAACAAGGGACTAGAGTAAAGGACATGGACAATGTCATCTATATTGCAACAACTCATAACTGTGCTGCCAATTTGGCTGGTGAGGCCTATCTGCTGGGCCAAGATCATGACCATATCCTCTATCTTTGGGTCAACGACCCGTGTATTGTCCTTGGCCGATACCAAAACCCTTTTTCAGAATGCAATCTCGAAGCCATGGAGCGCAACCAGGTACAATTGGTCAGACGCCAGAGCGGTGGCGGGGCTGTGTACCATGACCAAGGGAATCTTTGCTTCACATTCGTAGGAAAAAAAGACGAGGCAACCAAGGAAGATAATTTCCGCATTGTCTTGGATGCACTTGCATCCCTTGGCTTAAAGGGAGAACTCTCAGGAAGAAATGACATTGTCCTGGATGGAAAAAAAATTTCCGGCAATGCCTTCCAGACTACCAAAGACAAGTTTTGCCATCATGGGACCTTGTTGATAAAAAGCGATTTATCGGTGATGGGCAACTATCTTACCCCCAGCAACTCAAAGCTTACCTCCAAAGCAGTAAAATCAGTTGCTTCCAGAGTAGGCAATCTGCAACAGGCTTATCCGGAAATTACGATGCAAGAAGTCCAGGATGCTTTTATTTCAGCGTTTTGCAAGGTATATGGTACAACTCCGATAACCGAAATTGACTTTTTGCATTTTGCCCAGGCCCAGGATAATTATCAGCTTTTCGGAAATAGGGAGACCATATTGGAAAAGACGCCTCCTTTCACTCATTCCCTATCCAATCGCTTTTCCTGGGGAGAGGCTACCTTGCATCTGGAGGTCAAACAAGGAACCATCCAGGCAGCAAGGGTCTATTCTGATTGCCTCGATACAACCTTGGTTCCCCAGATAGAAAGAAAACTGGAAGGTATTCTGTACGGAAAGGAAGCTCTCAGGGCCTTGGCAGAAAACGAAACCGAACCCAGGATGCAAGAATTGTTGAATTTTTTGGCAGGAGAGCTCTAAAGCCCTTCCCTGCCATAGATTTCGATCATACCTCGGAGTCTGTCGACTCTCCAGACATCCAAGTCCAACGACTGAAGTTGCCAGCTCCAATTCCCCTTACCGCAGGTGGAAGGAACATTCATGCGTCCTTCGCTGCCCAAGCCGAGCAGGTCCTGTATAGGAAGAATCGCATATTTGCTTGCACTCATCAGCATGACCCGAAGCATCTGCCAGATAACCTGGTCATCGGGAGCCTCAAGATAACGTCTGACCTTGTCTTTCGTTTCCGCGCCCAGCTCAGTATACCAACCCACGGTAGTATTGTTGTCGTGGGTACCTGTATAGATGACACTGTTATACTGACAATTATGAGGCAGATAGGCATTGGTAGCATCAAGCTTGCCATTCTCCGAAGAAAAGGCAAATTGGAGGATTTTCATCCCCGGAAGGTTGTTTTCGTCTCTCAGTTTTTCGACGTCCTCGGTTATGACACCCAGATCCTCTGCAATGAGGGGAATACTGTCACCCAAGGCTTGCCTGAGAGCTGAGAGAAGTTTCATACCGGGTGCGGGGACCCATTTTCCCTTGATCGCCGTCGTCTCCCCCAGAGGAACTTCCCAATAGGCAGAGAAGCCACGAAAATGGTCTATCCGCACAATATCGCAGAGTTTGAGGGTTTCCTGTATTCTTCTTATCCACCAGGCAAAATGTTCTTTCTCATGTTCTGGCCAGTTATAGACCGGGTTTCCCCATAGTTGGCCTTCAGTGGAAAAAGCGTCAGGGGGAACACCACTGGAGGCGGTCTGCCTCCCGTTCTTGTCCATCTTCAGCAGTCGGGTATTTGCCCAGGCATCAACGCTATCGGGGGCCACAAAAATGGGAATATCCCCTATGATCTCGATTCCATTTGCATTTGCATAGGTTTTGACGGCTTTGTATTGCTTGAAAAAGAAATATTGCTGTACCTTGACCTGTTCTATCTCGTTCGCATAGGTTTCCCTGGCTGTTTTCAATGCAGACGGGTTACGTAGTCCCAGCTCCTTGGGCCACATGCTATTCCAACGGGAGTCGTTATACACAGAGCAGAGGACTTGGTAGAGGCCATAATCTTCAAGCCACCAGTTATTTTCCTGGCAGAAGGTTTCATAGGATTCTTTCTGTTCATTTTTAGGCATCACGAGAAAGGCATCGGCCGCTTTTTTCAGCAGAGGTTCCTTGAAAGAACGAACCAGTTCATAATCAATCCGTTTCTTAGGGAAAACCGGATGAGTAAGTATGTCCTCGATTTCCAGGAAACCGTCATAGACTAGAAGTTTTACATCAATGAGCAATTCATTCCCGGCAAAAGTTGAACGGGCAGCATACGGAGAGTCCCCATAGCCGGTCGGGCCGAGAGGAAGAATCTGCCAAAGTGTTACCTTTGCACGTTTTAATAGGTCTACAAAAGCCATAGCTTCCTCGCCAAGACTTCCAATACCATATTCCGAAGGAAGAGAGGTGGGGTGCATCAACACTCCGCAGCGTCTTTGAAGATGTTCCATGTTTGTCACTATACTGTATTTAACTTGTTTATGGCTATTGGCAAATAATTTGTCATTGCTTGTTTTTAGTCAAAAAATAAGATATAATGGCGCTATGAATTCAGTGCCGAATAATGTTCAATTCACGGTCGGAGACCATGTGGTTTACCCTCTTCAGGGAGTTGGTATAATCAAACGTATAGAGGAACGCATTTTCAGAGGTGCAAAGACCCTTTATTATGTAATTTATCTGGATATTTCCGATATGACTGTGATGATTCCTGTAGAGAAATCAGAAGAGTTGGGTATCAGGGGTATCGTGGAGCAACCGGAAGCGCAAGCGGCCATTGACTCCATTTCCAGTAGATACGAACCAATGCCCGTGGATTGGAAAGCGCGCTATCAGATGAATGTGGACTTGCTCAAGCAAGGTTCAATTGCATCGATTGCCAAGGTAGTACAGGCCCTTTATCACCGGAGCAAAATAAAAGAACTCCCTGTCCAGGAAAGAAAGCTCTACGACAATGCTCTTAGGCTCTTGATTGACGAAACTGCATTTTCGTTGGACAAGGACAAGAAGGAAATCGAAATGCTGGTTTTCTCCAAACTGGAGAAATAGGATGGGGTTCCCTTCACATGCTGTCATAGTAACTGCCGCTGGACACAGCGATCGTTTTAACAAAACAAAGAATGCAAGTGTAAAAAAGGAATATCTAACGATAGATGGCCATACGGTCCTCTATCGTTCCGTTGTTCCTTTTCTCCAGATTCCCAATTGCCAGGCTATTGTAGTAACGTGCCCGAAAGGCATGGAAGATCAGTGTGCCGTAGCTCTAGAGGATATTTTCGAACAGAATATCATTCCTGTGATCATTGCCCACGGAGGCGAGAATCGTCAGGCTTCCGTATACAATGCATTGAAAATAATCCATGACATGACCTTGCCCATCGAATACGTCGCCATCCATGATGGAGCTCGTTGTTTCGTATCCCCCTCCTTGATCATTCGGACCTTGGCTACGGCAACAGTCTTCAAAGGGGCTGTTCCTGCTTTGCCTCCGACCGATGCCTTGAAGACAGTTGATGAAAACGGAGTTCTGTCCGGTCATATTGACAGACGCAGGACCGTTGCGGTCCAGACGCCTCAGATATTCCATTTTCCCGAGATTTTCCAGGCACACCAGGCAGCTAAGGTAAATGAGAAAGTGTATGTAGATGATACAGAGATTTTTTCTGATTTCGGGCAATGCGTGGGAATATGTGAAGGCGAACGCGATAACAAGAAAATTACCTATCTGGAAGATATTCCTGATGCTGAGCAACAGATTGCCCAATACCTGGAGGACCTTGAACAAGGTAGACGCAGTGCTGAGGCAGCCAAAGCCCTGCATATGGCAATGGAAAGCGTAAAGAAGGAACAGGCAACAACATGAGGATAGGGACAGGGTGGGATATACATTCACTGGTTGCAGGCAGGAACTTGATTCTTGGGGGATGCATCATTCCCCATGACAAAGGTGAAGCTGGGCACAGTGACGGCGATGTCCTTGTCCATGCCATTATCGATGCCATCCTGGGGGCTTTGGCCCAAGGGGACATCGGTTCCCACTTCCCTGACAACGATCCACTCTATAAAGATGCAGACAGCCTTCGGTTGCTCAGACAGGTCAAGGAAGAAGAACTCAAGGCCTATACCATCGAGAATCTCGATTGCACCATCATTCTTCAACAACCCAAGCTCAGGCCTTTCATTGACACGATACGAGCAAATCTTGCCAAGGTCCTGGAATTGAACCTCGACCAGATCTCAGTCAAGGCAAAAACTGCTGAGGGCATGCTCAATGAAGTCGGAAAAGGCGATGCGATCATTGCCCAGACAGTCATCCTGCTCTCCCCTATTGGCTGTTGACATACTCCTAAAGATTATTCTATAGTTGGTCCTGCGCCCAGGTGGCGGAATTGGTAGACGCACTAGGTTCAGGTCCTAGCGGGGTCACACCTGTGAAAGTTCGAGTCTTTTCCTGGGCACTTACGGCAAACCTTTGAAAGCAAGAAATTGCAGAGGGGTTTGCCTTTCTTTTTGTCAAAATTATCCCTTCAATTTCTCGACCAGACTTGAGTACTGTACTCAGTTGTGTACTCAATAAGATGGCTCAAATCATTTTCTTGTGGGATGCTGAACGAATATAGATAAAAGAAAAGCCTTGGGTTGCAAAAAGGGACGGCATTCCTTACGTTGTAGTTACCGCACTCCAACAAAGAGGAAAAAGCCGTCCCCATGCATGACACTATCACATTCGCCCATGGCCTAGCAAGCTTCGATGTTACCGTCGATCCCTCCCTCGTACTTTCCAGCACTGGTGAAAGACTGACCCTTACCCGCGGGGTTGTCAGTGGGGAACCACCAAGGGTTTGTCCACACTGCGGTGGCCCGATGGACATCCACCAGGACCATGAGACTACCCTGAGGCATGTCCCCCTGCAGTCCCGCGGCCATCTTTTGCGAGTCGGGCGAAGCCGTTCGCCCAGGGGCATACCCTCAAGTCGGTGTCGCTGGAGTTCTGCATACACCCCTCGATCGTCAAGGACATAGACAAGTCGCGTCTCAGGCGATGGTTCGAGAACAGGCGGCCGACCTCCTACAGCAAGCATATAGCGATAGACGAGTTTCTCCTGCACAGGGGGCATCGCTACGCGACGGTGGTCATCGACCTTGACAGCGGCGACATCCTGTGGTGCCAAGAAGGAAAGAAGAAGGAGCAGGTGTATAACTTCATGGAGTATATGAGAAAGGACTGGATGGAACACGTGGAGGCGGTTGCCATGGACATGAACGCCCAGTACGACAGTGCCTTCGTCGAGCGAGGTCCCTGGATAGCGGTGGTCTACGATGTCTTCCACCTGGTCAAGCTGTACAACGACACGGTGCTGACCGCCATGCGGCGAAGGAAACAGCGGGAGCTGGAGGAGTCAGGGGACCGCCAAGGCTACCAGCTCTACAAGGGAAGCCGCTACATAGTCATCGCAGACCGCAAGACCTTGCGGAAAAAGGACCAGCTGGCCCAAAAGAACAACGGGAGACTCAATTCCCTGGACATGGTTCCCTCCTGAATTTGTTTTGTTATTCAAGAGGGTAAGCGGATGAAGGAGCAACAACAAGTGCCTCTCCCATCCTTATCTTTTGGTAAACTATCTGCTTATCGACTGGTAAACTTTCAAACGATCATGTGGTCTATATTTAGATTATCATAGACACATGCCGCAATCCCTTGGCGGGCAAGTCCTTGATGGTGAAGGCATAGTCATCCAGATAGCCTTGGTAGATGTAGCTGTACAGCGTCTTGGTGCACAGGTGGGTACAGAAGCCAGGCCAGCCATGCCCGTCGAGATGCATGATGAGGGTGTCAGGGGACCATTTGTTCCCCTTGAGCATGTCTGCCATGAACATGAGCTGCTTGCTGTTGCCGCCGATCTTTTCCGCAGGCCCCTTGGCGGTTCCGTTCTCATAGGCACGGTCCTGGGCAAAATCCGCATTGTATTCCAAAGCTTCAGTCAGGTCGGACTTTAGATACCGGACGGATCCCCTTTTCTTTTCGCGATAGATGGTCCTTTCACAGCGTCCCAAGATTTCAGCGATTTTGCTGACAGTCGTTTTTTTCTGCAGCAACTTCTGGATAGTAAACCTCTCCTCATGTTTCAGATATGGTTTTTTCCTTGTCCTTCTACTATCATTGCAGGTGTCCATGCATGCTCTCCTTGATTAGGTTGTGGTAACTCAATCATAGCAGAGATTTTACATGGACCTATTTATTATCTTTTGAGCTCCTCTCAAGCTCTAGAAAAGAGTATTTCCCAAGGTTTGGGCTCTTCTCCCAAACCCTTAGCTTTACTGTCTCTTCATATTACAACCGGGGATACTCACAATTAGCTACAGTTTTAATTGCGATACTAGCTCGATAGGCTTATAGTTAAAACCAATAGAGGTTTTTGAAATGGTAGACAACAGACAAAAACAATGGACTTCTGCTGATGCTTCAGACATTGCAAGGATTAGCAAGGGGAAAAACTCCCACCAGATTTATCACGTTGAAGCTTGGAAGAACAGATGCGGCAATTTATGCTAGGGCATCGCTACTTGATTTTTCACAGGAACCTGCAAATCAATTGACATACAGGGCGAGATAATTTTTCTCGATAATTACACGAAATAAAACAAGGAAATAAAATGGGAGATTTCACTCTATCTGGGTTTTCTGCTGAATCATTTGAGCAATTTGTTCGGGCATTAGCCATAGCTATTTTAGGTCCAGGGGTAATGGCTTTTGGGAATGGCCCAGATGGGGGTAGAGAAGCTACATTCTCTGGAAAATTAGATTTTCCATTTCCATCAAGTGAGCAATGGGATGGATACGGTGTTATACAAGCAAAATTCAAAGAAAGTAATGAAAGCAATGCTATAGACCAAGAATGGGCAAAAAAACAATTAGAGAGTGAATTAATAGCTTTCAATGAAAGCAAAAAAAGAAATCCTAAACCACAATATTATATCTTCGTAACCAATGTCTCTCTTTCGTCAGTTAGCCAGACTGGCGGAAAAGATAAGTGTGTAGAATTATTAAATCAATATAAAGAAATTTTAAATTTACAGGGATTTGCAATTTGGGATTACAATGAACTGATTGCTTATATTCCTCAGTATGATTCAATACGTAAATATTTCTTTTCGTTCTTAACTTCTGGTGATATATTAGAGCCTCTGTTAAAACAAATTACATCTCAAGAGGCTGAAGTAACCAATGATCTGTATATAGATATTGAACGTAAATTGAGAACTGACTCACAACCACGTCTTGAACAGGCTGGAGATAGAACTGATGAAAGACTCTCAATAGCAAATCTATTTTTCGATTTGAGAGCCTCTGAAAAAGCAGATTTAAAAGCACCCGAAGAGGAACGAAATCCTGAAGGGAAATTACCACATGGTATATTATTTGAATTACTGCATGTATCATCTAGAAAATTAGATCCAAAAACGATCTTTGAACTAGAACAGACTAATGATCTTACAGCAGGCTATGTTCTATTGGGTGGTCCGGGCTCTGGGAAATCAACACTATGTCAGTTTCTGGTACAGATCAATAGAGCTGCTATTCTTGATAGGCGTTCAGATCAATCTAGCTACTTGCTACCAACCAGACAGATTATTTCAAATACAAAAAAGGCATGCCTCAATAATGATTTTCCTTGGCCAGCCAGGCCTAGGTATCCCTTTAAAATTGACTTGAATCGATTAGCAAAAGCCCTTGAATCCTCTCAAAATAAGAAATTAGATTTCAGTTTTGATATATATCTCTTGGAAAAAATATTAAATCTAAATACTACCAAAATTCAAAAAATTGAAAATTTTATATCAGTTATGCCACTTTTACTAATTTTCGATGGTTTAGATGAAGTACCTATAAAATACAGAAGTAATATCTTAACTATGTTAAACGACTTTCTAGCAACCGCTAGAACCATCCCAACATCAGACGTTTTTATAATTGCTACTTCAAGATTACAGGGTTACTCAGGAGAATTTAAAAATTGGCCTGTAGCGTGTAAATATATTTTGCCTTTATCCCAAAATCGAGCAATGGATTATATAAAAAAATTTGCAAAGGTGAAATTTTCTGAAGATGATCAGAGAGCAGCCGAATTAACGGATGCACTTAAATTGAGTTTAAAGAGACCCCTGACAGCTCAATTAATGGAAAGCCCCCTACAAGTTTCTTTTATGGCAATAATCGCTTCCGCAAAGGGTGACCCAGGGGAAAATCGATGGCAATTATTCGATAGTTATTACCGAACAATTTATGATCGTGAACAACAGAAAGCAGTTTCAACCTATAATACGGTACTCACTAGTTATAAAACAATAATTGACAAACTCCATTTTGAGGTTGGATTTTGGCTTCAGTACAAGGGAGAATTTTCTGGAGAGAATTCCATAGGTTACTCGTTAACATCTTTTGCTGAATTAGTGAGGAAATATCTGACAAATTATGGAATTGAAGGCGATGAATTGAGTGAATTAGTCGATTGTATCGTTGAAGCAGCGCAATTCCGCCTAGTATTTCTTACCTGCAAAACGGAAAATATTTTATCTTTTGATGTTCGCTCACTACAAGAATATATGGCCGCTGAATGTTTATTATCTGTACCAGACCTAGATTTATTTAAGAATAGATTAAAGAGAATTGCAATAAATCCCTACTGGGATAATGTTGTGTTAATCATGATAACAAAATGCTTCTCAGATACTCATTTGCAAGGATACCAAGATTCTATCCCTTCTATTTGTTTCGATTTAAATAATTCGAAAAAAAATTTGTATAACGAAATCAACCGTGGGTCAGAAATTGCAATCGAAATTCTTTTAAGCGGTGCTGCATCAATTAACATAAACATTCAAAAACAATTAATTATAATAGGATTGGAATTACTTGAATATCCAACATTTGACAAACACCAGATTGGACCTTCTAATGAGCAAAAATTGGCTAGTATTTATAAAGCACGTTTTAAAGAAATATATGCAAATTATTTTCAGCTCCATCTTGGGCAGTCGGATATATATTCAAATCTAGGTGCATGGAACCTAATATTCAAGTTAAGTAATGAGGAATGTTTTGAGGAATTAATTCATACGATGCTGCCAAAACAGCACGATCAAATTGTTGTAATTGCATGGTTATTATCCAATTCTATAGAATATATTGATAGTACAAAATTTGAACAAATTCTAAATCTTCTTTCACCGACAGATCTAACTGATAGCAGGTATAAGTTTTATCAATTTAGGGGAAGAAGTAAAAATCGGGATCCCTTTATTTTCAAATTTGCATACAACCTCTGGATAACTCATAGGCATTCTATACATGTAAGAATTAATAAAAATGACTCACCTATTGACGGATACAGTCTCGGCTTAACTACTATAGAGCAAGATGGATTAGACGGTAATTTATCTGCATTAACAGAGAAAAATATTGAGTGGTTGCCATATCTTATGTTATTAAAATTTGTAGATAACCCAACACTTGGGGAACTACTGAACTTATTAAAGGACTTTTCAGCTAAAAATCTCTTGAAAACTTTACAGGTATCCCGGAAACTTTCACTTCCTTGGCCTTTGTATTTCAGCCTATCCTTCATTAATGACCACACAGACCTCAATGCATTATACCAATTCCTATCAAGTTTTGACCAATCTTTAAATTTGGTAACTTTCGAAGATAACTGGATAAAAGAAGGCTTAACTATTGAAGATTTACTTGATAAAAGGGATTTCACTAAATGGTCATTACAAGACTTTTGGGATTACTGTTTTCTTCATTATGCTTACAGTACAATTACGGTAAAGAGATATGAATTAAATCAAATCCAATTATTATTAGAACAAATTAAGGTTGGAACTCTTGAACAGGAATCTACAATTTGGTGGATTATTCAGGCATGTAAATATTCAGATTTATTGTATTCTATTCTAACTCCACAACAATATTTAGAATTAAACAGAAATAATAACAATTTTTCTAAAACTATCGATTTAGTCGATTGGGTACAAAACAAGCCCCCTGTAGATTTTGAGAATTGGATTGATTTCTTTGATCAATTGGGAAAATGGAGTTTATCAATTGAAAGGTCATTATGGAGTCTGTTGAATGAAGACAGGAGCTCATATTTTGCTGAATGGTGTGAGAAATTTCAAATTGCATATATCCAGCAGCCATCCAAAATTGGACTCTTAAGTTTTATAGGCACACTTTCTATGCTCGGATGTGAAATAGAAATTTTAAAAAAGAAATTATTACCGACTAAATCACTAGATATTGCTTATAAGTCTGAATTGGATATCTTACTAATAAAAATTGGATTAGCAAAGAATTCAACTGATTTTGAAACTTTATTGATTGAATTAAAAGTATTTTTCAATAATAGCGAATATTCACAGAATTCAGGAATGCAAATATTTCGCACTATTGAAGCTCATATACAATTTTCCGAACCGTTTACCGAATTTACAATAAAACTAAAAAACATATTTCCATCAGCTCGCTATATTGAGAAATCAGAATGTTACAATCTATTAAAACGTGTACATAAAAATTATCCTAACAAGTTATTAACTAAAGACTTTCTTTATTTGAAGTTACCTTTATTAATAGAGTAATAAATTAATTTTATGTTATAAAAACAAAATCCATCAGTAAATCATGGGGAGTAGCGAAGTGAAACCAGCTTCGCCTTCCCATTCCGTTAATTTTCAGAGATATCTTTTTTACAGAAATTCCACCAACACTCCAATTGGTTGATAACGTATACTGAAGTTCGCAATTTAAGAGTAGATTGAAAATGGTCATGAGAAGACCCATACTAGTAAGTAACCAAACCACACTAGGAGGGAAAACAACTCATGACCGACTCAAATAGTACCAAAGAGCTGGAGAAAAAGCTACTGTCGTTCATCACGGAAGAGGATCCGATGCTGTGCATGTTGCAGTGGATCACCGAAAAGTTCATGGAGATCGAGGTAGCCAACAAAGTGGGAGCACAGAAAGGCAAACACAGTGCAGAGCGTACTACACACCTCAGTGGAAGTCGTGTCCGACGATTCGATACCAGGATGGGCACGATGTATCTGACCATCCCCAAATTGTGTTAAGTCTAGCGAAAAAGGATAAAATGGTATCAGAATTTCCCTATTTGGGTCGTCCCTGAAAACTAGAATTTTTCTACACTTTTTGGCTCTCCTTTCCTTTCGTAATCGTTACCACCTGGTCTCTCATAAGAGAGTGCTCCAATCTCCAGTCCTTGGTTCCCATATCTATCAGATGGCCGTAATGGACCAACCTGTCAATGATTGCTGTTGCCAGTTGCTCATCGGTCATGAGTTTTCCCCATTCACTGAAGGGAAGATTGGTGGTCACTATCAACGACTTGGTTTCATAGCTGTCGGCTATCACCCTGAACAGGAGCTGGGCATCCTCCCTGCCTATCTGGCAGTACCCCCATTCATCAATGATAAGCATGTCAAGCTTCTTCAGTTCGGACAGGGTCCGTTCCAGCAGGCCCTCGGAACGGGCTCTCGCCAACCGTGCAACCAGCTGGTTCATGGTCATGAACCTTACGCTATACCCCTGGTTGCATGCCATGATGCCCAATGCTATGGAAAGCATGGTCTTGCCGCTGCCGCAGATGCCATAGAAGATCAGGGTGCGTCGTTGCTTGATGAAATCAAGGGACAGCACCTCCTCCTTGCCCATCAGGGCGGGGAACCTCACATTGGAAAAATCATAGTCATCCATGTGCTTTATGCTAGGGAAACCCGCATGCTTGACCATCCGTATCTTGCGGGTCTCGGCCCTGCGTCCCAGTTCGGAACCCAGGAGCCCGTCGAGGTACTCCAATTGTTTCGGCGTACCTGTTTCCAGTGCTTCTTGGATGCTTTCCCGGGAAAAGAAGAATTTCCTCATCCGGGTGGTAAGCGCAACGGTGGACAGCTCCTGTCTTGCCTGTTTCGTCCTCATACCGCCGCCTCCCTTACCGACCTGAGCAATGCATCATACACGCCGAGGTTTACGTTGGTGGGATTGTCGCTTGCCTCGAGGGGAAAGGTTGCCATACGGTTGCAAAGGACAAGCAGGTCCTCCTTGGCAGGGATTTTCCCCTCCTTGCATAGCCTGTTCGCCGCAACGGAGGCCAAGCCGAACCCAAAACGGTCGGCACACTCACTGAGCATGTACAGGCCTCGCCTGCGTCCTGCATTGTCAGTCCGGTCAAGGTATTGCCTGAATCCCCCATCCTCCATCGCCTCCCTCACGGGGCTGTTCATCCAGGCGTTCGGCTTGTAGATGCTCGCCCCCAGCATGGCCTCGATGTCATAGGTGGTGGTGGGGTCGCTGCCATAGGCACGGGGAAAGGTCTTTATGAACGCC
This sequence comes from uncultured Sphaerochaeta sp., assembly GCF_963676625.2. Taxonomy (GTDB): domain Bacteria; phylum Spirochaetota; class Spirochaetia; order Sphaerochaetales; family Sphaerochaetaceae; genus Sphaerochaeta. Next base: position 204,742 of record NZ_CAXXYB010000004.1, read on the forward strand.
CCTGTACCGGTATGTACGGAAATTTCCCATGCCCCCTTGGAGACCAGGACCGATTCAAGCGAATGCCCCGGGCCCAGGACATAGGTATGCCCTGCATCCAGGCAGAGGCATCCGGCCCCGTCTGTCCTCATCGTATCGATCCTTGCCACATGGAAGGGGCTGGAATGCAACGGCAACAGGGCCTTCCTGTCCTGGATGAACAGCTCCTCGCCGGTCTTCCCCTTCTCATAGTGTGGTTCTGCGGCACGGAAGGCAAAGGATTCGGGGATCATCACATCCCTGTTGAAGTCCTGCAACGGATAGGAAAGTTGCAGGGGAGGAACCAAAAGATTCCTCCTCAACGTGCCCACCCGGTTCTCCACGTTCCCTTTTTCCCAGCCGGCACGGATATTGGCAAACCGGGCCATGAAACCGTAATGAAGCCTGAACCTGGTGAAGAGCTCCGATTGCTGCACGATGTTGGCGAAGCGCTTCGCTATCCCCGTGGCATTGTCAAAGACGATGAGGCAGGGTACCCCGCCGATGAACAGGAAGAAATCCAGCAGTCCCTGGCAGACGCATTCCCCATTCTCCCCGGGCAGGATCTCGTATACCGCGATGTTTGCTTTTGATATTCTATAACTCCCCAATTGGGGGTGAAGACATTTTCTTGGACTTTCGAAGGAGCAGGGAATGTATTCATATGAAGAACGAAAGAAAGCGGTATTCTTGTACATGAAGTATGGCAAAAGCATCAGTGCAGTAATACGTGAATTAGGATATCCAGACAGGAAGTCGCTTACTAAATGGTATCGAGAATTCAAAGTGTATGGAGATTTACCAAAAGCAAGCAAACAACGATATACCGAGAAGCAGAAAAATGCTGCTGTTACCTATTACAAGGAATATGGGAGAAGCCTCGCCAGGACCGTGAGGATGCTGGGCTATCCAAGTCGCGCAATCCTGGGGGAATGGGTACATGAGTATCTTCCTGTCTCTTGCCATCCTGTGAAAAGGGGAAAGTCTGTTGTACAGTATACAGACGAGCAGAAGATAGACGCGGTAATCTCGGTTGCCTCAGGGGAGAAAACTGCAAGAGAACTGGAAACGGAGATCGGAGTGACCAGGAGTGCCGTTTCACAATGGAAGCGTCAGTTGTTCGCAAAAGAAGAGAGGGCAACGATGGGCAAGACAAAACCAGGGGAACCGGACAAGGATAAACCCGGACGAGATGCTGAACTCAGGGAAGAATGCGAGATCCTGAGAGAAGAGCGGGACAGGCTGCAAAGACAAGTTTGCCAACTCCAGATGGAAAAAGACATTCTGGAGAAAGCTGCATCCTTGCTAAAAAAAAGGAAGGGCATCGACATTGAAAACCTGTCGAACAGAGAAAAGGCCGTGTTGGTCGATGCCCTTGCCAGAAGATACCGCCTAAAGCATCTACTGGCTTCTGTACACATGGCAAAGAGCAGTTTCTTCTATCAAAGAAACGCCATGCAAAAAGATAAGTATGCCTCGGTAAGGGAACGCTTGAGGACTGTATTTGAGCAAGCCAGGAGTTGCTATGGCTATCGTCGCCTACACGTAATTCTGACAGCGGGCGGACAGGTCCTCTCCGAAAAGGTTGTCTTGCGTCTGATGCATGAGGAGCGATTGGACGCAGGCGTTTCAAAGAGGAAGAAATACAGTTCGTACATGGGCGAGATAGATGCCGGGGTCACGAATCTGCTCCAACGTGATTTCCATGCCGAGAATCCCAACGAGAAATGGCTGAGCGACATCACGGAATTCAGCATTCCCGCTGGGAAAGTATATCTCTCTCCTATCGTTGACTGCTTCGACGGCTACGTCACCTCCTGGACCCGGGGACCGAGCCCCAATGCGGAGATGGTGAACTCGATGCTGGATAAGGCCGTGGGTACATTGAAAGACGGTGAGTGCCCACTGGTACACACCGATCGTGGAGCCCATTACCGTTGGCCCGGCTGGATCGAGAGAATGGATAATGCCGGATTGGTACGGTCGATGTCGAAGAAAGGCTGCTCTCCAGACAATTCGGCATGCGAAGGTTTCTTTGGCCGATTGAAGAATGAGATGTTCTATATCCGTTCATGGTTTGAGGTATCGATTGAGGAATTCTGTGCACAGCTTGATGATTATATCTGTTGGTACAATGAAGAGAGAATTAAAATGTCGTTGGGTGGCAGAAGCCCTATGGAATATCGTAGGAATCTTGGGTTAATATCGTAGAAAAGTCCAACTTTTTGTCCTCACCCCCGACCAGAATTTATTGATATCAAACTCGTGTTTCAGTAAAGAAGACATCAATCCATTGCAGTTGCATACATCTTTTTTGAAATCTCTATCTGCTTTACTGGAAAGTAATTCTTTTATTTTTCTTATGTTGCAACAACGAATCAACTCTTCTTCAAGGTTTTTAACTTGCGGGATACAAAACACACTCTTTATTGCTGATTTTCCGTTAAGGAACTTGATGTTTCTTTGTACGATTGAAGAATCGTCGGTATCTGTATCAAAAACTAGAATCGCGACAGTTCCACGTTTCAATGGTGTCAGATGAGACGGAGAGAACAGCTCTTCAACTACATTGAATTTCTTGACTTTTCCAGGAATGATTATCTGCAAGTCAGTTTTCAGGACCTGGATTATTTTCTCTTCAGTCTCACCTTCCACATAATACTGATAGTTTTGCGCCATATCAACCTACCTTTAGAGTTGGTTAATCCGACTGACATTCGGAGCAATTGAAAACAAATCATTCTCAACTGCTTTTCTCAATGAATCGGTATTCCGCTTCAAGTAGGTATCGGCATATACACATCGCACCCCAAAGCCCTCGCAAACTTTCTCTTTTTTCAAAAACACAAAAGAATGCTTCGGAAGCGTCATGTCCAAAATATCCGTATTATGCGTAGTGAAGAAGAGCTGCTCATTGTTTCCTAATTTTTCTACCATTTTGGCCAGTATCTCTTTCTCCATATCACTGTGGATATACGAAAACTTTTCATCACAATAATAGAACCCATTTTTGTGAGTTATCATCGAAGTAAGCATAATTGCAATATCGATTCCAGACTTTGTCCCGCTTGAAAGCATCTCACCATTCAGAATTCTTTCATCAGTCAGTATTAGATCATGACCGCTTAATTTAATCACATACGACCCTTCGATATCAGTCCCTTCCTTAATCCCCTGGATGGAAGGATCCAAGGCAGACAAGACTATATCAAGAACAGAACAAAAGTCTTTTCTTTCCAAGCGTTTTGTATTCTTAATATTGTTTTCTGGCTGGGGATAGGAAAAAAACCAACCAATACTCTCAACTTCATCGAGGGCTTTGATATAAGAGATCTTTTCACTTTCAAGGTCATCCAGTCTTTTTACACAGGTTTCATAGCTATCCTGTTTGTTTATTGAGACAGACTTAACTACAAGATCGATATCCTCTTCCCGATATGAATCTGCTTCAGTAGGACGTATGGTAGCTTCCACACGATACAAGGTTTTTGTATTTGTAACAAATTCAAGGGAAAATGATGCATTTTTTGTTTTATCATTGATGCAGGAAGTTATCGAATCTGGAGTCTTTTTAGAGATAAAGTTGAAAATTCCCATAAGAGATCTTCCCAACGTCGTCTTTCCAGAAGCATTGGCTCCCATCAGTATAACCAATTTTTTGTACCTAAAGTTCGGGCATTCGCTCAAGAACTCATCTTCAATATTCGAGTTCACGATTCTTTTGGGGTATGCCATATTGATATGGAAATCATTGAAAGTAAAAATATTATTCAATGTCAGGTCCATTACTACCATTGTTATACTCCTTTTATTATTTCGTACTTTACGAACTAATAGTACACCCAATGAATACATATGGCAACCTATTAAACTATTTAAATTGCCACCCTGCTGCCAGGACCAACCAGGATTCTCTTATCATTACCAAAATCAGGAAATACTTCACCAGTAAGTTTGGATGTTCATTCGTGCCCAAAAACTCAAGTTCCGTACGGTCACCACTGCATAGATCAAGTCCTTTCTGGATATTAAGGGCAAATCGCCCAAAGGATTGTTAATTCTTGTTATATTCTTGCGTTTACCATCTGTTATTGGCATAGTACCTACAGGGGAGGTAACAAATGAGTCCAAAAGAAATACTTTGCCAATGGGTCGAGGCCTTCAATAATGCTGATGTCAAGACTCTTGTCGCATTATATGATGACAATGCAACAAACCACCAAGTAGCAAATGAACCCGTCATCGGGAAAACTGCCATCAAAAAGATGTTTGAACAAGAATTCTCCGATGCAAAAATGACTTGCATCGTCGATAATATGTTTGAGGATGGTCAATGGGCTATCATGGAATGGAAAGATCCCCTGGGATTGCGTGGATGTGGGTTTTTTCAAGTAGCCAATGACAAAATCATTTTCCAGAGAGGATACTGGGACAAACTGTCATTCTTGAAACAACACAATCTGCCTCTCGCGTAATGCTCTTCCCTCCCCTGTTTGAATATTTGACATAGACAGGGCTTCATTATACGATTCACTTTAGACTGTGGTTCCTCTTTATTCCCTTACAAACAAACCTAGGATTGCCAACAATGAAAGAATTTCTTGTCCCTACCGTACAGAGTATACTTCGCTATAATGAATTCCCAGGTGAGGGAGTTCCCATTCTCTTCATCCATGGTCTGGGATGCGCAGGGTCATTTGATTATCCACAGGTGATATCCCAATCTGAATTGAACCATGTCCATTGCGTGGCCGTGGATCTATTCGGGGCTGGATATAGTGACCACCCAGAAAATTTTGGTTACTCTGTCGAAGATCATGCCAAAACTCTCCAGCAACTGGTTTCCTTTCTTCATTGGGATACCTATACAATTTTTGGACATAGCCTGGGAGGCGCAATAGCCCTGTCGCTTGCCAATCTGGACAGAAAAAAGGTCTCTTCCATCATCCTCAGTGAAGCAAATCTCGATGCAAGCTCAGAAGGTTCTACCAGCAAATTCATCGCGAACCAACAGATGGACTCCTTCCTTGCAACAGGATTTCAGCACTTGATCGAAGAGAGCAAACATTCGGGAAATACCATGTGGGCAGCGACTCTATCACATTGGTCGCCAAAAGCAACCTATCTCATCTCAAAATCCGCAGCAGAAGGAGTCAGTCCTTCCTGGCGGGAAATCTTGTATTCCCTTCCCTGCAAGAAAACCTTCATCTTTGGAGAAAGAACGCTCCCTACCCCTGAGTACCAAGAACTTTCCTCCCAGAAAATTGAAATCCAGATAGTCCGGGACGCAGGACATTCAATGGCTTGGGAGAATCCCCAAGGATTGGCTCAGGCCATAGCAAAGGTTTTGAACTAACCCAGTTTTGCCGATCGAGCTGAAATTTTCCCAGGAACAAAAGAAAGGAAGTATACATCGTGTTACCAAACCAGATACAAACCTACATCAATACCCATACAGAAGAAGCTTTTGCCCTTCTACAAGAACTTGCAGCCATCCCCGCCCCCTCCAACAATGAAGAACAAAGAGCTACCTTTATCAAGGAGTAGCTGGAACAACAAGGTGCCTGCAAGGTGTTCATCGACGAGTCCCTGAATGTCATCTATCCGATCGGAGGCACAAAGGACAATCCACTTGTAGTCTGCACGGCCCATCAGGATGTAGTCTTCCCCGACACAACCACCTTAGCAGTAACCGTTACCGACGGAAAAATCATGGCCCATGCAGGTTCGACCGATTGCAACATTCCCCTCTCACTGGGAATTCCCAGTGTTTGTCTCGGCTGTTACAACGGAGGGAAAGCCCATACCTATGAAGAATGGGTCGAAATCGCCTCACTTGAGCCTGGCTATCGGGTTGCCTTCAAGATGGTCCTGTCCTATTTCCAAGAAAAACAGGAACTATAGGCTTTTATAGGATACAGCAGTATCCCCCACTTGCAAAACAAGGTCTCTTTCAGGTCCCAGCCTTCCGTTATTTACGGCTAGGATCTAAACAAGCATGCCGTATTTAGATATTTAATATCTACAGTATTATACGGTATATCATACCGTTCTAAGAATATTATAACTGCATATAGTTAGGTAATTGGTATATCCAGGCTTGCCAGCTTCCGGCAAAAAGCAACAAACTGCATTATCACCTGCGTTTTCAAGAAAATTCCTATTGTTGGAAAAACCCATGATTGGTTACATTTTGCTTGTTTTTCATTGGTGTATTGCCCTACAAAAACAACTTTTTGTAATTCCTATCATTTTCCTTTACTTTAATCTTGATTCAGTCGATAAATTATTATACGTTTAACACCTGTTCTATACACCAAGGAGTATAACAATGAAAAAAGCAATTAATCTATTCTTGCTCGTCTCTCTTGTCCTTGTAGGTTCTTTTTCAGCGATCAGCTGTTCAAAGCCTGCTCCCGTTGCCCAAGCCCCTGCACCTGCTGTAGTAGCAGCACCCGTATCTGATGGTTCCGCTGACTTGAAAGTCGCCTATCAAGTAAACGTTGCAAAAGCAGACGATGCCAATTTCTTCTCTTTCACCGGCAATATCCGCTATATGGCAGTTGAAAAAGACCATGCCGATGCAGTAACCGGTGCTTCCGCACTTGGATCCACTCACCTGTTCCATGCTTACCTCTATGATGTAGAAGGCAAGACCACCATGTCGGCCGCAGTTCGCAACTTGTTCCTCTATGGTGTAAATCCCTTCGAGCAGCAAGCTATTGATGACCTCAACGTATCAAAGGCTGCCGACGGTACCATCACCATGCAATATGCCCACCGTGGAACCGCCTACCGCATTGTCACCGACAAGACCGGCAAGCTCAACTTCCCCAAGGGATCTTTTGAGATGAGACCCATCGGCTACATCAAAGGTAGCGCCCCCCAGGTCATCAGCAAGGATTTCTCGACTGACGGGACTGCAGCGACCATTGACTGGGCCAAAGTATGGGACAGCAAGATTGCCAGTGGAAAGTTGGTAGATGACAAGGCAACCTCAAAGACCGGTGATATCAGCAGATATGCTGACGATCCTGCCTCGATGTACTATTTCGATGGCACCTTGATGGTAACCTTCGAGAATGACATTCTCTCCATCAATGGAACCTTGACTGCCGTAGAACGCTAAAACCTACAGCAATCAGCATTATCGAGGTCTTTCCCATTGGGAAGGACCTCATTTTATTTTCAAGCTTCCTCTGGATATAGTACTATGTGTTACGTATACTCAAGGAAAAAGTATAGGAGGTCTGTCTACCTATGAAAATTGCTATATATGGCGCTGGTTCTTTGGGAATCATTTTGGGAGCCTATCTTACCAAAGGAGGTATTCCTGTCGATCTTGTAAACAGAAACATCTCACAAGTCGAAGCCCTGCGAAAAAACGGGGCCCAAGTAATAGGTTCCGTTGCATTTTCCGTACCGGTATCCGCCATGTTGCCAGAGGAGATGCAAGGACCTTACGATATCATTTTCCTTATGACCAAGCAATTGCAAAATGATCAGGTAGTTACCAGCCTCAAGCCCTTGCTCGGTGAGAAAGGAATCCTTTGCACAATGCAAAATGGCTTGCCAGAACGAGGTATTGCCAAGATACTCAAAGAAGAAAGAGTATTGGGTTGTACAATTGCCTGGGGAGCGACCTTGCAAGGGCCAGGTATCTCCCAGCTTACCTCAGAACCTGACACCCTGACCTTTAGTCTGGGCGGAGTGAATCGAAAAAAAGATGATCCATTGCTTCAGGAAGTCAAACATATCCTGGAAAAAATGGGACCCGTCGAAATCGAGGAAAACTTCCTGGGAGCACGGTGGGTGAAGTTATTGGTGAATTCAGCTTTCAGTGGAATGGCTTCCGTCTTGGGTTGCACCTTCGGCGAAGTTTCACAAAACAAGGAAGCAAGGCTTTGTGCCCAGCAGATCATCAAGGAATGCATAGAGGTCGCAAACAAGGCAAACATAGTGATAGAGCCGATCCAAGGCAAGGACATAGTCAAACTCTTCGACTACCATTCAAAACTCAAACAAAGAATCTCTTTTATTCTCATCCCACTGGCCATGAAAAAGCACAATGGTCTCAAACCCAGCATGCTTCAGGATATCGAGGCAGGGAAACCTTGCGAAATAGATGCAATCAACGGAGTTGTTTGCAACTATGGCAAGGAAGTACAAGTACCTACCCCCTATAATGATCTGGTGGTTGAAATCATCCATGGGTTCGAGCAAGGAAAGGGAAAGCCAGGGTTCGATAATTTGATTCGTTTCAATGAGTTGAAAGAAAAGTAGAACACACCCTAGCTATACTGATACATCCCAAAAGAGAAGGAGCCACTATCATGGACAGAACAGGACAAATAATTGATGCAATGATCGAGTATTATCAAAAAGATGTCCGGCGTATCAACCATTGCTTGAAAGTCTATGCCTTTGCGAAAGCCATCGGGGAAATGGAAGGCTTGGATGAAACCACGCAAGAAATCCTTGAAACAGCGGCATTGACCCACGATATCGGCATCAAGAACAGTGAAAAGAAATACCAAAGCAGCGCTGGGACCTACCAACAGATAGAAGGTCCCCCAGAGGCAAGGATTCTTTTGGGAAACCTGTCCATCGAACAAATGATCATCGATCGGGTTTGTTTTCTCATTGCCCACCACCATACCTATCTATCCCAAATCGACCTCGATTTGCAAATCCTCATGGAAGCAGATTTCTTGGTAAATGCACAGGAAGAGGCAATGACAAAAGAGACCATCAACAAAGTCAAAGAAAAAATATTCAAGACGGAAACAGGCAAAAGATTCCTTCAAAACATCTTCGCTTGAGTATATACGAATATATGAACAAAGTATGAGAACTGTCCAAAACAATGGACAGTACAACGGACCCATGCTATATTTTATTTACGAAAGAGGGTTGAGTGTCGAAAACGCCGCTGTTTATAAAAATTGCACGACCGACGTACGGCGCGTACCTGTTGCGCCGAAATCATATTGAAACCATTGGTATGGATATCCTTGCCCAGATACAAGGACCTTTCCTTGTATTGGGCAATCATACGCATACTCTGGATTCCTTTTTTATTTCCGCCGCCTCTCCCGTGCACATCAGATGGGTGGCTGGGGCCTACCTATTCAAGCTTCGCGGAGTCAAGACAATGCTGGGAAGCTGGATCGGAGGAATATCCAAACAACAAGGAAGAAGTGATCTTTTCACAATAAAGGCCATTTCGGCGGCCCTTAAAAAAGGTGAGGTAGTTGGGTTGTTTCCTGAAGGAACCAGGACTTGGGATGGAGAGCCCGTGGGCTTTGACAACGCTACCGCCAAGCTTGTGAGAATGTTCAAGGTACCGGTTGTTATCATCAATCTTGAAGGTGGCTACTTGCTCAAACCTCGATGGGCTGACAAGACTCGCAAGGGAAAGGCAATCTTACGGGTATTGCCTCCCCTGATGCCAGAGACCATCAAAAGTATGACCCTTGCCCAGTTGAAAACCTATCTGGAGTCAAATATCGGTTTTTCTCACCAGGCTTGGCAAAAGCAACACCACACCCCATTCAGAAGCAAAACCAAGGCAAAAGGGCTGGAACGAGTCCTTTACCTCTGTCCAGACTGTGGCTGCCGAAGCTGCCTTACCACAAGCGGGAATTCAGTTGTATGTTCCCACTGTGACATGACCGTAAAATTTGATGAATATGACCATTTTACGCTCGTAAAAGGCAAAAACCCGTTTAAGGATCTTCCTTCTTGGCATACTTGGGAAAAAGAACAATTACGAAACTTACTTCAAAATGAAAAAAAAGAAGACCTGCTCTTTCCTCCTGACCAAGGAGTATTGCTGCAAAAAGGAAAAGGAAATAGATTGATTCGTCTTTCCAAGCATTTTGAACTCACCCTGTCCAGGGAGGGCATGGTTGCCCATACGCTTGAAACCAAGCAAGAGAAAACCCTTTCCTTCCCTTTCGATCAGGTACAGTCAATGATCATCAATGCAAAGTCAACGATAGAACTCTACCTTGACGGAGAATTGTATCGTATAAGAATTCAAAAAGATTCTTCAATCCTGAAATATATTGAATGCTACAAGACTATAAAGGAACTTACCAAAGCTTTACCACTAGAGGTGTCTACATGAACTGGAACTACATAATCCATATTGGCATTATCTCCTTCGCCTTGCTTCTTGCCGCGCTCCTTCGGGCACGTATTCGATTCTTTCAACGGTTTCTCATGCCTGCCCCAATCATTGCAGGGTTGATCCTCTTGGTCTTTTATAATTTTCTTGCTCCCTTATGGAACCTCCAAAATGATTTCCTCGGGGAAATCGTCTACCATTTACTCAATATCTCCTTCATTGCCATGTTGCTACGGGTTACTCCCCGTGACAAAAGCAAGGAAGGGGGGAAAAAGATGCTCGCCGAAAATGTCATGGCAGTAATGGGCCAATACGGCATTCAGTGCACACTCGGACTTTTGACAACAGCCCTATTGATCGCAACTATACAGCCAGATTTGTTCCCGGCGATTGGCTTTACTCTCCCCCTTGGTTTTGAGCTGGGACCGGGACAAGCCTATTCCATTGGTTCGACCTGGGAGAAAATGGGCTTTCGAGGAGGCTCTTCGGTAGGCTTGACCCTTGCAGCGATCGGCTTCCTTATAGGTAGTTTCGGGGGTGTCATACTCATTAACCAAGGATTGAAAAGAGGTTGGATTCAAAAGAAATACAGAGACAAGATCAACAGCAAGAGCATTCGCACGGGGTTTTTCAGCCGGAATCAGAAAGAAAGACCCATCGGGTCCTATCTTTCCACGGACGGGGAATCTCTCGATACCCTGAGTTACCATATCGCCTTGGTAATGTTTACCTACCTATTAAGCTGGGGGTTTCTTACCGGTCTAAGCGCCTTGCTCTCTCTCATCGGTCCCATTGGCAATGAATTGGCTGACAGTCTTTGGGGAATCAACTTTGTATTCAGTGCCCTATGCGCCATCGGAGTCAAGATGGTCATGAGACTCTTCAAGGTGGAAACCACGATTGATAGTGCTACATGCAATCGTATAAGCGGTTTATCCGTAGACCTTACCGTTGCCTCTTCCTTGGGTGCAATCTCTCTGGTAGCCGTACAGGGCTACTGGTTACCAATCCTCGCCTTGGTCATCGTAGGACTATTTTCCACCACCATCATCCTCCCCTGGTATTGTTCCAGGCTGTATGATGACCACCAATTTTACAGGATGCTCTTGATATATGGAACGGCAACCGGCACGCTCCCAACGGGACTGGCACTTTTACGGGTTGTGGATCCTGACTTCGAGACCCCGGTGGCTACCGATTATCTTTACTCAGTCGGTATCGTATTCATGCTTGCAATTCCCATTATATTGAGCATAAATCTTCCGGCTTTCAGCATTACCAAAGGAAAACCTAGCCTCTTCTGGCTTGCCGTAGGAATTTCGGGCATCTATATGGTAGGCTCATTCATTGCCTATATTCTTTTGGCAAAAAAGAAAGCCTTTGCAAATCCTGGGAAGCTCTTTTATACAGAGAAAGCAGAATGACAAGCTAAAGCAGGGAGTCCGTAAAAATAGCGAAAACAGCCCTGTCTTAGCTACGACACCAAGGTCACTCTCTTAATCCATACCTATTGCAATCCCCATTTCCTTGATCGGCAAGAAACCTGGATTTGAAGGGGTTGCAATACCAAAAACCAGGTTTTCTTTCTTTTTAACTACGAAATATTGGCAAACCTCTGGACAAGCCTTGCTGTTTGGTGTATTAGTTATCTAGTGCACTATTATAGACAAGGAGATACCCTATGACCGAACAGGTACAATTGGAAACCGTAGACCAAGGACCAGAGCCTTTGGTGCAAATGCGGGATATCAGCTTCCAGTATGGAAAGAAACCAGTTTTCTCCCATCTCAATTTGGAAATTAAGAAAGGTAATATATATGGATTGCTGGGAAAGAACGGAGCAGGAAAAACTACCTTGCTCAAATTGCTCTCGGGTCAACTGTTTCCTACGCAAGGTTTGATCAAGACCCTTGGATTCGATCCTGAACAAAGGCGTCCTGACATGCTTAGGGAAATATTTTATTTACCGGAAGAATTTCCCCTCCCCAAGATGAAATTGCAAGACTATCTGTCGATGAGAACGCCCTTTTACCCACGCTTCGATAAACAGCAATTCGAAACCTACTACAGGACTTTTGAGCTCGATGTCGATCAAAACATCAATGAACTCTCCTTCGGACAGAAGAAAAAACTGCTTTTATCCTTTGGCCTTGCATCAAATACCGCCCTGCTTATCCTGGATGAACCAACCAATGGATTGGATATACCTTCCAAAAAACAGTTCAGACAAATAGTAGCCTCTGCGATGACTGAAAACAGAACCTTTATCATCTCCACCCACCAAGTCAGGGATATGGAAAATCTCATTGATCCACTTGTTGTTCTTCATGATGGAATTGTAATTTTCAACGACTTTGTCGAAACCGTAACAGACACCTATACCTTGCATCTTTCCCAGACAGAACCAAAACCAGGGGAAGCACTGTATTTTGAGAAAACCCTGGGAGGGTGGATCGTGATGCAAAAAAGAACTGATGAAGACACCAGCCAGACTCCAATCGATCTGGAAACCCTCTTCAACGCTATAATCGAAAACCCAACAACGTTTGCATTCAAAGTATCAGGAGGTATGCAATGAGATTCCTGTATGTAGCCAACCGTGAAATACAGACACGGAAAAAAGAATTGGCAATCTATGCCATTACCATAATTCTCATCCTGCTGGTCCAGGAAACCGCCCAGGCAATATATTCAAACTATAGTGGATACGTAGTGACTGAGACTACCTATGCCAGTTTCTTCAGTGGCCTCTTGCTTATCGGGGGATTCATCCTTACCAGCATAGTTTTTGCAAGGGATATGTTCAGCAAGGAAGGACAGAATGAATGGCTGATGCTTCCTGCCACCTCCTTGGAAAAATTTTTGGCAAAAGCCATTTTGACGGCCTTTGTCTATCCAGTGGTACTTATTCTTGTAATGACAGCCGCCTCGGCAATCATTGAAGCCCTGATGCTTCTTTTCTTCAGGAATCCCTTTGCCATGTTCAATCCCTTTACTTCGGAAGTAGGATCCCTGCTTGCTACATATTTTGTCTGGCAATCGGTCTTTCTCTTAGGTGCCACGGTGTTTCATAAAGCTCAATTCATCAAGACCGTCTTGTCTCTCTTCGTCCTCACCATAGTAATGGGGTTGCTTGGGTTGTTATTTGCCAGAATTTTCTTCCCCCTGATTACCGGAAGCTCCCATTTCTCCAGTGCATTTTTCATTTCCATAGGAGCAGGCAGACAGCAGGCCTCACAAATACCAGGAATGCTTGCTTATATGAGGATAGGAGAAATATTCTACTATGGAGTACTGCCGGTATTTTGCTGGATTACTGCCTATTTCAAGGTCGAGGAGGTCCAGGCAACCGATGCAATTTAATACACACTCACCAATTTATCTCCAAATTGCCGGATATATCCACGACCTGATTCTTAACGGAATCTGGACCGATGGAGAGAGAATTCCTTCGGTACGAGATCTGGCAGTGGAACTTGAAGTCAATCCCAATACGATTGTACGCACATATGCTGTCCTCCAAGAGGAAGGGACCTTGGACAACCAACGAGGCATAGGGTATTTTACAGCTCCCCATGCCAAGGACCTTGTCCTCAAGAAGAAAAGGGAACAGTTTATAAAAACAGAACTTCCCTCACTATTCTCTTCTTTGAAGGTGTTGGATATTCCTCTAGAGGAATTGGAAACTTACTACAGAACGTTCCAAAAGGATGCACAAAGCAATGAAAACAAAGATGAAACGAAGTAATAAAATGTTGATCGGAGCAGGTATTTTTCTTGCCGTCTATCTTCTATCCTCGGTACTTTTTGGCTCTATCATGGTACGTAAGTATGCAAATACTTCAAATTTTGTGAACCATTACAGCTATTCTGTCTCAACCTATTGATAACAGAATACCATCGCTGAATCAGTAACTCCATTTTTTGGGCGTGGTGCTTTTGGGCATCACGTCCTTTTTATTTGGTGAAAAACAGTAAGCCTCACCATATTTATCCATAGAATTACGTACATGGTTCACGATTGCCATATGGTTTTGTTTTTCACTAGGTACCGTTCTTTATTTGTGTCATTTTTTTGTAACATATGACGCAAAATCTATCAGTATTATGTTGAATATGTCAATTTCAATGGATTTCTTTCCATTATCAAAACACTCCCCACACAAACAAGCACAGAGGGAAACATACCACAAGATATACATATCAATATTGTTCACACCAGCGTTTGACCCACCCCCTCCCCCTCGCTATGTTTTATCCAGATCTTTATTCCAGGAGGAAAGCATACCAAATGAAAAAGAATTTCAGAACTTGCTGGGTAGTCTTGGCAATAGTATTGCTCGGACTTACTCCCCTCGTCGCAGCTACCACCTATGAAGGACTCTCGGTGGCAACTTCATATCCTTCGCTTAACGTCAGCAATACCGATATGATCGTCTTTGACCTGACAGTCAAAAATTATAATCTTGCTCCCCAAAGGGTGAATTTATCAGTAGCTGGGTTGCCCACCGGATGGGAATACCAGTTTGTCGGTGGCGGCGGACTTATCAACGCAGTATTTGCCGAACCAGACAAGGCTGCAACGGTCCAATTGTGGGTTGTCCCGACAAAAACCACGACAGCTTCTGCTCACGACTTCACCGTAGTGGCAAAAGGAGAGGACAATGCAAGTTTCTCGCTTCCCCTTACCGTAACGATGGGTCAGAAACTCCCCCAGAGACTCGCCCTTGATACAGAACTACCCACAATCGAAGGAGCAGCAGATTCCGATTTTGCCTTCGAGGTAACCCTGCACAATAACAGTGCCGCAGAAACCTTGGTAGACTTGGCTGCAAAACTTCCCGACGGTTTTACCGCAAAATTCGCAGAGCAATATGCCTCAAAGAATGAAAACACCCTTTCCATTGCAGCTGGGGCCGCAAAGACCCTCAAGGTAACGGTAACCCCACCCCAAGGACTTGCCGAAGGCACCTATCCGGTAACAGTCATTGCCAAAGCAGCAAGTGCAAGTGCCAATGTGAGCGTAAATCTTCAGGTCCAGGGACAAGCTCGTTTAAGTTTGACTGGAGAAGGAGGCTTGCTCAGCGGTAATGCTGTTGCCGGAAAAGAACGGGTAGTTACCCTGGAACTAAAGAATTCAGGAACCGCCGATGCAAAGGACATCAAACTTTCTGCTTACAGTCCGACCAATTGGAATGTAACCTTCTCTCCTGAAAAAGTTGATGTAGTGGCAGCAGGAAAAACCCAGACAGTCAAGGCAACACTCAAACCTTCCTCTCAGGCCATCACTGGTGACTACAGCGTTACATTGAAAGCCGACTCAACCAATTCGGGCAATATCTCCACCCAATATCGTGTAACGGTCAAGACTTCTTCACTTTGGGGTATTGTCTCAATACTGATCATTGCTGCCGCAGCGGTAATTCTGGTATTTGCAATCAAGAAATTCGGCAGACGCTAAGAGGAGGTTTCCATGAAAAGCGAACAAGTGCTGAGCGTCTCAAATCTGAGAAAGCAATATGCAAATGGAACGCTTGCGGTCGATGACATTTCCCTGACACTGAACAGACGAGAAATCTTCGGATTGCTCGGCCCAAATGGGTCAGGGAAGACTACCACCATCCTCATGTTGTTGGGATTGCTCGAGCCAACCGCGGGATCTGTCGATATCCTCGGTTTCGATCCCCTCAGGACACCCCTGCAAGTAAAAAGAAGAGTTGGGTATATGCCTGACACCGTAGGTTTCTATGATACCATGACAGCCTACCAGAACCTTGATTATACAGCACGATTTCTTGGCTTGCCTGCCGAGAAACGACAGGAACGTATCCTGGAAGCCCTGGTGAAAATGCGGTTGGAAAAGAGAAAAGATGACAAGGTCCACACCTTTTCCCATGGCATGAAACAACGCCTTGGCCTGGCGGAAGTACTGGTAAAGAGACCTGAAATTGCTATTTTGGACGAGCCTACCCAAGGGCTCGATCCAGAAAGCGTTGCAGAATTCCTTGCCTTGATAGCCTCTTTGCGAGATACCGAGAACATGACAATCCTCCTTTCCAGTCACCAACTGGAAGAAGTACAATCGGTATGTGACCATGTAGGGCTGTTTTCCAAGGGAAGACTGATCAAGGACGGCACCGTCGAGGAACTTTCCGAACAGGAGTTCGGGGGACGACAAATCATCGAACTGAAGGTAAATTCACAAAAAGATCTCAGTCAGGCTTTCAAGAGCATTCCCCAGATTATAAAAGTGAGCCCTGCAGGAAAGCAACGTTGGAATCTTGAATGCATAGAAGATGTCAGACCTGAAGTAGCCGCTACGGTTGTCAAGGACGGTGTAGGCCTTGTCTCAATGGAAATGCAGATGCATTCGCTGTATGACATTTACAAGGCATGTTTCAAGGAGGTAGCAGATGAAACAACGTGAAGGATCTGCCTTGACTGGCTTGAATGTCGTTTTCCATAAGGAACTGCAGGATTTTACGGGAAGTGTACGCATGGTAGTATTGACCATTCTCATCCTCCTGACTGCAGGGGCAAGCATGTATGTGGCAGCACAAACGCTACGCTCCATTACAGGAGAAGATACCTTCATGCTCTTGGGTTTGTTTACCATTTCCAAGGACCCGATTCCTTCGTTCCTTTCCTTTATGTCCTTTCTCGTACCCCTGACCGGAATTGCCCTGGGTTTTGACACTATCAACGGGGAATTCCAAAATAGGACACTGGGAAGGATATTGTCCCAGCCGATATACCGGGATGTACTGATGTTCGGCAAAGCCTTGGGAGCCTTGGTGGCCATGGCCATCGTTCTTTTGGCCCTTTGGTTGCTGGTCATCGGTTCAGCAATGCTTTTTCTGGGAGTTCCGCCTTCCGGGGAACAAATTGCGAGGGCCTTGGTCTTCTATGTGATTACCCTATTGTATGGAGTCCAATGGTTTGTCATTGCCATGCTTTGTTCAATTATTTTCAGACAGAGCGCAACGTCAGCCTTGGTTGCCATAGCCATTTGGCTCTTTTCCATGATCTTCTGGCCGATGATCTCGCAATTGATCTCCATCGGTATCGGGGGAGACGGAAGTTTTTTGGCTGCAAAACTCAATGTCGTGCTCTCCAGGATCTCACCCTATACATTGTATTCGGAGTCCTCGATAGCTATCCTCAATCCCTCGACAAGATCGTTGGGAGTAGTTCTCTTCTCGCAAATCCAAGGGGCAATGTTGGGATCCCCACTTCCCTTTGGACAAAGTCTCTTGCTTATCTGGCCGCAGATGACCTCTTTCTTTGCCAGTATCCTTTTGTTTTTCACCGGTGGATACGTACTCTTCCAACGACGGGAAATCAGGATGTAACGATAATGCTCTCTCGTGAGCCACGGATAAAACCGTGGTTCACCTCATTTTTCACCTAATGGAACCTTCCTCGATGGTTATTGTCCGTGAACAATACCTCTGAACTTCATCCCTGTTATGGGAGACAAAGACAACAGGACACCGTGCAGACAACAGTGCAGGTTTGAGCTCTGTATCGATGGAATCCTTCAACTCATTATCCAAGGCAGAAAAAGGTTCATCCAAGAGAATTGCCTCCGGTCTTGAAGCCAGAAGCCGGGCAATTGCCACCCGTTGCTGTTGCCCCCCAGAAATACGCAGCGGATTCTGGTAAACAAAAGATGCTAGCTGAACCATATCCAGATACTCCTGGGCAACCTGCTGGGCACGTCTCTTCCAAGTTCCATAGGATTCCCCTGGTTTTCTGCCAACGCCACTCATCACATTCTGCAAAATGGTCATATGGGGGAAAAGTGCATAGGATTGAAACAGATACCCTACCTTCCGATCCCTCGTGGGTATATTGCAAGGAGAAGAGGAATTAAACAGAACTCTTTCATTGAGAATAATGGAACCTTCATCAGGCTTCATTATTCCGGCGATGCTCTTGAGGGTCATGCTCTTGCCGCTTCCCGAAGGACCGAGCAATCCTACGATTTCTCCGGAAGCAACCGAGAGTCTTGCATCGAGGAAGAACGGCTTGCAGCCTTTCTCATTTTTTGTCTTCATTTTGATCAGAACTTCCAGGCTCATGATTTTCCCCTGTTGAACTTGGCCAGACCTATCAAGGAAAGCCCCGAGAGGGCTATGATGATCAGTACCCAGATCCAAGCAGTCTTCATGTCGCCGCCTGATGTGGCAAAGTAGATGGCCATCGGTATTGTCTGGGTCTTTCCAGGAATGTTGCCGGCGATCATGAGTGTTGCCCCAAACTCTCCCAGGCTTCTGGAAAAACTCAAGACCAAACCAGCCAGGATCCCAGGCCAAGCCTCGGGAATCATGACCAGAAGGAATATCTTTCCTTCCCCCATGCCAAGAGTACGAGCCGCCCAAATCCTTTCCTCATCCACTTGTTCGAAAGCACCCCGTGCAGATCGATACATCAGGGGAAAGGAAACGACCATGGCAGCTAGAACTGTCGCATACCAGGTAAAAATGACACTTCCCCCGAACTTTCCAAGCAAAGAACCTATCGGACCATTCTTTCCAAAGATGACCAAGAGGAAAAAACCCAGAACAGTGGGAGGAAGCACCAAAGGCAACGTAAAAAAGGTATCGACCAAAGAGGCCACGGTACCTTTGAGACGCATACTCCACCGAGCGGCAATGGTTCCCAACAAAAAAATCAGGGAAGTCGAAAGCATTGCCGCACGTAAGGATATCAGTAACGGGGAATAATCAAACATGGCTCTCGAGTGCAGTGAAGCCATACTTTGTAAAGACAGCCTTGGCTTTCTCGGTAAACAGGAAATCCTCGAATACCTTTGCCTGAACTGGGTGCTTGGTATCCTTTATCACCCCTACCGGGTAGATGATGGGTTTATGGCTTCCCTCGGGGGCTTGAGCACAAATGACAACACCCGTGCTGATCTTTGCATCAGTTTCATAGACGACCCCAGCCTGCACATTCTCTGTCTCCACCCAGGAAAGTACCTCCCGCACATCCTTGGCCAAGACAAGTTTGGAACCAATCGTGTCAGTGAGTCCAAGGCTTTCGAATACTTGGGCAGCATACTGTCCAGCAGGGACAGACTTGGGTTCTCCCACTCCGATCTTGGTAATGGAAGCATCAGACAATGCCTCAAAACCTGAAAGCTTTTTCGCATCCTTGGCAACAATGAGAACGACTTTATTCTCCAGAATATTCTTGACAGTAGCATCATCCATCAAGCCTTTGGCCTTGAGTGCATCCATTTGCTTGATTCCGGCGGAAAAAAAGACATCGGCAGGAGCACCCTGTTCGATTTGCATCTGCAAGGAACCAGAGGAACCATAATTGCAACGCACCGTAATGGAAGGATTATCCTGCATGAACAAGGAACTCAATTCCCCCATGCAGTTAGTCAGGCTGGCAGCAGCACTTACCAGAATCTCGGTCTTTTCCTCTTCTACCCCTTGGGCACCCACAAAGGAAACACAAACAAGCGAAACAAACAGAACCAGCAACAATTTCTTCATACGAATCCTCCATCTTCAGATATAAAATATTGGTCTAGGAGTTTTGCTCCCCTGCTGAGGGCAAGGTTGCGCACTCCTTCGATTTCCCACTAAGCATCAGCAACCCATGTTCCAAGGGGTTGAGAATGGCATTCAGGTTTTCCACTGCTGCCTTTGGGCTGCCTGGAAGATTGACAATGAGCGTACGTTCCCGGGTAGCACAGACACTGCGGCTCAAGCAAGCCCTATCGGTGATGTGCATGCAGGAAGACCTCATGAGTTCACTAAGTCCCGGTACCTGGCGTTGGGCAATATCAAGAGTTGCCTCAGGAGTAACATCCCTGAGAGAAAGACCGGTACCCCCTGTTGTCAGAAGCAGATCAGCCTGATAGCCATCACAGACTTCAGCCATCTTTGCCGAAAGTTGGACACGGTCATCGCCCAAGAGACTGGTTCCCACCAATTCATACCCGGCAGCCTCAGCCAGTTTGCAAACGGCAGGGGTACTCTCGTCTACCCGAGTTCCCGCATATCCCTTGTCACTGGCACAAAGTACAAATACTCTCATTTTAGAATAGGCTCTGAGGAGCATTCCCGGTTTCAGGACTCCTCCATGCAAGACTCGGGTAAAAACGCCTTGGGTCGGCATGATGCACGTTCCCATTTTCTTGAAGATATCGCATCCTGAATGACATTCCTTCCCTATCTGGGTCAATTCCAAAACTACCGAGCCTGCCATGAAAATAGTCCCAAGAGGAAGCGTGGCAAGATCGATTCCTTCCACCAAGAGATTTTCTCCGAAAGCCCCTTCTGAGACCTCTGCCCCTTGTTGCCTGAATGCTTCTACTTTATCGTACGAAAGCAAGCTCACCTGTCTATGCCAGGTTCCGCAATGGGCATCGCCGTCCAATCCCCATTGGGTCTTGGCCAGAACCTCGATTCGTGGTTCCTTTGCAGTCCCTTTTCCCGAGCTGGTACAGACAGCCTGTATTATTCCTTCCAACATTTTGTCATCCTCCAATGGATGCAAGGGAACAAGAAGTCATTCCCTGCAAGGAAAAATCGTGATGCAACGGTTTTTTTTGCGATAAACCGATGAATGGCAAGCTCAATGGATTCATCTGAATTTCCATTTTCAAGCAGTTGCCTGAGATCCAACGTATCTTGGTGGTACAAGCAACTTTTCAGCAATCCATTGCTTGTCAATCTCAACCGGTTGCAAGTCTCGCAAAAACATGCAGACAAAGCTCCTATAAGACCAACTTCAACTGAGTCATATCTGTGATACGTAGCAGGGCCACGTCCCTTTTCATCTCCCAGAATACTTTGTTGGGGACTTCCATACTGTTGCTCGAGAAAAGTTTGCAAACGTTCGATGGGAACTCCCTTGAGGGAACATCCATTCCCGATGGGCATCAATTCAATGAACCGTACGGAAATTGCATTGGCTTTTGCCAATTCCATTACCTGCACGACTTGGCTTTGGTAGGAATCCAGGAGAGGAACACAATTGAGTTTTACATACAAACCTGCTTCCTTTGCCTTTTTTATACCTTGCAAGACAGGTTCCACCCTACCGCCTCCACTCAAAGTGGAAAAAAGAGTGGCATCAGTGGCATCAAGGCTAAGATTTATGCCATGAAGTCCAGCCTGGGCCAAAGGAAAAGCCATTTGGGGAAGCAGGGAACCGTTGGTAGTCATCTCCATGCGGTCAAAACCAAGTTGGGAGAGAGCTGCAACCAAGGAGGGAAGATTCTTTCTGAGCAAAGGTTCTCCGCCGGTAAGCCGAAGCGTACGTACTCCAAGTTTTTTGAAAATTCTGCATAGATGCACGAATTGATCATCACCAAGCGTTCCCTGTGATTGTCCGGGACCACAATACACACATTGATAGTTGCAACTATCGGTAAGGGAGAGTCTCAGGTAATCGAGGATACGGCCATACCCATCGGTAAGCGAACCTGAGGGGAGACTATCAGTTTGCAGCATAGGTACCGCTTTTTCCTCCATCCTTGAACAGGAGGTGTACATCCTCGATTTGCATCCCTCTGTCGAGGGCCTTGCAGAAATCATATATGGTAAGCAAGGCAATGCTTACACCGATAAGTGCTTCCATCTCCACTCCGGTCTTTCCCGTAGTGCCTACGGTACAAAGCACTTCGATTCCCCGGATTTCACAAAGAAATCGGAAATCGACCTTAGCCGAGGTCAATAGCAAGGTATGGCAAAGAGGAATGAGCGAAGAAGTCTGTTTGGTTGCCATTATTCCTGCAATTCTCGCAGCGGAAAGCACATCTCCCTTAGGAACCTGATTTCCCCCGATGGCATCGAAGGCTTTCTCATTCATACGGATCCGACCACAGGCGATAGCTGTACGTTTGGTATCTTCCTTGGCAGCTACATCCACCATCAAGGCTTTTCCTTCTGCATCGAGATGAGTCAAGACTTCCATCAGATACCTCCCATACCAAAATTACAGTTGGGAAAATGGCAAACAGGACATTGCAGGCAAAGCCCCCCATTTCCCCATCGCGCGATATCCTCGGAGGTCAGGGGAATTCTGGCAACAATGCGAGGCAAGGCCAGATCAAAGACAGTTCTCTTTGCATACATGACACACCCAGGAAGGCCCAGAACGGGGACCTCGTCTATAAAAGAGACCAAGAACATAGCCCCTGGAAGCACAGGAGATCCATAGGTCACGATTTTCGCACCAGAGTCCTTTATTGCCCCCGGGGTTCGGTCATCGGGGTCCACACTCATTCCTCCTGTACAAAGAACCATGGAAGCACCATCGGATACTGCATGCTTGATACATTCACGTATATAGGACTGATCATCGCCCGTATAGATCTTCTTGGTGACTGCAACCCCTACTTCCTGGAGCTTTTGTTCCACCACAGGAGAAAAGGTATCGATTATCAAATCCTTGCTTACCTCGCTGCCTGTTACCAGCAAGGTGCAGTCCTTTATCGAAAAAGGATGGATGGAAAGCAAGGGATTTTCAGCATTGGCAATACAGGAAACCTTCTCCATATGACCAGATTCAATAATGAGGGGAATTACTCGCATCCCGGCAAGTTTATCTCCTATATGCACGACTGAATGGTTGACGCGGGTGGCAATCATGACTTTTTCAAGGCTATTTATTGCAAGGAGTCTTGCAGTATCAATCTCAAGGACGCCCTCTGTCGTTGCCTTCAGCTCAATCTTTCCTTCCTTGATGGCAGAACGTTCCATGAATGCATTCTCGCAGGCTTCACACAAGATACGTGCCCCATCATCCTCATGAAGCATACCTTCCTGCATCTCCCAAACATACAAATGCTCTTTTCCCATGGACAAGAGCACAGGAATGTCTTCTTCCTGCACTATATGGCCTTTACGAAAACGAGCATCCTTGGTAACCCCCACGATTATCTGGGTAAGATCATGGCAAAGAACCTTTCCCACTGCGTCTACGGTCTTGATTAGTTTCATTGGTTCGCCTCCGGGAAATAGGTTTGAAAGCAGGAATCGACTGCCTTGCCGGCTTCAAGGGAAAAGGCATCATAGCGTTGCATGAAGGAACGACCTTGTTCGGTCAATAGGGAACCACCTCCATCGGAACCTCCGATGGATTTTTCTGTCAAAGGATACCCCAGGCTACGTTCAGCCTCCCTGATAATTTTCCAGGCTTTTGAATAGGACATCCGCATGGAAAAAGCAGCTCCAGCCAAGGATTTTTCTTTTTCCACCATATGCAACAGCTGATTGACCCCAGGACCATAAAAGAGGTTTTCTTCCCGGAACCTGATTTTAAGAGAACAGGAAAAAAGCATGGCAACTCCACCGTTATGTTTTTAAAAACATAATGAGTATAAAAGGAGCCATTATATTTGTCAACATACAATGAACCGACCTTTCTTGTAGAACAACTTGGTCACGTATCCCTGGTATCATAAAGTCGTGTGACATTGAACTGAAAAGAAACCTGGATATCCATACACGATCGACATAACATGCAGATTGCTTGCCTTTATCCTATTCCTTCCCATTCACTAGTATTCCAATAGATTTATAAGTATATAACATATATGTACTTATTTGACAAAAATCTGGGTGCTGATATTTCCTGCAGGAAATAAGCATGGTATACAATCAATAGGACCCTATGACCTTCGTTCGACAGCCCAACCTTTTGGAGGCCCGCGATGAAAAGAAATATTTCCTGCGTCTATGTTGCATATTTGACAATGGCACTGACTTCCCTCTTGTTTTTCGGATGCACGTTGGAATCGGGAGATGACAACCCGATACAAAGGACGCCTGACAATCTGCTGTTCATCGAAGAGAGCGTCGATACCAATTTTGGACCGGAAGCAACCATGTGGTTTACGTCTCCCCAAGAGTTTGGATCTGCAAGCTATACCTTGCAATATTCAACCGACAATAAAGCAACCTGGGACAATTTCCAATCTTCTGGTTCCGATTTAACGGCAACGCTTGGCGAGGATAATTTCAGTGTCGATATCAATAGCGATTGCTGGTTGCGACTTTCCATCACGGGAGGGACCTACGACGGGCAAACCTCGAACGAAATGTATTGCACCCGGTGTACCACTGCCGGCTACTTCAAATCCACGGGGCTTGGAGAAGAGATGGCAAATACAGGTATCATGGCTCCCAATGTAGGCTATGGATTGGTTGCCAGTTTTTTGGTTCATAGATTGCCAGCGGATACAGAAATCGTGGATTGCCTTACCTACCAGTGGTATCGACTCGATCCAGAGGATTACGAAAACATGACCCCCGTCCTCGGGGCAAATTCACTTTCCTATACGACGACCAACGAGGACATTGGGTACCGAATGCTCATCAAAGCCACAGGTAACAATGTCGATTTCAATGGCTTTCATCAGCTAATGGCAACCTCTATCGTTAAATAGATACTATTTATAATTAACCTGATCATTGAGTAAGGACCTAAAAGTAAAACTACCTTTTCCCAGAAACCGCTACTCAGGGTTTTCAAAAAATCACTCATTCTTCTCGTGTAAAAACTGAGTTGCATTTCTTTTTATACCTTGAAATACACATAATCGTGAGTAAAGATGCTTTGACTATAGTACCTATATCTCAGTAAATACATGTCCTCTGGCAACCTTTTCTCAAACCTCACTGTTATAAAGGCCATAAACGGAATATAGTCAGTATGGTATTTTCTTTTTTTTTGGAGGGGGGCTTTTCCATGAATAGAACACATAGGGGTATTAGGTTCTTGACGCTGAACGCAATACTTCTTTTACTGGCAATCCCCGTCTTTGCTACCTATTCGCCCAAAAGAATTCCGCTATCATCCCAATTATATGATCAGGTAGATGTCCTCTATAGACTGGAAGGTCTGGGACGACCATCCGATGCCCGTCCCTGGAGCAATGAAGAAGCAAAACAAATTATCGAAAAAATTCCAGATAAGAGGGAAATCCTGAACCTCAAGAAAAAAACCCTTGCTCTTCTCGACACCACCCTTCCTTCAACCGGCTCAAATGATTTTTCCTATAACCTCTCTGCCATCATTGCCTTGGAGGCCTATACACATACAAACAACAAGGATTTTGTTATTCAGGAAGACTGGATTTATGGGGAAGATGAAAGGAAACCCGTGGTCGATTTCCGCATGGAAGCCCAGTTCGGAACAATTTTCTATTTCGGGACGGGTATAGAGGTAGGAGCTGGAAGTTCAACAGGCAATGATGAAACGGAAAACCTTTCCGATTCTGAACTGGGAATAATACTTCCCTCCTCAACATCTTTAATCGAACATATTACCTGGTCTGCACTCTACCATCGGCTTTTTTCTACTAATGCGATAACCACAGAAACCCATTTCAATGCTATTTGGCCTAGCAATTCCCAGATAAATCTTGGAGGAACCTGGTGGAATATCTCGATGGCAAAAGGCCCAATTAGATGGGGAAACGGCAAGAGTGGGGATCTGATAATTGGAGATCATATCAATTCCCAAAATACCCTGCGTTTCGATTTTTACAGCAATATATTTAAAATGGAACTGCTCTATCTCTTTCTTGAGGATTCCCTGGACGAAGAAAATCAAAGAATTTTCATGGGACGAAGATTTGAATTCCAGGCCTCTGATTCGTTGCGACTGACCCTGACTGAGAACGTCATGTTCAGGGGTCCCTCACTTGATCTGAAATATCTCAACCCAACATCCATATACCATAACTACTATAATTCCGATAAATTCAATGCCATTGCCAGCCTGGAGGCAACCTATGCGCCTTGCAAGGGAGTCTTGCTCTATGGGCAGTTTGCCCTTGACCAGTATCAGCAACCCAATGAAACAAAAACCATTGCAAATGCGGCAGGAATATTGGTAGGTGGAGAATTTTCCTGGATATACAAAACCGGGGTCTTCTCGACAAGTCTTGAATATGTGCTTACAGATCCCTCCCTATATCGAAGAGACAAGGTAAATTTTCTTCTGTACAGAGGACAAAAGAACAACGGAAGACCCTATATTTTTGATTATCTTGGGTATCAATATGGTTCGGATAGCCAAGTCCTCCGCTTCGATCTCTCCTATCTTGTTGCAGGTAATTACAAGATAGGGTTCAATGCTACGGCTATACGCCAGGGAGAAGTAGGAATGTATTATTCTACAGGTGATACCGATTCTGCCTATGCCAATATCTTGGGAACTGCCCCAAGCGGCAATATCTTGTCGCAAAGACTGATTGTCGGATTGCAAGGAACTTGGTGGCCTTCTTTTGCACCAGTCAAGTTATATTGTCAGCTAGACTCCATAACCAGATGCACCTATACACGGAGTACAGGCAAAGCCAGTGACTACCAACAAGATTTACAACTAATAGTGAGTTCCACCTTCAATTTCTAGGATTTCCAAACCAGAAAATACCTGATCCTAGCTTTCATCAACCAAGACAGAAGAAACCGTATGAAGGTCCTTCAGAAGCGTTGACATTTCATCCATACCAAAACGACTGTTCGAAGTAATGGTACACCCCATTTCCCGGGGAATGGACAGGGCACTTTGTTGTGTACGCCTTCCTTTGTCCGTGAGGGTAATGGTTACACTTCGTTCGTCATTCTTGTTTCTGTTTCGATCGACGAATCCAGAGGCTTCCAATTTTTTCAATACAGGGGTCAACGTTCCCGAGTCAAGGAAAAGACGCTCCCCAAGATCCTTGACCGTTACACCGTCCTGTTCCCAAAGAGCCAACAACGTAATGTATCCCGTATAGGTAAGCCCAAAAGGCTCAAGCAAAGGCTTGTATTTCTTTATGATCTCCTTGGAACAGACATACAAGGCAAAACAAAGTTGATTATCGAGTTTTTGTATTTCTTCCATAGCTATGACTCCTGTAAATTGTGTACAATAGTATTGTGCAATATAAATATAAAACAATCAAGGGGAAAGAGGAAAACCTTACCTTGGAAACAGTACGTAAGGATTCTTTTAAAGAAAGCTGACGTAGTATTTTATACGTAAGCTATTTCTTTATAAAAAAACAAGTAATACCATTTTCTTTCTTGAAGCAACTTCATAAAAAGAAGTATTATCGCTACAGAAAAGGATCCCCATGAACAATAGACTCCAACGTTTGGCAAAACCCTACCTCATGATTCTCCCTGCCTTGTTCCTAGCTTATTTATTTTGCTATCGACCATTTTTCAGAACAGTGGCCAATAGCCTTTTTGCCATCTCCAGGACAGGAAAAAAAGTTGGTTTTGTCGGTTTGGAAAATTATGCAAAACTCTTTGGAAGCGAGTCCTTTCAGGCAAGCCTGTCAAATACCCTACGTTTCACGCTCTATTTTGTACCGAGCAACATTCTGGTAACTCTTTCGGCAGCTTTGCTATGCAACAGAAAAGGACGGCTCGCCTCGCTGCAGAGCATCCTGTTTTTCATTCCGATGGCCATTGCCTTAAGTAGTGCCATGATGCTGTTCAAGATGTTGTTCAATCCATCCATCGGTGTCATCAATTCACTCTTGAAACTGGATATACAATGGTTCAATGACCCCAAGGCAGCCATGGCCCTATTGGTAATGGCAGGAATTTGGTTGGATATTGGATTTGATTTCCTGCTTTTTGCAGCAGCCTTGAGAAGTGTTCCCCAACCCTTGAGTGAAGCAATGCTTCTCGATGGAGCCTCAAAGAGAACGATATTTTTCCATCTCCAGATTCCATTTCTGGCCCCTACCCTGATATTTGTCCTTTGCAACAACATCAAGGATGCCATGCTCATCTGTTCTCCGGTCATCATTCTCACCGAGGGAGGCCCTTTTCGCTCCACCCAGACCTTGGTTTACCAAATGTTTCTCGAAGGGTTCAAGAGCGGGAATTATTCATTGGGATCAGCTCTCGCGACTGTCATCTTTACCCTGACCTTTGCCATTTTGCTTATATTGCTTCAATTTGAGAGAAGGAGGGTATATTACCAATGAAAAAAGCCCTCCCTGTCCTGACAATGATTTTTGCCCTGATCGTGGTATTTCCTATTTTCTATAGCCTCAGCGGATCCCTTTTTTCTCCTGCTGACTTTTCAAGCACCCCGGCACGACTCTTCCCTACCACCCTGACTTTCTCCAACTATACCAGGGCCTTTGCCCAATCCCATTTGACCCGGTTCTTTGTCAACTCGTTCATAACGGCCACCTTCGGGACTCTATTGAGAATGACCATCAGTATCCTTGCTGCCTACTCGTTTTCCTTCCTTTCTTTCAAGGGCAGGGATTTCTTGTTCATCGTGATCATCGCCACCATGCTCTTGCCCGGAGATGCCCTGTTGATCGAAAATTTTACGACGATCAGGCATTGGGGCTTGCTGGATACCTATCTGGGAATAATCAGTACCTCCTTGCTGGCCCCTGTGCATATCTTTATGCTGCGGCAATATTTCAAGACGGTCAGCAAGGAATATAGGGAAGAAGCTATACTCGAGGGTTGTACGGATAAGCGCTTCATCGTTTCCCTGCTACTTCCTTTGAGCAAGAGTGTATTGATCATCCTCGCCCTTCAGTCCTTTACAGGAATCTTCAACGATTACCTTTGGCCTCTTCTGGTAACCAACAAGGAATCAATGAGGACCGTACAGGTGGGAATCACTATGCTGGGGTTTTCCGAGACGCTCGATTTCGGTCCTGAATTTGCCGCGATATCAGTTTTGATGAGCCCGATACTCATCACATTCATCCTCTTGAGAAAAAGAATACAAGAAAGTCTAAGCACTCGTTTTACGGAGAGATAACCTATGAAAAAAAGAATCTGGTTTATAAGCATTGTACTTCTATGTACGACCCTTGGCATTTTTGCCCAGGGACAGACAGAGCAACCCTCTGTGGTCAGAACGGTAACTTGGTGGCATTCAAACAGTGGATTGCTCCAGACGGCCGCCGACAGCATGGTAGAGGAATTCAATGCAACAATAGGAAAGGAAAAAGGGATTGTCGTTCGCTCAGTCTATCAGGGGAAGTCAAATGACGTACTTACCAAGACAAAAGCCTTGTTGCAAGAGGATGGCAATACCGATTTGCCTGATTTGGTCCAACTCGATGCTTCGGCGGTACTCGACATCCGGGATAGCAAATACCTCATCAGCATGGAAAAACTGGCCAAGGACGATTCCTTTGACCTGAACCAGATATTGGAGGCTTGCAAGCTCTCGGTAACCTACAAAGGCGAGATGATCGGCATGCCTTTCAACAGTTCCACCATCATGCTCTACTATAATAAGACAGCTTTTGAAGAGGCAGGAATAAAAGAGCCTCCGAAGGATTTGGATGAACTTGCATCAGTGGCAGCAAAACTGGTGCAGAAGGATGCCAAGGGAAAAACAATTCGCTATGGGGTTGCCAATGTACCGACTACGTATGAATTATGCGTATGGCTCGGGCAACAAAACGGAATGAGTTTGATAACCGACCAGGAAAATGGGCATACAGGACTTCCCACGAAGGTTTTGTTTGATGAAAACGGAACCATGTCAACGTTTCTGAAAAAATGGAAAGCTCTCTATGCAACTGGCGCCCTGGAGAACCTTACCAGTGATGTGAACTCAGAATTTTCCAGCGGAAAGGTTGCAATGATGGCCGCCTCGACCAGTAAGCTTACCACCGTGTTGCAGATGGTTGGGAACCGATTTGAATTGGGTGTTGCCAACCTTCCCAGGGTCAATGACCAGGCCACGGGAGGCGTGAATGTGGGGGGAGGAGCTCTCTATGCCTTTGATAATGGTTCCGGTAACAGCCAGGCAACCTGGGAGTTCGTAAAATTCGCAACCTCAAGCAAACAACAACTTGCCTGGCATATAGCCACAGGCTATTTCCCGGTCAATAAGCAGACCTATAAGGACCAGGATTTTATAACCTATAACAATGAACATCCCTTATTTGCAGTTGCCATCAAGCAATTGCAAGAAAGCAATCCCCTTGTCCAGGGCATATGGGTTCCCAGTGCCTACCAAATCTATTATGCCTTCCAGAGCGGAATATTGAAAATGCTTGTAGAGGATCAGGGAGTCGAAGAGACAACCCAGGCCTTGGCCAAGGAAATCAATGGCTACCTGACTGACTATGCACAGGCAAATCCCCAATAGGAATTGAATTGGGAGCCAACCAAGCATCCGGTGCCGAAAAAACAAGGACTGGATGCTTTTTTATTATTCACGAAAACGACAGCGTTCCTTGAAATCACAGGATAGACATCCCTTGCCCGGGCATTGCTGAAAATCATCATTGGTTTCCAACTGACGGACATGCCAGGAAAGATCATCCACCTTTTTCTCCAACTGAGTTTTCTTCTGCAAGGATTCACTGAGCTTGGCTCGATATTGGCGAAGCAATTCATAGCGCCGTTTTTCACCGGTCGCATCTTCCTGGGCCATAAAGATAATCGATTTGATCTCACTCAAGCTGAAATCCAATTCTTTCAACTCCATGATACGTTTCAGATAGACACTATCGGCATCGGAATAATAACGCTGGCCTCCATCTGAACGACTTCTGGTCTTGAGCAAGCCCAAGGACTCATAATAGCGGATGGTCCTTACTGTTACGTTGCATTTGTGAGCCAATTCCCCAATTCGATATTTTTCTTCCTGCATACCCTTCTTTGTACCATAAACTCAAGCAAAAGGACAACTTCCATTCCTTAGGGATTATCCAGAAAAAAGGAAATCATAGCATGAAATACTTTCAGAACACATTATCAGAGAAAAGAATCAAGGAAATGGACATCTGCGACCGCCCCAGGGAACGAATGCAAACCGTAGGGGCCGATGCCCTCTCCGATGCAGAATTACTGGCTATCCTCATAGGTTCAGGCAGCAAGGAAAACCCAGTGGGAAAAGTTGCCCACGAATTGCTGACGCTTATCGACACCAAGCCAACTATTGAATATGAGGATTTCAAGCAAGTCAAAGGACTGGGACCTGCAAAAGGTGCCATTATTTTCGCAGCCTTGGAATTGGGTAGGCGGCGGCTTCCCCTCAAGCGAAGACAGATCAGCCAACCAGGAGATATTTACCCCCTTATCAGGCACTATGCAGATCGGCAACAAGAGCATTTCATAGTTACCTCACTTAACGGGGCCCATGAGATCATCTCCATCCATGTTGCCTCTGTCGGAACGATCAACAGGACTCTGGTGCATCCCAGGGAGGTCTTTGCCCCTGCCATCGAACAAAGGGCCGTGGCAATCCTGGTTGCCCATAATCATCCTTCCAACATAAACGGCGGGGAAATAACACCGAGTGCGGAGGACCTGGATGTCACCAGACGCCTGAAACAAGTAGGAGGAATTTTGGGTATTGCGGTCATCGACCATATGATCATCGGAGGAGAGGGCTATTACAGCATGTTGGAGCATGAGGTGTTGTAGAAAAAAAGGTACCTGCCAACACATAAAACAAATCGCCTGCTTGATTGAAGCAGACGATTGTCTTGGCTTTGTCTAGTAGTGAATCTAGCGGCTATGACGTCCCTTGAGGACTTCCACGACTTCACTGAGTTTCACATTCTTCTCGGCAAGCAAAACCAAAAAGTGATACATCAGATCGGCAGCTTCACCTAAAAATAAGGTCTTGTTGTCATCCTTGCTCTCGATGACCAGCTCCACGGCTTCTTCCCCAACCTTCTGGGCAATCTTGTTCAGTCCGCGACTGAAAAGGTGATTGGTATAGGATCCCTCCTGGGGGAATTCCCTTCTATCACTGATTACCTGTTCCAGGTAGAACAGGAATTCACTGGAAGAGACCGCCGCAGGGTCATTGACCTCATTGAAACAGGTATCGCTGCCTGTATGGCAGACCGGTCCCGTAGGAATTGCCTTTATCAGAAGTGTGTCGTTGTCACAATCCTCGATAATTTCCCGGACCTGAAGGTAATTTCCGCTGGTTTCACCCTTCGTCCATATTTTTTGCCTGCTTCGTGACCAGAAAGTTACCAATCCCCTGTCACGGGTAATCTGAAGTGACTCTTCATTCATATAGCCAAGCATCAAAACTCTACGGGTAACCGCATCCTGAATAATAGCGGGGATCAACCCATCCTGTTTTGTAAAATCAAGTCCCATTTCAAAATCTCCTTACTGCAGGTTACGCATAGTTATACCATGTCGAGAAAGAAAAATCTTCAGTTCCGGTATGTCTATTTCATGAAAATGAAAAATAGAGGCTGCCAAGGCCGCATCAGCCTTGCCAGTCGTAAAAACATCGACGAAATGTTCCATCGTCCCTGCCCCACCACTGGCAATTACAGGAATGCCGACGCTCTGGCTAACCCTTCTGGTCAAGTCCAGGGCAAAGCCCCCCTTAGTTCCATCATGCGCCATAGAGGTAAGCAAGATCTCCCCGCAGCCCCGACTGTAAGCTTCCTGGGCCCAGGAGATCACCTCGCGCCCGGTAGGAGTGCGTCCTCCATGAACATAGACTTCCCAGCCTTCGACCCCATCCTTGTCAAAGGCAGGGTTTTTTCTGGCATCGATGGCACAAACTACGCATTGGGAACCAAATTGCAAAGCCAAGCTATCTATGACCGAAGGTTTGGCAACAGCCTGGCTATTGATGGAAATTTTATCTGCTCCGCTATCCAGCAAGATGCCCACATCCGATACATCCCTGATGCCGCCACCTACGGTAAAAGGTATGCCAATATGATCGGAAATCCGTCGCACCAGGGCACTGAGCGTACCCCGATTCTCCACCGTTGCGGTAATATCAAGGAATGTCAGCTCATCGGCTCCTGCGCGGCTATAGGCCCCTGCAAGCTCCACTGCATCCCCAGCATCCCTGAGATTCACGAAGTTTACACCTTTTACCGTTCGTCCGTCCCTGATATCGAGACACGGAATAATTCGTTTAGCAAGCATCGCTTTCCTCCCTGAATGCGCTCAGTTGTGCAAGGGAAATATTTCCTTCATAGAGGGCTTTCCCGATTATGGCGCCGTCCAAACCGGCAGCTTGGAGATTCTGCAAATCTTCAATCGAGGAGATTCCTCCCGAGGCAATCAGACGAAGGGACTTGCGTTTTTCCAAAAGCGTTTTATAAAGCGCAAGAGAAGGTCCGCCCAACATACCATCACAGGCAATATCGGTACAGATAACCCTCTCAAAGCCCTTGGATAGGAACATATCGATAAAAGGGCCAAGCTCCCATCCAGAAGATTCGGTCCAGCCAGTAGTGGCAATTTTACCATCCTTGGCATCGGCACCGAGAATGAGCCTGTCCTTTTTAAAAACTTCAAGCCATTGGAAAACCAGCTCAGGATCCTTGGCAGCGATGGATCCGCAGGTCACCATGGACGCTCCTGCATCAAAAGCTCTTCTCAGGGACTCAATTTTCTTTATCCCGCCCCCGAAATCTATGACCAAGGAAGTATTTTTTGCTATGTTCTCCAAGGTTTTCAGGTTCACGCTTTCCCCGCCCTTGGCACCTTCAAGATCGACAAGATGCAAGCGAGTCAAACCAGAAGCTTCAAAACGCTTGGCCATTTCCAAGGGGTTGTCACTATATTCCTTCTTAGAAAGATAGTCCCCTTGGCTAAGCCTGACGCAAGCTCCCCCTATGAGGTCTATCGCCGGAATCAATTCCATCATAGGGCCTCCAGGAAATGTGCGAGAATCCTCTCTCCTACATCACCGCTTTTTTCAGGGTGAAATTGACAACCCCAGAAATTGTTTTTATGCAGGGAAGCTGAGAATGTAATTCCGGCATAGGTCGTGGAGGCAATGGTTTCCTCGCAAAGCGGAGCATAATAGCTGTGTACAAAATAACACCAGCGATTGGTTTTCAGTTCCGAAAACAAGGGATCATCCTTGCAATCAATGGTGTTCCAACCCATATGCGGAATTTTCTCTCCACTATCCAAGGGAAACTTCACAATGGGAACATCAAAGATCCCCAAGCATTGCGCATCATTTTCCTCACTGTGGGAACACATGAGTTGCATTCCCAGACAGATTCCCAAAAAAGGTTGCTTCAAGGACTTGAGAACTCCATCCAGATTGATTTTCCTCAGATATTCCATGGCGGTGGAGGCTTCTCCGACCCCTGGAAAAATTACTCGATCGGCACTTGCAAGCAATACAGGGTCATCGGTAACTGTTGCCTCATACCCCAATCGATGGAGTGCACAGAGCACTGAACGCGTATTTCCTGCATTGTACTTTACGATGGCAATGTTCATAGGACCCCCTTGGTTGAGGGCAGGCTATCCGACCAAGGATACCGATGGACGGCTTTTTTCAGTGCCCTCGAGAAAGCCTTAAACAAAGCCTCGGCTTGGTGATGCGTATTTCCTTCGGTTACTTTCATGTTCAGGTTGCACTTACTTGCATCGCAGAAGGATTTGAAGAAGTGCTCGAACATCTCAGTGGGAAAGGTTCCTACATATTCCCGTCGGAAAGAGACATCCCATATAAAATACGGACGCCCGGAAAAATCCAGGGCTACCTGGGCAAGGACATCATCCATGGGAAGCAATTCAAAGCCATAACGCGAAATACCCCGTTTATCCCCCAACGCTTCACCTACAGCCTGGCCAAGAGCCAAGGCAACATCCTCAACAGTATGGTGCTCGTCGACAATAAGGTCGCCATGAGCATGCAAGTGAATATCCAGACCGCTATGCCGGACCACTTGTTCGAGCATATGATCAAAGAATCCGATACCTGTGGCAATGTGTCCATTCCCATTTCCATCAAGATTCACCGAAAGCTCTATCTGGGTCTCTTTAGTTTCCCTCACCACCGTGGCAGTACGGTTGATACGTTTCGTATCCCCGAGCAAAAAACCTGCCACAGAAGACCATTGGTCGCAAATATAGATGCAGGTATCCTTGAGGTTCAGTTCCAGGGCTCTGCCCTCTTCAAGCTCATTAGCCCTGGAAGGGTCGGCAAACCAGATAGCCTTGCAGCCCAGGTTATGGGCCAACTCAACATCAGTGAGGCGATCGCCTATCATCACGGAATGCTCCAGATCATACTCGCCAGTCATATATTCAGAGAGCATCCCAATCTTGGGTTTTCTACCCGGGCAATTATCGGAAGGAAGGGAAAGATCGATATGAACAGCATCGAAATCGATGCCTTCTCCCTTGAGGGTGTCCATGATGCGTTGATGGGGAATGGAAAAAGCTTCCTCAGGAAATGAAGGAGTTCCTACTCCGTCCTGATTGCTCACCATGGCAAAATAAAAATCTGATTCCTTTCTCAACCTGGCAAGGGCATTGAATACCCCAGGGATATAGATAACCTTTTCCAGGGAATCAATCTGGTCTTCTATGACGATGATTCCATCCCGGTCAAGAAACAGAACCGGCCTATACATCTTATTTTCCATCCGTAACCACCTTATAAGCATTCAAACAAGCAAGTAATGTATTGTTTTCCTCTTCGTTACCAATGGTAAGACGCAGGCAATTCAAACAGTTCTTTTCCTTGCTCCGATTTCTTACGATAATACCGTTTTCGGCAAGGTATCGATAGACACCAAGGGCATCGGTTACCCTGACCAGCAAGAAATTTGCATCACTGGGATAGATTTTTTCCACGCAAGGAACCTGAAGCAAGGCTTTTTCCATTATTAAGCGTGATTGCAAGAGGTCCTCTAGAACTTTTTTGACAGTGGAAGCCTCTTTGAGGGCAGCTAAGGCAACTTCCTGGGAGGGGCCCCCTACATTATACGGGTATTTCATACTGGACATCACCGAGCACATCTCTTTGCTTGCAACCAATATTCCTATGCGTGCATTGGCCGACGCCCAACACTTGGAAAGAGTTCGCAACACCACCAGATTCGGGAAAGTATCCAACAAGGAAACAGCACTGGCATAGGGAGAAAAATCGAAATAGGCCTCATCAACAATGGTAATACCGTCAAACATCGTGCAGATACGCTCTATCTGTCCGAGGGGGAACGCATTGCCACTTGGATTGTTGGGACTGCAGATAAAGAGCAATTTACAACGTGAATCTTCGGTTCTTTGCTTCTTCTCTTCTCCAAGGAATTCCTCCAATCCATCAAAATCAATGGCAAAATCCTCTGTCAAAGGGACCTGTTGTACCTTCACATCATTGATATCGGCAAATACGCGATAGGCTCCATAGGTAGGAGGCATGAGCAACACAGAATCCTTAGCTGGCCTGCAAAACATCCTGAAGAGATTATCTATGATCTCATCGCTGCCATTTCCCACAACCGTATTGGCAAAAGGAAGTCCCAGAACTTCATCTATTGCCTGGCGAAGAATCGTACAAGAAGGATCGGGATATCTGTTTCGATTGTGACTGCCCACAAAATCCCGCCAATTCTCGTTTGCATCAAGATACACCTCGGCCTTTCCCGTAAAATCATTCCTGGCACAACTGTACGGAACGAGGTTTGCTATATTTTCACGAAGCAATTCTTTCATGCTTTCCTCCCCAATCGTAAGGTTACTGCATTCTTGTGAGCTGGAAGTTGCTCAGCTTCCGCCATGGTCTCAATCGTAGGTCCAAGATTCTCCAATCCTTTTCTGGTCAACGTCTGGATGGTCAATTTCTTGATAAAGGAATCGACACTCACCCCGCTGTAGCTATGGGCCCATCCATTGGTAGGAAGCGTATGATTGGTGCCACTGGCGTAATCGCCGGCGCTTTCACAGGACCAAGGCCCCAGAAACAAGGACCCTGCATTCCGAATCAAAGGTTCCAACTCCCCTGGGTCGGTCGTATTGATGATCAGGTGTTCAGGTCCATAGGCGTTTACCATGGAGGCCACGGTCTCAAGTTGCCTGGCTACCAGGGCATGGGAATGGGAAAGAGAGGGAAGCAGGTATTCGTGCCTTCCAAGAGAAGCAATCTGATCAGAAAGCTCAGCTTCCACCTTGTCGATGAAAGCAAACCCTTCTTCCCGATCTGCCTGGACCACCAACATAGCCTGACTGTCCTTTCCATGTTCTGCCTGACTGAGCATATCGCTTGCGACAAAGGAGGGATCAGCATCAGGGGTTGCCACCACCATGACTTCACTGGGACCAGCCGGCATATCGATGGAACAGCATTCACTGCTGACCTGAATCTTTGCGGCCATGACATATTGATTGCCCGGGCCGAAAATCTTGTCTACCTTATCTATCGTTTCGGTTCCATAGGCCAAGGCCGCAATGGCCTGGGCCCCACCAACCTTATAGACAGTCCCTACACCGCTTTGTTGGGCGGCATAGAGAATGGCAGGATGGACAGAACCATCTTGGCGCGGAGGAGTACACAAGACAATATCCTTGCAACCGGCAACCTTGGCAGGAATGGCAAGCATGAGGACGGTAGAAAAAAGAGGAGCAGTGCCTCCGGGGATATAGAGGCCGACCTTGTCCAGGGGAACTATCCTTCGGGCAAGGAATACACCTTCCATTACCTCAAGGGATTCTGCCTTTGGCATCTGTACCTGATGAAAGGAACGAATATTATCAGAGGCCAGCTGAATGGCATCTTTCAGGTATTGTGAAACCTGCTCCTCGGCAATGGCAAACTCCAAAGGAGAAACAATAAGCGTTTCCAGCTCCACCTTATCAAAGGTTTTTTCATAGGCAAAAAGAGCTGTATCGCCTTGTTTCTTGACGGAAGCAAGGACCTCTGATACTATTTTCTCCACTTCCCTGCCCGCAGGAATATTTCGCGTAAGCAAAGAATCCAAGAGCGTTCCGTTTGGTTCAAAGTCTCGGCTCAAGTACGCCATGATCTTCTCCTATTCGGTCATTTTCTCAATCGGGGTAACCAGGATTCCCTGTGCTCCCAAATCTTTCAATTGCTCGAACACTTCCCAAAAAGTATCCTCAGCAACTACCGTCTGTACCGAGACCCAGCCCTCTTCCATCAAACGAGTAACCGTGGGACTCTTCATGCCACCAACAATTCTTGCAACCTGGGCCAGATGTTCCTCAGGAAGGTTGAAAATTACATATTTATAGTTATTTGCACGCATGACGGCATCGAGACGAAGCATCAATCGCTTGAGAATCGTAGCCTTACCTTCGTCTCCCATTTCGTTGCGTCCTATCATGACCGCGGTAGAGGTATAGATTGCCTCGACTTCCCGAAGACCGTTCATTGCAAGGGTAGCCCCGGTACTGACCAGGTCACAAATGGCATCGGAGATCCCAACAGCGGGGGTTACCTCCACGGAGCCGGAGACCTGGACAAAAGAGGCCTGAACCTTATTTTTTTCAAGAATGCCCGAAAGGATATGCGGGTAACTGGTGGCAATACGTTTTCCTTCAAGCGAAGAGAGTCCCGTATAGGTAAAATCATTGGGGACTGCGATACTCAGGCGACACTTGGCAAACCCCAGGTCCCTAATGATGGCCAAATCAATGGCTTGCTCGTCATATTCGTTTCGCCCCACGATTCCGATATCAGCCACCCCATCCCGTACATACGTAGGAATATCATCATCCCTGACATAGAGAAACTCTATGGGAAAATTGGAGGCTTGCTCCTTGAGAACCCTTGAGTCCGAACCAAATTTTATGCCACAGTTCCTGATGATTTCCAAGGATTTCTCACTGAGCCTTCCGCTTTTCTGAATTGCAATTCGCAACATTTTTTCCATGCCATACTCCTTTAAATACGAAAAACCTCCGCGACATGCGGAGGTCTGTATATATAAGAACAGTCCACACCTGTCTACGGTTGGTTATACAATACGTGATGGTGAAGGCTGTAATGGTTCTTGTTCATGGCACAACCTTACTATTTGAAAGAAAGTTGTGTCAATACCAAAGAGAAATACTATTTACAGAAACTTTTATTATTCATACAGTATTTCCATCATGAAAACAACAATCACACTCGAAGTTGATCTCGAAACACTCAGAAAAGCTGAGAAAATTCTTTCGACCCTTCCCTGCACCCTGGATTATGCAGTCAATCTATTGCTGGAAGAAACAATCAAGGAAGGCATGCTGCCTTTTGTGGATACCGAACAAAAACAACAGGAAGAAAACCGAAAACTCGCCTATGGGGAAATCGACTACCAAGATAACATTCCAGGGGAAGGACTCTTTGACCTAGGTCCTGAAGCATAGAAATAACACTTTTTGAAACAAATTGACCTACCTTTACTTAGCATGATACAATTTTCATACGGTTTTCGATTCTTTAAAATCTGTAGATAAAGGTAACCCCGCTGATGAAATTATTTGTTTTCATATTAAACAACGAAGAATACCTCGAAGAAGTGATGGAAGCATATATCGAAGCTGGGATCAGCGGTGCGACAATCCTTGATTCAGAAGGAATGGGCCGGTTTCTTACCTATGAAGTCCCTCTCTTTGCAAGTTTCAAGGATTTCATGAAAGGAAACAAACCTTACAACAAAACAATTATCTCCGTAGTCAAGAACGAGGAGTCCATAGGCAAGGCAAAAACCTTGATCGAGGGAATCGTCGGCCCTTTGGATAAAGCAGGCACAGGCATTATGTTTACGCTACCGGTAGACTGGGCAGCCGGATTGGTCGGACAAAAGGAAGAGGAGTAACTATGTCAGGGATTTGTAATTTACTCGATACACAATGCATTCTTCTCGATTTGGACAGCCAGGATTTACAGCAAATACTGGAAACCTTGGTAGGAACCCTTTCGAAGGTACATCCCAAGGAAGCTCCTGTTCCCATGATGGAAAAGGTTTTCACAGACCCAGGGTTTTCGACTGTCTGCATGGGTTTGGGATGCGCCATTTCGCATGCTCGTTGTACGGAAATGGAAAAGACCCTGATCGCAGTTGCCAGACTCTCTCCTCCCTGTGATCTTGGAGCCGATGACAAAATACCCGTGTCCCTGTTCTTCTTACTGATAGGACCACAGTCGAGCCCCATGTTCCATATCAAGATCCTTTCTCGCATTGCCAGACTTCTCCATGAAAGTGACTTTCGGGAGAAACTGGAGAAAGCCAAGACTTCCGAGGAGTTTCACCAATTGATTTGTCAAAAGGAGCAGTAGATGCAGGCTGAAAAAAAATGGGATCTGCTACGATGTTTTTTCACGACCCTGTTCTTGTTCATTGTCTGGATACTCTTTACTGCTGATTTTAGTTGGTTTTCCCTAACCTCCGGGCTTTTCGGTTCTTTGTTGATTGCCTCGACTACCTATGGCATCTTCATTCCCTATCACCAGGCAAACCTCCATTTCTTCATACCCAATCCCTTTGCCCTGGTCGTATATATCCTGGCAATGATATTCTTCGTCTTTCAATCGAGTTTCAAAATGCTTTGGGCCGTCATTACGGGAAAAATCAACCCCAGAATCGTCCATTTCAGGACCCACCTTCGTTCAGACATGGCAAGGATGACCTTGGCCAATTCCATTACCCTTACCCCGGGAACCATAATCCTTGACCTGAATGATGACCACATGACCGTACATTGGGCGTTCAGTTCTACAACCCATGCAAAAGTTGCCGGAGAGGCCATCAAGGGCAAGCTAGAACGAATAGTCGGCAAGGTATGGCCATGAGAATACTTATGTTGCAAACAATGCAATGGTTCCTCATTTTTTGTGCAGGAATGTGCATTCTGCGTATCCTAATAGGACCATCGACTGCCCACCGTCTCGTTGCCTTGAATGTACTTTCTGCCCTTGCCTTGGCCTTTCTGGTAATCCAGGGATTGAAAAAAGGACGGGCACTCTATCTTGATGTCGCCTTGGTGTACGATATTTTCGGCTTTCTTGGGTTTCTGGCTATCACCAGGTTCCTCAAGAAAAGCGATGACGGAGTACAAGAGGAGGAGTCGCCATGACCGTGCAGGAAATCATTGCCCTGCTATTCTTTGTGCTCGCAATAATCTTCGGCCTTGGGGGAATATTGGGCATGTTCCGTTTCAAGGATCCTTTTTCGGGAATGCAAGCCGGTTCACTTTGCGGAACGACCTCAGTTCTGTGCATTTTCTTCGGTTGTCTGGCCCTTGCCGATTCCTTTGCCCTGGTAGCCAGGGTACTGATTCTCATCACCTTCTTTTGGATATCAGCCCCGACGGGAACATCCATTGTTGCCCGTTTCGTCTGGGATTATTTCGCCCCTGAGGAAAAAAAGAACAAACAACTTACCAAGCCTGGAAACAAGGAGAACCGATGACTACAGTGCTATTGATACTCGTGGTAATCCTGGCCCTCTATTCGGTAGTTTCCACTGATCTGCTCAATGGGGTTTTTGCCCTGTCGGCAATCAGTATAGTATCAGCCTTGATTTTCATCCTTGCCAAGGCCCCGGATGTTGCAATTACCGAAGCAGCAGTCGGATCAGGGGTATCCACCTTCATCTTCGTCTGGGCTATACGGCACACACGAAGAAAAGACCGGGAGGATCAATGAAAGCCAAGGCATTTTGGAAAAACCTGCAGATCAGCATTACCCTTATCTTGGTCGCCCTGGTACTATCTCCCCTGCTTATCTTTTCATTTTCTCCCCAAACCCTTGCAAGGGACTATATGCAAGCACACGCAACCTTGGAGACAGGAGCAAGCAACCTGGTCAGTGCAATCTATCTTGGTTACAGGGCTTTTGATACCTTGGGGGAAACCATCGTATTGCTTGTCTCAGTAACGGGAACCCTTGCCCTGCTTGCCCAAGGATATAAAAAGGAGAATACCCCAGGAACCGAAAATCAGAAGGTTTCCTTTGCCCTTTCCCCTGAAAAACGGAAAGCCAACAAAATGAGGACCAACCTCATGGAAGTAGTTTCGGGAAAATTGGGTCCGATAGTTCTCTTGTTTGGATTCTACGTGATGTTATATGGTCATATTTCACCGGGAGGCGGTTTTCAGGGAGGCGTGATAGTTGCATCCGCAATGGTATTTTTGGCATTGGGAAACCATACGGAAACCCAAATAAAACTCAACGACCCTGCAATATTGGCTCGTATAGAGGCTGCTTCCTTTCTTATTCTGGTTCTGGTTTCCCTCAGCGGAATTCTCATTGGCCCTCATCCAGGATCAACGGTAAAATATTCGATTATCCTGTTGAATGTAATTATAGGATTGAAAGTCGGAACGAGCATTGGCATGATGTGCATCGCCATGATGGGGAAAAACCACAATGATTGATCGACTATTGATAGGAATGCTGTTTTTGATAGGCTTCTGGGCAATTATGGCAAAGAAAAATATAATCAGGAAAATTTTTGGACTGAGCCTTATCAATAGTGCCGTAGTGTTGTTGTTTGTACTTGAAGGGGCACGTATCGGAACGGAGGCCCCAATCCTTGAAGCCTCAGTGCAATCTGTCGTGGACCCCATTCCCCAGGCCTTGATGCTCACAGCCATAGTAATCGGAGTTTGCATGACAGCCTTATCCCTGGCTTTGGCTTTCAAGTTATTCAAGGCTACAGATTCATTCGACATCGATGAAATAAGGGAGAAGGTATACCATGAATCTTGACCAATGGGTTTTTATGCCATTGATTCTTCCCCTTCTGGGAGCTTCCCTCGCATTTTGCAGTAAGGCTTTTCTCAAGGGAAAACCTGCAATACTGGCAGAATATCTTGCTGCCTTTGTAGGAATTGGCATTCCCTTTCTCACCCTTGCAGTACTTTTTGCCCCAATTGCCAATGGTGGAACGATCCAAGGGGTGGTTGGTTCCTGGAAATCAGGAATTGCCATATCCTATCGGTTTGACGGTTTCTCCTGGCTCTTGGATATTCTTAGCCTGACCTTGGCTCTTGCCTCCTGGATCTATAGCAGGGCTTCGGCAATGAAGAAAGGCCCGTTTACGGCCATCCTGCTCATTCAACTGGCAGCACTTGCGGCCACCATGATGACCTATGACCTCTTCAATCTCTTCGTCTGCCTGGAAGTGCTCGGAGTGACCTCCTATGTAATGATAGCAATTTCAGAAAAGAATGGATCGGCCTTGGCTTCCTTCTCCTATTTAATGGTCAGTGCCACCGCCATGGTCTTCTTTCTTCTTGGAACGTATGGGCTCTATACACTTACAGGTAATCTTTCCTATGAAGGAATAGCTGCGAACCTCCAAAATCTGGGGACAGCAGAAAGCCTTACCTATAGCGTTTCGCTTACCTTCATCGTGCTGGCCATAGCCTTGCGTGTAGCAATCATGCCTCTTTCCGGTTGGTTGAGCGACGCCCATTCCATGGCTCCCCATGCAGTATCCGCCATGCTCTCGGGGGTATTGCTCAAGACCCCGCTCTTCGCTCTGGCAAAGTTGATTTCCTTGCTCCCCAAAGGGCAAGAGGTAGGTCTTCTGTTCGCCTATGCCGGGTCTCTCTCTGCCTTGTTCGGGGTCATCGCTGCCCTTTGCCAAAAAGATGCCAAGCGATTGCTTGCCTACCATTCCATCAGTCAGATTGGCTATGTCGTCACCGCTTGGGGAATGGCCTTATATGCAGGGCTGGAGACAAAGGAAGGAAAGCTCTTGATGGTGGGAGCCTTGCTGTATGCCCTCTACCATGGATTATTCAAGGCCTTGCTTTTCCTAGGGGTCGGGACTGCTACCGATTATGCAGGAAGCCGGGATGTCTATGCAGTACGAAACGCAAATAAAAGCCTTCGCCTCGGTGGCGAGAGACTTCCCCTTACCCTGATTGCTTTCTGTATCGGAGCTTTTTCGATTGCTGCAATTCCCCCTTTCAATGGGTTCTTTTCCAAAGCCCTGCTGACTTATTCTGTTAAGGGAACCTTCCATTATTATCTTTTGACCTTGGCTGGGGCAGGCACGGTAGCTTCCTTTATAAAACTATCCAGAATTTTCTGGCCACGGAAAAAACAGCCGGGGATTACCGCTATAGCAGTGAAAGAAACAGGGAAACCACATTTTCCCCTATCCATCCATGTATCCCTGCTATTTTTATCGCTTCTGTGCATCCTGACAGGGATGTATGCACAGTCCATCTACAATATGTTTGCAAACTTGCTAGGGGTTGCAGGAAAGTCTTTTGCCTTCTATTCCGAGGCAAATCTCTTCAAGACCCTCTATACGGTGCTTTCAGGCATTATCCTTTTCTTCCTGGTCTCTTCCAGGATCGGGTCCAAGGTCTTGGGCTCCTTGAGAAAACTACCCCATTATTTCCAGGATCATTTCTTTGCCTTTATCCTTGCCTCGACTGTTTTGGGGTCTTACCTCTACTTTGTCTAATCACCTGAAAAAGCACAGGAGACAGTCAGATGCACTGTCTCCTGTCCGATTCTATCACAGATATTTTTGCATTTTATCCAAGGCTTGCTTGACCTGAAGCTTTTGTTCTTCATCCAAGATGTCAAACGGCTTACGGCAGGGGCCCACATCGATTCCTTGCAAGGTCATGCAGTACTTCGTCGAAGAAAAGATTCCTGTCGTCACCAAGGACTCAATGAAATCATTGAGGTCATGTTGAAGGATCTGGGCTGTCAGGATATCGTTCTTTTCGAAGGCTTCCCGAATGAGACCAAAAATCCTTGGGCAGATATTTACGGTGGTACCAATGGTAGCAGTAGCTCCTGCAGCCATGCTGTACAGCCAGATTTCATCAAACCCGTTGAAAATAGTCTTGGCAGGAAAAGCTTGGGAGATTCGTTCCAACTCATAGAGATTCATCGACGTATGCTTGATACCTACGACTTTCTCATTTTCCAGCAAGGGGTTCCCCTTGGAAAAGGAGATGCCGGTAAACTGGGGAATATTGTAGACAATTACCCCAAGATCGATGGAATCGATTACATCCGCATAATACTGATTGACCTCTTTCTGACTGTAATGGTAATAGATTGGGGGGATGAGCGAGACAGCGGCAGCTCCGCATTCCTGGGCATGCAGGGAAAGGGCGATGGCTTCCCTGGTCCCCA
Organism: uncultured Sphaerochaeta sp.; assembly: GCF_963676625.2. Taxonomy (GTDB): domain Bacteria; phylum Spirochaetota; class Spirochaetia; order Sphaerochaetales; family Sphaerochaetaceae; genus Sphaerochaeta. The sequence continues at coordinate 249,716 of NZ_CAXXYB010000004.1, forward strand.
ATGATCCTGTATGGACGATGAAGGGAATATCTTTTCCTACTTCCTTGGCCACGGTTTCCACGATGGCCATACGTTCGGTTTTTTCAAGCAACAACCCTTCACCCGAGGAACCACAACAATAGAACCCCTCGACACCACGAGAACGCTCAAACCGAACCAGTTCCTTCAACTTTGGCAAATCAAGTTCCCTTGTTTTGGTAAACGGAGTGACCAAGGCTGAATATATCCCATTTTCCTTGAATGGTTTTTCTACCATGCTGTCCATCCTCCGTCCACGACGAGGTTTGATCCTGTCATGTATTTTGAGGCATCGGATGCCAGGAAAATCATGGAACCGTTATATTCGTCTGCCTGGGCCATGCGTCCCATGGGCATTCTTGCACAGTAATTTTTCTGGAAAGTAACATCTTGGGTCTCTCTCCAAACACCAGAGGGAGTAAAGGTATTGACCCTTATACCCGCCTTTCCCCAATAGGTGGCACAATACCGGGTAAGATTGTAAATTCCTGATTTCGCTGCCGAATAGGCAACAGGCTTGATAAATGGTACGCCTGTCTGCTCTTTCTTATAGGTATAGATATCTTGCACAGGGCTGACCATTCCGTAGATCGAGCCAATGTTTATGATCGAACCACCCTTGTTGGCGGCAACCATGGAGGCCCCGACGGCCTGGGTCATCAAAAAGGTCCCTATAAGATTGGTTTCCACGACTTCCCTGAAGACTTCTTCCGGGAATTGCTCAAAAGGACCGGAAACCTCGGGAGGAGCGCTGGGCTGGGTATCTATTCCTGCATTGTTTATCAGTACATCAGGAGTTCCCCACTGAGCTATCACTGTGGCAAGGGCCAGATCGATCGACGCCTTGCTGGTAATATCGACAGGACAGAGAAGAATATTCTTGCTCGTCGCGACATCAGAGCCCAAGGCTTTTATTGCTTTTTCCTGGCCAACCGACCGAGAAAGAACAGCTACCTTAGAACCTCGCGCATGGAATTCCTTGACAAACTCGGCACCTATCTGGCCCAAGCCTCCGGTAATGACTACGACTTTATCGGAGACATCGAATAATGAATCTTTCATGAACAACCCCTTACAATAGTATTTTCCAGAATCAAAGAGAATAAAGTATCTTATGCTACAAGGCATCTATTCTCTCAGGCAAAAAATCAAGCACCCAGCAGTTTTCCAGGCAACCAAGTTACCAAGGATGGGATGAAGGAACACATAAATAGCACGATTAGCAGAGGACCTATGAACGGGAGAATTGATTTATACATCCGATTCAGATCAATCTTGGCAACATCAGAGATGATAAACAGGCAAACTCCAAAAGGAGGAGTCACCTGGCCGATCATCAGGTTGAGAACCATGACTACACCAAACTGTACAAGATCGATTCCCAGGCTGCGAACAATAGGGATAAGGACCGGAATCATGAGGGTAAGAATTGCCCCTGGTTCCATGAACATTCCCAAAATAAGGAGAATAACATTGATAATCAACATAATGATGATAGGACTGTTGCTTATTCCAAGAATGAAATTGGCAATATCATTGGAAATTCCTTCCTTTACCATTACGTAGGAAAACAGAAGAGAAGTTCCTATGATAAACAAGGTATTTGCCGAAGTCAGCGCCGACTCAAGCAAGCATTTTTTAAAAGTTTTCCAATCCATGGTGTGATAAACCGCAATGGCAATCAGCAGGGCATACGCCACGGCAACACTGGAGGCTTCAGTTGGAGTAAACCAACCAGCAGTAAACCCACTGAGAATGATTAGGGGGGTGATGATTGAGAGAATTGAGGCAATGAACTGCTTCCCCAAGGCCTTCAGACTAAAGGGAAATCTGGGGTAGTTTCGCTTAATGGCAAAAAAGAACACCATGATCATCAAGGCTACACTCATGAGAAGCCCTGGGATTACACCGCCGATAAATAACTCGGAAACACTTACACTTGCTACCGAACCATAAATGATCAAGGGAATACTGGGAGGAAAAATAGGACCGATAACAGACGAAGCAGCAGTAATAGCCGCGGAAAAATCATCGTCGTATCCATTGGAGGTCATGGCTTCCATCTCGATTGTTCCCAATCCACCGGCGTCGGCTGCCGCGCTACCGCTCATACCGGCAAAAATCAAGCTTGCAACAACGTTTGCATGCCCAAGGCCACCGGGAATCCAGCCAACAAGCCTTTTTGCAAAATCAAATATCTTCTCGGTAATTTTGCCAGCATTCATCAGATTCCCTGCAAGGATAAACAAGGGAATTGCAATAAGAAGAAAAGAATCAATGCCGGATACCATTTTTTGACCAATGACCATCAAAGGATACCCCAGGCGTATACAGCCAAGGATGGCACTGGCTCCGATAGAAATACTGATAGGTACCCCTATCAATAACATGACGACAAAGGTTATAAAAAATAAGATCATCTGGACACCTCAGATACAGAAAGTTCCGGTTTTTTCAGGGTATGAATCTTTTCGAGGATTTCATATACAGACTTAAGACAGAGGAATACTCCTACTATTGCCAAAGGCAGATATTGCCATACTTTGGCAAAATGAGGCATCGACGAAAAAAATTCCGTACTTATAAAAGGATAGAGACCAACAAATGAGATAATCATAATCAGTCCGAGACACATGGCAATAAGCTTGTGGAGAAACCAAAAAATAGTTGTCAGGGGTTCCTTGGTCCTAATGAAAATCATATCCAGGGAAATCAAGCGATTTTGATCATAGAGGACAATTATTCCCAGGAACGCCATCCACAAGAACATAAAACCGGCAAGCTCAGTCATGCCACTGAACGATTTATCCAGGAAATTCCTGAGAAACAGTTCATTCAACATCAGCAAGACAATGCCTGCTACAAGACACATTAGCAAAACTGATACAACTTTTACAAATCCATCCAGTATTTTTTTTATGACTTTCATGGGAATGGTCCTTTTCAACGATTGGGAAAATTAAAAACATAAAGGTGGCGGAGTGATCGTTCACCCCGCCTTTTTAAGCTATTTTGCAAGAATGGCATCAATAATTGACTGGTTATACCAACTTTCCTGGGCATATTGCTTGTAGTAAGCACTACCGCCCAATTTATCTTTGAAACTCTGGATATCAGGAGTTGTATCAAACTGCACTCCTGCTGCCTTTAGAGTTGCCTCAGCGGTCTCATTGTCAGCCTGAATAGTGTCGAAGGAATATTTTGCAGCAATGATTGCCTGTTCCTTAAGAAGATTCTGCTGGTCAGCAGACAGTCCATTCCAGGACTTTGCATTCATGGCCATGGTACAACCCATCCACATATAATTTATATAACTGTAATACTTGATATCATCATAAGTGGCATTTGCAACAAGATGGTAGGTTGCATTGTCCTGTGCTTCAGCTGTTCCATTGGAAAGAGCAATGGCCAATTCGTTCAAAGAAAGAGCAACCGGGGTAGCCCCGAGGGCATTCCAGACATCAAGGTACATCTTGCTGGTTGGAACACGGATTTTCAGACCTTTTACATCGGCAACAGAATGGATGGGTTTTTTCGTGGTTGCAATATGGCGCATACCATTGTCCCCTTCCGAGAGGTATACAAGACCGGCTGAGGTCATATCTGCAAATATCTGTTCTCCGATATCGCTATTTACAATTTCATAGGCTTGATTTGCATCCTTGAACAAGAAGGGCAAGTCAAGAATCTTTGCCTTATCATAGAAACTGGTAAACCCGGAGGTACCGGCAAAAATGATATCAATCGTGCCCATACGGGTAGATTGCAAGGCCTCGGCATCGTTGCCAAGTTCACCAGAATGATGTGCATCCAAAAGAATCTGGCCATTGGAAGCCTTCTCAACTAATTCCTTGTACTTCAAAACTGTTTTGGTAGGAACTGAGTTTGCATTGCCGGGAGAATACACAGTCAATGTTATTGGTTTGATATTCCCTGTTGCAGATACAGTTTCCGTTTTGCCTTGTGCAAATGTCATTGTTGTACAAACAACAAGCACTGCCAACACTGATAGAATCTTTTTCATACACGAGCCTCCATTATTGTATGATGCCAGATTGTCTGACAACCTAGTATCACTATAGTTGAGGATACCACAGATTTTTCCCTTGTCAACTGATTTCTCCCCGACAATTCGAGTTTGACGCTTCGTAAGAATCATGGTAGTCTGTCATCGGACAAAAATATGAAAGAAATAAAAAGAGTATCCGTAACAACCCAAGTCGTAGATTCAATCAGGGATTCAATTATCAATGGACAATTTGCAATTCATGAAAAACTTCCCTCTGAATTGAAACTTTGTGAGTTACTCAATGTCAGTCGATCGACAGTCAGGGAGGCAATGCGCTCTCTGCAAGCAGAAGGCTATATTGAGCAAATCGCGGGGCGAGGTTCGTTTGTCAGGGATAACCAGAAACATGACTATGAAACCATTCGCAATTGGTTTATAGAATCTGCACCAAACCTCAGGGATTCAACCGAGGTAAGGGAGGCCTTTGAACCTCTGCAGGCACGGATGGCAATTCAGAGGGGAACCGAAGAAGAGTTGAAAGAACTGCAGAGGATCCACCAGGAGTTTGTAAAGGCAACCAAGGAAAACAATGTTTCCGCCCTCGCCTCCCTGGACGAACAGTTCCATACCCAGATTTGTGTAATGGCACACAATGCACTACTTGAAAAGATCAATATGCTTTCCATCATGGAACTGAGAAAATATCGGCTTTTGTCCATCTCCGTGAAGACAAGCTCCGAGAATACCGTGATGGAACATGGCCTTATACTCAAGGCAATCGAAGAAAAGGATACCAACAGGGTAACCACGGCGATGCTAGCCCATCTGGGAAGTTCTATGTCGGACATCAACAAGGTTCTGGAAGGACAAAAATAAGTTCGATACCAGACCCTGGGTAAAGCAAAAGCCACGGTTTCCCGTGGCTTTTGTTATCGTAGGATATACTTGGATATATCGAGAACTCGTATCTCCTATTCACCCAGAATTGAATCAAGATCCAACTCACAGGCAATGGTAGGCATGCTGCAACCCCAGCTTTCCAGGACCGCAGGATGAACTTCCCCAAATACACCAAGCTTCTTTCCGTTGCACAGTATCACTGCACAACGTCCTTCAATGAAACGTGGATCATTTTCCAGGGCTCCAAGGGTATATTCCTTGTTGACAAAGTACATGATCGTATTTACATAGGAAGAGGCTTCATTGAATCCCATGACACTGTTGGAGGCCAAGAATCCAAGATTATTACGGGTAGTCGTTCCACTATTATCCGCAGGACAAAGATAGGCGACCTTTCCGATTTCAAAAATATTATGAGGGAAGGTAGCATGCCCACTCACACTCTCGCTTTCCAACAAGGAAGGAATGATCGAAGGACGTACTACCTCGAAATTTTCACTCATGGGATTGGAAATATAAATATAGTCTTTCCCGTCCACATGCATGTTTTCGACGTATTCTCTCTTTGAACCGAGATAGTTGTACACCATTTCCTGATACCCTAATCCCACCATGATATCTTTCACTTTCCTGGAGAATTCCTCGACAGCGGAAATACGACCAACGGTAAAATCGCGGGGCATTTCCGGCTTGAAGTTACCCAGGCCATAACCGATCATGATATCCTCGACCAAATCGACGGCATGAAGGAAATCATTCCGGTACTCAGGAACCGTAGCATAGAGAACATTCTCGGAACAAAGGGCAAAAATTCCCATTTTTTTCAAAGCAAGGATTGCTTGATCACCGGTAAGTTTCTCTCCAAGCGTCTTATGGACCAAGGAAAGAGGACAAGAGATGGGATCCTGGAAATAGTAGGGAACGGTCAACTCACTGCCAAACTCGGTCTCCTCAGGGAACAGTACCTTAACAGGAAGGATTTGGAACCCAAGATCAGCCATATCGCAGGCCATAATGGAAGAAGCAAGCAGCAAGTCCCTGAGATTGGGGCCGGAAAGCTCTACAAACAAGGCATTGTCACCAACCTTGACAGAACCGATACGGTCACTGTTAATTACAGGGGGGAACGAAAGCGCATCCCCATTGTCATCACGCAAATAGGGAAACACCTTCTTATCGGCGACAATATATCCGTAATCCTTCCCCTTTGGATGGTCCGAGCACATCTGACGGAGCGTCATGCTCTCTGTCATCCCAAGCGGAACGAAACTCGTGGTATCGGGATTAACTCCTTCATAATGGACAGGGTACTTGATAAGGTCGGAACGATAGATTCCCATGGCAATGGTCTTTCGTTTACGGCCAAAATTGAAACAGAGCTTTTCCTGACTCTGGATAAGTGCAACCAAATCCTCGTCACTGACAGTATGACCCTTTACTGCAAACCCAATGGAATAGGGACGCACTTCTGCTACTGATTTATCCACGATGAGACAACGTCCCTCATTGTCGAAGGTCTCGTCCTTGGTAGAGAAGAAATCATACAGAGTCTCCCCCTCTCCCCAGTATGAGCGCAATTGACGAGCAATACCTGCCGCCGACCAAAGGTCAGGCCTATTGGTATCGTTGAGTTCTATCTTGATGGTATCACCTTCGTGACCATCCAGTTCAGCCTTTGCAACAGGGAAAATATCTTCCATCTCGCTATCGGTAAGCGTCTTTCCAAGCAAGCTGTAGAATTGCTTGCCTGTGGTTTCAATCTTTGGCATTAGTTTCCCCTCCTCGTGCGAACTGACTCGATATTGGGAGTAAACAGTTCACGCAAATCATTCAAGCCAAGATGCATCAAGGCCATTCGATCGATTCCAAGGCCCCACGCAAGAACCGGTACATCAATACCAAGTGCCTTGGTCACCTCGGGACGGAAAATTCCGGCTCCGCCAAGTTCGAACCATCCCAGGACAGGATGCTTGATATGCACTTCGATGGAAGGCTCGGTAAAGGGGAAATAACCGGGAACGTATTTGACTTCTTCGGCTCCGGCGATCTCCTCGGCAAACATCTTCAGAAGTCCCAACAAGGTCTTCAAGTTGACATCCTTGCCCAATACTATACCCTCGGTCTGATAGAAGTCGGCACCATGGGTGGCATCCACCTGGTCATAGCGGAAACAACGGGCAACACCAAAGTACTTGCCTGGAATCTTTGCCTTGGTCAATTGATGGGCCGAGAGCACGGTTCCTTGGCTACGAAGCACCTGACGACGAGTAAATTCATGGTCAAAACTATAGCCCCAACCACGACTGCCAGTATTCCAACCATTCTCATGGGTCTGGGCAACCTGGCTGAGCCAGGGTTCCTCGATCTCCTTGCAATGAACGGGGTCCTTGACGTAATAGACATCATGTATATCACGGGCACTATGGAATTGAGGCATGAACAAGGCATCGCCATTCCAGAATTCATTCTCTACCAGGGGACCATCAAATTCCTCAAACCCAAGGGAAGCAAGCTTATCCTTGACCCATTGCAAATAATTTCCATACGGATTGTGCCTTCCGGGAATCAAACGGGAAGTAGGGGCATTGAGCCCATAGGGCCTGAAAGTCCCACTCTTCCAACTTCCCGAAGTAAGCATCTCTGCGGTAACCGAACCAAATTCATCACCGGTTATATTTGCATCAAATACTGCTTTCTTGGCAGCCTCGCCTTCTTCTGTCAGGGTATATACAAGATCTTCACGCTCGATTACCTTGAACGGCGAACCATTGGCTCCGCGTTTCTTGGCTATCTTTGCCATGGCAGTTTTTTCCAGATCGGAAAGAACACTCTCCTCAAGTTCCCCTGCAAGACCTTTTTGCAAAAGACTTGCGGTACAGAGAATATCCTCGGGAAGTTCATTTTTCTTGATTTCAGCCTTGTTCTCACTGTTCATCCCGGTTACACCAGCCTTGGACAACTGTCCAAAGGCAGAACCGACTTCACTCTTTTCAAGGCCCAAAGCCTCTGCAAGCTGAGGAAGGAACTGGGGACCATTACTCTGGATAAAGGTAAAAATGCGCTGGGCAGGGGTTCCTTTCTGTTGTTGCTCCCTTCCGAGATCTGTCAGTTCATAGAGTACGCGATTCGTGCGGCTCTTTTCGACAAGGTATCCCTTTGCGCACAACCAGCTAAAAGCCTGATTGCACTGCCCCACTTTATAATCCAGCTCCTTGATGATGCGCTCTGCGGTAATATCTTCCCCAACAGCGACATGCCTGAGCAGACGGACTTCGAGCGGATGCAAGTTCTTTACATCGATATCCATTCTGTTTTACTCCTGTAAGTCAGCGCCGCGGAATTACCGCGGCGCAGGTAGTACTTATTCTATCGGTTACGGACAAAAAAGGAAAGTCTCTTTCCGTCAGAAAAGCTTCCTCACTGCACAGACAATTTCTTCTTTTGTCGGAATTACCTGCTTTTCCAGTTCAGGAGAAAAAGGAATGGGCGATTCTTTCCCGCAAATTCGTACGACAGGAGCTTCCAAATTAGTAAAACAGACAGGATCGGAGCTGATAAGAGCCGCAACCTCGGCTCCATAACCACCGAATTCCGGGGCATCATGAACAATGACTACCCTGCCGGTCTTCCTTACTGAAGCAAGAAGCCCTTCCCTGTCTAGAGGTTTGAGCGTAGAGAGATCCAAGACCTCAGCTTCAATCTCATCCTGGGCAGAGAGAATCGCGGCTGCCTCGAGACAGGTAATGACCGCATGGCTATAACAAACCAAGGTAACGTCGTTTCCCTTTTTCTTGGTAAAAGCCTTGCCCAAGGGCAATAGATACCCGCTATCACCTACAGGACCCAGGGAGTCATACAACATCTTGTGTTCAAAGAATAGAACCGGATTATTGGACCGGATTGAAGTTTTCAACAATGCCTTGGCATCCCCGGGACAGGAAGGAGCAACAATGACAAGCCCCGGAACATTGGCAAACATAGCCTCCAAGCTCTGGGTATGCTGGGCTCCATGTCCCGTTCCGCTGCCCATGGGGGTTCTCAGGACCATGGGACAGGACAACTGCCCCCCACTCATGAATCGGAGTTTTGCCGCATGGTTTATCAACGGGTCACTGGCAAGAGTCGAAAAATCCCCATACATAATCTCGACAATCGGTCTGATACCCAACATGGAAGCACCTACGGCCAGTCCCGTAAAAGCTTCCTCACTTACCGGGGTCTCCAGAACCTGTGAGGGGAATTGTTTGCCCAGAGTCCCGGTAACCTTGAAACAACCTCCATACAAACCGATATCTTCGCCAAGCAAGACCACTGAAGGATCCTTGGTCATCTCTTCTGATAAGGCATCGTGGATTGCCTGTCGGTAACTTATCCTGGTATTTTTCGTGCAAACCCCATAGGTTTGTTCCTCATCGCCAGAGAAGAGATATCCCATTGCCTGTTCAAGGGAAATATGTACGCCCTTCAAGGCCTCGGCATCAGCAGCAGCCTGATTGATTGTCTGGATAGCCCCTTGGATGATCGACTGGACCTCATTTTCCGTAAAAAGCCCACAAGAAACCATTTTCCGGGAAAAATTCTCGATGGGATCCTTTGCTTTCCACAGTTGCTCCTCTTCCCTGCTTCGATAGACACAACCATCACTTTTGGAATGTCCGCAATAGCGATAGGTCTGGACCTCCAAAAAATAGGGGCGAGAGGTCTTGCGGATATACAAGACAGCCTTCAGGACTGCCTGATAAACCGCTTCGACATCGTTGCCATCGGCTACCGAATAGTCTATGCCATACCCTAGGGATCGGGAGGCAATGGAGTCTGTCGATACAGCTTCACGTGTGGGAGCACTCATTCCATACCCATTGTTTTCACAAAAAAACAGAAGGGGAAGATTCCAGACGGAAGCGATGTTCATGCTTTCATGCAAAGAACCCCTGCTTGAAGCCCCGTCGCCAAAAATGGCAACCCCAATATTTTTTTTCTGTTGTCGTTTCAAGGCAAAGGCAAGGCCAAGAGCCAAGGGAACCCCGCTTCCCACTACAGCAGAAGCCCCTGCATTCCAATGTTCCGTGTCGGTCATATGCATTGAGCCACCCAGTCCTTGGCATATGCCATCGGAAGAACCGAACATCTCACTGAACATCTTGCGCTCGGAGGTTCCCCGCGCAATCGTATGGCCATGACATCGATGGGTGGGGACAATCCAGTCTCCATCCTGCAAAGCCAGGGACAAGCCTGCCTGAGTCGCTTCCTGCCCATTGGAAAGATGGGTGGTGCCATGCATTTGTTTGTGTTTGAAAAATTCGTCGATTCGTTCTTCGAAATGACGGGAACGAACCATGAGAGAAAGGGCGTATGTCGCCTGTTCCTTGGAAAAGTCCATCTCTGCTCCTTGGGGAGATATGCAGTCTCCCTTTTTTCAAGCCCAAGCGGGCCCGAAGCCTAACTTACGGTCCAAGCCTACTGATTGACCAGGATTGTGTCAATAAAACCTATGTAAGCCGTATGGTAATCCCCATCACGATAGTGCCTTTGGATTTCAGGTAAGAAAAATTGGGTCTCATCGATTTCCATCACCGAAGCCTTCGTGCAGGAAAATACAAGCTTTGCCTGCTTGAAGGAAACCCTGTCCACTTCATCGGGAGAGGGAATGGGAACTGCTTTCAGACCAGATTCAACCACCTTGTCAGTCTCCCGTCCACTATGTTGCCCACACCACAGGAGGGCTTCCTTCATTTCAGGGCCAAAAAAGGAACAAGTAAAGCCTTTTGAGGTTTCCATGAATTGATGGGTATAACGGCTTCTGCGTACAAAGGCAATCAATACATTCCTGCCCCAAAGCACTCCCATCGTTCCCCAGGAAGCCGTCATCGTATTAAATTTATCGGTGGTTCCCGCAGTGAGGAGAAAACCATCGCTGCCAATAGCGGAAAAAGGATTCATTTCCAGAAGTTCTGCCGAGACCTCAGTAAACATACCAGCCTCCTATATAGTACCTTCCAGTGTAACAATCGCAAAAAGTGTGGTCAAGTAGTCAATTCCCTTGACCCCCTTCATGTCCTTTATCTTCATTAGTGCAACATTCAGCGACATTGACATTGCCCTGTTTTTCTTGTATTCCTAAACAATACAGACATCACCAACGACAGCCTTAAGAAGTTGAGTTGAGGAGGAAAAATGAAAGATTCCCTCGCGATCCCTGCCTTGACAGAGGATCTTGTACGTGTTCTGATCGATGCAGACACGATTAATCGGAGAGTCGACGAGCTAGCCCGCCAGATTAGCGCAGATTACGGTGCAACTGGAGGCAACCTCCTTGTAGTAGGAGTACTGAAAGGCTCCTTTATTTTCACTGCTGACCTGACCAGAAGGCTTTCGATAGACCATGTTGTCGACTTTATTGCCCTTTCCTCTTACAAAGGGGATACAAGCGGCAATGTACGGCTCTTGATGGATACCAGAGAAAATATGGAAGGCCGTCATGTATTGATCATCGAGGATATCCTCGACAGCGGGAACACTCTCGATTACCTCATTCGAAACTTCAAGACACGCAATCCAGCCTCGGTAAAAACCGCAGTATTGCTTGATAAACCGGATAGACACATCGTACCTGTCGAAATCGACTACCTCGGGTTTACCATCCCTGACGTGTGGGTCGTAGGATACGGTCTGGACTATGCCGAAAAACATAGGACCCTTCCCTATATCGCAGAGATGTACCCACAAGCCTAAAGAGGAAGCAATATTCATGGACACCGATAAATTATACGTCAGTTACAACACAGTTCACAAATTGGTGAAGGGACTAAGCGAGCAACTCCTTGCTTCCGGGTATGACCCCGAGGTAATCGTAGCCATCGGAAGCGGGGGATTCATTCCGGCCAGGATTATCAAGACCTTCATCAATCGTCCCATCTACGCAGTAGGAATTTCCTATTACGGCATTGACAAGACCCACAAGGACCATCCCACCAAGATACAATGGATTGATGAAGTCCAATCACAACTGCGAGGCAAGAAGGTCTTGCTTATCGATGAGGTTGATGATACCCGGGCTACCTTGGCGTATTGTGTAGGGGAACTCTTGAAGTATGAACCCGCAGAAATTGCCGTATTGGTTCTCCATAACAAGCTCAAGGAAAAGGATGTGCAATTTCCCATCGAGATCAAGCGCTATTTCGCAGGTTTGGAAACGGGAAATATCTGGATTAAATATCCCTGGGATGCCATCGATATAGAAGAACATACAAGATTGGAAGAAGAAATGCTTGAATCACTGAGAAAGCAGGGCAAGGAGTTGTATAAATGAACAACGTTACATCAATAGTAGGTGCTCAATGGGGCGATGAAGGGAAAGGGCGTATCGTGGACTACTTGGCTGTCCACTCCGACATGGTTATCCGCTATCAAGGCGGGGACAATGCCGGTCATACCGTAATCAATGACAAGGGAAAATTTGCCCTCCACATCATTCCCTCGGGAATATTCAATCCAGAGACCATCAATATAGTCGGTGCCGGAACCGTGGTAAATTTTGACACCATGGCCTCGGAACTCGATTCGATCGCAACCAAGGGAGTTGTAGTCGAAAACCTATTCATTGATAAACGTGCCCATATCATTATGCCGTATCATTGCATGCTTGACGGTGCCGAGGAAAATTCCAAGAGCAAAAATTGGCAAATTGGAACTACAAAACGGGGAATCGGTCCCTGTTACAGTGACAAAGCCTCCCGTTCTGGCATACGTGCCGTCGATTTGCTCGACCCTGAACGTCTTGAAAAGAGACTGCTCATGGCTCTCCCCCGCAAGAATCGCGACCTGGCCTTCTATGGCCTTCCTGAAGTAACCCTTGAGGACATGATGGCTCTTTGCGCCAAATGGAGAGAACGTTTCGGCGACAAGATAATCGATACGGTTCCTGTTGTCCGCCAAGCCTATGAAGACGGAAAGAAGATCCTTCTGGAAGGTCAATTGGGAGTCATGCGCGACTTGGACTGGGGTATTTATCCCTACACCACCAGCAGCAGCCCAACCTCGGGTGGAGCAACAGTCGGTGCAGGACTTGCCCCAAGCAGGATCGATGAAGTCATCGGCGTGGCCAAGGTATACGCTACCAGCGTAGGTGGTGGTCCTTTCATGACTGAATTGCTGGATGAGACCGGCGAAAGACTTCGCATTAGCGGAGGCGAATTCGGGGCAACCACAGGAAGACCTAGAAGAACAGGTTGGTTCGATGGTGTGGCAGCCGATTACTCTTGTTGGATCAATGGATTCACCGGCATTGCCCTTACGAAACTCGACATCCTCGATACCTTCGAGAAGATCAAGGTGAGCGTAGCCTACCGCATCAATGGTGAAATAGTAAAACAATTGCCTGAGACGGCTTTGCAGGAAATCGCGGAACCCATTTATGAAGAATACGATGGTTGGATGTGTGACACCAGCAAGGCTCGCAAATGGGAAGATCTCCCCAAGAACGCACAGATTTATTGCAAGCGTCTCGGGGAACTGGTGGGAGCTCCTATCAAATACATTTCGGTTGGACCGGAACGAGACCAGATCATCATTATGTAACTATTGAAGAACCGTTTTTAAAACAGTCTTTCCAAGAGAGGGTTCATTGCAAGAAATATTGCAGTGGACCCTTTTTCATTCTCCATAAATCTGTTTTGGACCATCGAGAATTGCCCTAAAGTATTGCATAGTCCACATCTTGGCTTCACTTCCTTTTCTCTCTTTTACCAACGTATAGGTCTTGAGCGTACTCAGATACACATTCCTGCACCCATAGAGGCGGCAATACCGTTCCCAAAGAGAAATAATGGGAATGGAAAACGAGGAATAGATAAGAGGCAGCAAAGTGTTCTGGGTAATAAGGCACAGTTCGTGGTGAAATTCAAAAAGTGACTTTGCACAAGAAGACGGATCTTCCCCTTCCTTGAGCTTTTCTAAAAAGGGTTCAAGGGTTTCGATTTCGGCATCGGTAGCTTTATCAACAATCAAATCGATGGACAGGAGGTCAAAAGCCATTCTGATTTCCAGAATCGAACGTATCTCGGCCCGTCTGAGAGAACCCCCATTATAGTTCATGATGGAAAGAATCGCCCCTACCTTGCCCTGCCGACGAAAATCATTGACAAAGACACCAACCCTGGGACGAATATCCAAAAACCCTTTCCCTGCCATTTCGGCAATCCCTGCATTGACAATTGTCCTGCTGACACACATTTTTTCCGATAATTCCCGTTCTGAGGGAAGCTGGGTCCCGATCTCCAATTTCCCCGACAAAATCATATCCTCTAGCTGTCTTATGAACAAATCTTTCAATGATGGTGCATAGATCTTGGCGAACTCCATGGCCTCCCCCTTCTCTGGCTTCTGGTAATACCAGCATAGCATACACCCTAAAAGTTCAATTTTCTAGTATAGAACTCACTTGTTTATAAAAAATTACCAATATATAGATATTTTTTTATTGGTATATTGAAAACTTCCATGTTACGATATCTCTGGTAATACCAATCATACTTTTTAGGGTCGTTTGCCAAGTCCTCCAAAATAAAGGACCAGGCAACAGGAGGGGAGAAAAACATGTTTCTATTTCAGGTACAGCCTTGGTACAACTGGCTAATGTTGCTGGTAATTTTTGGTCTGCTGATTCTCTTGAACGAAATCAGCCGTCGTTCCCAAAAGGGAGGATTCTTCCTTTTCGTGATTCTTCCCCTTGTACTGACGATTTTCGTTTGGCCCAAGACAACCAAGAATACAAGCGTTGATGACTGGTTCCATTATGCCAAGGTCTATTCATCCTTGGCAGGATGCATCGGGTTCTGGGCTATCAGGAATTTCAAGGTTCTGAATACCAACAAATGGGCACTCAGTTTTCCCCCTTTGATCTTGGCAGTCAATATTATGGAAGCAGTTGTCAGGGACTTTCAGGTAGGTGGACTGGGTTTGGTCAACCAGGCCTTTGAAGGAATGGCAACGACTAGCGGAATCTGGAACTATATGAACGGAATCGCGGGAATTCTTAACATCATTACCATTACCGGTTGGTTTGGCATCTGCATCTCAAGAAAGAAAAGCAAGGATATGCTCTGGCCAGATATGTGCTGGTTCTGGATCGTGGCCTATGATATCTGGAATTTTGCCTATACCTATAACTGTCTGGCCGATCATGCCTGGTATTGCGGAATTGCCCTACTGCTGGCCCCTACCGTAGCGGCCTTCACGCTCTCCAAAGGAGCTTGGCTCCAACACCGTGCCCATACCCTTGCCCTTTGGTGCATGTTTGCCATGACCATGCCCTCTTTCATAGACCAATCGAAATTTGCAGTACATTCAAGTCAGAATCCCCATGCTCTCTTCTTGGTGAGTCTTCTTGCTCTGGTAGCGAATATCGCAGTACTTGTCTTCATGGTTTACAAGATTATCAAGACACACAGAAATCCGTACAAGGCAGAACTCTACACTGACCTTGCTTGTTACAAGACCATCAAGGCTGAAGCAGTCTGATTGACAAAGGAGGAGAAAGATACAATGAAGGAATTCAAGATTTTAGAAATCAAGAAAAGTGTATTTGAAAACAACGATGAACGTGCAGAACAACTGCGACAGGAACTCAAGACCAAGCATATCTTTTTGCTCAACCTCATGTCGTCCCCCGGTTCAGGCAAAACAACGACCTTGAAACGAACCATCGAGGCCCTGAAAGATGAGTTCCATATCGGGGTAATGGAAGCCGACATTGATTCCGATGTTGATGCAAAGACCATCTCGGAAACGGGAGCAAAAGTAATACAGTTGCATACTGGAGGTATGTGCCACCTGGATGCAGAGATGACAAGCCAAGGTCTAAAAGGACTGGATACCGAAGGTCTCGACCTGATCATCCTGGAAAATGTCGGTAATCTCGTATGCCCGGCAGAATTCGATACGGGATCAGCCAAGAATGCCATGATCCTCAGTGTTCCCGAGGGCGATGACAAACCCTTGAAATACCCTTTGATGTTCACCATCTGTGATGTGCTGCTGATCAACAAAATCGACGCAGCCGCATTCTTTGACTTTGATCTAGAGGCCTGTACCCAACGGGCAAAGGCGCTGAATCCGAACATGCAGGTAATTCCCATCTCGGCCAAAACTGGTGAAGGAATGGAAGCGTGGGTTGACTGGTTACGTGACGAAACAAAGACTTGGAAAGTATAAAGGATAGCGACATGCAGGAAGTAAAATACAAAGTATTGGAATTTGCAAACAAGGTAAGTAAAAAGAAAATGGGAGAAAAGGGAGCCATAGGGCCACAAGATCCCGAATATATGATACTTGAACCCGTCGTTACCGAACAGATGGGTGAGGTTGCCCTGGCCCTCGAATTCAGGAAACCCCAGAGCGTTGCCGAAGTCGCTGCAATTTGCAAGAAAGATGAAGAGACCACTCGAATACTCCTGGAACAATTGGCCACCGATGGAGTCTGCTTTGTGAACAACAAGGAGGGTGTCGACAAATATTGGTATGACACCTGGGTTCCGGGAATCATGGAAATGATGGCCAACAATCTGGAAAATGTGCATAAACATCCCCAGATCGCACAGGCTTTCAACGACTATGGAATTGTCAGGGGAGCCAAGTCGGTCGGAATGTTTCCCGTTGGGGTCGGCTTGATGCGCGTAATTCCCATCGAGACCGCCATCTCGGGAGAAACCAGAAGAGCTTCGTACGAAGAAATTTCCAAGTATCTCAATGAAAGCACAATCTTTTCGGTATCTGACTGCGCCTGCAGAACCGTACGGGAGTCCATGGGAGAGGGCTGTGGCCATCTCAAGGAAGATATGTGCATCCAATTGGGTCATGCCGCCGAATACTATATCAGGACCAAGAGAGCCCGTCAGGTAACTCGCGAGGAAGCCTTTGAAATTATCAGGAGAGCCGAGGAGAATGGGCTCATGCACCAGATTCCGAATCTCGATGGAAGCGGAAAAACCCATGCCATCTGCAACTGCTGCGGGTGTTCCTGCCTTTCGCTGCGTACCGCGGAGATGTTCTACAACGTAGACATGGTCCGTTCCAACTACGTCTCCGTGGTGGACAGGGATAAATGCGTGGCTTGCGGTGAATGCGTACAGAATTGCCCAGTCAACGCTCTCCATCTGGGACAGAAGTTATGTTCCTCCAAACCGGTCGTGGACAAGATTGAACGGAAGTATACACCTCGGAACAAAGAATGGGGACCTGAGGAATGGAATCCTGAGTATCGCACAAACCGCACCGATGTCGTGGATTCAGGAACGAGTCCTTGCAAAACAAACTGCCCTGCCCATATATCTGTACAAGGATATATCAAGTTGGCCTCACAACAACGCTACACCGAGGCCTTGGAATTGATCAAGAAAGAAAACCCCTTCCCTGCTGTCTGTGGCCGAATATGCCCAAAGAAGTGCGAGGATGCCTGTACCCGCGGCGATATTGATGATCCTCTTGCCATCGATGATATCAAAAAATTCATTGCAGAACAGGATATGGATGAATCCAAACGTTTCATTCCAAAAAAACGTCATGATTATGGCAAAAAAATAGCCATAGTGGGTGCGGGCCCCTCGGGTCTTTCCTGTGCCTATTACCTTGCCATCGACGGATACAAAGTGACGGTTTTCGAGAAACAACAACTTCTTGGAGGAATGCTTACCTTGGGTATTCCTGCCTTCAGACTGGAAAAAACCGTAGTGCAGGCAGAAATCGACATTCTCCGTGAAATGGGAGTGGAATTCAAGACCGGTATCGAGGTAGGCAAGGATATCTCGCTGCAGGAACTGAGAGAGCAAGGCTACAAGGCTTTTTACCTTGCCATCGGAGCCCAGCAAGGAAGGAGCCTCGGCATAGAGGGTGAAGAGGCAGAAAATGTCATCTCCGGTATTGAATTCCTTCGGGAAGTCAATCTTGGTTCTGACAAGAAACTTACGGGAAACGTGGTTGTCATCGGAGGCGGGAATGTAGCGATTGACGTCGCCCGTACCGCTTCAAGGGTAGGCTCACAATCGGTAGCCATGTATTGCCTGGAAGCCAGAAACGAAATGGTTGCCCTTCCAGAGGAAATAGAGGAAGCGGAAAATGAACATATCGCGATGAACAACTCCTGGGGACCGAAACGCATCGTACTTACTGAAGGCAAGGTTACCGGTGTGGAATTCAAGAAATGCCTATCTGTCTTCGATGAACAGAAAAAATTTCATCCGGTGTATGATGAAGAACAAATCATCACGGTTCCCGCGGATGCAGTACTGCTTTCCATCGGACAATCGATAGAATGGGGGACACTGCTTGAGGAAAGCAAAGTCCAGACAAAACCCAACAAGGCAGCCATTGCCGACTCCTTCACTCTCCAGAGTGGAGAACCCGATATATTTATCGGCGGTGATGCCCTTACCGGCCCCAGATTCGCCATCGATGCCATTGCCCTTGGCAAGGAAGCAAGCATTTCCATCCATCGTTTCGTACAGCCTGGCCAGAGTTTGGTAAATGGACGGGATAGAAGGGAATATACAGCCCTCGACAAGGAAAGTCTTGTTTTGGGAGATTACGATACTACTCCCAGGCAACGAGTTGCACCAAACCATTCGAAGGCCCTTTCCTTTTCTGATAACCGGGGGATCCTTACGGAGGAACAGGTCAAGAAAGAGACTGATCGTTGTCTGGGATGCGGAGCTACAATCGTTGACGAGTATCTGTGCGTAGGATGCGGACAATGCACGACCAAGTGCAAGTTCGAGGCCATTTCCTTAAAGAGGGTCTATGACGGGGCAGGGCTTTCGTATGAACAGGTCAAGCCGGCAGTAATAAAGACGGCACTAAAACGCAAGGTCCGCATTACCGTACAAAAAGTGCAGGATGTCTTTACAGGGGCAAATTGATGCATGAACTCAGCGTAGTCATGGAAGTGGTGAAAATAGTCGAGAAAGCCATGCAGGAAAACAATTTACAACAAGTAAAGACGATTGTACTGCAAATTGGGGAAGTCTCTTCCATGATTCCTCGGTACCTCCATGAGTGTTTCCCTGCCGCTGTAGATGGAACTGCTTTGGAAAATTCCAAACTGGAAATCGAGATACTACCTGCCAATGCCTTGTGCAAGAATTGTAAAAAGGTATATCCCCTTGTTCCCAACAAGGGGGTATGTCCTCAATGCGGAAGCAACCACAAGGAATTACTGGGGGGAAGAGAGTTTTTTATCAAGGAGATCGTGGCATGCTAGCGACCGCAATTGATCGTAGCGAAGTTGTTTCCTTTTTTGATTCCCAAGCTCCTACCTGGGATTTTGGTCGTAAGCCCTGCCCCAAGAAACTTGAGTCAATACTGTCATTTGCGGATATCCAAGCAGGGGATAGGATATTGGATGTCGCCTGTGGAACCGGTGTCTTGTTTCCCTGTTATCTTTCGAGAAAAGTTACAGGCATTGTCGGGGTTGATATCTCATCAAACATGATAGCCAGGGCACGCGAAAAATATAAGGAGTCTTGCATTGAACTGTATAATCTCGATATTGAACAAGCTCGTTTTGATCAATTGTTCGACAAGGTCATGCTATTCAATGCCCTCCCCCATTTTCCGTCACCTGGCAGATTGGTGGAAATGCTTGCCACTTTTACCAAAGTCGGTGGCCGGCTGACCATCGCCCATGATATGGGAAGAGTTCACCTCAATTCCGTACATTGTCATAAGGCACGGGGAGTATCGCTGGAACTCATAGGGGAAACAGAACTGGCTTCCCTTCTTTCGTCTTTCTTCACTGTCGATATCGTACGATCGGACAAGGATATGTATGTTGTCTCGGGAATAAGGAATCGTTTATAAAGAAGAAAAGCTATCGCCTTTGTCTGATAGACTGAAGCGGTAGCTTTCTCTCTTTTTTTGATTCAAGTATTTTTCTCTGTCACTTACCGGTAAAACGGGAAAGAAATTCCTTGGTTCTCAAATTCGTGGGATTCGCGAAAATTTGTTCTGGAGGACCTTCTTCTGCTATCTTGCCTTCATCCATAAAAACAACATGGCTGGAAATTTCGCGGGCAAAGGACATTTCATGGGTAACCACCAACATAGTCATGCCCTCTTTTGCCAAAGCCTTCATAACATCGAGTACCTCACCTACCATCTCAGGATCCAAGGCAGAGGTCGGTTCATCAAAAAGAAGAATTTCAGGCTCCATGGCCAGAGCCCTTGCAATGGCAACGCGTTGTTTTTGTCCACCGGAAAGTTGCTGGGGCTTGGCATTGATATACGCCTCCATCCCAACTTTTTGCAGATAAAAAATGGCAGCTTGCTTGGCTTCCTCGGTCTTTTTCTTCAGAACCTTAGTCTGGCCCAACATACAGTTGGCGAGAACCGTGTGATTATTGAATAAATTGAAGGACTGAAAGACCATCCCAACCTTGGCACGATAGGCCACTTCATTGACAGTACCATTGACTACATCCTTGCCATGAAAGTGGATTTCACCCGAAGTCGGATCCTCCAGCAAGTTAATGCATCGAAGCAATGTGGACTTACCCGACCCGGAGGCTCCGATTATTGAGGTTACATCATTTTTCTTGACCACAAAATCGATATCCCTGAGTACTACGTTGGTTCCGAACGTTTTTGATAGATGTTGTATCTGTAATATCTCCGCCATTATAGTGAACCTCTTGTTCTCTCGTTATAGGAGTTCAATCCACTGGTAAATGCCAAGGTATCGGCAGTCGCCAAATCGAAATTCGCAGGACCATCCATCTTGTTTTCCAGATGGCGAAGGATTCTCGAACAGGTGAAAGTCAGTATGAAGTAAATTATCAGTGTGACCGTTGCCGCTTCAAAATATGTATACAGGGCTCCTGCAATACTTTTGAAGGTAAAGAAAAGTTCCACAGTCCCAATAATGGAAAGAACACAAGTATCCTTGATATTGATAATCAGGTTATTGCCTATCTGTGGCATGATATTTCTCAAGGCCTGGGAAGGATGACATTCATCATGGTCTGGAAATGGGTCATTCCAATGGCCTTGGCCCCTTCTGTCTGACCTGGATCAACAGAAAGAATTCCACCACGAACCGTTTCTGCCATATAGGCACCGGTATTGATGGAAACAATGAGAATGGCAGCTTGCCACATTCCCATATTTACATTGAACAACTGACTTGCGCCATAATAAATAAAGGCAGCCTGAAGCATCATGGGAGTCCCACGGAAGAATTCTACGTAGATGGCCAGAAGAATCTTGACCACTTTCAGCAGACCTTTTTTGACTGGACTCGTTTTTTTCCTCGGTGTAATAGTCTGGACAATTCCTACGGCAAACCCGATGAGACAGCCCAAGGCCGTACAGATCAAGGCAATAGCCATAGTGGTAGCAGCCCCCTTGAGTAGGGAGCCACTATATTTTTCCACTATAAATACCATACGCTGGAAAAAATTCATTTCAGATATGGACATATAGATTCCTTATTAGTTAGTTGACAAAGGCTGTACTGAGATAGCTTTATCCATCATGGTATTGAAATCGACAACAGTAAGTGTTGCAAGAACCCCATTGATGGCCTTGGTAAGTTCAGGATTTTTCTTGGAAACGGAAACACCAATGTTGATATCTTCCTGACTGACCTTGAAATCATCTGAACCACCGGTAAAATCAAGAATCTTCATGTTGGGATACGCAACTATGGCAGCCTGTGCAGTCGGCATATCGGTACAAATAAAGTCCACACGCTTGCTGTTGAGGGCTACGAGCATTGCAGGAGCTGATTCCTGTGCAGGAAGCACGTTTGCCTTGGGGATCTGGGGAAGACAGGTGTCGTACCAAACGGTTCCCAGCTGGCTGGTACAGGTACCACCACTAAGATCGGTAATTCCCTTGGCTGAAGCATACTTGCTATCCGAGTTGGTAAGACAAACAATGGAAGCATAATAATAAGGAGTGGTAAAATCCACCATCTGCATACGGTCGGAAGTAATGGACTGACCTGCAATGACACAATCGACAGAACCGGACTGTACGGCAGGTACCAGGGAATCCCAGTCCAATTTTACGATCTGAAGCTGATATCCCAATTTCTCGGCGATAAGCTTGGCCATCATGACATCATACCCGTAGGCATAGTCATTGGAGTCGGCAATAGGCACGGCACCGTTGGAAGCATCTGTCTGGGTCCAGTTATAGGGAGCGTATCCACATTCCATTGCCACTCGCAAGGTCTTCTTGGAAGTCGAAGCGGCAGCTGTTGTTTTCTCACTGCTCCCTTGAGCAAAGACCACCCCGGTCATCAAAGCAATCATCAATGCTACTGTTACAATTCTTTTCATTCGTTTTTCCTTCCTAAAAATGATTTTAGAACTTATAAAACTTGCTACAGGACTGAATTCCACTAGAAATCCAATTCTGGTAACACTCAAAACCAATACGCCCAAGCATAATTTTTTGCCAATCCAGAGAGAACCCCAAAAACTTCTCATCGTGTTTGCCAAATATCGGAGATTCTTCTCTCCTTGTGGACAATCCAAGAGAATTAACGGGCTTTATTTCTAACAGCATACATGGTGGTTATTTTTTTTTCAAGTTGTTAGAAATATAATTTGATTGTTATTTTGATAACAATAGAAACATTTTGATTTTCTGCTTTTCTTTTTCACTTTCCGAAGAAACCTTGCCAACACAGGGATTTGCTAATCACAGAACCTCTATATACCACAATAGGGATAAAAGCATTTTGTTATGGAAATTCACTCCATTCAGGAAAGAATGTGCAGACTGTCAATTTGAGATAATACCAACAAAAACGCCCTATCAAAAAGATAGGGAACATCAATAACGGGAAAGGTCATGAAAATTTTGATACCAAACCAGGACCTTCCTACAAAGATTATTCTTAAAGCTCGATCATTACCTTGACCACGTCTGGATGGTTGGCTGCGGCATAGGTATAGGCCTCAACAGATTTTTCGAAAGGAAAGGTTTTGCTGATCAATCGCTTTACATCAATCTTTCCCGCACTTACCAGAGCAGCGGCCTTATCGAATTCATTGGCGTAACGGAAAACCGTCTCAATGCTAATCCCTCGTCCCTGGAGAAAAGAAACATCAATCGATACAGGTTCTGAAGGAATACCGACGAGGACAACTTTACAGCCAGGGCTGGCACATCGAAAGAATCCAGGATACACCGGACCATACCCGCTGGCTTCAAAGATTCTATCAACCCCAAGGCCCCTGGTATACCCAAGAATTGCATCTTCGAGATTTTCCTTGGCAGAATTAATCGGAACCAAGTTCGGATAACTCGCCGCTATATCCAATTTTGGTTGCTGCACATCGCTTATATATACTTTCGAACACCCCGCGGCCAAGGCACTGAGTGCTACCATAATGCCTATGGTCCCACCACCTATTACCAAAGCGGTAGCTCCTGGTTCAATTCGGGCTTTCTTCGCCGCTTCCATTCCAATGGCCAAGGGTTCCATCATGGCCCCTTCGGCAAAACTCATATTATCCAGCAATCGGATACAAAACATTGCAGGATGCACCACCTCTTCCCGCAGACAACCTTGAATGGGTGGAGTTGCCCAAAAGCGAACCGCCGGGTCGATATTATAGTTTCCTTCCAAGGTCTCCTTGCTTCTGAGATTCGGAATACCTGGCTCCATACAGACACGATCCCCTACCTTGAAATTCTTTACCTGTAAACCGACCTCGGTAATTACACCCGCAGCCTCATGTCCGAGAATCATGGGCTCCCGTACTACGTAGGCCCCTATCGCTCCATGGAGGTAATAATGAATATCCGAACCACAGATACCGCAGGCCTTGATTTGGATCCGTACATCCTCAGGACCCACGGTTTCCTCTATGGAAAAATCACGTAGGCTCAGCTTTAACTTTTCCTCTAATACCAATGCTTTCATCACACGTCCCCTTGAAAAGATTCGATACTCATTAGCAGGGCATTCCAACAGGAATGCCCCAACCAAACCTACATTGCCATTACCAGCAGCAATATCCGCCGTCTACGATAATATCGCTTCCCGTGGCGTAATCAGAGGCTTTACAGGCAAGATACAAACAGGCTCCCTGCAGGTCTTCTACGGAGGCCATTCTCTTTTGGGGAATCAACCGTATCCATTCAGGTTCCATTTTCTTTCCTTCCGGACTGGATAGAAGTTTTTCTACCAACTCGGTCTTGGTATATCCGGGACTTATTGAATTGACCCGCACCCCGAAGGGAGCCCATTCCGCTGCCAAGGACCTGGTCATATGCAATACCCCTGCCTTGGATGCATTGTAAGCAACTTGGTTCTGAGGTGTATTGGATATATGGGCACTCATTGAGGCAGTATTGATGATCTTCCCGTACCCTTCCTTGATCATATACTTTGCTTCTTCCCTGGCACAAAGAAAAATACCATCCATATTCAGGGACATAGTCTTTTTCCACATTGCAAAAGGCATAGTCAGTGCATCGCTCCAAATACCCATTCCTGCATTGTTCACTCCAATGGTCAGCTTTCCCCAGGCCTCGACGACACTTTTCACCATTGCAATCACTTGATCAGGATCTGTTACATCGCAAGCACAGGCCATGGCCTCAATACCCGCTGCCTCAAGGTCTTTCACCGTCGCAGCAGCAGTATCTGGATTGATATCGACAATTGCGACCTTCGCCCCGGCCTCTCCCAAGGCAAAAGCATAGCCACGCCCAATTCCCTGCGCTCCACCGGTCACCAATGCTGTTTTTCCTTTCAAACTGAATCTATCCAAAATCTTTTCACCCATTGTGAACCTCCAAACTATCCCTAGTATTGTATCTAGCAAGCCCTTTGCAATTATTGTTGTGGCTTGATCATCACTTTCATTACGCCTTCTTTTCCTTCGACCAAAGACTGAACACCCAGACTAAAGGAACTCAGGGGAAGAATGGGGTTGATCAGGGGACGGACATCAATTTGATGGCTTTCCATCAGACGGAGTGCCTGCATCGAATTACGTACGGATGTATAGGTCCCTATTATTTTCAGACTCCTTGAAAATATCTCAAATGGACTGAGTTGGATCAGCAAGTCATTTTTGGGAACTCCGAAAAACAAGACAGAACCACCGGACCGTGCAAAGTGCAGACTGTTTTCCAGCAAGTATTTTGTACCAGAAGCCTCTATGACTACATCAAAAACTTGCCCTTTGAGCAACTCAAGGTCATTGAAAACCTCATCGGCGGCATAGGCCTTGGCCATTGCAAGCCTACTGGGATTCTTGTCAACCTGGACAATCGTGCTGGCACCACGAATCTTGGCAGTCCGGGCAAGCAACATTCCAATGGGACCAGCTCCGAGCACCAATACACGATCGCCCAGTTTGAGAGGAATCTGTTCAATCCCATGCAATACGCAGGACAGTGGTTCGCAAAAAGCTCCTTCATCGAAGGAAAGGGAACCGATGGAAAACACCGCTTTTTCCGGTGCCTTGACATATTCGGCCATTCCACCAGGTCTGGAAACACCCACTCCCTCCCAATGAACACAAAAATTCTGTCGGTTCTCGAGGCAGTTCTCACAATCATCGCACGCAATGTTAGGTTCAACGGCCACATGGTCACCTACCTGTATCCGTTTTGTCAGTTTTCCGACTTTTTCGACAATGCCACTGAACTCATGTCCGGGGATAATCGGATAGGAACCAAGATATTCTCCGTGGAAAATATGAACGTCTGTTCCGCAAATACCACTGGACATGACCTTGATCAATACCTCATCGTCCTCAATGACCGGCATCGGTGCTTCCTGAACGGAAATCACTCCAGGCTTTTCAATCAATACGGCTCTCATAGGGCATCCTCCTCATTCCAAATTCTATACAATGCATCATTGATCGGTTTCCCGCTCTCATACAGTTTCTCAAAAATTGGATATAATCTTTCATATTGTCTGGTCTTTGATTCATCCGGAAGGACTCGGTCCTTGGTAACTTCCCAATGAATCATTGCTTCCTCAAGTGTAGAAGAAGCCCCGATGGCAACCATTGCAGCCATCGCCGCTCCTCTGCCTGACCCTTGGGTTGGCTGAGGATGAATATCCAGAGGCTTTCCCAAGACATTGGATAACAGTTGCAGGAAGGGACGATTACGTGCCACACCGCCAAGAACTGTCAAACAGTCATAACCAAAACCCAGTTGAGTATAGACCTCCAGAACAGAAGCCAAGGCAAAAGCCACTCCCTCATGCACGCTCTGAGCTATATCCAGAGGTCCCTGGGAAAGCGAAAGCCCCACAAAGGCTCCCCTGGCCTTGCTATCCCAAAATGGAGAGCGATCACCAAGCAGGTAGGGCGCAAATAGAATGCCCTTGCTTCCAGGACGACACTGCCGCAAATGGTTTTCGACCTCCGAGCGTTCCAGCCCAAGGGTTTTCATGATCCAGTCAAAAGCGATACCTGTACATTGCACCGTACCGCATACGTTGACATGCTCGCCATCAAGATCGAAAAAATGCTGCAATCTCATATCTTTATCAGGAACTACTTGGGTATTGAGCGTACTGATCCAGGCACTGCTACCAAGACAAGCATAGGCCTGACTGGCATCTTTCATTCCTGCCCCACGAGTCGCACAAGCAGCATCCCCTGCTCCCATGGATACGGGAATTCCTTGTTTCAATCCCAAGACAAGAGCTGCGGAAGAAATAAGATGACCTCCGATTTCCGTACTTTTTCGCAGCCTGGGGAAACGGCAGGGATCAAGGCCCAAGCTGGCAAGAAGATCGCCATCCCAATCTTTTTTTTGCATATCCAAGGCTCCGGAAAGGGAAGCATCACTAAAATCGCTTTCCCCGATTTGCCCGGTAAGCTTACTACGCAAATAATCCTTGGAATTTACAAAGAAGGCCGTTTTCTCATAGTTTTCCCGTTCATGACGAAAAATCCAATGGATCTTTGACAAGGACAAATGCTCGTTCACCCGATTTCCATGCAAGAGAAACCCTTCAGGTTGTATTTTTTGTATCAGCGTACTTTCTTCAAGACTCCGTGTATCACTATGGATGAGTTCAGGCCGGACACTCCGCCCCTGCCTGTCCAGACAAAGCGCACCATTCATGTGCCCGCTTATCCCGATACCTATTACCTGGGTCCTGCCCTGCTCACTCAGATCCTTAGTTCCTTCAATGGCAGCTTGCCAAAAATCCTCTGGATCCTGTTCCACACAACGCTGTCGATAGGTTGTCGGATACGAAACAGAAACCTGTTCAGTTTCATTTCCCGCAAGATCGAACAACATTGTCTTTACGCTGGTAGTTCCAATGTCGTATACAAGGATTCGTTCAGTCATTCCTTTACGGCTCCCATTGTCAGTCCCTTGACCAAGGCTTTCTGGCTCATCCATCCGAGAATGAGTGCGGGTAGAATGGAAATGGTGGAGGAAGCTGACAACTGGGCAACAAACAAACCTTGCTGTTCACGGAACCTGGACATATAGACTGACAAGGTGGCCGAAGGATTCCCAGTGAGATTGAAAGCAAGAAAAAACTCGTTCCAAATCTGTACGGCAATGATCAAACCTGCACTGATGATACCGGTACGGGCAAGGGGTATTGCCATGAGCACCATCTGTTGCCAACGGGAACATCCATCTATGCGGGCTGCCTCAAAGATATCTTTCGGCAAGTCACTGAAAAATGAATGAATCAGCCATACGGCAAGAGGAATGTTGAATCCGATATAGGCCAGAAGCAATCCCAGGGGATTGTTTTTGAGATTGAGTTTCTGATACGTGATGAACAAGGGAATCAATACTGCCACTGGAGGCAATAAAATCGTAGTGATGAACCAGAGATATATCTTGCCAGAACTATCCTTGGTCTTCAACTTACCAAAGACCAGGGCAAAGGCTACAGGAATTCCAAAAAGGAGGCTGATTCCTGTTCCCAGGATTACCTGAAAGACTGAATTCTTCAGGTACGCGATCATCGTGGGATCGGACAATACCTTCTTATAAGTCTCAAGAGTCGGTGAAAACCTGAGAGAAGGCTTTACAGCCTGCTGTTCTGTCTTGAAACCCGATAGGAACATATAGAGAATAGGAAAAAAATAGGTAATGGCAACAAGGTAGATTATCAGAGCCAGGACCGTTTTCTTGACAATCTTTCTGATGCGCATGGAGCGCTGAATTTGAGAAAGGCTTCTTGTTTCCTTGATTATCATCAGATACTCCTTTTTTTGATCTGCGTGTACAGTGTTCGTATCAAGATCAACGTAAGGGCAACGGTAATTACCGCAAGAGCACCCGCCCGCCCTATTTGGTTCGAATATACAGTTTGGTAATAGACGTAGAAGGGCAAGGTATAGCTGCTCTTCCCCGGACCACCGTTGGTAGTGACAAGAATCAGGCCAAACTCCTTGATCAGGAAAACCAAGCCCAGCATGACGGCCACCCGTACCTGGTTCGAGATCAAAGGCAATTTGATCAAAAAGGTTCCTTGCAACCAATTGACCCCATCAAGTTGCATGCAATCCGTCAGATCTTTTGAAATTCCCTGCAATCCGGCCAGGAGAATCAATACGAAAAACGGCATCCATTGCCAGATGAATAGCAAGATAATGACTCCGACAGGATGATAGCTGATCCAATCGACAGGTGTAAAATTGAGTTTCTGGGCAAGGACTCCATACCAACCGAAGATAGTATTGAATATCGTCGTTTTCCAGATAACCCCACTGGCCGTTGACATGACAAAGAAGGGCCCGAGTATCAACGTCCTGGCTACATTGATGAAGGGAACCTCATTATCAAGTAACAGAGCCATCAAGAACCCCAGTATGGTACATAAGCCCAGGGAGATTCCCGTAATGAGGACCGTTTGCCAGAGGATCTGCCAGAATTCAATGCTTTTTATGAAGAACCAATAGTTTGAAAAACCTGCAAACACGGTTGGAATATCGGGACGTGAAAGATTCCATTTGATAAAAGAAAAAATAATGGTAATAAGAAAGGGTATCTGCGTCATGACAGCAACAAAAACAACCCCCGGGATTATATAACGATAATCCGTATGATAGTGAATATGTCTTTTATCTGGATGAGGCAGGACCAATTTGATTGTCGACATTTCGGGCCCCGACAGAATTGTATTTTGTTTTTCCATATGCACTCCTACAATTGAACATGAGTATCTCGAGGGAGGTCAAAATCTTACAAAAAGTAAGAAACAGGTCCGGTGGTGAATTCCACCGGACTGAAAATCAGATACATACCCAAAACAGGTCTTTATTATTTCTTGTAATTACCATCAACTGCAGCCTGTTCAAAAACAGCCTGGGTCTTCTTGATAGCCTCATCGAGACTGGTCTTGTTCACCACATAGTCGGCCAGATATTCAGTCATTGCGGTACCAATATCAGCAAATTCCGGAATGGCCATATACTGCAACCCGACATACGGGGCAGGATTGAGTGTAGGCTTGGTGAAATCAAGGTTCTGAAGGGTTTTCAATGTGATTGCCGCATACGGAGCCTTTGCATATTCGCTCAATTCGTAGGTACTATAGCGATTGGCACTGGGAGTCGTACCGCAGGAAGGATCCTCTTTCAGCGTCAAGGCAATATAATCCTTGCTGGTCGCCCATAGAATGAAGTCAAAGGCAGCTTGTTTTTTTGCCGTAGTGGAGTTTGGATTGATACACATAGTCCAGTTCCACAACCAAGCCGTATTCTTC
Organism: uncultured Sphaerochaeta sp.; assembly: GCF_963676625.2. Classification (GTDB taxonomy): domain Bacteria; phylum Spirochaetota; class Spirochaetia; order Sphaerochaetales; family Sphaerochaetaceae; genus Sphaerochaeta. Next base: position 279,364 of record NZ_CAXXYB010000004.1, read on the forward strand.
TTAAGCAATTCATGTGGTGCCATTACATACCCGATATGGCCTTTGACAGCACTATCGGAAGCTTCAAGCGGAGGGGCCAGGGATGTGGCATCATAATACATTCCGCATTTACCACTCGACATCAGGGCAATACACTCATTGTAGGTATAGCTAAGGACATCTTTCTGACCGGCTTCGGTAAGAATTTTCTTATACATCATCCAAGCATTGCGCATGGCGGGAGTATCAATGGTGGCATTCCAATTCATATCATAGAATTGAGCGCCGAAAGCATTGATCATCGTAGTAAACGGAGCACCGCTCATTCCCCAACCAGGAGCTCCACGCATGGTCATTCCGACAATACCATTTGCAGGATCATTGATCTTCTTGGCAAATGCATATACCTGGTCCCAAGTCGGTTCCTCGGGCATGGTCAGGCCTGCCTTGGCAAATAGATCCTTGTTATACATAAGGAATGAAGTCTCTCCGTAGAACGGAACACCATAGGGAATGCCATCCAGGGACACTGAATCCAACATACCTTTGATAAGATCATTGTAATCATACCATTGCTTCTGATCAGATGACATCTTGTCAAAATACGGTTTCAGATTCTCCAGCCAACCATTCTTGGCCCAGGTCTGGGCCTCATACGGTCCGATATAGATAATATCGTACGTACTGTCCTTGGTTGCCGCACCTGTTGTCAGTTTCTGGCGAAGGTCATTCTCGGGAAGCACCGAGATATTCACCGTTACTCCGTCAGCCTTGTAATACTGTTGGGCATACTTAGCCAGAGCCTGGGACAACGGATTGTTTGCCAAGGCAATATTTACGGTTACCGGGCCAGGAGCAGTCTTGGTCGCTTCGGAACCCCCTTGGGCAAAGATTGCCGATGTTGTCAGCAACAATACCAGAGAAATAAATACCGTCAATTTCGTAACCTTTTTCATAATTCCCTCCTTTTGAAAATTATAGAAAAATATGTACACTACTTGGTCTTTTGGATTTGTCTGATTTCTTTACATGCTATGGCGCAGAACCAAGCGAGTCGGAATGCGCACAATCTTGTCTGGTTGTGAATTGGTCTTGTCAGAAATACGTTCATAGACTAACTGACCGGCCACAGAACCAATCGTATCAGGATCCTGTTTGACTGCCGAAATACTGGGTGTCGTCATGGAAAGCCAGAAAGAGTCATCAAAGGTCATGAAGGCAATTTCCTCAGGTACCCTGATATTTGCTTCCCGTAGGTAATTATAGACACCGATGGAGGACAGGTTATTTCCTGCAAACAAGGCCGTCACCTCACCACCCTCGATCAATTCCCTCGTCTGGGTATAGGAAATACCATGGAGCAACTGGCTCTGGGAAATCGAAACCGAATTGTCACCGGTCATAATGTAATTTTCATTCACCTTGAGTCCCGCTTCACTGTGGGCCTGTCGGTAGCCATCGATACGTTCTTTCATCGTGGAGTCATTACGACTGGTCAGAAATCCAATTTTCTCATGCCCCTTCTGTATCAATTGCTTCACACCCAGATAGGCACCTTCCATATTGGTCGATAACACCATGTCACTCGTAAACCCAAGAGGCTTGCGATCGACAAACACGACAGGGACATCATGGTTCTCCAGAATCAGATGCAAGTAGCTACAATCTTCACCACTTATTGCCAGCACCAAACCATCAACCGAAGAAGCAAGCAAATTCCGGACATTTTCAATTTCATTTGCCTTTGATTCCTTGCTGTCCATCAAGGCAACATGATAACCATAACTTGCCAGACTCTGTTCAAGACCGATCGCGACATTCTGGAAAAAATAGTTGGAAAGATCAGAAACTACAAAACCAATTACTTTGCTCTGGCCTTTCCTGAAATTCCTGGCCAAGGGATTTATCCGATAGTTCAGCTGCTTTACCGCTATCTCTACCTTTTCCTTTGTTTCAGAGCGAACATTCTTTGTATCGTTGAGTACATTGGATACTGTTGCAACCGATACTCCCGCAAGTTTAGCTACTTCCTTAATTGAAACTGCCAACTTTTCCTCCACTGAAATTAAAGGGTTTACTTCATAAGAAAATAGTAACCCTCCATATTTGGATTGTCAACAAAAATTTATATATAAAGGAATTAGATAATTTTTATAGTGTTTTTTTCTCTAAATTCCATCAAATTTCAGACCATCTAAAAATCTAAATTTAAACGATTAACCATATAAGTTAATCGTTACACCAATCTTTTGGAAAGAGAATAAAAAACAGAACAATCCTATAGCCATGACACCAGGATTTTTTGTCTCTTTTTTTATTTCTTTTCCGATTTTTTTTAGAAAGATTTCTTGAACAAGGGATTTTCAACGCCTTTGCAAAAGCAATGACAACAATCTGAAGCAACAAACTTCCATTGCTTTTGGCGCTAAAAAAGGTTGCCAGGGAAACCCTGACAACCCTAGAAAAATACTATGTGTTTTTGGCTATACAGCAGTAGCAGCAGTTTTATCCTTATTGAAGAACAGCTTTCTTACTGCACGTATTCCGATATCGAGCCCCAAGGCAAGTATCAGTATGCCGAAAATAAGTTGCATACCATTGGTTCCGAAAACAAAGGTTCCAGATCCGAGGGTTGCAAAGTTCTTGATGATGATCTGGGTCAGAGCCGTATAGGTGACGGCCAACATGATGAACATGGGAATCCAGACGATCTTTCCGTTGCGGTTGGTATTCTGCATAAACAAGGCAACTGCACAAAGCGCCAAGGCAGAAAGCATCTGGTTTGCAGAACCAAAAAGCGGCCAGATATTTGCATATCCAATTTTAGCCAGGATATAGCCAAGAACCAAGGTCAGGATGGTTGCGAAATATTTGTTCACACAAATCTTCTTCCAGCCACTCAGTTTGCTGATATCGGTATCGCTGTCCAAGAAGAACTCTTGAAAGGAAAGGCGTGCAACACGTGCCACGGAATCCAGCGAGGTCAGGGCAAACGCGCTGACGGCAAGAGTAATGATCGTGGAGCTCAATTCATTGGGAATACCAAGGACTCCCAAGAAGGCTGCCACTGACTTGGCAAAGATTACCGGAGCACCGTCACCGGCAGCAACCGTACCAACCTTGGCCCCGACGCACACAAGGGCAATGACGGCTAACAACGATTCCACCAACATGCCACCATAACTGATAGGAAGCATATCTTTTTCGCTCTTAACCTGCTTGCTGCTGGTTTCACTGGCAACCAGGGCATGGAAACCAGAAACAGCACCACAAGCAATGGTAACAAACAAGAACGGGAAGATATTCTGCCCCTTCACATTCCAACCGGCGAAAGCAGGAAGATTCATTGCGGGATGAGCTACGAATATACCGACCATGGCGGCAACTATCATGAATATCAAAAGAAAACTATTGAGAAAATCCCTAGGCTGCAACAACGCCCAGACAGGGGTAACCGACGCCACCATTATATATAGGAAAACAATGACCAACCAAGCACTCCTGGGAATATAGGAAGGGAAAAGCATTCCCAAGGTAATACAGGCAACAAGCAATAGAATGGCAATAATGGTCATGGTCATGCTGGTAGGCTGTTTTTTCTTGATATAAAACCCAAAAGCCACCGAGACAAAAATAAATAGGACACTGGTTGAGGCAGTAGCTCCATTGATAAACTGATGGACTCCGTTAGCTCCGATACCATTGAAGGAAACCGCAACGATATCGCCAAAGGCTGCAATTACCAATATACAAAAAAGCCAACTGAACAACAGGAACAATTTCTTTCCGGCTTTTCCGACATACAATTCGATGATGTATCCGATGGAACGACCTTTATTTCTAACTGAGGCGAACATTGAACCAAAATCCTGGACTCCCCCAAAAAAGATCCCTCCGACGATGCACCAAAGAAGCACGGGAACCCACCCAAACATGGATGCTACAATAGGTCCTACAATAGGAGCAGCTCCTGCAATTGATGCAAAATGATGTCCAAAGACAACCTGTCTGTTAGTTGGAACATAATCGACACCATCTTCCAATTCCACGGCAGGAGTCTTTCTGGAAGGGTCTACCCCGAACAATTTCGACAATACCTTCCCATAAAAAAAATAGCCACTCAGAAGTGCTATTCCCCCAATCAAGAGAACAATGATTCCATTCATTTTTCTTCCCCAAAACTCATCTCTGAGTACATTATTATTTCAACACTATAATACGGAATGTATGCAAGTTCCAGTATTTTTATGCAAATTTCATGCTAGATTTTTCTTCAATCTAGCATGCTTTTGCAAACGTAGCGCAAAATAGATATAAGAAATACAAAAATTTTGGATATTTTTTGGGAAAAACGACCTTTTTCACTTTTTCCAAACCCACAAGAAATGGATGCAAAGTGGCAGAAAACCGGTTTTTATCAACTAAAAAAGAAGATCCTCATCCTTTCTCATTCGCAGAAAGGCTTACCTGTTGGCTAGCCTTCTTTACTTCATATTTCCTTTGTAGGTCTTCTAGTTTTCTGTAGCATTGGAAAAAGGCTGGAACCAAGAAGAAATCAGCCAAGATCCAAGCCACGGGAGAAGCAAAACACACTGCGGTAAAATGCCATACGGGTACGGCAAACAAGGCGACTCCGATTCTTGCAATCATTTCAAAAATACCAGAAAACACGGCAAATCTGCTGAATCCCATCCCCTGAATCATAAACCGGACAATATTGACCAATGCCAAAGGAAAATAAAAAGCGCTGATGATTATTAAAAATAAATGTGCATTCTCGATAATTTGTACATTGTCGGACCCCAGGAACAATAAACATAATTTGGCACCAAAGAAATACATGACAATCCAGGCGACGATCGAATAAAAAAATCCTAAAAGGGAACTGGCTCGTACTCCTTTCTTGAGACGCTCAAACTTACCTGAGCCAGTATTCTGGCCTCCAAAGGTAGCCATAGTGGTTCCCAGGGCATCGAAGGGAGTACTGAAAAACATACTTATCTTCGAACCGGTGGTAACGGCCGCAACTATTCCGGAACCAAGGGAATTAACGGAAACCTGTAGAATGACACTGCCGATGGCAGTAATGGAATACTGCAACCCCATGGGAATCCCTACATTGCAAAGCGTCTTGAAATGCCGGGGCCTGATCTTTTTTTCATCTTGGGAAAATTGGAGAATTTCAAACTTTTTTGTCATATAGACAAGACAGGCAATGCCAGATATTCCTTGGGAAATAATCGTTGCAAGAGCAGCTCCTGCTACATCAAAGTGAAAAACCAAGATGAACAATAAATCCAGGCCGATGTTCATGAGTGAGGACAGGATCAGAAAATAAACAGGCGTCTTACTGTCACCCAGGGCACGAATGATTCCCGATACCATGTTATAGAGGATAATCAAGGGAATTCCATAGAAAATTATACGGATATAGGAGATAGCCCTGTCGATGATATCTGGGGGAGTCTGCATGGCAACAAGTATGGGACGGCAAAAAAGTGAGGTAAGTACCGTAAGGACAATTGAAAAGATAATACTCAGGATTCCAGCATTGAAAGCATATTGGCGCATGAGGCTAAAGTCCTTTGCCCCAAATTTCTGGGCAACAGGAATTGCAAATCCACTGCATAGGCCCATGCAGAAACCGATGATAAGGAAATTGACCGACCCAGTGGAACCAACGGCCGCAAGGGCTTCCACCCCGAGGCTTTTCCCTACAATAACAGTATCTACAACATTATAAAATTGTTGAAAAACGTAACCCAGCAATACAGGTATGGAAAAACCAAGGATAAGTTTCATTGGACTTCCGTCAGTCAGATCTTTCGTCATATTCCCTTCTCGATGGACGCTCGATAACCTAAGGTAACAAACATAATCCATCCGTAGACGACACTCTTTCACAAAGAGGAAAATACTGCAATACAGTCTGTGCCAAGATTCATATAATCGTACGTAACACTGATAATTATTGCTTTTACCAACAAAAACATCATAGGCTTTTTCATATTTCTACCTCACCATTTTCTGTTGCTGACAAAATCCCTGAACCAATAACACAAACAATATGTCCCCTCCCCCAGTTCAGATGTTCTTTTCTTGCTTCTCAGAAAACCAAGGACAGAAGACAATACACAAAAGAACAGTGACTCTGGAAAGAGGAAGACTCATACTCAAAAGGGAAAAAAACAATTTTAGTTATTGACATATGCCAGTAATGAATGTAAGGTATGTATGTAAACGACATATGTCAATAACTATCAAGGAGGCTCAAGTATGCCAGCAAGAGATGGATCAGGTCCAAGAGGCCTTGGCCCCATGAGGGGAAACGGATTGGGAATGTGCAATTCCCAAATGGAAAGAAGAGGTCGCAGTGGCCACGGTTTCGGACCGAGACAATGCAGCGCTTCCAGAAACACGGTGCAACTTTTGGAACAGAAAAAAATTCTGGAACAAAGATTACAAATCCTGGAAGAAAAACTGGAAAACCGTTAAAGGGGTATCTTTGTGCCAAGACCAAGAAAGTGGAGAAATGTCTGCTGTTTGCCAGAAAACAACCGATTTGGCCCCATCGGGTCATCGCTCGACCAGGAACATGCCGTCTATATGACAGTTGACGAATACGAAGCCATTCGTTTGATTGACTTGGAAGGATTTACCCAGGAACAATGTGCAAACCAGATGCATGTTGCAAGAACTACGGTTCAAGGAATCTATGACACTGCCCGGACGAAACTTGCCCAAGCATTGGTAAATGGAAAAGTTCTCTTCATTGAAGGAGGAGAATACCACCTTTGCGATGGACATGGCCCTGGATGCACCTCCGGGAATTGCCATCGATTTGGGTGCAACAGCACCATTGAAGAAATCAAGACTACATAACCTGGAAATCCAGGGAGGAACAACGTATGATAATTGCCATTCCATCAGACGGCGAAAGCCTCGACACTTCCGTATGCGTCTCTTTTGGGCGTACTCCTTTCTATTGCCTGTATGACACAGAGACCAAAGAGTGTGAATTCAAGGTAAACGAAGCTGCTGAGAGCCCAGGAGGGGCAGGCATCATGGCCGCCCAAACCTTGGTGGATAAAAAAGTAGCTACTCTCATCACCATACGATGCGGAGAAAATGCGGCAAAGATATTGCAAAGTGCAAATATTAGCCTGTACAAGGCTCTTGATTTGAGCATAGCCGATAATATCGATGCTTTTTTAAATAAGAAACTTTCCGTCCTTGAGTCCATACATCCGGGCTTCCATAATGGCCACTAAAACGTCTTTGCCCACCATTGCCATTCTCAGTGGTAAGGGAGGTACGGGCAAAACCCTGCTATCGGTTAATTTGGCCGCAGTGGCGGGCACAGCGACCTACATCGATTGTGATGTAGAGGAACCCAACGGGAACCTCTATTTTAAACCTTCTGATAAAGAAACAACCGAGGTTTCGGTTTTGATACCCAAAGTTGATGACCAACGGTGCATTGCCTGCCATACCTGTGTTGATTTTTGTGCCTTCCATGCCCTTGCCTTGATAGGCAAAAACTTGATGGTCTTCGAAGAGGTCTGCCATTCTTGTGGTGGGTGTATCCTCACCTGCCCCGAACAAGCCCTTTTTGAGGAAAACAAGACCATCGGAACTATTGAGATTGGCAGATCAGATAACGTAAGAACCATAACGGGAACGTTGGATATCGGACATGATTCAGGAGTGCCGATAGTCAAGCAACTGCTTAAAATTGAGCGTGAGGGAATGACCTTTATCGATTGCCCGCCGGGAAGCAGTTGCATGGTAATGGAAAGCATCGCCGATGCTGATTTTTGCCTGTTGGTTGCCGAACCTACCATCTTTGGAGTTCATAACCTGGCGATGGTCCTGGAACTGGTCATTCTCATGGGAAAAAAACATGCGGTTGTCCTGAATAAATGCATGGAGGGGGAAAACCCTGCCGAGGAATTTTGCAAACAACACAACGTGCCTATTGTAGGGTTCCTACCCTTTGACAAGAAACTGGGAGCCCTGCATTCACAGGCCCTGATCGCCTCCAGGGAAAAGAGTGAATTCCAAAAACTCTTCTCATCGATCCTCCAGACCATACGCAAGGAGCTTGACCATGAAACAGTTGCTACTGCTCAGCGGTAAGGGAGGAACGGGCAAAACCACCGTTGCCAGTGCCTTCATTGACCTTCTAAAGGCCAAGGCGTATGCAGACTGTGATGTCGATGCCCCAAATCTTCATTTGATACACAATCATTTTCCTTCTGAGCAAGATACGGACTATTTTAGCTTTCCCAAGGCAAAAATTGATGAAAAAATCTGTATTGACTGCGGGAAATGCATGGCAGCTTGCCGCTTTGATGCCATTCACCGCAAAGAGAGATATACCGTGGATTCCCTGACCTGTGAAGGTTGCAAGACGTGCACCTTGGTATGCCCTGTCTCTGCGATTTCCATGCAAGAAGCAAAGGCCGGGGAACTGCATCTATTTGCGGATGCACAGTCTGTATTCTCGACTGCTACCTTGAAAATGGGAAGCGGTACCACAGGAAAACTTGTTACCAAGGTAAAAGAGCAACTGAAAAAGAATGCTCCCAAAACCGATATTGCAATCATAGACGGTTCGCCCGGCATTGGATGCCCGGTCATAGCTTCACTTGCTGGTGTCGATCTGGTCCTTATTGTCGCGGAACCATCGGTTTCCGGGGTTTCCGATATGCTCAGGATTATACAGACCGCATCTCAATTTCAGGTCAAGGTTGTCGTGTGCATCAATAAATATGATACCAATGTCCAGCAAAGTGCCCTTATAGAAGCTTTTTGCTGGAAAAAAGAAATTCCCTTCATGGGAAAGATCCCCTTTGATAAAGAAGCCATAAAAGCAATAAACCAGGGAAAAACGATTGTCGAAGTCGATTGTGATTCTGGTCTTGCCGTGCGATCGGTATTTGACAATACCATGCATTTGCTAAAAAGGAGTACGTGACCATGCAAATCATTTCTTTACTGGAAAATTCAACAAACAACCCCTTGCTTGGCTCTGAACATGGATTGAGTCTTTTTCTGGAGTCAAACGGCCATAAAATTCTCTTCGATACCGGAGAAACGTCACTGTTTGCAGAAAATGCCCGTATCTTGGGAGTAAATTTGCAAGATATTGATTGTGTTGTCATTTCCCATGGACATTCTGATCATGGAGGAGGCTTGCAAACCTTTCTTGCCCTTAACAAGACAGCCAAGATCTTTGTCCGGGAAGATGGTTTTGGGCCCTACTACTCCCAAAGGGAAGATGACGCCTATCACTATATAGGATTGGACAGGAATCTCTTGGAATCCAAACAATTGGTATTTACAGGAGTGGAGCATCAACTATATTCAGGCATATCCTTGTTCTCGGGAGTTACGGGGACCAAGTTTTTCCCAAAAGGAAACAAGACACTCTTGAAGAAAATAGGAGAAACCTATATTCCCGATGATTTCTCCCATGAACAAAATCTGGTCGTAGAGGAAGAAGGTGTCTGCCTGTTGATCGCTGGTTGCGCCCATAGGGGCATCGTCAATATTCTCGAGGCTTTCCATACAAAACGGGGATATTTTCCAACTCATGTCATTGGGGGATTCCATCTTTTCAATCATAGGACGGGAGAACCGGAAAGTGACGAAACTCTCTCGCTAATTGCTACCTATCTGCAAAAGACCGGGGCAAAGTTCTACACCTGTCACTGTACAGGAGCTTATAGTTTCAATTTTTTACATGCCAAGTTAGGCAATACCATCGAATATCTATCGGGTGGCACCCACCTGACCATCGAGAAGGAGAAAAATATATGAGTGAAGGATGCAACGAGCAATGCGGCTCCTGCAATGAGGATTGTACAGATAGGAAGGCAGAAGAGAATTTTGACTTCCGGGCAAAGGAAAATAGCCAAAGCAGCATCAAGCATGTCATTGCGGTCGTAAGCGGAAAGGGAGGCGTAGGCAAATCCCTGGTGACCTCTCTTCTGGCTGTAGCAATGAGCAAGAAAGGTTACAAGACAGCGATACTCGATGCCGATGTAACCGGTCCTTCAATTCCCAAGGCCTTTGGACTTACAAGCAAGGCAGTAGGAAGCGAGGATGGTATTTACCCTAATATCACCAAGGAAGGGATCAAGGTCATGTCCATCAACCTGCTTGTCGAGGATGCGACGGCCCCTGTTCTCTGGAGAGGCCCCTTGATTGCCAGTACCGTAAAACAGTTCTGGACTGATGTTATGTGGGGTGATATCGATTATCTGTTCATCGATATGCCCCCGGGGACCGGGGATGTACCGTTGACGGTTTTCCAGTCCTTGCCGGTCGAGGGCATCGTCATGGTCACCTCCCCTCAGGAATTGGTTTCCATGATTGTCACCAAGGCAGTAAGGATGGCCGAGATGATGAATATACCAATTGTCGGATTGGTTGAGAACATGTCCTATTTCGCTTGTCCCGATAATGGCAAGAACTATCAGATCTTCGGAGAAAGTCATATAGAGGAGATTGCCCAAGCCCATTCAATTCCGGTTTTGGCCAAACTTCCTATTGACCCAAACATTTCCAAGGCCTGTGATGCAGGAACGATCGAGGACTATGAAGGAATTTGGTTTGAAGATGTCGCAAATATACTAACGAAAATGGAGAAGAAATCTATGTTGAAAATTGCAGTAGCTAGTGATCAAGGAAATGTTTCAGGCCACTTTGGCCATTGTGAGAGCTTTATGCTCTTTGATTGCGAAAATGAGAAAATCACTCATATCGATACGGTTCCGAACCCAGGCCACAAGCCAGGCTTCCTTCCGGTATTCCTGCATGAGCAAGGGGCCAATGTAATCATTTCAGGCGGTATGGGCGGTGGTGCCGTAGATATTTTCAATGAGAAAGGCATCGAGGTTGTTGTCGGAGCCACAGGAGCTGCCAAGGATGTGGTAGAAGCCTACCTGGCCGGCAAACTCAAGTCCACTGGTTCGGTTTGCCATGAACACCAACATAAGGATGAATGCGGGGAATGAAGAGTCCTTCTAAAAAGGATCGTTTTAAAATAACTCTATAAACGCATAGTCTTGGACTAAAATAATGCAGTACCTTATACGAATAAGGCACTGCATTGTCTTTGAACAACAGGTATTGCCAGCGAGCCTGGAAAATAATTCCGGCAAATCCATCAAACCAAGAAGAATACCTTCCAAAGTCTCAACAAGATAAGATTAACTCTTTCTCTGCTTCACCATCAGAGGAATATAAAATTTTAAAAAAATAAGTTTTCAAATCCGCTTGTAGAACTGCGGTAGATTTTCCTTTCACCCATTTTATTTCCAATTCGTTCTCCTTGTTGGTATTCTCAATCGTGATATCCCCATCAAAAGCAGGAAACGAATTCCTAAACTTCATGATCTGATACATTTTGCATAGAAGAGGCCTTTCAATCTCTCGCTCAACCTCTTTTTTGGAATAATAATGCCGGTTGATATCCCGACCGACCTTTGTTTTCTCTAGCAAAGTGATGTCATTTTTCCCAGCCAGAAGACCCACATAATAAATCTGCGGAATTCCAGGCGCAAAAAATTGGATGGCACGTGCCAGTAAATACGCATCGTCGTCATCTCCGAGGGCAGAGTAATAAGTACAGTTCAGTTGGTAGACGTCAAGATTATTATATACCGATGTATTATAGATTCTCTTTACGTTGGCACCTTTGGAAAATAAGAATTCCGTGGTCTGGTCAATCTCTTGTTGTGTCATCAATCCCTTTACATCAGCCACACCAATCCCGTCATGCGTGTCCAATGTCGTAAACTGTTTTCTTGGACAGATTTTTAACCAATTAACCAGATTTTTATTTTTTCCGGTGTAAAGTGCATTAAGTAGCAATAGGGGAAGCGCAAAATCATAAACCCAATACCCCCTATCCGCCAACTTCATCTGAATCGAATAGTGCTCGTGGATTTCTGGCAGGATACAGACGTTTTTGTCTTTCACGATGCTCTGACAATAGTTGAGCAATTCGAACGTTTCAGGTTCAACGAAAAAGCAATTTGTCCCAAGTTTCTTTATAGCATAGGCAAAAGCATCCAATCTGATGATAGAAGCACCATGATCCGATAGTTTCTGCAAGGTATCGCAAATGAAAGCTTTCGTAGTTTGCGTGCTGACAGCAAGGTCAACCTGCTCATCGCTAAAAGTGCACCACACTTTTTCGGTCGTGCCGTCATGAAACGTTACATCAAGATATGGTGCTCGGGGTTTTCTTTTATAGATAAGATCAATGTCATGCTGTGTAGGCTCCTTGTTCGGCCAGAAATCTTTATATCGTAAAAATAAATCTTTATAGACGGACTGCTCCTTATTCAGTAAAAAATCCTGAAAATACAGAGAATCAGTAGAAATGTGGTTAATCATGAAATCAACCATAAGATAATAACGATCAGAGAGGACCTTGATATCGTTCCAATCTCCAAATGCAGAATCAACAATCTCGTAACTTGTAGGAGCAAAACCACGGTCTGCAGAAGACGGGAAGAACGGAAGGATATGCAATCCCCCGATGATGCCTTGAAAGTGCTTATCCAGAATCTCATATAATTCTTTCAGATTCTTCCCCATACTGTCTGGATAGGTAATAAGCATAATTTGATTTCTAATAGTCATAACTCTTCTTTTCCTCACGATTTCTGTTAGTCTTTATTCTATTTATAAACGATGGTGACAAGTATCATGCAACTGGAATGGAAACAAGGGAATTGCAGAAGGTAACATCATATTCTAGCAATTTCCTATGCCATTCACCAAATCAAGAAGTTCTTCCTTGAACCTTTAACTGCACCAATGCAAACTCAATATAATCTGGCCCTACCCTACAACATTGCCAAACAGGGCACGAACCCCTTTTGCCTGCTCCAATCTTTGGTATGGACCTCAAGGGGTTTGTTCCACGAGAAAAAGAACGTGGAGAAAGACACTTTCAAAAGCTTCTTGACATGCTCGCTGTTGGATTTGACCGTACCGTCTATATGCGAATTCCCACGATACGGATAGGGTCCTTGAAAAAGTTGCTTTATCCCAACAATAGAACCATTTGGCTGTTTCTGTTGCAATATTTGGAATATGTGAGCAAGAAAGTCTTTCATTGCATTTCGCGAAGGTTCCAAAATTTCTTCACTACCCATAAATTCATGGTCTATAACATTCATTTTTTTACTCTAATAATACTGATCAAATCACTAGCCGTCATATTTTAGCTTTCGATTCCGCCAAACGCCCGTTTGAGGGCTATAATATACTCTGTCCTGCACCTTTCGCAAATTTCAGTCTTGTTCGCAATGAAATCAAACCCATGGAAGCATCCTGGATACATATGAAATTCCACAGGAATCCCGGCTCTGGCTAGCCTTGCAGCATAATCAATAGTTTCATCCCGAAAAGGATCCTGCTGCCCGATACAAAGATATGCCGATGGCAGGTTGGTTAGATCTTTTGCACGGGCAGGTGCCGCATAGGGGGATACCGTACCTGAAAAATCATTTCCCAAATACATCTGCCAAGCTATGATATTATTCTCCCGATTCCAGGCCTTCGGCATAGCATCCTTATTGATTTCATAACATGAGGCTGTGTTATTTCTGTCGTCTATCATCGGATAAAGCAACATTTGAAACAGAATTTGCAGTTCTTTACGATCACGTGCCATCAAGGCAAGCGCCGCAGTCAACCCACCTCCAGCGCTTGGACCTGCGATTGCGATTTTCGAGCGATCGATCCTTAGCTCAGGGGAGTTGTCCACCATCCATTTAAGACCTGCATAAGAATCCTCGATCGCTGCAGGATACACATGTTCCGGCGCAAGTCGGTAATTCACTTGCACGACGACACAGTCTGTTTCCTGCACAAAACGTTCGCAGATTCCATCCTCGAATTCAGGTTTTCCAAGAACATAACCACCACCATGGCTCCAAAATAAGGCAGGAAGAATATGCTCCTTGTGATCAATCGGTTCATAAATTCTAATCGTCAAGGGGCAGGCAGGGCCTTGGATAGTTCGTGTGGTGATGAGCACGGTATCCAAGTGTTCCATTTGCGTAGCAGGAAGAGATCGGGCATCCGCAAGGCCACTTTTCAAGTCAATGACCGAAGCCGCCTCTAGAATCGGCTGCAATTCTTTCAATATAGTATTTTTCATTTGTGAATCATCCTAAAATATACTCTCTATAGATATTAAAACTGGTACTAAGAGCTAAGCGACCAAAGAATTGCCTTATGGATATATTCAATCCAGAAATCCCAGTTGTGGATTCCAGGGGCTTCAATATAAACATGTTCTACGTTCTCCTCAGTCAAGAACTCATGGTAGTGCCGGTTTTCCTCAATCAGAAAATCTTCGGTGCCACAGGCCATATAAATATTGGGAATCACGACATTATCCATTTTGAGTTTCCGAATCAACGCCTCTGGATCCTTGTCACTTCCCAGCAGGCTGTCCAGATTTCCGAAAACCCGCAAATAATAGCGATAATCAGCAAGAAAATCCTTATAGTCGGATGTAATTCCAGCAATATTATGCAGAATCAGGGCAGAAGAAAGCGCAATAATATTGCCGAAACAATTGTATTTCAATCCTGTTCGAAGTGCACCGTAACCACCCATCGAAAATCCACCGATACAAGTATCCTCTCTCTTTTCAGAAAGAGGAAACATGCTACGAGTAAATTCTACGAGTTCATTACCGACATACTCTCCGTACAACTCTCCTTTGTCAGCATCATCCAGATAAAAGCTGTTGTTTCCCGAAGGCATGAAAACTGCAAAATTATATTTTTCTGATAGTTCCTGAATCCTTGATCCACCCAACCAGTCTGTATAATTGCCAGAGTAGCCATGAAGTAGATAGAAAGATTTAACAGGGCGTTCAAAGGACTTTTTGTCCCTTACTTCTTTTTGTGCGTCCATAGGAAGCAAAGCATTGAACGTCTCAATCCTGTTTAGAGTCCTAGAATGAAAATTTACTTGCAACAATGCCACACAACACCTCCTATTTCAAATGGATCGGATTATTTCACCGCACCTATTGAAATTCCTTTTATTATATATTTCTGTAAAAGCAAATACAGTAGCAGGACAGGAAGCATTGTAAGAAGCAGCCCTGCCATCAATGGGGTAAAATCAACACTGTACGAAGAGAAGAAGTTGAATGTTGAAAGAGGAAGTGTCCTTAAATCAGGAGACATGAGAACCAAGCTAGGAAGCAGGTAGTCATTCCATATCCACAACACATCGAGAACGACGACAGTTGATAGAACGGGCTTCAGCAACGGCAGAATAATTTGGAAAAAGGTCCTCACTCGGGTGCTTCCATCGATTGAAGCGGCTTCTTCCAACGCGACCGGAATTCCTTTGATAAAACCGTTAAAAGTAAAAGTGGCAAGGGGAATTCCGAAACCGAGATACATGAAAAGCAATGCCCCTCTGGAATCAAGGAACCCGATGGTTCCATAAATTGTGACAAGCGGAATCATTACCACTTGAAACGGTATTGCCATTGAAGCAGTCATGATGAAAAACAGTATCTTATTGATTTTCCAGGGAAGTCTTGCAAACAAATAGGCTGTCATGGAAGCAAATAAGATGACAATTACCACACCGACAACAGTAATGAAACAAGAATTCAGAAAACCTGCGAAAAAATTCATTTTATCTATAGCTTTGACATAATTATCAAAACTAAACCGAGTAGGCCAGGAAAACGGATTTTCTACAAATTCCTGGGTTGTTTTAAATGTATTCAGAATGGTTATGAGAAAGGGAGAAAGAAAAATGATAAGAAGAAAAGACAAAGCAATCATTTCAACCGCACTAACAAATTTTTTTGAGGTTTTCATCTAGGCTTCGACCTCCAATTTTTTCATTAGTGATGATTGTGTCAAGGCAATGGTTGCAACCAAAATAAACAAGACAACCGCTTCTGCCTGGCCCATACCGTATTCATTGGAAAGGAATGCTTTCTGCACGATATGGTAAGACGCAAGTTCCGTAGAACCATAGGGGCCACCGTTTGTCAGTGCAAGATTCAAGTCGTAGGTTAAAAAGGAACGTGAGATGGAAAGAAACAAGCAGACAACGATGCTTGAAATAGAAAGAGGTATAATAATGGAAAAAATCCTTCTGAATTTTCCGGCACCATCTATCGTAGCCGCTTCCAGGATATCTGTCGGTACACTTACAATTCCTGCTATATATACAATCATCAGATAGCCCATCAATTGCCAAGAATTAACAATTACTAGCGTCCAAAATGCCTTATCGGTGTCCGAAAGCCAAGAAGTCTGGAACAGTGACCAGCCATATTTCTGTCCCATGAAAGGTAACACCTGGGAAAAAAGGAACCGCCACAGATACCCCAGTATGAGTCCTCCAATCAAGTTGGGAGTAAAAAAACCAGTCCTGAAAAATGTCTGTTTCTTCAATCCCTTACTCAAGATGAGCGCTAAAGAAAATGCTCCCACATTTGAGATAATGACACTCAGCAAGGCATATTTAATGGTGAACCACAGTTGGGTCAAGTATGTCTTATCCGTAATAATTTGTTTATAATTTGCAAAACCAACAAAAGCGTGCGTGCCCGTCGCCATATTCCAATTTGTAAAGGTCAAATAAAGACCGAATGCCAAAGGAATTATAACAACAGCGCTAAAAGCGAACAAGGAAGGTCCTCCAAAGATAAGGAAGGTACCTATATTCTCAATCTTTTTCTGTTTCATCGTATCAATACCTCTTTATCTCACCACTGAAAGTAAGAGGAAAGGCTTTCACCTCTCCTTGTACTTTCAAGTGGTCTCTGTAAATCCTAGTGGGCAGTCTGTGATTTCCAATACGTCATCAATTCAGCGGTAAGCCCTGCACGATCTATCTTTCCTGCCAAGTATTTCAACATGGAGTTACCCGTCATCGTGTAATAATCGGACGGAAGGTACGTGAGGATGCCAATATTGATAGTTTTGCCGGATTTGATATATGCAGAAGTCTGATCTGAAATAACATTGTCGCTCTTGGCGGTAACATCCTTATAAGGAAGATTGAAGCCCATTTTTTGAACCAGTGCTTCTTGGCCTTCCTTGCTTGTCAGCGCCCATTTCACGAAATCCTTGGCAGCAGCCTGCTGTTCTGGTGTAGAACCAGAATTGTCGATTGCCCATAATTTTGGTTCACTGACAGGAATCTCGGAATTGCCGTAATCACTTGCATTGTTACTGAAAGGCACTGGCATGATGCCATATTCCTTGTCAATTCCTTCCAAAGTGCCAATCTGTGACCAAATCCAGTCTCCCATGAAGAAGAAAGCAACTTTTCCGGTCGCAAAATCCGAAGCATCCTTTGCATAATCTCCGACAAGAGGATCATTTCCCCTGTAATTATATTTTTTCAGAATGTCAAAAGTGTCCATCACATTGTTGTATATCTGGTTTTTACCCAAATCAAGGGAACCATTTTCAAGGTTTTCAATAAATTTGCGTGAATCGTCTACGTTTTTTGACTGCAAGGCATAGACAAGAGCGAGATAATGGGCACCAACAGACCAATTCGCGCCATGAATCATAACAGGAGGAACACCGGCGTCCTGAATCGTCTTGAACAGTTCTTCCAGATCATCGCGGGTCTTGATAGTGGATGGATCAAACGTTTTGCCAAGAGCTTTGTCTACTACGCGTTTGTTGTAGAGCAACCCATATCCCTGCACTGTATAGGGAATACCAATGAGTTTATTATCCAGCAACGCAGAATCAATGGCGCCGGATTGGGCAATACCATCATAATAGCTCCTTTCGCTAGTGAAATCCATGAATTTGCTTTTATATGTGTAGATGGTACCGATGTCCAGGTTTGCAATAGTAGCTGGTTTCTTGGATGCAAGGAGCGACTGGAACTGTTGGATTTGCTGTCCTCCTATCGGGGTAGGAATAAGCGTTATGGTAACATCAGGATGAGATTCATGGTAGGTCTCGAACAAATCAGAAAACTGAGTGTTCACCTCTGCGGAAGTATTGAAGAATGTGAGGGTAACTTTTTCGTTGCTGCCTCCACTATTTGCGGAAGCACTTTGCGAATTGCTATCTTTTCCACATCCCATCAGAAAGGATAAAAAGAGAGCCATAACAGCCAAGGCCAAGAACTTTGATTTTTTCATTCAGATTCCTCCTCAATTTTTTATAACGCTTATGTATTAACCGGTTGACATATAGATGTCAAGTGACTAATGCTGCGCTTTTCTTATGCAAAGATGATACCATAGTGTTTAATGAGAAGCTATACAAAAGATTTTCCTATAAAAATAATGCCATAAGTACAATTTATGACATTCGATTGACATATAATCTCCACTTTCATAGAACCAATAAATAGCTTATTAGCAAGCATTCTTTGCAGAGTAGAAAAGCTATAAATGAATCTGAAGTTAAAAGCGTAGATTCGTATTGGAGCGCCTCTCTATCAGAGTATAATAAAATCAGCACCAGGATGCATGGGTATCAATGGGTGGCAGGCTTTCTCTTTCGGCCTATCATCAAAAGAACATACCTGATCGCTTTCAATGCTCAATTTACATCCATGGGGACAAAAGCATTTCTTTATTGCCATGATACCAGGCTTATGATTCAATTTTTTTAACCATAGGAATTGCATCATGAGGGAAAACCCCACGAAAAAAGTGCAATTATCGCTCTTGCGAATCAAGAAAATGCCAGCAAAGCATATTTTTCATATTGGTTATTCTTGCTATACAAGGTATGCAAGCAAGCCAAGCATCTGTGATTCGATAACATTCTTGCCTAAAACCAGGGGAAACGTGACTAAATCTGATAGATAACGCATTCACATTCCTTATGCAATTTTCCATACAAAATTTCTTCAGGTAGATTCCCTTTGGATTAATGTGACATTCAGCGTCAAGGAGGTTGGTCCCATACGTCCCTCCTTGGCTCCGAGCAACAACGTAAAGGCCATTTCAGCCATTTCCTTGAGGGGTTGATGAATGGTTGTAAGTGTAGGACTTGTCATACGCGATAGAGGAATATCATCGAAACCGATGACCTTGATGTCCTCGGGAATCCTGATTCCCATACTATGGCATACTTGTATGAACTGCGCGGCCGCAACATCACTTGAGCAGAAAATTCCATCAGTTTGAGGAAAAGTTTTCAGAAGATTATTGAAAAAATCATGGTACTCCATGTTTTCATACATTGTCTCTGAAAAGGAAATCTCATGGTGTATGACATGCATTTTTTCGCATACTTGAAGAAAGCCTTGCGAGCGCTTATCAGCGGGCATGGTGCTACCTTGGACCCCTGCAACATGAAGAAGGTTCTTGCAACCTTTTGCTATAAGATGCTCCGCTGCTATTTTTCCTCCCTGCTTATTATCACATTCAACAGAGGCCGTAGCATGTTCTCTCATCCGTTCAATGGTAACGACCGGAATATCCATATCCTTGAGCCGGCTGGTAGAAAAAAGGCCAGAGCAGAGAATAATTCCCATGACACGGTTTTTTTTGCACTGTTCGAGAAGAGTCGCCTCTTTTTCTTTTTTTCCGTTAGAAAGCAACAAGAGCACCTGATACCCTGCCCTTCCTGCAGTTCCCTCTATACTTTCCACAAGATTTGCAAAGTACGGGTGACGGATGGAAGGAGCAATCACTCCAATAACCGAAGAGGAGGATTTTGATAATGCACGCGCAAGTTCATTTGGCTGATAATTCAGTTTCTTCATTGCCTGGAAAACTTTTGCCTTCGTCTCCTCGCTTATATAACCGCGGCTATTCAAGACCCTGCTGATCGTACCGATAGAGAGTCCTGTTTCCTTAGACACATCCTTAAGTGTTGCCATTTACTTTCTTCCTCATGGAGTTCTCCCCTCAATTTCAAAATCTCTTGTACTCCAAAAATGTATGTGCCTATTTTGCGCGAAACTTTCAGGAAGCTCAAGATGCAAAGGCCCCTAGTATTCTCCTGTAAGACAGTTCAAGTAGAGAACTATCAAAAATGAATATAATTTTCCCTTTCTCTCTCTTATGGCATTATTCATTGAGCATTTCTTTGACAATGGATCCCAAGGGACATATGCATTTTACTATGACTTAAAAGTTCAGTCATCGGATAGATTGGATCGCTTGACCTTTGAAGGGTAGGTATCGAAGACCTCCCGAAAAGTTTCAGAAAAGCGATTGACGCTTTTATATCCCACGGCAAACGCTACATCGGTTACCGACCGACCTTCCTTCAGATAACTGGCCGCCAGATTCATCCGCACCTTCCTCAGATACCCATAGAGAGTATCTCCATAGACATCCTTGAACAACGTCTTGAGCTTCGTGGGGCTCATGCCAGCCAGATGGGCAAGTTTCTCCACAGAAAGCGATTGGTCAGGATACTTGAGAAAATAGGTGGCAACGGAACACAAACCCATCCTGTCCTGGGAATGATAACGCGAACAATTGGTACAGGAAGCACAAAGTTCATGGGTATTGTTCGTCAGATAGAAAAGAAACCGATCCAGGGAATCCAGAAGGAGTCGTGAGGCAGAGAGCCCCTTGCCCTTATCCTTACCCACCTTCTTGAACAAATCCAGTACATATTCGGTTGCAATTTGTGTGGGCAACCCTTCCAAGGCATGTACGATTTGCACAGAATCATCTGAATACCGCTTGGACAGGTAGGATCGAAACTGTTTCTCAGTATAGGACATCTTTACGAAACGGACGGTACGCCCGGAAGAAAAGGTGAAGGATCTATCAGAGGAGGATGAGGTCGGCATCAAGCAGGAAACCTCTGCATCCTTATCGACTTCAAGAGAAAAGCAAAAGGGACGGTCTGAATCGGGAAACAAATCAAGGGAGGATACGGTAAAGGGAGCATAGAGGAAAAGATCAGCCCGCAAAAGCGCCATGCTTTCATTCGGTCGAAAAAGCTGCATAAAACCATAGCCTAGGGTTTGAGGTACCATATAGGTTGTCATCGCTCCGTCTTCCGTCCTATTCCAACCAGCTGTCTGCAAGGCCTTGCAGACAGAAGAGCCACCACTACTTTCCACCCTTTTCCGCCTTGTCAAGAGAATCCAGGGCCTGCGATAAAGTACGCCATCCAAGAACGGCACATTTAACCCGTGCAGGCATATGGGATACTGTAGAGAATATTGCTGCTTCCTGCAACCGAGCAGCCCCATCCTCGTCCAAGGTTCCGCTGTGTATCATATCCATGAACAAAGTCTCGAGTTCCCGTATTTCTCCCAATTCCCGGCTCCTGACCAAATCGGCCATTATGGAGACCGAAGCCTGCGATATTGCACATCCACTTCCCGTAAAGGAAATATCCTCGAGCTTTCCTGCTGGAGAGATTTCCAACTCCAGGGCAATTTCATCTCCACAGCTGGGATTTACTCCAGGTTGCACCAGGGTAGGATGGACCAGATGACGCTTGTTGCGCCCCGACGCATTGTGACTCATGATGACCTGTCGATACATTTCGTCAATGTTCATAACCAAAAACCCTCCTTGCGTGCAGCAAGCCCACAACCAGTGCATCAATGTCGGCCTTGGTATTGTAGATGGAGAAACTGACCCTGCAGGTCGCCGGAACTTGCAGAAAATGCATCAGTGGCTGGGCACAATGGTGACCGGCCCTGATGGAGATTCCATCCTCATCGAGTATCGAGGCGACATCATGGGGATGAATGCCCTCAACAGTGAACGTAATGATGGGAAACTTTCGTTCCCCGGTCAGGGGCTTCCCATACATCTTGATCCAAGGGAATTTTGAAAGTCGTTCCAAGGCATAGGTGGTAACCTCAGCCTCCACTTCACGTAGGGTTTTATATCCGATTTTCTTGATGTACTCGATGGCTGCCTGCAATCCCACGGCAGCAGCGACGTCGGGAGTTCCTGCCTCGAACCGCTGGGGTATCGGGGCAAACGAAGACTCCTGTTCCTGCACGTACTCGATCATATCCCCTCCGGTAAGGAAGGGTGGCATGGCTTCCAACAATTCCCATTTTCCATAGAGAACACCTATTCCCATCGGACCAAACATTTTATGTCCTGAAAAAGCTGCAAAATCGACATCCAGATCAGAAACATCCAACGGGGTATGTCCAATACTCTGAGCGCAATCAGCAATAACTATCGCACCCACACTATGGGCCTTCTTTATAAGTTTTTCGGCAGGAAGTCCAAGTCCCAATACATTGCCCACCAAGGCAAACGATACGATTTTCGTGCGAGAAGAGATCTTTTTCTCAATTTCCTCTTCCGAATAAATACCATCGGAATCGGGATAGAGAAAGACCAGTGAAGCCCCGGTCGCCTTGCAGGCCTGTTGCCAGGGTACCATATTGCTATGATGCTCTGAAACGGGAATGACGATTTCATCCCCTTTTTGCAATACCATACGAGCATAGGTCCAGGAAAGGAGATTCAAGGATTCGGTGGTATTACGTGTAAAAACGATGCAATCGCTACTCTTGCTATGAATAAAATCGGCAACTGCCTGCCTAGCTCCTTCATACAGCTTGGTCGATTCTGATGACAGACGATAGACCCCACGATGAGGATTGGCATTCCACCGCCTGTAGTAAGTATCCATGGCCTCCAGAACGCAAGCTGGATGCTGATTCGTTGCTGCATTGTCGAGATAGACAAGACGCTTTTCTCCCACTTGATGGGAAAAAATAGGAAAATCCTTCAAGAAGGTAGCATCATTCATGGCGATTCATCCTTTGTTCGACTTCGGCAAGGACTGCATTCTGCAAGACCTCATCAGTGATCATGGCGGCAATGGGGGCAAATTGGGCCTTGACCAGGTTTTTTTTTGCCAGGGCTTCGTCAAGTCCCCGGCTCATCAAGTAAAAAAGTGCATTCTCATCGATCCTACCGGTACTCACGGCATGGGCTCCCTCGACATCCTCTTCCCCACAAAGGATCAAGGGAACAGACCTATTGTGCACAGTAGGACTGAACATAAGCGAGTATTCCTGCTGCGCTCCCTTGCTCTGAGAAGAACCGACCTTGAAATCAACAGTTCCCCGAAAGACCTTTGAAGCGGAATCGAACAAAGCTCCCCTGGCAGTTATGTTTGAAACAGTGCGCTTGCCCCGGTGCTCGATGACGTAGTTCATATCCATCAATCGAGTTCCATCAGCTAAATACATGCATCCAAGATTGAAAGAACTGTCGTCTCCTTCCAAAACAACCTTCGTATTGCCAAAAGTCTTGCCCCCTCCAAGCAAAACATGAACCAAAGAGACGGTTGCCCCTTGGGCAAGGTGAAATCCGGTATTCTCGAAATCGATGGACGAACCATCAAGCATCTGGACCTGCACTAGGGTCAGATGGCCATTCAAGCCGACCTCCACGTGGGTTCCCCCTGCATGGAATCGGGAAACTCCATCTGCAGTGGAGCGATACGATTGCACGACGGTCGCCTGGGCTCCCTCACCCACCAGGATGGCTGTATCGTCCACAAGCGAGGGGTTTTCATGCAGGTCATATGCTATTTCAATCGGCTTCTCCACTAAGGAATATCGATCAAGGCGAAGGAGAAATCCTGCATTATCGCTCGCTGATACGAAGGCATCGACTTCTGGCCCACCCCCAGAGGGAATAGCCAGGACTTTCTTGCGTTCCTGAGTTGACAAGGCAAAGGGACCTACGGCATAACCTGGCCCAAGAGGAGGCACAGGACGCTCTTCAAGCGGAGGGATATCTGGATAGGGAATCTGAAGATCAGCTCCGTTCATCTTCAGATGACGCCAGGTAACGACGGGAATCTTGTTTACGTTTTCCAAATGCAATTGCTGCACGTTCTGTTTCATATGCATTATCAGCCGATGCTGCCCTCCATTTCCAAATTAATCAGATTGTTCATCTCAACGGCATATTCAAGCGGAAGTTCCTTTGCCACAGGAGCAGCAAAACCTCGGACGATCAAGGCCTTGGCCGCATCCTCTGCGATGCCACGGGTCATCAAGTAGTAGATCGCCTGGTCGCTGATCCTTCCGATTCTGGCCTCGTGACCGATGTCTGCCTGGTCGTTCTGGATATCCATACCGGGTATCGTGTCGGAACGGGAAAGGCTATCCAACATCAAGGATTCACAAGAGACCGTCGACTTGACTCCGGTAGCCCTCGGAGCGACCACCACCTGACTACGGGTTATCGAAACGCCACCATTCTTCGATATCGACTTCGTATTGATCGAGGAAGTCGTATTGGGTGCGGAATGAATGACCTTTGACCCTGTATCAAGCACCTGGTTCTTGCCGGCAAAGGTTATGCCGGTAAATTCAGAATGAGCCCCTTCACCTACCAGCATACTGGAGGGATAGAGCATAGAGACATGGGAGCCAAAGGAACCGGAAACCCATTCGATGGAACCGTTCTTCTCCACTCGTGCTCGTTTGGTATTGAGATTCATCATGTTCTTGGACCAGTTCTCTATGGTCGAATAACGCAGATGAGCCCCCTCGCCTACAAACAGTTCCACACAACCTGCATGAAGGTTCATGACATTGTACTTGGGAGCGGAACATCCCTCTATGAAATGTAGGCTCGCTCCCGGTTCAAGAATGATAAGCGTATGCTCGAACTGCCCGCTTCCTGCCGCATTGAGCCTAAAATAAGATTGCAATGGCACCTCAACATGCACGTTTTCAGGCACATAGACAAAAGAGCCTCCTGACCATACCGCTCCATGCAAGGCGGCGAACTTATGATCGGTGGGGGGGACAAGCTTCATGAAATGCTTCTTGACCAAGTCCTCATGTTCGGTCAGGGCCGACTCCATGTCGGTATAGACGACACCTTGGTCCGAAACCTCTTTTTTCATATTGTGGTAGACCACCTCGGAATCATACTGGGCACCCACACCCGATAAGGCTTCCTTCTCGGCCTGGGGAATTCCCAGTCGCTCGAAGGTATCCCTGATCTCGGCAGGTACATCCTCCCAGGATCCCTTCATGTCAGTCTTGGGACGGAGATAGGTCACTATCTCATCCATGTCCAGCTCTTCAAGCGAGGGACCCCAGATAGGAAGAGCTATCTGGTTGTAGACTTCCAGGCTATGAAGCCGGAAAGCAAGCATCCAAGGTGGTTCTTTCTTCTCACGGGAAATTTCGGCGACAATTTCGCCAGTCAGGCCACGGGAAACCTTGAATGCTGAATTCTCGGCATTACGGAAATCATATCTGGAAAGATCAACCTCATCCAATTGTGTTTTCATCGCACTCATGCCAGTTTTTCCTCCGCTTCGATAAAGGGCGCATAGCCCTGTTTTTCTATGGTACGAATCAATGAGGCATCCCCATTTGCGACCAGGTGCCCCTTGACCAGGATATGCACGTAATCAGGGGTGATGCTCTCCAGTATCTTTGTATTGTGCGTTATGATCAGAAGGGCATTGGAATCGTTATGGAAGGTTTCTATGCCCTTGGATACAATGCGCACTGCATCGACATCGAGTCCTGAATCCGTTTCATCCAAAATTGCCAATTTGGGATCCAAGGCCAACATTTGCAGAATTTCCGATTTCTTCTTCTCGCCTCCCGAGAACCCGACATTCAGATTTCTGTCAGCATATTCATGATCCATGGCAAGTGTTTTCATCAGTTTCTTCAAGGCAAGGTTGAAGATGAAGACATTCTCCTCTTCTCCCTTCACCGCTCCCTTGGCAGTTCTCAGAAAGTTTTCCAAACCGATGCCGGGAACTTCCTCGGGATTCTGGAACGAAAGGAACAATCCCATTTTAGCGCGTTTGTCCGTTGCCAATTCGGTGATGTCCTTGTCAAGAAAATAGATGGAACCATGATCCACCTTGTAGGAAGGATGTCCCATGATTACATTTCCCAGAGTTGACTTCCCGGCTCCGTTGGGACCCATCAATACATGGATTTCCCCGGTTCGTATAGTCAGGTCGATATGCTCCAGCAATGTCTTGTCATTCACTCCTGCCGTTATATCTTCTATTCTCAATAATTCAGTAGCCATGGTTGATTTCTCCTCTACATACGATAATATAGTATCTTTATAGGACTAATTAATATCCTTTAAAGACATTTTTAATGCATTTGCTATGGATTTTGGTAAAAAAAGGTGGAACCATCTCTTTGAAAATAGAACTGCCATTAGATTTTTCAACTCAATTGAAACTATATCCAGCTAGGAAAGCGACACTCAATTATTGGAATTTGATAGCCTGGAATTCATATTTCCCAAAGGAAGTACCCATACTTTTTTCTTTGCCGAGTGAAAAGAAATAGGAGTTAAGCAGAGGTAAAAAACATCAGAGATCATAATCATTGGCAGTAAGCAATATGATTTTTATCCCAAAAAAGCTGTTTCTTGCCTAGTATTTCTGCAAGCTCTTTTCTATAAAATGGCAATATCGTACTTGCCTGATTCTTTTTCCTCTATCCGATAGGAAGCCAGGGAGAGCTTGCATTCATCGGCAAAAGCCTTGCATTCAGGATATCGATCATTGACGAACTCAGGCCTATGGGCATCACTATTGCAGAGGACCTTCACTGGATAGTTTGCTGCAAGCTTCCAGAACTCCGAAAGTGGATAGGCATAACGAAGACCCCTATCGGTTTCAATCTTCTTTTTCCTCATTCCGTTCGCATTTATTTCCAGGGGAATGGCGTTGCTTGCGGCACACTCCAAGATTGCCTTGGAACAGGCAATGGCCTCTGCATCCCAGGTTCTGTAATTATAGGTAAAGACATCTGGATGGGCGCCAAAAAGGAACAATCCTGACTGAAGTGCTTTCAAATACATATCGGTATAGGCAAACAAATCCTTTGGGCCCAATCTGTTCCCAAACAGGGAAAACTCAGTATCAAGGTCCAAGGAAAGATCGTGTACTCCGAAGAGAAGATAGTCGCAACCAAGTTCTCCCAGTATGTAGTCGGTATAATAACTTTTGTATTGTGGGAGGTAATCGCATTCGAGGCCCCGGAGAATGACAAGTTTTTCTGCATAGTCTTCCCGTATTGCCAAACAATCCTGGTTGTAGGGTAGAAGCATTTGCCGGGGCATTCTGGTACGTGCCCAGCGATCATCAAAAACCGGACAATGCTCGCTGAAGCCAAGAACTTGCAACCCTTGTTTCAGACCTTGTTCTGCATATTCCGACACTTCTCCGACTCCGTGGCCGCAGTAATAACTATGAGTATGGAGGTTTACCACCTCTTGGGTATAGGTTTGTTTATTCATAAAGGTAAAGTGGGTATAGTATCGGAAATATTGGAGCTTTGTTCAACCTGCAAGGTTACGATCATCAAAAATACCTTCTAGCTTTTTCGGCAGGAATGAGTGCTTCCTCCGGTAGCTTTTGACTGATTAACTTGTTAATGACAAATATCTTATTGCAACATCTGGAAAATAAAGGATTTTTTTTGTTTTTTTTATTGGCAAGTGATTGACTCATAGGGTGAAATACCCAATTATGGGGCTACAAAAACTCTTCAAAAAAGGAGAATCATCATGGTTAAGATCTTTTCTAAAATGTATATTCTCCTCTCTATTCCAGCCTGATAATATGTTTTTTAACCTTGGTCGCAAGGTTTATTTCTATACACTGATCCAGGGTATGGCTTATGTTGACCTGGACGGGCGGAAATCATAATACCAGGAGGTTTTGCTATGGGCAAACCTACCAGAAAGCTTCATTTCATGGCTATCGTGGCGGTTGTATTGGCCGTTCTCTTTCTCTTCGGCTGCAGCAAGGATAGTGCGTCGGAAAACGGAAAGGCCTCAACAGGAAAACGCAAGTTGTATATTTACAACTGGTCGTATTACACTCCCGATTCTCTTATCGAAGCATTTGAGAAAGAATACAACGTTGATGTCGTACTCGACTACTTTGCCTCCAATGAGGAAATGTTTGCCAAACTCATGGCCAGTGGCAATGCCGGATATGACTTGATCTTCCCTTCCGGGGATTATGTCTCCATCATGAAGAATCTGAATATGCTAGAAAAAATGGACAAGACCAAAATGCCAAACCTCAAGTATATATCCCCGATTGCCCTTCAGAAAGCCACCTATGATCCTGAAATGGATTACTCTGTCCCCTATTATATGGGAGCTGCCGGTATTGCCGTAAACAAGTCCATGGTCAAGGATTATGAACATACCTGGAACATCTTCGGAGATACCAAACTTGCAGGCCGCATGGTAATGATGGACGATATGCGTGAAGTTCTTGGCGATGCACTCAAGTACCTCGGATATTCGGTAAATTCCACCGATGCTGCCCAGCTGGAAGAAGCTCGCAAATTGGTAAATGATAAATGGAAACCAAATCTCGTCAAGTTTGATGCCGAAGGATTTGCAAAATCCTTTGCCTCTGGCGAATACTGGGTAGCCCAGGGATACGCAGAGGGTATTTTTGAGGAACTGCCTGAAGACAAATGGGACAATGTTGATTTCTTCCTCCCTGAGAAAGGTGGTCCCATGTACATCGATTCAATGTGCATTCCCAAGGGCGCCCGTAACTATGACCTGGCCTTGGAATTCATAAACTTCATCCAAAAGCCCGAGAACTATGCCCAATTCCTCGATCGTTTCCACTTCCCTTCCTCAGTTAACACCGATGCTTCAAAATATACCACGACTACACCATTCTATACGGTGGATATGCTGAAGAACTATGAATTGAAGGATGACCTCGGGGCAAATCTGGAAACTTACAACAAGATTTGGGAGACCATCAGATACGTCGATTAAGTTGCATTGACCATAGGACGCATTGCGGGGTAAAGTTTGGCATAAGTGAGGCATTTATGACCGGTTATACCCATGACACGTACATCTCTACGTTTACTTGGCGATATGGAAGCGATGCAATGCGTTCCATTTACAGTGAAGAACACAAACGGAAATTGCTCAGAGAGGTCTGGATTGCGTTGGCTACGGCTCAACGTGATGCAGGCCTTGTCACTGAAGAACAACTTTGTGAACTGATTGCCCATAAAGATGACATTGATATTGAACGTGCAAGCGAGATTGAAGCTGAGATTCATCATGATCTGATGGCAGAGATCAAGACATATGCCGAACAATGCCCGAAGGGTGGAAGCATCATCCATCTCGGGGCTACCAGCATGGATATTTTGGATAACATGGATGCCCTGAGACTCAAACAGGCCCTGTCCCTTACCATCGAGAAAACAAAAACCTTGCTGCAGACTTTCATTGACAAAATGGATATCTATGCAGACAAAGCTTGTATGGCATTTACTCATATACAACCTGCTGAACCGACAACCGTCGGGTATCGTTTTGCCCAGACAGCCCAAGACTTGATTGCCGACCTCGAGGCTTTGGAAGCAGTAGAGGCCTCGATCAGGGGAAAAGGTATGAAGGGGGCTGTGGGAACCTCAGCCAGCTACAGGGAATTGTTGCTTGGTACCGGAATGACCCCTTTTGCAATGGAAGAGAAAGTGATGGCCCAATTGGGAATAAAATCCTTTACGGCAGCCACTCAAGTCTATCCTCGCAAACAAGATTGGCGAGTAGTCAGCACTCTTAGCGGGCTTTGTTGCACTCTCTACAAGTTCTTTATCGATTTCAGGATTTTACAGAGCCCTCCCATCGGGGAATGGAGCGAACCCTTCGGGGCCAAGCAGGTAGGCTCCTCTGCCATGCCTTTCAAACGAAACCCAATCAATAGCGAAAAAATTGACAGTCTTTGCAGATTTGTCTCTTCCCAAAGTGAAGTACTCTGGCAGAATGCTGCCTCTACTTTGCTCGAAAGAACCCTGGACGATAGTGCCAACCGTCGGTTTGTCCTTCCCGAATGCTTCCTGTCCGTCGATGAAATTCTCATGACCGCGACAAAGGTCGTAAGCGGTATGCAAATACATGAGACTGGGATCAAGAGGAATCTCGATACCTATGGACTCTTTGCCGCAAGCGAACGTCTTATGATGGAATTGGGACGAAGAGGAGCCAACAGACAAGAGATGCATGAGTTGATTCGCAACCATAGCTTGAAAGCTTGGACGGAAGTCCAGGAAGGAAGGGCAAATCCGCTTGCAGACTCCTTGAAGTCCGATCCTGTGGTCCTGAGCTACATGAGCGAAGAGGAAGTACTTGCTTCCCTTGATGCCGAGGGTTATGTGGGCGATGCCCCTATGCGCACTCGTCTTGTCATTGCAGAGGCGAAAGCAGCCCTGCTAAAATAGATTGTCCAGGGGTGTCGGGCCCTTGCCGGCACCTAGGCAATATTAGAGAAGTTACAAAGGGGATATAAACATCAAACCAATAGCCCTGATAACAGGAGTCAGCAGAAAAATTGGAATAGGCGCATCGATTGCAAGGACCTTGGCCAAAGCTGGCTGGGACCTGGCCTTAACTTATTGGCAACCTTATGATGCTACCATGCCCTGGGGTAGTAATCCCAGGGAAGTCGAGTCACTCGTGAAAGAACTCAAGGACCTGGGTGCAAATATATTTATCATTGAAGCTGATTTATCCGATGTCCAGACTCCCTCAAGGGTGATACAGCAAACAACCCAGTCCCTTGGAACTATCACGGCGCTCATACTTTCCCATTGTCACTCGGTTGATAGTGATATCCAAACAACTACCAAAGAGAGTTTTGATCTCCATTTTGCAGTAAATACCAGAGCTACCTGGTTATTGGTTCGCGACTTCAGCGGCCAGTTTTCCAGTGAGTTTGGGACAGGACGTATCATAGCTATCACAAGCGACCACGTTGCACACAATTTGCCCTATGGGGCAAGCAAAGGGGCGTTGGACCGGATTGTGTTGGCGGCAGCCGAAGAAAACCGAACGAAAGGAATAACTGCAAACGTGATCAACCCAGGGGCAACCGATACAGGGTGGATGCAAGAAGAACTTATGACAAATATAAAGGATGCGACGTTTCTCAATAGGATAGGCAGGCCTGAGGACTGTGCAAACCTTGTTGAATTTCTCTGTTCTGAAAAAGGCGGATGGATAAATGGTCAGCTCATCTACAGCAATGGGGGCATCAGATTCCAATAACCCATTGGTAATGGGATAACAGTTCAATATTCTCCAGAAAACAAGACTATAAAGTCCTTATCCAAGAATCGAGGAATAGATGAGGTAGTAGATTGCCATCCTGACGAAACGAATCTGGCAAGCAGCAAAAACTGGCAATGGTTTCAACTTCAGAATCCCTGCTATACAGCATATTGTAGAGAAAGGAAGTGGAGTCAGTCCGGAAATGACAATTGCCCAGATTCCATACTTTCTGAGAATCTTCTCCGAATCATCTCCTGCCAGACGAAGCGTCAAATTCTTGATAAACGGAATCAACCCGATGAGCCTTCCCATCAGGTAGGCACTATAGGCTCCTGCCATGGAACTCACGCCCATGACAAGAATTGCTGTCATTGGATGCCAGGAAAGCACAAAAGGCCACATCATATCCGGCGACAAGGGCAGAATGAGCAGGTCTACCAGATAGACAAAGATAACCACTCCTTTCATACCAAAATCGTTGATGAATTTCTGAATGGAAACGGAATTGCTGAATGTCTTCAAATGCATCAAATGGATAACAAAGAAAATCAATAACAGAAACGTAGCTGACGCAAGGACTGTCTTGAAAAGCAACTGCTTGAAATCCAGGGTGCCATCCTCAAGCATCAGGCTTTCTTTGGAAAATATTCTTTTCAGTCTTTCGAATACCTTCATAAAAAATTCCTGAAAGACTTGAAGAACTCAGCAGCTTTCCCCTTCCCTGCACCTTGCCAAACTGGGGGCCGTCCCCCTCCCTTACCTTCAATAGGAGCAAGCAAGGAACTCCTTACCTGATTGAAATCAAGAAAGAGTGCAGCTTTTCCTCCAAGGGCGACCAACCAAAGCAACCTGTCCCCCTCTTCTTTCGCTGCACAGAGTGCCAAATCAGGAAAGGAAGCAAAAGCCTGGGAAACCTGCTTGAAATCCAAGTCCTCAGGCACTTCCCAGAAAACCAGGGGAATTCCATCTTTCATTTCTGCTGTCTGCACCAGAGAGGCAAGCAAGACTTCGGCAAGTCGTTGCTCTTTTCTTTGCAACAAGGATCTATCCTGTGAAGCCTGACGCAGAGAGGCTTCTGCCACTTCCACAAGAGTCTCCCTCTGTGCCGAATAAAGAGAACAGAGGGAAGCAACGATACGGCGATTTTCCCGTATTTCTGCCAGCGCCTCGATTCCTACGGAAAATATCAGGCGAATATGACCACGGAGTTTTTCCTGGGAAACATATTGGAACAAGCCCACTTCACTGGTGTTGGCAGTATGCAAGCCTCCACAGGCAATGGTATCGATGTCATCGACAACAACCAGACGAATTCCGTCACCTTGGACCTTTATGGAACGACGAAGACCAAGAGCTTCCGCCTCTTTATGAGTATGCACTTCATAATGCACTGCATGAGCTTCCCCGATGGCCTTGTTCACTGCATCCTCTATCTGGTAGCAACGAGACTCCTCAAGATAAGAGGCATCAGTCTCGATGGTCAGTAGTTTTTCCCCTTGGTGTACGCTTACCGTGCCAATTTTGAACTGGGAATACAGGACTCCACTGGCAATATGCTGAGATGTATGCATACGCATGTAGTGATATCGATGAGGCCAATCGAGTGTAAGGGTTACTTGGTCCCCTACCGAAAAAGAAGGATCCTTGACCTTATGAAATATCTGTTTCTTGTCATCCTTTACCGTATCGAGCAAAGGGCATCCTCCGAGAACACCTCGGTCCCCGGGTTGCCCTCCTCCTTCAGGATAACAGATGGTCTGATCCAGAATTACACCTTCCTCACCAAGAGCAAGGACCTTGACTTCCAAGGTCTGGAGATACGGCTGTTCATAATACATTGCTCTTGTTGTCATTGAAAATCCTTTTTAATTTTGCATGGTCAAATGGTCGTCAACTGGCAAAGCGGTTTTTGCCACGGGAAGATGAAATTTATATCTGATGGCCAAGAGCCTGATAAAGAGCACTACAAAAGTACAAACCAGGAATCTGCCCAACAAGCCCAAGGGAGTATATTCCAGGGACAGATACATAATTCCTCCGATAAAGGAAGCGGTTGCATAAAAATCGCTTACAAGAACAGTGGGGATAGATCTAGTCATGATGTCCCTGATAACCCCACCACCGACAGCGGAAAACACTCCGCATAGAAGCTGACCTACCGGGCCAATACCATACATCGATCCCTTTGCAACCCCAAGAGCCGTAAAAACGCCCAACCCGATCGCATCCAAAAACAGGATGACTCTCCATCGGCCCACAAATATGGGAGCAAGAAAAAATACCACGACACCTGCAGAAGCACATACAATAATGTAAGCACTATTGGACAAGGCGGCAACCGGAGTTGCCCCGATGAGGATATCGCGAAGCATGCCACCACCGCAACCTACTGTACAGGCCAGTACGATGACTCCCAGAAAGTCCAATTTGCAACGAACGCCCTTGACCGCCCCGGTTATTGCAAAAACAAGCGTACCGAAAATATCGAAGGCATAGATAATTGATTGTTCCATTTCCATATCGGGAAGCGTATCATCAAAACCAGACTTGTCCAAGAAGGGTATTATGGGTATCTTAGTAAAAGTTGCAAGGAGAACATGATGGCACTCATAAAATCAGCATGGGAAATCGCTTTGGAAAAGACAGAAACATTGCAGGTAGATTCCCAGAAAATCAAACACGACCTAAAGATCAAGGAAGGACGTCAGCTTGCCGCTGCCTTTCTTATGGATATAGATGTTACCAAAGAAGAGACAGCAGAGAAATTGGCCTCGTATACCGGTGAAGACAAGACCCTTATACAGGAAGGCATGGCTCTTACCCTGCTTGCAAACTTGATGTTACCCCGGACTTCCAATTTCCAGGATAATTTCGCAAAGGTAGCTGCGCTTGCTTCGATTATCAAACCGGACGATGCAGAACTTTCTGACCTCATGGGACAGATGGAAGGATTCTTTTCCCAATATTTCAAGAACCAAGAAGACTTGATTGACCGAATGAAACAACAATTCGGCCCGCAACTAGAACAAAAACAGGCTCAGATGAGAGCGCAATATGGCTCTGACTTCGTAATCAGACCTGAACAAGACCCTGAATTCATGAAACTATTGGACAAGAATCTCTCTCAGCTCGATGCCCAGTACAACAATATCCTCACCCAGGCAAAGGAGCAACTCAAGACGTTACTCATTGTAGAGTAAAAAGATTTTATTTGAAATAGTTGCCTAGCTTTTCGCAAGTAGGAAATAAAGGCCACTCTTATAAAGGGTGGTTTTTTTGTGGTTCACCGGATATTCTTCAGTAGGAAAATATCGGTTGCCAAACTTGAACTGGGAAAAAGAAGTCAAAGAACTTAAAATTCCTTGCAGAACGCAAAAAGAAGTGAAAAATATTTGAGTTGTTGCCATAATAATTTCACTTGTTTGAGAACAAATCAAAAATACTCTACGCCAATAGAGTATTTTAGTTCAAAATAATGCTGGATCATTGGTCTACATGAAAACATCAAGAGACGACAAAAGAAAAGGCCACCATGGTTTTCACCCTAGCGACCTTTTCTTTTATCCATACACGATATCAGTTCCAGTATTTTTCCATCCGTTTTACCAAGGACAGCCTATAGGCTTCCCAATCAGTAATTGGATGCAAGGCAACACCTTCTTCACAAGCTGCTTTCGCAACTGCGACAGCCTCATATTCGATGACCCGGGGATCAAACGGCTTGGGCACGATGTAATTACGACCAAAACTGAATTTCACTCCACCATAGGCTTTTGAAACTGACTCAGGAACTGGTTCCTTGGCCAATTTGGCCAAAGCCAGGGCTGCGGCCATCTTCATGCCTTCGGTTATCTTTGAAGCCCTTACATCCAAGGCACCACGGAAAATAAAGGGGAAGCCCAGAACATTGTTTATCTGGTTCGGATAATCGCTTCTGCCGGTTGCCATGATGAGATCTTTTCGAGTGGCAATGGCTACATCATAGGCAATTTCAGGATTGGGGTTGGCCATGGCAAAGACAACGGGATCCTTGGCCATGGAAAGTAGCATCTCGGCTGTTACGCAGTCGGCAACAGAGAGTCCCATGAAGAAGTCGGCTCCCACCATGGCCTCTGCAAGAGTCCTTACATCACGCGCAGTCGCAAATTCTTGTTTCTCGGTGGTCATCCCGGCGGGCCTGCCCTTGTAGATGACGCCCTTGCTATCACACATGACAATACGCTCACGCTTGACACCGGCAGATACAAACATCTTTGCACAGGAAATACCGGCAGCACCGGCTCCATTGACTACAACCTTGACTTCGGAAAGTTTTTTCCCAACGACCTCACAGGCATTCATCAATCCTGCCGTTGCGATGATAGCAGTCCCATGCTGGTCATCGTGGAAGATTGGAATTGGGCATTGCTTGATTAGTTCCTGTTCAATCCTGAAACATTCGGGTCCCTTGATGTCCTCAAGGTTCACTCCGCCAAAAGTCGGACAGAGAGCTTTCACGATCTGAATGACCTTCTCGGGATCTTTCTCATCTACTTCGATATCGAATACATCGATATCGGCAAATCTCTTGAACAAGACACCCTTTCCTTCCATTACAGGCTTGCTGGCCAAAGCCCCTCGGTCACCAAGACCCAGGATTGCCGTGCCATTGGAAATGACAGCAACAAGATTTCCTTTGGAGGTATACTTGTAGGCATCCTCAGGATTCTCTTCAATGGCCAATACGGGCTTCGCAACCCCTGGTGTATAGGCAAGACCCAAATCATCTGCTGTTTGGCAGGGTTTGGTAGGAACTACGCTTACCTTTCCGGGAACACCATCTAGGCAGTGGTAGGCCAGTGCCCTTTCTTTCAATTCATCGCGCATATCTGACTACTCCTTATTTATTCTCAAAATCCCAATGATAATCCATCTTGAATCGGTCTCGAAGCGTTACCATAACCTTCTGCAAGGAGGGAGGAACCGGGCAACCATGTTCCAAACGGTACTGGTAAGCAAGATATTCTTTCTCTCCGGCAGTGAAAATATAGTCTTCACCAGGAGCTTTCTCACTTGCACGTAACTGGCGGCAAATGGTTCCGGCAATACGCTTGAAAGTCTCAAGCCCCATGAAATGCTCAGGATCGATGGCAATGAAGAAATGCCCAAGAGGATACGGAATCGGCTTGTGATTCTCATCAAAACCATTGAGCGCTTTCATCCAGGCACCATCTTGCAAGGCAGCGCAAAGAATTTCCACGACTGTTGCATACCCGAAGCCTTTGTAGCCACCGGTCATATCCCCAATGCCCCCGAGCGGAGTAAGGGCAGCTTGTCCCGTGGTAAGATCAACCAGGACTTGCTTCGTATCGGTTCTGGTCTTTCCCTCATGATCGATGACCCATCCTGGAGGGAGTTCTTTTCCTGCCCTTCCATAGACTTCAATCTTTCCTCTCTGGCTTACGGATGTAGCACAGTCGAGAACAAAGGGGAAGGCTTCATCAGTAGGAAGCCCAAAGGTAAGGGGGTTTGTCCCGAGCATATTTTCCACACCAAAGGTTGGTGCGATGGAGGGACGGGCATTGGTACCGGTAACACCGATCATTCCGGCCTGGGTTGCCATGGTTGCATAATATCCGGCAATTCCATAGTGGTTGGAATTACGTACGACGACCATTCCCATGCCATATTTCTTGGCTTTCTCGATGGCCATGTCCATGGCCTTCTTTCCGACTACATGCCCCATTCCATTATGTCCATCGAGAACTGCGGTTGCATCCTGGTCCTTGACAACCTCGATGTTGGTAATGGGATCCATGATGCCAATGTCAATGCGATCTATATAGATAGGTTTGAGTCGGCCGATTCCATGGCTGTCAATTCCACGCTTATCGCTTTCGATAAGGACATCTCCAATGATCTTGGCATCAGATGCGGGAATTCCTGCATGAACCAAGGCATCTACCATGAACTTCTCAAGTTCAGGAAAGTGAATCCAAGCACAATCTGCGTAATGGTCGGCGTATTCATCCAAAAACTTCATATGATCCTCCTAAATTTTTTCTTCAGCTATCAATACTTGCAAACCTTCAGGGGTTTCCATTTGCTCGATTATATGACCGCCATTTTGGTCGGTCACCAAGACATCCACTCTGTCCAGGGATACTGTCTTGAAGTTCGAGACAACCCCTATTTTGTTTCCACAGGCAACGACGATGACCTTTCCTACGGTATGTTCAATCATGGCTCGGGTGGTCTCTGCCTCTTCAAGTACCGGGGTCGAAAGCCCTGCGGTAAGAGAAAATCCATCAA
Source organism: uncultured Sphaerochaeta sp. (assembly GCF_963676625.2). Classification (GTDB taxonomy): domain Bacteria; phylum Spirochaetota; class Spirochaetia; order Sphaerochaetales; family Sphaerochaetaceae; genus Sphaerochaeta. Next base: position 316,697 of record NZ_CAXXYB010000004.1, read on the forward strand.
CCCCTATGATTGCTTTATTTGCATATACTTCAGATACGATATAGGACGAAAGTGAACCTGATACGGAATGGGAACGGGGACGATAGACACCACCTGCGAGGATGAGCCTGATTTGTTCCTGCTCCTTGCAAAGCCAGATGGCATCGATGTTATTGGTTACTATGGTGACTTTTTTTCCGAGGGCAACGATTGCCCTGATGGCCTCAAAGGTCGTGGAACCGCTGTTCACGTACAGCGTATCCCCTTCCTCAATCAAGGTTGCGACCAATTTCCCTATTGCTTCCTTTTCGTCAGGGAATTCCGAGGCTTTCTGCAGATAATCAGGTTCAACAGGAAGATTTCTTCTGGCAGCAGCTCCCCCATGTGTTCGTTCAACCAGGCCATCCTTGGCCATTTGGTCAAGATCCCGACGTATGGTAAGTTCACTGACTTCCAGTTCCCCGGCAAGGTCGGCAACATTCACCGTTCCGTTCTTGTTGATAAGGGAAAGGATGTATTGGTGCCTTCCTGCAGGAATAGTCGACATAGAAGCTCCTTGAACGTTTTTGAACATTTACCTATGAACACTTTCATAATATAATCATAAACATTCAAATGTCAACAAAATGCTTACAGCTTTTCCTTTTTTGCATAAAAAAACCTGCATTACACACAAATGCAGGTCACACGTTGAAATTTAGATTTTCCTAGAAATAGACAACCGGGTTGTAGACTGTATATCCTGGATAATAGCGAGCATGCCGGAATGCAAAACTCGAACCAAAAGAAAAGCCTACATAGGGAATGACGTCCCCTGACAATCCTGATACCCTGGAATTATTTACAATATGCAGGAAGGCAACATTTGAGTAGGCTCCCACGATAAATCCACAATCCCATCGTTCATTGCCGGCAAACCTGAAACGAGCACCGAGATCGAGACCAAGCCCGAGCTGCTGTTCTGTATTATTTGCTATATCATCTGTTCCTGTCAGTGTATAGGAAGGTCCTACCGAAAGGAAACCAATGACGCCACCGGCAAGAATGGTCGTGAAACTAGGCCCCGTGAAAAGAGATATTCTCAAAAAATTCGGGGTTGCATCAAGAGAAAAGGATATCGCCATTTTGGTTTCCAAGCCGATATCAGAACCATTGGGGAAGACAAACCAAGAGAAATCATAGCCCAGGGCATCCGTCTGCCCGGAAGTGAGCGTCAAGCTTGAGTTATAGGGATAATCATAGATCACCGAGGAATTCGCCCAGGTTTCCGGAGCAGCAGCAAAAAGCCCCGTTCCCAGAAACAATAACAGCAATGAAATGACCAACATATGCTTCTTCATGAAAAATCTCCTTCTTTGGCAAGACTCAGATAGTTCTCAACAATTTCCTCTTGATTATCATTAAATATTCTGTTATGGTCAACTGTACGAAATTCATGGTGCCATACCCAAGTGGTAAGGGAAAGGTCTGCAAAACCTTGATGCATCGGTTCGAATCCGATTGGCACCTTTTAAAGAAGGCAACTCCAATTTTATGGAGTTGTTTTTTTGTCCGAAAAGCAGGACATGGAAACGCACTGACAGGTCTTGCTATGATTCTTAACGTAAGAATTGCACAACATCTTTGCAAACCGAAAACTCTTAGCCCAAATAATAAAAGATGGCTGTCTAGCCATCTTTTATTATGGGATAGGTTTAAGGTCTCTAGCCTGACATACAGACAATGAGATGTTTGATATAAATTGGCAAGGAAAATACCTGACCCTAGTTCTCCTATCTGGTCTTTCCCAGATAGGCAAACTTGATTGCCTCGTCCTCAAGCAATACCTTTCCAGGCCCGGTCATCGAGATGGTACCTGTTTCCATGACATAGCCACGGTCAGCAGTCCTGAGGGCGACGTTGGCGTTCTGCTCTATAAGCAGAACAGTTACCCCTGCCTCGTTGATCTTCTTGATGATCGAGAAAATATCCTTGACCACCAAGGGAGCCAGACCAAGGGAAGGTTCATCCATCATGATCACCCTGGGGTTGGCCATCAAGGCACGCCCTACGGCAAGCATCTGCTGTTCCCCTCCCGAGAGAGTTCCCGCCAACTGCCAGTGTCGTTCCAAAAGCCGGGGAAAGAGACTATAGACCTTCTCAAGATTCGGTTGCACGGTCTTTTCATCTTGCAAGTAGGCGCCGATCTTCAGATTCTCCAAGGTGGTCAGGTTCGGAAATACCCTTCTGCCCTCGGGAACCAAGACAATTCCCTTCTGGACAATCTTCTGGGTATCGAGGCCATTGATTACCTCCCCATCATAGACAATGGTTCCCTTGGTAATGGGAACCAATCCCATGAGGGAACGCAAGGTAGTGGACTTCCCTGCCCCATTGGCCCCGATGAGGGTAACAATCTCATGCTCATTGACATCGAAGGAGATACCATCGAGAGCGACGATACCACCGTAACAAACTTTCAGGTCACGTATTTCTAACAGGCTCATACTTCTTCAACTCCCAGATAGGCTCTGATTACAGCCGGATCGTTTTGGATTTCCTTGGGATTTCCCACGGCGATTGTCTTGCCATAATCGAGTACATAGATCTTGTCGGAAATATCCATGACCAGATTCATATGGTGTTCTATCAAAAAGATCGTCAGGTCGAACGTTTGCTTGATCTCCTGGATAAACAAGGCAAGTTCCTCGGTTTCCTTGGGATTCATACCTGCTGCCGGTTCATCGAGCAACAGAAGTTTGGGCCCGGTAGCCAAGGCCCTGGCGATTTCCAGACGACGCTGTTTTCCATAGGGCAAGGAAGAAGCCTTCTCATTGCGGTGTTCACTCAGGCCAACCGTTTCGAGCAAGGTATCGGACTGTTCATGCATCGCCTTCTCCTCTGCCTTGTTGAGCATGAAGGTAGAGCGAAGCAAGCCTGCCTTGATATGGCAATGCTTGGCAATCAAGACATTTTCGAAAACCGTAAGTTCCTTGAACAACCTGATATTCTGAAAAGTTCGGGCCATACCCAGATACGTAATCTTATCGGGAGTATTGACCACCTGCTTCTCAGAGAGGGTCTTATAGCTTCCGTTATAGATCTTTTTCATCTTCGACCGGGGATAATTCTCGCCGATCACCCGGTTGTCGAAGGAGACCGCCCCGTTAGTCGGGGAATAGACTCCGGTAATTACATTGAAAGCCGTAGTCTTGCCGGCCCCGTTGGGTCCGATGAGGGCAACGATCTTTCCGGTAGGTATCTCGATATTGAGGTCATCAACGGCAACAACACCACCAAATTGCATGGTCAGATGATCAGTCTTCAAAAGGATGTCGCTCATTTGGCACCCCCTTCAGCCTTTCTTTTTTTGCCAAAGAATGCAAATAACCGATCCCAGCTGAATTCATTGCTGCCCATCAACCCTCTGCGGTATACCAATACCACGACCATCAAGAGAATGGAGAAGATGATCATTCTGAAACCAGTCCTGAAAAGAGGAACTTGCCAACCGAAAAGATTCAAGGGTTGGTCAAAGAACCTCAACCACCACTCCTTGGAAGCTGTTACCAAGAAGGCACTAAGGATGCTACCGGTGACACTTCCTATACCGCCGATGACAACGATAAGAAGGATGTCGTAGGTCAGGGAGATGGAGAAGGTCTTCGCCTCGATGGAACGCATGTACATAGCAAGCAAGCCACCGGCAAGCGCAGAGAAAAAGGAACTGACAACAAAGCTCATCTCTTCATGCTTGAAAAGATTTATTCCCATGGCCTCTGCGGCGATCTCGTCCTCGCGAATTGCCTTGAAGGCCCTTCCGTAGGAGCTCTTGATCAAGAACATCATGAACGCTACGCAAAGGGCGACAATGACAAACGGCGTTACCAGGGAAGGAACCAAGCCACCGAACATCGCCGGGAAGGTCGGAATCTTGTTCAACCCGTAGGAACCATTGGTGACCTGGTCCAATTCAGGGGCAGAAAAGATTGCACGCACGATTTCCGAGAGTCCCAGGGTAGCAATGGCCAGATAATCACTCTTCAACCTGAGTACGGCAATACCCACCAAGGCAGCAAGCAAGGCAGCAAACAAGGCTCCGAGCAGCAAGGCAATGAAGGGAAACAAACTCTGGAACCATGCAGGAGAATTGGCGACCATGATCTTGAATCCCCTGATCGCCGGGCTGACTCCATTCATATAGTAGACACCGTCAAGATTCTTGACAGGAATTAGCAAGATAGCGGTTGTATAGGCACCGATGGACATGAAGCCTGCCTGTCCGAGGCTGAACAACCCGGTAAACCCGTTGAGCAAGTTCATGGAGACCGCGACCAGGGCAAGGATTGCACTTTTCTGCAGAATGGAAATCAACATCCCGTTGCCCGATTTATGGAAACTCAGCCAGTAAAGGAGAGCAACCAATACGACAGAGGAAACAATAGTGAGTATGGTGTTTCGTTTTACTTGCATAGGTTATACTTTCTCCACGGTTTTTTCGCCGAACAGTCCGGTCGGTCGGACAAGGAGCATTACGATTAATAAAAGAAAGGTGAAGGCATCGGAGAACGTCGAGTACCCAAGGGCAACAAGCAACGTTTCCACGATACCGATGAAAAAGCCACCAATGACGGCCCCTGGGATATTCCCGATACCACCGAAGACAGCGGCAACGAAACATTTGAGGCCAGGCAGGGTTCCCGAAAAAGGTGTCACGGACATTCGATCAGTAAAATAAAGGATGGAACCAACAGCGGCCAAAAAGGAACCGATGGCAAAGGTGATGGAAATGACTCCATTGATATTTATTCCCATGAGTTTCGCTGTTTCGAAGTCCTTGCTGACGGCACGCATTGCCATGCCTGTCTTGGTCTTGTTCACCAATATCATTAAAAGGATTACAAGGATGATGGTAATGATGGGGGTAAGCAAGGTAACAAAGGAAGCACTGAGTTCCCCGAGATGATAAATTTTCTTGAGAAACGGAATTTCAGGATACCCACGGGGAATTGCAGTAAACAGATAGGTAGCCAAATTCTGCAAAAGATAGGAGACACTGATGGCGCTGATCATGATGGACATCCGAGGAGCACTTCTCAACGGTTTGTAGGCTATTCGCTCAATGCCAACTCCCATCAGGGTAGTCACTACCAACGTTACAATGATAGCAATGGGCCAAGGCAAGCTGGCTAGGGAAAAAATCATGAAATATCCGGCCATCATAAAGATATCGCCATGGGCGAAATTGATCAGACGAAGAATACCATAGACCAAGGTGTAGCCTATGGCAATCAGAGCATACGCTCCTCCAAGTGAAATTCCCGTCAAGCAATGTTGCAGGATTGTTGTCATACTCATCCGAAAGTCTCCCTACCCACAATTATTAATATCTTGCAGTTAATAATTATACAAAAAGAACAAGAAATATCCGGGGCGGTAACCGCCCCGGAAGGCTTATGCAGGATCCAGTTTATTTTACGCTGACAGTCTTGAGGAACTTGAATTGTCCGTCCTTGACGATCTTGATAAAAGCCATATCCTTGGCCGCATCACCATTGGCATCAAAGGCAATGGCACCGGTTACGCCTTCGATCTTTACACCGACCAGGGCATTGCGAATAGCTTCACCCTTGGTGGAATTTGCAGTCTCGATAGCCTTGAGGGCAACGAGATAGGCGTCATAACCAAGAGCGGAAACAGCAGGAATAATCTCAGGCTGATTGTTTTCTTTCAGGAAGGCAGGGAAATCCTTGATGAATTTTGCAGCTTCGGCAGTAGCAGGTTTTGCACCATCAAAGAAGGTAGAGAGAACAACGCCTTCGGCACTTGCCCCTGCATTCTCGATGATCGAGGAATTTTCCCAGGTATCACCAGCCATGATCTTTGCTGTAATTCCAAGTTCACGAGCCTGCTTGATGATAAGCGGAGCGGTGGCAATGGAGGATGGAGCAAAAACAACTTCAGGATCGGCGGCCTTGATGTTGGTCAAGATTGATTTGAAGTCAGTGGTGTTGGTCTGGAAACGCTGTTCACTGACCACTTGGCCACCGAGGGCTGTGTAGGCTTTGCTGAAGAAGTTTCCAAGACCTGAGGAGTAATCATCACCGAGTTGTGTGATGATAGCGGCCTTCTTTGCCCCTTCTTGCCAAGCATAGTTGGCCATGACGGTTCCCTGGAAAGGATCGAGGAAACATACACGGAAATAATAGTCATTACCCTGGGTTACCTGGGGGTTGGTGCAAGAGGCACCGATGGCAGGAATCTTGTTGTCCGCGAAGATATCGCCGGCAGCAATGGATACGCCTGAGCCATAAGAACCAAGGATTACGGAGGCGCCGCTGCTGATAAGGCTCTGGGCTGCACTCACTGCTTCAGTCTTGTCCGATTTATTGTCGGCCTCGACGAGTTTTACCGTATAGGTTTCGCCATTGATGGTTACGGTTGGATATACTTTATTCGCATATCTCATGCCCAGGACTTCCTGGTATCCACCACCACCATTTTCACCGGTCTGTGGTTCAAATACCCCGATAACCACTTCTTTTTCCTTGGTCAGTTTCTCTTCTGAATTGCCATTGGCAAATACGAATGAGCAGGAAAGAAGAACAACCAACAAGCAAACAGTAATTTTCTTCATACAAACCTCTCCACACACGTAAGATGCTGTTATTATTGCCGAGAGTATTGTTTCTTTGCAACAAAAAACATACAGCATCAGCAAAATTCTTGACTCTTGGGCAATTCTTTGCTGAAAAATGGTTGCATTTCTTATTTATCACACCAATAAAGGTTGCATAAAAAGACATTGAATAGCGAAACCAGAGGAAAATTCCTGCATTTTCCATCTTCCAAAATAAACCTTATATCTAAGGAATAGAGATACAAACATCAAACTAAACGTGAAAGGCATGTACAAACTTAGGCAAAACTTATCACGTAACTTGGTTATTCAGAGAACCTACTTTGTACCAGAAAACTAACAAAAGGGATTATTTCCTAAACATATCACGTAAACTTATGCGCATTTGTCATATGTTTGCAATATAGTCAATATTATTAATTCTTTATATTATATATATTAATAATTTTTTTTAATTTTTTTTAATATTTTAATAAAAATTATTTTTTTTGTATTGACATAAGTCTTCATTCTGCGTATTATCAAAGTGTGCTCAGGGAAAGAGCAATCGAATGAAAAGAAGCTTGCATAGGAGCTTGGAGCTCCCTAAAGGAAGAAAAAAATGAAAAAGACTATTGCTATCTTGCTTGTAATGACAATGGCGTTGGTTGGGGTATTTGCTACTACTGCAGCAATGCAAGTAACGACAGTTGTTGCTGAAAAAGCTAACGTGAAACTTACTGCTTATTCAACTACAGGATTATTGACTGCAACATCAACTTTGGCAGCTTTTGATGCTTTGACGGCACTTGGTGCTACGGCTCCTGTTACGGTAGGGAAAACTGCTGTTGATGTATATACACCTGTTGCTAATCTGAATTTCTTCAGTAACCAAACTGCTGCATTCACAACTACCTTTACGGCAAAAAGCATGTATGTTACAGGTACAAGTACTAGCACAAGTAGAATTGATTATACCGTGAAGGTTGGTGATACATCACCAGTATCACTTCTTTCTACAGATGCAGGCACGGCAGCATCAAGTTCTATCGAGTTAAAAGGTGTAACAACAGCTGGATCAGTAGCTGGAACGTTGCCAATCGCAGTTAAAGTAGTTGATGCGGATTGGGATGCAGCAGCTCAAGGCACTTACGTTGGTGATATTACCTTTACCTTCACCGCTGTATAAACTTTGTAATAATCAAATTCATTTAATTATGGAGCTACCTTTAACTAGGTAGCTTTTTTTGTTTTGGTAACAAGCAAGAAAATAACAGCATACTGTCCACACTATATACCGTCTTGATCATGTTGTTGGTTTGTTTCAGTGGCTTCTAGGAGATAAAAAAGGGGACATACAAGACGATACTTTCCATTCTGAAGTGAATCATTTTATTGAACGCTCTGAACATCGGTATCTGCACCACAGGGCTTCCCAAGAGCCGCAACCATTGTTTGAGGCCGCCCCTTATAAATTGTCTGTCTGAGCTTCCTTGCCTTGAGAGACAACCTTAACCTTTACAAAATTATCTTAGTTGGCTTTGCTATAAAACAAATCATATGAATGAAAAAGGATGAATACAATCATCTTTTTCTATGCCTTCCCAATCTCCCTCGTACTCTCTCTCACCATCAATAAGGTAGGGATGGTTACTTTGCGAGGCAGGCGTCCATTCTCTGCTATCCTGGAATTAAGAAGCTCCACTGCTGCCTGAGCTATGTCCTGCATGGGAATCCGTACCGACGTCAAGGGAGGATCAACGTACTTGACCGAGGGAAGATCATTGAATCCAACGATGCTCATATCGTCAGGCATATGTATCTCAGCCTCATGGAACCTGGTCATCACCCCGATTGCCATAGTGTCATTCGCACAGAACACGGCACTGGGCCTAACTGATTGTTGCAAAAGTTTACCGGCAAGCAAGAATCCCTGGTTGAAGGAAAGGTTATCCCCTTCAAGTAACAAGGATTCAGTATCAAGGCCTTTGGCCTTCATGAATGAACAGTAAATTTCCTTCCTTGTATCGCTCCCCTTACCACCACAGTCCCCGATTACCTTACCACCGATGAATGCAATATCCCGGTGCCCCAGCTCATATAAATAATCCAGAGCCTGGAGCGTCCCTATCCAGGCATCGGCAAGTACGGAATCGAAACGGGAAGGATCAGGACAAGAATCAATAAAAACAATCCTGTCCGTATAGGCAGTGAACTTCTCGATCTGCTCGACTGTGAATCTCCCAATGGCAATCATCCCGTCGATCGCATTGTTCATGGAAGGGACATACTCCCCGTCTATGGAAATAAACTTGAACGTATCGATATTATTCTTCGACAACTGCTTCTCGACGGTTGTCATCAAATAAAGATAATAAGGGTCCTCAACCAGGGCAGCCCCGTTGTACCATTCGACAATGGCAATAGTACGGCGATTTGCCTGGTCTTTCTTAACGCGTTTCCGTTGGGACAACGGAGCGTAATCCAATTCCTCCGCAATTGCCAGCACCCTCAGTTTCGTCTCATCACTGACACTCAAACTGACATCATGGTTGAGAACCCGAGAAACGGTTGAAGAAGAGACTCTTGCCTTGTTTGCGATATCCTTGATTGTTGCCATATCTACCTTACTATCAGAAAAATGTCATCTACCAACTACCGCTATGGCTCGTCAGTATCATTTAATACAATCCTAATATATGTTCAGTTCCCAAACAAGTAAAAGTTCATTATTCTTTTAGTAAAGTTTAGTAAACTTTACTTGACAGATAGTAATTAGGCTTTATGCTAATAAAAAGAACAATGGTAACTAACCATACCAGAAAAATCAGGGAGCCGAAGACAATGAAGAAATCCCATTTTCTTGACAGCAAGAAAACAGCGCAATACATATTCATTCTTCCCAGCATCTTGGTCTTTTGTTTTTCAATTGCCATTCCGTTTATCATGGGAATCAACATTGCCTTTACCGATTGGAACGGAATTGCCCCCACTTATAATTATGTAGGACTGAAAAACTTCATCAGTTTCTTGCATGACCCACGAATCGTACAACCAATACAAAATTCCCTGAAATTTGCAGTACTGGGAACAATAGGCAGCAATGTGGTATCCCTGGGTCTCGCCTTGCTGGCTAATCAGAAAACAAAGGGAATGAAAAACTTTGCACGCATGGTTTTCTTCATTCCTGTCTGTTTCAGTTCAATCCTTACTGCTTTTATCTGGGGATTCATCTACAAGGAAGTCTTTTCCGAACTATTTCATATAAACAGCATGCTCGGCAATCCAGCCATGGTAATACCTGCCATTACGACAATGGGAATCTGGAATACCTCCGGTATCAACATGCTCATCTATCTTGCAGGACTCCAAGGAGTTCCCCGCGACCTGTATGAAGCAGCCCTCATCGATGGGGCAAACGTCTGGAAACGATTTTTGCATATTACCCTACCATTTCTGAATGCAGCCTTCACCGTCTGTTTCACCCTATCCCTGACCTCTTGGCTCAGAGAATTTGCAATGACCTTATCGGCAACAGGTGGTGGACCGGGAGGATCGTCCAGAACTATATCGATCTATATCTTCGAAAATCTATATCAATACAACAAAGCCGGATACGGTCAGGCCGTTGCCTTGTTCTTCGCAATTTTCCTCGGCCTTGTAGGAACCCTTGTCTCAAATTTCTTCAGGAAGCGGGAGATTGAACTATGAACCATACAAGAAACAAACGAAAGTCAATCCAAACAATCCTGCTGATACTCCTGACCCTCCTGTGCATGGCAGTTTGCTTATTTCCGATTTACATCGCCTTATTGACCTCCTTCAAGTCACCTCTGCAAATAGCAAATTCCATCATAGCCTTTCCCAAGCCACTCTATCTGAAGAATTACCTGACAGGACTTACCGAAAGCAACTTCCTTACTTCCCTGAGAAACAGTGCACTTGTTACGTTTCCCTCTGTCACGTTCATCGTCCTCATCGCCTCCATGGGAGGCTACACCATTGCCCGCAATGGAAAACGAACCCACAGTATCGGAGCAATGGAAAAAGTGTATCTCCTCTCGCTCATGATCCCATTCCAGATACTCATGATTCCCGTATATAAAATGTTCAAAACCCTTGGGCTACTGAATTCCCTGTTCGGGGCAGTCTTGTTTGAGATTGGGTACAGCATTGCCTATGCAACCTTCCTCTATATCGGTTTTGTAAAATCGGTGCCCAAGGAGCTGGAGGAAGCTGCGCTGTTGGATGGCTGCAACCCCTACCAGGTATTTGGAAAAGTTGTATTCCCGCTTTTGACACCTATCAGCTCAACCGTCGCTGCCCTGCATATGATGTGGATATGGAATGACTTCAATATCGCCCTGATTCTTTTGCAGAAAGACTCTGTCAGAACCCTGACAGTAAAACAATATTACTTCTTTGGTCAGTTTTCCTCGAACTATGGAATGGCCTTTGCCGCATCCCTCATTTGCATGACTCCCATTCTGCTCTTCTTCTTCCTCATGCAAAGGTACCTAGTCGACGGAATTACCGCAGGAGCAGTTAAATCCTAAAAGCTCATGATCACGCATTGAAAATAATAGGGAGGATCATCGCATGAAAAAAAGATTTTATCTGGTATTGTCGTTGTGCTTGCTTTCGACTATGCTTTTTGCAACCGGAACAAACGAGACAAACAAGACAAACGGAAATCAAGGTGAAACGAAGCAAGTTCAATTCACTTGGATGCACCACTTACAGGAAAAAGGAAAACAAGCCTGGGTAAACACTCTTGTCCAGAATTATGAAGTGGAACATCCGAACGTAAAAATCAACGTGGAATTGCTTCCTTCGGACCAGTACAACACAATGCTCAAGACCAGGATTGCCTCAGGGGATGCCCCTATGATCTTCGATCTGGGCAACCAACTGTTTAGCGAATTCGTTGATGCAGGGTATTGTGCGGATGTGTCCGATATGAAGGGCATGGAGAACTATGATGCTGCAACCATTGCACAAAGTACTGTCGATGGAAAAGTCTATGGCGTGTGCATCGACAAGAATGCCTACTGCATGTTCTACAACAAGGATATCTTTGAAAAGTATGGACTTTCAGTACCTACTACTACTTCTGAACTTACTGAAGTTTGCAAAGTATTGGAAGCAAACGGGATTACCCCGATCGCTGCACCTTTCTCCGAACTTTGGTGCCTTCGCTACTATGACATGGTCTTGACCGATGTACAGTGTTGCATGGACAACGAAAATTGGTTCAAGGAGAAAATGACCCAGCAAGTACCGTTCTCCGAAGACCAGGCCTTCAAGGATTGTGCAGAGATATTCTATAGTTATAAGCCATACTGGGGGAAAGATCCGTTTGGGACCAAATGGAATGATGCCATGAATATGGTCGCAACTGGAAAAGCCGCCATGACCCTCAACGGGTCCTGGGCAATCGATGGCATCATGGGGATCAACCCTGACGTCAGACTCGGCGCCTTTGCCTTCCCGACTTCCAAAGATTCTTCGGGAGCCGTCATGATCGTGAAACCAGGCAGTTCCTATTGTGTCTACAACAACACCAAGGAACCAGAGGTTCTCGCCGCAGCCAAAGACTTCTTCACCTATATGTCCTCGAAGGAATCTGCGACCTACTTTGCCCAGTATGCCCACGGCCTAACCGGCAGTGTCATCGACAGCAAAGTCGACATTGAGGCTCTCAACGATATCAATGCCTACAAGGGTGACAATCTGTATGTGCAAGCCAATCTGGTCGTATTTACCCCAGAGTTCCAGAACACTTTGTTCGAAACCCTGACCCAATATGCCATGAAAAACACATTCGACGTCAACGCTTTCTGCAAGGAACTCGATACTAAATACAAAGCACTGCAGTAAATTTCAGCTTTATCCAAAGACAGGCAACCTCCATTCGCCTTCAGGCGAACAATGAGATTGCCTGTCTTTCATTTTACCAATTCCCTATCTTAATTAAACGATCTTCCCTCTTCTACCAATTCTCCGATATAGCCTGACAATAGCCTGACAATGCAGCACTAGCCTTTATAAATACACCTACAGTACAAATAAACTTTTTTTCCTGATAACAAAAACAAATTCATTGAAAACAAATATATGTACCCATAGCCACATGATACTCATAAATTGCCAACACAAATGACATAAGAATTTTATCTAATAAATATATTATTTTTATGCATTGTATAACTATATCTTTCACTAATGATAATAATTCCTATTTATAGAGTATTTACTCCGGATTGAATTGACATATGTTTCATTCTTTTATAGTATAATTCATACAAGAACCATAGATACCAGAGGAGTTGAAATCTCCAAAAGGAATAATCATATGAAAAAAAATATTATAGCAATACTTTTAGCTACTTTTATAATACCTTCCTTCGCTTTGTTCGCAGCACTTCCGGCACCTTCCGACCTGTATCTCCTGACTTCCATCTCAGGAATAAACCTGATGAAAATAACCGAGAGTCAGTTCAACCCCTCCACGCCCAGCGTGTATGCCTTCAACAATGCAACCGCCAACCCAACAAATGAGACAGTGTCGACAGATACCGACGGGGATACCATTGCCTGGTTGAGTATCCTAACCAACAGGAGAACCGGTTTTACGGTGGAAATGACAGCCACCCCTCTTGTTTCAGCTGACACAGAAAACACCTATGAGATCAACTACATTGCAACAGTAGGCAGTGCAACCTACAACACGTCAGATGAAACGGGAACAAATTCCATTACTGAAGATTCCGGTATAGCAGGCCTTTCCGCTTTCAGTTATGCAATAGCAGTGGACCTTGATGACAATGAGTTTGCCATGGCTCTGGCAGATACCTATACAGGGACAATCACCTTCACCTATACCGCTAACTCTTAATTAACAGTAAAGGTATTCATTACCCAAAAAAGCAAAGGCCCAAGGATTCCAATCAGAATCATCTTGGGTTTTTCTGTTTATGGCAACCTCTTCAATATCTCCCAACGCCTTCCCCAGAAAAAAACCAAACGACAGGACATTACCTACCTTTCTCTTCATCCATTGACAAATCAATTTCCAGACTTGATTATTATTGTGTAGAAAATCATCAGGAGAGAAACACCACTTTCCAAAAGAAGAGCATAATGACAAAAAATCATCCCTGGATTTTCCTGACAATCATTCTCTTTCTCGGTGGACAAGCACTCTTCGCCGACGGTCTTCCCTCGTCTACAGGACTTGATCTCTGCGTGCCCATTCAAGGGACTAGCAACATCAAGATTACCGACGAGACCAACCATAATCTTTCCACTCATGATTTTGATACTGCTCCCATCTTGTCCGAATACACTGTCCAGGATGCCGAACAAACTGATACCATTGCCTATGTTCATGTAAAAACCAATAAAAGAAACAATTTCACGCTCACTATGACAGCTACTCCCCTTATCCAGGCCGAAAGCTCTTCCAGAATCGACTACACGGTATTTCTGGATTCCTCCTATCATTATGATACAAAATCATCAGAGAACAACCAGAACATCCTTACCGATGGTAATCAGGGGAACGGAACGACAGATCCATTCCCGGGAAATGGGTATGCCTATGGACTCTTGAGAGTCTTTTCCTATCCTGTCTCCATCGATTTGGAGGACCTCTCCTATGAGGCAGCCCTGGAAGGCACCTATGGCGGCACGATCACCTTCACCTATACATCCAATTAAAAATTGACCTAGCTTCTTCCAGCATAGCTAAAGATTCAAAAAACAAACGACACATTCATTCTTGTATAAAGGCAAGATCAAAACTTGTCAAAAACGCCTTTCCTCAAAACCAATGGCAAACAATGTTTTCCCTAAGTAAACTCTGACGAACTTCTTCGTCAGGAGAAGTGTACAGATACTTCGCTAACAGTACATAACATATGACTTAACTTATAATATAAAAAGATTTATGGAACAATAGCATTACCATTAAATTAAATATCTTCTCTCATTCTCATATCAAACAACATCCTATTGTCATATGTATGGAATATACAAAATACTTTTATTTATTTATTATATATATAATTAATAATATTTTAGAAAAAATTTTAATTATTTTATGATTTATTTATTACATCTATTGACATAAGTCTTCATTGTTTGTATTGTTAAGTCAAGTTCAGGAAAAGGACTTACAAAAATCTTGCATAGGAGCGAAACTCCTAAAGGACTACGAAATGAAAAAGAATATTATTGCCTTGATTGCCATAGCACTGATCGCCACTGCCGGGTTGTTCGCAACTGATAGCAAGACACTGGACCTCAATACCCATATTTCTGGTATCAACCTGATGTCGCTTTCATCAGTTCAACTTACGACCTCTACGGTAACTGCATATAACACGGCATTGGCAAGTCCTGTTTCCACGGCAACCCTAAACAGTTCAGCCGCTTCGGGAACCCTGGCTTATCTGAACATCCTGTCCAACAAGAGAACTGGCTTTACCGTAACAGTAACTGCGACTCATCTTGCAGGAACAAACGGAAATCCCTACACCATCGACTATAGCGTAACTGCC
This sequence comes from uncultured Sphaerochaeta sp., assembly GCF_963676625.2. Classification (GTDB taxonomy): domain Bacteria; phylum Spirochaetota; class Spirochaetia; order Sphaerochaetales; family Sphaerochaetaceae; genus Sphaerochaeta. The sequence goes on from NZ_CAXXYB010000004.1 coordinate 331,838, forward strand.
GGATCTGCTTCCTATGATACTTCAGCCTCCACCCATACAGGCAACACTCTCGCTCCTTCTGCTAACCTCACTGGCCTTACCGCCTTCAGTTATGCAGTATCTGCCGATCTCAATGATTCACAATATGCAGCAGCCCTTGAAGATACTTACACAGGAACAGTCACCTTCACCTACACTGCAAGTTAATATACGTACTACAAACTTTCATCTCCATGACTGAAAGCTATCCTAATCGGGTAGCTTTCTTGCTATATGTTGACCAAGCAAGAAACTTCCACTAGCATAAGGTTGCTGGTTCTGGAAAAACGGAACGGGGTGTGATTCCCCGACGGTCCCGCCACTGTAATCGATGATGAAAGCAGAGTTTACCATTGTCCTTGGGACGAGAAGGTCTGCAAGTAAATAGAATCGTAAGTCAGGAGACGTTTCCAGATTTAAATTCTTCGTGGAAAAAGAGACAGCTTAAAAGACGATTTCTGTATTTCCGTCACTCTTCCACGAAGAAAGCACACTTTTTACTGGAGGCCCTTCATGAAGAAGCGCGGAATCTTCTCACTGGTCTTGTTGCTTGCTGTCCTTACGACGCTTAGTGCACAGGATTACACAGACATCGGAACTGCCTACGAACTCGTCGTCTCAGACGCAGCCTTCGCAGAAGCAGAAACAAACAGTTCTTCGAGCGTTACTCTTATAACCTCTGATCAAATCAAAGCCTATGATGCCGAAACGACCGCTGAACTGGTTAACAAGGCAATAGGGACGACCTTCTCCTCTTATGGTGCCCTAGGCGCAGCCCAGAACGTCCAGATACGCGGGGCTAGTTCGGACAAAACCGCCGTATATCTTGATGGAGTTCCACTTTCCTCGGCCCATAACGGAGTCTATGACCTCTCATCCATCCCTGTTGGAATGATTGATCATATAGAGATAATCAAGAGTGGATCAGGAAACCTGGGAAGGACCAATGCCATCGGCGGTATGATCAACATCATCACCAAGAAAGGCGAAACCTCAGAGACCCCCTATACCCTCACCGTGGAGAATGGGTCTTTCCTCCCTCTCTCCTATGGGTCTGCAGATAAGCATAACTGGGCTTCCCTGGTTGATAGCCAGAAACTCGACCTCTCCTATTCAAACAATGTACAAGGACTTGGAGTATCGGCAAACTTGGGAGGAATTATTGCCCAGAATGCGTATACCTATGAAACCGATACAGATAGGGCTCTCAGGGAAAACGCAGGGGTATATAATTTACATGGCAACCTCAACCTAAACGGCACTGTGGGAGAAAACATTACTTTTCAATCAAACAACCTTGCTTTCTTCCAGAACCTTGAGGTTCCTGGAACAATTACCTGGGCATCTCCTTTTGATTACCAGAAGGACACCCAAGTCACGACAAACAATACAGTCACCTATGACAACCTTGACCTCGGTCCACTTCAAAGTTTGAAAATGACGTTGGCCTATACCTATGCCAAGACCTTCTTCCATGACGATGATAGCACGGACAGCACCCATAACAAGCACAAGGGATATGCCCAGATTGAACAGAACTGGAATTTAGGTGAAAACTATTCCTTGGTCACCGGTATCGACACAGCCCTTGACTATGTAGACAGTACCTCGATCGGGAAAAAACAGCGCGTTATGCCTTCTGGCTATGCCAATGGAAGCATCTATCTGCCTGGCGATCGTCTTTCCTTGCATCCGAGTATTAATGTTGCCTATATCAGCGACACAGAGGCCGTATCGCCAAATGCTTCCCTTGGGGCAATCTACCTACTCTCAGATAACGCCACGGCCAAGGCAACAGTCAGCTATGCCGAGAATGTACCGAATTTCAGTCAACTGTATTGGCCTCTCGAATGGGGCTATCATGGCAATGCTGACCTTGAAACAGAAAAAGGTATTAACGGCGACGCAGGATTCACCTACTCAATTGGACAGCTTTCTTATGAAGGGGGCTTGTTTGCCAGGGATATCTACAATGCAATTGCCGCAAACGCCGACGATAATTACGTTCCATATAATATTGCCCATAGCATGTATTTCGGAACCGAACAAAGTCTCAAACTTGCAATCGATACCTATTTCACCATGCAGGTAAGTTATCAATATAACAAGAGTTTTGACCTTTCGAATGGACAAACCGTTTCCGATAATGTTGAAGTCTCCACCGTACGAAAGCATACTGCAAAAACTTCGCTCACCTATAGCAACGATAGTCTTGATGCTACACTTTCAGGAGAATATTTGGGGAAAACCACCTATACCGATCCCATTGTCCTGGTTAACGTGAGTGTCAATGTACAGATTACCAAGGCACTGAAGACGTATGTTGCAATTGACAACCTGCTCAACTCTTCCTATGCCCTGTACACAGGGTATCCTATGCCAGGGACCAAGATCCGCCTCGGTGGATCCTGGAATTTCTGATATGGAAATAACCAATCTTTTTTCACTTATGCAAAAGGGAGGAGCGGTCATGTGGCCGCTCTTTGCCCTGTTGATCATTACCCTGGTTGTGGCTCTCGAGCGCACAATAACCTTGCTCTTGCTCCGTCGAAAGGGCAAGACAGAACGTAAGACAAAACTGGAAAGTCCATTGTCCATCCTCGATCTCATTGCCATGATCAGTCCTGTAATCGGCTTTCTGGGAACAGTGACTGGAATGATCAATGCCTTCAAGTCAGTATCGGAGGCAACCTCCGTACAGCTTCAGGTCGTCGCCTCAGGGCTCTATGAAGCCTTGTTCACTACGGCTTTTGGCCTCATCATATCCATTCTGGCCACTGTTCTGGGATTTCTCCTGGATATGGCTATAGGAAAATTATGCGCAGAAGAAGACAAGATCTAGCCCAGCCCAGCGACATTGCATTCTTGCTCATTATCTTTTTTCTCCTTCTTGCAGGAGTTGCGGCCTCCCAGAGCCTCGACCTCAAGATAGGCCCAAGCTCCAAAAAAACAATTGAAAATCTTGTATTGACCCTTCATCAAGACGGATCCCTTTCCGAGGGAGACACTCCCACTACACTGAACGAGATTGCCAAACAAATGGCAAATACCACCAACCTAACAGTCCTGGTCGAACAGGAGACTCCTTGGCAGGAAATAGTGGACATACTCTCATTTGCCCAGAACCAAGCAACGCCTTCGGTTCAATTGAGGCTTCTGCCATGAGAAAAAAACGAATTTCACCTTCAACTGCCATGACTGACATAGCTTTTCTCTTGCTTCTTTTTTTCCTTATTCTTGCCATTTCCACCATGTTGACGCCAATTCCCCTGGAACCGGCACAAAGCGAGACTACAACCCAGGCGGTATCCAACAAACCTGTATTGATCATTGGTTCTGATGGAACCCTGTTCTATGAAAATGAACCTATAGACCCGGCAGTCCTGCCAAAAGAAGAAGAAATTACACTTCTTGCTGATAAAGACACTCCCTTCAGGCTGATTTCCCCAGTTCTCAATGCCCTGAAGAAAAACGGGACCACTACTGTTCACTGTCTTGTGGAGCAAAGCCAATGAAAAGACGCTACACACTTTTGCTTACCCTCGCAATAACAACTCTTTGCATAGGATGCCTATTCATTCCTTTCAGGACCCAGATCATCCTGCAACCAAAGCTAGGTCATGCAACCTCAGCTACCCTCTCTTTCGTAGATAGCATTGCCCAGCAAGGATCTAGTGCAACAAGGCAGGAGCAACCTGTAGCTGAGGAGCAACCTGTAACTGAGGAACAACCTGTAACTGAGGAACAACCTGTAACTGAGGAGCAACCTGTAACTGAGGAGCAACCTGTAACTGAGGAGCAACCTGTAACTGAGGAGCAACCTGTAACTGAGGAACAACCTGGAACTGAGGAACAACCTGGAACTGAGGAACAACCTGGAACTGAGGAACAACCTGGAACTGAGGAACAACCTGTAACTGAGGAGCAACCTGTAGCTGAGGAGCAACCTGTAACTGAGGAGCAACCTGTAACTGAGGAGCAACCTGTAACTGAGGAGCAACCTGTAACTGAGGAGCAACCTGTAACAACTATGGCAAGCCCTGCCTTCAAGGATGCTTTGCCTGTCTCTTCCATTGATTCACCTTCCAGCATTGAGCAACATGCCGCTTCCTCTCTTTCAGAAGAAGTACAACCTATAATGATCAACGGGTACTATGAAGTGTCCTCGGTGGATAAAGGGCCCCAATTCGATCGTTCGGTTCTCTCAGGTCGAATTCAATACCCAGCGATTGCAAAACGCCAGGGAAAGGAAGGGGAAGTAGTTCTCCGATTGTTCATCTCTTCCTCAGGAAAAGTAGAGAAAATCACCATAGTCGAGGACCCTGGTTATGGCTTTGCAAAAACCGCAGTCAAGGCTTTTTCGGGATTGAACTGCACACCTGCCTTGTTGAAAGGGAAAGAAGTTGCAGTAACCTTGCTCTACCCTGTACGCTTTACTCTGAAGTAAGCAAACGCTTGGTCAATTGCTTTAATGAATGAAAGATAGAATCCGCAGGAATAAACGCCCAGGATTTTGTTCGCTTCAACACCAAGCCTTCGACCACTTGCTCAACCGAATAGAAGTTTCCCCCGATTCTTGCATTGTCATACGGACAAAAAGCCTTGGCATAATAGAGCGTCTTGGTTTCACCTGCCTTGATGGTAACTGTAGTATTTGCACCAAGAAGGGTATCAAGAGGATTCAGTGCCTTGTATCCGCCATAAAACCTATTGGTCCCGGAACCACAATTAAGGGAATATTGCTGACTCATCCCTCCTGCGTACAAAGACCAGGGAGTTTCGGTTCTCCCTCCATATTCAAAAAGGAAATTGTTGAAATTTACGGGGATATCATCAGGACCAAGGGCATTTGGTCCCGGGAAAAAAGTAAAATAAATCATCTGTTGGCGAGGATTGATTACACTTGTCCAACCCAAATTGGAAGAACGAGGCACCAAACCTAAAATATAATCAGTTTTTCCGATCGGGTAAGGAACCTCTGTAAGGTCATTCGTCCCACCCCCTTGCAAAGGAGCTTTCTTCCAATCATCAAATTGAGTATCAGGGGCCAAGCGGGAAACAGAGCCATACAACTCCCCTTTCGGAGCAGTAACCCAAGACTGGGCGCAAGAATTGAGGACACACCCCGCTTCAAGGAAAGGTGAGCCTATTTCATTGTTCCAAGCCGCAGTTACGACCAAATCGGTATCGTTAGTATTGGTAATGACGCAAGCAGTATAATGGACAGGCTGATTGGGTAGCAGCATGTCAACTTTTCGAACCTGCCATTTTTCCTTACGGTTGCGTACCGTACTCATGAGCCAGATACCACCGAATTCAGGATCGGTGCCATACCTTTCGACCATCCAGTAGGCACTGGGGGTAAATCCACCATAGCCTTGCAAGGAAGCAAGCTCTTGGGTAGGGGCTGGCCCAAAATTAGGAAAACAAAAATATGAACCGGCCTTATGATAAAGATGGGGACTGCTTTTCCAGAATTCCCTATTCTCATCGCTGTAAACAGAAGTTCCGGTTCCCCTGAAATCAGGAAGAAAATTGGCGTTGATACGCACCCCACTCGGAGTCAGGGAACTAAACTCCAGCTCCATTCCCCCTTGGTCTTCCAAGACAACCCTGACCAAATCGTTGTTCAGTACCGTAGCATTACGGCTTTCCCAAAGTCTCAGTCTGCGGATATCCATCTCTCTTCTCCTAAAATTCCCAAAAATCGGGATGCCTAAAACCCTTTGTCACAGTATACTGTTAGCAGATATCCTCTCATTTATCAAGGAGAACCAAATGATTACCAAGAAAGACCAGTGTTTCTCACTCTCAACCAAAAACACTACCTACCTTTTCTCCATAACTGAGACAGGGCATCTGGAACATTTGTATTATGGCAAGAAACTTGGTCTCCAGTCGATAGATATCGATGCTCTCAGCGAAAAACGCTCAATTCCAATCGGAAATGGTACAGCCTACAACACGGAACATCCCAATCTCTTCATGGGAAATATCTGTCTTGAGTATTCTACCATGGGCAAGGGTGATTATCGTGAAAGTTCAGTGGATATTGAATATGGCCGCGGCATGCATACCCTCGATTTTGTCGTCAAGAACTTTAGGATATTGCAAGGTAAACCAAGAACCTTCGGGGGTCTGCCGGAATCATACGGAGACAAGAATCTCTGTAGCACTCTTGAAATTACCCTCAAGGATACTTGCCTGCCTATTCGTCTGGTACTCACCTATACAGCCTTTGAAGATTCCGATGTAATTACCAGACGAACAACGCTTTTCAATGACAGCGACAAACCCATAACAATACGAAACCTGGCCTCTATGCAACTCGATCTTGATGAGAACGATTGGAATTTCGTCACCTTTGACGGAACTTGGGCAAGAGAACGATACATGCATGAGAGAGCTCTCCAGCCTGGCATATTGATAAATGATAGCAAAACAGGGATCAGTTCAGCAGATCACAACCCTTGTGTTTTCCTTACCAAGCAGGGAAACACTCCCTCTACCGGGGAATGCATCGGATGCAACCTCATCTATAGCGGCAATCACCGAGAGTTGGTGGAAACCTCCCCATTCGGAAAAGTCAGGCTCTTGACTGGGATAAATCCCGCAACCTTCAGTTGGGAACTTCCCAGCCAGGAACGATTCCAGAGCCCTGAGGCAATATTGACCTATTCCTCGCAGGGAATGAACGGAGCCAGCAACAATTTCCATTATTTCATCAATAACCATATTATCAGGGGACCATGGAAATTCAGGGAAAGACCAATTCTCATCAACAATTGGGAAGCTACCTACTTCAATTTCACGGAAGAGAAACTCATACATCTTGCCAAACAGTCAGCTGAACTGGGAATTGAATTATTCGTCCTTGACGATGGTTGGTTCGGAGTTCGGGATGATGACACCACCAGCCTTGGGGACTGGCAGGTAAACCCAAAGAAACTCCCTTCGGGCTTGGCTTCCCTTTCTTTGGAAATTCATCGACTGGGCATGATGTTCGGACTTTGGGTTGAGCCAGAGATGATCAGTATAAAAAGCGAACTCTACAAGAAACATCCCGACTGGATGGTTGCAATCCCAGGTCGACTTCCCAGTGTAGGGCGAAATCAATACTTACTCGACCTTACCAGAACAGAGATTCGGGAATATTTGTTCAAGACACTCTCGGAAGTATGGCACCTTGCAGATGTCAATTATATCAAATGGGATATGAACAGAACCTTTTCAGATCTGTACAGTGCCAATAGCGAAATGCATAACCACGGAGAGTTTTTTCATCGATATGTCATGGGCCTGTACGACTTGCTCTCCCGTCTGACGGCCGCCTTCCCCAATGTATTGTTTGAATCCTGTGCAAGCGGTGGCAACCGCTTCGATCTTGGCATGCTGTGCTTCATGCCACAGACCTGGACAAGTGACAATACAGATGTCCTCAGTCGGCTTTTCATCCAGGAAGGAACATCCTGCGGGTATCCCCTCTCTACCATGGGAGCCCATGTCAGCAACTCCCCCAATCACCAGACCCTGAGAAAAACAGATTTGGAGTCTCGGTTCAATGTCGCTTCCTTCGGAGTCCTTGGGTATGAATTGGATATCACAAAGCTCTCCCGACAACAAAAGGAAGCTATCAAGGCCCAGATTTCCTTCTACAAGGCCCATAGGGCAATACTGCAATTCGGTACCTTTACCAGGATAAAACTGGCCAATAGCATTTCCAACCAAGTTGTATGGGCAGTACACAATGCAGAGAAATCAGAATTCCTGGTTCTTTTCGCACAAAAACTCAATCAAAGCAATCCTGCAAGTGACAAACTGCGAATAGAACAGGCAGATAGCGAAGCACTCTATGAAGTCTTTCCAAGACAACAAAAAATTGATCTCAAGATGTTTGGCGATCTGATCAACAGACTGAGTCCCATAACAATAGCCGAGGGAAGCAAGACCCAGGAAGTCATCAGCAATACAATCTCTCTTGACAGCGAGATTGAGCATTACCGGGTTACCGGGGAATTGCTGGCCAATGCGGGTATCAAACTCAACCAACAATTCGGGGGAACTGGCCATGATGCCGAAACCCGGGTCCTGGGTGATTTCGGCAGCAGGATCTATATTCTCAAACGAATCAACTAGAACGCAAGCAAATCGGTGATTTCTGTTGCGGATACGCTCTGTAGATAATGAGAACGCAAAAAGGACATATGGTCGGTACTTCCGTATAAAAGAGCTCCCTTGAGAATTCCCTCATCCAGGAAATAGGCTTCGTACCGATTTCCTGACAAGAAGTTGAGACTGGGTCCTGTCACGTCTCCAACACTGACAACATCAAGCTCCGCATCCTTGAACCGGGTCATCAAGGCAGGCGGAGTATACTCTTTTGATTGTCCGAGCAAGGTGGCAATGACACTCTGGGCCATACCGATGGCCACAGGAAGGATTCCGGGGACCTGTCCCTTGTACTGGGCACAATCACCAATGGCAAATATATGGGGATCGCTGGTTTTCAAGTTCTCGTCAACAACAATACCTCTCGCTACCTCAAGGCTTGCTTCCATGGCCAAGGAAGTCTCAGGATTGACCCCAAGCGAAAGGATCAAGGTCTTGCAAGGAACCTCGGGCTGTCCTTCGACAACCAAGGCCTGGATTCTCCCTTCTGCATCGACACGACTTCCCGTGGATTTGACACCCTCCAGGATTCCAAGACCATCAGACTCGAGCCGAGAACGCAAGAGCTCAGCTCCCTTTTTATCGAGCTGCCGAGCCAGGATATGATCGGCTGCTTCACAAACCGTTACTGAATACCCCTTCTTCATAATTGCCAAGGCAGCCTCAAGCCCAAGCAAACCGCCACCAAGGACAACTACAGGATCAGAAATGGTCTTACTGATTGCAAAGGCATCCTCCAAGGTCCTGAGAGTATGCACTCCCTTGTTTTGGGAAAAACAGCCCAGCACCCTACCCCTGCTACCGGTAGCCAGAACCAAGTAATCATAAGAAGTCGTTTCTCCACCATCCAGAACAAGTTCTTGGGTAGTACGCTGTATCTTTCTGACTGCCTTATGTACAAGATAGGGAGGCTCCTTCACTGAAGGAAGGGCCGTGAGCGCAACTTCATCACATAGCAACTGGGGAAGTTTGATCCGGCTGTAAAAACCATACGGCTCCTCCGAATACAAAGAAACCTCGACACCCTGGTTTGCAAGCCTCTCGGCTACCATTGAACCAGATACACCATTTCCAACTATACATACACGCATATGTTCTTTACTTCCTTATAACAAAACTATAACACAATCGAACGACTGTCCACAGTGAATCAAACTACTTGTCCCAATGGGCACTGAACGGTATATTAGGGGAATCATGGAACCGAACGTCATTTTACTTCAAAAAAGCAGCTTACCCTCTGTTTCTTTTTACCAAAACCTGGAACGTTGCCAGGCAATTCGGAAAATCGTGTTTGTCGAAGGTCAAAACGTACCTCCAGACATTGATATCGATGGTCGTGATCCCAACTGCAGCCATCTTCTTTTACTTATCGGGAAAAAGCCTGCAGGAACCCTGAGGATGCGAAAAACATCAGAGGGGACCAAGCTGGAGCGTGTTTCGATATTGAAAGAGTTCAGGGGATGCAACTACGGGAAACTGTTGATTCAATGTGCCCTGGCTCTCTCTGATCTTCCTGTATACATCCATGCCCAGGTACAAAGTGAAGGTTTTTACAAAACCCTTGGGTTTCAGGAAACTGATCCCACGATTTTCTATGAAGCCAACATACCCCACAAGACCATGCATTGGTCGGGAACATCAATAGGAGTACTTCCGTGCAACATCACAAGACTATCGTAATTGCAGGAGCGGGGGTTTTCGGTACAGCAATGGCCGAACGTCTCGCCTGGAACGATACCAATACAGTCATACTTTGGACAATCGAGGAAAATGTCGTTGAGGATATCAACAAGAATCATCGCAACAGTAAATACTTCCCGACCCATTTTCTCAATACCACGATACGTGCGACAAGCGACAAGGAAATATTCAGGTCAGCGGACTGTATCCTGCTTGTCATTCCCTCGAAGGCAATCGTTCCTTTCACCAAGGATATCCAGTCAATGACCAAACCAGGTTGCATGGTTATCAACCTTGCCAAGGGAATGAGCGATGACGGTGCATTCATTACCGAAAACATCCCTTTTGCAAGGACTGCCAGCATGAAGGGCCCGACCTTTGCCATAGAGGTTCTCAATGGACTTCCCTCTGCCTTCACCTTCGGGGGAAGCAAAGCCGATTATCTGGAATTCAAGGAAGAGGTGCTCAAGGATACAGGATTGTACCTTGACCATACAGAAGATGTCAGATCAGTGGAATTGATGAGTGTCCTCAAGAATATGTATGCGATAGGCATTGGGCTTGTCTCCGGTCGTTTCAATTCACCCAACGTCGACTTTCTGGTCTATACGAAAGCTGTCAATGAGATGCGCCGATTTTTGACTCTCTTTGAATGCGACCCCCAGACAATATTCTGTTACTGTGGTCTGGGGGACCTCGGACTCACCAGTCTGAACGACCTCTCCAGGAACAGGACCATGGGCTTGTTGATGGGGAAAGGCTTCTCCATAGATAACAGCGGAAGCTCATCTACTGTAGTCGAAGGCTATAGGACCATACGGCTCATGGGTGAAATGACCAGAGACAAGGGTGTCAAGGAAGAATACCCACTGGTCCAGGCACTGTATCGATTACTCAACGAAGACGAATCGATCAATGACTACATGATGGCAATATTTTCCTGATATAATCAAAAACACGACAGGGAGGCAAAACCTCCCTGTCGTAGTAGCGTCCATTACTTTTTTTCTTGGGAAAACTTCAAAGATTATTCAACCCTTTACGCCGCCAACCATCAAACCAGACACAAAATATTTCTGAATGAATGGGTAAATAATGAGTACAGGAAGCATTCCAAGTACCATCACTGCCATTTTCAGATTACTATAGACATACGTACCGCCACCAAGCGAATCATCACCTTCAAACATCAACCCACGCAAGACGACCTGCAAAGTATATTTATGGCTGTCATTTACAAACATGATTACCTCGAAGTACCTATTCCAGAAACTTACGAAGTAAAAAAGTGTAACTGCGGCCAAGACTGAGATGGAAAGCGGTATGACAATACGAAGAAGAATTGACATTTGGTTACAACCATCCAGAGTTGCCGATTCGATGAGAGATTCAGGAATACTCGACATATAATTCTTGATAATAATTATATTGAATGTCGAAACGGCTACTGGAATGATGATAGCAGCAAAACTGTTTATCATCCCAAGCATTCTGACTACGATATAAAAAGGCATGATACCGACATCAAACACCAATGTAAAAGTCAGCAATTTCATAAGTACTTTACGACCTATCAATTCTTTTCTCGAAAGAGCATAACCGAAAGGAATTGAAATTACCATGGAAAGAAGTGTACCTACTATTGCTACAAAAAGGGAATTGCGAAAAGCAAGCATATAGCCGCTATGTAGTACGCGTATATAATTTGACAGCGTAAAGGAATGGGGAACCAACAAGTAATCACTTCCCATCACGTCAATATCCTTTGCAAAGGATGTGACGATAACATTCCAGATAGGAACAATAAAGATAAGGCACACCAGAACAAGGATGAATATGTCGATTGCTAAAAAGACCTTACGCCCAGCCGATTGTTTTATCGTGTTGTTTTTTTGATTTTGCATTGTTTCTCCCTCCCTACAGAATGGGTTCATCAAGGAACTTACTGCTCATTTTATTGGTCGAAAGAACAAGGGTAAGACTGATAATTGAAGTGAACATACCGACGGCAATTGAGTAGCCGATATCCCCTGAAAGTACACCTTCTCTATATACATACGTCTGGAGCACATCTGCTACATCATAGACAGCCGCATTATACATGACCAAAACTTGTTCGAAGATCAACAGGACATGCGAAAGATTGAGCAAGAGCATCATTACAATGGTCGACCGAATACTTGGCAATGTCACATACCAAAGTTTTGCCCACTCTCCGGCTCCATCAATCGTAGCTGCTTCATACAGTTGAGGCTCAACTGTGGTCAAGGCAGCAACATAGATGACCGTTCCATATCCCATCTGCCTCCAAATATAGGAAGAAATCAAAACAGTTCTAAAATGGGACACACTGGCCATGAAGTATACAGGTTCTCCTCCAAAAGCTTTTATCACTGCATTGACTGGCCCTGCAGTGGGTGATAGCAAATTCACGAAAATGCTACCAATGACTACCCAGGAAAAGAAATATGGAATATAGATGATAAACTGGATTACCCGTTGACTCTTTAGGCTCCTCAATTCGTTCATCAATAAGGCCACGATGATAGGAATTGGAAAATAGAATAGGATATTGGCAAAACTCAGAATAATTGTATTCTTGAATGCTTTCCAGAAAATCATAGAAGAAAGCAGTCTCCTGAAATTCTCAAACCCCACAAAGGAAACCTTTGCGCGAAACCCATAATCGGTAAAGGCAAGTCCAAGACCTAGCATGGGAAGGAACTTAAACAGGATATACCACAAAGTTCCTGGAATTAACATGACCAATAACCATTTTTGATTTTGCATTCTCATGGCAAGAGGTTTCCTTACCATATATCCTTTTCCGACTTCAGTCGTTTGTTTCTTAACCATACCAATCCTCTTACCAAAAGTATTTTATATCAGTGAATAATTTCCCATCCACTTGATTCTATGATGCACCTAAAGACGATTTCCTAAAGTTCATGGATATTATTGCAGTGTTTGTATATTGTCTTTGTGCCCGAAAGGAAATTCCCCAATTCATTCGGCTGATGCCCTCCGACCCAAAGATCCCAAGGTCCTGAGACAGATCGAATCGTTCCGTCGTCTGATACTACCGAAAACCGGTCATAGGGTATATGTATCTTGGCAAAGGTTGTTTCACCTGCACTTATAAACACTCGAACAAAGCCACAAAGCACTGGGTGAATAGGTGCATCTTTATCAGGAGTATGGCACCAAGCAAAAGCAACCTCTTCTCCCCCTACCTTTCCGACATTGTTGATAGCAAAAGAAATCTGAAGGCCAACTCCCGCCTGGCTTTCAATCACCAAATCAGAATATTCATATCTGGTATAGGATAATCCATAGGCAAAGGGATAAATGGGTTCCTCCAAAAAATATCGATAAGTTCGGTTTTCCATCGAATAATCGGAAAAATCAGGCAAATTTGCATTCGCTTTATAGAAGGTCACCGGTAGCTTTCCAGAAGGATTACAGAAACCAAAAATCAGGCGGGCAATAGCCATACCACCCGATTGTCCAGGATACCAGCCCTGGACCACCGCCTTGATATTCCCAAAGCGTTCCATTTCTGGATCCAAAGCCCCACCGGAAAGCAATATAAGAACAATAGGCTTGCCTACGGCATCAACAGCTTTCAATAAATTCCGCTGGCATTCAGGAAGAAGCAAATTCCTTTTATCACCTGCTATACCCCCATTTCCGTCATCATGCATCTCACCTTCGATGGATTCATCCAGACCAAGGCAGACAATGCCTACATCGCTCATTTGCATCAAGGTAACAGCTTCCGAAAGTCTATCGTTCATCTCTCCCAGACGTTCTACATTCGATTTATCCAAGGCACTACCTTCCGAATATCTGACACGGGAGGGTTCCCCAACCAAGGAACGAATACCCTCAAGAATCGTAACATTCCGGGAAGAAGTACCATGATAATTTCCCCAGAGAACCTTCCGGCTATCGGCGTTGGGACCAATGACAGAAAAACGTAAACACGCATGTGGGGATAAAGGCAAAAAATCATCTTCATTCTTGAGCAATACCAACGATTTTTCGGCAACTGCAAGACAAAGATCAGCATGTTCATCACAGTCTACGGAATCAAAAGCAATATCATCGTAAGGGGTTTCTGCCGCAAACAAGCCAAGTTGCAGCCTAGTCATCATAACGCGTACACATTCTTCACGCGCAGTACTTTCGAGTATCAATCCCTGTTTATAGGCACTTTCAAGCGCACCATATTCGCAGCCACAATTCAAATCACACCCAGCATTCACTGCTTGCGCAACAGATTCCACGAGGTTTTTGGTAACCCTATGCCCTTGGTGAAAATCCCTTATTGCCCAACAGTCGGAAATAAACATGCCAGAAAAATTCCAAGTATCACGCAAAAGGGTCTGGATCATTGGCATCCCACAACAGGGATCTCCATTTACACAACTGTAAGCACCCATGACACCATTGACCCTTGCTTCTTCAACACAGACCTTAAAAGCAGGCAAATAGGTTTCTGCAAGATCCTTTGCGCTGACAAGGGCATTGAACGAATGCCGACCTGCCTCAGGACCACTATGTGCAACAAAATGCTTGATACAGGCCGCGACTTTTAAAAAATAAGGGTCATCACCTTGAAGACCCTGGATATACCCCTTGCCCAGGACGCCCGTCAAATACGGGTCCTCGCCAAAAGTCTCCTGGCCGCGTCCCCATCGAGGATCCCTGAAGATATTGATATTCGGAGACCAAACAGAAAGGCCTTTATAAATTCCCCTGTCTCCCAAACGGGAAAAGGCATTGTACTTCGCTCGTTGTTCCGTGGCAACGACAGAACCGATTTGTTTCATCAATGAAGGATCGAAGATGGATGCCAATCCAATGACCTGAGGGAAAACTGTTGCAGTACCGCTTCGGGCAGCACCATGAAGCCCTTCATTCCACCAATTATAAGCCGGAATATGAAGATGTGGAATTGCAGGCGCTGAATGAAGAAGCTGGCTAAATACTTCTAAAAGAGACATCCGAGACACCAATACCTCAGCTTTCTCTCGTATCTGGCTTTCCTCTATTGAACAGTGCTGCATTACCTTTTTCCTAGCCTTTTATTCGACAATCATTCGTTTTTTTATAAAAGACTCCCGAGTCCTGGTTGCCACAGCCAGGAACCGAGAGTTTACCTTACAGGGTATTAACGGGAAGCATTCAGATCTGCAAGAATCTTCTCCCCATCAATGCTCTTCCAGAAATTCTGATATTCCTTGAGTCCCTCCTCAAGAGTCACAGTACCAACAATAATCTTGGTCGCAACGGACTCTCGAGTACTCTTGATCGAGGGAGAAACTCTATCATAGGCATCGGAGACCCCTACAGGCACATCCGATGCATGGTTGGGTCCAAGATTTGGCTGGGCCCCAAGAATGTTTGCCCGCTGGGCCTTCAATCCATCAATCATGGCCTTGGGAAGCGTGAATGCCAAATGGTCGATATCAACATTGAGGAAAGAGTCACTGATCCAGTTCAACGTATATTTGTAACCGGCGTTTGCAGCCTTCTTAGTCGGCACAATGGCTCCATTTTCATCCAAAGTATAATGAAAATCCTTCAAGCCAATTCCATAGAAGGCAGGGTACAATTCAGGATCAGTAACAATCGATTCAATCACTTTCACTGCATCTGAGGGATGCTTGGTCTTGGAGGAAACTACCCAGGCAGTCTGGGTTGCCTCATTGAGGGACCCTCCATCACCATGAGGCCCGACAAGCTTGTAAATAAGAAACATGTCAGTCGGTTTATTTGCTGCTGCGGTATTCTGGACATAGTTAATATAGTTTGTTACATAATCGATATCCGACGCAGATTGGGCAGTATAGGTTTTTTCCCTCATTGCACTATTTTCGGTCGTAATAAATTCTCGATTGAGAATACCCTCTTCGTAAAGCTGATGCAGATAGGCAAGGGCCTCAGACATCTGAGGGGTCTGGAAACCATCGATGAATTTGTCATCCTGCAGATACAACCCACCCCAAGCGCCAAAAGAGTTATAGAAATACTGGAAATTATCAATCCATTTGGGGAACGTAAAAGGTGTAATACCCGTCCCGACCAGTTTTTTCATTTCCGTGACAAATTCAACTGTGGTGGGCGTATGTGATAAGGTAATGCCATATTTTTCCATAATATCCTTGCGAAGATACAGGACCTTCGATTTCGGGTAATTATAGGGAACAAAATATACCTTGCCATTTACCTGTGGGGCACTGAACAGGGAAGAATCCAACTTTGACAGGACCGGAGATTGCTTGATATAATCCGTCAAGTCCAATAACTGACCACGGGCCACCATTTGAGGAATCTTGGTCATTGCCTGAGAAACTACGAACAAATCGGGGGCATCTCCACTATTCACCAAGGTTGCAAGTTTATCGGCGTAACTGGCAACAGGAGGAATGATTGGGGAAACGCTAGTTCCTGTTTTGTCCTTGATCATATCCGTAATAGCTCCTTGGAGCTCAGCATCGGAACTAAGTCCATAGGTATTGTCTGCCGTAGCGAGTGACAAGGTGTATGCGGACCCGTTTTCCTCTGTCTTTCCGTTTGCAAAGACGGAAACACTTGTAGTTGCCAACAAGATAAGACAACCTACAAGTACTGTTTTCAATTTTGTAGACATAAAAGATATATCCTCCTTAAACTTTCTCAAATTCCCTACCGAGATTCAAACCTAAAAGAAATCGCAAAGACGCCATAATCCAAGACGCTTTTATCCCTTGGAGGTTTTGTAAAGTATATGATGGCATTTACGTGCCGTCGTTATCAGAAACACAGAAATAGTTATACTTTTTCGTATATGGCATACAAATCTTGTATATGACAGGAATACCTTTCTATATACTGCAATAGATATTTCACGTGCTTTTCATATTGAAAAAATCTTTTTTGGTCGAAAATCCTCTAGAAGGATTTCCGAAAAACATACGACTCCTTACCAAGGAAAAACAAATCGGATACAACAGACAATGAATTATAAGATCACCTTTTCCGCTCGATTCCATTACCGTCAGGGTAGCGGTGTAGGACGTCATTATCATCCCGACTATCAGATTCAACTCATCTATAGCGGAAGTGCAATAACCCATCTCAACGAAAATTGCATTGCCCTAGGTCCCGGTGATATTTTATTCCTCAAGAAAGGTAGCTACCATGATTTTACTGTAAACGCAAAGGAAGGCATGAAAACACTGGAAATAAAATTCTTATCCACCGATCCTGATATGGATCAATTTCTGGATACCATAAAACCTTTATTCCGCGACAATGATCGCCAATTATTCAATATCTTTTCACGTATAGTTCTTGAAGGTCAACGTAAATCTATTTTTTATAGGCAAATGTCTGAATCCCTTTTAATGGAGAGCCTGATTACCATGCAAAGGATCTGCGTTGCGCAAGACGCCCCCGTATTCGAGACGGACTCAGCAAAGGCACGCCCCCCGAAGGAAAGCGTCTCACAGTTAATTGAATCTGTTGATGATTATATTGCTCGTAATATCAACAATAATTTCACACTTGCTGAAATGGCTGAAAGCATCGGATATAACCAAGATTATCTGTATAGGACTATAAAAAAGGAAATCGGAATTTCGGCGGTACAATATATAAACCGCATTAAATTTGAAAGGGCAAAACAACTCATCCAGCATACGGAATTATCTTTGACAGAACTTTCCTGGAATCTAGGTTTCGATAATTTACAGTATTTTTCTCGATTCTTCCGTAAATATGCGAACATTTCACCCTCGGAATATAGCGCCAAGGTCAGGGCATCCATCCGCACTGATTATTGATTTAGTGCAAATACCTACGAAAAAGTATAAGCAGTTTTATTTTTCCGACAACAGCTCTTTTACAAACCAGCGTTATAATCATTCATATACATCTTGTAAATATGCAATATGTACTTTTCCGGAGGGTTATAAAATAATGGAAAGAAAAAAACGGTATGCGCAAGTAGGAACCGGAGGCCGCGCACGTATGTACTATGAAGCACTTGCGACCACATATATCTCCGATGAGGATATTGTTGCCTTTTGCGACCAAAGCCCAACCAGGATGCAGTATGCCAACAACATACTTACCCAGCAATGCAGCCATAAACCGGTTCCGACCTATGCCCCTCACGAATTCGAGAAAATGATAGATGAACAAAAACCCGATGTCGTTATCGTGACCTCAATCGACAGGACTCATGATGATTATATCGTTCGTGCCATGGAAAAGGGTTGTGATATCGTCACGGAAAAACCAATTACCATCGACGAGCACAAGGCACAACGTATTATCGATGCACAGAAGAGGACAGGCCGTCATATCAGGGTAGCTTTTAATTATCGATATGCACCGCACCATACAAAGATCCGTGAACTACTCATGGACGATACCATTGGGCAAGTATTCTCAGTGCATTTCGAATGGTTACTGAACATACAGCATGGAGCGGATTATTACAGAAGATGGCACCGCAACAAGATCAACAGCGGAGGGCTGCTTGTTCATAAGGCAACTCATCATTTCGATCTGGTCAATTTTTGGTTGGGAACAACTCCTGAAAGAGTCTTTGCGCTCGGCAACCTAAATTTCTATGGACGGGCAGCAGCCGAAAGTCGTGGTGTAGAAACCTTCTATGATAGATGCCATGGCAATGCAGCAGCAAAAGATGATCCCTTTGCCATTGACATTGAAAGTAATCCAACCTTGAAGGGGCTTTATCTCGATGCCGAGGCAGACAGCGGATACATACGGGACAGAAGTGTTTTTGCCGATGATATCAGTATCGAGGATACAATGTCTGTCTTGGTGAAGTATCGAAACGGCGCCCAAATGTCTTATTCACTTAATTCATATATGCCCTGGGAAGGGTTCAATGTTACTTTGAATGGAGCAAAGGGACGTATCGAATATACGGCCTTGGAAAAACCCTATATCAACGCAGGTGGAGACAAACAGGATGAAGGAGCCACTGTCTATCATAAGATTCATGTCTGTCCAATGTTCGGGAAAGCCTATGAAGTTCCCATCGCAGAAAAAGCAGGGGGCCACGGAGGAGGCGACCCGGCTTTATTGGATGACATTTTTCTTGCCACCCCTCCCTTCGACCCCTTTCATCGTGCCGCAGACTTCCGTGATGGCATAAATTCTGCCTTGACAGGTATTGCAGCAAACAAATCCATCGCCTCAGGGCTCCCTATCGACGTGCAAACATTGGTTCAATGGTAAAGACTGGTCAAGATTCATCACGATCGATGACAAAGGAGATACATGTGCAAGATATACATTTGCTCTTGGAAGATTTCTCAGGGTTTGGGCTTGGTCCCTTTCCCTATGACCCCGACCACTCGGCAATGGGAGAATACCATTTTTACCCAGAGCAGGGCGATAAAGGCCAATGGTTTGACCCAATTGCGGATTTTGATTACAAAGGTCCCTCTTGGCTGATTACTAACCCTACATTGAAAGGCTTCCATGTCATGGAGCAAATGCGCATGACAAAACCAAGACCTAAAAAAGCAGTTCCGATTCTCCGTGCAGGAAGTACGGACTGGACCAATGTAACCATCTCAGTAAGTTTGAGAGCTTTGACAGCTACTCAGATCTGTGGGTTTTTATTCCGATATCAAACAAGCATGATGCACTATGGAATCTTTCTGGTACCAGGAGGAATTGCCTTGCATCGTGTAGAAAAACAGGAACGAACAGTTCTATCATATTGCGAGATACCCTGGAGTTGTGATACTTTCCATGAACTTTCTGTCGAAGTAAAAGGATCCCACATCCAAGGATTTCTTGATGGAAAGCCCTGTCTGGAAACCGAAGATGCCAGATACACCACGGGTTGCATGGCCCTGTGTGCCTGCATGCCTACCCAATATGCTTCCGTTTCCGTAACCACGGATGATGCAACCTTCCAGACACTTGAGAAAAAACGTTCCCAATATGCAACAAAGCTAGCGGAGCTACGTAGCCGACATTCGAAACCCAAACTTTATAAATCCATTGATTTGCAAAATTTCGGAGCAGGCCGTCAAATTCGTTTCGGACATCTTACGGGAACAAATGAACTTTTCTTTGTAATTTGTCAGCATCAGAGACGAGTCTACAAGGATCGTTATCCTTTTATCAGTTGCATGACTGCTGTCAGCCTGGAAACAGGCGCAATGCTTTGGCAAATGGGAGAGCCACGGGACGACGAGGATATCATAAACCTCACTACCGATCTACCCTTCCAGATCTATGATATTGATGGAGATGGATATGACGAAGTGCTCTGCTCCTGGGACTATTCCCTATTCATTCTGGATGGAAGAACCGGAAAAACAAAAAAATCGATACAGACTCCTCGAAATGATGATCCGCCAGAGTCTGTCTGTGCACTGGAATTCGGTGAATATGCCTCGGACAGACTCAATGTGGATGCCATACGAATTGTCAATGTTCGAGGCAAGGAAAAACCTTATGACATCCTTATCAAAGACAGGTATGCACGAATCTGGATTTATACCGAGAATCTTGAACTCCTTTGGAAATTCTCTCACAATAATACAGGACATTTTCCCTATGCCCATGACTTCAATGGTGATGGCAAGGATGAGATCTTCAGCTGTTATAATATGATTGACAGCAAAGGCTCACTCGTATGGGAATTACCTATTGAGACCGATCATACGGATGAGATAATCATAGGAAAATTGGATCCTGACCTGGATGAAGAAATCCTTGCCATTGTATCCGGCTGGGAAGGATTCATGCTTGTAGACAAACAAGGAAATATTCTATTCAGGGATATCAATGGACATGGACAACGTATCAGCACAGGAAAATACAATCAAGACAAAAAAGGATTCCAAATTTGCACCTCCACCTATTGGGGAAATAATGGAATAGTCTATTTGTATGATTGCAAGGGAACAGAATTATGGCATAAAGAAATGCTATGCAATGGCAATATTCTGGCCCCGGTGAATTGGGATGGCAACGGAACAGAATTAATCTTGCTCAATGGTGATTCCGAAAAAGGAGGCATTATTGACGGAGAGGGAAATGTCGTCGTCCAATTCCCCGAAGATGGGCACCCTACCCTTTGTGCAGAAGCATTGGATGTCACTGGTGATGCCCGTGATGAGATTATTCTGTGGGATAGACACAAACTCGTTATTTACACGCAGGAAACACCTACGCTTAATCAAGCGGACAAGTGTGAATATACACCGGAAAAATATCCGATGTACAATGCATCTAATTACCGTGGAGAATTTTCATTTCCCAAATGGCGACATAAATAAATAGGTAGCAATCAATAAAAAATGACGGGAAATACCTGTCATTTTTTTGTCCGTAAATCCAAACAATTTTTGCTATGAACCAAAACAGCAAGTTGCA
The DNA here is from genome assembly GCF_963676625.2 of uncultured Sphaerochaeta sp. Taxonomy (GTDB): domain Bacteria; phylum Spirochaetota; class Spirochaetia; order Sphaerochaetales; family Sphaerochaetaceae; genus Sphaerochaeta. Next base: position 353,129 of record NZ_CAXXYB010000004.1, read on the forward strand.
AAACCAAAAAAAACTCCCTCAAGCTTGCACCCTTGAAGGAGTTCCGCATAATGCGGGAAATATATCCTGCCGTTACCTCAGATCTGAGGGGGAAAAAACTAAACAGGATATGAACGGTGAGCCATATTTCAGGTATTCACGCGTCGGACATATATACTATACCAGTATCTTACAGAAAAGTTAAGCCTTTTCACAAAAATATTGCAGATAAGCCAGTATCCAAGCAAGTGTTTTCAGGAAATACAAATACTTTACATATAGGTAGTTATTTCCCACACTTTTACAGTTGAATAAGGGTTATTTATAAAGCGATGGATTGCATTCCCTGGAAAAGGAATGTTTTTTGGCCTTTTCCAGAAACATCATCCTGCAGGATATCGTGGGGCATTACTTCAATTGCCATTTGTATTACAGTCCCTGCCGGATAAGAAAAATATTTACAGGGCAACGGGAAGGATTACGGTCCTCATAGGTGAATCATTTTGAGGCATGGACAAGAAACCATATAAGAAAATGGTCAAGAACCTTGGATTAATCGATCAGCTCGTGGAAGAACATGCCGAGGGACAGGTACCGTACAGACAACCAAGTGCTCTATGGCCTTACCAGCAAGCCACAAGGAACCATTGAGTGTAAATAACACATTCCCCTCTACCGATTACAGTCCTCAAAGATTATTTTTCCCCTAGTATTCGACGAACGAGGATTTATGGTGAGGTTCTCAAGAGAAATCTCATCGGCGTGCCGAAAGAAGAAACCGTACGCAGGCAGGTCACCGAAAGCATTGCTTTCTGGATAATCCACGATGTTCTCATACAGGGGATGCTTAATATCAAGTATCTCCGTATTATCAAGATATGTCGCTGAGAAGTCCTTGATTGAAATATCCCTGATTCTCCCCGTATGGCTTTTGTCGGACCAACCTGTAACAAGACAGGGAATCTCCATGTTTTCCGCCTTGATATTCTCTATCTTGATATTTTCAATCGTACCCCCGTATTTCTTTTGTACTGCATCCTCTTCGTTTGCAAAACCGAATTTGTTACGTTTGTTCAGACAGATAAAAACCGGACACACAATATTATTCATCCGTATGTCCTTTATTCGAATATTCCTGACGGAAGCTCCATCCGCGGACTCAATTGAAATTCCACCTACTCCACCAGGATAGATGTCTGGCATAATGAATGTACAGTCTTCAACGCTGATGTCTTCAATGTCATAATACGTTTCAGTTCCAATCTTAAATGCATTCATCACAGAACATACAGTACAATCCCTGAATGTAATGTGTTTGGATGGCCCCATAGTCAACGAGGCATCTTTCACATTCAATCCATCATGGCCCTGTGCTAATGGTGCCTTCACGCATAATCCGTCATCGGCTGTCGAAATGAATACATGGGACACGGTGACATTCTGGCTACTCATCACGTCAATCCCATCCGCGTTTGACACATGCCGGTTGTTATCAATCACCATATCTTTGACTGTGATATACTCTGAATAATCTATATCAAGCGTCCAGTCAAGAGAATCCTCAATGAGAATATTCTCTATCTTGATATGATGTGAACCGCGAACCCAAACAGTGTACATAGGGCGGTTGATGTCAGGAGCTTCCGTATTCCATCTGTTATCAGCGTATCGGATACGTTCCCTATAGGCAAAGCGAATTGTATCTTCAGGATAACCGAGTGGATCTAGAAGCTGTGGGGGAAGCTTTGTATAACCCAGTGGTGTGAGTCTCGGTTCTGTTCGTGGAAGATTGACAAAAAACTCACCGTTGCCGTGAATCTTCCCTCCCCCCCTGATGGTAACGTCGTGGACATCCTTTACTGAAAGAAGGGCATCATTGTATTGGCTGAGGTCTCTCGAAGCTTTGAGCGTGGAACCATAGTCAATGAAAAGAGTCGTATCAGAATACAAAGCTATGCTTCCGACAATGTATACCCCTCCTGTCACCACCACAGTTCCTTTTGTCTTTACCGCCGCCAACGCAGCTGCGCAGAAAGCCTCTGTGGAAAGGTAGTCGGTATCAGGTACTGCGCCGAATTGTCGGATATCATAGACATTTTCTGTTGGAATAGGCATTCTGTAAATATATTGATCATACGGGATACCCTTCAGGTAATCCCCTTTGTAGATAATGCCGTTATCTGGATAGGTTGGTATATCTTTATGTTGTGCCATTGTATCTCCTCAATCAATTATTTGGCTGTTATCGGTGTATTCGCGGAAGGTCAGGAATTCTTTTCCTCCGACATATAGGTCGGGGAAAGAGAATTCAGGCTTGTACGCTCTTGCCCAGGAAAGAAATTCAGGGAAACTTTCATGTTCTTGCTTGCTTCCCACTATGACCAGGAAGGGGACCTGGTCAGCCTTGTAACGTATTTCACAGTCAAAGAGCATGTCATCATGGTTCAGCCTTGCGACAGGGCACCAGAATGCAAGATACCCTTTTTCCTTGCGACAAAAAATCCATGGCCCGTCATAGTTCACTTCATCGAACCGTTCATGAGGAAGATATGCGTGGACAAAATGGATGGGATGATTGTCCGGAATACAGAAAATTCCACCCAAGAGGCTTCCTTCCTGCCTGAGAGCAGGGAAAATACCATTGCCATGCCAGTATCCTGGGCGGAGGCTCGATTGTTCGCAGGATGCGCCCGGATGGTTCATGAAGAACACCGCCTCGGAAGAGAGCGCGGCGTACCACAGGTGCTGCTGGTATCCATAGCAACCACTTTGAAAACAGCTTGTTCCATGAAAACGTTCGTTCATGGATTTCGTGTAGCTGTGTTTCTTCAGGTCTGCATGGCCTGAGAGGATGGTATTCTCAAAACGCTCGAAATTATCACGTCGGGGGGATGCCACTGAGGTTAGAATATAATCAGCGGTTTTTTTTACAAAAATCCGTGCATTGCCTGTTGTATACGAGGTATCCTGATCATAGCGGATCAGATTCTCCAAACCTGCTTTGAATTGGTATTTGGAAGTAGCAAAAAAGCTTGTCCACCCTTCAGCATAATCATAGCAGATTCCGTTTGCCTCGAGAGCCAGAATTGAATTGGCAGCGCCACGAAAAGGAAAAAGACAGTCCCGGTAAACACGGCCCATAGGAGCAATGACAGCACCATCAAAAACCTGAAGACCCAGCTGGGCGATCATGATATCAAGGATAGCCTCAGCTTTGCTGCTCAGTTCCTTCTCTGCATAATCATATACATTCAGAAGAGCGGCAAACGTAACACACATATACACGGCGCTGAGGAATTCTTCAAAAAGTGAGTCATATACATCATCAAGCCAGTCGGATAGTTTTGTGCGTGCGCTTGTACTGAGTTGTTTACCTGTTTGCATGGCTTTTTCAAAAAAGTCATCAGGATACATTTTTCCAATTTCATAGGCACAGAAATAGAACATGAGGCTATGATTTTCACTCCAGAAGCACATTCCATCTTGTCCTTCCATATCCATCCAATAACGGTATGATAGAAAAACATCCCGTGCTTTTTCTGCAACTTCATTATCCAAGGAGTAATTATGCAAGTATCTGATGAGCCCGGAAAGGATGAAATCCGAGCAGTCTACCCTTCTATCAATCAGGTCCAGGTCATCAAGCAGCAGCTTCCGGTCCTCGGAAGCTTCAATATTCAATGCTTTTCGGGCAAGGATGTTGAAGATTGAAAAGCCATGGTCACCCCTATCGAGGGTCTTGACTTGTGCAATTTTTTTGAAAATATAGTCATTACGCTCTTTTTTATCTGGAATATCCATATGCAGGGATGATATGTTGGCGGCAACCTGTACCCTGCGAGAGAGCCCGCAACAGGTTATATCTGCCTGGGAATATTCATTGTTAATTTCAAAAACTGATTGTTGCGAAATGTCGGTACAAGGTTTGATATAGTCTGGATGGTATTCTGGACTTACATCCGGGTAGCTCTCACTTGTGCCTTTTGGAGCGGGAACAGAGAAGACCAAGCGACTTTTCTGACATGTCAGGTTGTCCAAAAATGCTATGGCAGGTCTATACTTTTCTTCAAATGCAGGAATAGGGAACCTGATGGAAAGTCCAGCCCTATCGGGTAAGACTTGAATTCCGAACAGGTTGTAGGTATCTCTTACACCGAGATTTTCTGCTTGGATGACAAAAGTATTTTGGCCTTCATGAAGAGATAAGGATACCTTTTCCCGTCTGATCGGCTTATAACGTGGTGGAGAAATCGTGAGGACAAGATTTCCATCATGATAAAGGCCCAATGACATATAAGTCCAGACGGACAGTTCCACATTTTTTTCTTTCTCAGCGAAAATTGATGTTGCGGCACTAAAAGATATGCGTTGAGGTGTCGAATAAAAAGAGGAGCAATCGAGAAAAATATTGGCATAGGAGTATCGTGGAGTCCAGTCTTGTATTTTTAGGTAATTTTCAGGAAGTGTCTTTTGCTTTATTGTGACAACATCCTTTCTCATAAGCATTTCAAGCTTTAGCTGGTCCTTTTCCCGGAGTTTGGAAAAATAGGGAGTTTTTACAACCGGCGTAACAAGATAGTCCAAAATGAAGCCATCTTCAGAGAATCGATTCATATGCATCATCCTTACTTCATAATAATTATGAACAATAGAGAGTGGTGTGCCGGAGACCTGTTTCAGCCTTTGACGGCACCTGAAGTGGAACCATTCATAAAGTATTTGCTAAAAGAGACATAAACAATGATCATTGGGATTACCGCTATGGTTGCCCCTGCAAACATGATTTCCCAGGAAGCTGCTCCGTCTCCTGAGTTCTTGAGCATATTTACCCCGACCGTCAAGGGACGCATCTTATCATTGGTCATAGTGAAAACCAGAGGGAGTATATATTCGTTCCAGCCCTGTCGGAATGAGAGCAGGGCAATAGTCGCGATTAACGGCTGAAGTACGGGAACTATAACGCGCCAGAATGTGCCAAAGAAAGAACATCCGTCAATTTTAGAGGCTTCATCAAGTTCTTTCGGGACCGAGTTGACATACCCCCTGGCAAGGAAAATGTACGTTGCCTGTCCCATTCCCGCTGAGAACAGGATTACAGAAATCAGGCTTCTATTCATATGAGTCTTGGTTGCAAGTTCAAACAACGGCCTGATGGAAACTGAACCGACATTGATGAACAGGAACATGACGAAAGTTCCAAAAATCAGTTTTTTTCCAGGAAAGTCGGTTCTTGAGAATACATACCCAGCCATTGTGGAAAAGAATAATGACAATATCATTACACCACTGGCAATAATTATACTGTTTCCTGTATATATCGCGAAATTAGCCTGTTTCCAAGCATTGACATAATTTTCAAAATGAAAGACTGAGGGAAAAATGTTCGCACCACCGATAAGAAGTTCTGTACGTGACTTGAAAGATCCCAAAGTAATATAGACTACCGGAAAGATTGCCACCACGGCAAGAATACTCAACAGCACAATGAGAGCAGCTTTTCTTGCCTTATCTACTGATGAGAGAATCTCATGACTTTTTCTCATATGTTTCTCCTTACATAACATCGTCAAGCTTTTTGGAGAGCTTGAGATATAATAATGTTACACCGCCGACAATGATTGCGGATGCACAAGACAGTAACGCCCCGTATCCAATCTGTGGTTGGGTGACGTTGTATGCCGAACCAAAGATAAGGTTATAAATATAGAGGAACATGACCATGGATCTGTTGCCAGGGCCGCCACCGGAGAGCACCATGATTGCTTCGTAATCCTTGAAGGCACTTGTGATGGCTAACATCAGTACAACTTTAAGTACAGGGCTGAGCATGGGAAGCGTAATCCTGAAGAATGTCTGGGATGTAGTGGCACCGTCTATTTTGGCCGCTTCATACACATCGGATGATATTCCGTTCATACCAGTAATGAAATAGAGCATATAGTTTCCAAAACCGCCCCAGACTGCAAGAACGGTAACCGCAATCATTACATAATCTGGACTGGTAAGCCAAGGTATCTGCCGAGAGATCATTTGATTGAGAATACCGTTGCTTGTGGCGAAAATGAAGCTGAAAATCATGCCGGAAATTGAAGAACTGATAACCGTAGGCAAGAAATAGACCAATCTGAATAGGGAAGAACCGGCAATTCCTGAATGTAACAGTACGGCTACGAGGAGAGCTAGGGGAATGATGAATATTATCTTGTATGTAGCATATTCAAAGGTGTGTCCAACACTTTCCCAAAAATTAGTGTCATGAACCATTCGTATGATGTTTTGCATTCCTGTAAAGTTTGCAGTAAAACCGTTGTAATCATAAAGAATGTATTTAAACATCCAGAAGAAAGGGTAGATTGAGCAGATGATAAGCAGAATAACAGCAGGGGACAGCATAAGTCCAGCTTGGATCGCATTCTTTCTTCCCATCCTGTTACGTCTGGTTTTTTCCTGCGTATTGGTTTTTACCATAAGAATCTCCTAAAAATCTTAAACCGAGTAGAAGGGGAACTCACTGCCCCAACCTCTCTCTCCACCACACCATAAGGTTTCGCAGTGGGTGGTTCAATCAAACGACATTACCAGTTTCCGCACATGTCTGCTTCCATCAGCAACCTTCAAGCCTCTTCATTCGAATATTCTCTGCACAGGAACACCTGAAAATCCAGTTTGGCATCAAGCTTCACCCATCTACACTGCAACAGGGTGCAGTAGTTGCTCGATACCTAGCCGGTTATCTTGGATATCCGCCATTCAGGGAAGCCGTCCGTTTTTGCGACTCTCGGACGGCTTCCTTCGCACAGTCATTCGCAGGATTGCAATTGCCTTAAGCTAGAGCTCCTGCCTCCTGGTAGTACCGCACCTACGGTGAACTTTCACCATCGAGTCATTGTTCATGCTGGGCAAACAAGAAAATCCCTGGGAGAGGCCAGGGATTCTGAAGCATGCCCAGAATAGAAGGGCTTCTCTCTGGGCGTGCAACAATTATTTTGTGAGGTATTCGAAAGTACCGCTGTTTGGCTTCTGGGGATTGTAATCCTTAATGATCAGGCGTTTCACAGTACCGTTCTTGATATCGCGTTCTAGAGCATCATTGTATCTCTTGTTCAGGTCTGCAATGGTTGCATCTATTGTCTTGAAACCCATTACGCAGTTCCAGAGAGTAGTCCTGTAGTCATCTCCGGAAATATTGACCACCGGAGGTTGTGGATAGACAGATTCATAATCCAGAAGAGAGAAGTCAGCAAGACGACCAATCTTTGTCTTATCAATCAAGCCGTCCATGTAGGAAGTGATTGGCAAGCAATACCCGCTTTCAAGATAGCCTTTGAGGAACTCTTCTCCTTGGAAGAAGCTGATAACCTTCCATGCTGCATCCTTGACCTTTGAATTTGAGACAATGCCCCAACCCTTTGACGGAGTAATCTGCAATGCGCCAGTAACTTTACCCGTGAGTGTAGGAACTTCAGCCGTAGCCCATTCAAAATCTTTTACAGGAATCTGAGAAGTAAATACTCCTGCTTCCTGGGAAGCATTTGACCAGAGAGCAAACGATCCTACAGCAAATTGGGCTCTCATCATATCAACCTGCTGCTGGTCAGGATAAGCGATGCTCTCATCAATAAATCTCTTTCCCTGTTCGAGAATCGGTCGGTAACCAGAGAAATCAAATTTACCGTTTACGTAATCATAATAGAAAATACCAGAACATTGTGCCGTCATTTCAAGAAGTCTCTCGAATGGAGATGATGACGTAAATCCAATACCATAGTACTTCCCTTTTCCGTTTACCGTGATGGCCTTTGCCATGTCAATGTAATCAGAAAGCGTTCTTGGTATTTCTGTATAACCAGCGGCTTTCAATAGATCTTTGTTGTAAATGACCCGAACGCCAGAACGCATTCCGGATGGAATCCAGTAGGTATTGCCTTTGGAAACGTTGAGACCTTCATACTTGTGCGAGGCCGGTTCGTTGACTTTTATGTACTCAGGGCTCTTTGCGATATAGGAATCAAGTGGATTGAGAATCCCAGTGTCTGCAAAAAGGTTCAGAGGCAATGAGTTCGCACCTACTACGTCCGGAGCGTCACCGCTCTGGAATGAGAGCTGGAGCATATTTTTGTAGTTCTCTGTTACAACTGTCAGCTCAATTTTGATGTTGTCGGTATTATTTGCATTATACTCATCAACTTTCTTCTGGACATAGTCAAGATCATGTCTATCCTCTGTCCATACCTTGACAACAGTAACTTCTCCTGCTGAGACTGATTTCTCAGTTGAGCCATTAGCAAAGAGCATCGCTGGCAACAGACATACCATCAGCATGATAACAATAGATTTTTTCATGTTCTCCTCCTTATAAAAGCCATGAAAGCCATTTCTAGTTTTATATTCCCCCAGTTTTAAAGATCTCGATAGTACACTTTCTATTCCAAATGTATCAATTTCCATTATATGGCAAATTGAAATTTATTCTTGACGGGAATACATATTGCCAACAGACTGGTCCTACCATGTGATAAATTTTGATAAGGTCTAGTTGTCACTCATTTTTTAGTTATGTTTGAAGGCTACTCAGATGAGAAGGGTAAACTCCGATAGGAGGGTTTTGATGATGAACAATTGTTTTTCCTGTATTTTGGCAGATGATGAACCGACAATTCTTTTAAGTCTCGCGAATTCTCCAATTTGGGAAGAACAGGGAATAAAAATAATTGCAAAAGAAGACAATGGGCAGGGGGCGTTTGAAAGTATCCAGAATCTCAAGCCTGATTTTGCCATCTTGGATATTCGGATGCCAGGATTGTCAGGACTTGATGTACTGAAAAAGTGCGCTGAAACTGGTTCCAGGACACAGATAATTATCATTTCTGGGTTTGATGATTTCTCATATGCCAAGGATGCGCTTAAGTATGGAGCAAAAGCATATATTCTGAAGCCTATAGATTACACGGAACTCTCAGATGAACTTAGGATCCTTGGCATGAGACTGAACAACGAACGTAATGCAATTGACCAAGTCAAGCATCCAGCCACCACATTCTTCAAAGATCTGATTGAGGGGAGAGTCATTGATTCTTCTCTGATTGTGAAACTTCTACCCTCCTTGAATGAAGCCCTTACCGACACTTCCTGCTATGTTATGTTTATCAGTTTTTCTTCTACGCTGTCCAATGAGGCCTATGAAAAGACTCTACCGCTTCTTGAAACTTGTCTGGAAAAAATCCGGCACAAGATATGGTTTCGGGATGCAAAATCACTGGTAGGAATTTTTAATTTCGGTACGGAAACGTCATACGAGGTAGCCTCTGCCTTTCTGGAATTACTGACTGACAATGATTATCCCGACACTGTTATTGGTATAGGAGATGTGGTCCCTGGCCTTTATCAATGCCCTTATTCGTATAACAAGGCCCTCTCGGCAGTAACTTACCGGCTTTACAGCAACGATAAGCACATATTCACTTCCCTCGACATCTGTACCATACCGCCACCAGACAGGAATCCCTTGCAGAATGTGGATATGGTAAGTTTCATTTTGACTGGAAACCTTGATAAGATTGAAAAAGGAGTGAAACAATTTATGGAGACACTACTCTATGTACCGATGCCCAGTCCAAATTATGTATACTCCCTGTGCTATTCTTTTGCTGAGAATGTATCGTCATCTTTACGTCCTGTACTTCCCGAAGGTGCAGTAAAATCGATTTACAAGGAAATTCCTCTCTATGTTTCTTTGGACGGGCTTATCGGTTGCCTGAGTAGTTATTTTGCAGACATCGAACACTACATCGAGAGTCTGTACGGTATGGAAAAGGCATCTTTGATTCTCGAGGAGACCAATGGAATTTTTGAGGATGATGATGAACTAATCCGTAAAGCCAAACTCTACATCAGGGAAAACATACAGAATAAAATCTACATTTCGGATATTGCCTGTAACGCTAATCTCTCCGAGTCATATTTTGCCATCTATTTCAAGAATAAGACCGGGCAGACGCTCCGTGATTACCTATTGAAGGAAAAAATGGAATGGGCTGGAAAGATTCTGTTGGAAAAAAATATAAATATTGAGGATATTGCTTCCCGTTTGGGGTACAGCGACTACCATGCATTTTCCAGGGCCTTCAAAAAAATTTATGGAAAGACACCCTCCACATTCCGATTGAAGGCAGTCAGATGAAACACTTTCGAAGTATTGATCAGACACTGGGCTTCATGTTTGTTTTCATTGCTGTCTTCCTGGCAGTGATGCTGCTGGTATTTACACTCGTCAGCTATACTTACCAGATGCAGAAGACTTCTCATGAGGAAGCAAGGAATCTGAACAGAAAAAGCGAAAGCATCATGAGTATAAATCTCGATATGCTCTACAGTTCATTTATTTTTGATTTCGGTACCGAAGAGTTCTCAGCTGAACTGTGGAATATGGTCCATGATGATGCATCCTATGGACAAACTCGCTATGCTTTCCAGAATGAATTGAATTCATTTTCCCAGCACAATTCTTTTCTGATCTCCGCGGTGGTTTATGATCCCGCGAAGAAAATTTGCTATTCCCTTTACAAAGAAAGGGTTCTCCCTGATGCCGAAGAGATTCTTTCAGATGAGGACTTACAGTCTATCAAGGGTATTACATGGTTACCGTCCCGTGTCACTCCGTTTGTTTCTCAAGATCCTGTAATTTATTTAGTTTTTCCCATAAAGTCTGGAAGAATAGCCAGTTTTTCAGAAATTCCCAATGCCGCGGATGCATATATAATTGCTTTCATCAACGATGCACTTCTAGAAGATTTTTTGACTCTAACTGATTTTCAAGGCAATGCCCATACCTTGTTCCTTTTTACAGAAAACGGACGTATGATTAAAGGAATTGGAAAGGATAGGAATGATGAACGGATCATCAATAAAATAAAATCCGTACTGACGTATCCTGTTTATGAAGATTTTACATCAATAATTACTATAGGAACAATTCAGAACAAGATGATCCATGTAGTTGTCTATACAGACAAGGAAGAGGTTTTTGCTTCCCTGCTTTCTGCTATGGCTGTGATTTATATGGGCATACTGCTTTTCATAGCCATCTTGATGCTGGGAGCCCGTCGATTTTTACGGAAAAATATCAGTCGACCACTCAAGGAGGTCATGTATGGTGTCGAAAGGATTAAGGACGGGGATTATGAATATCGGCTCAAGATCTATGAAAATGATGAAATTGGAGAATTAGCCGAAAGAATCAACCAAATGAGCATCCGAATTACCGAACAGATGGGGTCCATTCGAGAAAAAGAAGAACAGCAGTATAAAACTGAGCTCAAATTACTGTCCGAACAACTCAATCCTCATTTTATTTATAACACCTTGGAGTATATAAGGCAGAGTATCCTGTCCCATTCAGACAAAGGTGCTGATATGATGATCTGGCATCTGTCGAGATATCTGAGAGCTACATTGGCTCAGGGACGTGATCTTGTTCCAATCAGCAGTGAAATAAAGCATATCAGTTCATATGTGAAAATCATGGAGAGCCGTTTTGCGAGCCCTATCAATCTTATTATTGATGGAAAACTGGGTATGGAGAACTGCCTTGTGCTGAAGACAATGCTTCAACCTATTGTAGAAAATGCAATCAAACACGGCTTTAACATTGATTCCAATGGATTGGTTGTCTACAACCCAACAATTGAAATTCGTTTTTTTCGCGAAGACAACAAGATTATCCTAGAGATAAGTGACAGCGGTAGGGGATTTAATGTTGAAAAAGTAAACGCCATCATGCGAAGCAAAACAGAGGTAGGCAAGCATATCGGTCTTGCCCACACATACAGTCGGATTCAGAATTTTTATGGCATGGGAAATGCGGACATTGAACTTTCCTCCATACCCTACTATCGCAATGTATTTAAGATCATTGTACCGTATTCAGGCCAAGATGAGTGAGAAACTGAAAATTATTTCACTCTCATTTATAGCGTACCGGTCATTGAGTTTCGGACCACAAGAGGCTGATCCTACGCCGCTCATCCTGTAATCTATATGAAGCAAGAGAGAATTGCTCGAAATCAGTTCCCAGTTGTGTTTTTTTTCTGCCAGCTCTGAGTCTGTATAATATGAGGCATTGAAGCTGAACGGAGTATCAGATTCAAATCTGAGCCCTTTTACTTCAATCCAACGAGTACCGTAATGGCTTCCATTTTCTTGTGGCCTGACATAGTCCTCAAAGAGGTCTTTCACTGGAGATGTAAATACATCTAGATGTGAGGCCTGATGTTTGTCCTCGTAGCTTTCGTACGGTCCATAACCATAATATCTCAAGATGTTTTTCTTGTCCTTTTTCAAATTGAATAGCAGTCCAAAACGCGGGAGGTCCGGAAAGGCGGTATCTTTGATAGCTTTGCAAATACAGTCAAGGCTCCCGTCAGAGTGAATCGTGTATGCCGCCTCACATTTCAAGACAGGTTGTTTGGAAACCGGTCCTAGGACAAATGAAAAATGGAGTGTCACGCTGTATTCCTTACGTTCTGCCTGCGCGGCAAAGGTTCGGACCTTCAATGAATCAAAACCAGCTTCATACCATGATGATTTTATATTGGCATCGTTATCAGTCGGAGCTCTGAAAACTGAATACTCACTGATATCAGCTAAAAGTTCTTGGCCATCCCTGACAAGAGCTGACAATGCAGCTTTCTTTTTGTTGAAGCAATACGAGAAGCCCTTTCCCGAAATGGTGAAGCTTTCTTCATCTTCCTGAAGCTCAACAGGTGTTTCAGGGGATATCCGTACTGTTTGTTTCTTTTTGAGAAAAAGAGGAAACTGGTCAAAACCAGCTTGGGAATCTTTTTTTACAAAAGAAGATCCATGTTTTCTGTAATAAACGATAGTCAGATAGGAATCGTCCTCTGTCAAAGGAAACTCTTTTACAGTTTTTGATTTTTTCCCATACAGAAGACAAGGAAATTCAAATTCTCCTTTTTCAATCAGTTTTCCTTCTTTTTTTATTTCATATTTCGCATAGAGATAGTCTGATGCATTCGAAAAAAAGAACATCTGGTTTGAGAACGAAAGACAGGCAGCCGTTTCTGTATACTTCATAACGGCTCGAACAGGTCGGAGGCAGTTTTTATATTCCAGTAGTCCGACATGTGGCCGTCTGTCAGGGTAGGTAAGCCCATCCATGCAGAAATTCCCGTCATGAGGTTTTTCTCCGGCATCTCCCCCGTAATGATAGATGGGTCCATGAACCTTATCCTCTCCTTCATACGTGGCATGGTCACACCACTCCCAGGCACACCCTCCCATTGAGCAGGAGTTGGAATAGATGGCATCAATGTATTCTTCGATATCACCTGGGCCATTTCCCATTGCATGGATGTATTCACAGAGGAATACCGGCTTGAGACCTTGATAGTTTTTGATGAATGAGGGAGAAGCATACATATAGCTGTCTACATCAAGTTCAGATGTGTCTATGAGAAAACCATCGGAGACAGCGCGTTGGGCTCCTTCATATTGAATTGGGCGTGTTGCATCAAGCGTATGGACCAGAGCTGCAGCATTTTCCATATTCTTCCCCCAACCACTTTCGTTGCCAAGGGACCACATCACTATCGCGCATTTGTTCCGATGTTCCATAACATTCAGAAGGTTACGGTCCACTATCGCTTTCTCAAAGGCTGGGTCTGAGGCTAAAAGTCCAAATGCATCTTTTACCACGACATCTTGCAAACGAGTCACTCCATGACACTCAAGATCAGCTTCCGCCACAAGATAAAAGCCGGCTTCAGCGCATAAATCGTAAAACCAAGGAGTTGAAGGATAATGGCTTGTCCTAATGGCATTGAAATTGGCATCCTTCATAAGCTTCAGGTCTTGTTTTACGTCCTCCCGAGTGACAACCGGTCCTGTCTTGGGATTACTGTCATGGCGGTTTGTGCCAAGAAGCTTGACAGGTTTTCCATTAACAAGAAAGCTTGTTCCTTCTACTTTTATTGAGATGAAACCGACATGCTCTGTAATACATTCTTCGCCAGCAGAGATCTGCAATGTGTAGAGATAAGGGTCCTCTGCTGACCATGGTCGGACGTTCTCGACACAAAAACTGACCCTGTGCGTTACAATTGCCCTGCGAATAAATTTCTTTTTGTCATAAAGCGCTATTTCTATTGGAATCTGTCCAGCAGCGCTAGTCGTTGTAAAAGAAAAGAGTCCCTTACCGTTTTCATACTCAGATGTGATGACATAATCTCCAATATGTTTTTCTGGACGGGTGACGAACAATACATCCCTGAAAATTCCTGAGGTACGGAATTTGTCCTGATCTTCAAGATAGGTCCCGTCTGTCCATTTCAGGACGAGGACAGCAAGGCGGTTACCTCCAGTTTTGACATGTTCTGTAATATTGAATTCACTGATATTGTGTGATACTTGGCTATAGCCGATTTCCTTGCCGTTAAGATACAGGAAAAAACCTGAGTCAACGCCTTCAAATACAATAAAGTATGACTTGCCTGCTTCTTTTTCCAGGTCGAAATCCTTTATGTATGTGCCACATGGATTATCTGCAGGTACATAAGGAGGATCAAAGGGTATGGGATATTGAATATTCGTATACTGTTTTTGGTCGTAACCAAGCATCTGCCATACAGAAGGAACGGAAATCATCTCAAATTGTGATTTATCAAATTCGGGGTAAATAAAAGTTCCATTCGCTTCTTCTACTGAAGGATAGTATTTGAAGGCCCAGTCATCTCCAGAAAGAAGAATTGTTTGATTTTTTCCATTTTTTATATAGGGGGTGAAAAGACAGTGAGGTGCTTCTGTATTGACGTGGATGATTTCAGTGTTTTCATAATGTCGTGGAATTTTCATAACTGGAAGGTAACACAGATATTTTCTTCTTTCATTAAAATTTTCCGATAATTGAAGAATGATACCGCAATCATGGAAAAAGCCCCATACACAGAAAAATATACCCTGTTAAAAAATTAAAAATGCCACTTACAATTGGGATATGAAAGAATACATCGAAAATGTGATAGCACCTCGAATCAAGGGCGATGGAGGATGGGTTGAATTCGTTTCTTACGAAAAAGGAAATCTGTTGTTGATTTTCCGAGGTGAATGTTCCAAATGCATTGTACTGGATCGTTGCTGCACTTGGATTGAGCAGGAAGTGAAACGTGATCTGGGCAAAGATATGAAAGTAATTGGCAGAAGGGTCAGACCTTTCTTCTGGGATGTAAATTGAAGGAGTAGGAAATGGCCTTTGTTGAGGTGATAAGACGAAGTTTAAGATCAGAGGAATGGACCGACTTGCGGTTCGGTTACCTGAAACGTGGCATCATAAAAGACTGTCAGGAGATTACAGGGCTACGGATTAAGGATCGCATCCAGACAGGCGATAATTCCTATAAGGACATCTCTGATTGGAGAGATTTGGCAAAAGACGACATCATATTTACTCCAGACGGCAATATTATCATCACTGGGCAGGGTATGATAAGTGAAAAATTCAAAGGTCATGAAGTGTATCTGCATCTGCATACAGCTGCAGAAATGATAGTGAAGGTCAACGGTAGTTTTGCCGGTGGAATGGATCCCAACAGGAATCGTCTTCTGTTGAATCCTTTTGTAGGGACCGATGGTCTGGTGAATTTTGAAATAGAGGGCTATAACCGCAGCAAGCCTGATGATGAACGAAACCCAGATACAATGAATGATCGTGGCTGTCGGCAGATTTTCCAGGGACTCTATTTTGTAATCATCAACAAGGATGTCCTTGACCTGTATTATGATCTGATAGCTCTCATTGATATTGCCAAGAGTCCGCATTTTGATGAAGATTACCGCTCATATCTCAATAAAGAATTGGAGACAGCACTCAATTTAGTGGATTTAACCACCTATGAAGGAGCAGATAAGTCACGAAAATACTTGGATGAAAAAGTTTTTTCCAATAGGGATTTCAAATCAAGCGGTAATGTGGCCCTGGTAGGACACAGTCATCTTGATATTGCCTATTACTGGCGTCGCATTCACACTGTCCAGAAGAATGCAAGGACAATTCTGATTCAGATGAGGCTCATGGACCGTTATCCTGATTTCAAATATTGCCATACCCAACCGTTCTTATATGAAACGCTTGAGAAGAATTATCCTGAACTCTTTTCTGAACTTAAAAAGAAAGTCAAATCCGGCCAGTTTGAACCTGTCGGTGCAATGTATGTTGAACCCGATTGCAATATTCCAGCCGCTGAATCCTTAGTCCGGCAGTGTCTCTATGGCCAGCATTTTTACCGAAGGGCTTTTGGTATTACTGTTGATTCAGCGTGGTTGCCTGATGTTTTTGGAAATAGTTGGATACTCCCCCAGATTCTGGAAAAATCAGGCGTGGATTACTTTGTCTCAAACAAGATGTCTACCTGGAATGATACCAATCGTTTTCCTCACAATAATTTTGTTTGGAAAGGCATTGACGGGTCAAAAATCTATGCCTGTGTACCTCCTACGCATTTTATTACCTGGAACATGCCTAGTCAGGTAAAAGAGAATTGGGACGCCTATATTGACAAGGAATACGGTGGACAGACTCTTTCAATGTTTGGGTATGGAGATGGAGGAAGTGGTGCCACTGAAGAAATGATTGAGTTGATGCATCGTTTTGACCGTTTGTCCATCATGCCGCATACGGAGCATATGAGAGCTGATGAATTTCTGCATAGGAATCTCAAGGACAATGGAGCCCTTGAGGTTTGGGATGGTGAACTCTATCTTGAAATGCACCGCGGTACATTTACTACAAAGAGCCTTCTAAAGCGTTATAATAGAATGCTTGAATTCAGATTACGGGATGTGGAATTGCTTTTTCTCTGTCGTATGAATGAGGGCCTCCGGTATCCCGCTGAAGAACTGCGCGCTTTATATAAGCAACTGCTGCTCAATCAGTTTCATGATATTATTCCAGGAAGCCATATCAATCCTGTATATGAAGATGCCATAACTGATTATAGGGCTATGGAAGACAGTCTTGATAGGCTTGTCGGAATCGGTTCTGGATATCTTTTCAATACATTGAACCATTACAGGCGTGAACCAGTATTCATTGAAGATACGAATGGCAAGTTTGCGAGAAAAGGTAGGAGGGGGGCATATAGGCTGGTAGAGTCGGAGGGCCTTTCTTCTATTCCACTTCCCTCGCCGGAACCGGAAGATTCTTCTACCTGGTTTAGCTGTAAAGGATCAACTGTTCAAACTGGATATTATCGTCTGGTTTTTAATTCCGATGGGTCTATCTCTTCGCTGAAAGACAGAAATACTGGTAGGGAATATGTGAATGGTTGCATCAATAGATTGCACCTGTATCAGGATATGCCCGGAATGTATGATTCATGGGATATTCTGCCCAACTACAAGGATATTGAGTATGAACTGGTTGTGATGGAGCCCTTTCATTTCGTGCAGGCGGACAGCCAGTGTGCTCTTTTCTCCGTGACTTTGAATACCCCTGAATGCAAAAGCTCTTGGACGATGCTCATCAAGGTGTTCAAGGATTCGCCACTTATTGAGATCGAGAATCTTGTAGATTGGAATGAAAAGCACCGATTGGCTAAGACGACTTTCAATATCAATGCTTTATCAAGAGAGTTGGTGTGTGATACAAGTGCAGGTTACATCAAACGGGAAACACACCGAAATACCTCATGGCAGAAGGCCCGTTTTGAATGTTGTTGCCATAAGTGGTGTGATTTTTCTGAAGCAGGAGGAGGAATAGCCGTCATCAACGAAGGTAAATATGGTGTGGGCATTGAGGAAAATGGATTCTCCCTCAGCCTCCTACGAAGCAATATCCGACCAGACATCATATCCGATATTGGAAAGCACAATATCATTTATGCAATTTATCCTCATAATGGCTCTTTTTTGGATGCTGGTGTGAACCGTCTTGCGTTTGACTACAACGTACCTTTCCTTCCGACTGGTGCACCTTATTCCTTGCCTTGGCGTTTCCCTGGGTTGTATCTACAGTCGGCAAAATTGTCTGAGGATGAAAAAAGTATTGTCTTCCGTCTTTCTGAACAAGACGGTGGCCGTGGTTCATTTGCCTTGGGTGGAGTATACAAGACAATGAATATGCTTGAAGATGTTACAGGGGAATGTACTGAACTGGAATATAAACCGTTTGAGATCATTACGATTGCAAAAGAAATAGGATTGTGAAAAAGTAAGTCTGATTTTAGATGGTGAAGAGGGGCTGTTTCAAAAGTCATGACAGAGATCTGGCATTGGGGCAGCCTCCTTGCTTGAGGTTGCAAGCTGGGAACCCTCTCTCCAGCGTTTCAAGCCTCTCCCGTATTACTTGCTGCCGTAAAAAGAGTCCTTATACTCCTTTACGCTTTGCTTGCGTTGTATGATGGGATGCTGCTCCTGCCCGCGTATGTACTTGGATGGTCGCTTCAGATAGTACCCTTCCGCCCAAAAGTGCCGGTTGCCAAACTTGTATTTCAAATTTGCAGGCTTGCCGAACATCATCAGTGCACTCTTTCATCAAGCTCGATACACTCATCTTGGGAGAGAGGCTCATCAGCATAGGCACATGATCGCTCATCAGGTGCCCTTGCATCCTCACAGCGAGCGCAGGACAGGTCCCACACTCTGCCTGTATGATTGTAGAGTATCCCTCTCCTATATTTTGGTAAGGACACGATAGGATATTTGAACCTCCATTTCGTGTGGGCAAAAGAATTTTCTTTACCCATAACATAGGGGAAGTTCTCTCCTATCAATACATCTCAAAAACCATCGAAATGGAAGCAGAAACTGTCAAGGAACCAGTCGGGACCTCAGTACCCATGGCAAGGGATTCAGAAGCCAGCATTGTTTTTGCCCGTACAGAATACCCGTTCGAGGCAAAGGAAGATTCACTGATGGAAACAGGTTTTCCAACCTTCATGAAAGAACTCGTGGCATACATCTCTGCCTTTGCAAAGGCATCATCAACAGCCTTCTTCCTTGCTTCCTGAATGGACGACGTCTTGTCTTCCTTGTCAAACCTGACAGAGTCAAGCTGGATTGAGGAAACTTGTCCCAATTGGTCTATGACGGTACCGATGCTTGCAAGATTACGCAAGGTCACGGAAAGACTCTGGCTTGCAAGTTGCCCTGACAGAACCTGTTTCTGATCGATCCAATCGTAGTTGGGTCTCAACGTCAATCCTGTAGTCGTGATATCCTTGTCGGCAACCCCGTTCTTTCTCAACACAGCAAGCAACTCAGCCATCTTTGCATTTGCTAAAGCCTGGGCTTCGCCTGTAGTGGGCGCCTGTTCCTGAACCTGGATGGAGAATGAAGCAATATCAGGTTGCAGCACAACTTCGGAGGTACCAGTTACCTCTATGGTACGAACCACAGAATTCTGCTGTCGGGAACTGAGGCAAGAAGAAAATAGCAACAGCGTTGCAAGCGCTAGGGCAAGAAAGGAAACTTGACGAATTTTTTTCACAAAATCACTCCTTTGTCGTATAAAGAAACGGTCTTTTCTTGGCTTCCCTCAAAAAGAATCCCAAGGCAATCATCATGATACCATTATCATAAAGCCCCGTACCCATGGAAGCAATAACTTCATCAACAGACACGGAAAGGACATCCAACTGTTCATTGGGGTCAAGGCTTTGATCCGCGACCAAGGACAAGCCTTCTGCAAGATAGAAATGAGTCCGATTATTCATGAATGCAGAATTGGGGCTGACATTGCCAAGAGCAGTAAGAGGATCGGATACAAGTCCGGTCTCCTCTTTCAACTCCCTCAAGCCTGCAACCTGGGGATCCTCCCCGTGTTCAATCACTCCTGCGGGAAATTCTCTCGTCACGGAAGAAGAACCATGGCGAAACTGCTGGACCATTACAAACATCGGTTTCCCGTTTTCAGCCCGGTACCAAGGAATGACAGTGACCCAGTCTGGGCTATCCACTTCGACAAAACGGGAAGTCCGGCCATCGGAGGAAGTCCTTACGATGGAACAGACATCGAAAATGGGTCCTTTATAAACCCTTTCCCTCTCCCCGCTCTTCCAAACCAGATGCTCGAGATCGCTACTTTCCCCTACATTGAAGGGATCTCTCATGATCACTCCCCCTTTCTTGAAGAACAGTTGCTACTACAGGAAGCACAAGCAGAAGGCGCACACGTTCCTGTTCCTGCAAAATCGGTGGATCGGGAGGTGGAACAAGCAGTTCCTGCATTGATGATCTCGGCAATCTGCTTGATAGCCATAGAACAGGCACTTCCCGGTTTTGCCTGCAGATAACTCAGACCGGCATCCTCAGCTTCCCTGAATGGAACCTCTATGGGAATTCTTCCCAAAAAAGGTACTTTCATGTCTTCTGCCATTTTCTTTCCACCCCCGATGCCGAAAAGAGGAATTTCCTCATTGCAATGGGGACAGATCAGACCACTCATATTTTCCACGATTCCAAGTATTGCAACCTGGAGCTTTCTGGAGAAATTCACCGAACGACGGGCATCGAGGATTGCTACTTCCTGAGGCGTCGTAACAATGATGGTACCGGTAAGTTCAGGAATGCTCTGACAAACAGTCAACTGCTCGTCGCCTGTTCCAGGAGGGGAATCGATAAGCAAATAGTCCAGTGTTCCCCAGTCGGCCTGGGCCAAGAACTGACGGATTGCCGCCATCTTCATGGGTCCTCTCCAAACAATCGGGGCATCACGGTCGGGAATGGCAAAAGCCAGGCTCATTACCTTGAGCCCCGGTCGTGCCTCGACAGGGAAAAAATTCTTGCCATCGTCCTCGGTCTGCAAAATTCCATCTTCACATCCAAGCATCTTGGCAACATTGGGGCCATGCAAGTCGGTATCCAGAATACCTACCGTACAGCCTCTGTCCACCAAGGCATTTGCCAAATTTATGGTAACAGTGGTCTTTCCTACTCCACCCTTACCGCTCATGACGAGAATTTTTCGTCCAATTTTATCCATGTGGGTCCTGATTGCCTTATCTTCGGCAATTCTCTCTGCAAAATCCATTCCCTCTGCCATATTGGAATTCACTCCTTGCAAAACTCATTTTCAAGGGAAAACATACGATAAAGAGGACAAACAGACAAGTGTCCCGCTTCCGAGGGGCCCTTTCTTTTTTCTGAAGGCACAGACGCTTCTTTCTTCAGTTCCTCAGGGTTTCTTTCCTTTTTAAAATTGGAATTGCTGTATTGACAACACTTTGCAACAACAGAAATAAAGTTGCATTATATTAAATTACCATTTATTCTGGCTTTACTTGAAAGACTGTGACTATATCTTGTATACTATTTCACGGTGAATTCGTCGTAGGCTTTATGCCTCGACCACTATTATACAATCAGGAGTTCGTATGATATTCTTAACGCAGCTACCTAAAGAACAGCTCATTGCCCAGTTGCACAATGGAATTACCCTTATGCTACTCGGAATGGGAACAGTATTCGTGTTTCTTACGCTGCTTGTCTTTTTGACAAAAGGCTTAAGCGCATTTGTCAAAAAGTTTGCCCCTCAGAAACCCGTTTCCCTCGTAAAGGCACCAGTACAAAACGTCACCGTAGCCTCTGGCTCGGAAGCAGAAATTGCAGCGGCAATCGTTGCTGCACTTGTAAAATCCAAACAATAAGATACTAACCGGAGGTTATCCTAAAAATGAAAAAACAAGTTAAATTCATGTGCACCGCATTCCGCGACGGATTCCAGTCTGTCTATGGTGCTCGTGTGTTCACCAAAGATTTCATGCCTGCCGTCGCGGCAGCCCGCGAAGCTGGCATTACCCATTTTGAAGCTGGTGGTGGTGCCCGCTTCCAGTCTTTGTATTTCTACACAAACGAAGATGCCTTTGCAATGATGGATGAATTCCGTCAAGTCGCTGGCCCCGATGCTGATTTGCAGACCCTCTCCAGGGGTGTCAACGTAGTTGGTCTCGATTCCCAACCAAGGGACATCATCGACCTTCACGCCAAACTCTTCAAGAAACACGGTATTTCCACTATCAGGAACTTCGATGCCTTGAACGACGTCAATAACCTTATCGATAGCGGCCGAGCCATCAACGAAGCAGGGCTCAGACATGAAGTCACCGTTACGATGATGAGCCTTCCCCCCAATACCACGGGAGCTCATGATCCTGACTTTTACGAAGGCGTTCTCAAACAAATCCTTGAAGCCGGAATCAAATTTGAATCAGTTTGTTTCAAGGATGCCTCGGGAACTTCGACTCCTGCCTATGTCTTTGAAACCATCAAGCGTGCCCGCAAGTTGCTTGGCAAGGACATGAACATTGTATTCCATACCCACGACACCGCTGGTGTAAGCATCCAACAGTACATGAATGCCCTTGATGCCGGTGCAAACCAGATTGACCTCTCCATGGCTCCTGCCTCCGGTGGCACTTGCCAGCCCGACATCGTCACCATGTGGCATGCCCTGAGAGGAACCGATTATGATCTGGGAATCGACATCATGAAGATTCGCAAGGCTGAGGAAGTCTTCAAGGATTGCATGAAGGACTATATCATTCCTCCTGAAGCCATGACGGTCAATCCTGAAATTCCGTTCTTCCCACTTCCCGGTGGAGCCCTTACGGCAAACACCCAGATGCTCAGGGATAACAAGCTGATGGATAAGTATCCTGCCATTGTAGAAGCAATGGGGGAAACGGTAGCCAAGGGTGGTTTCGGAACTTCAGTAACTCCTGTTTCCCAGTTCTATTTCCAACAGGCCTTCAACAATGTCATGTTCGGACCTTGGAAAAAAATTGCAGAAGGTTACGGAAAGATGGTTCTCGGTTATTTCGGCAAGACCCCGGTCGCGCCTGATGCAGAGGTAGTCAAGGCTGCCAGTGAGCAACTCAAGCTTCAGCCAACCACTGAGAAAGTCGTTGATATCAACGATGCCGACCCTACCAAGGGCATCAAGGTTGCAAAAGCTTTGCTTGAAGCTGAAAAACTTCCGCTTACCGATGAAAATATCTTCATCGCAGCCTCCTGTAAGGAAAAAGGCATTCTGTATCTGACAGGAAAAGCCAAGCCCAATGGGATTCGCAAAATCGATCGCGAAGCAGAAGCTGCCAAGGCCAGCGGAGAATATACCGTTACCGTCAATGGCAAGGCTTATGGTGTCAAGCTCGGAAAGAGCAACGCAATGGTCAATGGCGTGGATTATCCAATGAGCATTGCAAACGGAATCGACAGTGCTGCAATCGCCGCGACTTCTGCAACAACTACCGAAACTGCATCAGCTTCCCTTCCTACCGGTGAAGGAGTAACAATCAAGGCTCCGATGCCTGGATTGATCCTCCGCATTGAGGCAAAAGTCGGTCAAAAAGTTGCCAAAAACCAATGCATGCTCGTTATGGAAGCCATGAAAATGGAAAATGAGATTTATGCTCCCTGTGATGGCACCGTAACAAAAATCTGTGTGACCCAAGGCCAACAGATGCAAAACGATGACGATCTTATCGTAATCGCCTAAAGGAGAATGCTGAGATGATTGGTTCCGCATTAAATAACCTCTGGCAGTCCACAGGACTGTTCGGATTTCTAGGGCTGGCAGACGGCTTTGGAATCGGGAGTCTAGTAATGATCCTGATTGGCTTTCTGCTTCTCTACCTTGCCATCAAAAAGGGATTCGAACCCCTTTTGCTGGTACCTATCGGGTTCGGCTGTATCATGTCCAACATTCCCATGGCCTATATCGCTGGCATAGATCCTTCTACGGGTAGCGCAGGGTTCATCAAATTGTTGTTTGACATGGGTATCAGTTCCGGACTGTTCCCGATCTTGATTTTCATGGGCGTTGGTGCCATGACTGACTTTGGACCGCTTATTGCCAATCCAAAGACTTTGTTGCTCGGAGCCGCTGCCCAGTTTGGTATCTTCGTTGCCTTGCTTGGTGCCCTTGCCTTGAGTTTCATCCCCGGGATTAACTTCTCACTGCATGATGCTGCCGCAATTGGTATCATCGGAGGTGCTGATGGACCTACGGCAATTTACGTAACCAGCAGATTGGCACCGGATTTACTCGGCCCCATCGCCGTAGCTGCCTACAGTTACATGGCCTTGGTTCCCATTATCCAGCCCCCAATCATGCGCCTCTTGACTACCGAACACGAACGGAAAATCAAGATGCAACAGCTCAGACCGGTAAGCAAGCTCGAGAAGATGCTCTTTCCGTTGATTGTATTGACAACGTGTGCGATTCTACTCCCCTCTGCCACCCCGCTCATCGGTTCTCTGATGTTCGGTAACCTGGCCAAGGAATGTGGCGTTGTAAACAGGCTCTCCGATACCATGCAGAATGCCTTGATGAATATCGTAACGATTTTCCTTGGCTTGGCTGT
This sequence comes from uncultured Sphaerochaeta sp., assembly GCF_963676625.2. Lineage (GTDB taxonomy): Bacteria > Spirochaetota > Spirochaetia > Sphaerochaetales > Sphaerochaetaceae > Sphaerochaeta. The sequence goes on from NZ_CAXXYB010000004.1 coordinate 377,482, forward strand.
AGGTTCGAAGATGGAAGCTTCACACTTTCTCAACCTCAACACCCTCGGTATCCTGCTTCTTGGAATGATTGCCTTCAGTATCGGAACAGGTACAGGAGTCTTGATTGCCAAGTTGATGAACAAGCTCGATCCGAAGCATCCCGTCAACCCCCTTATCGGAAGCGCAGGCGTATCGGCAGTTCCGATGGCTGCCCGAGTCTCCAACAAGGTCGGACAGGAATCGGATTCCCAGAACTTCTTGCTCATGCACGCCATGGGCCCGAACGTAGCTGGAGTCCTTGGTTCTGCGGTTGCCGCAGGTGTCTTGCTGGCAGTTGTTCCCTTCATGGAAATGCTGTAGAAAGTATGCTTTCAATCCAGAAAGTTTGCAAAGGTCCGTCATTTGACGGGCCTTTGCTCATTCTCCCCGTTTTCCCTGCATTTTGGACTACCAATGAAACCAACTCTCAAGTATAGTAAAGCTATGTGGTTAATCATTATTTTTAGCATTCTCGTCCTGGATATCCTTTGGAATACGTTCCTTTGGGGTTATAAGGACAGGAATATCACTGATATCGAAAGTGATGATGCTGCCTGCTTTTGCGAAGAGGCAAAAAGCATCACCCTGAAAGGAAACAATACAAAAGCCATCATTCTGGTCCATGGCTATCCGTCCTCTCCTAGAATGTATGAATATAGTGCAAAACGCTTTTTTGAAGCGGGCTATGACGTATATGTACCACTTCTGCCAGGATTTGGCACCGATGTCAAGGAATTTGAAAAAACCAACTTCACCCAATGGTTCAACTATCTCTGTCGGTATTATGAAAAGATACGAGCCGATTACCCTACTGTTTTTGTCCTTGGCACCAGTATGGGAGGCTTGATGACCCTCAAGCTCGGAGAGCTCTATTGCAACACCCCCAAGGCTCCCAACGCCTTGGTCTCCATTGCTGCTCCAGTTGTCTACAATAGTATTCGTGATCATATCATCACGGATTGGCGATTTTCCTTCATGCGTACGATAGCCCTCTTCAAACCTACCTTTGCGGCCAAGACCGTCAAGGGAAACCCGAAAAGTGAGGATGGCAATGAACTATGGACAGGATACTCAGGTCTATTCATCAAACAAGGCATAAGTCTCGTACATGCCATGCCTCCGGTGCGAAAGGACCTTGGTAAAATTACCTGTCCCCTTTTCGCCATTCAGGATGTCGGAGACAAGACAGTGCCCTTCGGCAATTTGAAAATCATCCAGAAAGAAAACAAAAGCACTGATTTCAAGACCCTCGAAACAAAAATGGGAAATTTCAACCATACACATCATGCTTTGCTCTTGTATCGGTCAATACAAGGCGAATTGACCGATACCATCCTCGATTTCCTCAAAGACAAGGAGTAAAACCAATGCCAAAACGAGAAGATTACATCAGTTGGGACGAATATTTCATGGGAGTTGCCGTACTCTCATCAATGCGCAGCAAAGATCCAAACACTCAAGTTGGAGCCTGTATCGTCAATAGCGAAAAAAAAATTGTCGGTGTCGGCTACAACGGGCTTCCCCTTGGCTGTGATGATGATCAGGCTCCTTGGGAACGGGAAGGAGAATGGCTCGACACCAAGTACCCCTACGTCTGTCATGCCGAACTCAATGCCATACTCAATAGCATTAGTAACAACCTCAAAGGTTGCACCTTGTATGTAGGGCTGTTCCCCTGTAATGAATGTGCAAAAGCGATAATACAGTCCGGAATCAAGGAAGTCATATACCTTTCCGATAAGTATGCCGATACTGACAATACCAAGGCTTCCAAATGGATGTTTGATCGTACAGGGGTCACCTATCGAAAACTTGTCTACAAACATCCGTCCATTACGCTGAGTTTTTGATCATGATCCTGACAGTCTGCCTAAATCCTACATTCCAAAATACCATGCTTTTCAATTCCTTTTCCCTAGGAGAAGTAAATCGTTGTGCAACCCATTTCCTCGACGCCTCCGGCAAAGGAATGAACACTGCCAGGATTTTATCCCAACTGGGAGAAGAGGCAGCCTTGCTTACTCATCTGGGGGGCGCCAGAAAAGATGAAATGCTCGCATTATGCAGAAAAGATCAGGTACAGATGCTCTATGCAGACAGCAAGAGTGAAATCAGGACTTGTACGACCCTCATTTTTGACCAGATCTGCACGGAACTGGTCGAGGAGCCCCAAAAGGTGGCCCCTTCAACCGAACAAGAAATACGAAAGCTCTATACAAAAGCCCTCAAGACTGCCTCTGCCGTAATAATTTGCGGCACCCGTGCCCCAGGGTATAGCGAAAACATCTATAGTGACTTTACCTTTGAAGCAAAGCAACAAGGAAAATTCGTACTCCTGGATGTAAAGGGCCACGATTTGCTTTCAGCCCTTCCCTTCAGACCAGATGTCATCAAGCCAAACCTCTCCGAATTCGTGCAAACCTTTTTTGACCGGACGATTGGTGAACAGGAAGCTACCGAAGATATCAAGGAGCAAGTCCTGAAAAAAATGGAAAGCCTCCATTCTCTTTATGGATGTTCAATTGTCCTTTCCAGGGGACAGCAAGATACTTGGGTTTATGATGGTTCGTTATACACCTGTCCCGTAGAAAAGGGACACGTGGTCAACACCATTGGCTGTGGCGATACGCTCAGTGCCACCCTTACCTCAGAATTGGTAAAACGACACAACCTACAACAGGCAATTGCCCTTGCAAGTCATTATGCAACAAAAAACGCTGAAAACATTCATCCCGGGTCCATCATATAATTGGATTTTTATGCGTAGAGAGATATTTCCTGAAAATAAAGTATATCTTGCAACAAAATTATTACCAAAGTATCAAATTGCATTTCACCTTATAAAACGAAGTACAATACTCCCAAACTTTTTTATCAACTCAAATTACGATAGGCTTTGACAGGCCCCTGTCAATCCCTCTATACTGGGAAAACCTAATTCCCACCTAGTGGGTTGCCATTCATGAGGAGAGAGTTTTATGAAGAGACTACTGACAATTGTTTTATGCCTTGCCATGGTTAGTTCAGCAGCTTTTGCAAATGGAAGCAAAGAAACCGCCCCTGTTGCTGATTCTAAATCAAATGTCGTGAAGATTGCTTTGATCATTGAAAACACCATTGATGACAAAGGCTGGGGTCAAGCGATGCATGACGGTATACTCGAAGCTCAAGCTGCCATGCCCGGACGTATCGAATACAGCTACAGTGAGAAAATGAAACCTGTCGATGCAGGTTCTGCTGCCCGCCAGTATGTAGCCCAAGGATACGACATCATCATTGGACATGGTGCCCAATACAAGAATTTGATGCTTGAAATGGCTGAAGAGTATCCCAATGTTACCTTTGCCTTCGGGACAAGTTCTGAAGTCGGTCCTGCAAATGTGTTCACCTATATGCCCGAAAGTGAAGAAACCGGATATCTTTCTGGCTTGATCGCAGGACTTACCACCAAAAAGAATACCATTGGTATTGTCGGTCCTGTCGATGGTGGTGATGCCGCCCGTTACAACCGTGGTTTTGTTCTCGGTGTACAGGCTGTCAATCCTACTGCCAAGATCATGGTAGCCCATACCGGTTCTTTCGGGGATTTCGTAAAAGCCGGTGAAGTAGCCCAGTCCCAGATCAAAGCCGGGGCAGACGTACTTACAGGTTCCTCCCAACAAGCTCTCGGAGCCCTTCGCGCCGTAGCGGATTACAAAGACCAGCCAATCTATTGGGTCGGTCAGGACCTTGCTCAGCTCAAGATTGCCGAAGGCTACAAGTGCATAGCTGCTTCTTCCTATAACTATGCCTCCGTCATCAAAGGTTTCATAGAGAAACGTGATGCTGGTATCAAGGGTGGGGAATGCATTCCCATGAACTTCAAGAACGGTGGATTCATATTCCAGTTCAACGATGCATTCAAGACCCTGTACACAGGAGCCATCGAAACCAAGGTCAACGAAGCTCTTGCAACCTTCAAGGCAAAAGCAGGAACCATCGATTGGAGCTCTGTCGATTACTCCAAGCTTTAATCTCGTAGTACAAAGAGTCATGGGGGAAATTTGCCCATGACTCTTTTTTGAATGTATCCGGAGGATTCCCATATGGATGTAAATGCAAACAAGATCACGAACCTTCGAGTAGAACATATTACCAAACGCTTTCCCGGGTTCTTGCCAGTGATGACATCTCTCTTTCGATTGGAGAAGGGGAAATAATGGCCCTCGTAGGAGAAAACGGAGCAGGAAAAACCACCTTGATGAACATTCTGATGGGTCTTTACCAAAGCGATGAAGGACGTATCCTCATCAATGGTAAGGAGGTCAAGTTCCGCTCTCCCAATGACGCATTTGCCGCAGGGCTGGGTATGGTGCACCAACAGTATATGTTGGTACCCAATATGACAATTCTCGAAAATATCGCACTGGGATTCAAGAAGGCCTGGACTCCTTTCAAGCTGGACTTGCAAATGGTACGAGAGCGCATTCTGGAAATCTCGCAAAAATATGGACTGGTCGTAGACCCTGATGCCTACATCTGGCAACTCTCCGTAGGAGAGCAACAAAGGGTGGAACTGGTCAAAACCCTTTGTCTCGGTGCTCGTTTTCTTATCCTTGACGAACCGACAAGTGCCTTGACCCCACAGGAAACCGATGAACTCATTGTCCTCCTTAAAAGGATGTCCAGTGAGCTTTCCATCATCTTTATCAGCCATAAGCTACAGGAAGTGAAGGATCTTTCCGACAAGATCGTGATCCTTCGCCATGGTTCTGTTGTCTTTGAAGGTAAAACCAATGAGCATTCCCCCAGTGACATTGCTGCCTTGATGACCGGCCATGAGGTGGAATTGCCCCAGAACGACGAACCTCCCTGCACCGGGGAGCCTGTATTGGAGATCAAGGATCTCGAAGTAAAAAGCGATCGTGGATTTCTGGCTCTCAAGAAACTGAATCTTTCCATTCGGGCAGGGGAAATAGTAGGTTTGGCAGGGGTTTCGGGAAACGGCCAACGTGAATTGGCGGAAGCCATCAACGGGCTGAGGAAAGTTGAGGATGGACAGATACTCTTCTTCGGGAAAAATCTTGCAAACAAGTCCCCCAGTCACATTATAGAATCAGGAATGGGGTATATTCCGGAAGAGCGAAATACTGAAGGTATTGTTCCTTCCTTCTCCATGAAGGAAAACCTTATCCTCAAGGATACTTCCCATTCCCAATTCTCGAAACACTCATTTCTCAATCAAAAAGAGATTGAAAGGAATGCATCTGACCTACGGGTCAAGTTCGATATAAGGAGTCCCAACACTTCGGTTGCGGCAGGCTCCCTCTCCGGCGGAAACATCCAAAAGGTAATCCTAGCCCGTGAGTTATCAAGAAAACCAAAATTTCTGATTGCCGTATATCCGATCCGTGGCCTCGATTTGGGGGCAGCGGAATTCATTCATAAGCAACTTCTGGAAAAACGTCGCGAAGGTATCGGAATATTGCTTGTCAGCGAGGAACTGGATGAAATTCTGGACCTCTCTGACCGTGTAGCCGTTATATTCAAGGGACAGATACAGAAAGTACTGGATAGAAAGGATGCAAACCGAAGAAGTCTCGGCATCCTGATGGCAGGAGTGAACGATGACCAAGCAATTTAGGATTATCTACAAAAGTGCCATCATCATTCTGGCTATTGCATCAGCAATGATGATCGGAGCAATCATTCTCTGGACAATTGGGGCAGATGTACTGAAAACCTATGCCGTCATTCTTTTTGAACCACTTAAAAGTACCTTATCCATAAGTGAGGTCTTGCTCAGGGCTATTCCCTTGACACTCATTGCCCTGGGTATCTCCGTCGCCTATCGTAGTGGTATCATCAATATCGGCGCAGAAGGCCAGATGGCAATGGGAATACTCGGCACGACAGCAGTGGCCCTTTTGTTTCCAGACCTTCCCAAACCTGTATTGATGCCCATGGCAATCCTTGCAGGAGCCCTTTGCGGAGCCTTCTGGGGCTTTATCCCTGGAGTACTCAAGGCAAAGCTACAGGTAAGTGAATTACTATCCACCGTTATGCTCAACTATATAGCGGCCCAGTTCTATACCTTTTTCCTCCGTGGACCGATGCTCGACCCTGCTGAAATTACGATGGGAAGCGGAACTCCCCAATCCATGCGTTTAACAAAAAATATCTGGCTCACTCGTTTCTTACCAGGAACCAGATTGCATACAGGTCTCTTCCTTGCCCTTGCCTTGGCACTCATCATTTACTTGGTCCTTTGGAAAACCTCCTTTGGGTTCAAGATGCGTGCAGCCGGAGCAAGTGCCCGCGCTGCCAAGTACGGTGGTATCAATGTATCCTGGTATCTGGTAATTGCCATGGCCATCAGTGGAGCATTTGCCGGTATCGCAGGATTCGTTGAGGTTGCAGGTGTACACAGAAGGGCAATAGAGGGGATTACCGGCGGATACGGTTTCAGCGGTATCGTAGTAGCCCTTTTCGGGGGCCTCCACCCCGCAGGGATCATCCCTGCTTCCTTCTTCTTCGGACTCTTGATCGTAGGCTCGGAAATGACCCAACGAATGGTCGGGGTTCCCGCCAACATGGTCAATGTACTGCAGGGTATCATCATTCTGGTAATCGTCTCCACCCAAATGGTGCTTGCCGATCCGTATCTGATGGAAAAAGTCTGGCGTAAATTCCAGAAACTTACCTACCACACCAAGGAGGTGGAAGCATGAACTTTGTAGAAAATATCCTTTCGCTAGGCGTCCCCTTCTCCGTTGCCCTCTTGATTGCTTCCCTTGGGGAGATGTTCAACCAACGGGCAGGTATCTTCAACCTCGGATGCGAGGGCATCATGGCCATGGGAGCTTTCTTGGGCATGTTGGTTCCTTTTACAGTCGGACAAGGTGGGACAACTCCCCAGATATATAATTTCCTGGGCCTTGCCCTTGCCATGGGAGTCGGAGCCTTATTTGGATTGCTCTTCGGATTGGTCGTAATAATCTTTAGGGCACCTCAAGGCATAGCAGGTATCGGACTACAGATGTTCGGGGTAGGAACAGCAGGTACCCTCTTCCGTCATTTCGTCGGAGGTTCCCAAAGTATCCCTGGCATCAATGATCTCCCTATCCCTGGACTCTCGAAGATCCCCTTTTTTGGACAGATTCTTTTCTCCCACAACCTATTGGTATACTTGACCTTTGCCTTCGTCCCGGTTTCTTGGTACATCCTTTTCAAGACCCCTTGGGGGCTGAAAGTCAGGGCAGTAGGTACCAATCCTCGGGCAGCGGATTCAATAGGTATCGAAGTAAACAAGATACGGTTCCAGGCCTTGATGGTCGGCGGAGCCTTGGCAGGCCTTGCCGGAGCTTATCTGAGTCTCTGTCAGGTCAAGATGTTCAGTGACGAGATTATCGCGGGACGTGGCTTCATTGCCGTTGCCTTGGTATATTTCGGCCATTGGAATCCGGTAAAGATCATGGGAGGAGCCTTGCTGTTTAGTTTTGCCCAAGCCTTTCAGTTGGCAATCCAAGGACAGGGAATCAATTTCCCGTACGAATTTGCCGTTATGCTTCCCTATGTAATGGTAATCATCGTCTTGGCCTTCAGTAGGGAAAGTCAGTTGTTGGGGCCTACGGCTCTGGGGAAGCCTTTCAATAGAGAAAAGAGAACCTGACGCCTTCGGGCAGCCAGATATTGACCGATTTCTCATGTGTTGGGAAGGGGGCTGCGTTGCAGTCCCCTTCCTTTTATTACATCAGGAATGATCTTGCTTTCCAAGAAACTATACAGAAGACCTATCCCATGGGAGAACGGATGTATCATCCTCTCAATTCATCAAGAAAATTGTTGATCAGTACATTAATATTATATAAGATAGTACTTGATGAACAAAAAAATGCCTTGCTGGCATCTTTTATAGGAGGGGATCCCGCCGTTTTTACGGACAGATTCACTCCGATTTTTTTGCTTTCCAGACTTTTACCGTTGAACAACAATTACAAGTAATGATTGTTTCGGTCTAACATAACTAGACGAACTAATTATATTTTATAAATTAGTCTACTTTGAGTTGACAATATTTATTAGTTGGCTGATACTAAATCTATGATTATCAGAGAACTCTACCTAAAGAAAATAAGACCATTTTATGAGCTCAACCTTATCAAGGTAATTTCTGGCGTACGGCGTTGCGGGAAATCAATCTTGTTGTCCCAAATTATGAATGAAATCAAAGCCAAGACAAATGAAAAGCATATTATCTTCTTTGACGCAGAAGACATTGGTTTGAGAAAATACAAAAATGATCCGGAAGGATTCTATTCCTTAGTTTCATCAAGCATTGTCGATTCTGATAAATACTATATTTTCTTGGATGAAATCCAATACATTGAAGACTTTGAAATAGTACTGGCCTCATTGCAAGCAAAGGTTTCTTGTTCAATATTCGTAACTGGTTCTTGTTCCAATCTTCTGAAAGGAAAACTTGCAACCCGACTCACTGGGCGTACTGTTGATTTTGTAATCATGCCTTTTACCTATAAAGAAACCATCCAATACCTCGAGACCAAAGGAATACAGGCAACAGAAAAAACTTTCACTGATTATCTCATGTGGGGTGGTTTTCCTTTACGTCTGGATACTCAGGAAACAGGAAATGCAAGAAAACTCATGAATGATTTATTCCAAGGAATAATAGCCCGGGATATCTTTGATAATGGGTTATCTGTTTCAAGAACGTCCTTTTTAAACGTAACTTCTTTTATCCTTTCTTTATCAGGCAATACCATTTCACCTTCAAGCATTGCAGGAAATATGTCCTTTTATGAAAAAGAGAAAATCTCAAGACAAACTCTCTATGACTATCTCAGAATCCTGGAAAATGCCTATTTGGTTACCCCAATCCAAAGATACGATATCCTTGGAAAAAAGGCCTTGACCACTATGCAAAAATATTATGCAGTCGATCCCTCTTTCATAACGCTCAACAAGAATGGGAGAGAAACCTCTTCTTTGTCTTTCTCCCTTGAAACGGTTATATGCAATGAATTGATTGCCCGTGGTTATGAAGTATATATTGGCAAGGCAGGAAAAGCCAAAGTGGATTTCATTGCCTGTCAGGAAGGAAAGAAATGCTATCTGCAAGTCGCCTATGATCTCAAGGGGGAGGAAACGCAAACACGTGAATTCGGGGCTTTCCTTCCCATAAAAGATACCTGCCCACGATTCATCATCACCAATGAAGCGTATGATTATTCAAGAGAAGGAATAAATCATATCAATGCCATTGATTTCCTTACCGGAAAGAAAGACCTGTTTTTTAGTTGAAAAGAGATACTGACTTTATTACAAACAACACAGGAAAAAAACCGGCATCTTTACAAACAGATTCACTCAGATTTTTTTGTTTTCCGCCAATCTCAAAGTAGACAATCCAGATCTTTCCAAGCGAAAAAGACCTCCCCTGCAACAAACTACAACCGCTTATTGACTATTTGCCTTTTTCAAGGGAAACTGTACCGGTATAGCATCACAGACCGAAGTATCCCTTGCCAGGATGCTGACGCTAAGCGGCTAACACATGTACCCAACCTAATGGAATATCCTTTTATACTCAGGCACATTGCAGGAAAGGGAAATCGGAGGGCAAAGCTGTGTATGCTTTCAGCGTGAACGGAAAATCTATTACCTATGACGGGGAAGATAAAAAACTTCTTCGTTTTCTTCGTGAGGACCTACAGCTTACCGGGACAAAAGATGGTTGCAGCGAAGGGGCCTGCGGGACCTGCACCGTCTTGATCAACGGAGTAAAGACAAAAGCCTGTGTACCGTCCCTCTCCAAACTTGAAGGCAAACAAATCATTACCATAGAAGGGCTATCCGAACGAGAAGCGGAGATATACTCCTACTGTTTTGCAGAGGCAGGAGCCGTACAATGCGGATACTGTACTCCCGGTATGATCCTTTGTGCAAAAAGCTTGATAGATACTGAAAAGAACCCTACGCAGGAGATGGTCAAGAAGGCCATCAGGGGAAACATTTGCCGTTGCACGGGCTACAAGAAAATTGAAGAGGCCATTTTGCTGGCAGCCACGTTTTTTCGTGAAGACAAGCCAATCCCTACGAAAATCGAACATCCCAGGCTCAATGAAAAATATCGTCGTACCGATGCAATTGAAAAAGCCCTCGGTACAGGCATGTATACCGATGATATCCGTATTCCCGGCATGGTCTATGCGAAAGCAGTCCGTTCGGCCTATCCCAGGGCAAGAGTCCTTTCAATAGATGCAACAGAAGCCCAGAAGCACCCTGATTTTCTTCATCTTATTACCGCAAGGGATGTACCCCAGAATATTCTGGGACACCTTACCCAGGATTGGGATGTCCTTATTGGACAGGGAACAGTTACCCGCTATATAGGAGATGCCATATGCCTGGTAGTCTCGAAAAAGTGGGAAACCTTGAATGAACTGGCATCCTTGATAAAAATCGAATATGAAGTACTTAAGCCAATACTTTCCATCGAGGAAGCCCTATCAGATGATGCACCGTATATCCACGAAAAAGGAAATATTCTTTCGGTGGAACATATTGTACGGGGCAATGCCGACTCAGCCATAGCAGAGGCCAAACATGTAGTCAAGCGAACCTACCATACCCCCTATACCGAACATGCCTTCATGGAGCCAGAATGTGCTGTCGCGCTTCCTGAAGGTGAGGATGGCGTTCTGGTCTATACCTCAAGTCAGTCCATCTATGATGAACAGCACGAAATCTCCAGAATGTTGCAACTCCCCCCTGAAAAGGTCCATTGCCATAGCATGCTTGTCGGTGGAGGTTTCGGGGGCAAGGAAGACATGAGCGTTCAGCACCATGCAGCCTTGGTTGCCTGGATATTGAAAAAACCGGTCAAAGTCAAACTCAGCAGACAAGAAAGCCTATCGGTACATCCTAAACGTCATCCGATGGACATAGAGCTTACCACTGCGTGCGATGACCAAGGCAGGCTTACCGGCATGAAAGCAGTCATCCTGGCCAACACCGGAGCCTATGCCTCTCTGGGAGGCCCCGTGTTGCAACGAGCCTGCACCCATGCCTCTGGTCCGTATAACTTCCAGAATTTCGAAGTCCTCGGGAAAGCTATCTATACAAACTTGGTTCCTTCTGGAGCTTTCCGCGGTTTTGGGGTAACCCAAAGTTGCTTTGCCGTCGAGTCGAACCTCAATTTGCTTGCCGATGAACTGGGTATTGATTATTGGACGATCCGGAGAATAAACGCACTCAAAAATGGAGACATCATGCCCAATGGACAGATAGCGGGTCCAGATACTGGCATAATCGAATGTCTGGAAGCCGTAAAAGAGGACTTCTTTGCTTCAAAGCGCGCAGGTATTGCCTGTGGCTTCAAAAACAGTGGCGTTGGCGTGGGAGTTCCCGATACAGGACGTTGCATTCTCTCCGTTGAACAGGGAGTGGTTCACATTCGTACCAGTGCAGCTTGTATGGGACAGGGCGTGGCCACCATGTGCATGCAAATGCTTGGCGAGACCTGCAATCTAGAAACTTCCGATATGCTTGTTGAACGACCCGATACCATCCGCACCCCGGATTCCGGAACCAGTACAGCCTCACGACAAACAGTATTTACGGGAGAGGCTGTCAAACGGGCAGCCCTCCAGTTGAGGAAACAGCTCAAGAAAAATAGCCTTATTTCATTGGAAGGACAAGAATTCCATGGAGAATATACCAGCATAACCGATCCCATTACTTCAACAAAAAAGAATCCGGTCAGCCATGTTGCCTATAGCTACTCAGCCCAAGTAGTCACCCTTGATGAAAACGGAAAACTAGAACACGTAACAGCTGCCTGCGATGTCGGAACACCTGTGAACCTCCAGGCTCTGACAGGACAGATTGAAGGCGGGGTCGTTATGGGTCTGGGCTATGGACTCACTGAAGACTTTCCCCTGAAAGAAGGATACCTGGATGTAAAGTACGGCACCTTGGGACTATTGAGATCCACTGATGTGCCGGAAATTGAGGTCAAATTGGTAGAAGGTCCCCAGAAAAGTCCCATTGCCTATGGCGTAAAAGGTGTAGGTGAACTATGCACCATCCCGACAGCCCCTGCCTGTCAGAACGCCTATTTTCGGTTTGACGGGAAATTCCGTACCTCGCTTCCCCTGGAAGAGACTGCCTACAGGAAGAAGAAACAATAGTAAAGCTGCCAAAGACTTGGCGCAGTTGTCTACATACGCTTCTTTTGCCAATTTCTACAGATTGTTTTGCTACCACTACCCTTTCTTTATGAGCCCTGTTGAGAATCTCTCATTATTGTGCATCAATAGAGAGGAATACTCTCTTGGGACTCCCTATACTCTGGTTATAAGAGGAAAAGCACATGCAGTGGCTGGAAAAAATCAATGAGGCTCTATCGTATATCGAGGAAAACCTGGACGGGGAAATATCCTATGAAAGGGCAGCCAGTATCGTAGGTTGTTCCACATACCACTTTCAGAGGATGTTCTCGTTCATGGTGGGAATTCCTCTCTCCGAGTATATTCGGAGGAGGAGACTTACCAAGGCAGCCTTCGACCTACAACAAGGAGACAAGGTTCTCACCGTGGCATTACGCTACGGATATGAATCCCCGACCTCCTTCAATCGGGCATTTCAGAACCAAAACGGATTATCGCCCTCTGCTGCACGTAAAAAGGGAAACCTGCTCAAGGCCTTCCCTCGCATAACCTTTACATTATCGATCAAGGGAGCAGAAGAAATGAATTATCGCATTGAAGACAAGGAATCATTTACCGTCGTAGGTTTTTCCCTGAAGCTGGAAAAAGATTCGGACTCATCCTTTGACATCATTCCCAAGTTCTGGGATGCCAAAGAGAAATCTGGGGACATTGCTCGACTATGTACACATATGGGACAGGAACCAAAGGGTCTGTTGGGAGTATGCTGTACAGGTGACCAAGACAAGGATTGGATGTATTACATCGCAATTGCCTCGGATAAACCAGTACCCCAAGGATTGGAATCACATACCATCGATTCAACAACCTGGGCAATTTTCTCGGGAAGAGGAGCCATGCCAAAAGCCATTCAAGACCTCCAGAAGCAAATTATGAGCGAATGGCTCCCCTCTTCTGATTATGTATTTGGAACGGCCCCCGATATTGAGCGCTACATTACCGAAGATACTACTGATCAGGAATTCGAAGTCTGGATTCCTATCCAACCAAAGAAGTAATCCTTCACAGACCCTTGGGAAATGGGAATATGCGTGGTATCATATTCCCATGATACTAAAACACGCGCGATACATCGGAAGCGACCACTTGGTTCATACGGGCGATATCAAGATTTCCTCCTCGATCATTGGCGAGATTGCCGATAACCTGGCCTCCCAGGGGGATGAGGAAATGTATGACTGTTCTTCCTATATCATCATCCCTTCCCTCTCTGACTGCCATGTACATACCCCAGATACCCTAGGCAGGGGATTGGACCGTGACCTGTCCCTGAAACAATGGTGCAATGACACCGTTCAGGGAAAATTGCAAAAATTCATCTTCGATTACCTAGACAACAACGTACATACTCCTGCTTTCAGGACCTTGGTACTCTATTCCTACATACAATACGTCAGGAACGGAGTCTCCTTCATCGTGGAGACAGGAGAAGCGGATGAATCATCCCCCATTCTACAGGAATGTGCCCAACAGATAGGGATAAAGGGTATTGTCGACTATTATGAACAATACCCGACGGATGTGGCCGAAACAGAACTCATCTGCCAAGGCATCCATCTTCCTGAAGAAGAAGAGCTTGACCAAGAAGGTCTTCTGGAAACGAGAAATCACTATGAAATCGACCACCCTTATCTGATGACCCACTGCCTGGAAACAAGTTGGAGACGAGCGGACATCGAGAAAAAATTCGGGCTATCAACAATTGAATTGCTTGCAAGAGAACATATGCTGGGAAAAGAGACCATTTTGTTTCATTGCGTGGAAACCACGGGACAGGATATTGCCCTTCTTGCCAAGCATCAGGCAAACGTCGTCCATTGTCCTCTTTCGAATCTGCGAAGCGGAGCTGGCAGCATGAATCTCTGTGCCATGCTCCAGCAAGGAATAAATGTTGTGCTGGGAACTGACTTTGCAACCCATGATATCTGGGACGTCATGCGAGCTACCTATGGTGAGTTGAAACAAAGTCTGAGACAAAATCAGTATTCTGCTGATACCGTATTTGATATGGCAACAAAGCATGCGACAGTTTTTTCCCAGAAAGTCGGATATTCAGGGCAAATCGAGGAAGGCTCGAGTGCCGACCTGGTTTTCATCCGAATAACTGATGCGATCAGCCCACTCGTTTCCCTTCCAGACTTTTCCAATGTCCTGCATAACCTGGTCCTCTATACTAGGAAAGATATGATCAAGAGTGTTATGTCCAACGGAAAGTGGATACTGAAAGACAACCAATTCATGACTGTAGATGAAGAACAGGTACTGAAGGATTATTCCTTGATTGTGGCTCAGTTGTTCCAGGATTTCCAAGAATAGAGATTACGCGAATAGAAGCAGGGACTCCCTTTGCAAGATAAAAGGAGTCCTTTTTCATCGAAAAACTGCAAGCGAGGGGTATCAGTTTACTTGGTTGAAGGAATTGTATTCTTGTACGTATCCCAATTTGCAACCAATTCATCGACTACCGTCGAGCCAACAAGGAATCCGTTCGTCATCCCCATGGAGAAGGCTCCTGAACTGGCATCAAGGCTTTCAAGAACCGTCTGACCCTCATACGGTTGATCATAGTTGACTATGTCCCGACATACCAATAAACGGTCAAGCAACCCATAATTCATTGCGGCAACAGCAAAAGCATTGTCTTCCATCTGGGTAACCATATAGGCTCCTGCCTCATAGGATGCACAAACTTCATCTGCATGCAAGGAAGAATGCTTTCCGTGCCAATAGTTGTCCCCAGTAACGGAAACACCCATACGGACAGCGGGTTTTTCCAAAGCCTCTTCACTTCCATAGTTTGCCCGGTAGGCTTCGGCCTTGGCATCATCGACCAACACTACATCCTTGGTTGTTGCATATGCCCAATTTGCCAAATTCTGGTTCAGTTTGATATAACCTGATCTATCATAGCCGTTGCTACGCATAAAGGTTGCCGTTGTCCCGGGAGCGATATCGGATTCTGTCCAGGAATGTCCCAAATCATAATCAACCAATTCCTTTGCCCAGACTACATCACCGAGGGTTCCTCTTGTAGGAGGCATGCCACCACAACCGGAAACCAGTATATACGTGTGGGAAGTATCGAACCGAGGGTCGGAAAGAATGGCAGTAAGCGTGGAAGAAGCCTGGGCTTTTCCCATTCCTGCTATACATCCCGCAATACCAGCATCATTGATATACAAAGTCAACGGCATGGTATTGAGATTATAATCCGTGGCTCCGTCAAAATACTTTTCATAGTAATGCTGGAATTCACCTGCAAAATCACCTTTATTGGATCCCACTTCAAACATATCCAGGACGAGGACTTTGATCACAGGCTTTTCCACCACGCCTTGTGCTCCAAGATTTGTTGCAAGAAAACACATAACCAGCAACAAACATACCACTTCAAACCTTTTTTTCATCTGATTTTCCTTAAAATTGTTCTATTTTGCAAAAGATACCAGAACTATCGTTGCAAAGACAAGCGTTTCAAGATGACATATTCACTTTTCCAGGTTTCTTGAAAGAAAGGATAATTTACCAATACATAACACTATGACACTTTTTGTAAATATGTTAAATTAATACTGACTGGAGATTGGTCTCCACGGATATACCATCAAGAAAAGGAAAAAGCCGATGAATATAGCACGCTTCGACAGCCTCATGACCTCGCTTCGTACCGTATCGGATAACCTTGCGAAAACGTTGCCCATCAAAAAAATCAGTAGTTTTCTCGAGGAAATACAGCTTACAAAACCAAACTGGCCTGAACTTCGCATTGGCAGGCTCGTTGCTTCCGTTCCAATTGTACAAGGAGGAATGGGAGTAGGAATCTCTCTCTCTTCTTTGGCCTCTGCCGTTGCAGAAGCCGGAGGCATCGGTGTCATTGCAGCCAATGGTATCGGTCTGCTTGAAAAAGATTATTTTCAGGATGGGCAGGCTGCCGGACTCAGGGCCTTTCGAAGGGAAATTCGCACTGCCAGGGAAAAAACCAAGGGAATCATCGGAGTGAACATCATGGTGGCACTCAATGATTTCCACCAAATGCTCGATGTTGCCATCGAGGAAAAGGTCGATATCGTCTTTATGGGAGCAGGTCTTCCCATCAAGGGACTTCCTGTCGAACGAATGCGCGAGAACGGAGTTGCGATAGTACCCATTGTAAGTTCTGCCCGGGCCACCGAAATGATTTTCAAGATGTGGGGGAAAATTTACAAGGACATTCCTGATGCCGTGGTTTTTGAAGGACCTCTTGCCGGGGGACATCTGGGATTTACACCTGAGCAACTGGATGACAAGGCTTTTCAATTACAAGCAATCGTTCCCCAAATCGTTGAGGCACTGATTCCTTTCAGCGCGGAATATGGCAGGAAGATTCCGGTTATTGCCGGAGGCGGGGTATATTCTGGCAAGGATATCCACGACACCTTGAATCTAGGAGCCGCAGGCGTACAGATGGCAACTCGTTTTGTTGCGACCGATGAATGCGATGCCGATATCAAGTTCAAGCAAGCCTATGTAGATTGCACCAAAGAACAGATCGGCCTTATAAAAAGCCCCGTGGGGATGCCTGGAAGAGCAATCCGTAATGACTTTATCATTGATGCAGAGCAAGGACGGCGCCCTGCCTTCAAATGTGCTTGGAAGTGTCTTGCCAGTTGCAAGGCCCAGGATGCAAACTATTGCATTTCCATTGCCTTGAACAATGCCCGCAAGGGACTTCTCCGCCAAGGTTTTGTATTTGTTGGTGCAAATGCCTATAAAATCAAGTCCATTGTTCCCGTAGCCTCTTTGATAAATGAACTGGCCGAAGGGTATTGGCTTGCAGCCCATGAGAAAGTCTCAGTGAAACTGGAGAATCTGGTTGCCCGTGCAGAAAAACTCTGGAATACCTATGAAGGAGTCGATTCCGTGGTAAAAGAACTGGGAAAAGCCTATGTCCAAGCCTTGCAAGCATTCCCAGAAAGACTACCGAAGAATCCATTGCCTGAATTACGCACCCAATACAACAAAGCAATGTCAAAAGCCCGAAACCTGCAATTCCAGATAGCTGAGCATGTGGTAGGTGCCTGGGATCTTCTACATGAAGGAACTTCCGTTCCTGTTTCGTCTTCGAATAATTAAAAAGTTGAAAAACATACAAGGATGGCCGTTTTGGAAAAACTCCAGAATGGCCATCCTTGTATTGTTTGTTTATTTCGATTGTTTACAGAAGTCGTTCACTTCCAGAATAAATTTCCTCTGTCTTGAGGACCGTAGCTCCATGTCCAGGATGTTTTTTCGGATTCCAGCTTTTCATGAAATCAAAATAATCTCCTTCAGTACAGTATTCCAGGCTCCCCTTGATCTGGTAGGATTTGCCCTCCTTGGTGATGAACAAAAGCGTGGCCTTGCTACCTTTCTCAATATTCTCTTTTGTTTTCAAAAAATAGTTATTGGCAATGACAATCTGGCTCTCTTGATACAAACCAACACAGGTGGCATAAATGCTGTTGGGCATTCCTAGCCCATTTGTAGTAGTAAAAACTACTGCCCCATCTCTGTTTGCCCAAGCTTCCAATACTACTTGCGGTAATTTCTGCATGTTATCCTTCCTTATATTAAACTACTTTCTCAAACTGGCTATTATACAAGTCTGCATAGAACCCATTCTTTGCAAGAAGCTCAAGATGCGTTCCCTGTTCAACGATATCGCCATCCTTCATGACAAGAATCAAATCTGCATTGCGAATGGTCGACAAGCGATGGGCAATGACAAAACTCGTCCGATTCTCCATAAGGGTATCCATCGCCTTTTGGATCAATATCTCGGTTCTGGTATCGACACTACTTGTCGCTTCATCAAGAATCAGAATCTTCGGATCTGCCAAAATAGCCCTGGCAATCGTAAGCAATTGCTTCTGCCCCTGGGAAATATTATTGGCTTCCTCATTAAGGACCTGGGAATAGCCATCAGGCAAGGTTCGCACAAAATGGTCTACTTGTGCGGCAATAGCTGCTTGCTTGACCTCTTCATCAGAAGCCTCAAGCTTGCCATAACGGATATTGTCCGCGATAGTCCCATTATACAACCAAGTATCCTGCAAGACCATTCCAAACAACGAACGAAGTTCACTTCTCTTGAAATCATTTATATTTCGACCATCAAGAAGGATTGCCCCAGTTCCTACATCATAATAACGCATCAGCAACTTGACCATGGTTGTCTTTCCCGCACCGGTAGGACCTACGATGGCAATCTTCTGTCCAGGTTTAATGCATGCACTGAAATCATGGATGATCGTCTTATCCGGATTATAGCCAAAGCTAACCTTGTCAAAGCAAATATTGCCATCGACTTCTACTGTATTGACAGAATCAGTATCGGAGTTGTTGCGCTTGATCGACAAGGCATTCTCAGCTTCATGGATCTCTTCACCTTCTTCCAGAAACTCAAAAACCCTCTCCGCTGCCGCGGCAGTCTGCTGGAGAATGTTGGATATGTTGGCAACCTGGGAAATTGGCTGGTTGAATGAACGAACATATTGGATGAAGGCTTGAATTCCCCCTACCGTTATGGCACCGTTTATGGCAAGATACCCGC
The DNA here is from genome assembly GCF_963676625.2 of uncultured Sphaerochaeta sp. GTDB lineage: Bacteria > Spirochaetota > Spirochaetia > Sphaerochaetales > Sphaerochaetaceae > Sphaerochaeta. The sequence continues at coordinate 396,305 of NZ_CAXXYB010000004.1, forward strand.
CAAAGATACAGATGGCAACATACGAAAGGTTTCCGATAAAGTTTATGATCGGCATCATCAAGCCAGAAAGGAAATTTGATTTCCAGGCAGAATGATACAAGGCTTCGTTATATTCGCCAAAGATTCTTGCAGAATCCTCCTCTCCGTTGAAAGCCTTGACCACTGTATGGCCACCTAGCATCTCCTCTACGTGTCCATTCACCTTCCCAAGAAATTTTTGTTGATTCTTGAAGTGTTTCTGCGATTTCTTGATGATGATCATCACTACAATAAAAGAAATCGGAATGACACACAAAGAAACCAAGGTCAGATGCCAGCTAATCGAGAACATCATGATGACAATACCAATGATCGAGGTCACCGAAGTGATGATTTGCGTCATACTCTGGTTCATGGTCTGGCTTATCGTATCGACATCGTTGGTTATTCTACTCAAGACGTCCCCATTGGAGGTCTTGTCATAGTAACCCAGGGGAAGACGGTGCATCTTTTCACTGATGTTGTTTCTAAGCCGAAAAGTTACCTTGGCAGTAACACCACTCATCACAAATCCCTGCAGATACATGAAAAGGGCACTGAAGACATAGAGGCCAATCAAATAAAGGAGTATTTGTCCAATCCTGGTAAAATCAATGTTTCCGCTTCCACCAATCTTTGCCATGATACCGGTGAACAGGACATCTGTTGCCTGCCCCAGCATCTTTGGTCCAAGAATCGTGAACACGGTGGAAATAATGGCAAGGATCCACACAAACAGTATCGTCCAGGAATACTTACCAAGATAATTGATCAATTTGGACATCGAGCCAGTAAAATTCTTGGCTTTTTCTCCTGCCATCATGCCATGCATACCCGGGCCACCCATAGGACCCCTCTGGGGTTTCATTTTTGGTTCATTTGAATTCTGACTCATGCAAGTTCTTCCTCTGAAAGTTGCGAAGACGCAATTTCAAAATACTGTGGGCAAGTTTCCAGTAATTCGGCATGAGTCCCGCGTCCAACGATTTTGCCTTCATCCAGTACAAGAATCTGCTCAGCCTTCATGATGGTGCTTACACGTTGGGCAACTAAAATAACGGTGCTCTCTGAAGTATGTTCCTTGAGAGCTTTGCGAAGCTGCATATCGGTCTTGAAATCCAAGGCGGAAAAACTATCGTCAAAAATGAGTATCTCGGGATTCTTGATCAAGGCTCTGGCTATGGAAAGCCTTTGCTTCTGACCTCCAGAAACATTCGATCCTCCCTGGGATATACTTGATTCAAAGCCCTCTTCTTTTTCAGTAATGAATTCAGAAGCCTGGGCTACCCTGGCAACCGTTTCAATTTCTTGTTGGGTAGCATCCTTTTTTCCATACGTGAGGTTGGAGGCAATAGTGCCCGAAAGCAATACACCTTTTTGGGGAACATACCCTATCCTCTCTCGCAAGTCCTTCTGTCGTACTTGCCTGATGTCTACACCATCGACCAAAATACTTCCCGCGGTAACATCATAGAACCGCATGACCATATTCGCGATCGTCGATTTTCCCGAACCAGTGGACCCAATGATGGCCGTCGTTTTTCCTGGTTCAGCAATAAAGGAAACATCCTCAAGGGCATTCTCTTCAGCTCCATGATATCGAAAGGAAACATTTCTGAATTCAACCAAGCCCTTTCTGGTCGAATCAAAATTCTTTGGATCCTTGGGATCGATGATGGAATTCTCTGTTGTCAGTACCTCGGAGATACGGGAAGCAGAAACTGCAGCCCGTGGGGCCAGAATGAACATGACCGAAAGCATCAAGAAGGACATGATGATTTGCATGGCATACTGCATGAAGGCCATCATATCACCGACCTGCAATACGGAATTGGCTATCTGATGTGCACCAACCCATACAATTGCCAGCGAGACACCACTCATTACCAGAGTCATCACGGGCATCATCAGGGACATGATCCTGTTTACAAAGAGCGTAGTGTCCGTAAGATCATCATTGGCGAGCTCGAAACGTTTCTTCTCATAATTCTGGGTTCCGAAGGCACGGATTACCATCAACCCGGTAAGATTCTCACGGGATACCAGATTCAGTCTATCAACAAATTTTTGGATGGCCTTGAATTTTGGCATGACAATGGCCATCAGTATCATGATCACTCCAATAAGGACAAGACAGGCAACAGCGATGATCCAACCCATCGATGCCGATTTTCCCAATGCCATGAGGACTCCACCTATGCCCATGATCGGGGCATAGCAGATCATTCGGATTCCCATCATAAAAAATCGTTGTATCTGGGTTATATCATTGGTGCAACGGGTAATAAGGGACGCAGAGGAAAATTTGTCGAATTCATTGCTGGAAAAACTCTCAATCTTCTCAAACACATCCTTGCGCAGATTCTTTGCAATGCCTGCGGCAATTCGGGATGAGAGAAAACTTACCAATACTGTCGCTACTCCACCCAAGAGGGCTATGAGCAACATCCTGAATCCTATTCCCAGGATGTAGGAGGACTGGACTGACGAGATATCAGCACCAAGCTCAGTAAGAAAGAGCCTTGAAAACATTATGCCACTTTGCTTGAGTATCGAGGCATTGTTGGAAAGTGCCTCTTGGTGGGCAGTTTGTATGACATCGGCTGGAAGTCGATCCAACATTGGTTGCGCTTGGTATAACTTGGCTATATCCATGGATTTCGTATCAATACTCATATTGGCAGTAGTGCCAGCCTGACTTTCCATTGCCTTCAGGCTATTGATCATGGTCCAGGTTGCTGTCCCAAAGGCCGTATCAAGCGCTTGCAGATCGCTACTCGTCAGGGAAGTTCGTACAAAAATCTTGTCAGTTGCCTTGGGATATTCATTAGTATCGGCAGCTACCAACGAATAACTCGTATTGACCAGGGTTTTTTCGTTATCATCCATGAACGTAGTAATAAGCGTCATTGCCTTCTGGCTCAAGGCAAGGGGAGATGCATCGACGATCCCATTTTGCTGGATACCTACGTTTACGATGTCAGACATATAATTGGGCAGATTCAATTCACAAATGGCCTGCACAAACAAAGTGGCTATGGTCAGGACCAAGCCAAACAAAAACGGTTTCAAATACCGGGACAATTTAGTCAAGATGTATTTCCTTCTCAAATTCCTGAAGGGGAAGATCCTTCAGTTCTTCAGAGATATCGGTCAAAAGGCTTACCAGGGAAATCAACTGTCGAGTATTAGCCTCACCAAAGCGAGCTATGGTAAAGTCCATCCGATCATTGAAAAAACATTTAGCCTTCTTTAGGATATCTTTTCCTTCCTCTGTAAGAGTCACCACAATTTTTCTGCGGTCATTTTTATCTATTTCCCTGCCGATATATCCTTTTTTCTCCAAGGAATTGAGCATCTGGGATACTGCAGGTTTTGTAAAATGCGGATGGTTCTGCATCTCAGAATCAGCAATATCAGATCCAGAGCAAGAGACATCCTTTCCTATTCTATCCAATACGAAGAATTCACCCATATTCAGTCCAATATCAGGAGGAAAATTTCTGCCCACTTTCTTTAACCGGTGCATGGCAGCAATCAACTCTTCCTTTAAGACAACATCCATTTAATTGCATCCTTAATTATTAACATGATTAATTATTAATAGTAATAATATTCAGTATAGTACTAAAAACGTATCCTCCTAGGCAAGTAAAAAAGATGTAATTATCATGAATATTGAATGTTCTCCCCTTGAAGAAAAAAATTCCCCCATCTCCATGGGAAGGAGGAGGGATTATATTCTATAAAATGCAAGTTAACAGCAGCTGTAGGAATAATCTGAATTTCCTGTTTTGTAAACAACAGATCAAGTTTTTGCTCCACTCTGTCTAGATCTTCCTTAGTAGGTATTTCCATTAGAAACCTCCTCTTCTCGTTTGTTTGGCTTTTTTGCTTCCGTCATTGCTGAACTATAGGAAAATAGGTGTTTCCTTTATTGATTTTCTCAATGACTGCTTCTCGGAGTCAAGCTTTCTGAAATTTTCCAGATTTCGCCACTGCAACGTCCATTTTTTTCATTTTTAGGGTTCAGATCAATATTTACATATATTTAACTTGTTAACCATTTTTAGTCAAATTTATTTAACTTTTGTTTGTGTGGGCTTATACTCCTAAATATGGAAAAAGAAATGCAGGGATATCAGTTCTGGAAAAGAATTGAGAATTTGAACCAATATGAAAGTCTCAAAGTTTTGGCTAAAAAGGCTGGACTTAATTACCCGTTGATAAAGAATCAACGATCTGCTGCACGATTACTAAAAATATTAAATGCATATATTCTTGCAAAAATGAGCAATACCTCAATTGAGTATCTTTTAACAGATAAAAATTCACGGACGTCTCAATATCCTCTGCGGGGAATAAGAGTGGCTGATAAATTATGTAAGGTTCCTTCACGAAATTTTTCAACAGTTGAAACTATGATTCTGTCGTTGTCAAATGAAGAGGACACTAACAAACAGTCCGTTCTGGCATAATTTACGATTTCAACATGTGGAAAGAAAACTACAAACAGTAAAACGAGTAAAGGTGATTTCTGATGGGTAAGATGGACCTTTTATATAGATTCGTTGGTAAATTTGAAAATAAGAAGGGAAGAGCGGTATATGGAAACGTCCAGTTTAATTTGGTATTGTTAATTCAGAGAGTTCCGCTGTTCGGAACATTGAAATAGTGGAAAAGTAGTATACAAAATCTGAAAAGCTTTGTATGAGGAGAAAAATTATGAGTCTAATAGTTTCGTTACGTGTTCCTGATGGATTAGTCATCGCTGCCGATAGTTTAGCAACTGGTCATCAAGGCATAGATATTAGTTTCAAAGGAATGACATTAAGCTGTCCTAAATGCCATACGATTATTCCAGGGGATAAGTTAAAAATGCCCCATACTTCATTCAATATTCCATTTTCTGCTTCATCCTATACTCAGAAATTGATAAGCATTGATGATAAATATGCGCTATCTTTTTTTGGTTTGGGTGTATTGTCAAATAAAAGCATCTATTATCATATACAACTACTGCAAAAGACAGGTAAATTGAAAGATAAGACATTATCTGAGACTGCTGATATTATCATAGAATATTTTATGATGGAGCTCGAGAAGAATTTTCAAGACTATAAAACAAATGCACCAAAAGACTGGGCTCCAATTGGATTTCATTTGGATGGATTTGAGGATAATCCCGATGGTACAGATCTACAAGAAGGTGTTACATACGAATTACATCTCGGAAAGAATTCAGAGAAAATTCGTCATGCTGATATAGGATGCACGGGGAGCGGTGAAAATGACATAATGCGAAAATTTTTCCAAATGGGGGAGAATTCTCGAGACAAGATTAGATATCCTTTACTTTCTCTCCAAGATGCAATAGACTTAAGTACATTCCTTATTGATACTACTAGTAAATTCCAAAGATTTGGAAGAACTATTCAGACAGTGGGAGGGAATATTGATGTTGCGTTGATAACCCCATTTCATGGGTTTCAATGGATTCGACGGCAAGAACTAATGGAGAAATTAGAAAATGGGAAATATAAGGTTACAGGAGCTTAGAAGTCAGGATCAGAGTGTGACTCTGACTGGTGTAGAAATTACAGTAAAAGATTTGCCATATTATAATTTCAGTGTAAATCCTCATTCAGTGGATAGTTCAGAATTGGAGGATCAGACAGTCATGGCTGAGATTTTTACAAAATATCAGCAGGCATGGGTTAGCCTCGCAAAATAGCCCAGGATTTTTCAGTGCTCAGATTTCTTACAGAAGACGAGATTATTAAATTGCAAATTGCCACCATTGAACATCATGGTGGTGATTTGTTTTCTCTCGGTTGTTTGCTTGGTGATTTGAAATATATTGTTGAATCTGTAAATCTAGAAGTTTTCGGAGAACCTCGATATCCCTCGATTTATGATAAAGCTGCATTTTATTGTACCAAGATAATTCAAGAGCATATTTTTTATGATGGAAATAAACGAGTGGGAATTCTAAGTGCGTTCTTTTTTCTCAAAATCAATAATTATACCGAATGTGTTGATATTTCTAATCAAGACATTGAATCGTTAGGGATATCAGTTGCTACTAATCATATGGACCTTCTTTCTGTTTCCCTGTGGTTCAAACAAAGATTTTATTGTATTGATGCAATCATTTACTGATATTTGTTTATATAATAACAAAAAAATAAAATATATCTATAACAAACCAATAGTTATAGGTTTCAAAGCTTCATAGAGGTGCCTGTATATTTCATACGGACGTTCATAGAGTAAGTGATTTTCTGGGTTATAGGGGATATCAAGCAGATCATCCATAAAGCAATCGGCAATTTTTTCCTCCATGATCCCGCATCCAATACCAGCAAGCAAGGAAGCACCAAGACAGGATCCCGGGTTGTGTTTCACATACTGCAGATCATATCCAATGACATCAGCCATAATTGACCGCCATAACATACTCTTTGAGCCCCCGTTTGTAATGAAGACTCTCTTGATAGGTAGATTCAACTCTGAAAACACCTCGATGTGATGGCGAAAACTAAAGGCAACCGCTTCAAGCATCGCCCTGTAGACATGGGCTTTCGTATGGGAAAGGGACAATCCATAGATTACACCTTTTGCATTGACATCAAAAAGAGGCGTCTTTTCTCCTAAAAAATAGGGTAATATCACAACTCCTTCAGATCCAGGAGTGACGAATTCCGCCATTTTATCCATTTCCAAAAAATCCGTAAATGAAAATTCATTCTGGAACCATTTGAGCATTGAACCGCTACTGGCAGTACAACCATTGAGTAAAAAAGGAACGTCTCTACTACATCCATAGTCAATGAAGAGTCTGTTATCAGTAACCAAGAAATCCAAGGCAAGCAGGATATCTCCCGCTCCTCCAAGTTTGAGAACCAAGTCCCCCGGTTTTCTTGCTCCTGTACAATACGAAGAGGCAATATGGTCTGCAGTACCGGCAATAACAGGAATTCCTGCCTGTAAACCAGTGAGTTCTTCAAGCTTCTTTGTAGTCATTCCTACTATATCAGTTGTTTGAGAAACAGGGGGAAGCCAGCTCCGTTCGATACCGGCAAGAGGAAACAATGCGTGCAACCAACAAGCTTCCTTTATATCCCACATGCCACTTTCCAGCGCCCAGTTATGTTCAACCTGGACAATCCCTGTCAATAAATACGCAATATAATCATACGAACCAAGGATGAACTGAATCTTGGCAAATACTTCAGGACGATTTCGAGATATCCAGAGAAGTTTGGGAAAGAGGTGTTGTTGATTGACCTTATTTCCCGTTTTGGAGAAAAACCAATCAGGATCGATTTGAGCTTCCAATTCCTTGATTTCCCGTTCCGACCGGATGTCATTTTGTTGAATTGAATTCATGAGTGGCTTCAAGTCGTTATCTAGTGCAATCAAGGCTGGGACCATTCCCGTTACCCCAATGGCCTTTATAGCTCCTGGTTCAACTTCTTGGGTTACCTCATGAAGTAAGGCATATACATTTTTTTCCCAAACTGCAGGATCTTCCTCAGCAAATCCGGGATGAGGACTTAAAAGATCATGGGTTTTGGTCCAGGTTCCCTTAATTTCTCCAGTTGAGGAAACCACTATCATTTTTATTGCAGTTGTGCCGACATCAATTCCCAACGACAACGCTTCATCCGTTTCAATCATCATTCCCCCTATCGATTCATCTGTAACATTTAGTCGGCCATTCTTTCAAGCAGGGTCGAGGTTGCAATTTCAAGGTTTTTTGAACACTCTTCCATATCAAGGGTCTGGAGAAGTTTTTCTTTCATCAGCCAAACTCCGTCAACCATGGTATGAGTCACACTCATCCCGGAAACTGAATAAACCAATTGGGTATAGAAATCTTGGCCACAGAAAGGTCCCCATCCAATATCGCTCGTATCCAGGGCAATGATATCAGCCATCTTGCCCATTTCCAAAGAACCAATCTCGGATCCTTTTCCAAGAGCCTTGGCCCCACCCAAAGTGGCCATGGTTACCAAATCCTTCGGCGTGATTGCCTGTACATCTTGTTCCCGGTGGATGATCAGTTTACCGGCAGTTCCCATTTCCCCGAACATATCATAGCTATTGCTATTGCAGACATTGTCCGTTCCCAACACGACATTCAGGCCTGCTGACCGCATAGCTTTGACCGGAGCTGCAGGAAAACCACTTCTCATCGCCGCTGAGGGGGCCATGACCGGGTAAAAAGGATACTTTGCAAGCAGTTCAATATCCTCTTGGTCGATGGTAATGGAATGGGCAGCAAGGATAGGTATTTCCAAAATCCCAAGCTCTTCCATCTTCTTGGCAGCAGAACAACCAAAATGAGGCAGGCAATAATCGTTCTCCTCATTACTGGTGGCAAAATGAATATGAAATCCAGCATTGTACTTCTTGGCCAGGGCAATCTCGCGTTGAATAAGCTCAAGACTATTGTCAACAAAAAAGGCATGCGGCCCCACCCAACCGGAAACACGGGTATTTCCTTGTGCCATTTCAAGAAAGGATTCACACCGAGAAAGTTCACGTTCACGAGAGACAGCATCGCCCAGTTCAACGATTCCATAGGCAAGAACTCCACGAAGGCCCGATTTCTTCACTTGTTCATAAATTTTGTCCGTGTAAAAATATTGATCGGCAAAGCACGTGGTTCCCGTGCGGATCATTTCCGCACAGGAAATGGGAGTGGTAAGACTTGCCATTTTTTCATCGGCAAAGGATTCATAACGCCTGAGCGTATTGATAAACCCATCCATGGTAAAGAGAGAAACCCCTTCGCACATTCCCCTAGTCAGAATCATTGGAGTATGGTTATGGCAATTTACCAAACCAGGCATAAGGAGCTTGTTTCCCAATTGTACAACTTCATCACTAGGCTCGGCTGGATAGGAACCTTCGCCAACAGCAAGTATTCGTTCATCTTGAACCACTACAAAGCCAGGACTATAGATGTGGTAATCAGAATCCATTGTCAAAACATATTTTGCTTCAAGAATCATCTTTTCAGGCATACCGCCCTCCTCTTTTAATCATTAGTGAAGTGAATTGCGGCTTTTCTGCAATTTTGCCTTATAAGAAACCAAGCCAAGAATAACCAGGGTCAAGAAATATGGCAGGATCTGAATCACATAGGGGGGAATCTTTGTTACGTTTTGCAACCGAAGGGCAACTGCATCCGCAATTCCAAAGAACAAGCCAGCAAAGAAAGATCCTCCAGGATTATTGAATCCAAATAGGGCAGCTGCATTTCCCAGCCAGCCTCTGCCACTACTCATATCCCGTGTAAACAAGGTCAAATGACCTACGGAAAGAAAGGCGCCGCCCAGACAAGCCATGGAACCACTGAGTATCAAGGCAGAATATTGAACCTTTTTTACGGATATTCCAACAGATCTTGCTGCTTCTGGATTTTCCCCTACTGCCTTGAGATACCTTCCATATTTTGTCTTGCTGAATAGTATCACCATGATAATGGCCAACACCCACGTTGCATACACAATAATATTGTACCCGGAAAAAAGTTTTCCGAGCATCGGAATCCTTGAAATCAAGGGAAGGGAATAAGAAGGCAGTTGTACAATACTCGGATCAGACCAAGTACCTGACTGATGGAAAAGAACCCTCATCAGGTATACAGTTGTTTCACTTGCAAGCATGTTGATCGCAATGGACAAAATAACCAAATCAACTCGAAACCGGGTATGCAACCAAGCAAAAAACCATCCCATCATAGCCCCAAAAATCATTGCTACAAAAACGCCCAGGTAGGTTGCCAGTACGGGGTGCATAACCCCCAATACCGTATGGTTCCGAAATAAATAGGTTGCCACAATAGCAATGAAAGAACCCCAAAGCATCTCTCCTTCTATTGCAAGGTTCAAGACACCGGCTCTATTGCACAGTGCAGCGGCAAGGGCAGCCAAGATTACAGGAGTTGCAAGTCTCAGGGAACTACTGAGAAGATTGATGGTGAAAAAATCAAAAAAAGTATTCATTTCACTGACTCCTCATTCCCTATGGAGTTTTTTTTCAATCGATGAAAAAAATTAAATACCTTATCATATATTCTCTCTACCATGGGTCTATAGATATTCTCGGTTGCGACAAAGAAAATGATAAGTGCAATGAGGACACCTCCCAATTCTCGCGGAATTTTCAGATTGATTTGCAATCCCAATTGAGCACCTTGCCTAATTCCGGCAAGAAGAATGGCAACCAAGAGAACACCAAAAGGATGTGAACCTCCAAGCATTGCAACACTCAATCCATCAAAACCCAACCCAGAAGAGAACCCAGTCATGATTCTATGATAGTTACCCAGTATTTCCATACACCCCGCCAAGCCAGCAATTCCTCCTCCAATAAACATGGTTCGAAGAACAACCCTGTCAGATTTTATGCCACCATATTTTGCAAACAGGGGAGCCTTGCCAACCATCCGCATCTCATATCCCCCAGGAGTCTTCCAAATATAAATATAGGAAAGAAAAACCAACGTGATTGCGATGACAAAGGAAACTCCCCACCTCGATCCTTTTACGAATTGCGGTAACCAGAGCGCCTGATCCAGGACTGCGGATTGCGCTTTTTGTCCGGCATCAGAGCGCAGGGGAAAAGCAACCAGGTATTCCAAAGCCAAGGTTGCGATATTATTCAACATTATGGATGAAATGATTTCATTGACACCTAACTTGACCTTTAGCAAGCCAGGTATCAAACCATACAATCCTCCGGCAGCAATTGATGCAATGAAGATGCAGGGTACCTCGATATAAGGCGGAAGATGCAACTGAACACCTAACCAAGCTGCCATGACTGCCCCGAAAACATATTGACCTTCCTGGGCAATACAAAAGACCCCGACCCGGAAACCATACATTGCAGCAAGCCCCGTGAGAATCAAGGGCGTTGATTGACCGAGGGTTATCAAAAAGGGACTTACGCGGCCAGAGGTTCCGAATGCACCGGAAAGCAAAACTCCAAAAGCTTTCAATGGTGAAATTCCTGTCAAGGCAATCAACAGAAACGAGGCAACAATTCCCAACAGAATTGCAGTGATTGAGACAAAGACATTACTTCTGAGGCCTTTATTATTTTTCATTTGCGAGTACGCCTCCCACCATGAGTAGGCCAATAGTATTTTCATTGATTTGTGGGCCTTGCAATTCACCTTGCAATCTTCCTGAAAACATTACCCCTACCCGGTCGCTCAACGACAGGATTTCTTCAAGTTCTACTGAAACCAAGAGTATGGCGACTCCAGAATCCCTCTGTTCGACAATCATCCTATGGACAAACTCAATGCTTCCCACATCAAGGCCTCTTGTAGGTTGATTGACTATCAACAATTTTGGATGCGTGGCCAACTCACGTCCCAAAACCACTTTCTGCATATTCCCACCACTTAATTTGACAACAGGGCCATCGACAGTTGCACCGGCGATGGAATAGGAATCAATAATTTTTTGCGCATGGTCTTCACAAACTTCAGGATTGAGCAAACACCCTTTTCGAAATTCTTTTCTATCCTGAAAACCAAGCAGGACATTGTCGGAAACCGAGGATTGAGGACTCAATCCCATAGCAATCCGGTCTTCCGGGACATGGGCAATTCCCTCTTTCCGTCTGCTTTGTACCGATAACCGGGAAATGTCCTTTCCCTGCAAACACACGTTGCCTGAGGTTGGTTGTACCATTCCACAGATGCAGGAGACCAAAGCATCCTGCCCATTTCCGGTTACTCCGGCCAACCCATAGATTTCACCGGCACAGATATGCAAAGAGACTGAATCAAGTTTTGTAATTCCGTTACCATTTCGATATCCAAGATTTTCAACAGAAAGGACGATAGCCCCTACATGGGCTTCTTTTCGGGGAACCTGAAAAATGACATCTCTTCCCACCATCATGTTTGCAAGTTCCGCAAGAGTGGTCTTCCTAGTTTCCCTTGTCCCGATCACACTGCCCTTTCTCATTACGGTAATTCTGTCTGAAACATCCAGGACTTCCTGCAATTTGTGACTGATAAAGAGTATTGTGGTTCCCTCTCTTGCCAAAATCCTAAGAGTTTTCAAGAATTCCTGAACTTCGGAAGGCGTCAAAACTGCGGTGGGCTCATCAAGAATGAGAATACTGACATTTCTGGCAAGCATCTTGAGAATTTCCAAACGTTGCAATAAACCAACCGGCAAGGTCTCGGTTATTGCATTTGGATCTATAGGCAAATGGTATTTCTTGGATAAATCCGAAACAAAGGCAACTTCCTTGCGATGATTGAGCAATCCATATGTATTGGTTTCCATTCCCAAGAGAACATTCTGGGCTACAGTAAAGGAATTTACCACCATAAAATGCTGATGGACCATTCCAATGCCTGTCTCTATTGCCTCAGCAGGATTCTTGAAATTAACAGGAATCCCTTTTACGTACATACTGCCACTATCAGCCTGTTCCAAACCAAACAAAATGTTCATAAGGGTAGATTTGCCTGCTCCATTTTCCCCGCAAATTGCATGGATCTCTCCTTGGGTAACAGAAAAACTCACCTTGTTATTTGCCTGTACGTTTGATTCGGAATAGAACCGATCAATATTTTCAAACCTAATGACTTCTTTCATGCGAACTCCCTCTTGAAACAACCCCATTCCAAACAGATCGGAATGGGGCTTTTGGTACGGGAAAAGCTTACTTCAGGGAATCCCATAAGGGTTCACTCAGGGCATCATATACTTTATATTCTCCACTGAGAATTTTTGAGCGATAGTCAGCAATGGTTTTCTGGATTTCCGGAAGTTTAGCTACCATATCGGCAGGTCCATTATCTGCAAAGGTAGTCACTCCCATATCCCAGGAAAGTCCAGTTGCCCCATCTTCCATATCAAGGGTACGGAAACCACCTTTAAACGTTCCTTTTACATATTCATCAATCAAATCAAAGGTGCTATTATCAACCCTCTTGATTACAGAGGTAATGATAGTCCCCGGATAGAAATCATCTTGAACGTTATCTACACCAATGGCAAATAAATGTCTTTCAGCTGCAGCGGCAAGCACTCCTTCACCAGAAAGCCCACAAACCTGATACAAAATATCACAACCTTCATCATATAGGGCAATGGCGCTCTCTTTTCCAAGTGTTGGATTGGAGAAATCAAAACCAAGGTAGTTTACATATACTTTACAGTCAGGGTTGACTGCAAGAACACCTTGCTTAAAGCCATAGTAGAATTGATTGATACCAGGAGCATCCCCTCCACAGACAACACCGATTTTATTCGTCTTGGTCAGCATTCCACTTGCGACACCAGCCAGAAAACTCGATTTATTGACATTGATCAACAAGGAAGCAAGATTTGCCGGAAGTTTATCTGCATATAACTCACTGGGAGATCCAAACATCTGGTCCGGATATTCTGTTGCCAGGTCAAGCATCATCTGAGTATCCAGGCCAACTCCAAGAATCAAGTCATATCCTTTATTGATTACACTGCGCATGGCCGTCTCATGTTCATGGACACCTTGGGTTTCGATCAGGTCGACTTTTACCGGCAATTCCTTGTTTGCCCGGTCAACCCCCATAGCGGCGCTGTCACAGAATGAACGATCCCCAAGGGGACTGGGAAGAACAACTGCAACCGTTGTCTTTTCATTTTTCACTTCAGAGGGTTCTTTTGCGCCATTTGCGAAAAGTGATACAGAAAACAACAGAACCATGAGGACAATAAAACAGAACTTTTTTCTCATTTTCTCATCTCCTAAAGACCTTATTTTCTAAATGCCCTGACGGCATCCATGAATCTCAATACTTTTTCCTTATCGACCATTTCATAAAAATCATTGGCAACCTTGAATGCCGAACCAACAACGGCACCATCAACAACCGCCAGTTTTGATGCAATGGAATCCGCAGTACATCCGGTATTTGCAAAAACGGGGGTTTCAGGAACGGCGTTGGCGACCAGACTAAGTAAATCGGAAGAGGTTTCAGCTCCGGCAGTTCTTCCCGAAACACATAAAATATCCGGTTGATCATTGAAAACCGTTGTTTTTGCAATATCCACCAAATCCCTGTTTCCCAGATATACACTTGCTTCAGGATAAATATTGAACATCAGTTTTACTGAGTCTCCCCCAATATCATGCCTTCGGCGGGAAACATTCCCGTAGTTGGTATCCCAAAGACCAAAATCGCTTGCATAGACCCCACTGAATATTTCCCGTACAAAGGTTGCACCGGTAACAACGGCTAGTTCAACGCTTGCCTTTGCATCCCATAGCACATTCACTCCATACGGTATTGAAATCTCCGATCTGATCTCCCCAATTATCCTTGCCATTGCGGCAATGGTAATGGCATCCACTTTGGTCAAATAGGGAAGACTGAATTCATTGGAAAACATGACAGCATCGACACCCCCATCCTGCAGTGCATGCAAATTCTTCAAGGCTCTTTCAATGACCCACCCCATTCCCTTTTCTGTATCATACTTGGGATCTCCGGGAAGAGCGTCCAGATGACACATTGCAATAATGGGTTTTGCTGTCCCATATGCTTCTTTCAACCATTCTTTACTCATGTTTCCTCCACAATTGCCAATCATTTGGGTTGAATTACTGTTATTCCTTGTTGATGAAAGGATTCGCGAAGCGGTTCCGGTACTTTCCCATCAGTAACAACAATATCCAATACTTCCAAATCACATATTTTCGCAAACGTTATCTTGTTGAACTTCGAATAATCGGCCAAGGCAATTACTTGGTGCGAGTTTTCTACGAGAATCTTTTTCACTGCCGCATCCTCGGCATTGTATTCAGTCACTCCAACTTTACTGTCGATACCCCCAATCCCCATGAAGAACTGATCAACATGGATATTCTTCAAGAATTCAAGGGTATAATTCCCAATCAAGGATCCCTCACCAGGCCGCAATACACCACCAGGCACAATTACCTTGAGATTGCTATGATTAAGGCAAAAATTCATTACACGAAGATTTGCGGTAATGATTGTCAGTTCTTGATAGTCCGTCAGGCTTCGAACCAAAGCCAAGGCAGTAGTTCCGCTATCAAGGGCAATGGTGGTTCCCTCCTTGACAAGGGAAGCGGCAAGATGGGCTATTGTCTGCTTTGCTTCCAGGGAACTGGAAGCACGCAAATCAAATTGAGGTTCCTGTATGCATTTATTAATTGCCATGGCACCACCATGAACTCTTCGAATAAGAAGTTTTTCCTCAAGTGGTTGAAGGTCACGTCTGATTGTCATCTCTGAAACTTGAAGGCGACTGGACAGGTCTGTAACAGAAACAAACCCATCCTGTTCCAATAATTCTAGAATTAATTGTTGTCGAGTATTCATAATGCCTCACTCCAATTTGTTCGACTTCGCACACCATGCCTATAACTTATTGCGTAGGAACGATCATCTGTCAATGAAAGCATTTTGCCGAAAATTGAAGGGAGATTTATAGAAAGAGGCGAACCCAACATGGAAACAAACAGAATGAATTTCAGTAATAATTACTGGAAAAAATCAATATATGACCAATTTTGTAAAAATTGTTTTACTTTATCAAAGATTTGGATCAAATATTTTACCATTGTCAATAATTCATGTTTTGAACAAGAATTCGCGAATTCAAGTCTTCTGGACTATTATGTGAAATTAATTTGGTCGTTATCTAACATTTATACGCGTATATTCGAACATATTTTGTTTTTTAGATTATATTTGTGCAAATTCACACAAATCACAAAAAAGTGGTTCCATTGCAAAATTTCTTTCTTTTACCAATAGCAAAAAAATTCCCCCATCTCCATTTTGAGGAGACAAGGGAATCTGTGCGGAATTTGCCGTATTTCTAGGCAAAGGAACGGGTATAGATATTCAGGCAATCCTCATCTGACAAGACTGTAGGATCTACAGAGAAAAGGCCTCCCATATTCTCCCTGGCATTGGTAACCATTGTAGGAAGTTCCTCTTTGGTTATCTGATAATCCGACATCCTGAGAGCATCGACCTGACATGCTTTTTGCAGGTTGACCAAGGCTTCGACAAAGTCCATCGGTTTGTTGGCCTGAGACATACCCATTGCCTTGGCCATGTCAATCATCCTCTGATCGCAGGCATGGACCGAAGCAAGGTGCGAATAATATTCGCGACTAATCATGATCAACCCTGCCCCATGTGGTAGTTTGGGATGATAGGCACTCATGGCATGCTCCAGACTATGTTCCGAAATACATCCTGAAGTTGACTCAACCATTCCGGCCAAGGTATTGCCAAGGGCTACATCCTCCCTGGCCTTTATATTTTTTCCGTCTTTCACTGCGAGTGCCAGACTTCTGGAAATAAGCTTGATAGCCTCAAGGGAATACATATCGCTGAGGGTGTTGGCTGTAACATTGATATACCCCTCCGTGCTATGGAACAGGGCATCAAAGCCTTGATAGGCAGTAAGATGGGAAGGAACAGTAACCATCAATTCAGGGTCGACAATGCTGAGAACAGGAAACGTACCCAAGTAACCAGAGCCAATCTTTTCGTTGGTATCTTCCTTGGTAATCACCAGCCAAGGGTCAGCCTCGGTACCGGTTCCGGCAGTTGTAGTTATGGCCACAATTGGCAGGGGCCAGACGGGAATGGCTTTTTTGCCTCCGGTTCCGGCACCGATATAATCCCAGAAATCACCATCGTTGGTAGCCATTATGGCAATGGCCTTTGCTGAATCTATGGTACTTCCGCCTCCAAGACCTATGACAAAGTCGCAGCCTTGTGCTTTGGCAAAAGCAGCGCCTTCACTGATATGTCGCTTGACAGGATTGGCAAGTATTTTATCAAATACGACAGAATCGATTCCTGCCATTTTCAATTCATTCTCCACTCTCTGTAAATAACCATTTGCTCGGATGGATTTTCCCGAGGAAATAACGACAAGAGCCTTTTTCCCTGGCAGATTTTGTTCATGTAAATGTGATAGTTGTCCATTTCCGAAGAGAATCTTCGTAGGTATATGATAGGTAAACGTCATCGTAGCCTCCATTTTTGCATACTACTATACAAATATAGAGAACAATTACCGATAAGGCAAACAACAAAGAAGGCTGCAAAGCCTCGGTTGAACACCGAGTCCTTACAGCCTTGCTCCGATACCCTAAAGGATATCGAGAAGAGGTCAAGCCATCAAAGACGGCAGGAACATTGAAAGAGGAGCCCAGAAGGTAACCAACATAAGGTCGGCAACCATCATGATGTAGAACGGCAAAACAGCCTTTGTAGCCTTCTCGATCGATATTTTTCCGATGGAACAACCGACGAACAAGGCAGAACCCACAGGAGGGGTCGTCAGGCCTATGGCCAGGTTCAGGATCAACATGATACCGAACTGAACAGGGTCCATTCCCAGATGACCGACCAGGACAGGATACAAAATTGGGGTCGTTATGATAATAAGCGGGGCCATATCCATGATACAACCAAGGACCAGCAACATCAAATTGATCATCAACAGCAACACTATCCTGTTGTCCGTAATGGAAAGAAGCCCGTTGGTGACAGCCTGGGGGATACGCAAGAATGCCATCAGGTACCCAAAAGCACTTGCCGCGGCGATCAAGCTCATCACCATTGCCAGAGTCTTCAGGGAGTTTCTCAAAATTGAGCCCATCTGTTTGAGCGGAATTTCCCGATATACGAAAAAGGTTATCAAGAATGAATAGACTGCGGCAATTGCAGCCGACTCTGTTGCCGTAAAGACGCCTGATATGACTCCACCCATAATGATGATGATGGTAAAAAGGCCAAAAATTGCATCACGTGCAATCTTGAGAGTCTTTCTCCAACCATAGGGTTTTTCCTTGGGATACCCGCGTTTATACGCAATGATACCTGTAGGAATCATCAACAGCAGGCCAAGTCCGACTCCAGGAAGCAATCCGCCAAGGAATAATTTTCCGACTGACACACCACCACCTGCGGCCATGGCAAAGATAATCATATTGTGACTGGGGGGAATGAGGATTCCCTCACAAGCAGAGGTAACCGTAACGGCAACCGCAAAGTCAGGATCATACCCATCATCGATCATCATAGGAATGAGCATCGCCCCGATTGAGGAAACATCTGCTACTGCAGATCCTGAAATTCCTCCAAAGAACATCGAGGCAAGGATGTTGACCTGGGCCAAACCACCACGAAAACGGCCGATAAGGGCATTGGCGAATCCCACCAATCTTCTCGAGATTCCTCCCTGGCTCATGATCTCGCCGGATAGGATGAAGAAAGGGATGGCCAACAACGAAAAGGAATTCACGCCGCTTACCAGTCTCTGGACAATGGACATCATTGGTATATGCAAGAATATAGCAGTGAAAACAGAGGACAAGAACAGGGAAAAGGTTATCGGAAATTTCATGACAAGCATGAAAATAAACGAACCAACCAGAATAAACGAGGCTAGGCTTGTATTCATTTGGTTGCCCCTCCCTTGAACTGCTTGAAGTCTGCATACAGGTAGACTATCGCATAGGCGACGATAAACACACCGGAAACAGGCAGGACAAGATAGTTCACTGCATTGGATATGTGCGTCGCAGGCAAAAATGATCTGGCACCATTTACCGTCAGTTTCCAACCATAGTAAAACATGATGCAACCTATGAGGATCTCCAGAAGATCCTTAGCTACATCGAGAACCAGAAAAAACTTCTTGGGAAGCTTTCTCGGCAAAATATTCACATTGATATGGAGGTTTTCCTTTACACCAAGAGCCATGGCGATAAACGTAAACCAAATGACAATGACCAGGGAAATCTCTTCGGACCAATGGATGCCGGACTTGAAACCGTAACGCAACACCACGTTGAGGAATACGATGACAACCATCGCGAGCAACAACACCATGGCCAGTTTGAGAACCCATTCAAAAACGGAGTCAAGTATTTTTTTGAACTGCTCCATGGGATACCTCCAGTAGGATAAATATCAAAAAGCGTGGGGTTTCGAAGGAAACCCCACCTACAATGCAAATCAATGCAAAAGTTATTTTACAGCCTTGATCTTGGCAACCCAAGCTTGTTGATCGGCATTCAGCTGACTCTGATAGAGAGGAGCCATTGCGGAAGCAAACTCAGCCTGATCGGTGATGGTATTGATCTGGCAACCTGCGGCACGAACCTTGGCTTCAGATTTCTTCTCGTAATCAGCCCATGCAGCCACTTCAACAGCCTGTGACTCTTTTGCAGCCTTCTTGATGATGGCCTGATCGTCGGCAGAAAGCTTGTCCATGGAGATCTTGGAAGCAATGATCATCTCAGGAACCCTGGTATGCTGATCAATTGAATAGAACTTGGCAACTTCATAATGTGAGGAAGAATCATAGGAAGGCCAGTTGTTCTCTGCACCGTCGATAACGCCAGTCTGGAGAGCACTGTATACATCACCATAGGACATCGGGGTAGGAACAGCACCGAGAGCCTGTACCAAGCCCATCATCAAGGCAGATTCCTGAACACGAATCTTCATGCCCTTGAGGTCGGCAACAGTATAGATAGGTTTCTTGGTGTTATAGAAGGAACGGGCACCTGAATCGTAATATACGAGACCGACAAAGCCCTTGTCACTCATTGAATCAAGGAAGTACTGGCCAATTTCGCCATTGAGTACTTTCCACATGTGATCGGCATCCCTATAGAGATACGGCATCTGGAGAGCATTGAGCAAAGGCTGGAAGGAAGCCAAGGGAGAAATGGAAACACGGGTGAAGTCAATTCCACCGAACTGAACCTGTTCGATAGCACTCTTCTCGTCAGCAAGCTGAGCCTGAGGATATACTTCTACTTTGATTCGGTCATTGGAATATTCACCGACCAAACGGGCAAAAGCCTCGTCACCGAGAACGGTAGGATAACCAAGAGGCTGATTGTCAGCCAAGCGGAGAACAACCTGCTTCGGAGCAGCAGCAGTACCTTCAGTCTGACCGTTTGCAAAAACGGGAGCCATGAGAAGGGAAAGCAACAAAACAGCTAATAATACTTTCTTCATGAGTTCCTCCTTAAGGAACGAAATATTGGATTTAGTAGTAGTATGAGGGATGATTTTTTTAAATCAAAGCCAGAAAAAATGGAAAAAATAACCATTTTTTTTCTATTTGTACTACTGGTCTGGGCCAAAAAGGGAAAACTATTTTGATTGATCATCAATGTATTATACGTCTGACAAATTAACAGTAAGCTAAATTGTTCATCGGTGTCACTTGCATTTCATATCCACTTACCCATATTCTTCCAAAGCCATGCTATACTTAAGCGAAATGGAAAATCAGGGATCTCCAAGACAAAAACGACAACCAAGGAAACTCAGAAGTTGGCTGCTTTCCTATAATCTTGCCATGCTCTGCGTTATCCTTATATTGGTCATTATCCTTTTTAGTTCCATTTTTTCCCTGCTTGGCGATATGCAAACCAGGACAAACCAATATCAGGCAATCAACCTCTTGACCAATCAATTAATCGAAAGCAGAACCCTCTATCACCAATTTGGGGAAACCTCCAGTAGGGAAAAACGAGAGAAAATCCTTGGGGATTTTGCCATACTCAACAGAGAAATCGATATTTCCTTGTATCGACTGAAAGTCTCCTACGAAGAAAATCCAAAACTTTATTTCCTTTACCGGGGAATGGACAATGGGCTCGACTTCATCTCGCACTCCCTTGAACAGATGGAAAACCTGGATCCACAGGTTCAATCCAAGGAGTATTTCAGTATTTATTATACAGGTGACAAGGTATATCCCTATCTTCAGGATTACTCTTTCAATAAATATCTTTCGTTCGAGGTGGAAGCCGATGCAACCTGGATGGCAAAGGCCCAAAATCAGGTTTCCCAATACAGGACTTTCTCCGTATTCCTCTTTATTCTCATTGCCCTGGGGTATAGCATCCTGGTCTACAAGATGACCATGCGACTGGTACGTCCTGTAAATACCATGGTCGAGACCGCAGACCAGATCTACCATGGTAATTTTGATGGCCCTCCAATTCCTCTTGAGGGTCCCGAGGAATTGGTTTATCTAGAACAGAACCTGAACCAAATGAAGCAGAGCCTGCGTGAGCGACTGGATATGATCGAACAAAACGCCCAGTTGGAGAAACTGATACACTCCCAAGAACTGGAGCAGATGAAAACAACCAGGGAATTGGAAAAAGCCAGGTATAAAGCCTTGCAATCACAAATCAACCCGCATTTTCTTTTCAATACCCTTAATATCATCAGCAGGACCGCTCTCTTTGAAGAAGCCAATTCCACTGTTGATCTCATCGATAGTCTAGCCTCCATCTTCCGCTACACCCTGGAATATCATGATGACGTGCTCCTCAAGGACGAACTGGAATTTGTCCGTCAGTATCTGACCATCCAGCAATTTCGTTTTGGGGAACGACTTGAATTTTCCATTTCCTGCCCTCCTGAATATGATGAGGTAAAAATACCTCCCCTGATCATTCAACCTTTTGTCGAGAATGCAATGGTTCATGGTCTTGAACCAAAAGAGGAAGGAGGAAGAGTCGACGTTACGGTAATCAAGGAAGGAAAACGACTGGTTCTTTCGATTATTGATTCAGGAATCGGTATTGATCTCGAGAAACTTACCCAGCCAAAACCCAATGGAAATCAGCATATAGGAATCAAGAATATCGGAGACCGACTCAAACTTTATTACAAGGGAAAAGCAAATCTTTCCATTTCAAGAATAAGTGAAAATGGAGGAACTTCCATCAAGATTACCCTACCCTTGAAAACAAGAAGGAATGGCTGATGTATACACTTCTGATTGCCGATGACGAACGACTTGAATGCGACGCCATTGAATTGTTGGTAAACCGTGCGAAACTTCCCTTGCAATGCATCAAAGCCAAGAACGGAAGGGAAGCAGTCAGTCTGGCTACCCAATACCAACCTGATATAGCTTTTTTGGATATCAAGATGCCAGGAATGGACGGCATCGAGGCCGCTAAACACATACGAGAAATAGCTCCTGATTGTCAGATCATTTTTCTGACAGCCTGGAGTTCCTTTGAATTTGCCCAACAGGCAATCCGTCTGGGTGCCAGCGAATATTTGGTAAAACCAGTACAGCGAAAAGAGGTTTATGACCTCCTCGATTCCCTGCTTGCACAACTTGATGAGAGAAAACTTGCAAGGGAACAACATTCAGGAGATATACTGGAAGTACTCAATCTATTTTCCCGGGAGTTCTTTGCAGCTTTGAAATTTGGAGAATTGCCGATTGAGTCATTGAAATCATATTTTGCAATGCAGGGGATCTCCTCGGAGCAGGGAGTTGCCTTGGTAATCGGTGGAATGGAAGAAAAAGCAATCAAATTGTTTTTTCAGGACAATCAACGACTACCAAAGCTTCAACTTTGCTATTTTCCTGCCATCGATCGCATCACGGTGCTGGTCTTCACCAATCAACCGTCCAAGATTGTTGAACAACTGGCAGGTTTCCAAAGTCTGGCTTATTCGAATATAGGATCTGGTATGTTCTTCTCCGATCTTGCGGGGATTCCCCAGGCTATCAGCACGGCGTCCATTTCCTATTCCCATGCCTATCGGCTCCATGTACGGTTCCAACGCTTCAGTGATATACTCAAGATTCCCAAGGATAGCGTGACATTGCAAAAGAAAACAGATGAAATGCTGCAAGACACCTTGCAAGGAGAATTGGGCAAGGCTCGTGAGATAGCCCATGAGATCATTGATATGGTAAATACCACCAACGACAATCCGACCTTGGCCTTGAATGAGTTATATGAGCTCTTGGTGGTCTTTTGCTATGAACTGAACAAATCAGTTCCTTTCCTGCAATTGGGAAAACCCGAAAAGAGACCTGTCATGGAACAGGAAATCTATCTGATGGATTTACTTGACTCAACTTGTCAGGCTGTCCTGGAAGACAAACAAGATCGATATAGTCGGGCATTCAGACTTGTAGATCAATATTTGCATTCCCATTACCCGATGCAAATATCGGTTGAAATGGCATCGAAGATGATCAATCTCAATCCAAAGTATTTCAGCCAGTTATTCAAAGTATATCTGGGCTCCCCTTTCGTTGAGTATCTAACAAGGATACGAATGGAAAAAGCAAAGCAATTGCTTGACGAAGGAGATAGAAACGTCAAGGAAATTGCCGAGATGACAGGGTTCCTGGACGGAAATTATTTTACCAGGGTCTTTAGGCAATACTATGGAATGGCGCCTTCGATATACATGGAAGAGCAAGAAAACACCAAATTCTAGTACCAGTTTCATTACGAAACAAGAAGCACCAAGATACCAATAAAGTCTTTAAAAAGACCTGAGGTACAAGGAATTTCAATGCAAGGATATTCTGTAGTCCTGGTCCATTTCGTTTCGTCCATTCCTCATCAATTAAATCAAGTTGAAACCTTAAGAAAAGCAGCTCCTTACAAAAGTCCTACACACAATGATTCATATTTTACCTAACTGAATGGTGTTATGTGGCATATTATTTTATAGCGGTATTTGCACGGTCAGCTGAGAAGAAAGTTGCACGCTTGGTTAGAGCTCCTTATGCAACGAAAGGCCTCCGAAGAGGCCAGTCCTTGAATACAATCGTAAACCTATTCTAGAAAGGTGCAGGATCTGCGAAAACGTCAATCATGCAGTTCTCGTAACAGTACTCCAGGTCCTCCCTGAACACAGCCTGCCTTCTCATTATGCCGTTGGCTTTTTCACAGATGCTGCGGTGCATTGCTTCGTCATCCACTCGACTTCTGTATAGATTGATGACATGCAGGTAATAGCTTTCGGTGAATTCGTGGTGGAGCACAACCAGTGGTACCGGTCTCTCTTCCTTGATTTGTGTATTTGGATCCATGGTCGTTTTTCCTTATGCTCTCATTCCCACCAGTTCCTGGTCACTTTCCTGATCACCTCTGCCGGGATGGTCAACAGGCCCTGTTCCATGCCGTGCTGCAATGCCAACAGACATACGGAATTGATGTTCCTGGGGATACCCGCCGACACCTGGCTGACGGCTATCAGCGCAGGCTTGTCGAATATCTCGGAACCGCGGCCGCCGATGGTCTTCAGGTGGTGCTCGATGTATCCGAAGCACTCATCCTGGGTGAGGCTCCGAAGGTTGTATCCGTCGAGGATCCTGCTCATCAGGGGGCGTGCCTGCGGGTTGCGCAGCTTCTCGAACAGGCCTTCCTGCCCGCACATGACGATCGGTATCACATTTGCCTTGGCGAGGTTCTGCTGGCTTATGAGGTGGAGCTGGGCATAGAAATCACCGGTGAAGTGATGGCACTCATCGATGACCAGGACGGGCCGCTTCCCGTCGTTGTAGATGAGGTCCAGCGCCTCATGAATCTGCCTGAGCATGGTGGAGGGCTGGTTGGTCCTGGTGAAAAGCCCCAGCGATGCCATGAGCTGCCTGAGCACCTCGACGAAGCTCCACTGCCCTCCTACCAGGTCGATGACCTGGTAGCTCTTGGCAGGCAGCTGGGAGAGTACGTAACGCAACGTCGTCGACTTTCCCGCCCCCACATCACCGATGAGGGTGAAGTACATGCTGTTCTGGATGGCGAACTGTATCTTGTTGCTTATCTCCACCATCGAGGAGAGCAGGTACATCTGCTGGGGCTTCAGTTCCGGAGAGAAGGGTATCTGCTTGAACCCGTAGAAGGTGCGGATGTCCGTGTTCACAGCTGCACCCCCTGCATCCTGTGGGCCCGTGAGTTGGCCTGGTAGTCCACCGGCTTGAGCATTCCGATGCTCACCCCCTCATGAAAAGCTTCCACATCGCTGGTGGTGTTGTACCTAAGCTCGATCTTCCTGCCCGAATATCCCAGCGGGACCTCGAGCAGCACCGAGTCGAGGCTTACGGTCCTGGCCTTGCCCACCGTCCGAATTTCGCGCTTCCTGAACAGCCTGGGCAGGTCCGGCGGGGCCGGCCTGACAGCCTGGACCTCGGAGAGGTAGCATTGCAGGGGAGACATCCCGATGCCGGAGTGATACCTGCCGTTGTACTCCTCAAGATAGGCCATCCACCGCTTGTTCAACTCGTACAGTTCCAGCGGCTCGTCGCCCAGGGTGGGCAGGAACTGCATCCTCACCGTCGAGAACAGTCGTTCCACCTTCGCCTTTCCTGTGGGGGTGTATGGCCTTGAGTGTGTAAAATTCACCTCAAGGGAAGCACAACCAAGTTTTATGCGCTCGTCCCGCATGGCGGCCCCATTATCGGTATGACATTGGCGGGGCAGTCCCCGGGCATTGAAGCCGCCCCAGAGGCAGTCAAGCAAGCTGTCGCTGGTCTCATCCCGGTAGAAACGGGCGTAGGTCACCAGACGGGACTTGTCGTCGATGAGGGCGAAAAGCTTGGCCGTCACGATCTTGCATTCCTTTCCCTGACCGACATGCACCTTCGGCCCGACCATCGCATCCAGATACCAGACCTGGTTCACGTATTCCATCTCCAGCCGGCGCATGTCCCTGTCGTTGGGATTCCTGCCTTTTGTGTCCTGGTTGCGGAACACCCGGTAGATGAGCGTCATGTCCACAACCTCCGAGGGCAGGAAGATGCCTTGCTTCTCGGCCATCCTCACCAAGGTCGTGATTTTGATGTCCGGATGCTGGCGGCGGAACAGTATAAGCGCCTGCTCTGTTTCGCTGCTGAGCTTTCTGCGTGACCCCTTGTCAGAGCGGTCGCGGGGATAGAGATCCTCGATGTTGCGGTTCCTGCGGTAAGCGTTGAGCCAGTTGTAGAGGGTGGGCATGCTCACCGTCCGCTTGTCAGAATAGGGAATGTCGTACAGCTTGGAGCAGATTTGCTTCATCCTGCGCGTGATGTCCCCATACTGCGAACGGTCATCGAGCAGAGGGAAAATGAGTCCGAAGCGGAACAGGCCTATCTGTTCCTTCTTTTGCGAGTCCATAGGTAAGGTACCTCCTGAAATAGATACCGAAAGCCTAGGGGATGCACCTCGGCACATATAGATACAAACGTTGGTGGGAAGGGTTGAGCAGCCGCAAACCCATCAAGGAGATACTCCGGTCTTGCACGATCCTTACTGAAGGAGGGGCCGTCAGACAACCCTTGAGGGCAGCCTTGAAGTGGGGAAACAGCTGATCATGATCCGGGAAGTCGCTTTCGCAGCGGCTCCTGTCCGAATATCCCTTCCACCATCTGCGCTGCAGGTAGCCGGATATGCCGATAATGGTGCTGAAGTGTCCTTTCTCGATCCTGCAGGCAAGAATGCGACAAATGGTTTCCAGGCTGAATAACTTGAAGGCATGGACCCACAGGGGCAGCAGGGTATAGGTCTTCCTGCAGCAAGGACAAAGCTTGCGGTGGATCCACAGCTGGAGACTGGCAAGACTGTCGGTGATGAAATAGCGCTTTCTCCATCCGTGGCCGTGCAACCTGGTGCGACAGAAAGTGCAGAAGAAAACACCCAAAGAGTGGGAGCTGGGAGGTCCTTGGCCCTCGACCACTTGCAATTCCGCCAATTCAATGGCAATCTCTAAGAGCATTATTGCAAACTGGAGAGGGACAACTTTGGTCGGGAAGCCCTCTCCTTTTCCTTTATAGGAGAATGTGCAACTAATGTACCATGCTCAAGCTACACTTACCAAAGCATTTTGCAACTTTCGGCCGTCTTCCTGATAAAATAATTTGCCGCCTAACAAGAGCTAGGCTACTGATTGACGGTATTGCACCGGAGACCGGTAGCCTAGTTTTTTTTGTATTCGCTTGTCATTGTACCAAGCGATGTATTCCCTTACCAGCTGTTCCATCTCTTCCTTGGTTAGCAGTCTCTTTCTGTTCTGGTAGATGGTCTCACACTTCATGAGGCCGAAGAAATTCTCGATGCAGGCGTTGTCCCAACAGTTTCCCCTGCGGGACATGCTCTGCACCACACCGAGACCCCTAAGGTAGTCGACATAGGCCCTGTTCGTGTAGGTCCATCCCCGGTCCGAGTGGATGAGGACGCCATGGAGATCGAATCCCTTGTCGACCAGTTGCTGGATGGCCTTGATGACCATGGCGAGGCTCTGGTGCTCCTCCATGACATAACTCACGATCCCGTTGTCGTACAAATCCTTGACCGCGGCCAGGAACAACCAGCCCCCCACGACACGAAGGTACGTGATGTCGGTCACCAGCTTGCACATGGGCCCCTCTGCCGAGAAGTCCCTGGCCAGTATGTTTTGTGGCAGTTCCCTTGCAGTTTCTTTCCGTATCCGATAGTAGCCCTTGGGAAACCGTCGGATGCGGACCTTCGCGTTCAGGGCATGTTCCTTCATGACCCGCTCGACGCGCTTGTGGTTCAGTTGCACGTACCCGAACCTCGCCTTCAGTTCCTGCGTCATCCTTGGAATCCCGTAGGACCAGTTTGTCTCTTCTTGTATCTGCCTGATGTGCGATGCTATGGAGACATCATTGTTGACCGAATCATCCTTGTGTTGTTCCCAGTAATAGTAGGTGCTCGGGCAGATGCCTGCCAGCTTGAGCGAACGGGTCACAGGGACTCCGAGCTTCCGTGCCTCAGCAACTGCTGATAGAACTTTTTTTTTGACGGATCCGTCTCCTCTGCCTCGCAGATTTGGAAGTACGTCCTGTAGAAGATAATCCCGTCGTGCATCCCCTTGAGCTCTGACTGCTGTTGCCTTACGAGCTTCTCGAGCTCTTCCATCTTCTTCCGTTCCAATTCCGTCATTGTGTCCACCTTTCCTCTTTCTGCCTTTCTTTCTCGTGCAGACCCCGTACTCAGTATAGTTCCGAATCCATACATTCAGAACACTAATCGACAAGGCGTATTTGCGGCAAAGACCAGATTTGGTTTCTTCCTTGGACAGCGACTTGAGGACAATCCCTTCCTTTACTTGCTCGTTCATGGCCTCGTATCTACGGTCGTAGGTACAGTACACCCAGCTCTCGTTTCCACCTTCGTATTGCTTGCACCACCGCCTGGTGCTTGACGGATTGAGACCCAGTCTCTTTGCGGTGGCCTTGCCTTTGCATCCTTGCTTGAATAACTTCAAGGCCTTGAGTTTCGTCTTTTTGCTGATCTTTGACATAACAATCCCCCATGTTTGGATTTCTCCAATTCACGGGGGAAAGTTCAAATAACACGGTTCCCATGGGATTCTTTTTTGTCTTCAGCATTTCTTTTTTTAAGTGGACACTTAATATTACTGCTCGCGTTTTACCTAACTGAATTTTTTTTCTATTTGCCTGAATATTTATTTCATATTATACTTAAGAAAAGAACAGACAGGGAGAAACCATGACAGAGGTCAGTGCAATCTATACCATCAAGAACAAATACACGAGCCTCAGTGCCAAGGAACGCAAGATAGCGGACTTCATCCTGGAACATCCTCTGGATTCCGTGAATCCCAGTATCGAGGAATTGGCTGACAAAATTGGAATCAGTGAATCGACCATGGTTCGTTTCGCCAAAAAACTGGGATATAGTGGATATCAACGCTTTCGCATAGCCCTGGCAAGGGAAACCATCCCTTCCAATGCCCAAATTTTTGAAACAGAAGTCAATGACAGCGAAGATGCCATCGATACAGTATTCTCCAATGCCCAGAAAACCATTGAGGCAACCTATCGCCATCTTGATCGGGTAGCAGTACAACATGCAGCAAAAATGATTGCTCATAGCAAGAGGCTCTATCTTGCCGGACTCGGAGGTTCGAACAGCATTGCCCTGGATGGATATCATAAGTTGATCAGAACGGGCCTGACTTGCAATTATGCCTCAGATTTCCATATGCAATTGATGTTGGCCTCCCAGGCAGGACCCGAAGATGTGGCTTTGCTCATCTCCCATACTGGGGTTGATACCGATACCCTATCTCTTGCTGAGGAATTCAGGAACAATGGGTGCCCGATATTGGTACTGACCAGCGATAATCGATCGCCTCTTGCGCGAATGGGTGATGCCATATTGAATGTGACTGTCAGCACAAATTCCTTGGTTGCCGAATCCTTCTCTGCAAGGACTGTCTCCATGGTGATCATTGATGTGCTCTATGTCAAAATACTGGAACAAATGAAAGATCAGGGAATCGAAAACTTGAATAAAATGCGTACCGCAATTGCAAGAAGACGAATGTAACATGGGAGAAATTATGAAATCATCAATAGGATTGATTGGCTTGGCCGTAATGGGGGAAAATCTGGTTCTCAACCTAGAAAGCAAAGGATTCAGTGTAGCTGTCTTTAATAGGACAACTTCCAAAGTCGATTCCTTCATTCAGGGTCGGGCAAAAGGAAAGAAGATAGTTGGTACCTATAGTTTGCAGGAATTGGTTGAAAACCTTCAAACTCCCAGAAAGGTCATGATGATGGTAAAGGCAGGACAAGCGGTCGATGAAACCATAGAAGCCCTGATACCTCTTCTCGAGAAGGGAGATATTATCATTGATGGCGGGAATTCCAATTATGAAGATACCGCACGACGAGTGAATTATGTCGAAAGCAAGCAACTGCTCTATATTGGTACAGGAGTTTCCGGTGGAGAGGAAGGAGCCTTGAAAGGACCTTCTTTAATGCCAGGAGGATCTGAGAAGGCTTGGCCTGAGATAAAGCCTATATTCCAGGCAATAGCAGCCCAGGTCGACTCCACTCCGTGTTGTAACTGGATAGGGAAAGGTGGTGCTGGTCACTTTGTAAAGATGGTCCATAACGGCATTGAATATGGCGATATGCAGCTTATTTGTGAGATATATGACATCATGCGTAAGCTTTTAAAGCTTAAACCTGCAGCCATGGGAGAGATTTTTTCACAGTGGAACAAGGGAGTGCTCGATTCGTATCTCATAGAAATCACCAAAGATATCATGACGTATACCGATGCCGATGGGACTCCCCTGGTTGACCATATTCTTGATTCCGCAGGACAAAAGGGAACAGGGAAATGGACCGGAATCGCGGCTCTCAATGCAGGGATTCCTCTCACGCTCATCGTTGAATCGGTCTTTGCCCGTAGTGTCAGCAGCCAAAGAAACGAGCGACTTGAGGCAAGCAAATTATTTCCGCCTACAGAACATATTCCCGTTGCCAACCAAAAGGATTTTGTAGGAATGCTCGAGAAAGCTCTCTATGCTGCCAAGATAGTCTCGTATGCCCAAGGGTTTGCCCTTATCAAGAGTGCAGGGAAAACCAATGACTGGGATCTTGATCTTGGCAATATCGCCCTCCTTTGGCGTGGTGGCTGCATCATTCGCTCAGCGTTTCTCAATAAAATCAGCAAGGCCTTTTTGGCAAATCCTGATTTACCCAATTTGATCCTTGACCCCTACTTCACTGAAATTCTTCTGGATAATCAGGAAAGCCTGCGTAAAGTTGTTGCCATGGCAGCCTTGAACGGAATTCCCACACCTTCCCTCTCTGCAGCCCTTTCTTGGTTTGACAGTTATCGTAGTGCCAACCTCCCAGCAAATTTACTGCAAGCCCAACGTGATTATTTTGGGGCCCATACATATGAGCGGGTTGAAGGACCAGAAGGAAAATTCTTCCATACGAACTGGACCGGCCATGGAGGGACAACAGCCTCCACTACCTACAGCATTTAGGAGAGTTTATATGTCAACCTTACAAATTCAAAAGAAAAATCCCACCGGTTATGATTTCATTTCCCTTGGAGCCCTGGTCATTCGCCTCGATCCCGGTATTGTCCCTTTCGCCTATGCAGAGGACCTGAAGGTTCATGTATCAGGAGGGGAATATAATGTTGCGGCCAACCTTTCCCAAGGATTCAATCAGCGATGCGGAATTGTATCTGCAATGGTCGACTACCCCCTTGGAGCCAAGATTGAGAATGAAGTAAGGAAAATGGGAGTCACAGGTTTTTACAAACGATATGAGCATGACGGAGTCAGAGGACCAAACATGGCCCAAGTCTACAGTGACCGGGGCCAAGGCTTGCGTCCTCCCATTGTTTTCTATAACAGGGCCAATGAAGCCGCCGCAAGGCTCGACTCCGGTAGTTTCGATTGGGACCAAATCTTCTCATCCGGGATACGCTGGTTCCATAGCGGGGGCATATTCAGTGCTCTTTCCCCCAAGACTCCCAATTTGTTGATCAAAGCAATGCAAAGTGCAAAAGAAAAAGGGGCAATCATCTCCTTTGATCTTAATTATCGTGAGAAATTATGGAAATCCATTGCACAGGAAGGAGAAATTCCCCAGAAAATTGCCCAGAGGATTCTTTCTTCCATCGTTGAGAACGTGGATGTATTGATCGGCAATGAGGAAGACTTGCAGATGGGACTCGGACTTCAGGGCCCACAGGTCGCCTCTCAAGGGAAACTCGACCCCACTTCCTTCTATGCGATGATGGAGACGGTCGCCAAACGCTTCCCCAACATCAAGGCTGTGGCAAATAGCATGCGAGAAGTAAAATCCACCAACCGCCACGACTGGAGCGCAGTGCTCTGGTATGATGGAAAAGGCTATCAGGCCCCTACCTGCACATTGGATATATATGACAGGGTCGGGGGTGGTGACGGATTTGCCGCCGGTTTGATATATGGCCTTTTGCAAGAAAAATCCCCGGAGGAAGCACTCAGGTTGGGTTGGGCCCATGGAGCCTTGCTGACCTCGTTTCCCGGCGATACCACCATGGCAACCCTCTCCCAAGTAGAAGCGCTTGCCAACGGGGCAAGTGCAAGAATACAAAGATAGCAATCCAACAGGTCCTTTCTGGACAAAGATGACGGCCTCTTCTCACAAAAAGGCCGCTATCTTTATACATGAATTCAATTGTTACCTAATCAAATCCCCAAGCTGCTCACCTATCGCACAGATATCAAGCCCCTTGGTAAATTGCAGGCAAGTTCCACTAGGATGCCTGACTTTCTCAACCCACCTTGACGGAATCTGGGAAAGACCGAACTTGGCACCAAGAATGGCACCGGCAACAGCTCCTATGGTATCGGCATCCCTGGCAAAGTTTCCGGCCAGAACCAAACCGCTTCTGAAATCTTCATGAGAGAGCGCAAGACACCCAAAGGAAGCAGGAATGGCTTCTGCCGTCGTTGCCCAAACACTCGCTCGCAATTGGTCATGCAAAGGCATCCAGCAATCCATGATATTCCCGTGGGCTTGCTCTATGATGGCAAAAGCCTGTTTCATATTGTAATAAAGCCAGCTATCCGTAGGTATGGGAGCCATTGCGGCGTCAAAGATCTCCTCAAATGTTCCATCGACCATGGCAACCGAAACAGCTGCGGCAACAGCCTGAGCTCCCCAGATGCCATCTTCCGAGTGACTTATCGAGGCATCGATCTCCGCCATGCTTGCGGCTCTCTTTGGATCTCCGGCACAGACGATTCCTACAGGAGGAATTCTCATGGCAGTTCCGTCACTCATATGGAAGGTATTGAATTTTCCTGACTGCGGGGGACGCAATCCTTTTCTCAGATTGTTTGCGGCGGCAATTTCACTTGCTCCACCCCGCTTGTATTCATCTTGGATAACAACATCCTCAAACCACGCCTTGACTACTGAATCAACAGTTAATATTCCTTTAGAAGCTATCAAAGTCTTTGCTGTCAACAAGGCAAATTCAGTATCATCAGTGCTCCAGGAAGCTCCCGCGTTAAAATCAGTGATGAAGCCATAGCTTTCCCTATTGGCCTGCATCCTTGCAGCATCCCCAAAGGAGTCACCAATGGCAAGCCCTATCAAGGCACCGACAGCCTTATCCCTGACCAGTTTCCGATCTGCTACCAATTCTTTTCTTGTAAGCATGGTTATCTCCCCTTATTCTTCTTGTACCCATACATTGCCAAACCCACACCGACCAGTGGCATACATGGCATATCCGCACATGCCATAGGCAAACGAATCATCACTGCATGAGATTATAATTGAACCATCAATTTCCAAGGACAAGGCATTGCCCAGTGCCGAGAAAATCAATGCATACTCTTTTTCCCTTACCAACTCATATTTCTTGGAAACCAGGGGAACGAAACTCTCTTTATCGTGTTTGAAAATACCTACTTCTCCATTATGAAATCCTGCATAATACCCTCTTCTCGCACCTTGCACCCGAAGGGATACCAAGTGGGAGGAACCGGTATGAGGACATACCGTCCCTTTAAAAACACAATCCCTTGCAAAATAATTTCCAGTCATCGCCTCTCCATGATCGAGTACCATGGCTTCCATACGTCCTTCGACCAGGTCCCAGGAACCATGGTTATGGCTGAAGGGGGTAATGGAGGCAAATTCCTTGGCTTGCTGTTTTAGATCGATATAATAATCAGGTTTGCCGCCAACGCTGAACCGATCGATATACAGACACCCAAAATCAGAATTCTTGGCAGGGGAATTTGACTCGAACAGAAGACCAACCTCATCAATCATAGCTCCTTTCAAGGATGGATTTTCACCATCGATGACAAAGGAAATATCTCTCCAGGCTTCATCCTTGACAATCTCCGCTCCAAAGGTAATTATTTTTTTTGTAACACTATTTCTTACATAGGGAGAGAGTGCGATACTTTCACCACTGATTTTTTCGAGCCTGACCCGTATAGATACAGTCTGTCCAGGATAAACGGTGGGAGAAAACACAGGCATATACCGCTCATCATCAAAATCTTCCCGACGATAAAATGGCTTATAGAAGATCCTGCAACCTTGGGGACGGACCATCTGGTCATACATAACCTCGAGGGCACCATCACCTTTGACACCGGCAGTCGCATTATTTCGCATTCGGCAAGAAAAGGTATTCGACAATCGAAAACCATGGGTAGATCCCGGAAGGGAAAAGTCAAAATCAAGGGAACCTTCCCTGATTTGCAGCTCCCTGGGTATCATTTGATGTTCACATTGCAGGGCAAGGGAACAAAGTTGCTTTGCATAGGTAGGGACATCCAGAATATTCAGATATCCAGAAATCCCTGACAGGACTATCATATCATTGACTGGTTGGCGATAATGAGAGGGAATCGAAGCCAGATCTCCGGCAACACCGAGGATCGACCCTACATTTCCTGCATTGCAATCAGTATCCCACCCTGCCATCGTTGCAATCTCAATCGCACGGGCAAAAGTCCTTCCATACAGCAGGGCCATGACACAGACTCCTGCGTTCGGAATGATATGGCAAACCCCTGGATATCGGTCATACCCCCAATTTCCTTGCAAATAAGCCAGGCATGACCGCCAATTCTCAGGATGTTCCCCATGGAATATCTGCACTGCTTTCACAACCTGGGCATAGGTACTGTCGCTGGGTATGGTAGAAAGTCCTACTGTTACCAAATCTTCGACTGAATCAGTCAAAAATGCCTGGG
This sequence comes from uncultured Sphaerochaeta sp., assembly GCF_963676625.2. Lineage (GTDB taxonomy): Bacteria > Spirochaetota > Spirochaetia > Sphaerochaetales > Sphaerochaetaceae > Sphaerochaeta. Next base: position 430,701 of record NZ_CAXXYB010000004.1, read on the forward strand.
AAATACAGGCAGCAATAAAGGACGCTCCATGAAGGCCTTCGCCATCATGGGATACACTGGCAGCAATCCTTGCCTCTGAAGCTGCTTTCTCGGAATTGCCGGGATGAACGAATCCCCAGGTATCTATAAAAATCTGTCCACCTATCTGCTCTGCCAGAATTTTTCCGTTGGTCTTGCAAGAACCAGAGGCAGGGGCAGGAATTCCGTTCTTCAAGTTCAAGTACGCCGTATGCTCCGTACTCACCCCATAACCGCCCCACCAAAACATACCCATCCCTTCCCGTGCATAGTTCAGCCAAGCTTCACTGACATCCCCAGGGGTAAGGTCACGACCAAGGGCACCGTCAGATAATGCTCGGAGAAAGAAGACAGGACCATTGACGTCATCATCTGCTGCAAAATTCTTGAACTCCTTGACGTAGGACTTGATATCGCCATAGAACCGTTCTATTCGGTCGCTGGTCCAAAGTAATGGTTCGACCGGGGCTCCAAGACGAATACCGATGTTCATGCCCAAAAAGCCTGCATAGATTTTTTCGAGAATGACCGCTGCTTCCATATTTCCTCCGTTTCATGAAAATAAAATCCGACTACTTCAGTACCGTTGCAAGATATGCACTGATCTCGGATCCCCCGGCCTTGTTCCATTTCGTGACAAACTCATCAAAATCAGATACAGGTCGTACGCCACGGATGATATCGGTGGAATACTCTCTGTAGAGCTTATTCATCGCATCCTTGAGAGGAAGCAAATCCTCTGGGAGCAGGACATTGGTATCCGGTGCAAAATATTTTGCAGCTGCATCCAAGGAGTCCAGGGCAGGAGCTGAAAGTACCGTACCCTCAACCTTGGAGAGATCAAGCCCATTCATGGTAGGCCAGAATTTTGCCCACCAGGAAGGGAATTTGTCAGTCAAGACATATTTCCCGTTCACCATATTGTAATGAATACCTTCAAGTCCGAGTTTATCCAACACGCGTCCCTCTGGTCCAGCCATGAATTCCAAGACGGCCCAGGCAGCGTCCTTGACCTGTGAATCGGCATTGATGGCAAATCCCCTGGATTCCTTGGTTACATCAATACTCTGGTAAGCCTGGCTGACTCCCTTTGCCGGAGGCAATACGGTAAGCTCCACACCTTTGGTCTCTTTCATTTTATTGTTATACACATTGACTACATCCCCTGCCGTACCACTAACGAATCCAGCGGTTCCTTCATAGAAAGCCTGTTCCATGGTATCCCAGGTCTTGGTAATATATTCGTTATCCAACAACCCATCAGCATACAATTTTGCATAGAAGGCAAGCTTATTTTTTGCATCTGTCGTGGCATCGGAATAGACCCAAACCCCGTTTTCCTTGACAATGGTGGCAGTAATGCCAAAAGCATGGTTGAACACTGAGTCAAGCTTGAGAATTCCACCATCCGTGGTAATCGGCCACTTGCACATGCCTGTATCCTTCATCTCCTTGAACATGGCATAGTAATTGTCAATGCTTGGATCTTGCAACAAGGCTTTACTGCTTTTCAGACTGGCAAACCAATCAGATCGCATGACAGGAATCTGTACGCGAGCCGGAGCCAGCCACATCAGATACGGATAATTCTTCAGGGCAGCCTTGGTTTGGTCAGGCATAATTGCCTTCACATTGGTGGATTTTTCCACATATGGAGTCAAATCCTCAAGCAAACCATCCTGGACAAGCGGTTGGTCATTCCCCTGAAAATAGATCAAGTCAGGAGAAATCTGGCCAGTCCTGAATGCAATGGGAACCACCGTGGAATACGATCCGGTCGGGGAACTCAAGATTTCCAGATCAACATAGTTTCCTTGTCTTGCCATTCCCTCTTCAATCTTTGCCTTCAATTTTCCCAATTGGTCAGCATCGGTAATCGGATCCACATCCTTGCATAGATACGTAACCTTCACGGGAGAAGATGCAGTCCCGATACCATTAGACGACTTTGTCCCTCCCGTATTCTGATCTGGCGTTTCCTTCGATCCCGTAGCAAACACTGCACCGGCACAAAGGCACAATACCAAGGCCAATACAATCTTTTTCTGTTTCATAAAAACCTCCTTGTTCTCATTCACTTCTATTCTTTTATTCCACCTGCCATTACATCCTTGGCGTAGAATTTCAACACAAATGGATACAAAATGAGAATCGGAACAATGGCAACAATTATAGTCGCCCCTTTGAGGGCTCCGTAATCAACACGTGCCATCGTATTGTAGTCATACACATTCTGTTGTCCGATAATCGATACAGTATCGCCGAGAACTACGAACTGCCGCAGGATAACCTGCAAGACAGTATCAGTTGATTTCTTGGTCAGATAAATACTTGCCCTGAAGTATTCATTCCATCGCACCACAGCATAGAACATGGTAATCGTCGCAATACCAGCCTTTGACAATGGATAGAAGATTTTGGTAAGCATCTGGATATGATTTGCCCCATCCAGGACTGCCGCCTCGACAAGGGACTGCGGCACTTTTTCAAAATATCGCATCATGATGACAAGGTAATAGACATTTACCGCAGTTACCAAAATAACTGACCATTTGCTTCCCATCAGCCCAAGCTGCTGGATCACGACATATTCTGGAACCATTCCGGGGTCGAAAAGCATCATGATGATCAAAAAAACCATAAGGGGACGTTTAAGGGTGAGATTCGGCCTCGTAAGGGCATAAGCTGCCGTTGTGGTAAGAGCGATATTGATCAAGGTGCCCACCAAGGTAATGATGATGGAATTGATCAAGGCAGGAACGAGAACCGGATGACTCAACACTATCTTGTAGTTGATCAAATCAATATCTTGGGGAAGCACGGTCAGACCACCCATCAGGGGTGACACCTCGGGAGAGGAAAGTGACTTCGCCAGGATATTGAGCAAGGGCACCAACATGGTCAGCGTAATGAAAAACAAAAAGGCGACAAGAACAATCTGACCCGGAGAAATGGATCTTCGATGTTTCATGACCAAACCCCCGTCCCTGTCACGTGTTTGGAAAATACGTGGGTACCCCAGACCAGACAGACCCCAACCAAGCCCTTGATCAAGCTGACAGCCGTTGCCAACGAATATTGTCCACCTTCGATACCTATGCGATAAATATATGTATCAAGGATGTCGATGGTACTCTCCACCGCCTGATTGGAAAAGTTGAATACCTGATCAAAGCCTGCATTGAGAAAGAATCCCAGATTTAATATAAACATGGTAATCATGGGAACAATCAAGGCAGGAAAAATAATATGTTTGATGATTATCCAACGGGAAGCCCCGTCTATCTCTGCTGCTTCATACAATGCTGGAGATATTGATATGATAGCCGTAAAATAGATTATTGAGTCCCAACCCATGCTTCTCCACGCTTCACAGAGCATCAATATCCAGCGAATCATTGTACGATTGGTCATGAAATCGAATGTATCCAGGCCAAAGAATCTCAATATCTGGTTCACGCCACCACCAAGGGAAAGAGCACTGATCCATACTCCTGCAATAACAACCCAGGAAAGAAAATGGGGAAGATAGGAAATTACCTGGACATATTTCCGAAATCGAAAGGAACGTACTTCGTTGAGCATCAGGGCAAAGATAACAAAGGCAGGAAAGAGCAATACATACTTCATGAAGCTGATGATCAAGGTGTTCGAAAGAATTTGCCTGAATCCAGGACTCTTGAAAATCATCCTGAAATATTTCAGCCCTACAAAGGGCCAATTCCCCCTTGCCTTGAATTGAAAGAAAGCCATACGCATATTCACTATCGGTAGAAGTCGGAAAAGTATAAAAAAGACGAGCGTCGGAAGCAAAAGCAAATAAAGCGTTTTCTCAGCCTTGATTCTCTGCCAATATGTCCGTTTGGAAATGTGAGAAGCTTGTCTCAGTACTGTGCTCTGTTTTTTCATGAATACTCTCTTTTTATGCTAGGGTATCAGCAATTCCATCAAGGGCGCATGTTGCTGTGCTCCATATACATCTGAATCACCGCAGGTTCCTGAAGAAATTGACCGATGATACGTAATCTTTATTCCCAAGGCAGTAGGGAAAAAATAAATTCCGCAGAGCATACCTTTTTTTAGGTGGTATAACTCGGTTATTGCCTTTTCATTCAACATCCCACTCTTGACTACCCTTTCGTACACTTGGGAATCGGAAAAAAGGATGTCCAAGGTAATCAGGAAAGGACCACTATTCTTGCTCCTGAGTATCTGTGCCAGATCTACCAATCTATCCATCAGAATATTTCTCCTTTCTTCCACCATTGCCAGGGAAACAAGGCAGAAGGATCATCAATCGACATAAGGTGATAGACCGAGAATTCATAGACTGCCCCGAAATTTATATCGCTGGGGGCAAACGGAAAGGCAAGGTTTCCTGCAGTCGCTTTCCGTCCTTCATATCCATAATGCATGAAGGTAGAACGAACGGAAGCGCAGATTGATGAGGAAATATCCTGGTTCTCGGCCAACACCTCAAAGACTACGCATAATTCGTGTCCTGCCTGGTTATCGGGTTCCAAATCTCCCATCACCCCATTCTTTCCATAATTCATGAAATTAACCGTATATGAGGTAGAATCAATATCGTTATATTGATCCTGCACACTTTCCCGTACTAGTTTTTCGACTTCCTCAATCTTGGAAATCAAGATAGGATCCCGTACTCCTGCCACGACAAAAGTCCTGTAAGCAACCTTGCGGGCACCTTCCAGCTTTATACGATAGGGATCCGTCGGAAAAAGACGACTGCCTTGTACTCTTACCCGGTTTTCCCCGACTTGGGTGAAGGTACAATGAGACAGATCCATTTCAATTCCAGGTCCATGCAAGAGATACGGATGATCCTTCTCATAGAAGGTATGGGCGGCTACACTGAGTGGGGAACATTTGCGTTTTGGGTCACAAGGGTAGACTTCAAAATCGTCGTCGTGCAAAACGCCCATCATGCAATCCTTGGTAGTCCCGGGATTGCAGCACAGTGCCCCGCACTCAAGGACTTTGCCCAGGTGATAACTTAAGCCTATGTCAAACCCTGCATGAATTCCCGCTGCGGCAAAGGGAGCTGGATCATATGCTCTTCCACAAACAATGAGGTCTGCATCAGCCTCCAGTACCTTGAGTATTGGCTCGACTCCCATTTGTGCTACGACTCCCGTCGTTTCAAAAAGGATTTGTGCATTGAGGGGAAGTTCGATTGCATCCAGGGGAGCGACTTCTCCCTGCTCCAATTTTTCAAGAATCAATTCATTGGGAATATCAGCCCAGATAATTGCAGTTCTTGGATGTAAAGTCGGGTTTTCTGCAAGAATTTCGGCAATGATATCGAGCGTCCATTGCACATGACTTTTCCCTCCGCTTCCCCCCGCGGAACCGATAAGCACGGGGATTTTCAAATATTGCCCGCCCTCTATGATTCTTTTCAAATCCTTCTTTGCCGCTCGACGACTTACAATCGCAGTCTTGGCCCCCAGTTTATGGGGACCGGCATCCGTAGAACCTGCATCAACGACAATTGCATCAGGACGGTCAGCCAATCCATTGGCAAAGGAGGCATCAGGAAAGCCATAGCCAAGGATTCCGCACGGAGAAAGAATCTTGAAGCTTTTCATTGTTTATCCACCTTCTGGTCATACGTATGCCTGTAGCGAACCATTTCCATATGATGATTCATGGCATCATTGGCTGCTTTCTTGTCTCTGTTGGCAATCGCCTGCACTATTTGCTCATGTTCCTCTGCAATTTGTCGGATACTGCCTTCCTGTTTCCTGTTCTTTGCAGCAAGTTCTTCGATTAAATCGTAATATGTATCGATAAAGTTCATGTAGAAGATATTACGTGAAGCTTGTGCAAGCTTGTAATGAAAATAGTGATCCAGGCTAAATTGCCCGGGAATCGTACTGCTGTCAGCATGCAAGGACAAGCGGATTTCCTGGATTTCCTCATCGGAAGCCCTGTCTATGATAATCTCAACCATTTTCGATTCCAAAGAATCCCTGAAATCAAGCAAATCCAAGAAAGTTGCATCCTTGAGTGCATCGGTTACGGGTTTGGAAAGTTTCTCCAATATATCTTCCTGAATATAGGTGCCATCCTTCGTTTTTCTACGAATATAGCCAAGAACCTGCAATTGAATCATTGCTTCCCGGATGACTCCCCTGCTGACAGAAAATTTTTCTGAGAAAATAATCTCACTCGGCAATTTCTCTCCTGGTTTCAACTCCCCGTCATGGATTAACTGCAATATCTGAGCGACCACCTTATCTGAAAGGCGTTCGTTTCTAAGCGGTGTAAATTTCAAGGAATACTCCTTTTGTCTATTTGTCGAACAAATAGAGCATAGCATTGAAATCCCACCGACACAATCTTTTTTATTAAAAATTGGCGAGTGGGTTTTCGATGATCCTGACTGAAGGATTTATGTATTCAATATGCCTTGGAGAAGCTCAACAGTTAGCTTGGTGGTATCCACAAGAACATAGTCCGCTTCTGGCAACTCTTCTGCGGTCCCAATACCTACGGCTTTCATTCCTGCCTTTTTGATGGCCTGAATGCCAGCTTTCGCATCTTCAATACCTATGCAGTTGCTATACCAGACACCTATTTGCTCAGCAGCAACGAGAAATAAATCTGGTTCCGGTTTCGATTTCTGGACCTTCCTTACATCAGCAAAGGCATCAAACAAATCAAGGATTTGAAGTTTTGCACACACGGCCTTGGCATTCTTGCTGGCCGAAACCAATGCAGTGTATATCCCTGCATGCTGTAAATTCTGAAGCAACTCCCTCATTTTGGGAAATACATCCTTAGGCGAAAGGATATCCAAAGAAGCAACGTAAGCCTCGTTCTTCTGTTCCAGGGCTTGTTGCTTCTTTTCTTCATCCCAAACTACCTTATTATGCTCAAGGATGATTGCCAGGGAAGTATCACGGCTTACACCCAAGAGTTTCTTGTTCACTTCCGTATCGAAAGCTAGGCCATACCTATCGGAGACTGACTTCCAAGCAAGATAATGCAACTTAGCCGTATCCACGATGACCCCATCAAGATCAAACAAGACTCCTTCGAGAGCAGGGACAAGGGAAAAACATCTATTCTCGCCTTCTTCCAGGACAAAGGATTCATTTCTATGAATCAAGGACAGAGCCTTGCCAGCAACCAGACTATACGTCACTTCTTCTTTTGTAAAATGTATTTTCACGACAGAGGAGCGAAGGGAAAGACAAAAGCTTACGCTCTTCCAGGAATCTGGAAGTTGTGGATTGAAACTGAACGTTCCTTTCCAATCCCTGAAACCAGCAAACCCATAGACCAAGGCCATCCAACTTCCTGCCATGGAAGCAGTATGGATGCCATCGGCCGAATTGCCATGGATATCATCGATATCCATCCTGACAGTCTTCTTGAAATACCACCAAGCCTTAACGGATTGAAAGGATTCACTTGCCATAATGCTCTGGATGCAATGGGACAAGGAAGAATCGCCGGTTGTATAGGGTTCATAGAAAGCAAAGTTCCTGATTTTTTCCGCTTTGGTAAATAATCCTGACAACAGGAATTGCGCCAAGACCAAATCCGGCTGCTTGAGTACCCTATGCCGGTAGATTACCAATGGATGATAGTGAAGCAACAGGGGGTATTTTTCTCTGGGGGTATCGAAAAATGGCCAGTCCGCCTTAAAAAGGAAAGAATCATCCTGGGGATAGATTCCCAGTTCCTTGTCAAAAGGAATATACATGGCCTCGGCAATGCCCTGCCACTGATGCAATTCCCCGGTCCTTAACTCGAGGGGAAGTTGTTTCCCTTGATCCTGATATTTTTTGACGACCTCACAGCAAAACAACAAATTTTCCCGGGCCATCAAATTGGTATAGGCGTTGTTGTCGACACAAGCGGTATACTCATCGGGACCAGTCACTTCATTGATGCAGAATCGATTGCCCTTCGAAGCAACGTAGCTTCCCAAGCTTGCCCACATTCTGGCCGACTCAATAGCCATTTCCACGATCCAAGGGGGAATTTCCTTGCCAGAGGCATTGAAGCATTTCTGGGCTGCAAATAGAATATCGGCATCAATATGATATTGGGCCGTCCCGGCCGGAAAATAGGCACTGCATTCATTTCCACTGATCGTTCTCCAAGGGAACAAGGCTCCCTTGAGGTTCATGGTTTCAGCACGCTTTCGGGACTGGGGGAGAATGGAATACCTATATTTGAGCAATTGTTCGGCAAGCTCTGGTTTCAGGTAGGTAAAAATTGGGAGCACATACGATTCCGTATCCCAAAAATAATGTCCCTCGTAGCCCTCCCCGGTCAGCCCCTTGGCTGCCATACTGGTCTTTCCCTCTTTCCCACAGGACTGCAATAAATGAAACAAGTTCAGTTGCAAGGCTTGTTCAGAAAGGTCATCCCCCTCAATTCGTATCCTGGCAAGATTCCAAAAACTATCAAGGTATTCTTTTTGCTCCCTGGCAATCAAAGGAAACCCCTTGGAGGCAAACTTATGGGCCAGGAATCGCTCATCATCGCCTTCGGTACAGTAGGCAATGTATTTTGTCAGGGTAACTGTTTCACCCTCTTCGAGGTCAAAACAATATTCGATGGCAAGGTCAGAGGGAAACTTTGTAATCCTTGCGGGAATGGTCGAAGAAACATGAAAAGCCGCTCCACGCAAAGAAAGGTTGCTGTTACGGGTCTTGGCTATAAAGGAAAGTTGATTTTCCTCAATCCCGGTCTCGAGAATCAAAAGAGGCCTGGAGGAAAATTTTGAACCGACCCGAGGATCCTCGTTGGCCGATCTGTTGTCCGAGGTGACCTCTATGGAACTTCTCAGGCAAATATGTAAGGGGTTTCCTTTTGCCGTAACGGAATATTCGATGACAGCACAGTTTTTATCAATAAAAGAGACAAGACGGCGTGAACAAAGGACAACTCGATTGCCATCCTCACTTGTCCAATCAACAAATCGACTGAGAACTCCGGTATGAAAATCCAAATTTCGGGAAAAAGAATTCAGTGTCCCCCGTTTCAGGGAAAAAGGTCGCTTTCCCACTGTAAGTTCAATTCGTTTGGGGTCAGGAAGATTGAGAATCGTCTCATGATTCTTGGCATAGCCAAAGGCAGTTTCCCCATAGACAATCGGTTCACTGTCAAAAAACCCATTGATATAAGTCCCCTTATGGTAGGAACCTTCCTTTTCCTCAAAATCGCCCCGAAACCCCAAATACCCATTGGCCGTGGTAAAAAGGGTTTCGTTTCGAGCCATCAAATTCTCATCATACCAATCAGAACCAAACTGCATCGTATCCATACATCATCCTTTGACGGAACCTGCCAACAAACCTTTTACAAAATATTTCTGCAGGGAAAGAAATACCACCATAGGAAGAATCATCGAAACAAAAGCTCCAGCCGTGAGTAAATACCAGTCGGTTCCTCTTGTTCCTGCCATATTCATCAATCGAACAGTAACCACTTCCATCATCTGACCACTTCCACTCAAGAAAACCAAGGCTACCAACAAATCGTTCCAAACCCATATAAACTGGAAAATGGCAAAAGAGGCAAGAGCGGGTGTACTCAAAGGAAGGATTAAACGAGAAAAAACAGTGAAATGGTTTGCACCGTCTATGAAGGCGGATTCAAGAATGCTTCGTGGTATCGTACTGATATAGTTGAATAGCAGATACGTTGCCAGAGGAAGCCCAAAACCTGTATGGGCCAGCCATACCCCCAGATAGGTTCCATTCAATCCTATTTTCTGGTAATCGCGCAAAATTGGAATCAGCGAGATTTGTAGGGGTACTACCAAGAGGGCAATGACAATTGCAAAAAGGATTTTTCTGCCAGGAAAACTCATCCAGGCAAAAGCATAGGCAGCGGCGGCTGCAATGAAAATCGGAATAATTACCGCAGGAAGTGTCACGGTAACACTGGAAAGAAACGCACTTGCCATGGTAGCACCGCGTTTTACCACTGAGCCCCCATCCGCACCCGATACAGTATAGCGTTGTCCCCCGAGAACTTGATTATAGTTATCCAGGGTAAAATCCTTCGGATGCATAAAGGCCGTCCACCACCCGGAAGAGGCTGTTGCATCCTGGGTCCTAAAAGAAGTAATCAGGATACCAGCGGTAGGGATTGTCCAGAAAATACAAAAGACGATGAGTAAAAAGGTAATCAGTCTATGACTGTTCCTTGTTGTTGTCTTGGATTTCATCAAAACACCTCCCGCTTATTGAATTCCTTCAAGTTGTAATAAATGACGGGACTGACTGCAAGCAAGATGATTATGGCGATGGCCGAACCACGTCCATAATTCAGGAACTTGAACATCTGCTTGTATTGTTGGCTTGCCAACACTTCCGTTCCGTACAACCCGTTGGTCATGGAAAATACGATATCAAAGGTCTTCAGGGCAGCAAGCAGAATGGTTGTCGCAACCGTCAGTATACTTCCTGCGATTGAAGGAATGATGATTCGCATCAAGACCGCAAACTCCGAAGCTCCGTCGATACGGGCAGCTTCCTCAATTTCATTCGGAACTCCTTTGAGGGCCGCAGACAAGACTACCAAGGCAAAACCGGTTTGCAACCATACGAAAATTGCAATCAAAAAGAAATTATTCATGGGAGCTGTTCCGATCCAATTCTGTGGATCTTTTCCAAAGGCGACCATCAAGGCGTTGAACAATCCTGTCTGGTTGGCTCCTGCCGGTTTATAGGCATACATGAATTTCCAGATGACCCCAGCCCCTACCATGGAAATTGCCATAGGCAGGAACACAAAGGTCTTGCCAATTTTTTCAATGGAAGAACGTTCGGCAAGCAAAGCAGCAAGCAATCCAAAAAAAACTGAAAATAAAGTCCCGAACAATAACCACAATATCGTATTGCGAAAAGAGATGAGCATGGTTCGGTCAGTAAATACATATTTGTAATTTTCGAGTCCGACAAAAGCCGTTGAATTACGGTTCAGAAAACTTAGGTACAGGCTTCGTAGGGTCGGGATGAATAAATACCAACCCAGAATCAGTATTGCAGGACCAACGAATACAAAAGGGATGATCTTGTTGTAATACTTCAAGGGGAACACCTGTACGATCAGGTTGAGAGAATAAAAAAAGGAAACAACACTTACAGTTCCCCATACGATTGCAAACAAAGTAGTTGCAACTTGGGAAAAGTGGTTATCCTTTAACAGAAGAAACCCGCTGATCATGATAAAAAGGGAAATTGGGGTTATGATGAGAGCCTTGATTGCACGTTGGCTTCTCTCTTGGTCTTTCAGTAATTGCATGATACTCCCCTTGGATAGAGGATTCCGCCGTTAGGCGGAATCCCAATCATAATACTGAACTTACCTAGGCCAGCTCTTCTCGATATTGGAGAGAACGGTCTTGGTATCACTACCACCGACAAAGTCGACCATACCGGTCCAGAAGCTACCGGCACCAACTTCTGCAGGCATCAAATCAGATCCATCGAACCTGAAGACTGTGGCATCGACTAACATTTTTGCAATGTCGCGTTCAATAACATTGCCATAATCAGCAAAATTCTGATTCTTGTGGGGGAACAAGGCTCCACCGACTTTCGCCCAAGGAGCACAAGCTTCCCAAGTGGTCAAGAATTCAAGAAACTCCTTTACTCCCGGCTTGTCACTGAAAGCAACAAACTGATCGCCACCACCTAAAATGGGCTTGCCCCACTTCGGATCAATGGAGGGAAGGGCAAAAACCCCTACTTCTTCCTCAAGATTTGCCTGAATTTCCTCGGGCATAAAACCAGTGATGAAATTACCTTGACGGTTCATATAAGCCTTCGGAGGATTATCGAACAGGGGCTTGATTGCATCACCATAACTTGTGGTCAAAATATTGGTTGCACCACCGTAGACATATTTTTTGTTCAAGAAGATATCACCAAGATATCCCATTGCATTGACTACTGCCGGATCATTGAAAGGAATTTCATGACTGACCCATTTGTCATAGACTTCAGGCCCTGCGGTACGAAGCATGACATCTTCCAACCAGTCGGTACCTACCCAACCTGTAGCCGTACCTGACTCAAAACCAATTGACCAAGGAATACCGCCATCACTGACAATCTTGTCTTCAAGGGTTTTCAACTCTGCCCAGGTATTGGGAACTTTATAGCCCTTATCTGCAAAAGCTTTCTTGGGATACCATACAAAGCTCTTTGCATTTACTCGATGGAAGAGACCATACACCTTACCATTATAAGAACCAAGTTCTTTCCATACAGGTGCATAGTTTTCATCGATCATGGCAACCACTTCAGGATCGAGGGGTTTGATATAGCCATTTTCGGCAAATTTTTTCATCAAACCGGGTTGTGGCAAGGCAGCAATATCGGGAGGAGTTCCCGCTTCTGCCTGAACCAGAATTTGTGTCTCGAATTCAGGACTACCCTCATACACGACATTATAACCTGTCTTGGCATTGAAAATCTTGACGATTTCATCAAAGCGGGCAGCTTCTTCTCCTCTGAAAGCACCAAAGATCCTAATGGTCTTGTCTTCTTTCGTTGGCGCATTCTTGTCTGTTGATCCCTGTGCCCAAATACCTTGCATGGCAAGCAAGGCAATCAGGATAAACAGAGCTACCTTAGAAATTCTCTTCATGCTATCCTCCTATTATTCAAGCATCACCAAGTGATGCAAATTCACTTTTTAACCTCAGTCGAACTACGCTGATGCAAGGTCAATTCAATGACATTTTTCTTAGTAGGACGATCAGGTTCCTTGAGTCTCCATAAAATAGTCTCGGCGGCCAGTATCCCTGACTCTTCCAGACTTTGATTGACTGTCGTCAAGTTGACAAATTCAGCCATTTCTATATCATCAAAACCAATAACCCCCAGGTCATCAGGTACTGTTATACCCAATTGAACGGCACATTTAAGAATTCTGATCGCCATGGTATCACTTGAGGCAAAAAGGCAATCAGGGCGATCAGGACGGTCAAGAATCTTCAGGATTCCCGCCATTGAAGTCTGGGCAATATTGTCCCCCATCCAGACATATTGAGGTTCCAAAGAGATACCCTTGCTTGCAAAGAATGACGAGTAACCGGCAAACCGTTCTTCGGTCGAAGGGGCTGCATACGTTCTTCTGGAAGCTTCCCCAACGAACCCCGGGGTCCTGTATCCATTTTCATAGAGGAACCTGCCAGCAAGGGACCCTCCATTGCTGTTGTCGATCACCACGCTGTCAAAACCTTGTACATCGGTCTCCACAAAACAGACAGGCAAGGTAGATGCACGTAGTTTTTCTATCATGGAATCCTTGAGGGAAAGGCAAAGCAAAATGAGGCCATCCACTCGATTATTTACTATGAGCATATCAAGGTAGCCTTGCAAATCCTCATCACTTTGAACCGCATAGATAACCAGTTCATAGTGTTGTTCTGTCAAAACCGAGGCAATTCCCTTCAACCGTTCCATGAAGGAGGACTCAGTAAAAAACGGAGCCACCACCCCAATTTTCCTCAATTTCTTTCTCGCCAAGGCCACTGCATCGGCTTTGGGAACAAAATGCAAGGTTTCAATTGCAGAGAGAATGGTTTCCTTCTTTTCCTTGTTCACCTTGGAAGGCTGGTTCAATACTCGAGAGACCGTAGCAGTGCTCACTTTGGCAAGTTTTGCAACATCATAGATAGTAGGTTGTTTAGTCGGCATTGGTTCTCCATATTCATGAAACTGTTTTCATGGAACTAGTTTCATGATACACCCTCTCCAGCAGTTGTCAAGGAAAAAGGACCCAAACAAGATTTCTCCAAGGACTGACTAAAGAAGATCCTTTATAAAACTTATACAAAAAGACCGATTTCCTCTTGTTTCAACCTTTTTCCAAAAAGCTTGCAGAAGAATAAAAACATTGGAAAAAGGAAAGATTTTTCAGGACGCCCCAACCTCTGGACATAGCACGAAGCCCTTTTTCTTGGTATCCTTGTGATCAGGGAGAATCAAAATGGCACAGGAATTACGAATCATTACCACCGGCGGTACTTTTGACAAGCAATATGACGCAATAAAGGGAGAATTGACCTTCAGGGAATCCCAGCTCCCCAGAATCCTGCAGCAAGCCAGATGCACGTTGACCGTGCAACTTGAGGGCCCCTTGGCAATCGACAGTCTCTATATGACCGAGGAACAACGACAGGAAGTCGCTTCCTCTTGCCTGGCAAGCAATGAAGAAAGAATAGTGGTGGTACATGGAACTGATACGATGTGCAAAACAGCCGCAGTAGTAGCAGAATCCCTGGGAAAGGAAGACAGGCATGTTATTATCTTTACCGGCGCCATGATTCCCTATTCGCTTGAGAATTCCGATGCTGTCTTTAACCTCGGTTGTGCCATTACTGCCGTTCAAATTCTTACCCCGGGTGTCTATATTTGCATGAGCGGCAAGATTTTTACCTGGAACAATTGCATCAAGAACAAGGAAAAAGGAATTTTCCAGAATCTATAGGAAAAACCGTACCGACTACAGGAGAGCCTGTCAGTCAGTACGGTTATCTTTTCATCCCATTCTTTTGGACAATAAACTAGGATCGAACCTTAACCTTCGATTCTTGCTCATACCATTGAATCAATCCACCATGGTCGTCACTACCCTTTCCTTCAGCTGACAGACTCTTCATCATTCCAATGACAGCATTACTGATAGGTGCAGGGGAAGCGAGACTTTCAGCAGTATCAAGGGCATTTTGAAGATCCTTGATATGCAAATCAATTCTAAACCCAGGCTTGAAATTCCCAGCCAGGATCAAAGGTGCCTTGGCATCGAGTACGGTACTTCCGGCCAACCCACCCCTGATTGCCTTGAATACCTTTTCGGGATCAACCTTTGCCTTGGTTGCCAAGACCAAGGCTTCGCTCATGCCCGCAATATTTGCAGCAACCATAATCTGGTTTGCAAGCTTGGTGATGTTCCCGCTTCCGATCTCACCGACAAGCGTAACACTACCGCCCATGACCTTGAGCATATCCTCCACCTTGGCAAAGGAAGCTTCAGGTCCTCCAACCATAATTGCCAGAGTCCCATCGATTGCCTTTGGCTCGCCCCCACTTACGGGTGCATCGAACATAACGATGCCCTTTTTAGAGAGTTCGGTAGCTACTTCCTGGCTTACAATAGGAGAAATGGAACTCATATCTATAAGAATCGTACCTTTTTTCATACCTTCGATAACTCCGCCTTCCCCAAGAACCACTTGCTTGACATGGGGGGAATTGGGAAGCATTGTAATCACCACGTCACTCATTTCAGCCACTTTCTTGGCAGAAGGAGCAGCAATGGCACCACAGGCAACGACCTCGGCAACAGCATCTTTATTCAAGTCATTGACCACAAGGGAATAGCCAGCCTTCAACAAATTCTTTGCCATCGGCTTTCCCATAATTCCAAGACCAATAAATCCAATCATCATGTATTTCTCCTTACTTGTTTTCCAAAACAGAACGAACTTTCTTTGCAATATCTTCCGGTTCCAATTCATAATGTTTCAATAGAATTGAATAATTTTCGGCAGAGGTCCCAAAGGAATCGTTAATTCCCAATACTTCAATGGGAAGTTTCTTTTTCGAGAGGGCAGAACAGACAACGCTTCCCAGGCCACCATAGATACTATGCTCTTCAGCAGTAACCACACCTTTCATGCCTGCACAATACGCTTCCAAGGCTTCTGTATCCAAAGGCTTGATAGTACTTACATTGACAACCCGAAGGGAAATTCCTTCTTTTTGAAGGATTTCGGCAGCTTTAAGAGATTGGCTGACCATTACTCCAGTCGCAAAAACCGTAACATCCGTTCCATCCTGCAATTGAGTCATCTTTCCGATATGGTATTCCTGGTTCGGATCGGTAATCACAGGAAGATCATTTCGGTTGATCCTTATATACATCGGACCTTTTGCTGCAACCATTGCCTTTACCATTTGTTCTGTTTCCACGGCATCTGCCGGAGAGAGGACTGTCATATGGGGAAGTACCTGCATAAGGGCAATATCATCGATACTTTGGTGAGTTTTTCCGTCACCATAGTCAGAAAGACCTGCACTTGATCCACATATCTTTACATTCAACGCGGCAATAGCCACTGAAGACCTGATCTGGTCATAGGCGCGTCCGGTTGCAAAAACAGCAAAGGAATTGATGAAGGGAATCTTGCCTGTCAAAGAAAGCCCCGCGGCCACGGAAGCCATGTTCTGTTCGGCAATACCCATTTGGAAATAACGTTCCGGATAATTGGCCCCATACAGGCTGGACATGGTCGAATTGCCCAAGTCAGCTTCAAGAAGGACAATATCCTTATTATCCTTGCCCAATTCCACCAAGGTTTCCCCATAGGTTTTTCTCAAGCTATCTGAAGTTCTCATGTTATATCTCCCTCTTCATGCGATCAATGCATTCCCATGCTATCTTGTACTCTTCCTCGGTCATCGAAGCATTGTGGTATTTTGCCTTTCCCTCGGCAAAGGGAAAACATTTGCCCTTGATAGTGTGAGCCAAGATTACCGTAGGACCATCCTTATAGGCCTTTGCCGCATCAATGGCCCCAAGTATCTGAACCATGTCATGCCCATCAATTTCCAGGACATTCCAACCAAAAGCCTTCCATTTTTCACAAAGATTTTCAATCGGAAAAATCTTCTTGGTGGTGTCAGTGGCCTGAACTCCGTTATAATCGACGATTGCTGTCAAATTATTTGCATTGAAACCATGACTTGCCATAATAGCTTCCCATATCTGCCCTTCTGCCAGTTCACCATCGCCGCAAATCGTATATACCCGGGCATCATTTCCATCAAGTTTCAATCCCATGGCCATTCCAAGGGAAATCGACAATCCCTGGCCAAGTGAACCGGTAACCGCTTCGATACCAGGAGTTCTATCCATATCAGGATGCCCTTGAAGCATTCCATTGAAGGTTTTTACCTTGGCAAGCTCACTACGATCAAAAAACCCCAGCTCGACAAGACATGCATATTGGACAAGCACGGCATGCCCCTTGCTCATGATCAGGCGATCTCTCGCAGGATCCTTCGGATTGCCCGGATTGACCTGCATTTCAGAAAAATACAAGGCAGCCATGACATCAGCAATGGAACTGCTACCCCCCAAATGTCCCACTTTTCCGGGTGGAATCATCTCAAGGATATTGGCCCTGACCTTGATTGCTTTCATTTTCAATTCATTAATCTGTTCTTGGGAATAATCCATTTATGTATCTCCTTATCCCTTATTCGAAATCAACAACATGTAACGCCACCGTCAACTGGCAAGGAAATGCCATTTATAAACGATGATTCCTCGCAAGAAAGAAACAAGACGGCATTCGCGACATCGGCAGAAGTTGCCAAACGTCCAAGAGGAACTTCATCAAGTCTCTGCTGCTTCTTTACTGGATCTGCAAACATTTTCTGGACAAGCGGGGTATCTACGGTACTGGGATGTATTGAATTGCAACGAATTCCATCCTTTGCATATCGGCTGGCAATGGACTTGGTAAGAATCGTGACAGCACCCTTTGTCGCGGAATATGCCTCGGGAGTATACCGATGCCCAATAAGACCACAAACCGAGGAAGTATTGAGGATCAACCCCTTGTGCTGGTTTCGCATGACGGGAATCACATACTTGGTACCGAGAAAAACACTCCCTACGTTGACAAGCATCATGGTATTCCATTCTTCCAAGGACATTTCCTCGATTGCTTTGCGGATGTTTATACCCGCATTGTTCACCAAAATATCAATATGGCCTTCCAGCTCCAGAATTTTTGCTACTATTCGTTCCCAATCCTCAAATCGAGTAATATCCATTTTCAAGAAAGTCGCCTTTCCCTTTGCAGCGATGATACTCTCTTCAACCGACTTTCCTTTTGCTTCATCCATATCCAGCAAATAGACGATCGCCCCATTTTTGGCAAGCAGCATTGCCATCTCAGAACCCAACCCACCGGCACCACCGGTAAGCAATATTGTTTTACCTGTTACATTCATTTTTTTGCCTAGCTCTCCAAAAACACCTTGAGCATTTTCCCTTCGCGATTGTTCTCCAGATCCTTGAAAGCCTGAACGCCGTCCTCAAGTCTGTAATAATTGGTCATCAAAGGTTCAAGATTGATCTTTTTTTGTTCGATCAAGCGCAAGCTCTTTTGAAATCCATCGAGGTCGTATACATAGTTGCCTTTTATCTTCAGCTCCATGGTCACGATCTTCTGCATGTTTACCTCGACAGTTTTCTGGGCATTCCCTATCCAAATGGCGGTTCCCCCGATTTTCAGGCATTCCAGGGAGTTTGTTGCAGTAGCTGCAATACCTACAGCCTCGATGGAAAAATCACAGCCCTTTTTTCCGGTTATCCTTCCGATTGCATCGCCAAAATTCTCATTTCTGGGATTGATGACGAAATCGGCGCCAAGTTGCTTGGCAACATCTAGTCGATAATCAGTGGCATCGCTGATTATCACGTTCCTCGCTCCACGATACTTAAGAAGTGCAAGGGCCAAGAGACCTATTGTCCCGGCGCCAATTATTATGGTGTAGCCGGCCTCCTTGAGTTCTTCATCAGATATCTTATGGGTTGCCCGGTAGGCCACTGCCAAAGGCTCGGTAAACGCAGCTTCATTGAAAGAGATCCCTTCAAAGGGAATCAAATATTTTTCCTGGATGACGACATACTCACACATGGAGCCATTTACATCGAGGACTCCCATGCAGATTCCTTCAGGACATACATTGACCAATCCCTTCTTGCAGTATTCACAGACCCCGCAATAGGGTTTTGGGAATACCACGACCTTCTGGCCTACCACATATTTGCCAGTTTCGGGAGCTTCTTCGATGATTCCTGAAAACTCATGCCCCATGATCATGGGAGGAGTTCTTCTCCCCGTCTTCCCCCTGTAACCTTCATAATCAGAGCCACAAATACCATTGGATTTCACGCGGATCAAGTATTCGCCTGAACCAGGAACAGGCTTGGCAATTTGCCGTAGTTCCATGGTATTTTCACCCACATAATACAAAGCTTTCATGTTTCATACTTCCTTCATTAATAAATATATCCAAGCAGACGAGGCAAAAAGAGCGTTAGGTCAGGAATAAAAGTAAGTAACATCAGGGCAATAAGTTCGACACCGATGAACGGCATAATGGCCTTTGAGATCTTCTCGATACTCAATCCTGATATCGGAGCAGCCGCATACAGGCAAGTACCTACAGGAGGAGTGCTCAATCCGATGTTCAGGTTGACCAGCATCACCAAGGCAAAATGCAAGGGTTGAATCCCGAGCTGGACTGCAATGGGAAGCAAAATAGGGGCCAGTATCAGCACTGAGGCTCCTGGATCCATTATCATACCCATGAACAAGAGAAATACATTCACCATCAACAGGAAGAGATATTTATTTGTCGTAATGCCAAGCATAAAATTTGCGACAAGGGTCGGAATTCTCTCAATGGTCAAGACTTGCCCAAAGAGATTGGCCATGGCAATGACCAACAGAGTTATGGAAGAAGTTACTGCCGCACTCTTGAAACTCTCAAACACTTCTTTCCAAGACATTGTCTTGAGAATGAACACGCCTGCAAAAATAGCGTACAAGCAAGAAATGACTGCCGCTTCAGTGGGAGTAAAGATTCCACTGAAAATACCGACGACAAGCACAACTGGACACATAAGCCCGACAAAGGATTCCTTAAGGGTAAAGACAACCGTCTTGAAGGGAATTCGCTCAGTCCGTCGTGGATGGTTATATTTTCTGGCATATATATACGTAAGTACCATGAGGGACAAAGCTATTGCCAATCCCGGAATATACCCTGCCGCAAAAAGGGCTCCCACCGATTCACCCGTGGCCATGGAATAAATGACCATGACGACACTGGGAGGGATGATGGGACCAATTACGGAGGAGGCACAAGTTACTGCAGTTGCATATTCTGCTGAATAGCCTTCTTTTTCCATGGCCGGAATCAACAAAGATCCAAGAGCTGCAGTATCAGCCACTCCGCTACCGGTAATACCTGCAAAGAAAACACTTGCAACGATGTTCACTTGTGCCAGGGCCCCGGGAATACGACCTACCAATATGTTGGAAAAACTGATGAGTGCATCGGTAATCTTGGAGCGATTCATCAATTCACCTGCCAGAATAAAAAACGGAATTGCCAATAGAACATAATTATCAATGCCGCTGAACATTTTCTGGCCGATCATGCTCAAGGGAATATTTCCCAGTACAACAAAGTAATATAAGGAAGAAACTCCCAGGACTAAGGCAATCGGGATACCAATTGCCATGGCTAGCACAAATACAATCGCAATAACACCCATGTTTGATTTCCTTTAAATCCCAATTGTTATATCGGATATTCGCTCGGCACCGAAGATGGTACTGAAGCCCCATACCAGATGAAAGAACATCATGAAGAAACTCATCGGCAGTAACAGTTTCACATATTTGAGTGAAATCGGAATAATATCCCCCTTGATTCTCGTAGCCTTCAAGGCGGCTTCCCCGCTGTTAAAAAGAAATAAATGACGATGACCATGCAAACGAGATAGGCAAATCCAACCACTATCTTTGCACTTTTGACAGGCAAGGCATTTACCAGGATATTCACCCCGATATGTTGCCTATTTCGCAAGGCCGCACTTGCCCCTACGTAGCAAAGGCTGATAAGCCCCCACCTGGCAAGTTCTTCAGTCCAGGAAAGCCGAAGACCAGTAAACCTACAGACAACACCGGCACTGATCACCAGAAAAACTGCTATGAGGATCAAACAAGCCAATATCGTCGCAAATTTTCCAAATGCCCGACTAATTTTACCAAGAATCGCAATCACGGCTTCCCCCTTTGGAATAGGAACGACCGCCACCAAGAGGCAACGGTCGCTCTATACGATCTAGTAACCGAATCGGGTTTCTGACTTCTTGACTTCAGCCAAGAACTTATCGACTACATCATTTCCAACTTCACCCCTAAGCCAATCATAGGTAGGAGCTGCTGCTTTCTTGAAAGCATCCAGTTCCTCTGTTGTGGGAACATATACTTCCATCGTGGATTTGACAGATTCAAAGTCAAGGACACGGGAAGCAAGGTCTTCGGCAGCTCTGTCAGCATTCTGTGCATGATAGGCAGCAATTTCTACGATGTGTTGGTAATCTGCCGGTAGTGAATTCCAGAAATCACTATTCATCATTACAAAGTTCTCGCTCCAGGTATGACCATCCAAAGTGATGTATTTCTGGACCTCATTCCATTTATTGGCAGCAATATTCCAGATGGGGTTTTCCTGTCCATCAACAACACCGGTTTGGCACGCAGTATAGATTTCCCCGGAAGCAAGCGGAGTTGCGGCAGCTCCCATGGCCTCAACCATCTTTACATAAATAGGACTCTGCATGACCCTGAACTTCAATCCCTTCATGTCGGCGGGAGTATGAATCGGGCGCTTGTTATTGGTAAAATGGCGAGTACCATTTTGCCCTACGGACAGCATTTTCAGACCACTCTTTTCTTCAAAGGTCTTGGCCATGTCTTGCCACATTTGGCTATTGTCAAAGAAATCCCAGGCAACTTCATCACTCTTGAACACATACGGAAGGAAGATTACCTGAAGTTCAGGCATAATGGAGGAAGCAGTACCTGTACAGGTTACCATTTCCAGCCCACCGGACATCGCCATCTCCATGGTTGCCTTGGTGTCGCCAAGAGCATTTCCCGGGAATAGATCCACGGCAATCTTTCCATTGGAATTAGCTTCAACTATGCTTTTGAATACCAGCGCATAGGCATGCTCGGGAAGAGGAAGCTTCGCGATGGATGGCCAGGTACCGGCATCGTAATACGCAAACCGAATGGTATAATCAGGCTTGACAGTACGAACCTCCTCCTTGACCGTTACCGCTGTTGCCACAGTTTTTGCAGGTGTAGCTGCAACAGTTGCTGCTTGGGTTGCCGGTTTTGCATCCTCTCTCTTGGCACAGCCAAAAAAGAGTGTTGTGGCAATAGCCAATACAGCTAAAACTACCATTGTTTTTTTCATACTTTCAAAATCTCCTTTTGTTTTTCACAACAAACTCATATTACAAGTGATATTCAAATCTGTAAAGAAATATTTTCACAATCTACTTAAATTCTTCATATAATCAATTAATATAAATAATTATATTCATTTTTATTAAAATATTACTCATTGTATATATTGCAATTTATAGGTTTAACTTGTATTATAAGTTGTGGAGATAAGAAGAGTGAAAGAAGAATCCAGAAAGAAAACAACCTCATTAAGAACTCAAATATATAGCAAGCTAAGGACTCAGATTGAAGACGGATCTTGGGAAATCGGCACAAAAATCCCTTCAGAAAAACTGCTATGCGAAGAATATGGAGTCAGCAGAATCACCATTCGTTCTGCAATACAACAGTTGGAAGCCCTTGGATTTGTACATACCCATCAGGGAGAAGGAACCACGGTAGTCCGGCATCATGCCAAAGGTTCCGTCCACTCACTCAATCCACTGAAACCTTCCGATGTACAGGAAGACATCATCAAAGTCCTGGAATATCGTATGATCGTCGAGCGAGGAACAATAGGACTTGCCGTACAGAGAATTACGGATGAGGACATAGCGCAACTCGAAGATATTTTCAACACCATGATAACAAAGCATGACGAGATTACGGCCTTCAGTAAGGCCGATTACCAGTTTCATGGAAAAATTGCTGAATTCTCAGGAAATCCCATCCTCATCCAGGCAAATCAGGCAATAGAGGAAGTATTGTCATCTACTATGCAGAGCATTGTTTCAATTCTCGGTTGTGCTCTTGGTATCAGGTATCACAGGCTTCTTATCGCTGCACTTCGAAAGCGTGACAAAGCAAGTTGCGAACAACTCATGGAAGAGCATATCCAGGCGACCATTGATGGAGTCAGGGCTTTTTTGGATGCCAACGAACTCAAGCCCTCCTGAAATTCAAGGGCAGACCATTCCTGTAATTTCCTTTTTAGTCTATACTGTGGCCAGCTTTTCATAATGAGCTTTTGCACCATTTCCAAGAAAAAAACATTCAATAAAAACTCATAGACCCAGTAATCAGAAAACCAGATTCAAGGAAATACCTTCCAGTCCTCCAGGGGGCAAGAAAATCTTGAATCAGGAACATAAGGGAAGTATCATACAAATCAGGAGCACGTAATGTGGGATGCCAAGACCTTTAAAAGACGTTTTTCCCTCGCTGTTGAAGAAGGAAACAGGGAATTGCTGGATGAACTGAGGATATCGGTATTCAAGGATACCGTTGCTTGCGTCCAGGGCGAACATTATTTCAGCGAGCACGGGAAGACTGTTCGCCTTCCCCTGGACCGGAACCTTATGAAGAATAGCATCCTGTATAGCAAAGACAGGGAAGAAATTTCTTCCGGCAATTTTATGACCAATATCTCTGTCGAGGATAGGGATTGCTTGCTTGTAGCCAGTACCTTGGGCAACAATCCTTTGGTATTGAACATGGCAGACAACACCCATCCAGGGGGAGGCGTGGAACAGGGCTCAGGGGCACAGGAGGAAAGTTTGTTCCGCTCGTCAAATTATTTTCTATC
The DNA here is from genome assembly GCF_963676625.2 of uncultured Sphaerochaeta sp. Lineage (GTDB taxonomy): Bacteria > Spirochaetota > Spirochaetia > Sphaerochaetales > Sphaerochaetaceae > Sphaerochaeta. The sequence goes on from NZ_CAXXYB010000004.1 coordinate 454,361, forward strand.
AATGTATCAATTTGATGAATCCTTTGCCCAGAAATACAATATCCAGAAATCAAAGAGCCACTACCCGCTCGACAACTCCTTCGGTTCAGTCTATTCGCCGAAAGTCACGATCTTCAGAGGTCCTGAAGAGGATGGCTATCCTCTATTGGATACTCCCTTTACGGTAAGCTTCCTCGCAGTCTCGGCTATACGACAACCAACCATTCTCGCCGATGCCAAGAAGAACTGGAAACTTGACACTCCCAGCATTGAACTGACAAAAACCAAAATCCGTACAATCTTCAAGGGAGCAATGGCAAATCACCAGGAAACACTGGTACTCTCAGCCTTTGGCTGCGGGGCATTTTGCAATCCCCCTGAGCATATGGCAGCTTTGTTTCATGAGGTTTTACGCGAAAAAACCTTCCTCCACGCTTTCAAAAGTATTGTCTTTGCCATAAAAGATGACCATAATAGCCACAAATGGTATAATCCTGAAGGAAATTACCAACCATTTGCAAAAGAATTCAAGCGAGGAAAGATTTAATGACTCCACGGAAATTGACCAATGCAGACATCCCGATGATACGTGCATACATCAAAAAGGAACGTGAAATGAACCTCTTTATCGAGGGAGATATTGAACAATACGGCCTTGAAGGACATATAGTCGAGATGTTTGCATTCTCTGATCCCTGGGATTGTATCCTGCTTAGATATTTTCAGAATTATGTTGTCTACAGCGATCATACAGACTATAAGGCAGAAGACCTTGCCTCATATCTCAAAGGTCAAACTGTCATGGTTATCAGCGGTAAGGAGCCCCTTCTGGAAAGACTTGCCCCGTATTACCCCAAAGCCAATATCCTGGGTACCTACTTATGCAGATGCGAGAATGATGCACTCCTATCGGAAATTCCCTTGGAAAATGAAATCAAAAGACTATCGGCAACCGATGCAATACCGGTTGCCAAGCTTTACCAAAAAATACAGGAATTTGCGAAACCCTTCATCGAGCACGAGGAAGACAAGATCCTGGAGCTTCAGGAAAGTCTTGGGTCAAAAGCTTTGGGATTTGGCCTGTATGACCAAGAAAAACTAATCTCTGTTGCCTACACGACGGCGAAGACACAATCAGGAGCCATGGTCGTAGGGGTAGCCACATTACCGGAATATCGAAAAAAAGGGTTGGCCACCCAGATGGTTCAAAAGCTCTGCAAGGAAAGCTTTTCCTCTGGACTCTCATTCCTTTGTCTGTTCTATGACAACCCCATTGCCGGACAGATTTACCGGAAAATCGGGTTCAAGGAGATCGGAAGATGGGGAATGATCAAGTTCTGAAGACCATTCTCCTTAATTTGGACAGATGCCAGTAGCTTGTAAAGTGTAATCTATAACTACATCCCAAGATTTCCCTATCAGAAACATAGCAAGATGCATTTGCATCTCTATGAAAGCTTCTTGGAATATAACTTGATGCCCCAGAAGTCATTGGGGCATTCTAAATCATAAAGCTACAGATTAAATAAGTGCTTATAGCCTAATTGTGGTATCTAGCCACAAGCCGTATTAAGAAATTCAATTACTGAAGGCGAAACAAGCAAATTGCAGGAATCCTCACATGGTATGCAACAGGAAATTCCCATTATTTTTTATATCGGCTCCTGATAAAGCCCAGTCTCTTCATTATAACGAACAGGTTGGTATTCTCCACTTCTCAGCGCATTGATAAGTTCTCTCTCAGAGCAAATGGATGCGAAAAACTCCGTAGCGAAACAGCCAATCTTTTCTATCCTGTGGGAATCACTTGCTCCCGTTACCGGAATTTTACAACGTCTGGCCAATTCCAAGGCATGGAGATTGTCTTTTTGAGCGGTGTTTCCGTTCCAGGCTTCCACAGCAGTCAATCCCGGGAGGGAACATATAAGATCCTTTATTCCTCTATTGTTATCACGGAAGGGGTGGGCAGCAATGGTGGCTCCTCCCGATTTGAAAAGGTGGGCGACCAATTCTTCTGCAAATAGCATTTTTTCAGGAATCTGATCCAATCCGAAACAAATGATGTCTCCTTGGTTTGTTAAGATTTCGACTCCCGAAAAGATTTTGATCTTAAACTTCCTCTCCAGCTCAGCCACATTGGAATAGTTATGAAAGACATCGTGTTCGGTGATACATATTGCATCCAGGCCGAGAGCTGCGGCCCGTTTTACCCCGTCCTCAAGAGCGATGCGACTGCAGGAAGAATACCTTTGTGTGTGAAAATGAAGATCAATTATCATAAGGAAATTATACAACAGAACGGAGAAAATGTAAGCTTTCTCGCTTCAGTTCAAGATAAACGAGGTCTCCTATAGACAATGGAGTAACATCACGTTTGTTCAGCAGGGAAACATCAAATTCGCCAAAGGGGGTATTTACTCGATATCGGCGTACACTGGATTGTATTTCTATGTCTGAGACAATCCCTGAGAGCGTTCCTTCTGCGTTCTCATCACGGGAGATTCCCAGGTCTTCAGGCCGTATAAGTACGGGAAACGTCCCTTCCTCATGGATTTCATCGAGAGGAAAATTCATTTTGAAAAGGCTGAGATTATTTTTACTGAACTCCCCAGGGAAAATGTTATTATATCCAAGAAAGCGAGCCACATATTCGCTGTCTGGTTTATAATGAAGCTCGGAAGGTAGTGCGATTTGTTCAATTTGGCCCTCTCGCATCACGACAATTCTATCAGCTATAGCCAGTGCTTCGTTTTGATCATGAGTCACGTAGATGCTGGTAATATTGGATTGTCGCAGGATGTTACGGATCTCCTTTCTCATCTGCTTTCGAAGATTCTCATCGAGATTACTCAAAGGTTCATCAAAAAGAAGAACCGCTGGTTCGATAATCATGGCACGACCTATGGCAACACGTTGCTGCTGTCCACCACTCAGTTCCGTTACGGGTCGATTTTCCAAACCTTCCAGTTTGAGGAGATGAAGAGTAGCTGCAAACTGTTCCTCCCAATTTTCTCTCTTCCGGCCTTTTACCTTCAAGCCATATTCCAGATTTTCTCTCACATTCATATGGGGAAATAGGGCATAGTTCTGAAAAATCATGACTGTTTTTCGACTTTGGGGAGGTAGATCTTCCACATTTCTTCCATCAAGGAGCAATTGGCCACTGTCGAGAGGAACCAATCCCGCAATAGATTTAAGAAGGGATGTTTTTCCACATCCTGAAGAACCGAGAATAACCAGGATCTCCCCTTCGTAAACATCAAGAGAGATACCCTTGAGAATCGGAGTATTCCCATAACTCTGATGCAGATCTTTCATAGAAAGTTTGATTTTTTTTATGCTCATACTCTCCTCTTGGTTATTATCACACTAATCAGGTAGAAAAATCCCAGCATAACAGCAGTTGCCAACGAAAGAAGCAGTGCCATAGCGGCTGCAACACCTCTTTCGCTACCTGTTATAGTCTGGAAAATGGTTTGGACAGCTACTTTATTGGATGGGAGAAGTAGAAAAATAATTGCTCCCAGAGTTGTCATGGTTGTAGAGAAAATCTTGAAAAAAGAAGTCCTGAAAGCAGGGGAAAGCAACGGCATGACAATCCCTGAAAAAATCCTATTCTCGCTTTGCCCTAGATTTCTTGCCGCCTCCTCAATATTGGGGTTTATATGCTCCATCAAGGCATAGCCAGTTCTGAGCCCGATATTCATATAACGAAAAATACAGATTATATAAATAATAATTCCAGTACCCAGGAGAATCAGTGGAGGCTGGTCTTTGAGGATGAATCGCCCGATTCCCAAAATAGGATATTTAAACGTTACAAGATAACCGATACCCAGAAGAATTCCGGGAACTGCCGCTGGAAGAGTGGCCAGCACATCCGAGACCATCGTGAATGCCCATTTCTTTCTCTTGACTATATAACTAAGAAATATACCCATACCAGAAGAAATAAGCGCTGTGAAAAATGCCAATTGGATACTATTTGCAAACGGAGATAAATCTGTATCAAATACCTTGATAAAGTGTCGTAATGTCAGTGAATAATCATACCCCCAATGCTCAGTGAAGGCCCCAATTAGGATAAATCCATATTTAAGAAGTATAAAAAGGCAGTAAAGAAAAGTAAGGGATGTCACTGAAAACTTTACAATCGGATTGTAATGGCGGTACTCGATAGTACCTCCTGATAGAGCCATGGCGTAATAAGCTTTTTTCCTGTTAATCTTCCGTTGATAGGCGAAAAGAGCAAGACAGGGAACAAGCAGAAGAATTCCCGAGACTGCAGCAGATTTCATGTCATAGAGGCCTGTTATCTGGATATAGAGATCCGAAGCCAAAGTCTGGAAAGCCCCACCGATGATCAGGGGGGTACCGAAATCTGCCATTGAAGCCAAAAAGACTAGGATGGCGGCAGAAGAAATCTCGGGATACATAGATCTGAGAGTAATATCCCAGAATATTTTCAGTTCCGAAACTCCAAGATTTCTTGCAGCTTCTTCTATTAAAGGATCGGCTTTCTCAACGGAACTGGAAATTATCAGATAAGCCATAGCTCCCATTCCCAGAAACTGCATCAGGGCTATCCCCTGCCAACCGTAAGGGCTGACATCAAGATGTAAGAGACCATGGGTAATTAGCCCTCGTCTCCCAAAAAGCATGATGAAAGAAATGCTTCCAACAAAGGGAGGATGAATAATGGATAGTAACAGAATCAAACGAAAAATTTCATGTAATCGTGAGTGGAAACGGTGAATTGTCAATGAAGCCGAAAGCCCAATGAGAACAGCGACGGGAGTAACAATCCCAGCTATGAGAAAACTGTTTCTTAAATAGGGCAGAGAACGTACTATTTGCTTTCCCATTTCCCATTTTTCCGGCAGGGGAAAAATCCCGTAGAGAAAAATCGACAAAACAGGGAAAGCAGTAAAACAAATCAGCAAAAAGGCGATAAGATAATAAATGCCCTTCAGTGGTTCACCTTTTACCATCATTTTACATATTCAGCCCATTGAGCAAGTATAGCATCTCTGTTCAGTGCATTAGTCTGGAAATCAGTGGGGAAAAGGGCAATATCCTTTATATCTTCTATTCCCTCAGGTATTTTCACATCCTTTCTTGCAACGGCAGCATTACGTGATGCAGCTGTTACCTCCATTCCACGCTTAGAAATAATCCAGTCAATAAACACTTTGGCCTCGTTTTCATGTTTGCTACCTTTGATAATAGCAACAGGTTGCGGCCACCATCCTGTTCCATCTGCAGGATAGACCAGTTTGATGTGAGGGTTGTTAATCTCCAATTCCCTGTCACCATTGCTTGCATTAATTCCAACAATAGCTTCGCCATTTATAACCATATTGGCAGGATCACTGCCTCTAGCAGTAAAGAACGGTACCTGGTTAATCAATTTTTTAAGATAAGACCAGCCCTCCTCTTCCCCTCTTGTCTGGAGTATAGCACTCACGACATTGTATGCAGTACCAGAAGAAGCAGGATTGGGCATGGAAACCTGTCCCTTTAGCCCTTCTTGAAGAAGATCATCCCAAACTCTTGGCATCTGAAGCCCTTTTTCTGCAATAAGATCTTTATTGATGACCCAGTTAACCAGAGTCAAAGATGTTCCATACCAGAAATGATTAGGGTCTTTCATATCCGCATCAAGTGATTCTCCGTTTGGCGAATCATAAGGCAGGAGAAGTCCCTTCTCAGCTGCAATAATAAAAGTATCGGCCCCGCCAGTAAACCAGAGGTCAGCTATGACAACCCCAGAATCAGCTTCATTGGTAAGTCTCTGAAGGATTTCTCCGTTTTTCATTGTAAGATGTTCAATCTTGATTCCTGTGTCTTCAGTGAAAGCATCCAGAATGGGGCGAACAGTATCGGTAACTCCATATAGGTTTAGAGTCGTTCCTGCCATATCTTTACTATAATATGGGGAGCTCCAATCCTGTCCCTGAAAAACCGATGCAACAGCAGCTTCTTCAGAACTTTCCTTTTTCCCGGAACCGCACGATACCAGAGTGACAATTATTAAGCTTAACGTCAGAATCGCTAATATTTTTTTCATGATACCACCTATTGTTTTTTAATTATTTATTTTAAACTAATTTATTTCATAAGCACAATGCTGTCAATGGCAGAGAATACTTGAGAGACAAAAGGGCTTTTCCAGTCATTTCTCAATACCAAAAAAAACAGTATAAAGCCGAGTGAAATACCGTGAATTCATCTGAAAATCCGGGAAAACAATGATATATCATGCTGCTTGCTTACAGGACATTGAACAATAAAGACGGGTTCCCTCTCTAATGGCATTGACTAAAACAACGAACAAAGGAGAACCAAGGCTATGCCTGTTGCCAGACCTGGGATAGAACGGCCTTTTCAACCGTTGCTCTTCAAGGCCTCAGTGTGTGGTTTTGTTCTTACGATAACCTTTTGTATCCAGTAGACGGGAAGATCAAGACAAAGCCGCATCCCTGATGGCAGTGAGTTCTTCGATAGATATAAACGATATCACAAAGAGAATACAACCTACCAGGCTCAAAGCATCTGGCTGAATTCCACCTTTTCCTGATTCGGCCCCAGGATAGTAAAAAACTTTACCCCGTTTGCCCAAAATGGCAAAGTCTGCATACCATCCTCGAGCTCAGTAAAGCCTTTCTCCCGTATAAGGGAATAGGCCTTGTCGATATCATTGACATCCAAGGCTATATGGTCTATTGCACCAGGAATACGAGTGGCCTTTCCGTTCTGGTAGGTCTCAATGACAATACTTCCCAATTTCAAGAATGCAACTTTCTCTGAACCATTTGTTGTCTCATAAGCAATTTCAAATCCAAGTTTCTCGTAAAATGAAAGGGTAGATTCCAAATCATTGGTAGGGATGCCAATATGTTGGATTCCACTGACAATGCTTTTCAAACTCATTACGCTTCTCCTCTATATATCTTGTGAAAATATTCTTGACTGTATATCTATCTTGGATAGATTTCCAACCCCATAGACAGCGCATCCTATCGCGGCTCCGACGGCGGCCTCCTCCCCAAACGGAGGTAGAATACAGGGACAGTTGAACTGTTTCTCTATAATACCCCTCATCAATGCATTTTTCCTTACGGCATTTCCGCTTGCAACAATATAAGCCAGTCGATCATCTGCCAATCTTGATTGCTGCAGTTCACCAACCATTCCTTCCAGAAATCCATAGGCCAACGATCCAATACGAAAATTTTTCGTATTAATACCTTTTATACTTCCGAATACGGTATTTTCTTCTCCACGTAATCCCATGAAACGAGTATCGACACACAAACCACTTTTACCTTCCTCTGCAAGGGCAAGTGCATCCAAGGTAGCATAAATCACATCATCATCAGTTTCATGACCAAAAATGGCAAGCAAGTCCTTGCAAAAGTCCTTCAGATACGCATAAGCCCAGCCGCCGCACAGACTACTGTAGACTTGCAAAAATTTTCCACCAGGCAAGGGTCGGGTCTCAATTGAATCTTTGCACATAATTACCGTTGAGGACCTTGAAAGCTGTCCACCTGTCCCGATATTTATCAGGCAAGTATTTGAGAATCCTACCGCCCCTAGGTAACTTGCCTGGTTATCCCCTATAGGAAAACAAATCACAGTCTCTTTGGGTAATCCCAGAAACAGGGCTACAGGAGCACGTATCGTACCCGCAACCGTACAAGCTTGCCCAATTCTGGGAAATAAACTCAAAGGCAATCCTAGTTCCTCGATTTGTTCATGATTCCAGTCGCTGGCTTCGAGATTATAGAGGCCAAGGCTTGCTGCACTGGTATCATCGATTCCATAGTTCCCGCATAGTTTCCCCACAATGAATGAAGCTATGGTACAAACTCTCAAATCCGTAAAATCAAACCCAGTTTTTTTTAACCCAACCAGGGAAGTCCCTCCATAGCCTTGTTGGAGATGGCAGCCGTTCGTGACGAAATGGGTATCGGCATCTTTTTCCACCCCATAACGGGCATCACGCCAAGTTATGAGATTGGAATGAGGCTTCCCTTTTGCATCGATAAGCAAGATACCATGCATCTGCCCTGTCAGGGCAAGGGAAGCAACAGATGTGAAATCCACCCCTGATTGTTTCAGTTGTACAAACAAATGCTGGGTTATTTCCCATATTTTTTCCGGGTCTTGTTCACCGTTCAAGGGATCAATGGATTTTATACCTGTAGTATTCGGTGCAGAAACAAGAGAGACCACACCCAGATTAGAAAGGTCAAAAGCCAGCAACCCAATTTTTGATGTGCCGATATCCAAGGAAAGAGAGTACATCTGCCCACCTCCATTCAAACGGTATGTCACGTATAGGCATTTGTCAAATTTACTTGCACTATTGCCAGTAAAAATTACGTTGACTACCCATTTATTTCAATTCCTTGACAAAACCCTCATAATAAAGCACGATTTTTGCATGACAAGTACTGTCTTGACAGGTAATACCTTCTTCTTTGAACCAGATCTCCAACTTAGGGTGGTAAAGAGAGATCCTGAAATACCCTACAGCCTTCATAGCCATGAATTCTACGAATTGGTATTCGTTATCGCCGGCAATGGCATTAACTTTACCCAGAGTGAGGAACAACCCATCAGGGAAGGTTCTGTCTTCTTCATATCCCCGGGAATAGAACATGGATACAAGAAAACTGAAAACCTCGTGCTCTATAATATCCTTATAGGAAAAAATCTCTTTGCCAAGAACTTTTTGGACCTCTCCGAACTTCCCGGGTTTCAATCCCTGTTTTGCAAGACCGATGGCATTCCCTTCTTGCATATCAATCCGTCCCAGCTTGCAGAGCTACTCCCTACCCTTCAGCAAATGGAACGGGAAACCGATATCCAGGAAGTAGGGACAGGAGCGAAAACCATGGCCTACTCCTGTCTGCTTATCCTCTTGGTCTCCCTTTCGCGAATCTACGATGAAGTACCCAGGGATAACAACCAGGTTGTACGCAGGCTTTCCGGAGTCATTGACTTCATGGACAGAAATAAAGACCAGGCTCTTTCAACAAAGGACCTGATAAAAGTAGCCAACATGAGTTCAAGCACCCTCAACCGATATTTTCAGCATTGCACTGCCCTATCTCCCATAGAATTTCATATTCACAAGCGGATCGCCTATGCCTGTACCTTGATTCAGGAAGGCAATCTGAGCATGTCCGAAATCTCTGAGGCAACGGGCTTTTCCGACCCAAACTATTTTTCCAGGCAATTTCGCAAGGTAATGTCCATGAGCCCCAAACAATACCAACGCATCTGGACTTCTCATCTAGGATGAAAACCAGGTTTGTCAACCAAGAAAAAACAAGGGTGTTTGCAACGTACTTGCAAACACCCTTGCTATAAAACTTTTCCGAACTAGGATTACTTTACATCCTTGCCATAATAGGCAGCTTCAAACAGCATTTTCACATCAGCTACACAAGGTTTACCAGGGTTGGTAAGTGTGCAGGGATCTTCAAAGGCATGTTCACTCATCCGGTCAAGCACTTCAAGGAACTTCTTCTCGGAGAAATCCACTTCAGTGCAATCCTTGAAACAAGTAGGAATATTCATTTCCTTGTTCAGTCTCTTGATCTCTTGTGAGAGGTCCTTGATGCCAAGGATTTTCTCTCCATAACCATATTTTCCCGTACTCTTCTTATTGTATGCAATTACATACGGAAGAAGGATGGCGTTCGCCAAGCCGTGGGTAACACCGAACTCACCACCGATCTTATGAGCCATGGAGTGGATCAATCCAAGGGAGGCATTGGTGAAGGCCATACCTGCAAGGGCAGAGGCTTCATGCATATTCTCCCTGGCAACGAGGTTCTTGGGATCCTTGTAGGCGGTCGGAAGGTTATCAAGAACCAGGCGGATGGCCTGAATTGCATACGGATCGGTAAAGGAAGTAGCGGCGGTGGAAGCCAAGGCCTCACTGGCATGGCACATGACATCCATACCGGTATTGGCGGTAATGTGGGCAGGCATGGTCATGGGCAGACTTGGATCGAGGATGGCAATATCAGGTACCATGTCAGCTGCGACAATGGGGTATTTGATATGGTTTTCCGGATCAGTGATTACCGAGAAAGCGGTAATTTCCGAGGCAGTCCCACTGGTTGAGGGAATGGCAATGAAACGGGCCTTATTGCGCAAAGGAGGCATGGAACCTGGCTCGATGATTGATTCGAAGGTAATTTCAGGGTGTTCATAGAAACACCACATGACCTTTGCCGCATCTATTGCAGAACCGCCGCCAATGGCAACAATCCAATCAGGACCGAATTCCAACATGGCCTGGGCACCACGTTTTACGGTTGCTACGGAAGGATTGGGTTCGACCCCATCAATCAAAATGCAGGAAATTCCGGCTTTCTTCAACAATGCCTCTGCAGCATCAAGAAAACCAAACTTTTTCATTGAGTGACCGCCGGTTACGATGGCAGCCTTGGTTCCGCGCAGTTCCGAAAGCTTCGATAAAGAGCCTTCACCATAATATATTGTCCTTGGAATTGAAAAACTCATGATAGCCATTCTTGACATCTCCTTCATACAGATATGCCTAAATTATATCGATAAATAAATAGCGTGTTAATACCTCTTTACAATAAAATCAAATATTTCTTATTTTTTTGTACATTAACAATAATTAGAGTTTTTTATTTTATGATATTTATAAGAAATATTTCATTTAAATAGCATTAATCAATTATTATTATTCTTATATAGTTAATAATATGATTCTTAGGATATTATACCTTCAGACAAAAAGCTTGGACAATCCCTTTTCACACAAAGCCGTAAAAGGGGAAAGACCAAGCTGATACAACAATCCTTGAATTAGGCAGGATAGAAAAACCAGCAACCCATTTCACTGAGTCGATTGATATATGCAGAACAACATCCTACAAGTAGGAAGCGGTATTCCAGGAAGGTGTGGACAATATGACATTTTACCAGAGTTGGAATACCCTAAAACAGTTGGATGTATAATTTCTAAAGGCGCTTTGAGATTGGTCAATAACTACTTGACACCTCAGAAAGGGATTCATCTGCTCGAACCGCCATGAATCCAAGGATAAATCAGGAAAGGAGAACCTATGGAATCGGCCTAGGCTTACAGAACCCCTAAGTCAAATAGTTTACAAAATTTTGTAAACTATTCATTAGAATAATACAAATTCTTGAAAACCATAGAGGTGCACAAGCAGGTAGCCTTTTCTATTTCCCACAGTTCTTTCCTGCACTATGGAACCTGAGGGTATTCAAGGCATAGTGCAGTGGCAACTGTAGATTCCCATGATTTTGTCAGGCCAAGGATTCCAAGGCAATCACCGCGCTCGAAAAGAACGATTCTTCACCCAGGTAGGAAGCAAATTCCAAACGACGGAACATGCTCATGACTCCACTTTGAACTCCGCAAAACAGGACTTGAACCTGACGTTTCCTGCAGTACTCCACGATGGAAATGAATTCCTCCACCGAACTATGATCTATACTGGGAACACCACGCAAAGAAAAGATGATTCGATTTGCTCCCTGCACGACCAAAGCCTCGATCTGCGAGGTTATTTGCTCCTGGGAACCAAAGAACAGGGAACCATCTACATATACCACTTGGGTCTTTTGATTTCCACAGGTAACCTCATTCACTTCAAGGGAAAGACGGTGGCTCTTGATGACGAACATGATCATGGAAAAGGCAATACCAACCAGAATGGCAGTAGTCAGGTCAAAGACAACAGTCGCACACAAGGTTACCAGGTACTGCGCAATGGAAGTCTTGATTTTCCTTCCAAAAATCTTGCGTATCGCAACCCATTCGTTCATTCTCCAGGAAGTAACCATCAAGACCCCACCCAAGGCAGCGAGGGGGATCCTGCCCATATAAGGACCAAGGAGAAACATTGAGGCAAGCAAACCAAGGGAATGAATAATACTTGTCAACCGGGTCTGTCCCCCACTCTTTATGCCTACACTGGTGCGAGCTATTGCAGCTGTGGCAGGAACTCCCCCGAAGAAGGGAATTATCACATTCCCCAAACCTTGGGCAAACAGCTCACGAGTGGGCTTGAGTTTCTCTCCCTTCATTTTTCCGGCAGAAGCCCCGCAAAGCAGGCTTTCCACCATTCCAAGCGTTGCAATGCCCACCGCCGGCGAAAAGTACCGAAGGGCCTTTTCCAGCGAAAGGTCTCCAAAATGCAACCGATTCTCGGAAAACAAGGTTCTTGGTATTTCCCCTACTTCCGCAACAGGCAAGTCGATTGTAAGTTGAAAAACCAGGGCTGCAATAATACCAAGCAGAGAGGCCGGGAACCGTGCATTCCATTTCTTCGGCCAGATAATCATTATTCCAATGACCAATATCGCATAGAAAAATGTACCGAGCTGAGGATGAAAACCCAAAGAACCATAGGAAACCAGACGAGACAAGGCATTATCGCCCTTGGAGACAGTACCGAACACGTTGTCCAGTTGTCCTAGGGCAATGATGACAGCTATGCCACTGGTAAATCCGGTTATAACGGGAGAAGGAATATAGGAAACCAAGGCCCCTACGCGCAAGATTGCCGCAACGATGAGAATGACACCACTGAGCATCCCTGCAAACAGGACTCCCTCGGCCCCATGCCTGGCAGCCAGTCCGGCAAGAATCGCTGCCATTGCCCCGGTTGGTCCGGAGATCTGAAAGGAAGCTCCCGAAAGGGAACCTATGACCAAACCAGCGATAATCGCGGTTATCAACCCTGATGCGGCATCCATACCGGAACTGACCCCGAAAGCCAAAGCCAAAGGCAAAGCCACTGCAGTGACTGTCAAACCTGCCAGGACATCCTTTGAGAACTTCGAGACATCATAACCGGAAAACTCTTTTGCAAGGTCAGTGAAAAACGAGGCCTTTCCCATGTAAAAAATCCATCCTTACTGTCGCTGAGCATACCTACTTTATGCTGTCTTTAACAAGTAGAAAACAATCCTTTTCGGATTGATTCTTCACATAGTCGTCGTGCATGGAAATCTTTGATGGACTCCCCTCATGAACGAAACCAATTATTGAAAAATAACCAAAAGGAACAGTAGCAACGATATCTTTGAAAGTTTACCTGAACAGATATCGTTATCTATTGTTTTTCAGGATTCCTGACTTCACCAAGTTCATGAAATTCTGCATCGCCATCGGTTTGGAGAACAAAAAGCCTTGCACAAAGTCTACATGCAATCTCTTCATGGCTACCAGTTGATCTTCAGATTCCACACCTTCAGCGACGATTCGTTTATTGATTTTCTGCAACATCGAAACAACCGACTCCAACACCTGCGCATGGTCAACATAATGTATGATGATGCTTCTATCCAGCTTCACTGTCTCAAACGGCAACTTCATGAGATACTCAATGTTTGAATATCCAGTTCCATAGTCATCAAGATAGAAACTGCACCCAAGATCAGTCAAGGTAAGCATAACCCGTTCAACCCTGTCGAACGATTCGACGACCATGGATTCAGTCAACTCAAAACCAATGCGTGAAGGTTGTATCCCACTCTCGGTGATAATGGCAGCGATCCGTTGGGCCATGTCGTCATACAAGAAATGTATCGAGGAAAGGTTCACCATGATACGTTCCAGTCCCCCTGTCTCTTCCCCAAGCAGTTTCCATAGCTCACAAACTTCCTGAATGATACGGTACGTCAATTCTACGATCATGCCGTTCTGTTCAGCAATCGGGATGAATTCAACAGGGGATATGGATCCAAGTTCAGGATCATTGATACGCAATAAGGCTTCTGCCGAGTACATGGTTCCCGTGGCAATACGAAAAACCGGCTGGAAGAACAAGAGAGGCTGTTCCAGTTGCATGTAACGTTTAAGGGCCTCCGCTACATCCTGCTTTCGTTTTGCCTTCACCAGGGCCTTCGTATCATAGATAGTCAAGGCATCCCCATGGGAAGCCTTTGCCTCGGTAAGGGTAAAGGCAATGGCGTTGACGGCCTCTTCAATCGTCTTTACATGCTCGGGGAAAAATACCAATGCAGAATGGACTTCCAGGGAAATCATGCTACCTACGGCTGCCCAAGGCTCCTCAAATCGTTTCAACAGCACATTCGTAGCCTGCAAGGCATCCTCAATATTTGAATGATACTGGATGATGGCAAATTGGTCCCCACCAAAACGGAAGGCATAACGTTCACCCACCTCGACCAGCAAATATGAGGCTACTGCCTGTAATAGTTCATCTCCTCCTACCTGTCCGAACTTCTGGTTAAGAAACCTGAAATCCTTCAAGTCAAGGAGAATGATGCTCCCTTCCAGATTCCTGTCAATGCTTTTCTCGAATTCATTGAGAAATGCCTCCCTATTTCGCAGACCTGTAAGCTGGTCATAACTGAAATGACGACTTTGAATCAAGAAATAGATAATCAGGGCTGAGGTGGAAACAGAAATGCCAAAGAAAAATGTATTGGTAAAGAACAAGGCATCAAGCATGATGACTATCAACGGGACAGAGGAATAGAAAATAGCCTCAACGGTCGTAATCTTCAATCGGTTACCAAATATCAGGGAAATGGTAACTACTGAATAAATCATAGTAACAACAGCAAGCATACGCATGCCTGCCCCATCGATCCTGGTATTGCAAATACCGATAATAAATGGCCAATCGAACGCGATACCTAAAATGATACATCCTGTTACGATTGATAACAGAAAATCAAAGAACAATCTTACAGGTCTTCGCTTTTCCTTTTTCAAGGAAAGTTTGCGTATGATCATCCGTGCCCAAAGAAACAAGGCAACTTGCAAAATCAAGGAAGGAAGTACCTGTAATAATCGAATGGCGGAAGGTGGTAACGACAACAACGCCACAGGAAAAACCAAACCGAAAATTCCCATAGCAACCAACAGAGCCAAGAATATATTCATTGCATAACGATTATGTTTCATTTTCTTCCCTCCTAAAAGGCACGTATTGCACGTACTGCATGCAGTGCACTTTTATAGTAGGGCCCAACCAGATCTGTAGTTCCGCTGTTTTCCCAGGCCATGGTGGCCGAGATTTCCGAGGAACTCCAGTAATCTGATCCCGTCAGCATTCCTGCCGAACGCAACAAGGCAAGCTCATCACGCGAAGGAAGATACCAATCATCATAGATATGAGCATCTACGACAACAACTTTATGGTCGCAAATCCAGGCTGCCGTAGGAGACTCTGGATCTGCAATGACCTGGTGAACAGTATTGTACATGCCATCGCCTAAAGAAGTACCGTTGGTTTTCACCGTTGCTCCATATTGTCCCCATTCGGCAGTTATGGTTTCATCGGCAGGTGCTGCTTCCAGATAACGCCAATTATGTGAATAGAACCCTTTATCGTAGAAAACAAGGCCACCTGCAGGTCCTTTCTGCCCTACTGTGTAGACAACATCGAGCTTCTTTATATTTTCCTTTTGCAAAATAGCCGGTGGTTCAGCCTTCTCAATTGCTTTAGGTATCTGTTCAGTCTCCTGCACCAATTTCCCTTCCATGACAGCAGGAAGAATCAGTTCAGGTTCAGCAATTTCTATGGAAAAGGTATGCTCAACCGTTTTGGAGTTGACTTTGCCTTCTTCCCATCGATAGGCCTCAATGGTACAAGAGGTATCAATAGGTAACGGGGTGCCATCGTAATCGGTATAAGGTCCCCCATCAATGCGATATCGAACATTGCCGGCTCCCAGCAAGACAGCTATCGGCTGTTCGAATACTCCGGCTGCCTTGTCAAAGGAGGGCGGAGAAACCACAGGAAACAGGACCGTCGTAAAGGGAGAATCAATCATGCCAGAAACACTGGCATAGGCCTGCAGGGTAGCTGGACTGCCAGATAGCAGGGGTACCTGAGTACCTTCAATGAAAGAGTCTATCCGTTTCCATTCCGTATTACCCAAACGGTACCTGATCGTAGCCCTTGGCGTAATACAGGAAAGTATGGCCATTTGCTCATCACCTTTGGAAATAGTAACTGAAGGGGCATCGACATGACTCACGACAGCGGCGGCCATGGAGGCAGAGGAGGATACAAGTCCTTGCTTGGTAGCAACCACTTGTATTGTCGATGTTTGTGAAAGAATGAAGGGATCTTTATAATTGAATTCCCGATCTCCTACCTTGCAAGTCAAGATAGCATCCTCGGTTGCACAAGAAACGGAAACCTGTTTGGTTCCATTTGCAAGGGGAGTCAGCAAAATGACTGGAGTCGATACCTTGATA
Organism: uncultured Sphaerochaeta sp.; assembly: GCF_963676625.2. Classification (GTDB taxonomy): domain Bacteria; phylum Spirochaetota; class Spirochaetia; order Sphaerochaetales; family Sphaerochaetaceae; genus Sphaerochaeta. The sequence goes on from NZ_CAXXYB010000004.1 coordinate 470,610, forward strand.
CGGTAACTTCTGGAAACAGGAAGGGAATCAATCTGGCCATCTCCCTGTCCGATGACCGTAACCGTCAGGTTTCGATCGATGGATATTGGCCCGTCGTAGGGTATATAGGGTCCATCATCAATGCGGTAGACTAGGCTTTTCGGACCTTTCAAGTGCAAGACGAATGGTTCTTCAAAAAAAGATCCGTCCTCCTCAAAGACAGGTTGCAAGGCAACTGGGAAGAACGCGGCAACTACAGAAGAGGGTTCTGCGCCGTTTTCTTCGGCATAGGCTTCCACCCGAACAGAATGCCCCGGCTCAGGAGAAAAGAAAGGTCCTTTCTCATATGGTGAAAAAGATTCATTATCGATGGCTGTATGATATTTGACAAGGGAAGAATCAGAGGAGGAAGAAATAACAACCACTCCTTCTTCCAAAGCAATATAGGGAGCAATAGCCTGTGGAACATTTACCACCAAGGAGGCAATAGGAGAATCCTGCATTCCTTCACAACTGGCCAGGGCCCTGATAGTAGCAGAGGAGGACAGGGAAATCGGCTCCGTATAGAGAGAACTGGAAATAGAGGGTTGACTCCCGTCAAGGGTATAGTAAATTGCACCCGCTGAGGTATCCGTATGCAAAATTATTTGCCCAAAAGAAAAAGAGATGGAAGGCTGTGCCGCCTGGAGATGATAACACGAAGAAACCACAGGAGAATTGAGTTTACCTTCTCCAAAAGCATAGGCTTTTAGCAGCATGCCATCATGGTCGATGGAAATCGATCCCTCGGCTGGGTTGAATTCATTGTTATCGATAGATACCAAAACATTCTCCCCTTTTACTTCTACAGAAGGGAAGAACGAATACGTTCCCTCAGGTAGGGAAAGGGAGGGAACCGACACCGCTTCATAACGAACCTGGGTAGTCGAAGATTTTTCACTACCTCTTTCTGCATAGGTTTCCAACGTAAGGGAATTTGTTTCCGGTACGATTACAAGGCGCCCTTCGCTAAAAGTTTCAGGTAGAGGTTCATCATTCAATGCATAACGATAATAAACGGCAACTCCTGAGTCCGGGGTAGCAAGGACAAGATTTTGGGGTAAGCCATTTGTAAGAGTAACAGAAACAGGATTCGGCGGCAAGGAAACAGAAGGAAGGACTGAGGGAACAGGAACCGACTCATGAGACAGAAATCCATAATTGCTCAAGTCCTCCGTGAAAGAATGTTTCCGGGAAGTTGGGGTAACCGTGAATGTATCGAAAGAAGGAACCTTTAGGGTGCCCCCCTGGGAATTGGATAGCATGAGGTCGAAGGAATAGGTTCCGAGTGGCAGGCCATAGCCATGGAAGGAAGCAGTATAATAATCTTGGCCAAGAACAGGTAAAGCTTCTACTTGTGCAAGAGAAGGACAAGTCAACACTGCCTTGGTAAAGGTTCCGAGATCCAGAGGCCAGGTTACCACGATGTCAAAGGAACCGGTCCAGACAGGAGCAAGGGTAACGGAAACAGATAATATATCAGCTTGCTTCACCCGAATAGATTCCAGCGTGGAACGTGCCGTGACAATACCATGGGTATCCAAAGCTTCCAGGGAAATATTCCATAGCCCTTCAGGAATATCAGAAATGGGAATAACAGCAGAGAAAGGCCTGACGGAAGGCTCCAGGATTTTACCTGATCCGCTCTTGCCTGACACACGAAGGTAGGCAGGTCGCTCATTTTGTGGAATAGACATTGTCAATTCCACTGTTCCCGTTTTTGGCCATCGTTCAGGAGCAAGCATAGCAGCAGTGGCCATGAGAATTACTACCTCAAGGATGACCAGAAGTATGAGTTGTGTATCACGTTTATGCATGAAGAGAGTACCCCCCTCTTCTATCATAAGAGATCAGCAAGACATGCCAATCGACAGCACCCATACTTGATTCATTCATTTTCACAAGCCCCTTCATACAGTTTTTCCCTCCTGTATATTCAACACCAATAATATAGTTATCCAGACATGCAAGTTATCGTTGGATTATACCAACAAATACCTTAATTTTCTTCCACTAAATTCAAACTTTCCTATTGCCAAGCCTTTTTCCTGACAATCAATAAATATTCTTATGGGAAACAGAAACCAAAGCCCCTGTAATCTCTTATTACACATAGCCAAACAAGCAAACAGATCATCAGAAAGAGCGTATTGCCCGAACAGAGAATGAGTGGTCCTTGGAGTAGAGGTTATAGTTGCCAGTGTAGACAATCCGGTTCCAAGCGTTGTTTGCATCGTTCTCCGAAGAGCTCCAATAAGGCGAAGAGACGAAACCTGCAAGATGGCTTGCGTCCAGGTTGATATACATCTGGTACAGTTCATCATTCGAGGGCAGAAACCAATCAGAATATGTCACGTTATTATATGTTATCGTCTTATCGGCACAAACTTTCGCAGCAGCACAGCTACTTCCCAACTTGGTCACGATCGCCTCGGTATTCCCCTTACCCATCCCTATTCCCCAGCTGGTTGCACCTGTGTCCATATAGCTTCCCCAGACATATGTCCCGGGCTCATCTGTAAGCGCCGCTTCCAGATATGTCCAGGCACCATACGTATGATTCGTATTCACATAGAATATTTTTCCTCCTGCAGGTCCTGTCTCTCCTACGGCATAGACTGATTTCTTGGTATAGGTCCCTTCCGCTGTCGCTGAATTGACCATCCCGCTCTTCACCGCCATTGCCTTGAATGTGGTCGTATCGCTGACGTTTATGCTTCCGCCCGAAGTAATGGAGGAACTGCTGGTCGTAGGAATCGTTGTCCCATCTGTCGTGTAGTAGATTGTCGATCCATCAGTACTGGTCATCATCACTGTCTGGGTACTGCTGAAGGTCGCACTGCTCGGGCTGAAAGTAGGAATAGTCGCCTGTTCCACTGTTACGCTTGTACTTGCAACAGCAGAGTCAACCAAGCCTTCCTTGCTGGCAATAGCCTTGATCGTCTTCGTCCCTGCACTGGTCAGGTCGAAGGCATTTGTATAGGTTTTCTTGGTACTGCTTGAGGAAGGGTCAGTCCCATCAGCCGTGTAGTAGATTGTAGATTCACCCATACTACTGGAAATGGTTACCTGCTTTCCGCCAGTCATGTCAGTTACCGTTACTACTGGTTTCGCTGTCTGCGGAAAGTCTGCTGTCTCCAGCTCGATCGTCCCTTTCGACTCCAGTCCCTTGAAGATGTTCGTCATCTCCAGATACGGAAAGGTTATCGTCGTCCCTGACTTGTTGGTGAAGGTTACTTCAATTGAGTAATCCCCCACTGATTTCGTTCCTGTCATCAGTGCAGAGTTGTTTGTTACCGTTCCCTCTACTGTTTCAGTTCCTACCGTGGCCTCTACCTTCTCGAATGTAGGGAGTCCAGCAGGCCAGTTCACCGTCAGGCTGTAATCTCCTTCCCCAGAAGAAAGGTATCTGAGGGCAAAGGAAAGCTGGGTCTGCTTGCCTGATTCGATGCTGACATTGCCTTGCGTCGCGACCTCAGTTATCACTGTTCCCTCGCTATTTAACCCTTCTACGGAGAATGTCCAGGTCCCTACGGTTATTCCCTCTACCTTGGCCCCATTTCCCAAGGTAAGAATCTGGGGTTGCAATACAGTCCCGTCGCCCTTGGTACCGGAAAACCTGATGGAATTGACCGTGGCACTGCTGCCAGGTCCTATGGATTTGGAATTGTCTAGAAAAAGGGATACCGAGCCCGTGGCATCAGGTTGGCTGCAGGATGCAAGAAGCAACCCAACAGACAGTATCAGCAAGAGGGATATGCAAGACATTGAATTCTTTCTCATTTTGATTCTTGTTTCCTTTTTCACTTCTTTCTCCATTTTCTGGCTCTTTCCCTTTCCAAACACCTGAACCTCAAGGTCCCGGTCGTATCTCATATCTTCAAGCAAGTAACTAAAACATCTTCATTCCATGCATTTCCGTTCTTTCTTCATTCACATTCACGAACGATCAACAAAATTCTGGAGAGTAGCAGGGAAACAGGTTCCTGCACCATTCTTAAAAGGAATCAAACACATACATGGATAATCATCAGAAAGAACGTATTGCACGGACATGGAAATTAGCAGAATCAGTGGTTTTGCCGGTATAGGCGAAGGTCTCTTCAGAAGTGAAAGGCATACCCCAAGCCTCTCCTTGACTTCGTTCATAAGAGCTTAGATAAAAATCCTCAGCTTTGAAATTTCCAAGTTTATTTTTAAACAGATTGAGGTACATCTTCTCCAGTTCATTCAGTGAGGGCAGAAACCAATCGTCATACGTTGTACCGTCGAAGGTCACGGTCTTGTCATAACACACCTTCGCCGCATAATTAGTCTCACCTAATTTATCAATAACTGTTACTATTGCCTCGGTATTTGTCTCCCCTGTTCCGATTGCCTCTGAGGTTCCCGTTACTTCAGTACCAAAACCTCCCCACTTATAGGTACCCTCATCCGTTTTTGCTGCCTCCAGATATGTCCAACTGCCATAGGTGTGATCCGTATTCACATAGAAGATGATTCCTCCCGCGGGGCCTTCATCACCTATTTTGTAACCAGCTTCCTGGGTATAGGTTCCTTCAGCTGTCGTCGAATTGACCATACCAATTTTCACTGCCATCGCCTGTATCGTAGTCGTCGAGCTTACCGTTATGCTTCCTCCCGAAATAAGGGAGGAACTGCTGGTCGTAGGAATTGTCGTCCCGTCGGTCGTGTAGTAGATTGTCGATCCAGCTGCACTGGCCATCGTAACTTCCTGGGTATCGGTGAAAGTTGCACTGCTCGGACTGAAAGTCGGAATCGTCGCCGGCTCGTAGTTTGCCGATACAATTGCTGAGGCTTCCAATCCATCGTTGGTCGCATAGGCTTCCACCTTCAGTGATAATCCTACAGTAACAGTGAAGCTCGTACCTTCTGTGTATGCCCCGCTCGGGTCATCCCCTCCCGTCGCATACCGATAGTAAATCGTCGCCCCCTCGGTTGCGCTTGTCAGTGTTACCGATTGCGTATCTCCTCCAGAAAGGTCAATCACAGGCACTCCGGTCTGGCTCACGTCGAACCGTTTAGAGACAAACGCAGTCTTTGCCTCATCCCCGTCCATATACGCTATTCTCACTATCACCTGGTGTCGTCCCTCGGTAAGAAGGTCCGAGGTGAATGTCTTGCTATCAGTGTCATTGTCCATATCCACGGCAACCGTATCCTCGGTATCCACGTACCAGCTCAGTGTTTCTCCGGGTGTCCCCTGCGTATCGTAGCTTACGCTGAACTGCAACGGGTTCATTGCATCCTGTGTGAGGGTCACGTTCGAGACCAGAGCTGGCTGGGTGATAATCGTTCCGCTTCCCCCTATGCCGTTTACTGTATAGCTGTCCGTTGCCACTTGTGAGTCAAGATAGCCATCCTTGGTTGCAATCGCCTTCACCGTTGTCGTCACTGCACTGTCCGTGGCTTTCAATTCAAACGGTTCGGTATACTTCGTTGTCGAAATATCAGGGACCATCGTCTCGTCACTGTCAATGAACCCCGGTTCGTTCCCGTCGGTTGTGTAATACAGGGAGGAACCACTCTTCGGTACTGATAACGTCACCAGTCGGTAAGCATATACTGTATCGCCGGAACTTGTTGTTTCAGATCCCGCATCAAGTGTCGGGGTACCCAGCTTCGGGAAATCCACCGCTTCCAGGGCAATAGTACCAATACTTTCCAGCTCGCTGAATACGTTCACCATATCCATCATCGGAAAACTGATTGTTGTCCCTGAAGGATTGATCATCGTTATCTTAACGTCGTAGTCACCTACCGCCAGGGAGGTATAGGACAGAACAGAACTCCCACTCGTGGATAGGGCAACTGTCGTATCCACCGTAGTGGAACCGGACGTCAAGGTCCCCTTCACCGCAAGGTTCGCACCGTTCGGCCAGGTCACCGTAACTTTTGCAGTCCCGTATCCCTGTGTCAGATACTGCAGAGCGAACGAGGCTGTCGTCGTCTTGCCGGACTTGATTTCCACATCACTGTCAGAGGAAGAACGGGTCAGAATCTTTCCTCCATCGGAAGGGTCTCCGTTGTAGCCAGTCACGGTAAACGTCCAGGTCCCTACTGACAACCCGTTTATCGCTATAGGTTGCCCGAGCTCGAAGAATTGGGGCTCAAACATAATGGAGGAATCGTTGTTTCTGGTTCCCCTGATGGACACCCACGTCACTCTCGTATTGGCAGGGAGTATCGATTTGGAATCAACGATGGACAGAGCCAAAGAGCCACCCTCCATCTCCGGTTGCTGCTGACACGAAACCAGACAAAGCCCCAGCAAGGCCAACAACACACAACCGGCTGCCTTCAACGATTTTCGATATCCCCTCACTTCACCATCTCCCACTAGAAAGCCAGCACCTACTGACTCCTGTTGTTCACATATTTTTTAATACATAACGAAAACATCATTTTTATACGTTTCCGTTTGTTCCTACACTTCTTTTCACGAACGATCAACAAAATCCGGAAGGAGGCGGAAACTCAAGTCCCTGCACCTCCTCATGGTAAAATAGATACATAGTTGAATAGTTCATCAGAAAGACCTCACTGCCCGAATATAGAGAAATGCAACTTTTTTATTGGCACTGCCGGCTACGCCACTTTGGCTGAAATCCTGATACCAAGAAGAAGTTGCATCCATCTCTGATGAGCACACATAAACACTAGCATTGAAACCACCAATAAGGCTCCTCTTGTTGTACATTAGATTTAGTTCATACTTTGAAGGCAGGAACCAATCATCATACGTTACACCAAGGATAGTCACTGTCTTGTCATCACATATCTTCGCTGCATAATTTGACTCACCTAAGGCATCCAGTGCTGCTACAATAGTTTTTGTATTGACCTCTCCCTTTCCCATATCAGTTGATGTTTTTCCTAATAATGTTCCATAACCTCCCCAAGCATATGGCCCTGATTCATCAGCCGAGGCTGCCTCCATATACCGCCATTCACCACTGGAGGAGCCTCTATCATAGAAAATGATTCCTCCTGCAGGTCCCGTATCTCCTATGGCATAAATCACTTCCTTGGTATAAATCCCTTCCGCTATTGCTGAATTGACCATTCCTTCCTTCACTGCCATCGCCTTTACTACGGTCGTATCACTGAACACCATACTTTCCCCCGAGGCAACCACGAAACTGCTGAGAGTAGGAGCAGTCGTTCCGTCGGTCGTGAAGCATATCAGCGATCCAGGAGTACTGGTAATCGTAATTTTCTGGCTATCGCTGAAGGTCGCACTGCTCGGGCTGAATACCGGCGTCGTTGCCTGCAATACAGTCACACCAGTACTTGCAATCGTAGAGTCAATCAAGCCTTGCTTACTGGCAATCGCCTTGATTGTCTTCGTCCCTGCACTGGTCAGTCCGATTGCACTGGTATAGATTTCCTTGGTACTGCTTGAGGAAGGATCAGTCCCGTCGGTCGTATAGTAGATCGTAGCTCCGCTCGTACCGCCAGAAATGGTTACCTGCTTACCCCCGGTCATGTCAGTTACCGTCACTACCGGTTCCTCTGCCTGAGGAAAGTCTGCATCCTCCAGTTCAATCGTCCCCTTCGACTCCAGTCCCTTGAAGATGTTCGCCATCTCCAGATAGGGGAATGTCAACGTCGTCCCCGACTTGTTGGTGAAGGTTACTTCAATTGAGTAATCCCCCACTGGTTTCGTTCCTGTCATCAGTGCAGAGTTGTTTGTTACCGTTCCCTCTTCGGTTTCAGTTCCTACCGTGGCCTCGACCTTCTCAAAAGCAGGAAGTCCCTGCGGCCAGGTAACCGTAAGGCTATAGTCTCCATTCCCTGTGGCAAGGTACCTCAATGCAAAGGAAACCTGAGTCTGCTTGCCCGACTCTATGCTGACATTGTTTTGTGTGGCGACCTCGGTTATCGTTGTGCCCTCGCTGTTCAATCCTTCCACAAAGAATGTCCAGGTCCCTACCGTGATGCCCTCAACCTTGGCTCCGTCACCCAAGGAAAGGAGCTGGGATTGCAATACAGTCCCGTCGCCCTTGGTACCGGAAAACCTGATGGAACTGACCGTAGCACTGCTGCCCGGTCCTATGGACTTGGAATTGTCAAGGGAAAGGGATACCGAGCCTGTGGCATCGGGCTGGCTGCAGGATGCAAGAAGCAGCCCAAAGACCAGCAGCAACACTATGTATATGCAAGAAATTGAATCCTTTTTCATTCTCGTTTTCACTTCTTTTTCCTTTTTCAAACACCCGAACCACATAGACCCGGTCGCATTCTCATATTCGTCAAGCAAGTAACCAAAACATCTTCATTTCGTACAATTCCGTTCTTTCTTTCATTCACATTCACAAACGATCAAGAAAATCTGGAGGGTAGCAGGGAAACAAGTCCCTGCACCTCATAGAGTAAAATAGGTACATAATTGATTAGTTCATCAGAATGAGCGCACCGCCCGAACAGAGCCAAGGGTGTAGTTCCCGCCGTAGTAGCTTTGGCCACCATTGCTGAAATTCTGGACCCAAGCGTAGCATGAATCGTACTCCGAAGAGCTCAAATACCAAGCAGAGACGAAACCTTCGATTGCACTTTTATTGGTGTACATCAAGTTCAGTTCATCCTTCGACGGCAGGAACCAATCGTCGAACTCTGCTCCATTGTTTGTCACTGTCTTGTCATAACATAACTTCGCCGCATAATCAGTCTTTCCTGCATAGGGTTCCGCTATCCCATATTTTAATACAATCTCTGTGGTATTCCCCTTCCCTGTCCCGATTGCCCTCCCCTGGGCTGTACTTCCTATCAATATATTATAGCCTCCCCATACATGCAGCCCGGGCTCATCCGCAGACGCAGCCTCCAGATATGTCCAGCCATCAGTTGCTGCATTCGGATTCACATAGAATATGATTCCTCCCGCAGGTCCCGTATCCCCTATGGCATAGACTAATTTCTTATAGGTCCCTTCCGCTGTCGCCGAATTGACCATCCCTTCCTTCACTGCTATCGCCTTGACTGTGGTCGTCTCACTGAGCGTTATACTTTCCCCTGAGGCAATCGAGGAACTGCCGGTCGTAGGAATCGTTGTTCCGTCGGTCGTGTAGTAGATCGTCGATCCTGTTGTACTGGTAATCGTAACTTCCTGGCTATCGGTGAAGGTCGCACTGCTCGGACTGAAGATCGGTGTCGTCGCTGGCTCGTAGTCTGCCGATACAACAGCTGAGGCTTCCAACCCGTAGTTGATAGCATAGGCTTCCACCTTCAACGAGACTCCTGACGTAACCGTGAAGGATGTTCCTTCGGTATATGCACCGCTCGGGTCGTCCCCTCCCGTCGCATACCGGTAATGCATCGTAGCCCCGTCGGTCGTGCTTGATAGCGTGACCGTCTGGGGTACTCCCTCTGTCAGGCTCAGCACCGGACCTGCCGTCTGGCTCACGTCGAACCGCTTCGATGCAAACGCAGTCTTCGACTCAGTACCGTCGGTATAGGCAATCTTCACCATGACCTGGTGCCGTCCCTCGGTAAGCAGGTCCGAGGTGAACGTCTTGCTGTCAGCATCAGTGTCCAAGTCCACCGCAGCCGTAGCCTCGGTGTCCATGTACCAGCTCACCGTCTCTTTCGGTGTCCCCTGCGTATCGTAGCTCACGCTGAACTGCAACGGGTTCGCAGCATCCTGGGTGAGGACCACGTTCGAGACCATTGAGGGCGGCGTGATGACCGTCCCTGTCTCCCCCGTCCCGTTCACCGTATAGCTGGCAGTCGCCACCTGCGAGTCAACATAGCCATCCTTGGATGCCATCGCCTTGACCGTGCTGGTAACCGCGCTGTCCGTAGCCTTCAGCTCGAACGGTGCGGTGTACTCCGTCGTGGAACTGTCGGGGACCATCGTCCCGTCACTGTCGGAGAACCCAGGTTCGTTCCCGTCGGTCGTGTAGTACAGCCTCGAGCCGCTCTTCGGCACGGTCAGCGTCACCAGCCGGTAGGCATACACCGCATCGCCGGTGCTCGTAGTCTCGGACCCCGCACTGATGGAAGGCACTCCCAGACTTGGCAGGTCCGCAGCTTCAAAAGCCACCGTACCCGTGCTCGCCAGGTCGCTGAATATGTTCACCATCTCCATCATCGGGAAGTCGATAGTGGATCCAGACGGATTGATCATCGTCACCTCGAGGTCGTAGTCACCAACATCCAGGGAGTCATAGGAAAGAACGGAACTCCCGCTCGTGGACAGGGATACTGTCTTCACTGCCGTTGCACCACCGGAGGTCAACGTCCCCTTCACCGCAAGGTTCGCACTGTTCGGCCAGGTCACCGTGACATCGGCACTTCCGCTTCCCTGTGTCAGGTACTGCAAGGTGAACGAGGCCGTCGTCGTCTTGCCCGAGATGATGTTCACGCTTGCATCGGAAGATTCCATGGTAAGCGCCTTCCCTCCATTGGAGGGATTCCCGTTGTACCCAACCACCTTGAACGTCCACGTCCCGACCGACAACCCCGTTATCCCTATCGGCTTGCCGAGCTCGAAGAACTGCGTATCTATCTTGTGGGCGTCGGGATCGGCGTTCAACGCCCCCCCGATGGACACCCAGGTCACTCTCGTGCTGGCGGGGAGTATCGACTTGGAGTCGGCTATGGATAGGGAGAGGGATCCATCCTCCATCCCCGGCTGCTCGCAGGAGACCAGGGTCAGGGCCAGCAGGACCAACAGCAGGAGACCTGCCGCCTTCATTGTCTTTCCATATCGCTTCATCTCTTCATCTCCCCCAAAAGGACCGCATTGTACGGGTCCTGTCGTATTTCATAGCTTCAAACCCATAGCGAAAACAGGAGCATCCCATGCATTTCCGCTCTATATTCATTCACAATCAAGGACGATCAACAAAATCCGGAGGATAGCAGGGAAAAAGGTCCCTGCACCTCCCTAGGGTAAAATAAGTACATAGGTACATAGTTGAATGGCTCATCAGAAAGAGCGCACCGCACGAACATAATCTGCATTGCTCTTGCCATAGTACTGGCTACCACCATTGAAATTCTGGTACCAGGTGTTGTATGCATCGACCCCAGAAGAGCTCCAATAAAACGAAGAAACGAGACTCCCGAGCCCCTTTGCATACAGATTGGTATACATCCAGTACAGTTCATCCTTGGACGGTAGAAACCAATCAGCATAGGTTTCGCCATTGTTGGTCACCGTCTTGTCATCACATACCTTCGCAGCATAAGGTTTTCCTGCATAGGGTCTTACATCTCCATAGGCTCCCACAATCGCCGCGGTATTAAACTTTCCCATTCCTATTGCCGTTGCTGTTGCATTAGTTACTGTCCCATTTCCTCCCCAGACATACGTCCCGCTTTCATCCTCGGAAGCCGCCTCAAGATACGTCCAGCCATCCTTTGCTGCATTCGGATTTACATAGAAAATGAGCCCGCCTGCAGGTCCTGTCTCTCCTACGGCATAAACTGGCTTCTTGGTATAGACGCCTTCCGCTGTCGACGAATTTGCCATCCCTTCCTTCACTGCCATCGCCTTGACTGTGATCGTCTCACTGACGTTTATGCTTCCACCCGAAATAAGGGAGGAACTGCTGGTCGTAGGAATTGTCGTCCCGTCTGTCGTGTAGTAGATTGTCGATCCTGTTGTACCGGTAATCGTAACTTCCTGGGTATCGGTGAAGGTCGCACTGCTCGGACTGAAAGTTGGAATAGCCACCTGCTCCACGGTTACGCTTGTGCTTGCGACAGTAGAGTCAATCAAGCCTTGCTTACTGGCAATCGCCTTGATTGTCTTCGTCCCTGCACTGGTCAGGTCGATTGCACTGGTATAGATTTCCTTGGTACTGCTTGCTGCAGGATCAGTCCCATCGATTGTGTAGTAGATTACAGAATCTTCAGTAGTGGTAGATAAACTCACCTGCTTTCCCCCGGTCATGTCAGTTACCGTCACTACCGGTTCCACTGCCTGCGGGAAGTCTGCACCCTCCAGTTCAATTGTTCCCTTCGATTCCAGCCCCTTGAAGATGTTCGCCATCTCCAGATACGGAAAGGTTATTGCCGTCCCTGACTTGTTGGTGAAGGTAACTTCAATGGAATAGTCCCCTACCTGTTTCGTCCCAGTCATCACTGCTGAGTTGTTTGTTACCGTTCCCGCTACTGTCTCCGTGCCTACCGTGGCCTCGACTCTCTCGAACGTAGGGAGTCCAGCAGGCCAGTTCACCGTAAGGTTGAAGTTTCCATCCCCTGTGGAAAGGTACCTCAATGCAAAGGAAACCTGGGTCTGCTTGCCCGACTCTATGCTTACATTGCCTTGCGTGGCGACCTCGGTTATCGTTGTGCCCTCGCTGTTCAATCCTTCCACAAAGAATGTCCAGGTCCCTACCGTGATGCCCTCAACCTTGGCTCCGTCACCCAAGGAGAGAATCTGGGGTTGCAATACAGTCCCGTCACCCTTGGTACCGGAGAACCTGATGGAATTGACCACAGCACTGCTGCCCGGTCCTATGGACTTGGAATTGTCTAGAAAAAGGGATATCGAGCCCGTGGCATCGGGCTGGCTGCAGGATGCAAGAAGCAACCCAACAGACAGTATCAACAAGATGGATATACAGGAGATTGAATTTCTGTTGATTCTCTTTCCCTGTTCCATTTCTTTTTGTATTTTCATTTCCTTTCCACCTTTCACTTCTTTTTCCATTCTCTCTTTCACTCTCTCGCCCTTTCTTAGAACACCCGAACCGCACGGACATGGTTGTACCCACTCTTGGTGTAATAGAGCGAAAGACCTGTGCCAAAATTCAATTGCCAAGCCTTGTTTCCCGTAGCATCCTCATCGGAACTCCAGTACCAACTGGAAGCAAAACCTGTTGATACACTTTTCTGTTCATAGATGGCTTGCAGATTTTCCTTTGATGGCAACATCCAGTCCACATATCCATCGTAGGTTGCATTGGAACATAGCTGGATTGCCTCACTCCAGGTACAGGCTATCCCTTCATCCACAGGAGCTGCTTCCATATACGACCAGCCATCGGTCGCTACATCGGAACTCACCATCACGATGATTCCACCCGAAGGACCAGTGCTTCCCAAATCGTAAACAGTAAAACGGATTGAACCTGCATAGGTCTTGTCATCTTTGGTAACCTTCACCGTTACCTGATGACGACCTCCCTCAAGAGTACCTGTATAGGTAAAATTATCGTCATTGTCGGTATCACTTTGCTCAACGCCATCCATATACCAAAGAATGGTTTTTACCTGTTCACCGGTCTCTGCGTAGCTGGCCGTAAAGACATACCCCAGCTGTTGTTTGGAAACCTCAAGATTCTCGATGGTTCCGGGCTCCGTAATGACAACTCCACCACCACCTTCTCCCTCGGTGAAGCGAAGAGAAGCGGCATAGGTCTTTCCACCCTTGACGATCTTTACCGTTACCTGGTGTCGATCCTCGGTAAGCGTACCTGTATACGTAAAACTGTCGTCATTGTCGGTATCACTCTGCAACACGCCATCCATATACCACAAGATGGTTTTTTCATCGTCACCTGTTTCAGTATAGGTAGCCGCAAATACATGTTCGGCCTCCATGACAACCTCTAAATTCTCTATTGTTCCCGGTACGTCAATGACGATACCGCTATCATCAACAGAGAACCGGAGGGAACCGGCATAGGTCATATCACCTTTGGTAATTTTCACCATTACCTGATGACGACCTTCCTCAAGGGAACCTTCTTCATAGGTAAAGCTATCATCATTGTCGGTATCACTCTGTTCCACACCATCCATATACCAAAGGATTGTTTTATCTTCATCTCCCGTTTCTACATAGGCGGCGATAAAGGTATTCGCCGACTCCTTGGAAATCGTCAAATCCTTGATGGTTCCCGGTACAGTAATGACAATACCTCCGTCAGGATCGCTTCCATCCATATTCTGGGCAACGACCGCTGAATCACGATACTCCTCGCAAGAACCTACAGCCTTGATAGTTGCCGAAAAGGAGGAAACATCAAACGCTGCCGTATAGAGTTGTTTGGTAGAGGACGTAACAGGGTCGGTACCGTCAGTCGTATAGTAAATTGACGCACCGTCAGTACCACAGGAAAGAGTAACCGTCTCTTGGTTGGCAATCGAGATTTCTGGATCCAAGACGGGTACCAAATCAAAGTCGGAAAGCTCCAGGGAGCCTGTCGAGACAAGACTGTCATAAATCTTGGTTGTATCCATCATGGGAAGCGAAATGGTGGTCCCGGACCCATTGGTGAACACAAGATTCAGATCATAGCTTCCTACTGACGCTCCCTCTTTCTCGAATACCGCCTCGACGGCATCCTTGGCAGGAACAACAGACTGTTGGGAACTACCCCCAAGATCCAAGGTCACATCGGAAAACCAACCCTCATCACTCGGCCAGGTTATTGTCACCGTATAGGAACCGGCTCCTTCACTCAGGTATTGCATATTGAATACAGCAGTCGTTGCCTTACCTGATTTGATGACGACATTATCATCAACAGCCTTTCCGGTTATCTGCAATTCATCGCTATTCAATCCCGTTACACCAATATGCCAAGTACCTACCGAAAGACCTTTGATCTGCAAAGAACCATTGATGGAAAAGGTCTGTTCCTCAATGCTATCGCCTTTATCGCTGTACCCACTGACAGTAATGAAGGCAATGACAATTGCGTCGCTCTCGGGACCGATCAGACGACTGGCAGAGCCAAGAGGAACCCCATTTACCGACAAATCCAGATGTAAATTCCCAAAAGGTTCAGACTGGCTGCAGGAAATAGACGTGATAAGGTACAACAATGCTAAAAGCATTCCCATACCGTATCGAACCGTCTTTCCCGTCATGCCTATATCTCCTTTTAGGATAAACTTATATCCTAGAATTCTATTATAATTGACCCGTTGATCGTGAACGTTGCCGTAGCTACCGGTGAACTTACCCCGCTCTTGACGGCGATGGCCTTTATGGTCGTCGTCTCATCAACCGCTATAGCACCAGTGAACTGGGTACTCCCTGTGGTAGGGTTGGCAGGGACAGCATCACCTGTTGCCGACGTATAGTAGATTGTTGCACCACTTATGGCAGAAATTGTGACAGTCTGGGCATCGTCGAACGATCCTTCAACAGGTGAGAAAGTCGGTGCAGCAATCGATGTCACAACCGTATACGTCGCACTGGAAACACCACTGTCCACCATTCCACTCTTCACCGCCATAGCGTTCACTGTGGTTGTTGCACTGAGCGTTATGCTTTGCCCCGAGGCAATCGAGGAACTACTGGTCGTTGGAGTACTGCCATCCTTTGTGTAATAGATGGTCGAACCCGAGGTACTGGTCATCGTCACTGCCTGGGAACCACTGAATGACGTAGTGCCCGGATTGAACACGATAGTCGCTGCCTGGGTCACTGTCACACTCTTGCTCGCTACAGCAGAGTCGACCATGCCGCTCTTGATGGCAATTGCCTTGAAGTTGGAGGTTCCTACACTGGTCAGGTTGATAGCACCTGTATACGTCGCACTGGACGAAGTCGGGTTACTTCCATCGGTCGTGTAGTGGATTGTAGCTCCGCTCGTAGCACAGCTCATCGTCACCAGTTGTCCACCGGTTGCATCGGTAGCGGTTATCGTGGGAGTGGAGACAGTGGCCATTGCCGTGTAGCTTGCACTTGCCACACTACTGTTTACCAGACCAGAAGCAATCGCCATGGCCTTGACAGTAACTGTTCCAGAAACACTGAAGGCTCCGGTATAGGAGGTACTGCTTGAGGTCGGAGTACTGCCATCGGTGGTGTAGTGGATTGTCGCCCCGCTCGTCGCACAAGTTACCGTAACCTGATGGGACCCATCAAAAGTCCCGGTGCTTGGACTGATAGAGGGAGTAGCTGTCTGCGAGACAACCACACTCTTGCTTGCAACAGCAGAGTCGACCATACCACTCTTGATGGCAATGGCCTTGACGATAGTCGTTCCTGCACTGGTCAGGTTGATTCCACTTGAATACGTTGCACTGGATGAAGTCGGTGCACTTCCGTCTGTCGTGTAGTGAATCGTAGCTCCGCTGGTTGCGCAGCCCATCGTCACCTGTTGACCGCCAGTTGCATCAGTAGCAGTTATCGTGGGAGTAGAAACGGCAGCCATCGCAGTATAGCTTGCACTTGCCACGCTACTATCCAACATTCCGGAAGCAATCGCCATGGCCTTGACAGTAACTGTTCCAGAAACACTGAAGGCACCGGTGGTATAGGAGGTACTGCTTGAGGTTGGCGTACTGCCATCGGTGGTGTAATGGATTGTCGCCCCGCTCGTCGTACAGGTCAAGGTAACCTGATGGGAGCCATCAAAGGATCCTGAGCTTGGACTAATAGAAGGAGTCGCTGTCTGGCCTACCGTCACGCTCTTGCTCGCAACAGAAGAGTCGACCATACCACTCTTGATGGCAATGGCCTTGACGGTAATCGTTCCCGCACTGGTCAGGTTGATTCCACTCGAATACGTCGCACTGGATGAAGTCGGTGCACTTCCGTCTGTCGTATAGTGAATCGTAGCTCCACTGGTTGCACAGCTCATCGTCACCTGTTGTCCACCGGTAATGTTGGAAGCGGCTATTACGGGAGTGGAGATAGTGGCCATCGCAGTATAGGTCGCACTTGAGGCACTGCTGTCTACCATTCCGCTCTTAACCGCCATTGCCTTAAGCGTGGTCGTGGTATTGAGCGTTATGCTTTGTCCTGAGGTAATCGAGGGACTACTGGTCGTTGGGGTACTCCCATCCTTCGTGTAATAGATAGTCGATCCAGAGGTACTGGTCATCGTCACTGCCTGGGAACTGTTGAACAGCATACCGTTTGGCGTGAATGTCGGAATAGCAACCTGATCCACCGTCACGCTCTTGCTTGCAACAGTAGAATCAAGCATGCCGGCCTTGATCGCGATTGCCTTGAAATTGGTCGTACCTGTACTGTTCAGGTTAATGGCACTCGAATACATAGAACTGGAGGAAGTCGGAGTACTACCGTCGGTCGTGTAGTGAATTGTAGCTCCGCTTGTACTGCTGGTAATCGTCACCCGCTGGCCTCCGGCTACATCAGAAGCAATAATTGAAGGTGTTACTACGGTAGTAAGGGAAATGGAGGAAGTGGCAACTGCAGAATCATCCATTCCCGTCTTGATCGCAAAAGCCTTTACTGTCGTATCCCCTGTTACCGTAAACGGACTCGTATAAGGAGTACTGTAAATTGTCGGGACACTGCCATCGAGGGTGTAATAGATAGTTGCCCCGGTTGTTCCGCAACCAAGGATTACCTCTTGACCTCCCGTTATGGCACTGGCACTGATCGTTGGGGTAATGACGGTCCCCTGTTTGGTGTAGGTTGCCTGGATGGTCGAGGAATTCTCACAACCACTTCTGGCACCCACGGCGGTGAGGGTCATTGAATCGGTTACTGTTATTGGATTGGTATACAGTATGCTGCTGGTAGTAGGAGTGGTTCCATCGGTCGTATACCAAATGGAAGCACCTGTGGTCGAGCAACCAAGAGCTACCGTCAAGCTGCCGGAGAAAATTGAAGACGGTTCACTTATAGTGGGAGTCGCCACCTTGATGGTGTAGACTCCGCTTGCAACAGAACTGTTGCTCATACCAGTTTTCATGGCCATGGCCTTTATTGTCGTAGAGGCATCAAGGAAAATGGGAGATCCATACAACGAACTGGAGGTAGTTGGAGTACTGCCATCGGTCGTATAGTAAATGACAGCTCCATCGGTACTGCAAGAGGCCACCACAGAAGTCGAGCTGACAAAAGCACCACCTGCAGGGCTGAGAATAGGTGTAGAGACAGCCAAACGCAAAGAATAGGTCTCTTCCGCCACTGCCGAATCCTGGTAGCCGGATTTGGTTGCAATGGCTTTTATCGTGGTACCGGTAGTAATGACAAGTGGATCGTAATACGTGTCACTGCTTGCAGAGGGAGTGGAATTGTCAAGAGTATAGTGAATGACAGCACCTGAAGTAGCACAGGAAAGGGTTACGGTCTTGGAACCGGAAAATGACCCTCCACCTGGATTGATGACCGGAGTCTCTACTGTCGGTAAGGATACATAGGTATAGGTAACTGTCGCAACTGACGAATTTATGAGATTGGTTTTGACCGCAAGGGCCTTTACCGTGGTAGTTCCCATAACAGTGAAAGCTCCTGTATAAACAGAACTTGCCACAGTAGGTTCGCTTCCATCAATCGTGTAGTGAATGACAGCATTAGCTGTACTGCAAGAAAGGGTTACCTGCTGAGAACCAGTTATGGTTCCTCCTGCAGGAGTTATGATAGGTGTTGCAACTTGACTGGTCTTCGTATAGACAGCGGTGGCAACGGAGGAGTTTGTCATTTCATCTTTTATCGCAATGGCTTTGACCGTAGTCGAATCATTCAGAGTGATTGCCCCTTCGTAAAGGAGACTGGTTTCATTTGGAATACTGCCATCGGTCGAATAATAGATGACAGCTCCAGCAGTGGGAGAACTTATGGTAAAAGTTTCTGTAGGAAAGAATTCCTCGGAGGAAGGAGAGAATACCGGCGCGACGACCTGATTGGCCAATTCTGGAGATATTAGGGAAAAAGCAATTTTCTTCAGTGTCCCGGAAGAGACCTCAAGGCTCTTGTTTCCCGTAAGTAACTGGATATCTCCATCACCATAGGCATCAAGAGTCATTGTCCACTTTCCGATGGGTAACCGAGAGATTACCCAAGGAAGTGAGACATTTTCAATATCCAGGGAATAGCCATCGGGGCCGGAACCTGACAACCGATAAAGAACGATGTCTTCTGCCGTACTTGCCGTACCAGAAGCTCTACTTCCGGCGGTAGCTAAGTTTGCAGATACAGAAAGACTCCCTACAAAGGGGTCAGGCATACCGGCTTGGGCACAAGAAGTCAAAACAAACGCACAGGCCACTATAAGGTATATGCATATACTGTGTTTTTTCTTCAACACGAATTCTTTCATTTTCCCGCTCCACTAGTTTCAGGTATGACAAGGGTCTGCGATTTATTGAAGTTTTGTGATCCATTAGTGGCCTTGACAACCAACCGATAGCTTTCAGAGGGCTCAAGATTATCAAAGGTAATATAGCCAACCTCGGTGGTTATTATTCTTGTTTCATCACCGGAGTGAAAGAGATACCAGGTATACCCAATAGCAGCAGTTCTGGTTACCCCTGTCAGTACTGCAGCAAAGGTCTTGTAATCGTTTGTGACTATTGAAGGTGTGGTATCAAGAGGAGGAATTTCTACAGAAACACCTGAATTTTCCTTGATGATTCCCGTCGAAATAGCCGAATCGACATACCCGTCACAGACGGCAACAGCTTTGACGGTTGTTGTTTCATCAATTGTGATCGGGCCGGTATAAAGAGTGCTGGCTGTCGTAGGAACTTCCCCATCAGTCGTAAAGTAGACCTTGGCAGTGGAAGGATAGGCACCGATTGAAATATCTATTGTGTCACCCTGGGAAAAGGATGCAGAAGAAGGCATACTGGTGATATAAGAGTATCCTTTCAAGGATATATCAATTGGATTTTTATCATTGTTTGCCAAAAGGACTTCCCCACAACGGTAGGTTGTCTCCTCTCCTTGAGTATCGGTCAAGGTAATACGAAGGTCACCGGAATTTTTAAGTTGCGAAACTTTTCCGGAAAGCAGGGCGGAGGAAGCACCGTCAACCGAATCATTGACCACTGTCGCCAGACTCGTACCATCCTGACTCAGCGTACCCGTAATCGTGGCAACCTCGATTGTCTTTGTCAAAGTACCATCAAACACCGCGGTGGGCCAAGAAATATTAGCTGCTAAAACTGAGTTGGGCAACTTGAAATTCAGAATGTCTGAACAGGAGATGTTCAGAGAGAGACATACCGTACCCAAAATAGTAAAAAGCCAAAACCTGTTTCTCATAATGTGTTTACTCATAAATAATTGTACCTTCATACTATGTCCTTCCTATTTTTACGGTATGGTGAAATATTCGGTCGTTGAAAATGTATCGAGACTTGAGTCGCCCTTCTGTATCTTTACCATGATCCGGTAACGTTTCCCGGATACAAGGTTGTTTAACGTAATATGGTCTTGGGTTTCATTTGCCTGCACTATGCCGTTGAGATACCAGCTGTAGTGTTTCTCATCAAAACCTTCCTCTCCAATTGCAATAGCCCCATAGGTTACGTAATCGTTTGTTATGATATCTATGGAGGCAATTTTGGGTGGGGTTATAAAGGTGAAGCCCTTTCCCGTATAGACACCGGTGGAAATATCGGAATCGCCGTAACCATCCTTGGCAGCAACTGCCTTGATAGTCGTTGTTTCCGCAATGGTAATCGGTCCAGTATAGAGCGTGCTTCCGATAGTCGGGTCACTGCCATCAATCGTGTAATAGATGGGAACATCGGAAGGAAATGCTCCAATAGGAATGTCTATTGCTTCAGCTGTAGAGAAGGCACCTATAGAGACCATTGAAGTAATTTGGGCAACCTCGATGTCATCCAAGACCTCCGTTCCCGTTGAATTCTTCTGTTTATAAATTTTTGCAGTATCGAAAGTAGGAAAGGAGATGGTAGTACCAGACTGGTTGGTAAGCGTAACATCCAAATCATAGGTTCCTATGTTTACTGCTGAAGTAGATGGAATATCCACGGTATAAAGGGAATTGGCAGGGGTGAATGGACCATCAGAAGAGAATGCATACTTCTCGACAGAAGATTGATTCAATGAATACGATGCTTTTACAATATGGTTTGCCACTTCCGGCCAGGTTAGGGTAACCGTGCAAATCCCGACACCGTCAGTCAGATAGGCCAAGTTGAATGTGGCAGTCGAGACCTTTCCCGATTGGATTGTCACCGATTGCTCGGCACTCGAGGTCACTATTGACGAAGCATCTTCGGTATTCAAACCGCAAACATCAATATTCCAGGTTCCGGGCCTCAGTCCCTTGATGGTAATGGCAGAACCCATTTGCCGTACCTGTGAAGATAATATTGCACCTCCCCCCACGGTTTGCTCTCCCCATATCTTCAGATACGTAACGGAAATATCATCCCCGGAAGGTTCGATCATCCGAGGAACGGGAAGATCGGGAACTTGGAGCTCAAGGGTTCCCGGGACAAAGGAAGCCTCATCTACACAGGAAACAAAAAGCATGAAGAAACACACCATACCGATAACAGGTATGGCAAACTTCCTCATCGTATGCATTTTCATTTCCTCTTTCATTTCTTTCCCTTTAAACCACCCGAACCGTGCAAGTCTGGTTTCATTCACATATCTTCAAACAAGTAACAAAAGCTTTATAACCCAATACAATTCCGTTTCTTCAATCATTCACATTCAAGGACGATCAACAAAATTCTGGGAGGTAGCAGGGAAATAGCCCCTGCACCTCCTCATGGTAAAATAGGCATATAGTTGAATGGCTCATCAGAAGGAGCGTATTGCCCGAACACCACAATTGGAAGTTTTAGCTAGGTAACTTGTACCACCTCTTTCAAAATCCACTGCTGTGGCGTATGCAACGGACTCCGAAGAACTCCAATAATAATAAGAACCAAAACCTCCAAGACGCTTTACGGCCAGATTGGTGTACATCAGGTTCAGTTCCTCAAACGAAGGCAGGAACCAATCTTCATATATTACTCCGCTGTTCGTTACTGTCTTGACAGCACATAGTTTCGCCGCATAATTGGTTTCTCCCAAATTATCCACGACTGTCACTATGGCCGCGGTATTCGCCTTTCCTGTTCCTATTGCTGTTGCTATTGCATTGGTTGCTGTTCCAACTCCTCCCCAATAGACTGGAGACTCATCCGCAGGCGCC
Organism: uncultured Sphaerochaeta sp.; assembly: GCF_963676625.2. GTDB lineage: Bacteria > Spirochaetota > Spirochaetia > Sphaerochaetales > Sphaerochaetaceae > Sphaerochaeta. The sequence continues at coordinate 492,500 of NZ_CAXXYB010000004.1, forward strand.
GCCTCCAGATACGTCCAGCCCTGAGTCGCCGCATTCGGATTGATATAGAATATCTTTCCTCCCGCAGGTCCCGTCTCTCCTACGATATAGACTGATTTCTTTGTATAGGTCCCTTCCGCTGTCGCTGAATTTACCATTCCGCTCTTCACTGCCATCGCCTTCACTATGGTCGTGTCACTGAACACCATGCTTTCCCCCGAGGCAACCACGAAACTGCCGGTCGTAGGAATTGTCGTTCCGTCGGTTGTGAAGCAGATCAGCGATCCATCAGTACTGGTAATCGTAACTTCCTGACTATCGGTGAAGGTCGCACTGCTTGGATTGAAGATTGGAGTTGCCGTCGGCTGGTAGTTTGCAGTGACCACAGGAGAAGCCTCGAGCCCGTAATAGGTCGCATAGGCCTCAACCTTCAGCGAGATCCCTGACGTAACCGTGAAGAATGTTCCTTCGGTGTATGCCCCGCTCGGGTCGTCCCCTCCCGTCGCATACCGGTAATGCATCGTCGCCCCGTCGGTCGTGCTTGATAGCGTGACCGTCTGGGGTACTCCCTCTGTCAGGCTCAGCACCGGACCTGCCGTCTGGCTCACGTCGAACCGCTTCGATGCAAACGCAGTCTTCGACTCAGTACCGTCGGTATAGGCAATCTTCACCATGACCTGGTGCCGTCCCTCGGTAAGCAGGTCAGAGGTGAACGTCTTGCTGTCAGCATCAGTGTCCAGGTCCACCGCAGCCGTAGCCTCGGTGTCCATGTACCAGCTCACCGTCTCTTTCGGTGTCCCCTGCGTATCGTAGCTCACGCTGAACTGCAACGGGTTCGCAGCATCCTGGGTGAGGACCACGTTCGAGACCATTGAGGGCGGTGTGATGATCGTCCCTGTCTCCCCCGTCCCGTTCACCGTATAGCTGGCAGTCGCCACCTGCGAGTCAACATAGCCATCCTTGGACGCCATCGCCTTGACCGTGCTGGTAACCGCGCTGTCCGTAGCCTTCAGCTCGAACGGTACGGTGTACTCCGTCGTGGAAGTGTCGGGGACCATCGTCCCGTCACTGTCAATGAAACCCGGTTCGTTACCGTCGGTCGTGTAGTACAGCCTCGAGCCGCTCTTCGGGACGGTCAGTGTCACCAGCCGGTAGGCATACACCGCATCGCCGGTGCTCGTAGTCTCGGATCCCGCACTGATGGAAGGCACTCCCAGACTTGGCAGGTCCGCCGCTTCCAGCGCCACCGTACCCGTGCTCGCCAGGTCGCTGAATATGTTCACCATCTCCATCATCGGGAAGTCGATAGTGGATCCAGACGGATTGATCATCGTCACCTCGAGGTCGTAGTCGCCAACGGCCAGGGAAGTATAGGACAGCAGGGAGCTCCCGCTCGTGGACAGGGATACTGTCTTCACTGCCGTTGCACCACCGGAGGTCAACGTCCCCTTCACCGCAAGGTTCGCACTGTTCGGCCAGGTCACCGTGACATCGGCACTTCCGCTTCCCTGTGTCAGGTACTGCAAGGTGAACGAGGCCGTCGTCGTCTTGCCCGAGATGATGTTCACGCTTGCATCGGAAGATTCCATGGTAAGCGCCTTCCCTCCATTGGAGGGATTCCCGTTGTACCCAACCACCTTGAACGTCCACGTCCCGACCGACAACCCCGTTATCCCTATCGGCTTGCCGAGCTCGAAGAACTGCGTATCTATCTTGTGGGCGTCAGGATCGGCGTTCAACGCCCCCCCGATGGATACCCAGGTCACCCTCGTGCTGGCGGGGAGTATCGACTTGGAGTCGGCTATGGATAGGGAGAGGGATCCATCCTCCATCCCCGGCTGCTCGCAGGAGACCAGGGCCAGGCCCAGCAGGACCAACAGCAGGAGACCTGCCGCCTTCATTGTCTTTCCATATCCTTTCACTTCTTTAATCTCCATTAGAAGGACCGTACTGCACGGACCCTGTTCAAGATGGACTTACTGCCATTGCCGTTGCCATCATTCTGAATGCCATCAGTAAAATTCTGCATCCAGGCAATATAGGCATTGTCTTCTGTGGAACTCCAATACCCAACGGTAGCAAACGAACCTTTTCCGGTATCGTTCCAACACGTATAGAGGGCATCCAGTTCATCCCTTGACGGCAAGAACCAATCAGAATAGGTCGTTCCGTTGTACGTCACTGTCTTGTTCTCACAAATCTTTGCGGCATAATCAGTTTCCGACGCATCCAAGATTGCGGTTATCGCGGAGGTATTTTCTTCTCCAGTACCAATCGCCGTTCTCTGGACCGAAGCACCCAAGGCTGTTTCATCACCACCCCAGATATGGTCCCCTTCATCTGATGCAGCTGCTTCCAGATACGTCCAGCCACTATAGGTATTATTAGTATCGACAAAGAAGATCAGACCACCGGAAGGTCCTGTATCGCCTACGGCATACAGCATTGTCTTTTCCGCTGTTGCAGAATCGGCAAGCCCTACTTTTGCAGCAATCGCCTTTACTGTCTTTCCAAGGGAAACAACAAACGGTCCGCTGTACAGCTGATTTGAATTGGTCACATCAGGAAGGTTTCCATCAGTCGTGTAGTAGATAGTTGACCCTGCTGTCGCACAACTTAGGGTAACTTGCTTGGCGTTATCTGCCTGAACCGTAGTAATCTCTGGGGTTAGAACTTGTTCGAGGTCAAACCGAACGAGACCCGAGGCAACCTGGGTTCTTGTACCATCATTATAGGTAATCTTTGCCGTTATCTGATGACGACCTGCCTCCAAGGTACCCCCGTAAGTGCAAGTGGTCTGGACAGCATCCCCATCCTGGTCAGTCAAGGGTTGAGTGTCGTCGTCCAGATACCAGGTAACCGTTTCACCGGATACATTTACAGCTTCATAGCCAACGGAGAATTGCGGTTGTCTTGACCGCAAGGTATCAATCTGAACAATGACATCCGAAACGGTGGAAGGCGTGGTAATGGAAAGGGAACCACCATCCACCAACGCACTGACAATGACCGAATCACGATACTCCACGGCCATAGCAATTGTCGTGATGGTAGTCTTGGCTGCCACTGAAAAAGGTTCCGTGTATAACTTACTTGCAACAGTCGGCACGCTACTGTCGGTCGTGTAATAAATAGAAGTAGTCGGTGTTGCAGAAGCAATAGACACTTGCATGGAGGAATCGCTCCCACTCGCCACGACCACCGGTGTCGCTACCTGACCATTATTGTTGAAACGCAAGGTGCCAAGAGCCGTCTTTGCCCCAGTCCCATCATGATAGAGAATTTTGACAGATACCTGGCGCCTGCCTGCCGGCAAGAACCCAGTGTAGGTATACGAATCATCATTATCCGTATCATCTGCTGAGGTACCGTCAAGATACCATAGAACCGAATCAAGGATCGGTGATCCTTCAAGATCGTAACTGACAGCAAAAGAAGGATCTTCAAGATAAACTTCATTCATTGAAGTGACCAAGACATTGCTGATAAGCGAAGGCTGGGAAATGACTACCCCTCCGTCATCACTACCGCCTACTGTCAGTTCTCCTGAACAGATAGATTCCGAATCCTGATAGCCATTCCTGGCTGCAAGAGTCGTGACAATAGTTACAGGAGAAGTAATGGCAAAAGGCTGGGTATACGTCAGGGTATTGGCACCGGGAACTCCATCGGCAAACTGGGGAACACTATCGTCCAGCGTGTAATAGATGGTTGTATTCGGCGTTGCAGAAACAATGGATACTGTACGGGAAGTAATAGAAGGCCCATCAGCTGTCACGCTGATAACCGGGGATACAACCCTTGGCACATCAGCATCTACAAGCGAAATCGTGCCTTCAGCTTTCAGATCGGCAAATACACTCAGCATATCAATCATCGGGAAAGCCATGGTCGTACCCGAGGCATTGGTCAGAGTCACATCCAAATCGTAGTTGCCAACATCTAGATTGGAAAGTTCGAGTACTGCTGAATTAAGTGTAGAGTCTACGGAAACAGCAGAGGACCCAACCGTGGATGCTCCTGCCTTAGCCGTAAGCAAGACATTTCTTACCGAAGTATTTGGCCAGGTTATCATTACGGAAGCAAGCCCTTTGCCGGAATCCAGATAATGAAGTGCAAAAACCGCACGGGTCGTACTACCTGAGCGGATGGTAACATCGTCATCAATGGCCGAACCCGTGAGCACAGCTGTTTTGCTATCCGTAGGATTACCATTGTATCCCGTTACATTGATCGTCCACGTTCCCGCAGATAATCCCTTGATACTGATTGTCTTGCCCAACTCAAAATACTGTATGTCAAACTTTACATCTGAACTGCCATTCAACGATCCGCTGATGGCAACCCAGGTAACTGCCGTATTGGTAGGAACAATCGACTTGGAGGAGGAATCGGGAAACGAGATCTCCAGATCACCTTGCATAGAGGGCTCACTGCAGGAGACCAAAGACAAGGCCAAAACAATTATCAGCAACAAGCAGTACATTTTCATCGGAAACGATAGCACACGTAGACGTTTCATCACCTTGGCTCCCTATCCTTTTACTTAAATGCCCGAATGGCATGTACTGCATTGCTACTTGTGGTTTTCACCATGCTGACAGCTGTACCGTCACTGAAGTCGAATGCCCAGGCATTACTGGTGCTTGCTTCGGAGGAACTCCAGTATGTCAGATTCGCAGTAAAGCTCGTCTTCGCAAAAGAGTCGTTATAAATAGCCTGCAATTCTGCCAAGGATGGCAGGAACCAATCGGAATAGGTCCCTTCTGTTGAACCGTTACACACTATTGCAGCTCCTGCATCGGACTTGGCAACCATCTTGGCCGTGTTCGTTTCACCGGTGCTAAATAGCTTTGAGGTTCCGCCGACAACTACGACAGATTGATCTTTAGTTGCCCATACTGCAGTACTTTCAGCAGGAGCAGCTTCCAGGTAGGTCCATCCATATTCCGAAGCATAATTTGAACTATTTACATAGACGATAAGGCCACCAGCAGGTCCTGTATCACCCACAGCATAGGTAATTATGTAATCGGCACTGCCAATGGCGGAATTTGCCTTGCCACTTGCCACGGCAAAAGTCTTGATTGTCGAGGTTTCACTAACCGTTATAGTATCTCCTGAGGAGAGGAAGGCACTGGCTGTCGTAGGATCGGTTCCATCGGTCGTGTAGTAAATACTTGTTGCATCCGTGCAGGTAATTTTCACATTTTGTGAGCCAGTATAGGTACCTTCCTCAACAATGAACGCCGGGGTCGCAAGCGACGCTACCGTTATTTCATCAAGAGCCCTAACATCTGATGCAGTTGCTCCATCAAGAACACCAATTGCCTTGATAGTTGCATTCCCTTCAGTAAGGATAAACGGTGCAGTATAAAGCGTACTTTCTGAAGTCGGCATAGTTGTACCATCGGTCGTATAGTAAATTGAAGCACCGGTAGTAGCGCAATCAATGGTAACCTGTATACCACCAATGACATCGGCGATAGTAATGGTCGGTCTTGCAACTTTCGCATCAGTTGATGTTACTTCGAAGGTGAGGTTTTGTGATGCCACTTCAGTATTGTCAGTTCCATCGGTATAGGTAATCTTTACCAATACTCGGTGAGAGCCAGTACCAAGCGTTCCACCATGCGTAAAAGTATTGTCGTTGTTATCGGTATCGGCATCGACGGCTGCTAAACTGTTGCCATCAAAGTACCAAGCTACTGAACTGATCGTAAGATCACCTTGGATATCATAGGCCAAGGTAAAGGAAGGTGTTACCGTATTGTCATCGGTTTGGGTAATCACGATATCAGAGACGAGTGTAGGATCGGTAATTTCGACACCGGAACCACCTGCACCACTGACCAGTACTTCCTTGGAAGCAAATATGGAGTCCTGATAACCTTCCTTGATTGCCACAACCCTGACATAGGGATCAACGGAAGCAACATTATCAGGAACCACAATATCAAAGGGGCCAGTATAGGGAATCTTGGAATCATAATTGAATGATTCGGTAGCATCATCTGCAGTGGTCAGGTAATAATAGAGAGTTGCATTGGAAGTTGCGCAACTTACGGAAACTGTCCGATAGTTTGCTTTCGCTGGCTGCTCACTGGCGGTAATGGAGGGAGTGGCAACATGGGGTACATCCGCGGCTTCCAGGGCAATCGTTCCTGTCGAGGTAAGTTCAGAGAAGATGTTTGCCATGTCAATCATCGGAATGCTGATCTTCGTTCCCGAAGCATTGGTCAAGGACAAATCAAAATCATAGTTTCCGACAGTAATATTGGAAAAGGCAAGACTGGCTTGCAAATTTGAATTACCATCAGAAGTAAAGGTGGAATCACTGGAGGTTGGCTTCGATACAGTTTCCAACGTTCCCGTAACAGTGGCAATGGAACTATTTAAAGAAGGCCACGTCACAGTAACATTGGCAAGACCTGTTCCTTCTTGCAGATAATGCAAGGCAAACTTGGCAGTGGTTATTTTACCAGAAGCAATGGTTACGTCTTGGCTGGCGACAGTGGTAAGCAGGATTCCCTTGTTTGTTTCGGCTCCCGGATTGCCATTGTATCCTGTTACGGTAATGGTCCAAGCTCCTGCTGAAAGGCCACTGATGGAAATCTTGCTACCCAGTGGAAAATTTTGGGGAGTCAAGACGGCATCATTGGGACCTGTCCCTCCAATCTGTATCCAGGTAATCGTAGTATTTCCTGGAAGAATGGATTTACTTTGCATATCAGGCAAAGTAATCTCCAGCTCACCTGGTGTTGTATTTGCCTCTTGACATGAGACAAGCATCGTTGTCATTACCATTAAGAAAATGGCACATAAAAGTAATACAAAGCGTCCGGACTTTCTCATTGTATTATCTGCTCCTTAGTGACTATCAGCATGAAATTTCAAGAACACCACACCAATTGTTATTTGCCAATTATGACATATCTTTCAAAAATAGAAATATACAACTTCTTAGATATGTCCAAAAATGGCAACTTATAGTGATTTTTTACTTGTAATTGAAAACTGAATCACTATAATGAGTTGCAAAATAGAAACATGAGGAATACCCATGAATAAATGTAGACAAATCTTTCTGCTCGTACTTATGACTAGTGTAGTAAGTATGCTATATGCTGATTTAGTTCCAGTTGCGACACTTGTACCTTCTTTCACGTATAGCACCATTTCAGATACTGGTCTGACAGATGAGCAAGAGACTGTGGAGAGTTATAAACTCTATGCAGAATTGCCCCCATTGATTGATATGGGATTCAAATTTTCTGCAAATAATTTCGACTTGGTAGGTATTGTGGATTTCCACCAAAAATCATCAATTCTTTCCGACTCCGATGGATATCTTTGGTTCAAACCGCAAAGCGGCCTTTCCATGGACAACAATTCCCCTAGGGTTGGTTATGCTGAAACACGATACAAGGGGTTCTTGGGATCCTTCGGCCGACGTAAACTCGAATGGGGGCCTGGCATGTACGACCTCGCAATCTCGGACAACTCGCCCTACTATGACCATCTCTGGTTGCAATATCGTGTTGATGAAACCTATGGTTCCTGGTGGTATCAATTTCTGGCAACCAATTTCGGCAGCATGTATTCCAGCGAAAACGCTCCCATCGACAAAACCTTGTTCGCCCATAAAATAGGATTCGAAAATCGCCAGATCCGTGCTACCATCAGTGAAATTGCCATGACCTGGAGCGATTCCATTGCCCTTTCCAACTGGATTCCATTTGGAGTCTGGCAGTCAACGGCACATGAGACAGCCAATGTGATGATCGAGGCTACTTGCGAGGGATTGGTAGGACCTGCCCGTATATACGGATCCTTCGTAGTTTCGGATTCAGCCATTGTCGGATCCCTGGAAGAGAACCCCTCTGCCCTCGGAGCCATGCTTGGATTCAGCTGGCATTTCTTTGATGGCACTGATCTTGTTGCAAAGCAAGATGATTTTGGATTACGGGAAAACACGTTCAAGAATACCCAGGGAGGTCTTACAGTAGGCGCAGAATGCTACTATACCTCCAACTATCTCTATAACAGCACCAGCAAGGAAGGAACCTTTACAGCCCCCTTGAAACAATTTGCCTATGCAGGGGCATTGAATGGCGATAGCAATGCCTATTTCCTTGGGTTTCCCTATGGCCCTGGAGCTTTCCTTACCCAGGTCATGATGAAGTATGAACAAAAAGCACTTACCGCAACCGCCATTGTCGGGATACTGTTGAAAGACGAGGCCACCATCGATATGCCCTACACAACAGAAAATGGCATGAGTGAATTTGCGCTGACCAATTCAGATGTCCATGTGCAGTTCACGGCGAAAGGTTCCTGGGCACTAAAACCAAATATCAGCATATCGGCCTTGCTCAAGGAAGATTTCAACGCAACGGAAGGAACCTCATCGTTTGTGGCATCGTTCGGAGCTATGTTGAAACTGTCCCAGATTGCTCTCTAACTTCACCGGAAAATATTTCAAGGCCTACACTGGGGCAATTATAGCAACAGTGAAGACCTGGATTTCCGTCAAAACCGACAACAACGGAGAGTATTATTGCCCTAATCCCGTTGTGGGACAATCTCGATCCAATATCCATCAGGATCGGAAATAAAATAGATTCCCATTTTTTCATTCTCATAGCAAATACAGCCCATCTCTTGATGCTTTTGATGGGCCGCTTGCATATCAGAAGTGGTAAAAGCCAAATGGAATTCATTGTCTCCGAGATTGTAGGCATCCTTCTTCCAATCCCTGAGCCAGGTCAACTCCAGTTTATGGACGGTTGTCCCATCTCCCAGGAAAACCAAGACAAAAGATCCATCAGGAGCTATTTTTCTCTTTACCTCATCCAAACCCAAGGCTTCCTTGTAAAAAGCCAGGGAAGATTCAAGGTCAACAACATTGAAATTGTTGTGTGCAAACTGAAAAGTCATGGAAGCCTCCAATTTTGTTGTGTATGCTCTATCTGCATTACCGTGCATGAGGAGGAGCCAAGGGTAGCTTGCAGTCTCTTGCAAACCGAGAAATCCTTCCAGAAATGCATGGGAAACAGATAGGTTATCTCTCTATTTTCGAGCAGTTCCCTAGCTCCCAGGTCATAGGCTTCTTCCAAACGGGGATCGACAGGAACAAAGGCAACCTCGAGGGTATCAGGTAGCTTTGCAATCTCCTTGCGATAATTCTTTTCCATCTGGGCATTCCATCCCTTATCCTCTCCCTTCCAGAACCAATTGTTCAAGTCACCTGCGTGGTAGATTGTCCTTTCTTCTTCCCGTACCAAGAAAGCCACTCCTTCATCGGTGGAACGCAAGGTCTCGACCTGCAAGGTACCAAACTCCATTTTTTCTCCCTTTTTCATAAAGTGGGTCTTGCCAAGAAGATCTTCGGGAACTTTTTTTGGTGAAATATCGGAAGAGAGAATGAAACAGACCTGCGGGTAATCACCGAATTTGGTAAAAATGACTGGCGAGAAATGATCAGCATGGCGATGGGAAGAGAACACATAGAGGGGTTTATCTTTTCCTATGGGAGGAAGTTCTCCTTCAAAATAGTCGAAAAGCAACCAGGAAAGTTCAGTTTCAACAAGAAACGAACTATGATGGATATAGGTTATTTGCATACGATAAGCTTGTGGCAAAGTTCCTTTATTGTCAAGAAGTCCCGTTTCTCACTGTAACAAGAACTTGCGGCTATGGTATGATGGACCATCAAAGGGAGGCGTTGGATATGTTGCAAATCCAGATACTCGACATACAAAAAAAGGTTTTGGGCACCAGTCATGAAAGTGGAACCGGAGTTGCCTTGGTTCATGCTCTCTCCTACCAAAAAGGCGATACAGTTCAATTGACGGTCCCTAGAAAGGGGTTATACCTACTCCAGCTTGATGAAAGTCTGGGAACTCAAGTCGTATACCTTGGCAAGACGGCAACCTATCCAGTCCCTGTCGAAGCTTTGGAGAAAACCTGTTTCAGCCCCGCTGCATTCAATGGCAGCCCGCACTTATTGACTCTTTGTGAAGCACCGGCCTCCACTGGTACTACCTATCGAAACCTAGCAGAAAATCCCTATGACAACCATCAGACCACCGGAGTATTCCCCCATGCCACGGCAAACGTGGAAACCCGCAATGAAATGGTCTTTGCAGCCAGAAACGCAATTGACGGAATTCTGGAAAACAGAAGTCACGGAGAATATCCCTACCAGAGCTGGGGAATAAACAGCAACCCAAAGGCTGAGTTGACCATTCACTTTGGCAGACCCGTTGTAATCGATATGGTGCGCCTCACCCTTCGCGCCGATTGGCCTCATGACAGCTACTGGACAGAGGCTACCCTCACGTTTTCCGATGAAACGACTTTTGCATGCTCTCTGGAAAAGACCTTTCTTCCCCAGTCCTTCAAAATGGAAAAGAAAACGATTACCTCCATCAAGTTGGGAAATCTACTGAAGGCAGATGATGCCTCACAGTTTCCTGCACTGACGCAATTGGAAGTATTTGGAGTGGAGAAAATAGTATAGGAAAGCCTTTGGGTTTGTTCCCTTAATGAATCCCTACTACTTTAAGGATGGGAAACATAAAAATAGCCAGAGATTCGTCCTCTGGCTATTTCTATCTATATACCTGGTCATGTCATGAACAGAATTCTTTCTTCATCTGTCTTCCATCCAAGCAATTTCAGCTTTTTTCCTTTTTGAATCCAACCTGCTCGATGAGACATTGATTATCCCAGGCAAATCTGACCTCATACAGTTTCGGCTTCGTTTCGGTCCAAAGCTGTGGGGTCGCCTGGATGATTGCATGAACCCTTCCGTTGCTTATGCAAAGATTTTCCTCTATTTCAAGTTCAGGGATACTCAACATCATCGTTTTGGCACAGCAGGAAGTCAACTCAATATCGACAGCGATGGCAAAACAATCATACCGAGGGGGAAGTTTGAGAGACCAGGACTTCAGTTCAGCTTGTTCAGTTCGCACAAGCGCAATACCCAACGGCTTCTCTTTCTCCTTCGCCAGTCCCCTGGAATTATCGAATGCAATGGTGATTATATTCTTGGCGGCAAGAATATCAGTTATATCAATGCAAAAAGGTTTTTCCGTTTGCTCATTGCCAGTCAGGTACGTATCATTGAGAAACACCAAAAAAGGATGTGTTGTTCCCCAAAAACGAAGAAACACCTGTTCGTGCGATTTTTTTGGTAGGTATTCAAAATCCTTGGTATAGAAAGAAACACCTACAGTCTCCTGCGGTTCTAGCAAACTTACGGTCTCCCACTGGAGATACGTCGATAGGAACTGTTGTCTATCAGAGGAAAGTTCTTTCTCCCCGAATTTCCATTTATTTTGCAGGTCAAGCGCATAATGCCAATCGCCATCAAGGTATTCGGCACCTCTTCCTTCTCGGGGCATGATTAAATCGGATGTAACCAGATGTCGCGCAAACACGTCGGGACAATCCAGCACAGTAAGAGTATCTGCGGTAGTATTGTTGGTACATTTTTCCATGGTAATATCCTTATAGTCCAGAGAGCAGTGTACCACTGCATTTCACTCTAGGCTATATTGCCAGCCCCTCAAGGGCTAATAAAGCTTCGTCAAGAAGGCCTACTTCATAGAGCAAATCGAGAATTGTGTACCGATTGCGAATTATCTGGGCTCCCTTGATGGCACGTACAAGGTCCTCCTTGTTGGCATTGATCTCTGAGACCATCGTAGGGCAACTTACCGTCTGCATGGCAAGCGAGAGTTTTTCGTAACCCGGAAGTTGCTCAGAACAGCGCGTTTTTATCTCTTTGAAAGATTTCAGAATAGCTTTCCTACGTTCCAGCAATTCATCTCCTGTGAGAAACTTCGCCTTTGCCAAAGGCAAGACTTGATTGAAAAGATTGTCCGAGGGGAAAAAATTCCGAATATAGTCCTTCCGTTCCTCCCAGGTCTCCATCTTGTTGTCCAGAATGGAAGAAAAATCCATGCTCTGAAGCTTGTCATAGAGAAAAGAAATGGCAATTGTGCCTACGGCAACCTTGAAGCCATGGCTCACAGGAAGACCGTCCTTGCAGAGATGCTCCATCTCCCAAATATGGCTTATTAGATGTTCACTGCCACTGGCAGGACGGGAATCATGCATAATTTGCATGGCAAAGCCACTGGCAGAAAGAGCTTCGAACAAAGTACCGATGGCAGCTCTGTCCCGGGAGCCAATTTTTTCTGCACGAGCATAGACCTGATGCAAAGGATTCTGGACCATATCCCAGATATCTTTTCTGATAGGTTGGATGCCCAAGGTATCTGCCAGGATCCAATCGGCTCCTGCAGTAAATTTGGCCATGCAGTCCCCGAATCCAGAAGCTATCATGGGCATAGGTGCAGAGCAAAGGATATCGGTATCGGCTACCACGGCATAGGGGGCATTGCATGGCAAGGTCTGTTTGAATCCCTGAATGGACACGGCGGCCCCATAGGAAGTATAGCCATCAACAGAAGGAGCCGTTGCCACGACCATATAGGGACGTTCAAGTTCGAAACTCGCACGTTTGGCAATATCGTTGAGACTTCCGGAACCAAGGACAACAATGATGCTGTTATCCATACTCAGGGAGTTCCTGACAATTTCAATTGAATGTTCATCGGCATAAACCTGGGGCTCGGCAGGAAAACAACACTGGCGAACTACGATATTTTGTTGCTCGAGACTCCGCGTCACCGCAAAACCAGCGACAGAAAGGGTATTTTCATCAGCTACAAGCAATGCCGAATTGTGGTTGAAAGCCTCTACGAAAAGAGCTCCCACCCGATCAGTGCACCCTTTCTCGACAAGGGAAATCTTGGTATCCATGGCAAAGCCTCCTTTTCAAGCATACCACATTATGAAAAAATGGGAAAACCACTCCTGTTGACTATTGGTATAAAATTCCTACTGTCCAAAAACGGAGTTTTCACATTTTTCTCATTTTACCATTACAAAAAACAAACATCAGCCGTCTATCTTGCAATCAACAATTCTGCCTCGAGAAGGATGATTATGAAAAAACTAACGGTATTTTTGCTTTGTCTTGTAATGACCATGTCCTTTGCCTTTGCAAATGGCACTGCCGAAAACAGTGTAGCTCCCGTAACGAAGGGACCCTTGGAAATCACCTTCTGGCATGCGCTCGGGGATGCCAGACGTTCTGGCTGGATTCAGGAACGGGTAGATGAATTCAATGCCTCCCAGACGAAATATAAAGTCGTACAGGAAGCCAAGGGAAGCTACCGCGATACCCTTCAAGCAGCGATTCTTGCAGACAAACAGGGAAAAGCCCCGAATCTGGTACATGTCTTTGAAGTAGGAAGTCAACTCGCCTATGACTCGGGAATCTTTATGCCAGTAAGTGATATCGGAACCTTCGACACCAGCGATTACATTGCCCCGGTACTTAATTACTACACAATCGATGGCAAGGTAAACTCAATTCCCTTCAACAGTTCATCTCCGGTTTTATACATCAATACCGACAAGCTTGTTGCAGCAGGCTATCCGGCGGACTATGTCCCCGATACCCTGGAAGACATGATCAAGGTTGTAGAAACCGCCCGCGCAAAAAATGTTGACGGTGCAAACATCTCCTTTGCCCTCCATGGTTGGTATTTTGAGCAATGGATGGCTGAACAGGGTGCTCCCTTGGTAAACAATGACAACGGTCGTTCTGCCAGGGCCACTGAAGTCAACCTGACCAGCCCCGCTGCCATGGCAATCGGTAATTTCCTTTCACGCCTTGGCAAGGAAAACCTCTATTCCTATACAGGAAAAGCCGAAGACTGGGACGGAAGCGATGCCATCTTCACTTCAGGCAAAGCCATCTTCCATATTACCTCTACCGCCGACCTCGGGAATATCGGACACGCAGTGGAAGGCAAATTCACTATGGGTGTCGGGAAGCTGCCTATTCTATCTGGAACCAAGAGAAACGGAACAGTCATCGGCGGTGGTAGTGTCTGGGTAACCAAGAACCATACCCCCGAGGAACTCGAGGGAGCAAGGGATTTCATCCTCTTTATGACCAACACCAAGAATATGGTCAGCTGGCACAAACTTACCGGGTATTATCCAGTACGGAATTCCTCGGTTGACCAACTCAAGGCTGAAGGCTGGTTTACAAGCGATGCCAAGCAATTGGTCGCCTTCAACCAACTGCTTAATACCATTCCCAATGCCGCTACGGCAGGAGCCCTGGCAGGAACTTTGCTGGACAACAGGACAATCATGGAGCAGGCAATGCAAAAAATCCTGCAGGGTGGAGATGTCAAAAATGCTCTCACTGAAGCAAAAGTACTTGCCGATGCCAAACTCAAGGAATACAACGCCAATTTCTAGGTCAAAGCTCTTCTCCAAAACACCTCTCAACTCATTTTCTTTGCGAGGTTCCGGTAGCAATACCGGGCCTCGCCTCTCGTTAGGAGCACGTAATGCATGATCATAATGAAGCCTATTCCTCACGAATAATCCCATATCTCTATCTCTTGCCAACACTGGCAATTCTTATTATCTTCCTTTTTTACCCAGCCTGGAAATCGATTCTTCTCAGCCTGTATCGCAGCAACCTATTCTTGGGAACCAGAAAATTCATTGGCCTGGAAAACCTCAAGAATCTCTTTGTCGGTCCCCTTGCCCCCGGGTTTAGGCAAGTATTGGTGCAAACCATCATTTTCAGTGGATTGGTCGTAGGGTTCGGACTCTCGCTCTCCTTGTTCATCGCCATTCAGGCAAACAAGGATATCAAGGGAGCCAAAGTGTACAGAATGCTGCTCATCTGGCCCTTTGCCCTTTCCCCGGCAATTGCCGCAACCATCTATCTGTTTATGTTCAACCCGGAGATAGGCATCGTAAACACCTTGCTCAATGCTTTGTTTGGCATCAAGCCCCGTTGGCTCGACGCCCCTCTCCCTGCCTTCTTTCTCACGGTCTGTGCCGCTGTCTGGAAAAACCTCGGATACAATATCGTTTTTTATCTTGCCGCCCTGCAAAGCATTCCCAAGACTCCCCTGGAAGCTGCGGATATAGACGGAACCAATGGCTGGCAGAAATTCAGGTACATCGTATTTCCCTTGCTCAGCCCGACTACCTTCTTTCTCCTCTTTACCAACATTACTTACAGTTTCTTTGACTCGTTTGGCATCATAGACATGCTTACCAAGGGAGGTCCTGTCGGTTCAGGACCCTTCTTCGACCATGAAGGAGTAACCACTACGCTTATGTACAAGATGTATCTCGATGGTTTTGGAGGAAGCAGCAACATGGGATTTGCCGCTGCCGAAGCGTTGGTACTCATGTGCCTGGTAGCCCTGACGGTAAGTCTCCAATTCAAGTTTTTTGAAAAGCGGGTACATTATGAAGGATAAAAAAAGAAAGAAAGATCCGATATGGGTACATGCTGTCTTGATTCTTGCCTGCACCGTCATCTGTTTTCCTGTAGTCTTTGCCATGGTAAAGGCAACCCAGGACCTAAACACGGTCCCTACTGCCTCAATGCTACCGGGCAACGCCTTTTGGGGAAACCTCAAGGTTGTCTGGACTGATTATCATCTGGGCCGCTATATGCGAAATTCCTTTTTTATCTCGCTTTGGGTCGCTGGAGGAAAGATTGTCCTCTCCCTATTTGCGGCCCTGGCCTTGGTTTTTTATAAATTCAAGGGAAAAAAGCTAGTGTTCCCCTTCATCCTCATCACACTCATCATGCCTACGGAAGTGCTGATCCTGGGGTTGTTCAACCTGGTAAGCAACCAAAGAGCCCCTGATCTTATGCATCTCATGCAATGGATGTTTTCTCCCCTGGAGTTCTTCTTTGCTCCCACTAAATATGGATTTGGTTGGGGAGATAATCTTTGGGGCGTCATTACCCCCTTTCTGGCCTCGGCCACCGGAGTCTTTCTGTTCCGCCAACATTTCATGTCGATACCCCATGCCCTTGCGGATTCAGCCCGCATTGATGGAGCTACTTCCTTGCAATTTCTGTTTCGCATACTCATTCCCATGAGCCTGAACACCATCGGGGCACTGGCGCTGATACAATTTGTCTATGTCTGGGACCAATATATCTGGCCCAGGGTAATTCTCAGGAAAACCGCGAACCAGGTCGTACAGGTAGGTTTGAATATGATTGTCTCGACAGGGGAATCGGTACAATGGGGTCAAGTGATGACCGCCGTCATCATTGCCATGATTCCTCCCTTGCTGGTCTTTGCCTGCCTGTATCGTTCCTTTATGAAAGGATATGCACTTTCCTCGGATAAATAACAAACAAAGAAAGGAAAAATAGAAAGACAAAAGGAAAGTAGTAGTAATCAAGAAAAAGAAAGAGCAAAAGACCCTTTCTACTCCTTCCCTGCTTTCTCTGCCATATCCTTGTGCAGGGCTTCCAGCTCATCCTCACTCTTCATCTTCTGCAAGATCAAGGAAACCAAGGCAAACAACTTGCCCTCTTTGTTGTAATCGGCCTCTTCAAAGAAATTGATACGGTTTTCCCTCATCAATTTCTTGCATATGAAAAAGTCTCCTTTCTTATGGACGGCAATGCTCTTGCCTCCGTTGTTCTTGACCAATTTCATGCAAGGGACATCGGTAAGACCATCTCCGATATAGATCATATTCCGAAACGGAATGATCCTATTGTCCTCAGGGGTATAATCGTTGAGCTTCCTGTCTTCAGATACTTCCAGTACTCCCTTGTTTATCCTGAAGAGAAATTGGGTCTTGGCCGTATAATTGACTGCCAATTTTGGCCAGGAAGCCACCCCGTTTATATCATAGAGGTATTCGCTGGCATAGATTTCCTTGAAATTCTTTCCGATGGCCGAACCTTCAATAATCTCTTTCATGCCAGAAGAAATGATATAATGTTCAAGGGTAATGCCAAGATCCTTGCCTATGTGATTGATTGAATCGAACCAGGTGAGTACCCCGGGATAGTACTCGAGCCCTCCGCCCAAGGCAACGAAATCCTCGCGTCTGACTGGCTTGTTCTTTTTTCCTGACTCCTCCAGCATAAGTTTCATATAGGCCAGGATACTGTCCATTTTTTCTGTCTTGGCAAGCACATTTGCTTTTTCCCAGAATTCCTGGCTTTTCATCCCAAGATTCGGGATAAAGGTATATTCCTGCATATCGGCAGTGGTGAGAGTTTTATCAAAATCG
Organism: uncultured Sphaerochaeta sp.; assembly: GCF_963676625.2. Taxonomy (GTDB): domain Bacteria; phylum Spirochaetota; class Spirochaetia; order Sphaerochaetales; family Sphaerochaetaceae; genus Sphaerochaeta. Next base: position 509,654 of record NZ_CAXXYB010000004.1, read on the forward strand.
TACATGATCGCAACCACGGTTTTCTTTTTCATAGAAAAAGTATAGCACGATTGGGCCTTGGGATAAAAAGAGGAATCCCCCTATTTCTATCCGTTTTCAGGATAAAAATAGAGGGATTTGGGATTCAACTCCTACATTCATTTCAAGTCATCGGTCTGTTGAAATACTCTCAACAAGGGTTCCCACCAAGTTTTCTCCCCTTTGTATTCCCCTATTCCCCGGATTTTCTTGATTCTGTAGCGAACCAGGTTTTCCTCCGGTTTATTGCACAAGGTATCCAAGTCACGCACAATTATTTGCTTGATCAGCTTGGCCGTGAAACCAGGATCCAATGAAGCCCCACCGGGAACTTCAGCTATGATGTCATGGATTATATTGAAGGATTTCAAATCCCTGGCAGTCATTTTCATGGCCTCTGCAGCCTCCTGGGCCCGGGAAGGATCCCGAAGCAGAATGGAAGCGAAACCTTCAGGGGTAATGACCGAATAGACGGCATTCTCCAACATATACAGCTTGTCGCCCACCCCGATTCCCAAGGCACCACCGCTTCCCCCTTCGCCTATGATAAAGGAGAGAATGGGTGTTTTCAGGATGGAGAACTCCTTGAGATTACGGGCAATGGCTTCCCCGATACCTCGCTCTTCAGCCCCAAGTCCTGGATAGGCTCCGGGAGTATCGATGAAACAGACCACCGGCCTGCCGAACTTTTCAGCCTGCTTGGCCAAACGAAGTGCCTTGCGATAGCCCTCGGGGTTGCTCATGCCATAGTTGCACAGAACATTTTCCTTGAAATTTGCACCCTTTCTATTGCCGATGAAGGTAATGGCCCGCCCGTTTATTGTCCCGATTCCCCCAATCATGGCCTGGTCATCCCCATAGAGACGATCACCATGCAATTCAACAAAATCATCACAGATCAAATCGATGTACTGCTTGGCTCCCGGACGGCCCTGCCTACGGGAAAGCAACACGCAGTCCCAGGAGGATTTTCCTTCGCACTGAGGTTCCATACCAGCAATGGATTCTATTCGTTCAACGGTAGTCACCAATCCTTTTTCTTTCAGTTCATCCACGGGGTTCACTCCTTACATGGGTCTTGATAAGGTAGGAGAGCATCCCCTTCAACCCTTCTCTTTTCACGATGAGGTCGACAAAACCTCGTTCCAATTGGAATTCGGAGCGTTGGAAGGAGGGAGGAAGCTTTTCCTTGATCGTTCCCTCAATTACCCGAGGACCGGCAAAACCTATGATGGCCCCCGGTTCGGCCAGGATTACATCCCCCAGCATCGCAAAGGAAGCGGTCACTCCTCCGGTAGTAGGATTGGTAAGCACGATAAAAAGAGGAGTCCTCGTCTCATCGAGCAAGGCTGCCGCACTGGCAGTCTTGGCCATCTGCATCAAGGAAAAAATTCCTTCCTGCATCCTGGCTCCCCCAGAGGCGGTAAACAGTATTACAGGAGATCCTGAAAGACAACCCTCTATCATAGCCTCGGCAATCTTCTCCCCTACGACAGAGCCCATGCTTCCTCCCATAAAGGAAAAGGACATGACACCCAAGATAGCCTTCTGTTTGTCTATGGTACAGGAACCAATGGTCACCGCATCGTTCATGGAGGATTTCTTCCGGTTTTCCACGAGCTTGTCCTCATATCCGGCAAGCGAGATGGGGTTAGAGGATTGCATTCCCCCGGACATCTCGACAAAGGAACCTTTGTCGGCGACCAAGGCAATACGCTCAGGAGGGGACAAAGGGAAATAATACCCACAGGAAGGACACTCACCCAAGGAGGTCTTTTCAATTTCTTTCTGGCACTGAGGACAGATTATCTTCAGATTTTCATCCATTGCTTTTCTTCTCCTCTTCAGGACAGACCCTCTCATACAAATCGGTTCCAAAACGTCCGGAACGAAACATGGTTGATTCCAAGATGAGCTTCTGTTGATCAAGGTTCGTCTCGATTCCTTCCACACATACCTCTTGGAGGGCCCTCTTCATGACCGCAAGGCTTTCGTCCCTATTTTGGGTATATACGATGATCTTGGCGATAAGCGGGTCATAATAGGAACTGAGAGTAGATCCTTCCCTCAGATAGGTATCAACCCTGACCGAAGGGCCGGAGGGGAACACAAGTTTCTTGATTACCCCGGCAGTCACGCCGTTCAATCTGCATTCCAGGCTATGTCCACGAAGCAATACATCTTTTTGGGTATATCCCAGGGGCTTGCCTTCGGCAATTGCTATCTGCGCCTTTATCAGGTCTATACCACTTACCAGCTCGGAAACCGGATGCTCTACCTGCAACCGGGCATTCACTTCCATGAAATAGTAGTGCTCATTGTCATACAGGTACTCCACGGTCCCGGCCCCACGATACCCAAGTTTTATAAACAGATTGACAGAATCCTGGCACATCTGTTGCCGGACCTTCTCATCAAGCACAGGAGTCGGACTTTCCTCGAACAGTTTCTGGTGGTTCTTCTGGACAGTGCAATCGCGCTCTCCCAAATGGACAACCGTTCCCTGACCGTCTGAGAGCAACTGGATTTCCAGATGCCTGGGATTTTGCAGGTATTTCTCCATATGTACGGTACCATCGCCGAAAAAAGCCAAGGCTTCCTTTTTTGCAATTTGGAGGGCCTGTTCGAGTTGGCTCTCTTTCGTGACAATTCGCATGCCCCTGCCTCCACCACCGCAGGCAGCCTTCAATATTATGGGATATCCGATTGTCTTGGCCGTAGCAAGAGCTTCCTTAAGGGAAAGAACGGCTTCGGTGCTCCCGGGGGTTATGGGAAGGTTACAGGAAAGAGCCGTATTGCGAGCTATGATCTTATTGCCTAGCAGAGCGATGGTCTCTGGCCTGGGGCCAATGAAAATAAGTCCTGCTTCCTCGGTTTCCTTGGCAAAATCTGCATTTTCCGATAGGAAGCCTACACCTGGATGAATGGCATCACAGCGTTTCAAACAAGCTGCGGCAATGATGTTTCTCCAGTTAAGATAGCTTTGGGAAGAAGCGGCAGGCCCGATACAGACTGCTTCATCGGCCATTTTAACCGCAAGACTCTCTTTGTCAGCAGTGGAATAGGTCACAACGCTATGAATTCCCAAGTCCCTGCAGGATCGTATTATCCGTACCGCAATTTCGCCACGGTTTGCAATGAGAAGCGATTTGATCATCGCTTTCTCACAGAAAACAAGGGCTGCCCGAATTCAACCATCGATTCTGGCTGGGCCAGGACCGAAATAATCTCACAGGGAAATTCAGCTGGCATCTGATTCATGAGCTTCATTGCCTCGATGGTACACAACACATCCCCTGGGGCAACGATATCGCCTTCGCGTACATAGGGAGGAGCATCGGGTGCCGGTGTAAGATAGAAGGTGCCAACGATCGGGCTGGTAATGGTAATAAGTTCCTCTTGCTTGACTTCCGGCTGTTTTTCCTTTGTCGGTATATTTTTTTTCTGTTCCAGAGGAGCCGCACACACAGCCTCACCGTTGCTCGCGCGTTTGAGCTTGATGGTGAAACGACTGCAAGATAATTCCAATTCATTGAGTGAGCTTTGTTCAAATAGTGCTATGACCGATGCAAGGTCCATTTGTTCGATTGTTTCCATTGTATTCCTTCCTCAAGGTGTGGGGATGGTAGCTTGGCCTCAAAAAAGAGGCTACTATAATTATTTTTATAATAACAATAACTAGTTTTAGTGTCAATGTTGACAAAATATCATATTTTGTAATAATTGTAGTATAGCTTTTACTTCCCCTTCTCCCTATTATAATGGAAGAATCAATAAATGAGGAGACACTTAGTGGAAACATTGGAGTGCATACATATAACAGCGGTAGGCGCCTATGCCCCGCAGTTGATCCTTACAAACGAGGAATTGGCCACCAAGGTCGACACCAGTGATGAATGGATTCGATCCCATACGGGAATTGGCAAGAGGCATATAGCAAGAAAAGAAGAGACCAGTTCCGATATGGCAGTCCAGGCCGTACGGGATCTGACAGCAAAATTTGATGTCGACCTTTTGCAGATAGATGGCATCATCGTGGCCACGGCCACTCCTGATTTCTTGGGTTTTCCTTCCACCGCTTGTCTGGTCCAGCAAAAGCTTGGCCTGCAAACTTTCCCTGCCTTTGATGTCAGTGCAGGTTGCACCGGCTTCATCTTTGCCTTGGAGACTGCCAGGGGAATGATCGCAACAGGAACCATGAGCAAGGTCCTGGTCATAGGAACAGAAAAACTTTCTTCGATTGTTGACTGGGAAGACAGGAATACCTGTGTCTTGTTTGGTGACGGAGCCGGTTGCGTCTTGCTTGAACGAACCCAAGAAAAAGGAGGAATCCTTGACTGTACGCTCGGATCCCAAGGAAGCGGATCAGCTGCCCTGGCCGTTACCGGAGAGAAAAATGCAATTTGCATGGATGGCAGAGCTGTCTATGCCTTTGCCGTGCAATCCATCGGGGAGACCATCAAGAAGCTGCTTGCAGACAATAACCTGACCATCGAGGAAATTACCTGGATCGTGCCCCATCAGGCAAACGAGAGAATCATCTCGGCCTGTGCCAAGCGATTCTCCCTTCCCCAGGAAAAATTTTTCCTCAATATCGAAGCCTATGCCAATACTTCGGCAGCCTCAATCCCCATTGCCCTTTCTGAGATGGTGGAAAAAGACCTTATACAGCCAGGGAATATGATCATCCTCATTGGCTTTGGTGCCGGCCTTACCTATGGAGGAACACTACTGACATGGTAAACCTTATTGCATTGTATCCGGGACAAGGTTCCCAGTTTCCGAAAATGACTCTTGATCTGTATGCTGCCTCACAAAAAGTGCGGGATCTCTTTGGTCTGGCCTCAGAGGTTTGCAAGAAAGATTTCTTTGCCATCCTCGAGCAGGGAACTGCCGAGGAGTTGCAGGATACCAGACTTACCCAACTGGTGGTCACCTTGGCCAACAGAGCTGCCTACATCCGTTTGCAAGAACTGGGCATGCAGATGATTTGCCATGCAGGTTTCAGTCTGGGAGAACTTTCTTCCTATGCCGGAGGAGGAATTCTTGACGACGAGACACTCTTCAAGATTGTGCAGAGAAGAGGCATTTTGATGGCCGATTCTGCAAGGGAAGCTGAGCTAAAGCATGGTAAACTTGGCATGGCGGCTGTCATCGGTCTCAGTTTTCAAGAGGTCGAGTCACTTCTGGAAGCAGAAAAACTTGAAGGACTCTACTGTGCCAACGACAATGGGCCAGCACAAGTGGTACTGGCAGGAAAGGAAAACCTGATTACCCAAGCCAAACAACTATTGCTGGATAAGGGAGCGAAAAAGGTAATACCTTTGAGAGTCTCAGGACCTTTCCATACACCTTTCATGGAGGAAGCAACTGTGGAGTTCTCCACCTTTTTATCGAATTGCAAGTTCAGCGATCCTCAACAGGCTGTCATCTCTTCGGTACATGGAGACTTCGTACATTCCAAGGAAGAAGCTCTTGCACTTTTGGCCAGGCAGCTTGCCTCGCCTCTCAGATGGACAGCAACCATGCAACGAATAGAGACTTTTGCCAGGACCCAGGATTCCGTGGTCTTGGGAGAACTCGGGGCAAAGGGTGTACTCTCGGGACTTTGGAAATCAAGTGGCTCTTTTCTCCCTTGCAGTACATTGGGAACAGAAGAGGCAATCAAACTGGCAACTCAGGAATATAAGGAAAATGATAATGGATACTAAAAATGGAAATCGCCATGCGTTGGTCACCGGAGGCTCCAGGGGCATCGGAATGGCTATCGTGGAGGCCTTGCTAAAAGATGACTGTGATGTCTGGTACCTTTCCCGCAGCCAGGGGGAGACGTTGGAGAAACTGACTCCCCTTGCTAAATCACTTCAGAGGCAGCTATCTTGGATAGCCTGCGATATGGGAAACAGGGAATCAGTGGAAGAAGCCTTGGATGCAGTAATACAGCAAGCAGGGACAGTGGAAATTCTGGTAAACAATGCCGGCATTACCAAGGACGGGTTGCTCATGCGCATGAAGGATGAAGCCTGGGACGATGTCCTTTCGGTAAATCTTACCGCATCATTCTTGACTTGCCGGAAAATCGGACGTCTCATGGCCTCAAAGAGACAAGGAACAATCATAAACACCTCTTCGGTGGTCGGCATCATGGGCAACGGGGGACAAACCAACTATGCGGCTTCAAAAGCCGGATTGATCGGTTTTTCCAAGAGCCTTGCCAAGGAATTGTCAGGTAGGGGCATCAGGGTGAATGTAGTTGCCCCGGGCTTCATCGAAACAGCCATGACCGAGGCCCTGCCCGATAGCTTGAAGGATACCATCAAGACCCAGATTCCCCTCGGGAGAATAGGGTCTGCACAGGAAGTAGCCGAGGTTGTCGTGTTCCTCGCCTCTGATAAGGCATCCTACATCACGGGCCAGGTTTTGTCCGTCGATGGTGGGATGGCAATGTAATGAAGGGAGAAAAGAGTATGGAAAACACAAGAAGGGTCGTCGTAACCGGAATGGGTACGGTCAATCCATTGGGAAAACGAATCGAGGAATTCTGGTTGAATATACGCAATGGTGTATCGGGAGTCGGACCGCTTACCAAATTCGACAACAGTGAATATCCGGCAAAGATTGCCGGGGAAGTCAGGGATTTCGATCCTTCCGATCTGCTTGACCGCAAGGAAACCAGAAGCATGGCCGACTTCACTAAATTTGCCGTCTATGCCGCCGTACAGGCAATGGAACAAGCAAACCTGACAAAGGGAAGCTATGATCCAGATCGGGTCGGAGTATATCTGGGCAATGGCATCGGTGGTTTTGAAGTCGTGGAAGAAAACCTATATAAATTATTTGAACGTGGTCCCCATGCAGTTGCCCCGCTCACCATTCCCAAATTGATATCCAATGAGGCCGCCGGCAATATTGCGATCCATTTTGGCTTTCAGGGACCTTGCCACACCATAGCCACCGCATGCGCCTCGGGAACCGATGCTATAGGAGATGCCTTCAACTCTGTCAGGTTCGGCCTCACCGATGTTGCCCTGGGAGGCGGCACGGAAGCCGCAATATCCAAATTATCAGTTGCGGGATTCTGCAGGCTCCAGGCACTCTCCACCCAGTACAACGACACTCCACAAAAAGCTTGTCGCCCATTCGACAAGAACCGGGATGGTTTCATTATTGGAGAAGGCGCAGGAATTCTGGTCCTTGAATCCTTGGAACATGCTCAAAAACGCGGAGCGACCATCCTGGGCGAAATAGTCGGGTATGGTTCGACTTGTGATGCCTACCATCTCACATCCCCGGAACCCAATGGAGACGGCGCGGCAAAGGCAATGCGCAATGCCCTGGGCATGGGAGGCGTGGACCTGAACGAAGTTGACTATATCAATGCCCATGGGACCTCCACGGCTGCCAACGATTCCATGGAAACCAAGGCTATCAAGCAAGTATTCGGTAATCATGCCTATCAGTTGAAAGTATCCTCGACAAAATCGATGACTTCCCATCTAATTGCGGCGGCCGGAGCCGTCGAGGCAATTATCTGTTTGCTTGCCATACGGGATCAATATTATCCTTGTACTATAAATCAGGAAACTCCCGATCCTGAATGTGATCTCGACTATGTACCCAACCAAGGAAGATCAGGAACCATTCGCTATGCCCTGAGCAACTCCTTTGGTTTTGGTGGCCACAACGGAGTCCTGGTGTTTACCGGTTACCAGGAAAAAGGAGATGCCAGATGAGCAATGATTTTGAAACTCCCCAGGAATTGCTTCCCCACAGGAGTCCGTTCTTGTTTCTTGATGAAATAGTAGAGTGCGACAAGGACCATACAGTCGCCTCACGCTTATTTGATGAGAAGGATTTTTTCTTCAAGGGACATTTTCCCGACTATCCGGTCGTACCCGGGGTAATCTTGGTAGAGACCATGGCCCAGTGCGGTGGCGCAGGTTTGGTTCAGGCAGGAATATTACCCCATGGGGCCTTCTTTGTCCTGGGAACAATTGAAAAAGCAAAATTCAGGAATCAGGTTCGTCCCGGGGACACGGTTCTCATTGAGGTACAGAACATGAGGGTATCGCAAATCATGCTCAGGCAAAGCGGGATCATTACCGTCAATGGCCTGAAGGCAGCGGAAGCGACCTGGATGTGTATCGTAGGCAAGGGAAAAGAAACAGAGCAAGGAAGTTTGTCGTGAAAATTACCAAGAAAGTATTGAGGAACGTTTCGCTGACAGCCCATCCCCAAGGGTGTGCCCAGTATGTTTCCAACCAGATAGAATGGGTACAAGCCCATGCCCAGGTGTCAGACGATTCCCGGTATCCGGCAAGCAAGAATCTTGTCTTGCCCAAGCGAGTCCTGATTCTTGGCGGCTCCACTGGGTATGGATTGTCTTCCAGAATTGTGAGTGCCTTCGCCGCCCAGGCCGATACCATAAACGTCTCCTTTGAGCGCGAGCCCTCCGAAACCAGGACAGCGACCCCCGGTTGGTATAACACAATGGCATTCGAGAGAGAGGCAAGAAAAGCTGGACACAAGGCAGAATCAATCTTTGGAGATGCCTTTAGCGACGAAACCAAGCAAGCAACGGCTGAGCTGATAAAAAGCCTGTTAGGACAGGTCGACCTGGTCATCTATAGCCTGGCCTCTCCCCTTCGTACCGATCCCAAGACAGGATTGACCTATCGTTCAGTGCTCAAGCCCATCGGAAAACCCTTTTCCGCCCTTTCGGTGGATTTGGATTGTGATGTCGTAAAGACAGCAACCATCGAACCTGCACAAGGAACCCAGGTAGAAGACACGATCAAGGTGATGGGTGGTGAGGACTGGTCTCTCTGGATCGATTTCCTTTTGCAGGAAAAGCTCCTAGCAGAGGGAGCCATGGTTATTTCCTACTCGTATATAGGACCGAAGGTCACCTACCCTGTCTACAGGGAAGGCACCATAGGAAAGGCAAAGGAAGATCTGGAAAAGACTGCCGCACAATTGACCAAAAAACTTGCATCGATCAAGGGACGGGCTTTTGTTTCGGTAAATAAGGCTCTCGTTACCAGGGCAAGCGCAGTAATTCCTGTCGTTCCCTTGTACATGGCCATACTGTATCAAGTCATGAAGGAAAGAGATCTCCACGAGCATTGTACCCAACAGATTTACCGGCTTTTTACCGAAAAACTCTTCAGTGGCAAGGCTATTCCTACCGATGATGAAGGCAGGATACGTGTTGATGACTGGGAGATGCAGGATGATATCCAATCAGAGGTAGAACGAAGATGGGATTTGCAGAAGGAAGGGGAACCACTCCAAGGTGCAGACCTTGAGGGAGTATACTCCGAATATGAGCAGATCCATGGATTTGGTTTTGACAATATTGACTACGACGAGGATGTAGATCCAAGAATCATCTAACCAATCTCTCTGTTATATCTTTCTTTGAAAACAGGCAATCCTTTGGGAGTTGCCTGTTTTGTATTTAAGAACCATTGAATCAAAAAAGGTCTTCCGTCAAAAAGAAGACCTTCAATGAGTATTTCATCATCCTTTACACGGAAACTCGGTTTCTCCCTGAGTTCTTTACCAGATAGAGAGACCGATCCGCTGCCTCTATCAATTCCTTTTCATACTCGGCATCGAGTTCAGGGAAGGAAGAGCCCCCGATGCTTACCGTAGCATGGATGTTCTGTTCACCATATGAAATTCTCTTTTCATCAACCATGCGTCGGATCTTTTCCCCGATATCCTGGGTATCGGAACGGGAAGCCCCGAGCAAGACCAGCATGAATTCATCTCCCCCAAGACGGACAATAATATCACCTTCCCTCAATTGCCCTCGGGCTGTAAGCGCTATGCTTCTGAGCACACGATCTCCCACAGAATGCCCATAGGCGTCGTTGATCTGCTTGAAATTATCAATATCCATCATCAAAAGTCCCATCGAGATATTTTGCTTGACAGTCCTTATGAATTCCTCATGGAGTCTGGCAACACCAAAACGGCGGTTATAGACTCCGGTAAGAGGATCTACCGCAGCAAGGCGTTGTACTTGGTCATGGGCCATTGAATTATGCAAGGCCAGAGCCAGGCTCTTTCCAAACAAATCGAGATTCTCATAGCTCTCTTCTGCAAAGGTAAAAGGCGAAGCCAAGACAATAATGCCCAAACCAACTTTTTTATAAAGGATGGGCTCAACAATGATCTGTTGGGGCTGAAAGGTAGTCAAAACCCCATCCAGGGTAATGTTCTTGGGAATATCAATGATTCCCCTTCTCAAGGTTTGCAAGGTGTCAAGCACGAGGGGGTTGGCTCCCAGGGAATCGGCATTGGTCAGACCTACGGAACAATGCACGTTCAGTTCCCCTTCTTCTTCAACCAAAATAGCTCCGGCAGGAGCTTTTACCATATCCAGAAGTGTTACCAAGGCATCACGGCAAAGCTCATCGGTCTCAAGATGGCTGGTAAGCATCTGCGTATAGGTCCGTATATTTATTTCGGTCTGCATTGATTTTGCAAGCGTATCCACTAGATTGTTGAAAGCCTTGGAACTCTCTCCGATAGCATCCTCGGAATCCACGGGAATATGACATTTCAGGGGAGAACAATCAAAGGTCTCACTCTTGCCGGAAATATCTTTCAAATGTTTCTCAATATCCAGCATATGATTGGAGAGATCTGAAAGGCGAGAACCTACAACCCGTTTGGCAAGGATTATGTTAACAAAGCCAACAAACAAACCAGCAATCATGCAGACTAAAAAAAACCACCAAGAAAAGGTGATTTCCCTAGGAATACCCAAGAAGAACATGAAGAACGGGAAGACCAATCCTACTATCAGGCCAAAGCCCATCATCCAGATGGCAAGATCGGAAAACACCTTTTTTGTAAGTCTAATCATTTTCTTATGCAATACCTCATGCAGACCCTAGGATAGATATTTTCTTATGTCAAGAGGAACTGAAACCATATTGAAAAAGTAATGAAATTATTGAAACAAAGCCCTTTTTATTGCAAAATTCCCACTCATTGCAATAATTTCATTTCTCTGTCATAAGTCAGGATTTACTGATTTAAAACTATAAAGAAAACGGTTTCAGTATTTGAGATTTATCGTTATCTGTTCCAATCGTTCTATGGCATATGGAAAAAATTGCTTCATTGAGCCGCAATATCGATAGGTTTCTCCCGTACGATAGCGTTTGCACCCTCCCCTGCACAGGCTTTTCCACTGACACTTGTTACATGCAAGACTTTTGTTAGGTGAGGACTCAATGAATTGCAGTTCTTTCCTCTTGGCATCGAGCTCGGCAATCGAGGAGGAAAGGATATTGCCTAAAAGGTAGTCATCGGAACAATAAAAATCACAGGGGTAGATACTCCCGTCGCTTTCGGCTACATACTGAACCGAGCAGATGCCCGCCATATCACAACTTTCTGGTGGATATCCCACAAGCATGGAAACAAGGTTGTCAAAAAACCGTACCGACACCCCTTTCCCGTTTGCAAGATTGTCATACCATAGGTCGAAGAGTTGCATCAGAAACTTTGCATAGGAATCGGAGGAAAGGGAAAAAGAAGTTCCCCCCGGCTCCTCACCGAAAGGATCCATGCAGGGGATATATTGAAGGAAAGACAAGCCTTTGCCAGCAAGATAGTTCCACATGGGCTTCACATTATCGGCCATCGCAGGAGTTACGACTGAAAGGATATTGAAGTCAACCTCCTGTTCTTTTAAAAATGCGATGGCCTCCAGCACCCTTTGGGAACTCCCGTTTCCTTGAAGGTCCTTACGAAATATATCGTTCAGCCGAGCATTGCCGTCAAAGGAAACTCCCACGAGAAACTTGTTTTCCTTGAAAAATTGCGCCCAGGAAAGATCCAGGGTAAGCGCATTCGTCTGGAAAGCATAGTGCACTTCCCTGTGGTAGGTTTTATTCAGTTTATTGACGGTTTCTACAAACCTTTGGAAAAAAGGAAGCCCGATCAGTGAAGGTTCTCCACCTTGGAACATGAACGAACAGTGCTCAACCTCGCCCAGACATTTTTCTATAAGCGATACCATAACCTCATCGGCCATAAACCCATGGAAAGGAATATCGCGTTTGGAGGCCAAGTCCTGGTAAAAGCAATAAGAACAAGCTAAATTGCAAGCAGAGGAAGAAGGCTTTATCATCATTACCAATTGTTTCCGTCTAGTCCTGTTCATGATGTACCTCTCTCTTCAAATTGTTACTCTATTACCATAGCAAAAAACAGGAGTTAACTCAAATGCCAGACTTCTGATAAGCAAGACAAACAACACCGACCCCACACTTTCTCAGCCAAGGACCAATAGATCTCCGTTGAGTTCCTTGCTGTGAAGGGTCTTGATATATTGCGAAGGGGGTACAGCTCCTGAACTTCCGGTAAACCCGGGAAAAATAGAGTTGATCGGGAAACCCAACCTGAAGGCAAGCCTCATTTATCTGCAGCAAGGGATTCTTGCTCAAAAGGCTTTCGAAGCGCTGTATCTTCCTTACGGTTGCCAAATGCTTGAACGAAACCTTGAACTTTTGCTTGATCGCATGGGATACTGCAGATTCACTTCGCCCGACAGCCTGGGCTACAGTGGCAAGGTTGCTCGGTTCCTGCATATGGTCGTCCAGATACTGGATGACCTTTTCCACCAGTTGCGGTTGCCAGAGTTTGACATAGGAAGAGGAAGAGACAAAATTGATGAGCATGGAAAAGAGGTGAAGCATCCTTGAAAGCGTCTCCTCCTCAAAATAGGGCCGGGCCAGGAAAGCCTCTCGAAAGGTTACGGGATCGAGGCCTGCCTCACTCCACTGTTGAAGCAACTGGGCAGGGACATGCTCGAGGGTCCTGAACTGCCCGAGCATGGCAAATCCGATAGTCCTACCATCCCGTTCAATTGGCATGACAGCCTCATTAAGTCCCCCATGGCAACGGTAGAGTGTAAGCTTGCCCAAACGCTTGCAACGCTCACACATCAGTTTGTCCTGGGCAAGACACCGAGATCTATAATGCATGCCCTTTTGCAGAAGCGTACAATAATCGGACGACTTTACAAAAACTCCGACCAGCCATTCCTCGACCAAGGGAGAATAGAGAGTAATCTTTACCCCAAAGCAATAGGAGAAACTGTCAATCAGTTGCTTAACCTCAGGATCAAAAAATATCTGTTGTGTTTCCTGCATAGAAGAAGTATCGCATAAACTGCAGATTTGTCCATATCAATTCCTTTTTTTACCCTATACACCCATAGTCTTCCCCCGTACGCTTCAAAGAGAAAGGAATCTGCATGGAAGCTAATAAAGAAGTATTGGAAATCATCGGACAATTTGCCATAGAAGGAAAGCTCCTTGGAATCAAGAGCAACACCGAAGGGCATATCAATAGTACGTTTATATCGACCTTTCAAGAAGGAACAAGCCTAAGAAAATATACCCACCAATTGGTCAATGGCGTGGTATTTCCACACCCAGAACAGGTAATGGAGAATATTCAGGCTATAACAGGTCATATCCAATTGAAATTACGACAGCAGGGAGCTGATCAGATCGACAAGCGCTGTCTGCAACTCATTCCCACCAAGACAGGGAATTTTTTCACGAAAGACAGTGAGGGAAGGCTTTGGAGAACCTATCGATATATCGATGGAGTCAAGACTTTCAGTGTCCTCTCTGATGCAATGGATGCTTATCTGCTGGGAGGGGCCATTGGAACCTTCGCCTTACAGCTCTCGGATTTCGATGGCAGAAAACTCCATGTCACAATTCCGGATTTCCATGACATGCATGTACGGTACGAACAACTCGATGCAGCAATCGAGAGAGACAATGCAAAAAGACTGGCTTCTGTGCTGGATGAAATAGGATTCCTCAGGGAAAACAGAAGCCGTGGCATGCTGCTCATCGATGAGCTGAAAAACGGGAAACTTCCCCTCAGGGTAACCCACAACGATACAAAGATGAACAATGTCCTGTTCAGCGAACAGAACGGGGAGGCTCTCTGTGTCATCGACCTCGATACGGTCATGAGCGGAACCTGCCTGTTTGACACTGGGGACATGATCAGAACAGGAACCTGTACGGCAAAGGAAGACGAGACCAACCTTTCCAAGGTCCATTTCAATCTCTCCCTGTTCCAGTCGTTGGTGCAGGGATATTACGAAAAGGCAAAAACTTTCCTCACTCCCGCTGAAACAAATTTGATAGCGGAATCAGGGAGAAACATTACCCAGATAATGGCTGTCCGCTTTCTGACGGATTATCTCAACGGGGACATCTATTATCACATTGACAGGCCAAGCCACAACCTCGACCGAACCCGGACCCAGATTGCCTTGATAAAAGACATGGACAGACAATGGGAGGATGTGCAAAAGAGTCTACATCGTATAGTTTCTCCCTGACAATTTGCTAAAAGAATTTTCCTTCCGACTGTTTTCCCTATCTTTCCAATTCTCCCAACATCTGTGAGCAGACCATATACATTCGGGGAATATGGAAAGGTCCCTTGTACATATTGCCCTTCAAAGGTGTAGCGAGCGTACCATCCCTGTGAAGATAGCCATACCACTCACCTTCTTCATTATCAAGGAAATGATTCTTCACATACGTATCAACCAATTTGAAATTTTCCAGATACGTCTCATTCCCGGTAAGGGAATAAGCCATGAGATTTGCGATGCTCGCCTCACATTGTGGCCACCAGAATTTCATGTCCTGCCAGTATTCCGAGCCACTCTTGCCAAGGACATCACGGAAATAGATAATTCCGCCATATTCCTTGTCCCAACCTATTTCCCACATCCAATCGAGCATCGTGGTCCCGAGTTTGATGAGAGCTGCATCATTGTTCCTGTACTTTGCCTCGCGCATAATGAACCAGGACCCTTCTATGGCATGCCCGGGATTCAACATCCTTCCCTCGATATGATCCAGTTGCAACGTCCCGTCAGGAGCGCACTGCTCTACGACCAGTTTCCTTTCAGGTCGCACGAAATAGGTTGTGATTTCCTTGAGCAATCCATCAATGAAGGTTGTAAGTTCCTGCGCATGGTCAGGGCAAGCTTGCCGTAGTTCCTGTGCCGTGTTAAGCAGAATCATGGGAACCCCGAACCCCTTGGAGGGTGCATTTTCCTGATTGAACTTTGGAACAAGCAAACCAGGGGTTTGAAGCATCACCAGAACCCTCTTGAACAAGGTATAGGCCTTATTTGCATATTCACTCTTTCCAAATGCCTTGCCGTAGGCGGCAAACCCGAGGATGGCAAACGTTTCGCTGAAAATGTATCGCAGCCGTTTGATAACGGGCTTTCCTTCTGCAGTCACCCGAAAATACATCCGTCCATCTTCTGGATCGAAACAGTGATCCTCGATAAAGGAGACGAGGGAGTCACAAACTTGTTTATAGACTTCCCTTTTTTCCATTGTGTCATATGCCGTTGCAAAAACCCACAGGGCACGGCCCTGGAACCAAACGGATTTATCTGTTTCAAGAAGGGAACCATCACGATCGAGCCCTGTATACAGGCCTCCATTGACATGGTCGAAACCATGTTCAAGCCAAAACGGAAGCACATTATCCACAAGCATTTTTTTGTATTCATCAGACATTGAATTAAACGTTTTATCCATCAAATAATCTCCTAGGAAGAGGTTTTAATCCTCCATGAGCATACTACTTTTCTTTGATTTAATCTTTAGCTCAAACCGGTTCCGGGAACAAATAAACCATTGATCTTGAATTTCTGGATCAACATTACCTTGGTAGTCCAAAGATGTTCCCTGATCGCCTTTTTTGCAATAGCGGGGGCATCCTTGAAAATTCATTGATAAGCATCTTGCTTTCACACAGCATTACCAGACTTTCATGGAAATCATACTCCAGTTCCCAGTTTCCTTGTCCATTTACAAAAAGGGAGTCTAGCAAGGAGTTGCGAATACACCAGAGTCTCGAGACAGTGTCGACACTGAACAAAACGACTTCGGAGGCTTAGGAGACCAGGAAATAACCAGATCAATCGGAGGATCAACTTGGTTGTCAGGGGAAAAATGTAGAGGAACGCAGATTCGTAGTTCAATTTTCAAGAGATGCAAACCCGGAGTATCCCACAACCTATTTTCGATTGTAGATAACACGTGTTCCAGGATTTCTTCCTTTTAGACACCATGAAAAACAGTACGAACCTGCCATTGGAAACAATTTCAGGGACTGCCCTTATGCCAGGACTTGGGCAATGATCCCTTCAAAACCCTTGCAGGCCTTGGTAAGTTGCTCGATTTCGATGTATTCATCGATGACATGGGCAAGATCTTCCCTAGAAGGTCCGAACCCGATGGTGGGAATCCCCTTTTCTCCGCAGAAGTGGCTTCCATTCGTGCAGAAAGAAAAGTGTGAAAGAGGAGCTTCTATACCAGCTTCCTTCAAGCCCAAGAGGGCTTTCTGGACCAAGGGCTCTTCGCTATCCATCATCCAGGCAGGAAAGAACCGTTTGGCGCTGATGGTTTCTCCTGTCCAGCAGGGTTGTGAACCTTCTGCAATATAAGCCCTGGCCTTAAGAGAGGGAATGGTCAGCTTCACCTTCTCGATTGCTTCCTTGATCGGTTGCAATACACTTTCCGAGGTTTCTCCCACTACAGTCCGTCGGTCAAAGGTTACCCGACACATTCCCGGAACTACGGAAGCTCCCGGGTAGGGACTGGAAAGTATGTCGGTAAGTTCAAGGATTCCCTTTCCCAGGACAGGATGGGTAGGCGGTTCAATTTTTTTGATTTCCTGGATAAGATCTATCATATGATAGACAGCGTTGATCCCTTTTTCCGGGTTGGAGGAATGGCAGGTCTTGCCTTCGGTTTCCACCACGATTTCAGCACGGCCTCGTTGTCCGATTTTCAAGGTTGTGGTCGTGGCTTCCCCGATAACCACAAAGTCGGGATTGGCTACCTTGCTTATCTCCCTGGCCGAGATTCCCTCGAAGCACTCCTCATGGACGGTGCACGAGACATAGACGGTGCCGGCAAAATCTTTTTTGGTATCCTCGGCAAAGAAGGCGGCACCCAAGATCATTGCGGCAACGCTCCCTTTCATATCGGAGGTCCCTCTTCCATAGATTTTACCGTCGCTAATCTCTGCCCCATAGGGAGCATGTGTCCATTGTGAAAGGTCGCTGATGTCGACTGTGTCGATATGCCCATCAAGCAGTATCGATTTTCCTTTTCTGTTTCCTTCAATAGTTCCCAGGACACTTCCGTATGTATCGATCGTAACTGTATCGAAACCTTTTTCAAGCATGGTTTGCTTTACAAAGTTGGCAACTTCTTGTTCCTGCCCAGAAAGGCTTGGTCTTTGTATCAGTTCCTGGCAAAGTGTTATGACTTGTTCTGCTCTCGTCATTGCATGGCTCCCTTTGTATATGTAATATGTAATATGCAATATATTGCATATATTAAGTATAGTGTTCCCTGAGTTGTTTTTTGTCAAGAGTAACCAAGAGGTACCTGTAAAGAGAAAAAACCCCAGAAAGGAAATTCCTTTGAACTTTCCCCCGTGAATTGGAGAAATCCAAACATGGGGGATTGTTATGTCAAAGATCAGCAAAAAGACGAAACTCAAGGCCTTGAAGTTATTCAAGCAAGGATGCAAAGGCAAGGCCACCGCAAAGAGACTGGGTCTCAATCCGTCAAGCACCAGGCGGTGGTGCAAGCAATACGAAGGTGGAAACGAGAGCTGGGTGTACTGTACCTACGACCGTAGATACGAGGCCATGAACGAGCAAGTAAAGGAAGGGATTGTCCTCAAGTCGCTGTCCAAGGAAGAAACCAAATCTGGTCTTTGCCGCAAATACGCCTTGTCGATTAGTGTTCTGAATGTATGGATTCGGAACTATACTGAGTACGGGGTCTGCACGAGAAAGAAAGGCAGAAAGAGGAAAGGTGGACACAATGACGGAATTGGAACGGAAGAAGATGGAAGAGCTCGAGAAGCTCGTAAGGCAACAGCAGTCAGAGCTCAAGGGGATGCACGACGGGATTATCTTCTACAGGACGTACTTCCAAATCTGCGAGGCAGAGGAGACGGATCCGTCAAAAAAAAAGTTCTATCAGCAGTTGCTGAGGCACGGAAGCTCGGAGTCCCTGTGACCCGTTCGCTCAAGCTGGCAGGCATCTGCCCGAGCACCTACTATTACTGGGAACAACACAAGGATGATTCGGTCAACAATGATGTCTCCATAGCATCGCACATCAGGCAGATACAAGAAGAGACAAACTGGTCCTACGGGATTCCAAGGATGACGCAGGAACTGAAGGCGAGGTTCGGGTACGTGCAACTGAACCACAAGCGCGTCGAGCGGGTCATGAAGGAACATGCCCTGAACGCGAAGGTCCGCATCCGACGGTTTCCCAAGGGCTACTATCGGATACGGAAAGAAACTGCAAGGGAACTGCCACAAAACATACTGGCCAGGGACTTCTCGGCAGAGGGGCCCATGTGCAAGCTGGTGACCGACATCACGTACCTTCGTGTCGTGGGGGGCTGGTTGTTCCTGGCCGCGGTCAAGGATTTGTACGACAACGGGATCGTGAGTTATGTCATGGAGGAGCACCAGAGCCTCGCCATGGTCATCAAGGCCATCCAGCAACTGGTCGACAAGGGATTCGATCTCCATGGCGTCCTCATCCACTCGGACCGGGGATGGACCTACACGAACAGGGCCTATGTCGACTACCTTAGGGGTCTCGGTGTGGTGCAGAGCATGTCCCGCAGGGGAAACTGTTGGGACAACGCCTGCATCGAGAATTTCTTCGGCCTCATGAAGTGTGAGACCATCTACCAGAACAGAAAGAGACTGCTAACCAAGGAAGAGATGGAACAGCTGGTAAGGGAATACATCGCTTGGTACAATGACAAGCGAATACAAAAAAAACTAGGCTACCGGTCTCCGGTGCAATACCGTCAATCAGTAGCCTAGCTCTCAGAACTCTCCAACTCTATGGGGAAAGTTCACTTACCGGGGTTATTTCTGACAGAGACAGACAAACTAGGGACGGTTGAGGTTTTCTGAAGGATTTGCTTCGTCGTTCTCGTCCAAAACGTCGTTTAGACACCGCTGCATAACATAAAGCCAATGGTTTTTCATCCTTGAACCAGCCAGGTCTGCATCCTTTGCCTTGATAGCCTCCAGGATTCCCTCATGATGACCTACTGAAGTCTTTCTTAAGCGGTCAGAATGGAAATAGTGGTATTTGATACGCTGGATATGCAATATCATAGTCTGGGAGAATTCTTCCATGTATTGGTTGTCTGCACAATCCATGATAATGGCATGGAACTCACTGTCACAGAGAATTGCATTTTCTGGATCATTGTTTTTGCAAGCATCAGAAAATTGGTGGTGTACAGCCTCCAGCCTTGATAGTTGTTCTTCAGTTATGGCAGTGCAGGCCAATTCTGCGGCAAGAGCCTGGATACAGGCCAGGGGCCGATAGCAGTCACAAATATCTTTCTTGTCGACTTCGGTTACGATCGTAGTCTTTCCGGGTATCACTCTCACCAGTTTCTGGATTTCCAACATCTGGATAGCCTCTCTGACCGGAGTTCTGCTGACATTGAAATGCTTGGCCAGTTCCATATCGTTGATCTTTTCGCCGGGTAAAAGCTCACCGCTGATAATCCAGTTACAGACAGCCTGGTATATAAGATCCTTTGTCGATTGGCGTTTCATCTGATCATTTGTGCTGGGAATTGGCATTGTTTTCCATCCTGCTTAAAATATGTTCTTTCTGTATGTATTTTCGTCAAAAACAATGAATAAGACAAGGGATGGTTCAAGGAACCTTTTACACTCATTATATTCTTTTACAGCTTACCGATGATATCATCTATTCCAATTTTCGCATTTGATACCGTGCATCAAGATTCAACCAAATTTCGGCAGAGGTAGAGAAAGCCGAGGAAAGAAGTTTGGCTATCTCGGGAGTGATTTGCTGTTTGTTGTTGACAAGCTTATCGATCAATTTGTCCGAAAGACCTGTAATATCCGCCAAATTCTTCTCGTCCCAACGCAAGGCATCCAATGAATCTTGGATAATATCCCCAAGGCTTGCATTGTAAAAAGAGTGTAGTTCGTTAGTCATTGTCATCCTCCTTGCCTAGTCCAAGAAAACTATATTCTGGTACAAAACAGTGACTATTATACCATACATCAAGTGAAAAACAAAAATTTGCAAGCCATCACAAAAGACAATTCATCATGCACTTCAAAACATTTATAAGCTAATATATGATATACTAATGAATATTTCTCTCTACTGGAGCTAATATTTTGATCATTATTAAAGTACAAAATGATATTATCAAAGAAATATCAATCCGTGCAAGAACACGAAGACTGGAACTAAACCTTACACAAACAGGATTGGCCTTACGCTCAGGAGTAAGCCTTGGATCTATCAAACGTTTTGAAACAACAGGTGAAATATCCCTTTCCTCTCTCTTGGACCTTGCACTTGTCCTGGATTGCCTGGATGACTTCTCACATCTTTTCAATACAGAAGAAAAACTCCCTGAAACAATATTGGAGATGCCGAAACAAAAACCCAGACGAGAGAGAGGTCGAATAACATAAAAATCCCAAGGACCTTTTTTTAGTCACAAGTAGGTTACTTTTAATCCTTGACTCTTCAGTTCCTGTTCTGGATGATATTCCCATGTATACCAAAGATACCTTGCTTGAAAACCTGAAACAGATGAACCTGGACCCGAAAGGGACCATTCTGGTCCATGCCTCCTATAAAAGCATCGGGGACGTGGAAAACGGACCTCTTACCGTACTGGAAACCCTTATTGAATATATGAGTGAAGGCCTATTGGTTTTTCCTTCCCATACCTGGGCAACAGTAAATGAAGAGAATCCAATCTATTCAGTGACAGAAACCCCTGGTTGCATCGGAATAATTCCGGAATTGGCAAGAAAAAGAGCAGGAGGCTTTCGCTCAGCTCACCCTACTCATTCAGTTGTGGCTTTTGGAAAGGATGCAAAAAACTTTATCCAGGGTGATGAAAAATTCGACACCCCATGTGATCGTTCCTCTGCCTGGGGAAGATTGCTTGACAATGAGGCCACAATACTGTTGCTGGGAGTGGGCTTGAACCGCGACACGTTTATCCATGGAATTGAGGAGTGGCTTGATATTCCGGGAAGACTGACCGAAGAAAGAGAGAATCTTATCAGCATACTCGCTGATGGAAAGAAGGTGTCGGTACCGTCAAGAAGACATATAGGACACCCCTCGGAGAACTTTCCCAGGGTACAGGATTATCTTTTGGAAAAACACATTCTCAACGTAGGGAAATTTGGCGACGCACCAGTGCTCTATCACAATGCGAAAGAACTCTATGTAGCCTTGAAGCCCCTTTTACAAGAAAATCCAGCCCTATTTTCCTAGGACGTTTCCTGAAGTTTCACTGACAATGAGCGTAAGTGGCGTGAAACGAGGAAGAGAATCCCGGTCCTTGCCGTCAAGCATTGCCGAAAGGTACTCCACGGCCAAAGCTCCCAATTCAAAGCGCTCGTTGGTCCATCGGGTCCAGTTGGCATAGGTACCTGACCAGTCATCCTCAAGGACTGCTGTCGCAAGATCCCTGCCCAGGACAAGCCCCTGTTCCTGGCATAACACTTCGAACGGATGCAACAAAGAGAGCCTATCGAAGATGGCTACCTTGGCCTTGGCAATGGTTGCCATCTCAGTTACTGTTATCCTGTTATTTTCATCAGCCTCAATAATTTCAACCTCAAGGCCCTGCTTTTGGGCAACATCAAGAAGATACCTGCGTTTATCGCGCCTCGGTTCCCGCTCGACTGCCCGCTCTTCAACATACACAAGTTTTCCGGTACTACAGAAAGGAAGCAAATGGACCACCATTTGTGAAATTACTTCTTTATAATCGAAGGTAACCCAATGGGTGGAGGCCCCGGCCACCTCTCGTCTTCCTACGAAAACCAACGGATAATTATTCTGCACCAGCCTCACGATGTCCTGGTCATCCCGATTCACCCCGATCATGACAGCACCATCGGCAAGGGCAATACGGGAGGAAGGATTTCCCACGGTAGGTCGATTATTGAGAATCAAAAGATCATAGCCGTTCTTTTCCGCTGTTTCCTGGATTCCCAGAAAAAACCGATAGAACTCATTCTTTGCATCAACTGGAAAAATTTGTTCATAGGTAAACACTGCAATAAGGGAATTGCGGCCATTCTTCAGTTTTCGTGCTGCCATATTCGGCACATAGCCCAAACGAGTTGCACATTCAAGTATCTTTGCCTTGGTTTCCTTTCCTACCCGGATACTTTGCCCATCCTTTCCGTTAAGGACTGCAGATACCGAGGCATAGGAGACATTGGCCTCTTTTGCAACAGATTGAAGCGTAACCCGTTTATACTCACTCATCCCAGAAATGCCCCTTCTTCCAATAACCTTTTGTGCAACACGGCACTAGGTAAATATCGCACATCCACACCGTTTTGCAAAGCCAATGCCACTGCAGTTCCCGCCGCATGTCCAATGGCACCGCAGGAGGGACTGAGCCGCAAACTCGAATGAGCCTCGAATTCACTGCTGATGTTTCTTCCGGCCGCCAAGAGATTGGGGATCGTATCATTGAGCAGACACCTCAGGGGAATCGTATAATAAGCCCCATTGGGAAAGAATCGGGAATCGGTGGCAGCACCATCGGGAGAATGAATGTCCAAAGGATACCCATTTGCTGAGATTGCATCTTCAAACCGTCTCTGTAAAAACATGTCTTCGACAGTTATCTGATACATACCCTTCAATCTCCTAGAGCTGCGGATACCAATCCTTGGCCCTGTGGAAATCATCCTTGCCTGTGAAAATCCGGGAAGATGCTTTTTCATGAAAGCATACAATTCCCATACTTGGCGCCTACCTTCCACCTCTGCCTCGGAAAGAGAGAAAGGATCAACAGGATTCTTTCCATTTATCCTCGTCATGTTTACGATAACCTCGTTGGAGGCATTGGTCTCGAAACACAGGACAATGTCCCGGTCAAAGGATATCTCTCCTGTTTTGCATCCTTCTTTCATGATTTCTTCAAACCCCGAGAAGGAAAGACGGGAAGCTTGCTTCTGGAGCCCTGGCTTCTTGGACAACAACGGAAACAATTCCACCTTGCTATCCATCAAATCCCTGATTACAGCCAAATCAACATCAACTAACTTAAAATTTGCCGTCATGGGTTGGTCACGACCATCAGTCGTTCTTCCCTGCTCAAAAGGAACTTTTGCCATTGCTATCAGATCGGCATCCCCGGTGGCATCGATAAAATATTTGGCTGAAACGGGAAACAGGGTACCGCAGGAAAGGCAGGTAAGGGAAACAAGCAATCCATTTTCAACGGTGACGGAGGCAATGGAAGTATGGAACAAAACGGTTACCCCGGCTTCCTGGGTCATCAGATCCAACTCCCTCTTCATTCCCTCACTGTCGAACGGAGTCACCGTATAGGTATACCCTGTTGAATCAGGAATATGTCCGACCGATAGTCCTTTGGCTACCAAACGCTGGACCAATTCATCGGTAAGACCACGGATGACTTGTTTTTCTCCGGCATGAAAAGTCATCATGGGACCGGTGCCACTGGCGGTCAGACTCCCTCCGAGGTATCCCTCTTCTTCGATCAGCAATACGGAGGTTCCATTGCGAGCAGCACTTATAGCTGCCATGGAACCGGCTATACCGCCTCCTGCCACGATTATATCAAAGGTTTTACTATTCATTTTTATGCACACTCCCAAAAATTCTTTGTTCATATGAGAAGGATTTCTTTTAGATAAAAAGACTTTCACCTTGGTCTCGTTTTTGACTACTTCAATCCTGAGTTGACCATGGCATTTGAAATCTTTCTCTGGAAAATCAGATAGACCACCATGACTGGCATGATCGAAAGGGTCGTTGCTGCAAGTTGCAGATGCCACTGGGGAAGCCCATAGGTATCGTTGAAATTGGTCAACGATAGAGGCAAGGTGAAGTTTTTCAGGCTATTGATAAACACCAACGGTTCCAAATAGGAGTTCCAAACCCCTATAAAGGCCAAGATTGCCACCGAACTCAATACGGGAACGGCAATGGGAAACATAATCTTGATAAAAATCTTGAAGGGATTGAGCCCATCAATTCTCGCAGCTTCCTCTAGCTCGATGGGAACCGTTACATAGAACTGCCTGAGCATAAAGGCAGAGAAAGCTCCCTGGCTTCCGAAAATAGGAAGAAGCATCAAAGGAAAAAGAGTATCGAGGGCTCCCCAGTTTTTCATCTGGAAAAACAGAGGAATGATAGTTACCTCAATAGGCATCATAAGGGCAGTAAGCAACAAAATAAAGGCAAAATTACGCCCGGGAAATTTCATTCTGGCAAAAGCATAACCTGACAGTGCCGAGATGAAGACATTCCCCAAAGTACCGACCAAGGCAACTAAAAGGGTATTTGCATAATGACGGGCAAACGGCTGTACGGTAAAGATATCCCTATAGTTGGAGAAAGCCCAGGATTTTGGCAAAAACGAGGGATCCCCGAAGATTTCTGCACTAGTATTGAGAGAGTTGACCAACATCCACCAAAAGGGATAGACAAACAGCACGGTCAGGACTGCAAGCAACAGGACATACGGAAGATTTTTGGCAACGGTGTTATGCTTCATAGTAGGAAATCCTCTTGCGCATAAACCATTGCAATGCGGTCAGAAGGAGGACGACAAGGAACAGCACGACGGCAATTGCCGAGGCATATCCGGTATCGAACATCTTGAAAGCCTGATGATAGATGTAATAGACCAGAACCATGGTCGATCCTTCGGGTCCGCCATCGGTCATGAGCTTGATGGTATCGAAGACTCGCATGGAACCGATGACGGTCACAATGGTTACCATCATGACCGTAGGCATGAGAAGAGGCAATTTAATCTTGTAGAACAGCTTCCAGCCTTTGGCCCCATCGATCCTTGCTGCCTCTATTACATCATTGGGCATGTTCATGACAGCACCCATGAATATGAGTACATTCATACCCAGATTCTTCATTACCCTGGTTACGATGACGCTCGTCATTGCCCAGCCCTTTTCAAAGAGCCAGTTCGGACCGGCAATCCCTATCTGGTCCAATAACCAGTTTACAGGTCCTGCCGTTCCTCCTTGCAACAGATATTTCCAGACAATGGCCCAGGCCACCCCTGAAGTTACCACAGGAAGAAATATGATTCCCCGTACAAACAAGGCTCCGTTTTTTCCTTTACCCAGATAGAGGGCAAGTAAAAGGGAGAAGATGAGATTCAAGGGAACCACCCCGGCACTGAAGATCAAGGTATTTATCATAGACTTGGTAAACAGTGGATCCGCAAAGAGCCGAGTGAAATTTCCAAATCCAATAAACGAGCTGGTACCGAACAAGAGATTCTTGTCTTGCATTCCATACATAAATACGGAAAACAACGGGAGCAGGACAAATATGATAAATCCAGCCATCTGTGGGGTTATAAAGGCCCACCCTATCAGCGCTTCTCTTTGATGCATCGAGCGCAAGGAATTTTGTTTCTGCCGTTTCATATCCGTTCCTACTCCTTAATTTGCAAAAAACTATTTGATGTACTTGGCGTAAACGGCAGCAACCTCGTCCATTATTGACTGGACGTCTGCATCACTCTTCCAGAGCTTGTCAAAACTCATTTTCGATTCAACTTCGATCTGTGGATATTTGACATGGGAAGGAAGGACCCTACCGGTCTTGATGGAGTCAGCGACTGCAAGCTTCATCTGTTGGGGAGTAACCTTTGCATTGGAGCTGAGGAAAGCCTCACTGTCGAGTACTGACTTTCTTGCTGGCGGCCAGATTCCGGACATTGCGGTAACACTTGCCTTATTGGTCATGTAGGCAACCAATTCGCTTGCCAGTTTTGCATTCTTGCTTCTGGCACTGGCACCAATGGCAGCCTGGCCGATAACGGGGGCATTGCCCTTGGCTCCTGCAGGCATCGGGGCAAGACCCCAGGCAAAGGATGCTGCATCAAGCTTGGAAACACGAGAAATCTGGCCGACCGTCATGGCCGCGTTACCTGCAAAGAAATCACTCTGATTTCCTGGGGGAACTACCGACTGGTCGACATAGACCATATCGTGGAAGAATTGGACAGCCTTGACTGTTTCTGGTGTATTTACCAAAATTTTCCCGTCCTCGGTCCAGAAATCACCGCCAAAAGAACGTACGATAGGACTGAGGTTATGAAGGATTCGTGCATCATACCCCTGACCATCGACAGTCTGGTAACCCCATACCCCTGTGTTGTCCTTGATCTGTTTGCTCACGGTCCTGAAAGCATCCCAGGTCCAATTGCCCTCTGCTATTAGCTGATCGGGGTTCTTTGCCCCTGCTTTAGCAAATAAATCCGCGTTGTAAAGCATGAAGAATGGAGAAGTGGAGAATGGTATGGCGTAGACATCACCGTTCTTGGTCCAGAGAGCCATTGCCTCGGATGAAAAATCTGCTGGATCATACGCTTCCATGGACTCATTGAGCTTGGCAAGCAATCCTGACTGGATATAAGCAGGGGCAGCTGTCTCCAAGACCCAGAAAACATCGGGACCATCAGAACCCTGTAATTCAAGGGGAAGCTTGGTGTTGTATTCCGCAAACGGAATAGATTCGAAGTTAGCTTCGATGGTAATACCCTTTTCCTTGGCAAAATTCTGCACGAAAGACCCAAGTAAGGCAATCTGGTCAGCATTGCTTGTCCAGGTTGCAATGGTCATCGACACAGGTCCGGCCTCAACTTTCTCACTTTCCTTTGCTCCTTGGGCAAAAGAGAGAGAAATCGTCACTGCCAACACTACCAGCAGAACCAGCACACGCTTCATACCTAGAGTAGGTTTCTGTTTCATATGTCCTCCATAAAGTTTGATTAATCATTTAATCAATTGTCATATCGTACACTATGCAGAGAAACCCGTCAATAAAAAAGTATGCAAACAAGACTGGCGGTGGACAGTAAGATGAATTGTCCGCCGAAAAGCGGAAAGAAAAACAAAGTCCCATGGTGTTCGATTACTATGGTTTTACCAGAACTAAGCAACGAGGTAACCATGGGACGAAAAAAGCTTACCATAAAGTCTGTATGCAAGCATACTCATTTTACTTGGGAGGAGCGTTTGGCATTGCAGTATCACTACTCCGGGACAAACAGATACCAGAAAATAACCAGCCCGACACTCCTTGGACGGTTATTGGGCAAGAATGAAAAAACCATCCGCAGGGAGCTTAAAAGGGGTATGATGCGGCACGAGCTGGGTGCAGAGCCCTTCGAGCGCTGGGAATACAATGCTGATCATGCCCAGTACGACGCTGACAGCCTCAGCACAGCAAAGGGGCCAGACCTCAAGCTGGGAAGGGATTGGGCCCTTGTAGAGCAAATATCCCTGCTCGTCACAGAGCACCATTACAGCCCCTATGCCATCATAGGGCACTTCAATGCCAAAGGATGGCCCAGCGAGACCAGGATCTGTGAGAAGACGCTCTATTCCTATATCGCGACAGGGCATATTACCGGAATCTCCGAGAAGAACCTCCTGTTGGAAGGAAAGCGACGCAAATCCAGAGGCAAGCCGTCCCGGCATTCCAGGGCGGCGAATGCTGCCAGAAGCATGGATAAGAGGCCAAAGGAAATCAATGACCGGTCAATTGTCGGCCATTGGGAGATAGATACTGTCTACAGTGGCAAGGAATGCTCCCCTACGTGTCTCCTTACCCTTACCGAACGCAAGACAAGGGTGGAGATAGTCAGAAAGATACACGACAGGACCTCAGAGTCCGTGAATGCCGAATTCGACAAGATGGAGAGACAGATGGGCAGCGTACGGTTCAGGAGCCTATTCAAATCGCTTTCAGCCGACAATGGAATGGAGTTTGCTGGTATTGCCGGTCTGGAGGGTTCCATCCTCAGTTCCCTACCCAGGACCCAGCTGTACTTTGCCCATCCCTATTGTTCATCGGAAAGAGGCGCAAATGAAAATCACAATGGGATCATCAGAAGATTCATCCCCAAGGGTAGTGACATAGGATTGGTAGCCAAGAGGACCGTCAGGGAAACCCAGGAGGACATGAAAATTAGTCGTTTTATGAAGAAATCTTAAATTTTCAGAGTAGAAACAACTCACGTTTTCAATTGTTCCTATTTGGAAACTTTAAACACATCAAGGAATGAAAGTAATTCTTTC
The DNA here is from genome assembly GCF_963676625.2 of uncultured Sphaerochaeta sp. Classification (GTDB taxonomy): domain Bacteria; phylum Spirochaetota; class Spirochaetia; order Sphaerochaetales; family Sphaerochaetaceae; genus Sphaerochaeta. Next base: position 537,942 of record NZ_CAXXYB010000004.1, read on the forward strand.
TTTTCTTTGTGATAAGGTTCCTTGAAATAAAACCTTTCTATTGACAGGAAAATGATCTATGCAGTATATTTTGACTATTAATGTATATTTAGTCAAATGTATTGTTATAGGAGCGAATCTTGCCAAAAACCTTCTCGGAACATGAACGACTGGCAAGAGAGCAAGGGCCCGAGTAAAAATAATGTATAGATACTATTCTTTTCCCGGAACAACTAAATATTTTTCATATACCTATCCGAGAGTAACCTGATTTCTTCCCTTCTCTTTGCTGGCATACATAAGCTGGTCGACTCGATTGACTGCCTCATCAAGGGAACAAGGATGATCGATAACCGTAGTGCCAAGCGATATGGTAACATGCAATGATTGTTCATCAATCTCAAAGGAAGAATGCTCTACCAACATTCGGATCTTCTCGGAAAGCGTCCACATTTCCACTTCAGAGACACCGCTGAAAATACCAATGAACTCCTCCCCTCCCCAACGTCCGATCAAATCAGTGGCACTGACAATTCCCGCAATGGTTCGGGAAACCATTTTCAGGACCCTGTCCCCTACCTCATGTCCATAGGAATCGTTGAATCGCTTGAACCGATCGATATCGATGAAGATCATTCCAAAGGGAATACCCAGACTTTCCAATTCCTCCATCTTTCCCTTCAAAAATATCTCAATATATCGTCGATTTGCCAAATTGGTAAGCTGGTCCTTCATGGCCAGGACCTTGAGATTTTCCAGGTTACTCTCAAGTTCTTCCAAATCATGCTTGTCACTGAATAATTCCACGGCACCTATGACTTTTCCATTTTCTGTCATGGGAAGAGCCTTTACAAGGACAGGAACCCGATGTCCAAGCTTATGATGAAGATACACTGAGGCTTCCCTCAGATTGCCATCAGAGAGCGTCTTGTGCAAAGGACATCCGTGGAGACATAATTGCACTCCGGAATCATTTACATGTCTGAGAATATTATCGAAACAAAAGTGGCCGACCACCTCCGACTCCAAATACCCGGTGATTCGTTCAGCACCCTTGTTCCAGAACGTTATTTTCCTTGCTGCATCCACGAAATAGACACCTTCGTCCATATTACCCAAAATTAGCGAATACAGTTCTTCCCCTTTCATAGTTGGCCCCTCATCGTATCTAGATTTTCCTCTACTTGATCACAGAATTTGCTGAGAAGTGTTTTATACATCATTTTCAAAAAGAAGTCTCACTTGCCCTCCACTTGTGAAGTCTCCTTGCTTAAATCGTGAGCTATATCCATATGAGCAAAAGATTCACTTTGGGGCAGAATCAGATCGAATTCCCTCGTCAAATCCATCTCCAAGGAACCGCTGTTGAGATTGGCTTCAAGCAAGTGCCCTCCCTTGGTCTTGTCAGAGGAGAGAAAGTGCAAATGCCATTGGGGCAGGTTGATTCCCGCAACATACTCCGGGCAGCGAAAAGCAACGATGGTCCCCTCAAGGTTTTCGTAGTTAAATTCCTTTTGCGTTGCAGCAATTTCAGAAAGCCTCTTGTAAGGTTTTTCCTGGGGAGGAACACTCCTGACCTTCACATGGAAAAAATCTCCCTCCAGCTTGGCGACATAAAAACAATTCAAATCGTTTCCGAGCTTACTTATCTGCTGATCCAGAAAATCCTTTATTATATCCATATTTTCCAGGGAACCAATTTCATCCTCACGCAGGTCTATGGTAAAACGCTTTACCACAGCAAAGGGAATCATCTCCTGGGGACCCACAAGTTCTACAGCACCTGTAGCAGTTGCCCTATACATAATACCATCGAGAAAAATCATCTCGCCATCCAAGGTATCAAACGTACCAATTCCTATATTGCCTTTTGTCTGGAGAACGGAAACCGGTACAAAGCCATCATATTCACCGAGCATGAGTGCATTGAGCAACGAAACCTGATAGAGCGTGTCAGACCCTGCGGTTGCTTTCGGGATTGACTGGCATGAGGTGCTGAGCAAGACAAAAAGCACAAGGAAGATGATCAACAGATTCTTTGCATGTAATTTAGTTTCTTTCATATGTAATGGAGCCCCTTGGGGAAATTGTAGGGGAAGTCCGGGCAGGAAACAAGACACTGATAAAAACTGTCAATAAAAAAGGATTTTTTTATATAAATAGGCGAAACATTCTTTTAGGGTGAGAATTTCAAAAACTTAAAAAGGGGTTTGCAATGGAAAAAACAGTAGCAAAAACAGAAAAGGAACCGGAAAAACTGACAAAACCCAAGATAGCTATGTTGATAATGGCTCTGGTTGCCTTAATCTTCATCATGGCCTTCAGTTGCTATGGATGCAGCTACCAGAACTTGACACCCCCGGATGAACAAGAAGCCCAGGATAGTTTCAAGAGCATGTATGCAACTACCTGGAAACTGGACAAACAAGGAGACGCTTCCTCTCTTAGCGAGATGAATAATATGGAAGTTGCAAGTCTTGCCTTTTCAAATGCCAAAAATGAAGAGGGATTCCTTTCGACAATCTTGGGACTCACTGATTTCCCATCCCTGACAGCACAACTCGGGTTTCGACAGGACTATGGATTCTATCTGAGAACCAATGGCAAGGATCTTCCTATAAAAGTGACCTATTCTTCCAGCAAGGACGGAAAAACCGAAACCATTACCCTCATGGGCGAAGAGAGCAATATATATTGTTATTACTTGAAACAATAGACAACTTTTACGATATTGTAGGTAACCAGATAGTAAGGGGGGTCCTTGACCAGTATCAGGAGATTCCCCTAAAGTTGGCAAAAGGAATATACAATATGCATAACCTACAAGAATTCACCTTCCTCTCGGAAGAAAAAACTATAGTCACTACCCCGTTCTTACTGGATCTGCTCGACTCTGCACTTGTGGAAAACATTCAGGCAGGCAACCTCCAGGCTGCCTATAGTGTCCTGGATTTGAGCATCAACATCAGTGAGACCTTGGACCAACAACCTTTCAGCCACGATGAAGGAAAACAATTGCTTGCATCGGTACGGAAGGCCATGGAAAACGGAAATGTTTCATCTGCGAAGCAACACATGATTGAGTTTGCCTTGAAATAAACAAAGGAATTGACTATGGGTTTACCTGTTACCATTTCAGATATAGCAAAAAAGACCAGGATATCCCCGATAACTCAACCTACAGGCGAAAAGAGGATACAGGGCAAACAAGAAAAACAGCAAATCATTGGCTGTCTGGCCGCCGACATTACAGAAGGCTCAGTCAGCCAGATAATCAGGGGCATCGAACAGATACTTGGCAAAAATGGAGGTTCCCTGTTTATGGTCTCTGGTGTTGAATTTGGGCAAGACCTGAAAAAAGCCTATGGCTTTCTCAAAAGTCATGCACTGGATGGCATCCTGCTCTGCCATCATATGCCTTTCTGGCAGGATTTTGCCAACGACCTGAAGAACACAGATGTTCCCTTGGTTTCGATAGGCATGGAAGTTCCTGAGGCCATCTCGGTACTATCGGATAATAAAGACGGTGGTTATCTGGCTGCAGATCATTTATATACGTGCGGAATGCGTCATCCTGCCATGCTTTGCGGACCCAAGGACCGGTTCTCGGTGCAGGAACGTCTGAAGGGATTCAAGAGACGAGTACGGGAATTGGGACTTGCCTTTGATGAGGCAGATTTATTTTTTGGCCCCTATGATTTCGAGCATGGATATATAAGTGCAAAAGAATTGCTGGATACCCACCCCCTGACCGACGGAATTTTCTGCGCCAACGACTATATCGCGGCAGGAGTCATTACCAGGTTGCAACGCATGCATATCGAAGTTCCTCGGCAGGTACAGGTGCTTGGCTTCGATAATCGTGACTTTGCAGCCTTCTGGGCTACCCCTATTTCCACGCTTGAACTTCCGCTTGAAAAAATGGGCAGGACAGCAATGGAGCTCTTGCAAAACAGTATCGATACCGGCACGTATGTGCTTGAGAAGCAAGTGCTACCACCTTCTTTGATACCTCGGGCAAGTACCCGAGGTTAAAGCTCAATACCAAGAATATTGCATTTTTATCTTTGGATTCCAGTTTACCGTTTTCCCTTGTCGTAAACCTCTCCCAAGGCTCTCGGTGCGTGGTTCCCCTTGGAAAAGAAAATCAACAAAACCAAGGTAAGGACATAGGGTAAGGTAAGTACCAGGTCGCTGTAACTGCTGGGAAGACCTAGCATATTGATCAAGGCATAGCCTCCTGAACGGGCAAACCCGAACAAAAGACAAGCTACCAAGGTGGGCAGGATTTTCCAGTTTCCGAAAATCATGGCAGCGATTGCAAGATAGCCGAACCCGGCATAGATGCTCGATGAAAAATTGGTGGAGATGGAATAGGCAAAGCACATGCCTCCCAGTCCTGCCAAGGCTCCGGACATCATCACAGCCCCGTAACGAATCTTTGAGACATTTCCCCCAGCGGCATCAAAAGCCTGGGGATTATCCCCGCAGGCACGCAACCGCATCCCAGATGGAGTCCTGTACAACAGGTACCAGCAAATGACTGCAAGAATGCAGATGATGATCTCAAACGGATATACCGAGGTAAAAACTGCACCGAGAACAGGAATTTTCGAAAGGCCCGGAACATCAATTCGAGGGGATACGGCAAGCATGAATTTATTGGAAGCTGTTCCAAAGACACTGGCGTTGATTTGATTTGCCAAAAAGGCGGTAAGGGCAACGGAAAGTACATTCATGACTACTCCGCTGATAACCTGGTTTGCCTTGAAAGTGATGCATAGAAGACCATGAAGCAGGGAATAGACCATTCCCCCGGCCATTGCCGCTGCCAGTGCAAGATACATCGGGGTCGAGGATCCTGCGGCAAACGAAGACCCGAAAAAGGCTACAGTAAGCCCTCCGCAGAAAGCACCGAAACCAAGAAAACCTTCAAGGGCAAGGTTGGTAATGCCACTTCCCTCGCTATAGATCCCTCCAATTGCAATAATGAAGAGCGGTAGGGAGAATGATAATCCATCAATGATAATACTAGACATTTTCTTCCTCCCTTTCCAGTTTTTCATCTTCAAATTCTGATTTGTATCGGCGTACCTGTTGACGTATGAAACCACTGCAGGCACTGAATAACAGCAGGATGCCAGTTATGAGGGAAGCAATTTCTCGCAAAACTCCCACCTGGGAAGACATATAGGTCGTCCCATTGGTAATTGTCGTGACCAGAAGCGAGGCAAAGAAACACCCTATCGGCGAAGAGTTTCCCAAGAGGGATACAGCAATTGCATCGAAGCCCAACGCTGGGATGACCTTCGGTTGTATGGAAGCAAAGGTGCCCATAAAATAGGAAACTCCGGCAAGTCCTGCCAAAGCTCCTGAAAGGACCATTGCAAGAATGACCGTTTTCCCTACATTCATACCACTGTACCGGGCTGCTTTGGGATTCAACCCCACTGCCTTCAGTTCAAAACCCAGACGGGTACGATCCATCATGAATTTCAAAAGAAAGACTAATAGGATACCCAAGGGCAATATCAGGGAAATATCCATCTTCAGGTTGCCCGCCACTACATCGGTCAGAGTCAGCCTTGCAGAGTCATTTATCTTTAACGATTGCCTGGTCAAGGGATCGACAAATCTGGTCTGGATAAAGAAACTCACTACATAGGCTACGATATAGTTGAGCATTATCGAAGATACAACCTCATTCGTATTGAATCTATGCTTCAGAAAACCAATGAGGCCTCCAAGCAAGGCTCCACACCCCATTCCGACCAGAACTACCAGGATCCGGGCAATAAGCGGGGGAAGCGTTGAATAACCGATGAGGATTGAAGCAATGAAACCCGAGAAAATCATCATTCCAGGGACACAAATATTGAACAATCCGCTTTTGAAGGCAACCGCTATGGAAAGCGAGGCAAACAACATTGGCGTTACATAATCGAGCAGACTCATAAAGTCAGTGAGGATGCTCTTATGTCCGGCATAGCGGGCTTTTGGCCAGAAGCCAGCTCCCTGGAGAATGCTTTTATAAGCAAGCAAGGGATTCTTGCCCAAAGAAAGAAGCAACAGGGCTCCTACAAGCAAACTCAAAAAAATACAAAAAAGGGCAACGGTCACTCCCTGGGTACGCTCATTTCCCAAGAGTCTTACCAAAAAACGCTTGAAGGCGTGGTGGGTTTTTTTCATACTGTTTTCTTTACTCCCATCATATACTCACCTACTTGGTTCGCAGTCAACGTCGAGGCACTGGAAATGTGCTGGAGGCTCCCGTTATAGACAACCCCGATGGTATCTGCACAATTCATGATCTCTTCAAGTTCCAGGGAAACCAGCAATACTGCCTTGCCCTGGTCCCTGAGCTCAATGATCTTGTTATTGATAGTCTCGATGGAACCTACATCAAGGCCCCTGGTCGGTTGCACGAAGATCAAGAGACTTGAATCCAATTCTATCTCCCTGGCAATGATGGCCTTCTGCTGGTTGCCTCCGCTGAGGCTCCTGGTCTGGGCATGCACGCCCTCCCCGCTTCTGATATCATACCGGTCGATCAATTCTTGCGCATGGGTTCCAAAAGCTTGTTGATCGAGAATGCCATGATGGCAAAAAGGTTCCTTATAATAGGTCTTCAAGCAAAGGTTCTGTCCAAGTTCGTAATCAAGGAGCAGTCCAACTGCCTGCCGGTCCTCAGGGATATAGGAAATACCCATCTCCGTACGCTCCCGGATGGAAGTATTCTCGATAGATTTTCCGAAGAATTCGATTGTTCCTTCCGTTTGTCGGGTCAAGCCTGCAATGGCATCGGCTATTTCGACCTGCCCATTGCCGGCTACCCCTGCAATGGCAAGCACCTCTCCCTCATGTATGGAGAAGCTCACATGCTTTACGACTTCGACACCATCCTGGCGACGAATACTCAGATCAGTGACTTTAAGGACTTCCTTACCAAAGGAAGATTGCTTCTTATCTACTTCAAAAAGGACATCACGACCAACCATCATATTGGCCATTTGCTGGGTTGTCGTATCTGCTACGGAAAAAACCCCGACCAGTTTTCCACGGCAAAGGACTGCACATCGGTCGGCGACCTGCTTGATTTCCTCGAGTTTATGGGTAATGAGGATGATGGTCTTTCCCCCGTCGCGAAGGCTTTTGATAATACCAAGCAACGATTCAATTTCCTGGGGCGTAAGCACAGCGGTTGGTTCATCAAAAATAAGGATTTCCGCATTCCTATAGAGCATTTTTAATATTTCTACACGTTGTCGCATTGAAACAGGGATTTGTTCAATTCGCAAGGAAGGGTCGACTTCCAGGCCATAGGTCAAAGAAAGTTGGCGGATTTGTTCCTCGGCACCTTTGCTGTCTATAGGTGAAAAAAGCCCCAATCGTTTTTTGACGGGCTCCATACCGAGAATGATATTTTCAGTGATTGTCTGGTTCATGACCAAACGAAAATGCTGGTGGACCATGCCGATATTCAGTCGGGTCGCGTCCCTGGGAGATGTAATGCGCTCAGGTTTGCCATTGATGAGGATTTCTCCTTCATCTGGCTCATAAAGACCAAAAAGCACACTCATCAAGGTTGATTTCCCTGCCCCGTTCTCGCCGAGCAAGGCATAAATCTCACCTTTTTTAATCTGGATGGAAATGTCATCATTTGCCACGATTTTCGGAAATCGCTTGGTGATATTTCGTAGTTCTACGATGTAGGAATCGTTTTCCGGCATAACACCCCCCATAAGAAATTCGTCCTCCCCTTAAATCAAGGAGAGGACGGAATGATAAAATTCGTTATTTTGCTACGACAAATTCATCAGGGGTAAAACCACCGAAATTCGAAGCAGGTACAATCTTGCCTGATTGAATCAACGGATAGGCCGCGTTGAGTTTTTCAATCGTGGAAGCGGACAGTTGCTGATGACCGGCTTCACTGACATAACCAGTGGAATCGGTATCGGCTTTGAGCAGTACATTGCCACCGGCAAAGGTACCATTGAGGATAGTCTCGAGGGTACGGTCTACATTCAATGACATGACCTTCAGTACACTGGTAAGAATGATGTTCTTATCCCCATTCACCCCGTCATTCCATTGGTCGACGTCACAACCGATGACCATTGCCTTCCCGCTCTCCTTGGCAGCAGTGAAAACACCGTTTCCGGATCCGCCGGCAGCCACGAAAATAATGTCACAACCCTCGTTGATGAGGTTTTGCCCGACGATCTTTCCGGTTGACTCATCGGCAAAGCTACCGACATAGTTACCGCCGACATTCGCCCCGGTCACATCGGTTCCTGCCTGGGAAGGAAGTTCCACCATCTGGACAGTCTTACCCTCGGTTGCATTGACATATTTTACGCCACACTCAAAACCATACTGGTAGTTGACATTCGAAGGATAGGCAATTCCATTGACAACAGCGACTTTACCTGTCTTGGTCTCAAGGGCAGCTGCCATACCGGCAAAGAAACCACTTTCCTGCTCTGCAAATTGCATCGCATATACATTGGTAAGCTCAACGGTATTACCCGTGGCATCTGAAGGATAAGAATCGACAAGGATGAACTTCGTTGCCGGGTTTTCCTTGGCGAGCTCCCCGATACCTGCAAACTGGAACCCAGTGCAAACCAACACGTCGTAGTCAGCGACAATATCAGCGGCAGCCTTAACTGCAGCGGCACTATCACCGGTTGGTTCACGTACGGGCGTTACCGTAGAAGTAGGGTGTTTCTTGATAAAAGAAAGAATCCCATTGTAATTATCTTCATTGAACGAACCATCATCGACACCACTGGGACTCGATACGATAGCAATTTTCAGACCTTTTTCGGCTGCCGGGGTACTTTCCTTGGCGCCTCCTGCAAAGACGGAAGAACAGAACAAAAGCCCTGCCAACACCAATACAATTGATTTCTTCATTACGTTTCTCCTCATGATGCCCCGCATGGATAGGGGCATATAGTATAGTATACAACAATGCGGATAAAAATACCCGCATTTCCTAAACCCTAACTTATTATTGGAAATCTTCACCCGTCAGATACCGATAGAAGGCATTATTTACAAATCGGCTCTCTGTTACGACAGGCAATGACGAGAGTGCCTGCAGTTTTTCCTGCACCGCATCCTTGGCCTCTGGAAGAACAAACGACTGGAACTCATAACCATCATGTTCAATCTTGCAATTGAAGATCTGTTTGTAGCTATTCTCATCTACATTTACGGTTGCACTGTACAAGGGCTGCCACCAAGCACCGCTGATAAGATGATACGGACTGTCCTTTACCTGGTTGAACTCATACTTCTTTGAATATTTCTCGATGATGGAGTTGAATCGTACCATATCTTTTGTAGAGGCAAACTCAAGGGCCAGATCATATTCCACGGCATGCACAAGATACAAATCGGTACTATACTGTTCCACCCTATAGAGCGGGGTAGACTCAGGAACAGGACCCCATTCCAGCAAATACTGATATATGGACATCTTGGGTTCAAGTTGGATCCTAGCTACGATATGCTCGCTATTAAGCAGGGCAATGAGTTGTCTCGCATGTTTTTCATCACTGTGACCATATTGGAGGGTCAAGGCGGGGAGGAAATTTGCTTTCATGGCAGTCTTTTTCAGATTATAGCCAGTGGTAATCCCCTTCTGGACACTTTGGGCTCCCAGGTCATCAAGAGCTGCATCCCCAAAGGTTTCATAGGCATTGAAGGCATTGGAAATCCTTGATAAAATATCACTATCATTGCTGAAGCCAAGATAGTTGGGACCCTTTCCCTCTATATCGGCAACTCCCGTAACCAGGAGAGTGGCAAGATTGCCACTGAGAGTGGTAGCACAGCTGGCAACCTTTGCTGCATAGACAGAGAGCAAGCCTGAATCGACGGCGCAGGCCAGATAGGCCGAGGAAGAATTCTTTATACCCAGATCAGAAAGATTGCTGGTAGCCTTCTCTTCTGTATAGGTAAGGGCAAGTTCATCAAGATCCGCGGCCTTGACTGCAAGTTCAACCGCTTGAAGGGGCCCAAAACCATCTTCCTGTGCAAATGTCTTGCCAGAAACCACAGACAAAGCCGAAACAAAGGAAGCTTCGTCCACTTCTGCACCAAAGGGTGCAATACCAAAATACGACTGGAGATACTGCACCTGAGTTTTCGATGCGGTCAAGTCTGTTGCAGAAAAAGAGGTTGTTGTTGCACAACCTGCAAGAATCAAACACACAGAAAGAACAAGCACAGAATGAAAAGTTCTTTTTCTCATAAGGATTCCTTGTTTCAATTCGATTATGGACGTGAGTATAGGGACAAGTATAGCGAAAAGTCAACAAAATCGATAGAACCTACATCAACAAAACAGCATTTGCAACAAAAATAATTAGCGCAATGAGAAACACAACAAATCAGTACCTGAATGGTCAATTATGGTCAGAAAGTGACTATTGTCCCAAAAACAAGACAAGGAAAAGCAAGCCTACCCTACCAAATCCTTCAGTTTTCCATTCCAGACAGTACAATCATAGTCCCACAAACGCTCTTTCTTGACAGTAAGCATAGATGGTGCGTTAATGGAATAAGTAATATGTATAGGTTGGAGAATAAATTATGGTAAAACCCAAGATCTTGATCGTGGACGACGAACCAATCAATCTTTCAGTATTGAATACTTTATTGAATCCATTTTATCAAATCAGTGCATGCAAAACAGGAGAAGAGGCTTTGAAACTGTTGCGTCTCCCCTCCAAACCCGATCTCATTCTCCTGGATATCATGATGCCCCAGATGGATGGTTATGAGACTCTCAGCCATATCCGCGAAGACAAGGCAACACAGGACATCCCTGTTATCTATATATCCGCACTCGATAGTTCAACCGACGAAGAAAAGGGATTTCATCTCGGTGCCGTAGACTATATAAGCAAACCCTTCAAGCCAGCAATCGTCTTGGAACGGATCAAGGTTCACTTGGAGCTCAAGGAAGCCAGGGATAAATTACGAAATCAGAATGAATGGCTGGAAGAAGAAATCAATGAAAGGATACACGAGAATTTCTTGATTCTCGATGCTGCCTTCAGCGTCATAACCCAATTGGTCGAGACCAGGGACACCGATACGGCAAACCATACCCTGCGTACGAAGGCCTATGTCCGGATCCTGGCAAAAAAACTACAACAAATACCAAAGTTCAAGGCTCAACTGGATAAAGACACCTTGGAGAGAATCGTAAAAACTACACCTTTTCATGACATCGGTAAAATAGGAATACCCGATGCCATATTGTTGAAACCGGGCAGACTGACCCCCGAGGAATTCAAGATAATGAAAACCCATTGCGTAATTGGGGGAGGAGTATTGCAAACCTCAATGAGAAACGTCCTTGCGGTTTCCGAGGATCCTGAGGAAATTGCACAGACCGAAGCATTCAAGTTTCTCAAGCAAGCAAAAGACATAGCAATGTATCATCATGAACGATGGGATGGCCAAGGCTATCCTGAAGGACTGAAAGGAGAAGAAATACCTTTCAGTGCACGAATGATGTCCCTTGCCGATGTTTTCGATGCCTTGGTTACACCCCGAGTATATAAAAAGGCCTGGAGTTTTGAAGATACGGCCAAATACATCAAGGAACAAAGAGGAATCCAGTTTGATCCTGATATCGTTGATGCGTTTGAGGCAGAGCAAGAGGCTTTTAAAAAGGTCCTTATTCTTCTTGGTGATAGTTAAAAGGAGTTACAGATGCATCCTCAAGACAGTAGTTTTTTTCTCGACACCAATACCTTTGAAGGATTTTTCAATGCGGGGTCCGCTCAGCTTTTCAGTATGAAGGAAGGCCAGATAGTTCCTTTCGCCCAATTGCAGAAAAAATTGCTGCCAAATAGTCAAACTGATCTTGATGTGGCTGTCCATACGGCAATCCAGGAAACAAGAGCCTTGGAAATTCCAATTATCCTGGCAAAAAAAACACTGGGAAAAAACTCGTTTCGATGCAAAATAACCCCTGTTTTCAAAGAAAACATCGTGGCTTTTCTGAACATCAGTTTTAACGACTCCCAGATGCAGGATTTTTCTGAACAGACCAAATTATGTGAAAACTATTTTGAAGTCATCCCTGATCTCTTCTTCCTCTTTGATTCCGACGGAACCATACTCGATTATCATTCTCAAAAGAGTTCCAATCTGTATGTACCTCCCCAAGCCTTCCTCAATAAAAAATTCTCCGAGGTCTTGCCCCCTACCGTGACAAAATTATTTTCAGAATACTTAAAGAAGGCATTCCAGAAAAAAGAGTTGACAATTTTTGAATATGATTTGCCTTTACAGGAACATGGTGTACATCATTTTGAATGCCGTCTCAGCAAACTTGCGAAAAAACCACAATGCATTGCAATTATACGGGACATCACTGCAAAATATACCATCAGGAAAAAACTTGATGAGGAACAGGCAAAACTCAAGAAAAAAATCAGGGAACAGCAATGCCAACAAGAAATCTTCAAGCTGACCGATTCCAACAGGACTCCCTTGATTGCAATGTTTCAAAGTGTTCTGGAAAACATCCCCAAAGGCTGGCAATACCCTGAAATAACCGTAGCCAGGATACAATGGGATGGAAAAATCCATGAGACAGAGGGTTTTTTCGAAACACCGTGGAAACTATCCAGCAAGAAGATGACTCAACTCGGGAAAACATTGCAATTGGAAATTGTATATACAAAAGAACCTCCGACCAATATTTCCAATCCATTTTCCAAGGGTGAATGGTATTTAATGCAGTATATCCTCAATCGTCTGGTCGAGATCATAAATAGACGTCACAGGATTGAGAAAATCGAGGAACAACATGGCTTTATCGAGACAATGTTCAATCTTGTCGGAAATTCCATAATTCTTCTGGAGCCACAAACCTTCAAATTCTTGCGATTCAACACTGTGGCTTACAAAAGCCTGGGATATACAAAAAAAGAATTTTCAGAGATGTCTGTCCAAGACATCAATGCTACCTTGGGTCCCGTAGAAAACAAGAATATCATGGATACACTGCTCCAAGGGAAAAACATTCAGTTCAGGACATTCCATAAAAATAAAAAGGGAGAACTACGAAACGTCTCTGTCTGGTTGTCTCCTGTAAATATAGGGGGAAAACCCTATGTTTGTGATATCGGCACCGATATTACTGTACAGGTAGCGCAAGAACTCGAACAGAAGCAGCTTACGGCCAACTTGAAGCTCTATACGGAACTGCTCAACCAAATCGGAAAATTGGAAACAGGAATCAATGGAGACCTATCCTTGTTCCTTTCCGATATTACCCAGATATTGGGTACTAGATTGGATATTCCACGGGTATCAATCTGGAAATATAAAGAGAATAAGAAAGTACTGGAATGCAAGGATCTCTATGAAACAGCAAAGGACCTTCATTCAAAGGGCTATTCCTATTACACGTTGTACAATCAAAATTCCCTCACAGATCAAGAAAAGAACCGTTATTTTTCTGTAGAAAAGCCTCTTTCAGACCCTCGTACTGCCAAGAATCGCGAATATTACCGGAGTTTTGGCATCAGTTCGGTACTTACTTGCAAAATATTCTCCAAAGGCATGTATTATGGGGAAATCTGCTTTGAATATGTAAAACAGGATCATCACTGGATCAATGAAGAAATATTTTTCTGCTCCCAAATTGCTGATCAAATCGGAATAGGACTGCTTAACAATGAAAGAGCAGAAGTAGTCAAAGCCCTCAAACAGAGTGAATTGACTCTCAAACGTGCAGAAGAAGTATCCAAGACAGGGTATTGGTTCATTGATTTTCCGGACAATCATCCTACTTGGTCTTCAGGAGTGTATCGTATTTTCGGTATACAAGAGGGTTCACAAGTAACTCTTGAAGCTTTCTTTGCCAGTGTATATCCCGATGACCTTTCCATCGTCAAAGCCGATATGGAACACTCGCAATCAGGTGGAATCAATACAATACGCTTCAGGATTCTCAAGAAAGGTGAAATTCGATGGATTGAACAGGTAGTGGAAACAATTCTTGACCCACAAGGCAAGCCCACCACGATACTGGGAATAATCAGGGATATCACGGAACAAGAAAAGAATATGAAGGAATTGGAGTCCTACCGGTTGCATCTGGAAGATCTTGTACTTTCCAGGACCAAGGAACTTGAGATAGCAAGGGATGCCGCGGAAGCAGCCAACAGGGCAAAGAGTTCTTTCCTTTCCAATATGAGCCATGAGATTCGTACTCCCATGAATGCAATCATCGGATTTGCCCATCTGATCAAGCGCGATGCCCTGACACCCAAGCAAATGGACCAACTGAACAAGCTTACAGGGGCTTCCCAGCATCTTTTGCAGATCATCAATGATATCCTGGATTTCTCCAAGATAGAGGCAAACAAGATGCAGTTGGAGATTACCGACTTTGAACCAGGACGAGTAATGGACCATGTTTGCACTATCATTGCAGATCTGGTATCTGCCAAGAAATTGAAACTTCGGGTCGACTTGGACCACGTTCCCTTGATATTGAGGGGTGATAGTGTTCGTCTGGAACAGATCCTTCTCAATTTTGCCAGCAATGCGGTGAAATTTACCGAGAAAGGCACAATCGAAATTTTTGGAAGGGTTTTGGAACAGGAAGGTACCAAAATAAAGATTCGTTTCGAGATACGGGATACCGGTCTTGGGCTGACGCAAAATCAAATGGGTAATCTGTTCAAGGAATTTGAGCAGGCCGATGTTTCCATGACCCGAAAATATGGTGGCACGGGACTTGGTCTGGCCATTAGCAAACGCTTGACACTTCTCATGGACGGACAGATCGGGGTCGAAAGCGAGTTTGGAGTAGGAAGCACCTTTTGGGTTGAGATTCCTTTTGAAATTGCACAAGACCAATCAAAACCAATTGAACAAATAAAGTCCCTTGTTGCCAAACGGGTGTTGATCATCGATGACTTGGTGGATGACCTGGAAGTTATGGCAACCATGCTTTCCAATCTGGGCTTGCAACCTGAGACAGCTTCCACAGGAAAGGAAGGGTTGAGACTGCTGCTTGAAGCAGATAAACGGGGAAATCCTTTCTCCTTGTTGATAATCGACTATATAATGCCCTCAATGGATGGTATTGACACTTCCCTTCTTCTGGAATCCCTCAAACTCAACGCTCCTCCAAGGATTCTTCTGGTAACAGCATACGGAAATCAATTGCCACCAGAAGAACTTGAGCGTGCCCATATAGGCAGGGTTCTGACAAAACCGGTGACTCCTTCCACCTTGAACGATACCCTGGTCCTTTTATTGAGCAGGGAAGAAGGAACTAGTTCCCAGCTTATTCCTTCTGAACTTGAAAATGAGATAAAACGAAGAAAAGGTTCAAGGATACTCATTGCCGAAGATGTAGCAATAAACCAGGAAGTAATGGAGGAATTGCTTGTATCCGTGGGAATGAAAGTATCAACTGCTGAAAATGGCTTGGTTGCAATAGCAATGGCCCGTGACAACGACTATGACCTCATCCTCATGGATATTCAGATGCCTGTCATGAATGGGTTGGAGGCAACCAAGGAGATTTTGCGTATTCAAAAGAAGCATCCTCCTATCCTGGCCATGACTGCAAACGTATTTGCCGAAGATCGTGAAAAATGCTTGCAGGCAGGAATGGTCGGGCACATTGCAAAACCTATTGAACCCAACAACCTCTTTGCAAGTTTGGTTCAGTGGCTTCCTCCCAAAATCCAGGAACAGTCTCTTCCTTTCGAGAACGGTCAGGCTAGGGAACAAATTCAGGTACAAGGAAATCAGGAAGCCCTCACTCTCTTGCATTCCATCAAGGGACTGCAAATGGAAGAAGGCTTGAACACCTTGCATTTCAATGCCTTGACGTACCTTCGCTTCCTTAGGCAATTTGTCGAGAATCATGGTGAGGATGTAGAGCGAATGCAGCAATATTTCAAAAAGCAAGATTATAAGGAAATACGACAGATAGCTCATGCCCTCAAGGGGGTTTCGGGAACCTTGGGAATATATCGTATACAAATTCTGGCTTCCAAAGTTGAAGTGCAAAGCCAGAACACCGAGAACAGACAAACATTGCATGATATTCTCAATGAAATGGAACAGGAATTCAGGGCACTGACAAAAGCATTGTCTGTAAGTAAAACCCCTTCGCTACTTTCAACCTCCCCTAGCTTTTCCAAGGAAAAACTTTCCCAGGCCAAGGAAGTGCTTGCCCGCTTGTCAGCACTGCTTGAAAACAATGAGGCAACGGCCAATTCACTGTTCGATCAATCGAAAGAGCTGTTGGAACCAATCTTCGGGGAACCCATCAACCTTTTGGAGAAGCAAATCATGAATTTTGATTATTCAGAGGCTTTGGAAACCGTGCATTCCCTGCAAGTACAAGATACTGGCCAGTAGCTTTGGTCAAGACAACCCGATACGAGTTACCCTTGCCAATACAAGGATAACTCGTATCGGTAAGAAGACCTTCTCCAACTTGACTGCAAAGAAGCGAACCATTCATTTTAATCTCTGTAAAGCACCTCATCGAATAGAGCATTCAAGGCATCGAAGCTATATACATTTTTATCTTGCCATCCGAAACAGTCACCTCCAAGAGAAAGAAAAGAAATCCTTGACACAATAACCAACAAGTGAGTACTTCACTTCTCAGCCATTTTCGACACGCATTTTTAGGCTTATACAATTGTTGGAGAGTTTTTCTCTACACGCATGTCAAAGAACTCCTAAAATATGAAAGTATCATTGATTTCCTCATTGGAGAACATATCTATGCAAAGAAAAGACAATTTTGAATAGTAATGAAACCTCAAGTCCACCTTCCCAATAGGCTGTCACCCTGTAACCTATAAAATCAGATTTACCCATTTCAGAACACACCAATTTTAGGAGGACAACCAATTAATTCAATGGTTTTTAATTCTCATATTAAAAGCGGTTTCAATTCCTCAGCTCAGTAATAATTATTCCGATACTTAGAAATCTACGTTCCGGAAGGCAGTGGCAACAATTTATTTATTACAGATAAAGCTACATTCTGCGTTCAAAACAGGACATAGGTCTGCGATAAACGGGACAGTTTTCGTTAGCGCGGAACGACAGTCATCTTTCTAACCGAAACATTCAGATTTACCCTTGAGAAAAATCCTTGCTGAATAAATTTGACTCAAGAAAGGTTGCACATGCTACAACTCAATTATGTAGAGATTCTGAGACTTTACTACGGGAAAAATGTTGGAATCAGAAAAATCGCCTAGATGTTTAGGTATTCCAAGACTATAGTCGGAACATTCCTCCAAAGGTTCAAGAACTCTTGAATTTCCTATCCTTTGCCTGAGAATGTCGGGAATGTGGAACTCAGGGAATAACTGTACAAACCAACTAAAGAAAATGACTCAAGCTTTGTCATTCCGGACTATGAAATCCTCCTCAGGTTTCTGGTACTGAAGGATTTCAACTTCAAGAAGCTTTGGGAGATGCCATCATCAGGTGAATAGTGGACAACAGCTATTTGTTTTTATCGCTGCAGGTTCAAATGGTAGATAACCCTGATAAGACCACCCTGTCGGATGTAATATCTGGCAGGGTCTGTCCCGGCCTAACGAAAACTGTCCCGTTAATCGCAGATTACTGGTCCGTTTCAGCCGGAGAATGTAAAAGCTGGTGAACTGGAATATACTATCTATATCAATCAAATTTTTCATCGGTAAAAACATCATACCCACAGATATATCTATTTTCACATATTTGAACTTCTCCTGCAGGAAGTTGAGCATTCCTGGGTAGGGGACTATTGAAAAACTTCATTGACATATAAACTCCTACACTAGGAAAAACGAGTGCGGAATCAAGGTGAATGCTCAGAAAGACTATGCCTGAGGGGAAAAGAAATATATAAGATGAGTTGTTCAGTTTTCTTGAATTATTTTTTTATAATAGACTTTGCCATACTTCTTGATGAGGTTATTTAGATAACTTGGTTCATTATCACGAATATAACTTATATAACCGTTAAGAATTTGCTTCTTATCAAAATCAAAATCCTTATCAAAAAGAAGGGATCGTATATATCTTTTAATTTTTCTCGGAACTTTAATCTCTTGTTTTTCAGTAATTACAAGTCCTGCAATGTGGTGCGCTTGATTTTTTCGACTGAAATAGGTTTTCTGCTGATTGATCTGTAATAACCAATCGTTCCTCTTCAAATAGTCAGTCACATCATTGCAAAAATCGTTACGTTGTTTGTATGAATTTGTAGAAAACCATAAATCATCGGCATATCGCGTATAACTTGAAGAATACCGTGCTGCATAACCCATGAAATAATCATCAAACTCTTTCATAATGATATTTGAAATGATGGGAGAAGTAGGAGATCCAATAGATAAATAATAACTCATGTTGGTATTTCTAAAGCAAATTTTTTGAATTATGCTTTGATCATAATCATCCAATTCAATATTTTGTATTTGTAAAGATCGAAAAAGCATATTTGATGAAACAGAAGGGAAAAAATGGGCAAAATCAAGATGCACGGTAAATTCATAATTTAAATGTCTCATTGCGTTTTTTTTTTAGTGGACTTGAAAGACCTTTTTGATAGCCAAAGGTCGACATTTTATTGATACTACATGAAGAAAAAAAACAGTTCAACAAACAATACTGAAGCATTTTGGTAGATTTGGAAGGCTGAAATATTACTCTCTTACCTTTTCCATTTTTTTTATCAATGGAAAATTTGTAATAGCTTACAGGAGCTTTTTCAATCAATGATAATAAATCATCAGTCTGCAATTGAGTATATTGTTTCAACAATTCTAGTATCATATTTTCAGATTCTCCTCTTTAATAAAACCAAAATACTGATTCATTCGTTCCTTATCATGTTTCAGATATTCCTGTAATATAATTGCACGTATCTTAGAAGAATCATCACTCTTTAGCCGAAGAGCTTTTTTCTCAGTCGCAACAAGAAATCCCCCAAACTCCCGAAAGTAATTTAGAGAAAGACATATACTTATTATTTCTTCAATAGTCGTCCTTTCAATTTTTGTAAGCAGATTAAAAACTTTCACAAAATCCTTTAAAGAAATTGGAGTAAGAATTCGTAAAACTTCTGAAACAAAAACCATCTTTATTCGTTTAGGATAGATACTATCATTACACAAATCACTGGCTTTCTCAAATCTACAAAATTTATAATTCTTTGGAAGATTATCTTGTAATTTAGCAATTAGGGGTTCTGTAATTTCTAAGAGTGCTTCTTTTGTTTTAAAAAAAATCTCTCCTTTAAAAGTAGATAGTTTATTAATTTTCTGAATAGGACCCTTGTTTATAAAGGATTTCTTACCCTTGAACTGCTTGTCATTTACGATTAGCAATTTTTCAACTAGGGTCTTATGGTTGGCGAAAGCCCCAAGTTCTGCAAAAGCACTTTCGGATTCCAAAATAATGATAATACAATCAGAGTAATCACCTAATATATTTTCCTGCGTAAGCAAATCATCTTCGGAATCATTTTTACCCGAAATATCATCAGCAATAATAAAATCATAAGCATCAGCATAATGCTGAGAAAAATGCTCTTTAAGTTGGAATCTTCCACTTTTTTGACTATCCGTTGAGACAGCTCCACAGAGAAAAATATTATCTTTCTGTGGGGGTATTCCAATTCTTTTCTCTATAAAATAGCTTTCTAAAGCTGGCAATATCGTTTTTTTATATATTCTAATATCCATAATTATTACTAAATAGGCTGAAGTATAATTTTCCTTACAAAGCATCAGGGCGGTTGTCTAATGGGAAATTGCACAAAAAGAAAAGGTTTCTTCTTGTGCAATTTCCCATTAGACAACCAGCACAAAGAAACCAATTCTATTATTCTAAGTGGCTTAACACCACTCATCTTGCGAAAACAAGAAAAACTAAGAAAGCATTATACTCCAGCGTCATTAGCATAAACCAAAACCATAAATTTTGCAAAACAACTTTTAATAAAATATAAAGCAATTTAAAATAACCAATGATCCTAAGTCATGTATAAATTAATTTCGCCTCCCCCATCTTAATCATTTCCATTATTGCATCAACTTCATATTTTTTAACAAAACAAGATAGTTATATGAATTATTTATAATAGGAAGCATTTCGATAACGTGGTAATCACTTATTATTTATTTTTACAAAACACTTGGCAACCAAACTTAGGAAACCCTCTATAAATGCAGTCTCAAATATCTGACTATACACCTAAAGCAAAATTATTGATTCTAGCACGATAGTGGGATAAAGATGCATCTTGTATATACAAGATATATCTGGTATGGTACATTGTATCAGGGAGGGAATATGGCCACCGAAGAGAAGCGCCTGGAAACAATCCTATTCGACATGCACCTGCAAAGCCCCTTCATCCTGGGCTCAGGTCCCCTCTGCCATGATGCCAATTCCCTGATCGCTGCCCATAAGAATGGAGCCGGGGCCGTGGTAACAAAAACCCTTCGCGCCAATCCTGCCATCAACCCAATCCCGCATATCTGCTCCGTTTCCAAGGACAAAACCCTCATCAATGCAGAAAAATGGAGCGAACTTCCTTATCAGACTTGGGTGGATACAGAAATTCCGAAAGCCTGTGAATCAGGGGTAATAGTCATCGCAAGTATCGGGCATACCCCAGAAGAAGTTCAGCTCATCGCTCCATTGGTCCTGCAAGCAGGAGCAAAGGCCCTTGAATTGGTCTCCTACGATGAACGAACCATGCTGGATATGGTTTGCAAAGCAAGAAAACTTACCGACAGGCCCATCCTGGCAAAGCTCAGCCCGAATTGGAACGCTCCAGAGACTCTGGCCCTCCAACTGGAAACCAAAGGAGTTTCAGGCTTCACAGCCATGGACTCGGTAGGACCTGTCTTGAGGATCGACATTCATACAAGACGCCCTCTGGTCGAGGGCGAGAATGGAAGGGGCTGGCTTTCCGGTCCGGCCATCAAACCGATCATCCTCCACCATATAGCAGAGCTGGCTTTTCAAACCAACTTGCCCATCATTGGACTGGGAGGAATCGAAACAGCAGAGGATGTCATAGAGATGACCATGGCTGGAGCCCAGGCCATCGGTTTGTGTTCAAGCTTGATGACCCATGGCCTCGATTATCTTCCTCTGCTCATACGCAGAACCCTTGAACTCCTCGATCTGCTGGGCTACGCCACCTTGGCCGAAATACAAGGTGTTTTTCTTTCGGAAATACAAAAAGAAAGGCCCTCCTATCATTTCCAATTCACCCAAGAAAAATGCATCGGTTGCAACCTGTGCAATCTTGCCTGCCCCTATGGTGCCCAATACACCGGGAAATCAGGATTTTCCCTTAAAAAAAACCTCTGCCACCTCTGTGGATTATGTGGTTCCGTATGCCCGACAAAGGCCCTTTCCTTTCTACCGACAGGAGCCTTTCTATGAACAATTCCCCTAATCTCAGATTTGCCGGACAGCCTCTTGTACGCAATGATGCCAGAGCCAAGGTAACCGGCAAAGCCTTGTTTGGAAATGACCTCAACCTGGCCAATCAACTGTATGCCAAAACCGTCTATTGTTCCTATCCAAATGCCATCATCGAATCCATCGATTGCAGTGAGGCAAGAGCTCTGACTGGAATGGTTGCCGTAATTACCGCCCAGGATGTACCGGGGGATCCAGTCATGTTTGGGCGTTTTCCTGTCCTGGTACAGAATCACGTGAAATTCATCGGCGATGGCATTGCCGTGGTTGCCGCAGAAACCTTGCAAGCAGCCACTCTGGCAGCACGGTTGGTGAAAGTAACCTACAAGCAAATACTCCCCCCTATCCTGGACATTGCCTCAGCCAAGACCGGTAGCCTGGGAAAAGTCCATGAAGACAAAGCAGACAATATCATTGAGGAATCACAATACCATTTGTTCGATGGAGACGTAGACAAGGCTTTTTCCACAGCCTCCAGGATTCTCCAAAGGACCTATCAAACTGGTTTTGTTGATAATGGCTACATTGAACCAGAGTCAATCATCGTATCCCATGACCCAAATGCCAACACTCTGTTGGTACAAGGCACAACCCAAAACCCCTATAGTGTCCGATCCGCGGTAGCGGGAGTACTCGGCTGGCCCTTGAATCGGGTACGGGTAATCCAGAGTGCAATAGGAGGAAGCTACGGAGGGAAGGATGAATCAGCGATGATTCTGGCTGCTCGAGCCGCAATCCTGGTGCTTAAAACGGGAAGACCCGTAAAAATGACCATGGAAAGGGATGAAAGTTTTTTGGCCAGCAGCAAACGACATCCCTTTATCTCGGACTATCGCATCGGGCTTTCCGAATCTGGGGAAATCCTGGCCATCCAATCCAACCATGAAGTCCTGGGAGGCCCGTATAACAAACAGGCCAGGTATGCGAACTGGAGGGCAAGCATCCATGCCGCAGGTCCCTATCGGGTTCCCAATGTCCATACCACGATTGAAGCCTTGTATTCCCATACCATATACGGTGGTGCCTATCGAGGATTCTCTGCCCCGCAGATTACCTTTGCCATTCAATCCCTGGCCGATGAATGTGCACAGATTATGGGGATGAATCCACATCAGTTCCAACTGATGAATTGCCTCAAACCCAACGATATGCTCCCTACCGGACAAACCTTACATGCAGATGCCTTTCCCGCCAATCTGGCCCAACTCATCGACGCCGTGTGCGAAAAGACCTCCTTTGACAAAAAATGGCAGCAGAACAAGGAAAATCAACACCAGGGAGAAATGCTCTCTGGAGTCGGTTTGAGTGTATCTTTCAGGGGTACGGGCCTGGGAGGAGAGGGAATCGATACCGGTTCGGCAACCCTTACCATAGACCTTGACGGATACGTGCAACTCACGTCGGGGTTTTCAGAAATGGGACAAGGAATATCCACTACCCTTTGCCAGATAGCCGCCGAAGAGTTGGGCATAGATATACGAAACATCTGTTGGGGTACCACCGATACCGCCGCAAACATGGATGCAGGTCCTACCGTTGCTTCCAGGGGACTTGTCTCCGGGGGCAATGCGGTAAGAAATGCAACAGACCAATTGAAGAAACGCATCGTAACGGCCCTCAGTGAGGACCTGCACTGCCCCCCGGGTGAAATCGAGTTCCACGACGATTACCTATGGGTACAAAAAAACCGGAGTCTCTCTTTCAGACAAGCAGTAGAAATTTGTCTGGGCAAGAAAGGAATATCCCTTTCCTGCGTGGGTTGGACCTCCCTGGGTTCCCATAACTTTGATCCGGCAACGGGAAAAGGCGATGCCTATCCCTCCTATCTCTGGGGCGCGACCGTCGCAGAGATTACCGTCGATACGGGACTGGGGACCTTGCAGGTCAAAAAACTGACTTGTGCCGTGGAATTGGGAAAAGCCATAAACCCCCAGATTGTTCGAGGACAGTTGGTAGGGGCTTCCGTCCAGGGTCTCGGTTATGCTCTCACCGAAGAGATGGACATCCACAATGGCTACCTGCATACCAAAAATTTCGACGCTTATTTGATTCCCTGTTCCGTGGACGTCCCACCAATCGACATTCTCCTCTTTGAAACGGACGACAAGGTAGGTCCCTACGGGGCAAAAGGCATCGGGGAATTCGGTGTTGAGATGATTGCCCCGGCGATAGCGAATGCCTATGCAAATGCTACCGGAAAACGTATCCGGGAACTCCCACTCAACGCTGAACGCATAGGGCAGACCATGAAAGATAAGGATACCCCCTGATATGGAACAAACCCATTATTACCGGCCGACAACCCTGGAGGAAACACTGCACCTCCTTGCTACAGAACAGGCCTCCCTTCTTGCTGGAGGAGTTCTGCTTGTTCCCTTTATCCATTCCCAACGACTCAACAGACCAGCAATCATTGATATCTCGGCAATCCAAGAATTGAGAATTCAAGTGGAAAAAGATGGCAAGTTGCACATCGGGCCCCTATGCACCATGACCCTCCTTGCAAACTCACAAAACCCCGTACTGGCAAAAGCCTGTTCGTTGGTGGGAAATCTACAGATTCGCAACCAGGCAACCCTGGGGGGGAATATCCTCAGCGGAGCCCGTTATTCCGATGTCGTCCCTGCCCTGCTTCTGTTGGATTCCTCCCTGGTTTTCCAAAGCCTTTGGGGTTCGCGGACCGTAGGTCTTGCGTCCTACCTTGCACACAAGGACCAGAGAATCAAGAAAGCTGAATTACTTGTAGATATCATCGTGACTCCCTTTCCCCCAAAAAGCCCTTTTTTCATTACGAAGGTGGCTAGAAAACAAGCCGGGACAAAGGCTCTCGTAACGATATGCCAAATCGCCAGACAGGAAGGAAATCGGGTTTCGGATTATCGTCTTGCCCTGGGATCGGCAACACCGCTTCCTGCACGACTGACAGAGGTGGAATCCCTATTGGTAAATCCGAATACCCGAAAAAAAGGAATGTTGGAACTTGAGACTTGGTTGGCAGAAAACCTTGCTGGAAAAGAGTACAAGCAACGTGCAATCTATACGACGGTAGAGCGTGCCCTTATTGATCTACTAGGAGAATAAACCATGGAAAACAACCTTCAGACTGTACATTGCACGGTCAACGGAAAACCAATAACCAAAGAGGTTGCACTTACCGACCGTTTGCTCGACCTGTTGAGAAATCAATTGGGGCTTACCGGGACCAAGGAAGGTTGCGCCATCGGAGAATGCGGAGCCTGTACAGTCTTGCTGAACGGGGAACCCGTACAGTCATGCATGTTGCTCGCCTTGCAGGTGGAAGGAAAACAGATACTGACCATCGAAGGTATTTCGGGACCAAATGATACCCTGCATCCGATACAACAAGCCTTTCTTGATGCCGGTGCCGTTCAATGCGGTTTCTGTACTCCGGCAATGGTACTCAATGCCTATGCCTTGCTCATGAAAACCCCCCACCCGGAAGAAACGGATATCAGACAAGCAATATCGGGAACTCTTTGCCGATGTACCGGATATTCCCAGATTATCGAGGCAGTCAGCCTCGCCTCACAACGGATGTATCCATCCAATCAATAGGAGGATTAGGATGACCAACATTATAGGTGCCAGCTATGTCATCGGGCCTGAAGGCACAATCCTTGAAAAAGGAGGCCTCGTATATCAGGACGATACGATTCGTATGGTGGGTACGTATGAACAATGCCTGAAAACCTTCCCCGAGAGCCCAAAACAGTTCTTTTTCCAAGCCGTGCTTGCCCCTGGATTTATCAATGCCCATATGCATCTCTATGGGGTACTTGCCCATGGCTTGGTCTCTCCTGTTCCCCTTACGGGATTCAGTGGCTTTCTCAATGATTTTTGGTGGCCGTATATCGAAAATCGTATAGACGAGGAATTGCTGGGCCCTGCCGTACAACTTGCTGCCCTTACCTTGTTGGAGAGTGGGGTGACCACTGTATGCGATGTACTGGAAGCCCCGAATATGCATGAAACCGGGCTTGAACTGGAAGCCAAGATATTGCATCGGCTGGGGATGCGTGCGGTATTGAGTCTGGAAGCCTCCGAGCGAATTTCTCCCGAGAATGGAATGCAATGCCTCCAAGCCAATGCCCGATTTATCGAAGCTCATCGAAATGATTTACTTATTTCTTCCCTGCTTTGCCTTCATACTGCCATAACTTGCCCTGAATCGTTTATACAAAAGGCGATTTCCCTGAAAAAGGAAGTAGATTGCGGCCTCCAGCTCCACTTGAATGAAAGTTCCTATGAACCTCTCTGGTGCCAAGCTCATCATGGCAAGAGAACTGCGCTTTGGTATGGGGATATCGGATTGCTCGGGGAAGATTTGCTCGCAGCCCAATGCGTCCAGCTTTCTGACAAGGAAATTGCAACCCTGGCGGATCACAAAGTCAGAGCTGTCCATGTACCCCTGAGCAATTGCGAAGTAGGAGGAGGCATCGCCCCCATTCCCAAACTTCTGAAAACCTCTATTTCTGTTGGGTTGGGTACCGATGGATATGTAAATAATTTCTTTGCAGTCATGCGAGGGGCATTCCTCATACACAAGGGATACCTGGAGGATGGTTCGGTCATGCCCGCAAAAACAGTCTGGGCCCTGGCCACCGAAGAAGGGGCAAAAGCCGTATATGGCAGGGAAGCAAGAAATGGCAGCCTGCAAAAAGGGTATCTTGCGGATTTTCAGGTTATTTCTGTGAGGAGAATTCCCACCCTCATTACCAAGGATAATATTTGGGAACAGGTATTGCTCTTTTGTGATCCACAGGACGTACGGGAAGTATGCATAGGTGGAACATGGGTAAAACAAGGGGGAAAACTTCTGACAGGCAACCTTGGGGAAGCAACAAAAGCTTGCAAAAAAGCAGCAGGCAAGTTGTGGTCAAGAGAAATGCAATAGCATCGAGAGATCCATGATCCCCGGATTGAAATTAATCTTGATATACCCCATGCATTCGTCATAGACGTTGTAATAAACTTCCTGCCAACAAAGCAAGGGAGTTTCAGGGGGAAGACCAAAGGAACTCGCAATCAAGGGATTGGTCTCCGCACGTTGCCAGGAAATGACATGTTCGCTTTTCATCTTGCAGTGGGTAAGAAAAAATTTGTTGATATTGTCATGATACTCACCTGGCTCGGGATATACCTTGATGAACCCCATATCGATGCAAACCGTGGTATGTATTGCCAGGCTATCGTCGGCAAAAAAATCCTGGTCGAAGGTAACATAGGAACGTTCCCTGGCCCCAGGAATGCGAAGCTCCATCTCTTCTGTCCCAAAAGTTTCCCTCCAGGCAGAGCGAGTCAAATGAACCCGATACCCAGAATGTTCCAGCAACAAGCGAAAATTTGAATCAACGTCAAAACGCATGGGAAGACGGGCTACGGCGGGATGACCGAAACTTCCCTTTCCTCTCCACTTGGAAATCAAGCCTTCCCTATATAACTCAGTCAAAGCCTTGCGAATGGTCCCCCTGCTCATCTTGAGTTTCTTGGTGAGAACCGGTTCCGACTCCAATTGATTGCCATGGGGAGGCATTGAGGCAATTTCATTTTCCAAATATTGCTTGGCTTGTATATAAAGGGGGACTTTCTTGTTCACCGTACCAGTATATAACAGGAAAAGATTGCTTTCAACTAAATCTGCCACAACAGATTCCAGCAAAAGGAATTTCTCGCAAAAGAGGAAACCCTGCTCTTTTTCAAAATGCAACTATCTTGCCTTTCCAGAAACAATATTGCTTGCAAATTGCTCAATGTATGCATTTTGCATAAATATTCCGCAATTCAACTTTTATTCTTGACAGACGATTTTGTTTCAGCTAGTGTCATGTATATACAAGTTAATTTCCAACGCCCCTTTTGCTAGGAAAAATGGGTTTTATACATATCGTTTCAGAGCCCTGATTGAAAAAAGTGAACCAGCCTAGGCTGGGATCTCCTCTTTTCACCAGAAAAACGACCTTTGCTTGATTTCCTTGCAATTGTGTTTCCTGGGTTTAACCAAATACCAGGAAACCTTTTAATACATTTGCCTTGAAAAGGCATTTCGGGAGGAAGCTATGAAGAGATTTGCTTGTGTACTGTTCCTACTGCTATCCGTAACGTTTCTCGGCTTTTCCAATGGAACCAAGGAACCCGTAACACCGAAAGACAATTCAAGTCTTCCGTACAAAGGAGTTGATCTTACAGTTGCCGTTTGTGCTGAGCAATATGCCGATTATCTGAATCAATTGGCAAAATCGTTCAACGAGAAAACAGGAGCCAATGTTAAGGTAGATGTAATCGGGTATGTGGAATTATACCAGAAGATCACCCAGGACTATGCTTCGGGAACCAAACTGTATGACTTGGCTACCGTGGATATCATGTGGTCCGGCGAATTTGCACAGAAGGGCTATACCATGGACCTGACCGATTTGATAGCCAAGGACAAAACGGAAATCAATACCGATGACATTATCCCTGTCATGTGGAAAATTGGCTCCTGGGATGGCAAGCAGATTGCCTACCCCATGGCTGGTTATGCAAACAGCCTCATCTACCGCAAGGACCTGATCGAGGATCCTACGGAGCAAAAAAACTTCAAGGCAAAATATGGCTATGACCTGACAGTCCCCACCACGCTTACCCAACTGAAGGACATTGCCCAGTTCTTTACCAGACCTGACCAAAACCTCTATGGCTTGGTGGCCAACGGGGCAAGGGGCTCGGCAGTTGCCCAGGACTGGATGGAATATATGCGTGCCTTTGGCGGTTCCTTGTTTGACAAGGATGGAAAAGTCAGCATCAACAGCAAGGAAGCCAAGGCATCCCTTGAATTCTTTGTCTCCATTTTCGATAAATATGCACCTCCGGGAGCCATCGGATACTGGTGGGATGACCGCGAGACCTCCTACAGGATCGGACAATCAGCTATGGAATCAAGCTGGAGCATAGCCCGTGCAGGCTACGAGGATCCAGAGATTTCCAAGGTAGTAGGCAAAACCGGCATGACGGCCCTGCCCAAGATCGAGACGAAGGATTCTCTCTACGGTGTCGGTGGTTGGGGCATTGGCATCAACAACGATATCGATGCACAGAAAAAAGATGCCTCCTGGGCATTCATCAAGTACATCACCAGCCAGGCTGAACAAAAAGAATGGA
This sequence comes from uncultured Sphaerochaeta sp., assembly GCF_963676625.2. Lineage (GTDB taxonomy): Bacteria > Spirochaetota > Spirochaetia > Sphaerochaetales > Sphaerochaetaceae > Sphaerochaeta. The sequence goes on from NZ_CAXXYB010000004.1 coordinate 566,607, forward strand.
TGATGCATGATGGAGCCCCCATCAGGTATTCCACCTTGAACGATCCTGAACTTCTGAAAGCCAAGCCTTGGCTTCCTGAAATGCTGAATGTATTCGTCAATGGGGATGGAGACTATCGTCCCCGTGGCCCCCAAGCTACGGAAATCCAGAATATGCTTGGCCTACGGGTCAACCAGGCAATAACCCATGAATTGACAGTGGATGAGGCCTTGAAGGCTGCCGAGAAGGATTTGATTGCAATAATGCAATAGTATCCCATCAAGAATCTTTGGATCGTTTCCTCTCTTTTAAGAGGGGAAGCGACCCATCTCAATAAGGAAGCATACGTGTCAATCTCACATAAAAACCATTTCTTACGACAGTATAAAAACCGCATTGTAGTCTTTCTGATTCCCCTGACCCTCTACATGTTGATTTTCTTTCTCTATCCCATCTTTTATAATATCTACATCAGTTTCTTCTCCTATACCCTCGGGGGAGAAAAAACATTCAACCATGGAAAGAACTACCAATTGCTTCTCCAGGACTCCCAGTTTTTGGCCTCCTTGGGTACCACTGCCATCTTCATCGTTGCCACGGTGGCAATCGAATTATTGCTTGGACTTTCCATTGCCTTTTTGCTCAACAAGGAAAATAAACTATTTACGGGCATACGCACCCTGATCCTGCTTCCTACCGTATTTCCCCCTTTGGTTGTCGGGTTGATATGGAAAGCACTGTACCATCCCGATCTTGGCCTGATTACCTATTACCTGCGGTATCTCGGGGTCAATATCGGTAGAGGACTTCTGGTAGAACGGCATCTTGCCCTTTTTGCCATCATCATCATCGATGTCTGGGAATGGACCCCACTGGTGGCAATCATGCTGCTCTCCGGCTTGAAGAGCTTGCCCAGGGATCCGTATGAGGCAGCAGTCATCGATGGGGCCAATGGATTCCAACTCCTTTACTACATCACCCTTCCCTTGCTCAAACCAACCATCCTCATAGCAATACTGATACGCGCCCTCGACTCCATGAAAGCCTTCGATACCATCTTTGCCACTACCAACGGAGGTCCAGGGACAGCTACCACCGTGGCAAACCTTCGTATCTATGAAGTAGGCATCCAACAGTCAAACATAGGATACGCCTCGGCCCTCTCCAATGTATTGCTCACTTTGGGCATCTTGCTGGGAGCCTTGTTTATCCATAACCTTTACAGTGAGGATAAGAAAAAATGAACATGACCCACACCACTCGAAAAAATCTGGGGCAGGTCCTGCGAATCCTGCTGGTTACGCTTTGTGTGATTTTTTTTCTGTTTCCCATTATCTGGTTGCTCGAAACGTCGCTGAAACTGAAAATCGACATGTTCACCCTACCTCCCAAATGGATTGGGTTCACCATGACCTTGAAGAATTTCACCTATGTTTTGAAAACGATGCCGGTACTCACCTGGGGCAAGAACAGCTTGCTCATCTCCCTGGGCACCATGACCCTTTCGCTCGTTCTTGGAGTGCCTGCCGGATATGCCTTTTCACGGGTAAAATTCAGGGGGCGCTTTGCCTTGTTGATTTTCTTCTTGCTTGCCAGGACACTTCCCCCGGTAACCCTTGCCCTTCCTTTCCGGGTATTGATGTTGAACATGGGACTTTTCGGAACCCGCCTCTCGGTAATTCTCATCGATACCATCTATGATGCTACGTTTACCGCCTGGTTGATGTCCGGTCTGTTTGCAAGCATTCCCGAAGATTTGGAGGAAGCTGCCATCATCGATGGATGCACCGCTTTTACGGCATTCTTCAAGGTAATACTTCCCCTCAGTCTCCCCGGCCTGGTTACGTCGGCCTTGTTTGCTTTCATTTACTCCTGGAACGACTTTATATTCGCAATGACCCTTACCTCCCCCAAAACAGCAACCTTGCCGCTGGGAATGCTCAGCACCTCGGGTATGCTCAGTGTAGGCTGGACCTATATGGCAGCCATGGGCGTCTTTGCCATGCTTCCCGTCCTCTTGCTTTCCCTGTTCTTGCAAAAGTACTATGTAAGCGGGCTGACTCTCGGAGGCGTGAAATGAAGTGGTATACCAACGGAAATCTCTTCCTGGGAAAATCCTTTGACCTTTTGGGACCGGGTTCCTTTGCCGTCGAAGACGGGAAGATCGTTGCCATTGAAAAAGGCAATAGACCGGAAGGCCTCGATTTGCAAGGTGCCTATGTCATTCCTGCCTTTGTCAACGGCCACTGTCATCTGGCTGACACAGGAGCAAAGGAAATGGGAATCGGGTTGAGCGTGGAAGCGACCGTAACGCCACCCAATGGCCTGAAGCACCAATACCTTCGCTCCCTTTCCGAAGAAAGTTTGATTTCCCTGCTCAGGGAAGGAATGGAAGAGATGCTACGCAATGGCATCTGTGCCTGTGCCGACTATAGGGAAGGAGGGGTCAAGGGAATTGAAGCCCTTCGAAAGGCCCAGACGGGATTGCCCCTGCAGGTTCTTGCCCTGGGACGCCCCTTGGCCGATTCCACCCAGGATCCTTTGCTTGGCGATAAGGAACTTCACCAAATTCTTGAGCTGGGCGATGGCTTGGGAATCCCTGGCATCAACTCCTTTTCCAGGGAAACCTTGCTTCATATGCGAATACTGGCAAAAAACAAGTTGTTGTCGATTCATATCAGTGAATCTCCCTCGGACTATCGACAAAGACTTGCCCGAAAGGAAGTAAGTGAAGTGCAAAGAGCCTTGGAGATAGGAACAGATTTTTTGGTGCATCTTACCCATACGGATGAAGAGGATATTGCCTTGTTGCAAGCCAGTGGACAGCCAATAATCTGTTGCCCACGGACAAACTGCCTTCTAGGAGATGGTATTCCCCACTTGGAAGAGTTCGAGAAGGCAGGACTCTTCTGGGGACTGGGCACCGATAACATGATGTTCAGCAGTCCTGACTTATTTCGGGAACTCGATTTTGCAAGTCGGATAACCCGAGGAAGAACAGAGAGACCGTCTTGCCTCGGTACCGATTTATTGAAACAAGCGACCTGGATGGGATCTTCGGCCCTCGGCCTGGAAAAGCGAATGGGAACCTTGGAGGTGGGAAAAGATGCAAGTTTCCTTGCCCTGGATTCACATTCCCCCGCTTTTTCCCATAGCCGAAATATTCAGTCAAGCATCATTCATCGAGCCGGTCCCGCGGACATTGCCTGGTTTATCTGCAATGGGATTGAGGTAATCAGGGACCATCAGTTTCTGTTTGCATCCTGAGGAGAGGCCATATGTTTTTAGGTTTGGATATTGGAACAAGCAGCGTGAAGGCGGCCCTCTTCGACGGAAAGGATTTTAGGACCGTCAAAACTTTTTATGCAAACGGAGCCGACCAGAAAGTTTTGGACACGAGTATTCTTCGTGAAGCCATTGTCTCCGTTTGCCAAAAACTATGGACAGAATTGAACGTTTCCCCACAAGAAATCGAGGGAATAGGGCTTTCTGGGCATGGCCCGAGCATTGTATTCATTGATCAAGATGGCAAGGAGCTTTCCCCCTTGGTTACCTGGCAGGATAACCGGGCCGAACAGGAAGCCAGGGAACTGGCAACCCTGATACCCGGCTTTTCCAAGGACGGGACCTCCTATGAAGCAAAACTCCTTTGGTTCCATCGACACGAAAACCAATATTTCGAAAAAGGCTGCACGGCTCTCTACCCGAAGGATTACCTGCTATATCTGCTCTGCGGGAAACGAGTGGTCGACTCCTCCACAGCATCGACCTTTGCTTTCTATGCGCGTACCGAAAAAAAGTGGAACGAAGCGTATGTACCGGTCCCTTGTTCAGTATTGCCCGACATTGTCGATTCCTGGGTGGAAACAGGAAAAACAGGGACACCGTTCAGCAAACTCTGCGGTTTTTCCGACACAACTCCCCTGTTTCCAGGAGGAATCGATGCATATTGCGGAGCCGTGGGAGCCGGGGCGGTACAGGAAGGGATCGTGGTCGAGGAAACAGGGACGTCAGCTTGCCTTTCCCGTTGCTTTTCCTCTCGCAAGGGCCATGATGACCATGTCTTACCCACTCTTTCCTTGACCATGCAGGTCATCTCACTTTCAGGGGGAGCCTTCGAATGGTTTTCAAACCTGATGGGAAAAACCGATATGAGGGCCTGGCAAGAGGCAGTCGACCCAGCAAGGCCCGAAGCCTTGCTCTTTCTCCCCTATCTTATCGGGGAACGGAGCCCTATCTGGGACAAGAAAGCCTCCGGTGCATTTCTGGGATTGCGTGACACTACCTCCGATCAAGCATTGTTCCAGGCAGTCATGCAAGGAACAGCCTTCTCCCTGTACCAGAATATCCTGATCTTGGAAAAGGATTCTTCTACCATCGAGGAAGTACGGATGGTGGGAGGAGGTTCCAAGGATGCCAAATGGAGCCAGATGAAGGCAAATATAACAGGAAAAACGTATCTTGCCATGCAAGAGACGAATGCCGCGGCAACAGGAGCTGCTTTGGTTGCCGCATTTGGATCAGGCTCGCTCACGCTCGAACAGATACCTAGCCTGGTACCGGTATCGGCAAGATTTGAACCGGATAAACAGGCGCATGAACTATATATAAGACTATTCAGGCAATATGAAGCTGCCTATGGCAATTTGGCTTCAATAATGCACGCATTATCAGATATTCAAGAGGAGATACGACAATGAGAAGAATGGACAGAATTTTCCGTAAGGATGGAAAAACGGTTATCGTTGCAATCGACCATGGGATGGGACTTTCGGTAAATCCTGCATTGGATGATTTGGGACATATATTGCAACAGGTAATTGCCGGGGGTGCCGATGCACTGTTACTCCCCTATGGAGTAGCTTGCAGGTATGAGGATATCCTTCGCGACGTTGCCGTTATCATTCGCATGGACGGCGGAACCTCCCAGCTGGGTTCCAATGTCGATGGGCCTTCCTTGCTTTTTTCCATGGAGGATGTCTTGCGTATCGGCGCCGATGGAGTGGCCTGCATGGGGTTCCCGGGCACAGTCTTTGAACAGAAGACCATCGAAAACCTCTCCCTATTGGCAAGTGAGGGAAAACAATGGGGAATCCCAGTGGTAGCAGAGATGCTTCCTGGCGGTTTTGGATCTGAACCACCCAAGACAGTGGAGAACATCCGCCTGGCCGCCCATATCGGATGCGAACATGGAGCCAGCATCATCAAGACTACCTATGCAGGGACTCGCGAGGAATTCAAGAAGGTGGTCGACGCCTCCTACCAGCCTCTCGTCATCCTGGGCGGGGAGAAGACCAAGGACCTTACGGATCTGTTCGAATGCATAGAGAATGCAATCTCGGTAGGGGCCGCAGGGGTCGCCATCGGAAGGAATGTATGGAAACACCCAGATCCGAAGGCAGTGGTCGAAGCCTTGGTCGAGCTCGTCCATGGAGGAAAGACTGCCAAGGAAATAGTTCTGTGAAAAAATCGGATACAGGGAGTATATATATGGAAACATTGCCCAAGAAAATGAAAGTCGTAGCGGTAGAGGAAGTCGGAAAGGTATCAGTCAGGGAAGTGCCGATGATCCAGCCTCTTCCCGGGGAGATCGTGATCAGGATTCAACATTGCCTGCTTTGTACCTGGGAGCAACGTATATTCAATGGAATGTCCAAATCGTCCTATCCCTTTATCCCGGGACATGAAGTCTCCGGACATGTAGCGTATATCCCGGAGGATACGGTAACTTCCTTTTCCGTCGGAGACCCTGTGGTCATGAAAACCCTGGATAGCTGTGGCCATTGCGAGGCCTGTTATCGCGGAGATGACAACCTTTGCACAGGCAAGACGAAAAAACGAGTGTATGACGGAATTTCGGGAAGCGGTGGGCTTGCCCAGTATATTTGCTTGCCGGTAGCCCGTGTTTATGCACTTCCCGATCCAACTATGGATCTGCGGTTTGCTGCCTTTGCAGAACCCCTGGCTTGCTGCATCAATAGCATCGAACAGGCAAATATCACCTTATCTGAGGATGTCGTGGTCGTGGGCGCAGGTATCATGGGACAATTGCATATTGCCTTGGCAGTAAAGAGAGGGGCACGGGTGTTGGTCGTGGAGATAGACAAGGAACGAGCCGAGCTGGCAAAGCGCATGGGCGCATCAGTGGTCATCAACCCCCTTGAGATCGATGCCAAGGCAGAAATTTTGCGTCTTACGCAAAATCAGGGAGCCCACGTGGTGTTCATAACCACCACCATGGCTTCATTGGCCCAGGAATACCTCGGAGTTTTGAAAAAACGGGGACGAATCGTCTATTATGGATCCTTCCACCCTGATCTCGACATCACCATCAATCCCAATGCCATTCACTATTCCGAAAAAATCATTACCGGTTCCTATAGCCCGACAAGCAAAGCTTTCTGGATCGCCTCCAGATTGCTGAGTCTTGGTATCATCGATGTTTCCCCGTTCCTGTCAGGGGAATATGACATCGAGGATGCCCAAAAAGCTTTCGAACATTCCGTTAGGCCAGGATCCTTCCGGGTGTTGATCAACCTGTAAAAACAGATAGAGGGCAAGGAAAAAATCCTTGCCCTTTTTTTATATCATAGACTGTTCAGATCAATTGCTCCAGCAACTTCTTTGCCTCCAGAATATCCTTGATCTGTTCATCCCCTGAAATTTCCCGTTCAATGGTTATGGAACCGTCATAGCCCAGTTCTTTCAATTTGGCTATGAGACGGGGAAAATCGACCTTTCCCTTGCCCAAGGGAACTTCATCACCCAGATGATGCCCATCGGTAGGATATTTCCCGTCCTTTCCATGGACTCCCTTCACATACTCTCCGAAAACATCCAGGGCATCCAAGGGATTCGCCTTGCCATACATCAACAAGTTGGCAGGATCAAGATTGATGCCCACATGTTCGCCTCCCAGGTCCTGTAACACCCGTTTCAAGGTAACAGGGGTTTCCTGCCCGGTCTCAAACAAGAAGCACTGATCATTCTCCTTGCATTTTTCCACCAACATCCTCAAGGAGGCCAGTACCTCTCCATATTGGGAATCATTGGGATTCTCGGGCAGGAATCCTGCATGAGTAACCACGTCCTTCACGCCGATCAGTTTTGCAAAATCGCAACCTTGCAACAAAGTCTCCAGGCGTTGCCCCCTATAGGCTGCCGGAACCAAGCCCAGAGTTAGGGGCCCATCATAGAAGTCCCATACCTTCGGTCCATTCCAGCCACACCAGAAGGCAGTAATCTCCACGTGTTGAGAAAGAACTGCCTTGCGTATTTTTTCTGCCATGCCTTCATTCAGGGCAAGGGAATCCCAGCAGACCAACTGGCAATTATCCATTCCCATGTCCCTTACTTGGGCAAACTTCTTTTCAATATCGGTATCCTTCGTCATCAATACGATCACACCAATTTTCATAGTTTCTCCTTATTGAAAGTCAACCCTTGACCGAGCCGGCTGTCACTCCACTGATAATTTTCCTCTGCATCAACGCAAAGAATATGAGACTGGGAATCATGGACATCACGATACCGGGAAGGGCATGTTCCCAATCGGCCGTCTGGGCTGAAAACCGCATATACAACGAATTTTGTATATTCATGGCCGCAACCTTCCCTCCTACTATCAATTGGTTGGTAATGATATCGTTCCAGGTTGCCAAGGCATCCAAGACAATGACCGTTACCAAGATAGGTTGCAATAAAGGCAGGACAATCTGCACATAGGTCCTGATTTTTCCGGCTCCGTCTATGCAAGCCGATTCCTCCAGCTCATAGGGAACTGTCTTGACAAACCCATGGATCATGAACACTGCCAAGGGGACACATAGCCCTGTCGATACGAGTATATATCCTATCCGGGTTCCTGATAGCCCTACTGAACTCACAATCCTGGTAAGGGAAATCATATACGACTGGAAGGGCACCATCATTGGTATGATGATGGCAAGCAAACAAAACTTGCTGAAACGTGACTTGGTCCGCGAAAGCTTATAGGCACTCATCGGGGCAACCAGAAGCACCAAAAGGACCGTGCTTACCGTGTACAATACAGTATTTCCCATCAGGTGGGTGAACCCGAATTTATTCCAAGTCTCGAAGTACATGGACAGGGACCATTGCTTGGGCAGAGCCAAGAAATGCTGCAACATATCATTATAGGGCTTGAAGGAGTTGATGAAGATGAGGATCAACGGGACGAGCCAGAAGAAAGAGGCTACCATCACCAGGATTTTTCCGATCGGCATTGGTTTACGATGTTTTATCATGCCTCTACCTCCTTGCTTTTAGTAATTTTCATTTGGATGAGAGTTACCAGCAGGACAAAAACCACAAAGATGAGGGATTTGGCAGTGGCAAGTCCATAATTACTCTTCGTAAAAGCTTCCTTATATATATTATAGGCTACCGTTACCGTCGAATTTGCCGGACCACCCTTGGTAAAGACCAGGATGATATCGAACAGCTTGAAAGCAAAAGTAAGGGAAGTAAGCAGACATATGCTGATGGCGGGCATGATCATCGGGAGGGTCACATGCCTGAATCGCTGGAAAGGATTCGCTCCATCGATGGTTGCAGCTTCAAGCAACTCCTTGGGGACGGACATCAATCCGGCGATGTAATTGATCATATAAAACCCCAGGGTCTGCCAGACCGTCATCACTACGATGACAATGAAGGAGTAACTGGGAATGCCTAACCAGCTTATACCAAACACGCTGGCTCCGGTAAGTGCATACAAAGCATCAAACCCTGGTCCCAGGATAAATTTCCAGATAAGTCCGATTGCCGTCAGGCTGATGATATAGGGAATGTAATACAGGGCCCTTCCCAGATTCGAGAACGTCTTGTTCTGTTGCAAGGCAAGGGCAACAGCTAAGGAGGCTATATTGACGATGATGACATAAAACAGGGAAAACTTGAGTGTAAAGAGTGCCGATTTCCAAAAGAGGGAATCATTGGCAAAGGTATTGATGAAATTGGATAACCCGACAAAGACCATTGACTTGCCGATACCATTCCAGTCAAAAAAAGAATAATACAGGTTCATCAAAAACGGTATATCGGTCGCAAAGAGCACAAAGGCCAGGGCAGGAAAGACGAATACGCCGAAAATCAGTTTGTCAGTTATGGTTTTTTGTTTCATTGTTTTTATTTTAATCGGATGGTGGCCATCTTCCAAGAGAGGAAGACAACCACCAAAAACTCAGTTATCTAGCAGCATCCCAGAATTGCTGAAGACTCTCGATAACATCCTTTTCGGACATCTGGCCGATCATATACGCCTGTAGATCCCCGCCAAGAAGATCATAATACCCAAGGGGGGTACTGGTATGAATCCAGCCATTGGTTTTTCCCGCCGTAAGGTAGGTGCTTGCATCATTGGCAAGATAACCCCTGATCTTCATATCCGTCTTTGCCCCAGGCACAGCGCCGACACCATCGCTCATCCATTTGAGACCTTCGGTGGAAGAAAGAATATATTCCTCATATTCCTTGGCCAAGGCCAGGTGTTTGGAATTCTTGTTCACGATGTAGGTCCAGTTACAAGAGGACAGAAGAGTGGCATCATTGGGATCTTCACTTACAGGGAAGGGCAAGAATGCAAGATTTGCATCAGGATTGAACGAATCCAGCGTCGATTGGCACCAATCTCCCATATGGATGATGGCTGCCTGATTATTTGCAATCTTGTTTTCGGAAGTCTCCCAATCGACTTCAAGGGGTTTATTGACGCCATATTTCATTACAAGATCCAGGAACCGAAAAAGATTAGGTAAATTCTTCATGTCGGCAAATTTCAGTTGTCCGTCATTCAATGCCTCCACTACTCCTTTTGCTCCCAATTTCTTGTCCATCATGAAATGAGTGGCAACCTGCCCGAGAACCCAGGTTTCCTTGGAAGCGAGGGCAAAGGCCGGTATGCCTTGCGCTTGCAATTTGATACAGGCCTGTTCAAGTTCATCCATTGTCTGGGGCAAGGTAGTAATTCCAGCTTTGGCAAACAAATCCTTGTTGTAGATCAAACCCATATTCTCAAAGGTCCAGGGCAGGGACATGACCTTTCCCTGTGCATCAAGACCGGTGTCCAAGGCTGATTGCTTGAATTTGGCCAAGACGGCGGCATCATTGGACCAATCATAGGCATATTCGTAGTAATTTCTCGCTTGGGTGCCTGACTCCACATCGAAAACATCAGGGATATCGTTGGAGTTTACCCTTGACTGGAGCAATGCCTGACTGTCATTGGGGGCGTGTTGTACTTCTACTGTAACTCCAGGGTGACTGGCCTCGAATTTCTTGACCATTTCTGCATATTGGTCCAAGCCGTAGGCATGGGCATCGAAAACCTGGAGAACAATTCCACCCTCCCCGGATTCGGTACTCCCTGTAGCTTTCTGTCCATTTGCCGAGATTCCGACCAGGACACAAACCAAAACCATGAACGATGCAATCCATTTTTTCACAATTTTCTCCTTTTCAATCTTCTGTGGAAGATTGGATATCCTCATTCGTCCACGAGCGATTGCTCATAGAACACCAATCGTACCGCTTCGACTCCGTCCTCAAGGGTAGCCTGTTCAATGGGCAAATCCTTGAGTAAGCAGCCAATGAAATATTTGACTTCCTGATAATAAGGTCCGAGGCTTTCGATATTGAGACCGGTGTCTTCTTTCTGGTACTCGGTTTCCATGACGGTCAAGGGATAGAGGATCTCCCCTTTTTTTGGCTTGAAAGCCAAGGTGGGTTTTCGCCTACTGCTGAATTCCAGGGTGCCTTGTTCAAAGGATGCTATAAAATATGCTTCAAACGGAAGATCCGGAGATACATCCCAAAGAGCTTCGGCTGATGCCGGAATGTCACCAAATCGATAATCGGTACGCACATGGTTTATCAAGCCGCTCGCCAGTCGATCTGCCTTGACAGAAAGAGACGAAGGCACTCCCAGCAGGTACCGGAGAAAGTCCACGTCATGAACATGGAGATCGAGCATGACAGAACCGCTCTTTTTCTCGTCATGGAACCAATCCTCGAATCCCCAAAGGACATCCCCACCTTTGCGTCCCATCTCTATTGTCTGCAACTTCCCGTATTTTTGGGAGTCCGTGACCTTCTTGAGATATTTATATTCCTCAAAGAATCGAAGGACTTGTCCGACCATGACTTTTACGCCCGTACGATTCTGCGCTTCCATCAATCTCTTGCAATCTTTTTCGGTAATACAGACGGGTTTTTCTATGAGAACAGCCACCCCTTTGTCCATGGCCCTGAGCGCATGTTCTGTATGCAGGTAACTGGGAAGACAAATATGTACGGCGTCAAGTTCCTCGGTATCGATCAAATCAAAACCCAATGAATAGGTTGTGGCTTCAGGCCATAGTTCCTTGGCTTTGTCCAAGAAATCCTTCCGACAATCGGCCAGGGCAACGACTGCAACCTCATGGTTTTGGGACAAGGCCTTCAAGGCCTTATTATGCGTATTTCCCATACCACCACATCCTATCAGTCCAACCTTCAACACGACTCACTCCTTTAATTAATAAGTCCACTGTCTTTACTAATTAAATTAATTGTAGGACTAGGTCGTTGTTTTGTCAATCTTTATCTTTTTGTTTTTACAGACACTGAAATGACATCAAGTTACGACAGATAAAGATCTTTAAACATCAGCCTATGAACAAAGAACTGTCGGTAACATCAGAGAAGTCATAATAGGTATCGAAGAAATAGCGCATTGCACCTTTTAAATAGGCATTGCTATCCAGATTGGTGTACCGGATGAGCGTAAAATCTGACATCTGGCTGAAACCTTGGGCATGTAGCGAAGTCTGGACCTGGGTAAGAAACAGTTCTCCCAGATGCTGGCATTTGCCTCCCAGTATGATAAGTCGGGGGTTGATGATGCATACCACATTCCGTAAGGCCTGGGCAAAATCGGAAGCCAAGGAAATGACCACTTTTTTTGCTGTCTCATTTCCTTCTTCAATAGCCACTCCCAAATCCTCATAGGTCAGGTATTCAGGGAGAGCCCCATCGGTTCCATCAGAGAATTCCCTGAAACGTGTTGACAAATTGCTCTCACCAATTTCATTTTCCAGGCATCCCCTGTTTCCGCAAGCACAAGCGACCCCTTGGGGGTTCACTGAATAATGACCAAACTGTGTAAAGGCACCGTTTGCTTTCCCCAACATATTTCCTTGGACGAACAGGGTTGCCCCAATACCGATATTAAAGTTTATGAAGGCAAAGTCCTCTACTTTGATCGTTGTATAGATCTTCTCGGCATAGGCATAGCAAGCGGTATCCTGAAGAACTGCAAACGGATATTGTTTGCAAGCCTTATGGACGTTTTCATACATCGCATTGGCATCATGGTCATACATTCCCAAGGTAGTTGAATAGAGAACATTATGAAAGGAGTCTATCATTCCTGGCAGGACCAGACAGCATACCAAAATCTTATCCTTGAAGGCCTTCCTTGCACAGATTGCCTTCAGATTCCTGCTCGTCACGGAAACGAATTGATCTTTATCGGAAATCTGCTCAACCTGCGTGAAAACAGTCTCTCCGTTGAGATCAAGGACCTGGAAATCTATGGTATTTCTGGTCCAGGTGATTACCGGGACAAAATGACTTCCCTGTCTTACAAATAATGAAGAAGGACGTCTTCCTACCGAAGTGGTAGCTTGTTTTCCTGTATCGACGATAAAAGACCTTTGAATGAGTTCCTCAACCAATGAGGATATGGTGGTCTTGCTCAAGGAAAGTCTCTTTGCAATTTCTGCACGAGAAATACCTGCTTCATCCCATATGAGAGAAAAAACAGCTTTCATGTTTTTTGCTTTCATTACTTGTTGATTCAGCAGTTCCAATTATCTTCTCCCTAAATGCCCGAATTACATAGGTATCCTCATAGAAACAAGGAATCAGTATCCTCAACATAGCAAAACGTACCAACTTTCCCTATAGTCTCTGGATTATAGCATACTTTATCTGTTCCTGCCTCGGGGAAGCAAAAGTGTCAACAAATCCAAACTATCCAAAAGATATTTTGTGTCTAGTGAATTTTCTCAATAATAAAATTACAAGTATCTTCACAGGCATGGCCTGATTCATGGGTCTTGTAGAAAGAGAGTATTTCTTGGCAATTCTGCTTGCTATCTCGATTCGGTAGATCACAAAGTATCGATACCAAGTCATTTTGTGACTGGGCAATCCAAAATGGAGATGTATCAAGATCAAAATAGAACGTCCGGTCATGTTCAAGATAACTCTCCCTATCATCCTGGAATAAAATAATCGGACGACTGGTCAAGGCAAAATCACCAACACTTGAAGAATAATCAGAAATCAAGATATCAGATACCTGAAGCAAGTCAGCCATATCCTCATAATGAGATACATTCAAGATTTTTTCTGATTCAGGAATTCCGCTTAAGCCTACTACTTTGTTATGGGCACGAACCAACACTTTCCATCTTTCTCCTGTACTCTTTTCCAAGAAAGCAAGAACCTCTATCAAGTCTATTTGTTGTATTGCTTGATCCTGCTTTGTTTCCGAAGCTTTGCTCCGTAACGTTGGGGCATAGAGAAGATATTTACAAGAAGCATCAAGATGCAGTTCCTTTTTTTTCTGAAGAATTGTTTCTACATCAATATCTATCAATTTATCATTCCGAGGGGTTCCTGTCTTAAGGATTGCTCCTGTATATCGGAAAGCAGAACGAAAAATTGATTCACCGAAATCGGAACCCGCAATCGCTAAATCACAAGTTTTGGTTTCAGGCAATTGGTCTTTCTTGGTTCTTGGCCGACAATCATTCAATATCTTTTTAAATCCTCTATCTCCATGCCAAGTCTGGATATAGACCTGATTTTTTCCTTTATATGCCCAATAAGGTTGCGTATCATTAAAAACCCAGACACGTGACGTTGCAAGTTCATAGATGGCACGAAGACTCCATCGTTTTACACCCTGTATATATTGCGGCAACATAACCTGTTTTTCTTTTGGATCATTGAATAGCCAGACTTGCTTGGCAGATGGATATAATTCATGCAATCGTTCGGATATTGCTTTGGGATTATCAGAATAGGTTCCCCCAGAAAAACTACAAAACACAACTTTTCGATGATCCAAGGGAAGCAAAGCATGAAGGCAACGCATCAAACATAACTGAAGTTTTATTTTGTTATTCATTGACCTTTCCTGCTTTCTTCCTTTTTAATATTTCTAGAGTACCCTTAATTGAACCCTTATTTGACAAATATACAATTACAAGAAAAACAAAAAGCACAACTATCTTGTAAAGACTGTTACGAAGGGAAAGGACGCTGGCAAAACGGGTATAGCTAAAATAAAGTCCAACACCAAGGAACAATACAGTAAGCACTGTCAATTTAATAAAATACCAAAGGCTATACCCTATCTTGGTAAATTTATTTGCAATCAAGACAATGATACCCACACGCAGTACCATTGAAATAGCATCAGCGGCAACTGATCCATACATTCCATATTTCTTGATCAGAAAGTAGGACAAGACCACATTCACCAGACTACTGGAGACCGTTGCAGTGAAGATATATTTGGAAGCCTTTTTATAATAAAACAAAATGTTTATATAAAAATAGTACGGTGTCTTTATGGAAAAAGTAATCACAATCAAAGGAACCAATTTCCACGATTCCTGATATTGGGAACTGGCCATAAGAGAAATCAATTCCTGGCAAAAAAGCCCTACACAAAGGAAGAGGAAACTATAAAACCAAACCAAGACATTGGATAATTCCACTATTTGTTCCCGATCCACTCCCTTTTTATTCATTTGTTCATAAAACCATGGCTGGAAAGCTGCATTCACGGAACTCTGGATTAAATCAGCAAGAGAACCGAACCTGCTTGCCAGACTAAAAAGACCGACAGTGGCCAATGAAGACGTCCCGTTGATAAAAACCCGGGAAACGAACTGGGCTATCTGAGTCGAAAGGTTATGAGGAATAATTGGAATGGAATAGCGAAGGGTTTCTTTTAAAATAGTCTTATCAATGCAGAAACGAACCAAATGTAAACGTTTCAGGTCAATAAGCATCCAAATACAAGCAAAAGTGCTGGAAATGACAAGGGAAAGCAAGACCCCATTCGCTCCCCATCGCAGGAAAGCGACAAAGACAATATTCAGCAGGACTTGTAAAAGAAAATAGGAAATGCTGACAAGTGCTGATTTTTTTGCCTCTTGCATTCCCTTCAGGATATTCTGGTAAAGGGTATAAAGGCTGGTAAAGATCAAAGCTATCAAGGCCATGAATACCGAAGGATAAAAATCAATTCCCTGGAACAGGAACAACGATAAAACTTTCCTAAGCAATAAGGCCAAGATAAAAAAGACGCACCCTGAAAGAAAAACAAAGCAGATAATCGTTCCAAAAAACGTTTTAACTTTTTCAGGATCCTGTTTGTAATCAGCATAAAATCGAATAATGGCAGAATACAAGCTAAAAGCAATGATATAAGTGGACACCGATGAAAAACTTGCTAGTAAGTTAGTTACCCCATAATCGGTAGTAGTCAGAAAGGCTGTATAGAGAGGCAGCAATAAGAAGTTGAAGGCTTTCAACAAGATATTGTTAAACGTATAGATGAGTGAGTTTTTGAGAACTTTTTTATTCGTCATGCAAAATAACCCCTCAATACACTAAAACCCAAAGCGATTCCATGGGAAATCCCAATGAATGAAACAACTCTCCAAAGGCTATCATTTTAGTCAAATTTTTCTGGTAGGTTCAACCAGTTCCCCAGAAGCAAATCATAAGAATCAGGTTCAAATTCAACAAAACCCGAGAAATGGAAAAATGTCAATTCACCAAAAAGGATATTCTCATTCATATCAATATAGAAATCAACACGTACATGAGACATCCCAGCAGATAGAACCTTTGCAAGGGAAAGCATTTTATCCCATTGCTGGGGTTTGGGAATATCATAGGTGCTGTTGGGATAATGCTGTCTCAGGGGCATTCGGTTCCACTCAACATCAAAATAATCAAATTTCGTTGTTTTTCCTCGATCAGAAGCTACAAAAGCAAACCTAGGTACTCCATCGAAACAGAAGATCTTATAATCCTTAGGAGGCTTTTCATCAGGTGTTTCGATTAACTGTTCACATACTATTCTTGCCTTGACATCTTTATATGGCCATTCCCTGTCATACCAATAATAATTCTTTCCCATCCAGGAATGCATCTCATGCTGGGCAACTTCCCAGTTTAACGTGGCTTTATCCCTACAGATGATTACATCCCCAGAAGTTTGGGTAGGTTTCAATACAAAGGCTTTAGGAAGCGAATCAAAATCAATATCCTCAACCCTGTCATAAACACCAATGAGGGGAATAAGATACTCAGATCCAATGGTATTGGCAATATGCTTTCTTACCTCATATTTATCGACAAGCTTGGTATAGGTCTCTTTTCTATCATAGAGCTTCAGCCATTGGAGTTTCTCATTATAGGTCTTTGGGTTTTCGAGATTTAACTTCTTCTTGAGCGACATACGGTATTTAATGGTTACAAACGCCTTATCTGAAAGAAGCCGGGCAACTTTCCATTTCAGCATATGCAAGACAATGAGATTCGGACTTCTTGCCCATTCCTTAGTTTTTCGGGAAACAAGCTCAAAAGTTTTTCCAATCCTTGAATCTTTTCTGGCTATACCTACATAACAGAGAGCAAGCACAATAGTGGAAAGTTCATCGTTAAACATTACCCTTCCAAAATTGTCGATTAGCATGATAACCATAAATGTAATTGAAAGAATGCCAGCAGCCTGTCTTTCTATGCTGAAGAAGGCTTTCACACTTTTACCCAAAATTATAAAAGGAAGCGAGTAATACCAAAGAGTCCCGATAACTCCCAGGGAAACCATCAATTCAATGTAATTATTATGCGCGTAGAAGCCATATCCTCCAATTGAGGTAAAGGCACCCTGGCCCCACCCGAAAAGAGGCTTCTGTTTTAACATTTCCCATCCATGTTGAATCATTTCCATACGAACCAACGGGCTTCCATCAGAATTGCCTCCGGTAAAAAAAGCAAGAAAAGAAGAAACACGACTCCCTAAAATTCGATACAAAAGATCCCAATGAAAAGAAATATATAAGGTTAACAATGACAGGCAGAATAACAGACAAAAAGCAATAAACGAGTGAAGAAAAGTTTTTTGAGATAGGATGATCAACAAGGTAATGCCAATTACAAGAATTGCCACAACTTTTTGGGAACCCGAAAATAAACTGAAAAAACAAAAAAGCACAGCGAAACTCCCGAAATACCATTTTTTTGAATTTAAAAAAGAAACAGTGCAATCAAACCGGAAATAGTAAGGCTATAACCCACGACATTTGGGTTGATACCAATAGTCTCACCAAATCTTTCTGTAAGAAAGCCTTGGAACAAAGTCACGAAACATAGGTGGATAATTATAAAACAGGCCTCCAAAACTATTCCTTTAAGGAAAAACAGGTAATTCCTTTTTGATTCCAGCATATAGGGTATGGTCAAATTGGCAAAAAGCATTACCTGAACAACAGAAATCGATTGCGCCATGGCCAAAGAACGATCGAGTGCATAGAATACAGAGCAGAAAGAAAGAAAAATAAATCCAATACTCCAGAAAGTAAAAGTAGTGAACCTTGACTTCATTATGATAAACCTGATACTGAAAACCAAAAGAAAAAATACTTCGAAAGGAATAAATACTTTATAATTATCTGGACCAAAAGCCATTAAAGCCCCTAGAAACAGTAAAAGAGAAATATCACATAACCATGAAAATTTTTTATAAAATGACTTCATTGTTTTTTCGTTTTCCTATAACAGTCGCAAATTGATATAAAAATATCCGTCCACCAGTATAGTATCCTCATGATTCAAGAGATACCTCATATATGAATTTATTTTTTTTACTTATTGGCATACAGTGCAATTGTATGGTCAATCGTAGACAACCATTGTTTACAGATTTCCTTACTGTCAAGTTCTTGCCGAATAGCCAGTGCCTTTCTACTCAACCTAAAGGCAAAGGAAGAATCTTCAAAAAGAGAGATCATCGCACGGGAAAGGGCTTCCACATCATTACGGGGTACGAGTAGGCCATTCTCATTATTTATCACCAAGGTTCCTCGTCCTTCACTATAATCCGTAGTAATGACAGGCAATCCCATTGCCATTGCTTCTATCAAAGCATTGGGCATTCCCTCGAAATTCGAGGACATGACAAAAATATGGGCTTTTTGTAATTTAGGGAAGATTGAAGCTTCAATACCTGGCAAAAATACTGAAGCTTCCAGATGAAGCGAAGATATGACTTGCTCAAGTTCCTTGCGTTGATTACCCTCACCATAAATGGTAAGCGTACTTGCAGGATATTCTTTATGTACAAAGGAAAAGGCCCTTACCAGTAACTGTTGATTTTTTTGTTTGGAAAGCCTTCCCGCTGAAACAATTTCCATTGTGCTATTGATCGTTTCATTAGGTACAGGCAAATCTTCCAGATACAAAGGATTGGGAATGACCACTCCTCGATCACTGTTTTTATTGTAGTAATAAGTCTTCGCGCTTTCGGTTTGGAACACTGCCCGATAGGCAAATCTATGGTAAGCAAATCGTATTATTTTTTTTTCAATAGTACTAAAGGATTGGGTAGTATAGGGATCATTCCTTTCCGATAAAAGTACAGGAATATGCAAACCTGCACAGGCAAAAGCCGTCAAAGAACCACTATAGGACATCATTCCCAAAACAAGGCTTGGTTGTATTTGCTTTATAGTTTGCCTGATTTGCTTAACAAGAACGGAGTATCGGACCAAAGGATTTTTCTTTTCCGAGGGTTTCAATTGAATATAGTGAATTTTAGGAGAAAGAGGATAAGCCAGTTCAGTTTTTGTAAGGGAAATCAAATATACATCTTTATCATTATCAATGAAATAATTTGAAAGATATGCAGTTACTCGTTCTGCTCCCCCGAAAGACATTCCTGTTATCACTATTGCAATTTTATTATTTATATTCATTGAATACCACATTCAAGACAAAACCTATATAGAGAGTTTGCGGGATTCCTTTCAACTGCCTAACATGAATTTCTAGCATAGAACAAGATACTCCTTATCTCAAAACACTTGGGGATACATACGGCTCTTATGCAAAGTATACCCAACACCCCTCTTCCAGCGCACCCTAGATGCATTTCACATATTTCCCTAAATAGCATATCAAACAAAGAAAACTTTAACAAAGCTCAGTCACAGGGAAAAAACTATGGAAAATACAAAATCATTTTTTCTTTATATTCTTTCTTTTTGGAACTCCGCTGCTTCTCGTAAACCAGTAATAAGCCTTTGATACGCTTGTTCAAGATTTACCTCTGCATGCCATCCAAGACCATTCATCTTCTTTGCACTTAATCTGAGTTTGGTATCCGGAGCATATCCCAGGTTTATGCCTTTAGGCGGTACATCATATACCACTTTGATGGAATTCTTGGAAACCTTTTCTGCAACCAAGGAAGCCATATCTGCAATAGTCATACTGGTATCCTCATTGACTATTGTATAAGCCTCGCCTGAGGCACCTTTGACCAATAAGGTAATAATACCTTTGATAGTATCGGGTAGATAACAGTAGTTGCCTACCGATAGTCCTGTGGTGTGCAAAACGATATCTTGCCCTGTAAGAGCGCTCTTGGCAAACTGGGCAAAAACCCGGTTGTCCTGCGCCCCTATTCCTGGTCCAAAGGTCTGGGCAAGACGGGCAATCTTGACAGGAACCCCATGTTCTTCGTAATAGGATCGACACATACATTCTGCCATTCGCTTGCTCTCGGAATAACTGCTTCTGACATTGAGGATATCAAGAGAACCAAGCGTATCTTCTGTTGTGCGCTCTTCAGATTCTCCCACCCTTCCATACACTTCCATGGAAGAAAGATATACCAAGGATGAAACTTTTTGTTCCCTGGCGAATTCCAGGACATTCAAGGAACCCAAGACCGTGGTTTCAATGGTTTCCACAGGATGGGAGATAAAAAACGAAGAACTGGTAACCGAGGCTGCATGAACAATATAGTCCACGGGAACAGCAAGGGATAAAGGAAAGTGAATATCCTGATAAACGAAAGAAAGATAAGCAAAGTCGAGAAAGGATCCAAAAACTTCCTTGACCTTCTTTTCATTTCTGGCAAGTCCAATAATTGTGATGGGCCTAGCATGAGTCTTCCCATACAATACCATTCCCTTGATCAGGGCTGAACCTATCAGGCCAGTAGAGCCAGTGACCAATATAGTCTTGCCTGCCAAGGTGTCAAG
This sequence comes from uncultured Sphaerochaeta sp., assembly GCF_963676625.2. Lineage (GTDB taxonomy): Bacteria > Spirochaetota > Spirochaetia > Sphaerochaetales > Sphaerochaetaceae > Sphaerochaeta. The sequence goes on from NZ_CAXXYB010000004.1 coordinate 586,949, forward strand.
TGATGCATAGGATGCAATTGAGGCTAGGTCTTCTTTTTCCTGGGAAGAAATAAAAACTGCCATATCAGTTGACCCCGAATACCAAGGACGATTCCCTGGCTTCCAGAATTGCCCTGAAGATATAGTAATCGATGGGAGTGGTTATCTTGATATTGTCAGCAGGACCTTGGACAGTATGCAAGAGCTTGCCTTGACTTAGCATCAAGGAGGCAGAATCAATGAAGGAATAATTCCCCGACTCAAGGGCATTGTCATGGGCAGAAAGAATTTCAGACAGGTAGAAACACTGCGGTGCCCGGGCAAGGGAGCAAAGGCTCCTGTCAATTGTCCTGGTTACTTCATCGTTATCATTGGTCTCAATGATAGTCTCTATCGCAGGGGCAACGGTAATGGCTGATCCAAAATCCTTGGTGCTTTGAATACAAGAGGAAATAAGGTCAGAACCGATGAGGGGACGAACCCCGTCGTGCAACAATACGATGGAATCATCAGGACAAGATAGGGAAACAGTCTGCAAACCAATGTATTGTGATTCCATGGCCGTCTTTCCCCGGGTACAACCCATCTGACTTTTGAAAGGCCTTCTTTCTTTACCAATGCTTCGACAAAACCACACCATTGCCTGATGCAGACAATACAGATGGCATCAATCTCTTCATGCCTTTGAAAGCATTCAAGGGTGTATTGGATAATAGTTTTTCCGAACACGGGGAGAAACTGTTTGGGTGTGGTTTTGCTATTCATACGAATACCGGTACCACCTGCAAATATCAAGGCTATGTTCATTCCACGTTCCTTCTATTTATTCATTCCAATATGCGACAAAGTCGTGATGGGTTATCTGTTTTTCAACTGGTGGCAGTTGCATGTAGTCACCATAGAGAGAGGACAGATATGTATGATAGCCCACAGGAGCGGGGAAAACAAGCTTTTCAAATTCCACGGGAACAGTAGAAGCAAACACAGCCTTGTCCAGGATTTCCCGTTCCTTGTAGCCCCATACCATGCAACCCATCTTGGAGGAAGGAACCGAGGAACAAGAGAAAGCAAGGGCATCTATCTTGGAAGAGAGAAAGGCTGTGCTCAACGGAAGCAAGCATACACGCCCCACTGCCAACCCAAAATTTTGGACAAGGGTCCATTGAGATGAAAGTCCTGCCAATTTTATTTTAAGTAGTTGCTGATAGAAACGAGAGTGCTTGACCAGATTCTTTATTGAACTAACATCCTGAGGAGCAACATCCAGCGGGAAAATATCAATATTAAGTCCAAATTCCGATTTCTTTTTATACGATCCCTCCAGAACAGACGTTCTTGAATCATAAACCTTCGCAAAAGGAAAACGGCAATGTTTCGAGGTCTTCAAGGAATATATTTTATAGATAGGGTCAGCAAATTCCGAGATGAATCGTTCATAATCAGTACGGGGCATGGCAAGGTCTATATCGTCGTCCCAAGGAATAAAACCTTTATGACGGATAGCACCCAATAAAGTCCCCCCTGAAAGAAAATAGGTAATCTTATGGGCTTTGCAAAAGGTATCGAGACAAGCAAGGATGGCAAGCTGGACTTCCTTCATCTGGTCAGCATCAATTTCTTTCATGGATGAACGCACTCCTTGCTAAAAAATTCCAACATGTATACGTCGATTTATTGAGTATACCTAGTTATGCCCAAGCAAGAGAACCTAAGAACGTATTTACTTGTACCAATCTACAATGAATAGTTTTCTTAGGGGTATATAAACCATCCAATTCTACCAACTACATTTAAGACCAAATTCACCTCGGAAGTTATTCAATATCGTATCCTGTCCTACTTTTGCACCAAGAATATCAGTCTTGTAGAGCGCATTGACAACCAATTCATATACGGCCCCACCATGAACCCATATATGAGGAGTCAAGGCATAGTCAGTAGTTACCCCCACGGCAAGAGTTGCTTTGAAACTGCCATAATAGTAGAGATTTGTTTCTGCACTTGCTCCTTCATCGACCATCTTGGAATACAAATAGTTATTATCAGGATTGGTACGGTTGATATAAACCATCCACTCCCCTTTGGGATAATAGATTCGATATCCCAGGTATTGGCTGTTTCCTCCCGGACAGGAAGCACCTCCCAGAAGTTGCCCATTGTTGGTGTAGCCACCAAGATCTGGATAGCTGTAAAATGTATATGGCCATTGGAACTGGAAATCCTGGGACATCTCATTGTCATTCCATTCAAAGAACAACTCACCATAGATATGTTTCGCCTCATTGATGGTCATTGCCTTCTTCATCCCTATGGTATAGATCATGGTATGGAACGGGTATCTGATATATCCATACGTACCAACAACATAATCGTCGATTCCCAATTCCCCGTAGAGCTCAAGGCCCACGGAGGGCAAGACCCAGGAGGCACTGAAGGAGGCCTTGCCATCCTCTTGCGATGTATTGGTCTGGGGAATAAAGAACAAACGCAAGAAGTATTCCTCCAGATTATCCCAAGAAAAAGTAGTCATGAAAATCTTGTTGAGAGTAAACGTCACTCCGGGAAGAAATGATGGTGCATAGGAAGCATTCAGTCCCGTGATGAGTTTCTTGTCTGAGGTATCGTAGCCATCTTTGTAGTAGTTGGAGTAACTGGGAATACCTGCATAGACACGAAATTCTATATCACCAAGGTATCCCAGGTAGGGAACCGTCAAGGCGGTTTTCCTCAAACCAAAATCCACTTTAGGATAGCTTCCAGCATTGTTGGAGTGCAACATCGGGTTCAGCCACGATTGCCCGAACCACATGGACTGGGTTCCCACCCCGATAGTAAAGCTCTTCCAGGTGTAACGAAGTTCGGAATCGCCCCAGTCAAACAGGAAATAAGGGTCATCGCCGAAACGTTGGGGATTATCAATATCTGCCCAGTAGTACGCATATTCAGAATCATAGCTTGAACCTTTTGGCATCGTCGGATAATCAAGGTTCTGGGTAAACGCCAGCAAAGGCTTGAAAGTCACTTCAAGACCATGTCCTTCGATACGTATTCCTCCGGTAAGGCTGGCGTTCAAGCCCTTGCTTTGCACCAAGGCTCCGTCGTTTTGACCATAAGGATAGGCTGAGTTATAGGAAGAAAAGAATTCCGGTCCATAGAGACGGTAGGTAAAGTCAGAAGACCCCAAAGACCTTTTTGTTCCCAAATCAATATCCTTCCAGACAAGATTATCTGAAACTTGCCAGGTAGAATCGCTGAGAGTCCGATATCCCAAGGTGGGACGCTCTGCATAGCCAAGGAGAAAAAGAAAGTCATAATACTCCTCTTCCACCGATTTAAGGGATTCTGCTGCAAAAAGGTTAAAAACAACAAGAGAGAATAATACAGAAATAATAAGACCATATCGAATACGTTTCATGAATGCTTCCTATGTCTTTTAGAAATCTTTCTACTTACTGTATCATACCAGATTGAAAGGGGTAACAATAAAAGGTAAGGTTTCTTCAGCCAGTCCATAGCAGAACCCCTCTAGGTTGTCTCCAACACAAAGGGGATTATTCAGGAAGTGAATGATCTTTGCTCTATTTATAAACTTTAAAAAGTTGGATATGCATGGAAATGAGAATCTGGGAAATCCTCCCCACTTCTCGGTATGTGCCCTGTCTGGATTCCTTGTATCCCTGATGCTGGAGAAACGATTTTAGTCTGCTTCTTGTTCCTGCTTCGATACAAAGGTCCCTGTCGTTCAGAACCATGCCCATCAAACCCTTGGAAGGCTGAGACTTCTTTGAAGGAGTCTTCCTTCCGCCCTTTGGTTTGTACCCTTATATAAAGTCATAAACATGAGCAAGACATGAAAGAATTGTGAAAAAAGTATAAAACTCACTTCAAGCAAGATGTTCTCGGATATAGATTGCTGAGTTTTTGGCCAGCAAATCCAAATTGGGCTGTTTGACTACTTCTCTCCATACTGCAATGTCTTGACCTACTTGACCTCCAGGCAAAATGAAAGGTTCCTGGACAAGAGCCCCTGTAAAACCAATATCATCAAGAGCCTTCTTGATTTCATCCCAGGGCATTCGCCCCATACCAACTGGCTTTCGGTTGCATTCGCCCAGATGCAATCCACCCAGATAGCTTCCTGCATTACGAATGGCATCCCCAAAGGAATCTTCCTCTATATTCATATGAAACGTATCAAGAAGAATCTTGCATGCAGGATTATCAACCTTTTTGACAAAGGCGAGAGCCTCTTCGCACGTATTGAGAAGGAATTGCTCGAATCGGTTGATTACCTCACATAACAGAATGACATGTTCCTTCTCGGCAATTTTTGAAAGAATTTTCATGCTCTCAATGCTACGGTCCAGATAATCCTGCTTGTTCTCTCCCTTCGGTAATTTTCGGGGCCATGTACTGTAAACGGTACCGCAAATGGTCCCACCGCCCATGGAACCTACTGCCTTGATCATCTGTGTCATGAAATCCAGGCCTGCCTGCCTTACAGCATCGTCCTTGGAAGAAACATCGTGTTCAGCAGTAAGACCAATACCGTAGGAAAGCGTAACACCTTGTGCCTTGGCTTCATCCAGTAACCGTTTCCTTTCTCCTTCAGTCATAATGGCAACAGTACCGCCATTGATCTCAAGTTGATCATACCCAAGGTCTTTTACTTTCTTGATAAAAGGAAAGAAATCAGTATCCCATTCTTCACACCAATACGCATAGTAAATACCAACTTTCCTCATAGCTTACCTACTCCTTTGCAATAACAAGTCTTGAGAAAAACATAAGGAATGGCACTTTTTATTCTTTGATTTTCTTCGTGCTGTCCCTTACCACCAGGGTATGGCGTACGGTAACCCTGGTGCAAAGATAATCAAGGTCTTCCATATTCTTGAGCAGGGTTTTCAGAGCTAGTTTACCAAGTTTCTTGAAGGGAATCTTGACACTGGTCAAGGATGGAATCATATTCTTTGAAGATCCTAGGTCATTCATGCCACTGATCGCGATATCCTGGGGTATTCGCAACCCCGCCTGGGTTGCAAGCCTGATCATCTTGATGGCAGTCTCATCATCCATTGCCATGAAAGCATCAGGACGAGGCTTCATGGTCAGGATAGTCTGGATCGTATCCTCAAGAGAGACCGTATTGGGGAATACCAGTTCAGGAGAATAGGGAATACCCTCTTGCTGGAGAGCCAGTTTATAACCCTTGAATTTATCCTGCGATACCCTGGTCTCAAGTTCTCCCCAGAAAACAACTCGTCGACAACCCTGGGCAACCAAATGCCTGCACATATCAGAAGCACACAAACAGACATTCGAGGCAACATAGCTGATATTCCCTTCATCGATCATCCGGTTGACCACCACGAACGGAACTCCTGTTTCACTGAGCAAGGTACGTTCCTCAGTCTCCTCAGGATCATGCTTGCCAAGAATGATCACGCCCATTCCTGCACGATCCCCATGGAAATCCCGTTCCAGACGAATGCGGACCCCGCATTTGGCAGCCTCTTCCAATATTCCGGAAAGGGCCTCGCTATTACCCTGAAATTGATCAAAGGTAGTCGAGTTTACGCTTACAATGATTTCCGTGGTACAAGCAGGAAGGGCTTCGGCCTTGAGCTCTTGTTCCTGATCCATTGATTGTATGGCTTGCGCAATACGATTGCGAGAACTTTCCCTGAGCGGTTCCTCGGCAAAATACCGAAAGATGGTAGACCGGGAGACTCCACTTCTTCTACTGATTTCGGCAATATAGGCTTCTTTCGTATTTGTCTGTTTCATGATATGGCAAGCATACCATGTTTTTTTTTGCATGTCACGCAGTTTTATACAAAAGTATGTCAATTAGTGTCATTTAATATGCGTAAATCTTACTAAAAGCAAAATAGTTTCTTAAATCATTCTCTTTACAAGGATGAAAACCAATGATAGAATCCTAATTGACACATATAGTATGATAAATAAGTATCAGTTAGTGTCAATTAAATGGAGGATCATTGTTATGAAGAAAGTAAATTATCTTTTAGTCTCCTTATTAATCCTGTTCTTTTCTTCTACCGTTGCATTTGCAAACGGCAAGCAAGAAAATACAAAGGTACAACCCAAATCTGTATCCATTACCTTTGCAACAGGAGATACAACAACCAAGGAGACCATCCATGAAATGGTGACAGCGTTCAACGCCTCCCAGGACAAGTACAAATTGCAAGAAAACCTTTCGATCAGTACTGGAGCCTATCTTGATTCCCTCAAGACGCTCAATGCCTCTGGACAGATGCCCGACATTTTCGAATGTCGCGACGTACCGGTATTTGTACGGGCAGGAATGCTTGCACCCCTGGATTCGGAACTCAAGCCACTCTTTGATTCCCTTATTCCTGTCTACGGTACCGTCTATACGGCTCCTATCGTTGCACAATATCCCTATGGAATCATCTATAATAAAGCCTTGTTCCAAAAGAACGGAATCAATGAAGAACCGAAGACCTACGCTGATTTCCTGGCAATTTGCGACCAGGTCAAGAAACTTGGCATTGCTCCCATGGCAGCAGGAGTCGCTGATATCTGGCACATCGGATTCTTGTTCAACCATTACCTCATCGACTATGTAACCCACGATAATCCCAACTGGGTATCTGACCTGTACCAAGGAAAAACCAAGTTCTCTTCACCTGAAATGGAAAAGGCAATGACCTACCTTGGCAATCTCTTCCTCGATGGCAATGTGGAAGGTGGCTTCATGAGCACCAAGGAAAGCCAGATCGTATCTCTATTGGTTACGGAAAAGGCAGCCATGGTCTATACAGGGACCTGGACGATTGCCCAGATCCAGGAAGCCGATCCCTCCTTTGAAATTGGATTCTTCCCCATTCCCAACGATGAAGGGAATATCTACCTGCATGGCGGGGCAACCAGCCAAGGCTGGGCACTGAACACCACGGCCGCTGCCGATCCTGACAAAGCCGAATGTTTCAAGGAATTTGTCAAGTTCTTCTTCTCTTCCAAGGAATATGCACAATTCTTGCAGAAGACCAACTCGTTCCCGACTACCAAGGAAGTCATGAAATATGAGACCTCCGATCTCATGAAATCAATACTGGACATGAGCAACAAGTATCCCAAGAGATTGAGCTGGAATATTGGCGTAGGTGACAATGAATTACCCCCGTCCTTCAGAAACTGGACCTACAAGAAAGTACAGGAAATGATCATGGGCAAAATCACGGTCAAGCAACTGCTTTCTGATATGGATACCCAATGGGCTACAGATACCCGCGACTTCAATCCAACCAAATTAGTCAATCAGTCCCTCTAGACTGACTGTACCTACCGATCTTATCATCCACTCCCGGCTTTTGCCGGGAGTGGATGATCTGTGGAGCATTCCATGAATACCAACGTATTGACAATAAATCGTACCAAGAATAAAAGAAGCCTGGCAGCAAGGGTTCCTATCTGGATGGCAGTCCCTTCCATCACACTATTCTCTGTCTTTATCATTCTGCCATCGATCATGAGCATCTATTTCAGCCTCACCAGTTGGGATGGTCTGAATCCCGTAATGGAATTCGTAGGCTTGAGAAACTACAGAGACATGATACACGATGCACGATTCTGGAATGCCTTTAAAAATTCAATCAGTCTTACAGTATCACTGACAATCGTGCAGAACATCGTAGCCCTTGCCCTGGCTCTCTTCGTGGACAAGGTAAGACGAGGCAAGACCCTCTTTCGATCCATTTTCTACATACCCAATCTCCTTTCGGGAATTGTTACCGGATATGTCTGGGTAGCTCTCCTGAATTACAGCTTCGGGGTAATAAATCTCGTCCTGAATAAAATCGGCATACCTTCGGTCGACTGGTTGGGGAACCCTGACCTAGCTCTCTGGAGCGTAACCTTTGTCATGGTATGGAAAGGTGCCGGATATTACATGATCATCTATTTGGCAGGACTGACCAGCATTTCCAAGGATGTCTTGGAAGCTGCCGATATTGATGGAGCCAAACCGATACGAAAATTCTTCAGTGTCATGGTACCCATGCTGGCAGGAACCTTTACCATCAATTTGACACTCTCCTTGATCAATGGCCTGAAAGTATTCGATCAAATCGTAGCCATGACCAGTGGCGGACCAGGCTTTGCCACAGAGACCCTTACCTACCAGATTTATACCGTCGCGTTCTCCGAAGGCAAGCAAGGCTACGGAACCGCCGTTGCAATGATTCTCTTTTTGCTTACCTTGGTCTTGAGCCTGGTACAAACGAAATTCACCCGACATTTCGAAGTGGAGGCGTAGCATGCACGATAAAGCAACCTTTACCCAACAAAAACAGTGGAAAACAAGCGACATTGTCATCTTGGTCGTCACGCTTATACTCGCCCTTCTTTTCTTCTTCCCTGTATTCTTCTCCTTGATTTCTGCTTTCAAGACCAACGGGGAAATACTCAAGGATCCCATCGGAATACCCAAAAAGCTGAATTTCAGCAATTTTGCCTACCTTTGGAACAAGACCAGCATTCCCCAGGCAGCACTCAATAGCCTGATTCTTACCGTCACGTCCTGTATCTTTATGATAGCCCTCATCCCCATGAGTTCGTATGTCATCGAACGGAGAGGAGGCAAGTTCAAGGCTTTCTTCTATGCCTTCTTCATCAGCGGCATGATGATCCCCTTCCAAGCCTACATGATTCCCTTGTTCAAGGAACTGAGATTCTTTGGCCTTTTCGGAACCATGCTTGCCCCCATACTCATCTATATCGCAGGAGCTACGAGTTTCGGAACCCTGCTCTATTGTTCGTTTATCCAGGGAATACCCAAGGAAATAGAAGAGAGCGCTTCCATCGATGGCTGTTCTCCCTTTTCCACTTTTTGGCGTATCGTGTTTCCGCTTCTCAAACCTTGCACTGCCAGTATGTTGATTCTCCAGGGTGTGGGAATCTGGAACGATTTCCTCATGCCGATGATGGTAATGCCGGCCAACCACCCAAAAACCATCAATGTCGAGATATTCTCGTTCATCGGTGAATTTCAGGTGCGCTATGACGTGTTGTTCAGCGGTACCTTTGTGGCCATTGTTCCCGTCATCATCGTTTTCATCGTCCTGCAAAAATACTTCGTCAATGGCATCATGAGCGGTGCCGTCAAGAGCTAAAGGAATGAGTATGTTGGCAAATGGCATTTACGCAAAGACAATTTTTGAAGGGGATGCCTTCTCTCCCCTTTCGCTACTCGGGTTTTCCCCCTATGAGGAAGGGTTAAAGAGCCTCGAAGAGGCTCCCCTTCCGTTCTCCTTTTCCGATCTGCAGATTGAAAAAATAGGAGCCCGGGTAGTCATCCGTTTTCCTCTGACGTCCGAAGAAAAACTCTATGGTTGCGGACTTCAGTTCATGCAGGTGGAGCAAAGGGGGAAAACCCGTTATTTACGGGTCAACAGTGACCCAAAGCAAGATACCGGGGAGTCCCATGCACCGGTTCCTTTCTATGTCTCTTCCAAAGGATACGGAGTTCTTGTCGATACCAGCCATATCGTGAGCCTATACCTCGGCTCAACAGTCAGAAAAGACAGTTCCCATCCTCCTGTCTGCCGTAACTCCACCGATGACCCCGCTTGGAAAGCCACCATGCTTTCCGATTGCGTCGAGGCTACGTTCATAGGCGAAGGGGCTCAGCTCTACCTGTTTGCTGGACCTGACATGAAGACGGTAGTACAGCGTTACAATCTATTTTGCGGTGGGGGGACCTTGCCCCCCCTCTGGGCCTTGGGGTTCTGGCACAGGGTTCCTTCAATCTATTCCCAACAAGAAGCTGTAAACGAAGCAAAGGAATTCCGTAGAAGAGGATTCCCCTTGGATGTCCTGGGTCTTGAACCTGGGTGGCATAGCACGAACTATCCAGACAGTTTTCTCTGGCACAAAAAACGATTCCCCGACCCCAAGGGGTTTTCTGGGGAAATGCAGCAACTTGATATCCATGTAAACAATTGGGAACACGCCTGGGTATCGCCCGAGGCACCTTTCTACAAGGCCATCGAACCGTATTGCGGGACCCATACAGTCTGGGGCGGCCTTGCTCCCGACTTTTCCTTGCCTCAAGTGCAAAAGATCTTCCAGGACCAGCATGCAAAAGATCATCTTGCCTTTGGGGTAAGTGGCTATAAACTTGATGAATGTGATGGCAGTGAACTTACCGATTGTTCCTGGATGTTTCCTCCCCAGGCTCAATTTCCCAGTGGTCAGGACGGTGAACAAATGAGACAGAACTATGGGCTTTTGATGCAAAAGACCATGGATGATCTATTCCGTAGGGAAGGAAAACGAACCTTTGGGCTGGTACGGGCAAGCGGGACAGGAGCACCTCCACTTCCCTTTGTTCTCTATTCCGACCTGTATGACCATCGCCAATATATTACTGCTCTCTATAACAGTTCTTTCTCGGGTTTGCTCTGGACTCCTGAGGTCCGCAAGGCAAAGGACAAGGAAGATTGGGTCAGGCGTATCCAGAGCGTGGTATTCAGTCCCCTTGCCTTGCTCAACGCCTGGGGAGACAAGACAAAACCCTGGACGTTCGAAGAAGTGACCCCCATTGTAAAAAAATACCTGAATCTGCGAATGAGACTCATTCCCTATTTATATACCACCTATGCCCAATACCATTATGAAGGAATACCGGTAGTACGTTCGATGGAATTGATGTTCGGAGACCTTACCACCAAGCTATCCAAGGCAGGACACAAAGAGTTCGACTCCACTGATGCCCCGTATGGCAGAACCAGGACCTTTGAATTCTGCGACCAATACATGTTGGGAGATTCCTTGCTCGTGGCTCCTCTCTTTGCAAAAGAGACAGGACGACAAGTCTATTTGCCAGAAGGTCTCTGGTATGCTTTCGAAACCAAACAGGAATATATCGGTGGGAAAATGGTGGAAATCACCTGTTCGCTGGAAACTATGCCGATTTTTGTCAAGGAAGGAACTCTCCTTCCTCTCATGCCACCTCTCTCGCATGTTCCCGATAGTTCACTTGAGAAGCTTACAGACCTTACAGTGCTTTCCTACGGGAATACCCAAGGAAAGACGACAAGGATATATGAAGATGACGGGGTGAGTTTTGCCTATGAGCAAGGCCAGGGAACCTGGATCACCCTTACCCACACAGAAGAGGGACTGCAAATCAATAGGACTGGCAAACCCAGACTATGGGGCTCGATAACACTCGATAAGGAAGGCTTGCCATGCTAACGATCAAAAATCCCATATTGAGAGGTTTCCACCCCGACCCTTCGGCTATCCGGGTTGGCGATACCTATTATGTCGCGACCAGTACCTTCGAGTGGTATCCTGGAATAGAGATTCATTCTTCACTCGATTTGGCCAATTGGCAGGTGGTATCGCGCCCTCTTTGTCATCTTTCCCAACTTGATATGCGAGGAGAAGAACCTTCCTGCGGCATCTGGGCCCCGAACCTAAGCTGGCATGAAGGTTTGTTCTACCTAGTCTATACGGACATGAAAAGCTATGTCTCCAAGGATTTGCACAACTATCTGGTTACCTCACCATCCATTGAAGGACCTTGGTCTGAGCCCATTTTCCTTAATTCAACAGGCTTCGACCCTTCCCTATTCCATGAAGAAGACGGAAAAAAATACTTGGTCAACCTCAACTGGGACTACAGAAAGAAAGGGCATGATAAGTTTGGATTCATCCAGATCCAGGAATATGATGCAAAGCAGAAACGACTTGTGGAAAAACCTCGGATGATCTATCCCCATGACGGGCTCAGGGAAGGTTCCACCATCTATAAGAGAGCAGGGTTCTATTACCTCATGATTGCCTACGGGGGAACGGGAACAGAGCATTCGGCGGTAGTATCACGCTCGACTTCTTTGTTTGGGCCCTATGTCGATGATCCCCAAGGGTATTTGCTCACCAGCAAGTTTGACAAGGAATACCCGCTCCAGAAGGCAGGCCATGCCAGTCTGTTTGATACCCCACAGGGAAATTGGTATGCAATGCATCTCTGCAGCAGGCCGCTTCCCGGTTGCAACAGAAGCACCCTGGGAAGGGAAACTGCTTTGCAGCAACTTGTCTGGGAACCAGGGGAATACCCAAGGTTGCAGTCAGGAGGGATACTGCCTTCGTTGGAAGTGGAAACCCTGGCTCCTGACCAAAGGTCTGCAAGTGGTCAGACAACGGAGACTATCCAGGATTTTTCGGCTGACACGCTTCCGTTTGATCTGCTTACCCTTCGCTCACCCCTGGAACCTTGGCAATACTCCTTGAAAAAACGATCTGGGTGGCTTCGTTTGTATGGGTATGAATCCTTGCATTCGCGATTCAGACAGAGTCTGGTTGCACAAAAAGTCACCGATTTCTGTTTTGAAAGCACCGTAAAGCTTGAAGGCAACCCAACGGATTTCCACCAAGTGGCCGGAATGGTATGCCTCTATAACCAAGATAATTACCTATATCTTTGCCTGGGATTTGATGAGCAGGCAGGAAGATGCCTGAAGCTTGCAGAGTGCAGGAACAAGGAATATAGGGAAATGGCAATAACAGGAGTGGAAGCTCAAACGATAGGGTTGAGGCTAGTCGTCAACTTTGACCAGATGCAAGGATATTGGAAAACCAAAGAGGAAGATGACTGGATGAAATTGGGGCCCTCCCTGGATGCAAGTTTTCTCAGTGATGAAGCAGTGGAAGGTGCCGGATATACCGGCATGATGATAGGACTTTGTGCCCAGGATTTGACGGGAAGCGGCATGTATGCCGATTTTACCCAATTCTCTTACAAAACCGAAGGAATGCAACGATGAATATTGATACGAGACTAACAGAGATCTACGACAAAGTCACCCAAAAGGCTGAGGCTGAATGCATACGCCTGGGAGATAAAATTCCGTATATTCCCAAGGAGGGAGTGTACCAAGAGGATATGGGTACAACCGATATTGCTTGGTGGACGAACGGGTTTTGGCCAGGGATGCTCTGGCAACTGTATCATGCTACGAAAAATAATCTGTACAGGGAAGCTGCCGAAGGGGTGGAAAACAGGCTGGACTTGGCTTTGGAACAGTTTGAGGAACTGCACCATGATGTCGGGTTCATGTGGTTGGGAAGTTCTGTCTCGGATTGGAGATTGACAGGAAATCCTATATCCAAACGCAGGGGTTTGCACGCAGCAACGTTGCTGGCGGGGCGCTTTAATATACGGGGAAGCTATATCAGAAGCTGGAACGACGATAAGGTAGGCTGGGTCATTGTCGATTCCCTGATGAACCTGGGAATTCTCTACTGGGCCAGTGAGGTTACTGGCGATCCCAGGTTTCGTTTCATAGCCGAGGCCCATGCAGATACAGTACTCAAAAATATCGTGAATACCGACTACTCCTGTGCCCATATCGCTGTCTTGAATCCTGAGAACGGAAATTTGGAGACTACCTTGGGTGGACAAGGTTATCAACAGGGGTCTGCCTGGTCCCGTGGCCAGAGCTGGGCTTTATATGGGTTCATACTCAGTTATGTCCATACAAAGAAAGAGAGTTATCTGGAAGTGGCACGCAATATTGGCAGATATTTTATCAGTGAAGTGGAAAAGACAGGATATGTGCCCGTCATTGATTTCAAGGCACCCCTGGAGCCCAAACGAGACGACACCACCGCCGCCCTGTGTGCAGTCTGTGGAATGCTTGAACTTGCCAAACAAACCCAAGGCACCGAAGCCCAATACTGGCAAGAGAATGCAGAGAAAATTCTCCTCGCTTCCTGCGATAAGTGGGCAGACTACAATCCTTGTACAGACGGGATTCTCGGAGGCGGAACGGTAGCCTACCATAATCCGGAGTACCAGCAAGTACCGATTATCTACGGGGACTACTTTCTCATAGAGGCCTTGGTGAGGCTAGAGGGAAAAGATTTTCTGTTGTGGTAATAAACTGGATATCCGTTTTTCAGAAAGCATCATACGAGAAAGGATCATGCAATTTACAAAAGCAACGGGATTGAATCAGTTGATTATCATTGGAGGCTGGAACATTAGTTCCAGCCTATTTTATGTATTTCTTTGACCTTTCTTTAGCGAAAAGGACAATGGGATGATATCCTTAACATCCCTGAACAAAGCATTAGAAAAGAAAAATACATCAATTCCCTCTTCTGACGTTATAACTTCGATTGCCTGTTAGAAACCATATTGTCTTGGGTTCGTGGCCTAGAGGAAAAACAAGAATAGGGTTTTCATCTTGCAACCAAGGAAAAAACTCTCTTTGATATTTTGCATAAAATCAGAAGAATGGTCGTCAATCCTGTTTCACTTTGGATAAACCGAATCGACGCTTTACCTTTCTTTTCGGTTATGTAAAAAAGAAAAAGACACTTTGCAATCTAAAATTATTATAATCACTCACTTTTATTTATAGTAACAATCTTTGTTTTCACCCGATATTCCATGAATGGAGAAGTATCACCCTTTATTCTTTTGAGCAATACTTTCGCAGCATATTCGCCTATTGCCTGTTCATCTTGGGAAATGGATATCACCTGATATTTTGAAGTATACATCCAATAAGGACTATCAAAAGTTGAAAATAACAAATCATGAGGAATATCTATATGCTTTCGGGCAAAATAATTCACGGCATAAAATGCAAAAAGATCATTTCCAGATAAAATTGCATCTATTTTCTCCTCATAAACAGCTTTATCAAGTAATTCATCCCATTCCCTGCATATTCTTATTTCACCATATAACATTGGTCTATCAGTACCGATGAATTCAAGCTCTTTGTTTATTCCGATACCATTCATCCGTAAAGCGTCTTCATACCCACTAAGTCTTTCAGCCATAGTATTATCAAAACGAGAACAAATGAAGGCTATTTTTTTTGCTCCTTTCCCAAGCAATAAATTGGTCACATCAAAAGCACCGGCATGATTTGTTGATAACACAATATCTCGTTTGATACCAATGGGTTTTCTATCAATAAAAACACAAGGCATTTTTCCCATTATCGGCTCAAGGAATTTCCAATCAAGTTCCACAGGAACGATGATCAACCCTGCAAGATTTTCCAATACGTAATTCTGCAAATTTCGTTTTTCTTTCTCAGCAGTCTCTTCACTATTTACAAAAAACAATTGATATCCATTGGCGTTCAATATCCTTTCGATTCTCATACCAATCTCTATATAAAAATAATGAGAAAGATTTGAAGTAAGAAAACCAACCAACCGGGAGCTACCATTTCGTAGCTTGCGAGCAGTAGGGTTGACTTGATAGGCTAAAGCTTTGATTGCATCATTTACTTTCTGTTGGGTAGCAAGATTAACATTCCTGCTACCATTGATTACATGCGATACTGTAGCAGTTGATACGTTGGCCAGCGTCGCAACATCTTTCATTGATGCATTCTTCATCATGAACTCCTTTCCCAAACGAATCTCTGTCATTTTAGTACTTTTAAAACTTGTAGTAAATTTACTGATGATATTTTATACTAAAAAGATTATAGCAGAAAACTTAATTATAAAAAAAGCTATCTGATTTGGCAGATAGCATATCATCTCGACTACTTTGAAAACCCATTTTTTAAAGGCAACCAATCCAATATCTTTTTGATATACGGGTCCCAAAAATCCCAGTCATGCCTTCCCGGTCCCTCTTCATACGTAACATCAACCTTGAGATTATGTAAAACGTCCCTAAAGAATACATTATCAGAATACAGGAAATCTTCAGTTCCGCAGCACTGGTATATCTTTGGCAACAGAGCTCCTTCTTTCACCATATTTTTGACTATACAAAGCAAATCTTCATTATTTGCATCATAATGCTCATTATTTTCTCCGTATACCCATTTGAACCAATGAGCTAACCCCACTACAGGAGAATCCTTACCATCATTTTCTTTATGAGTAATCAAGCCTCCCGACAAACTGGCAATAGCCAGAAACCTTCCGGGGTTGCCCAAACCAATTTTAAAGGCACCATACCCACCCATAGATAATCCTGCAATAAAATTATCTTCCCGCTTATCAGATAGCGGGAAAATAGAACGCACCATAGAAGGAAGCTCCTCAGCCACAAAACTATAATAGTTGCCTCCATTTTTCAAATTGCAGTACATACTATTACTCGCACTGGGCATGACAACTGCCAATTGATGTTCTTGGGCATATCTTTCAATGCCACTAAAACGTACCCAATCAGAATAATCAGCAGAAATCCCATGCAACAAGTACAATGTTTGAAATTTTTGATCTGCCTTGGGATAATCCATATTGCTTTTAAAAAAATAATTCCCAGAATCTGGCAAGGGAAGAATTACATTAACATCCACGCTTGCAAAAAGTTGCTTCGAGAATAATTGACAATGGAATAAAGCCATATATTTTCTCCTCTTATGTACATTATCTCACTATTTTCACTACTGATTTGACGATATTCATCTTATCGGAAACGCTCATATCCATGGCATTTTGAATATCATCAAACCCAAAAATATTTGTCACAATACCTTTTAAATTAATTTTGCCAGAGGCAACGGCATCAATTGCCATAGGATATATATGCCTATACCGAAAAACTGTCTTGAAGGTAACTTCCTTGTCCAGTGCAAGGCTCATTTCCACATTGATCTTTCCTGTTTTGCCATATCCTACCAATACAATGTTGGACCCTTTTCTTACGGCATGAATCGCCTGATTAGTCGTAGTTTCATTACCTGCGGTTTCAATGGCCAAATCAACACCCCGGTTGTCGGTAAGCTTCATTATTTCGGTAACCACATCACAGGCAGCCCCATTAATAACAGCAGTAGCGCCCAATTCCATTGCTTTTTGCAAGCGTTTCTCCATCACGTCAACAACAAAGACTTTAGAAACCCCTTCAGCTTTCAAAGCCATCATGGAAACAAGACCGATACATCCCGATCCAAAAACAACAGCAGTCTGCCCAACATGTGCACCACCTTGATTAGCTGCATGAAAACCTACTGCCAAGGGCTCAATCAACGCTCCCTCAAGTGTTGAAACATTTTCCGGTAGTTTAAAACAAAGAGCAGCATCATGTGCTACATACTCCTGGAAAACGCCATCGATAGGAGGAGTAGCAAAAAATTCAACATCAGCACAAAGATTATATTTGCCTTCCTTGCAATACTCGCAATGGCCACAGGTCTTACCTGGTTCAAGAGCCACCCTATCCCCAACGTGCAAATGCTTTACTTTTTTACCAACGGTAACCACGGTTCCCCCTGGCTCATGCCCTAGAATAAAAGGAGGTTCTACCACATAGGAACCAATTGCCCCTGATTCATAATAGTGCATATCGGAACCACAGATTCCTACATATTCCAGTCTTACAAGCACTTCATCATCATTGGGAACTGGAATGATTTTTTCCACATATCCCATCTTTCCAATTCCCAGCATTACTGCAGCTTTCATCGTTTTATTCATTTTTTTCTTTTCCTATACTCTTGGCAGTGCGTTACAAATATCATTCATGGCATCAAAAGTCTTTCCATATGGACGATTGATAAATCCATGGGGCATCCCTTCATACACATGATATTCAACAGGCACTCCAGCATCTTGAAGTTTCGCTGCATACATCAATCCCTGATCAAGAAGAGCGTCACATTCCGCTGAAATAAAACAAGCAGGAGGCAAGTCTTTCAAGGATGCAAGAAAAGGAGAGGCATAGACTGAAAATCTATCCTTCTCTTCCGATAGATAATACACAAGAGATTCTTTAGTACTGTCATAGTCAAGTTCATAGCCTTCACCGTATTCCAACTCTGAATGAGTTCGCTCATCAGCCTTAACCAAGTAGGTCACTGGATATATCAATATTTGCTTATGAATTCTTGGCCCTTTTCTATCTCTCGCCATTATTGAAATTGCAGTTGCAAAATTACCTCCTGAGCTATCACCACAGACGGTAATGCCAGAAAGAGCCCCTTGTATATTCTTTGCATTTGATTCGGCCCAAAGCAAGGTTTCATAACAATCTTCCAAACCAGTAGGAAACTTATATTCTGGTGCCAAACGATATTCAGGCGCAATGACAACAGCTTCTCCATATAAAGCTATATATCTTGCCAACATATCATAGACATCCAAGTTATTCATAGCAAAGCCACCACCATGAAATAGCAATACCATAGGATGACATCCTTCACCAGCCGGTCTATAGATCCTGACAGGTAATTGATAACCATCTCTTTGAGGTAAAAGAAAATCTGAAGTTTCCACTTCCATAAGATCAGGGAAGCATCTTCGGTTACTCCAATAATTATTCAATGTAGTCACGGTATCAAAAATATATTTTTTTCGCCAAACCGGTATATTTCTTTCATCCATTGGAATTAGGTTTTCCATATAGACCCCAGGTGATATTTTTCCATATTTTGGTTCAAGGAATTTTCGATATTCAAATTTCATTTTTTCTCATCCTTTCTCTTTGGATTTTCAGCCATTTCCCTTAATTCCCCAGATATATAGTGTTGCAACACTTTTTCAGTTCCCATCTCTCTTATTGCTTTTCGATAGAAAGAGAAAAGAGAAAGAATCCTGACATCTTGAATGCCGATAAAAGCAAGAAATCGCTTATCATCATCCTGAACTTCACAGAGAATCAATTTTTGAGGATCATCAATAGGAATAGGAGTGCCATGTTCATCCAGACCTTCCAGAAATCTAGCCCAAAACGCCAACACCAAGACAAGGGAATCATTTTTTTTCAACTCAAATAAAGGTTTAATAATTGCATTGGCTATTTTTTTTGAACCATCACTTGCAAGTCGAAGAATTCTGTCCCCAATATATTCGTTGGCAAAACGATGGACCAAGACATCTTTATACTCATCAAGATCAATGCCAGGAACCGGTTCAAGAGACTTGGTAATTTGCTCCATATAATAGTTCCTGATAAAAGAATGGATCAAAGGATTATCGATTGCCTGATCGACCTTGGTAATTCCCATAAGATATGCAGGATAGGAAAGTGCACTATGACTTCCATTTAATAAGCGAATCTTCATCAATTCATACGGTTCAACACTAAGCACTAAACTGGCACCAACCTGAGAAAACATTTTTATTTCTGGTGTGGGACAGTCTTCTATGACCCATTGGATAAAGTCTTCTGAATGCACAGGACAAGCATCATCGAGATGAAAAGAATTATGAAGATTTTTCCTAGTTTCCTCTGTAGTTCCCGGAGTTATCCGGTCAACCATAGTGCAAGGGAAAAAAATGTCCTGTTTTACCCATTCAAGGATCTTCGGGTATTTTTTCTCAATGAACTGTAATAGACAAACTTTCAAGACATGACCGTTCGCCGGGATATTGTCACAGCTCAGCAAAGCAACTTTTTGCTTTCCCTTTTCGAATCTTTGGTTAAGAGCCTTGGCAATAAAACCAATTGCAGTCCTGGGCCAAAGCTCAGAAATCAAATCCTCCTTAATCAAAGGATGCTCGAAATTCAGATTATGATGCACATCATCATAACAATAGCCTTTTTCAGTAATGGTAAGAGAAATTACTTTTATATCAGGAGAAGCCAATACATCCAATACTGTCTGGGGGTCTTTACTTGCATTGGCATAGTTCAATATGCCTCCCCGTATTTCTATCTCTTGCTTCTTGTCAGTTGAGATAGTTTGCAAGGAATATAAATAATCCTGAGATTGTAAGTCCTTGATAAATTTCTCATCGGAGGGAATGATATCTATCTCATATACTCCACCATCATATAATCCTTGATCCAGAAGCTGTTCGAGATATGAAAGATAATGAGCCCTATGAAAATGACCCAACCCAATATGGGCCAACTTTGGAGAAAGCGCATTTCGATCATAGGAAGGAATTTTTATCCGAGAATCCAAAGAATGCAATGTAGCATTGCGTAATCTAACCGTCATGATTTGCTCCCAAATATAGAAATTACTTTTCAGTGGTTTCAGCCAATGGATTTTCGATTTTTTTACTTTTTATTTTTTCCATATGTTGATAACTATCGAGGATAACTGCAGCCACAAAAATTATTCCACGAATAACCATCTGGGTGTACTCATCGATATTCATCAAAGTCAAACCATTTGTCAGCATGGAAATCAACAAGACACCACTACACGCCTTAAAAACTTTTCCTTCGCCACCTGCTAAACTTACCCCACCAATTACAGTCGCTGTCAGCGCATCCATTTCAAGGCCATTTCCAGCAAGAGGTTGCCCTGAACCAACTCTGCCATACATTACAATTCCAGCTATTCCGCAAAGTAGTCCACTGATGGTATAGCTAAAGATTCTGATTCGATTTGTATTGATCCCGGAAAGCCTTGCAGCTTCATCATTACTCCCAGAAGCATAAAATTGCCTTCCCAGATAGGTTTTATTGAGAAAGAATGCCGCCAAGACAGCGGTTATGACAAACATCAAAACAGGAACAGGAAGAAACCCTATAAACCCTTGTCCCAATATTTTGGAGGCAGAAGGAATACCATAGACTGGAAGTCCCCCACAAATAATATAAGCCAGGCCACCAATTATTATATTAAAGGCATATGTACCGATCATCGCCCAGATTTTTGTTTTTTGGATTACCCATCCCATAAAGGTACTGATTACCGTCGCAACGAGTACGGCAACCAACATTGCGCCCCCCCAATTCATTCCAAAGTTAACGCAAAGAATTGCAGTAATAACAGTAACGATTGAAACAAGAGGCCCAATTGCCAGGTTGATACCTCCGGAGACCATGACAAACATACCACCAATCGCAGCAATACCCAAAATTGAGGATTGGCGAAGAATAGTAAGAAAATTACTGGCTTTGATGAACGAATTATTGCCAAAATAGAATATTATTGCCAATAAAAATAAAACATAGACGATTGTGTATTCTTTGCTAAAATCAATGATTTTTTTCATATTCTATCTCCTCAAGTCTTGGGGTCTTTCTCCAGAAGCGTAATAAAGTACATTTTCCTGGGAATAATCTTCCTTCTTCAATTCACCCATCAGCTTTCCTTCGCAGAGAACCAACATACGGTCTGTCAATCCAAGGATTTCTTCCATTTCGGAAGAAATGACAATAATAGCCATACCTTTCTTCACCAATGCATACATCAATTTATAAATTTCATTTTTATTGCCAACATCAATCCCCCTCGTTGGTTCATCCAAAATCAATATCCTTGCATCACTGGCCAACCACTTCCCCAATGCTACCTTTTGTTGGTTTCCTCCTGAAAGTTTTCCTGCCAATTGTTGAACACTGGGAGTGGCTATGGAAAGTCCCTTTACTTGTTCCTCAACTATTTTTGATTCTTTGACAGAATCCAGAATCAGTCCATTTGATATAGTCTTTAATATTGGGAGGGTAATATTATTTCCAATAGACATCCGTAGCAGAACTCCAAGATTTTTTCTATCCTCGGACACCAGTCCAATTCCTGCAGAAACAGCATCTTGAGGACTGTTGATCTCTACCTTTCTTCCATTGATAAATATTTCCCCGGAAATTTTCTTATCTGCACCAAAAATAAGGCGTGACAATTCCGTTCTGCCTGCACCGACCAATCCTCCTATACCAAGAATCTCACCTTTTTTGAGAGAAAAAGAAATGGGGAAATTCTTGGGCCCCGAAAGGTTTTTCACTTCAAGTAGTGTTTCACCATAGTGCAATTCTCTTTTTGGAAATGATTCTGAAAGCTTTCTGCCCACCATGTAGTAAATAAGCTGGTCTTTATTAACTTCTCCAACAGATTTGGAAGTAACCATCTTACCGTCACGCAATATGACTACTCGATCAGCAACCTTGAAGACTTCGTCAAGTCGGTGAGAAATATATACAATTGTAATCCCTTTCCTTTTCAGTTCGTGGACTATCTCCATAAGAATATCGACTTCATTTCCCGTAAGCGGGGCCGTAGGCTCATCCATGATTATGAATTTTGGATTCTTGGCCAAGACTTTTGCAATCTCTATCAATTGAGTGTTTGCTACAGAAAGATTTTTCACCATCTCATTTGGATCAATGGAAACATGTAGTGTATCCAATATCTCGGTTGCTCTTTTATTCAGTAACTTTCTATTCAAGAGAATCCCTTTATTCAAACGCTGTCCTAAAAAAATATTCTCCGCAACAGACAAGGCCGGAGCCATGGTAAATTCTTGATAGATTGCAGCAATTCCTATCTCCTGAGAAAGAATTGGATTCAATCCAGTATAGTCCTTTCCATCAAAACGTATGTTTCCTTCATCAGGACTGATGGCACCAGTTATTACTTTGATCAAAGTTGATTTCCCTGCACCGTTTTCACCGACTAATGCAAGGACTTCCCCATGATATACATCAATCGAAACATCATCGAGGGCCAATACTCCAGGATAGCGTTTAGTTATATTCGTCAAGGATAGTATTTCAGTTTCGTTTTTTTCTTCCACTTGGAACTCCAAAATATCGTCGGGGAAAATTCCCCGACTTTTATCTCCCTATCCTATTTTTTCAAATAGTCCTTTACATTTGCAGCATTGATCGGAGTTGTTGGTCCATAAAATTCACCACCAGCCTTTCCCCGCGATAAATTAACGGCAATATCGATAAAATCTGGAGCCAAAGCAATCAAACCAGTGGTAATAGTACCGCGATATACGCCTCCTTCAGCAATTGCTGCAAGAGCATCGTCTGTTGCATCACATCCGAAAATCGCTACTTTGTCATTTCCATAACGAGCTGCCTTGAAAGCTTCATAGACGCCCAAACATCCTCCATCGTTGATACCGACAACCAAGTTGAGCGTTTTTCCGGATTGCAGGAAGTTTTCTCCAGCGGTTACTCCATTGGAAGCCGTGCCACCGACACCCTGGATAATGAATTTTACATTGGGGGCAAGTTTAGCCAGGGCATCCTCATATCCTTGCTCTCTTTCTATCAAGAAATTTGCACTCGGATAATTACAGGAAGCTGCATTGACCGTTTCATCTGGGCTAAATGTGGCATTTACCCAATTAGCAGCATTCTCGCCAATTGCATATCCTAAATCATAGTTTTTCCATCCATAATAGGCATCTGCACCTGCAATGTTTGTATCATAGGCGAAAAACTTCACTCCTGCCGCTTGAGCCTCTTGCATGACGGAAACCATTGCTGGGCCATCTTGTACATGTACGATGATGGTATCGACTCCAGCGGAAATGTAGTTTTCACAAGCAGTAATTTTATCACCGGTCGTTTGGCAAGCTTTATAAATGAACTTAACCCCAATTGTTTTTGCATATTCTCCCATGGCTTTTACCTGCATGGCAAATATCTCATTGCTCAAATCCGAACAGACATATGCAATTGTAATGTCTGACATTTTTTTCTCACCATTCTCAGGAGCCGGATTTTTTTCATTTGAACCTTGGGCAAAACCTGATGATAATGCCAGCAAGCAAACCAGGAACACCAATACTACCTTTTTCATTTTTTTCTCCTTTTCTAAAATGCAAAACTGTTCTGTCATAAAGTGTTAAAAATCATGAAAAACAGTTCCTTCAACCTATATGTATAAATTTAATCGATTGCGTAATCGATTAACATTATTAGATTACCACCGTTTTTCACACTGTCAATAAAAATTGCATTAATTATTTTCAAACAGAACTTACAGCCAAGAACCTCACGCTCCTGGGGATATAATTTTTTCAATCCCTTTGCCAAATTAGAAATCCAGTGCTGTCAGTTGTAATCATTTGACAATACCAGATATAAAAAATAGAATTGGAGAAAAGATTGAAAATAGGTATTTCGTTACTTCACCAGAGCATTAAAATCATTAATTATCCTATCGATATCCTCATTGCTGGCATTACCAAAACTCTTTACCGATCGAAGCGGGAGAAACTTCAGTATTGCTTCCATCATAGCGTCAGTATTTTATCAGATGTAAGGGAATCACGATCCAAACGCAAATTTGACAAGACAAAGGTCGTATAACTCAAGCCATGGCCGGACGGAAACAAGACCTCCAGCTTCTTCGTATCGTAATACCGATACCCGACAAAGACACCTTCGCTATAGTGCACTTTCTGCCTTCTTCCGGGAAACGTAAGATAGCTGGGAGTATCTTCAAGTCGTACGGGAAATGTTTCTGCCAACTTTCCCCCTGGATTTGCCTTGCCATAAAGGATATCGACCGTAGCTTCCCCGATGCCTTCTCCCCCAAGATATACTTCGACAATAGAGGATACCTTATCCACCCACGGCATCGTAACAGGAGATCCATTATGCAGGACAACAATGCAATTCGGCTGAACCTTTACAATCTCTTCAATTACCCTGTTCTGGCAGTGGGGAAGATCCATATGAGTCCTATCATATCCCTCAGATTCAAAGGAATCAGGAAGACCTGCAAAGATAACGACCTTATCAGCACTTTTTGCCACCTCTACCGCTTGTTTTGCCAATACAGGGTCATATACATCCTCAAGACTGAAAAACCCTTGGGAATAGGAAATGGCATATCCCTTTTTCTGGGCCTTCTCCAAGGCACCGAAGCCCAATACTGGCAAGAGAATGCAGAGAAAATTCTCCTCGCTTCCTGCGATAAGTGGGCAGACTACAATCCTTGTACAGACGGGATTCTCGGAGGCGGAACGGTAGCCTACCATAATCCGGAGTACCAGCAAGTACCGATTATCTACGGGGACTACTTTCTCATAGAGGCCTTGGTGAGGCTAGAGGGAAAAGATTTTCTGTTGTGGTAATAAACTGGATATCCGTTTTTCAGAAAGCATCATACGAGAAAGGATCATGCAATTTACAAAAGCAACGGGATTGAATCAGTTGATTATCATTGGAGGCTGGAACATTAGTTCCAGCCTATTTTATGTATTTCTTGATCCTGTCTTTATCAGAAACTATATTAGCATAATCACAACATGTTCTCTGAAACCTTATGCATACTGAAGTTGGCCAAACAATACGGGTATCGGTAGTTGCCCTACGGCATACATCCTCAAATAAGACCAAGACTTTTTGCAAGATCAACACAAAGAATATGAGCTCAGGATCTTCAAACAAACTCGGATTCCATTCAGGAATCAACCTACCCAACCTTTATCATTTGCTGAAGAAATACATGCACTGCCTCTTATTACTTCAATCTTTTCCATACAAAGAACACTAACCGACAATTACAATGTTTTAAAATTAGTAAAGATGAATCAAAAATCTAGTGCTACTGGAAAAACTTGTATTTATATACATGGAAAAACTACAAGGAATATCACCTTGGTATTGATGTCGGTTTTTCTGTTTATTTTGGCAGGATGTTCCTCATCAATTGAAAATACTTCTAGCTATACGGTTTCAGCCTCATGGAATTCCTATGTTGCAGGGGCAGGACTTGAAACCGTAGAAGAGTCAAGCACTGCAACGAGCAAGATTTCCTCCTCTTCTTCGACAGCCTCTATCCAGATAGCTGGTCAGGTTACGAAGTATGTCACTGAGGCAGGAACCTTTGGTACTGATTCTCCGACAAGATTCATCGTGGGATATACCCATGAACCGAACAAGCAACTTTTTGAAGCCAGGCTGGAAGATATCCATGCCATGGAAGACCTATTCATGGGAGGCATGTCCATCGAACGGAAAGATAGGGGTATGGACCATCCAATGACAAAATCGGCTCCGTTCGACACATTCCATATTCCTTCTGAGGTACTGGAATCCTATGGTAATGACTACGAAAGAATCGTAAATGCCATGAACGAGAATTTTTTCAGCAACGGAGGAACCGGTGACGAAGTAGCATATGTGGAACCGGATTATTCCATGCAAGCCTTCTCTGTGGGACCTGACGATCCTTTCTATCCTGAACAATGGAACATGCAGAATTCGTATATGAACATCCCCAAATTGCATAGCATTACCAGTGGGGATTCCGGTGTCGTGGTGGCTGTCATCGACACAGGGGTGTATGAAGATGGCGAGGATTTCGAGGCAGACACCTTTGTCATGGGATACAATTTTTGTACCTCCACAAGCACCGAGCCTACCAGTCCAGGGGTAACAAACACAACTGACTCTACTGACACTACGGATGACAATGGGCATGGAACCCATGTAACAGGCACGATTGCCGAGACAACCGACAATGGCCTAGGAGTGGCTTCCATTGCTCCAGGAGTCAAGATCATGCCACTCAAGGCCTTGGATTCCGAGGGATCCGGCTATACCTCCGATATCTGCGATGCAATCCGATATGCCGTTGACAATGGAGTGAACATCATCAACTTGTCACTCGGCAGCACATTGCCCTCGACGACTCTTGAAAGTGCCTGCACCTATGCCAAGGACAATGGAGTCTTGATTGTTGCTGCGGCCGGCAACGATGACAGTTCCGAGGAAACCTATCCTGCAGCCTATGACTCTGTCTTGAGCGTCGGTGCCGTCGGATACGATACTTCGACCAGGGCCAGCTATTCCAATTACGGCGCCTGGGTCGATGTCACGGCTTTTGGCGGTGAGGACGATTATTTTACAGATAATGGCACGCAATACTATGAGGGTATTCTGCAATGGACGATCAGTACCACCAGTACAAATGGATACTATTACTATATCGGGACCTCAATGGCCACTCCCCATGTCACTGCCCTGGCTGCGTTGTTGCTTTCAGAGGACTCTTCCCGCACTCCCGAGACGCTTACCGACATCATCTGCAAGACAGCTACCGAATACGATAGTACGTCAGCCCCTTATGAAATGGGAAAATATGGCATCGTTGACGCATTGGCGGCAATGCAGTATACCGCAGCCCAAACTGTATCCGATACGGTCAGCGTATCGATCACCGATGATGAAACCCAATCTTCGAGCTGGACGCTTTCCTCAAGTGAGGGAAATATTTCCGTTTCCCTCGATTCTGATGACATCGCAGCTCTTTCAATGACCCTCTCTGATGAAGCTGGTACCATAGTGGCAAGTGCAGATGGATCAAAAGCAACCGATGATGAAAACACCCTCTCGCTTTCCTACACCCTGGACAGTTCAGATGCGGATGGAATCTATACCTTGACAGTTACCTATGCGGGAACTACCACCAGATCTTAGTAAATAAGATAAGGGGATGAATCAATAAATATAAACAATCTGGATATTTTCCTTGGAGGTTCAAATCAAAGAAGAAATCTGCTACTACAGATTTAGCGAACAAGTATATCCTGCTTGTATTCTTGCTACTATAGGTAAATTATTATGCAAGGAAAAAACTCCAATGTTTTTAAAGTTTTTTCTTTACAGAGAAAAATCTTTCACTATTTTCGTAATCAAATTTTTCGAGCATACGTTCATTGCAGGCCTTTATAAACAACTGCATCAAAGCAGTATGTTTGCTGCAAGATCCCAAACTACTAGAAAAAATTGGTAGCAAGATAGATATTTTCAAGTAAATAGTCTTGTATGTTCTCTGGGTGACCATCAAATATCACGTTTTTCTATCAGTAGCAAAAACTTTCCCATCCCCTCAAATCCATTCATGGAATCTGCTTGGGAAATCCGTTTTTTTCTTAATCTCAAAGACTTGTAATCATTTTTATTTAAATAATATCAAATTAAAAGTAATAAATAGTGTAATTCTGAACAAAATAATGCAAACCTTTATATATAAGTTTTGAACTTATATAAAACATTTCTTGCCTTTCTCCTTAAATCGTGCTTTTCTATATACAAAGAGGTATGTAGATGAAACCTGAAGTTCCGATGATACACCTTGGACTCAAACCTGAAGAAATCGGAAAATATGCCTTTTTGCCTGGATGCGTCGAACGCGTGGAAAAGATAGCAAGCTATCTTGATAATCCTCGTTTCGTTGCGCGTCATAGGGAGTTCTACACCTTTACCGGGAAATTGGAGGGTGTACCGGTAACGGTGACCTCCACAGGCATCGGAGGACCTTCCACCAGCATTGCAATGGAAGAACTCAAGGCTTGCGGAGTGCATACCATGGTCCGTATCGGATCTTGTGCCTCGACTTCCCCCCTATCCAAAATAGGTGATGTCTGCATCCCCAAGGGAGCGATAAGGATGGAAGGAACCGGAAATCAGTACCTTCCCCTTGAATTTCCCGCTGTTCCGTCCTTCCCCCTATTCAAGGCTTTCAGGCAGGCAGCCGTTGCATCGGGCTTTCCTTTCAACACAGGGCTCACCGTTACCAAGGATTCCTTTTATACCGAGGTATCCCCTGAGACCAAACCCATCTACCCTCTGCTCAAATACCAATGGGAGGCTTATCTCAAGGGCGGGGCAACCAATACCAGTATGGAATGCGCACCTATCTTTCTTATAGGAGCCTCTTTGGATATAAGGACAGCCTCCGTCATGATCTGCGCCACAAATTTCGAAGCCTATTCGAATGATGACAAGGATTACCCCCGCGATTGGGAGCATAGAGCCATCGAAGTGGGAATAGAGGGAATGAGAAGCCTCATCAGACAAGACCTGGAAAAGGGGGGCCTCATATGAGCGAAGATTTAAAGCGCATGATGCATGTAGGACTAAAAAAGGGTGATATTGCCGAATATGTACTGCTTCCCGGTAGTCCTGAACGCGCCCTTGCCCTGGCAAACCGATTGGACAACGTACAGCAGATGGCCTACAACAGAGAATTCAGAACCTTTACAGGCTCCCTTGGTGGTAAAAAAATATCTGTATGTTCAACAGGAATAGGTGGTCCCTCGATGGCTATAGCTGTCGAAGAACTCTACCAATGCGGTGCAAGGACACTTCTGAGAGTAGGCTCGTGCCTTGCCACCACGAATACGATACATCGTGGGGATATTGTCATTCCCAACGGTGCTGTCAGGATGGAGGGCGTGACTTTCCATTATGAACCTGCAGAATTTCCTGCCGTTCCCGACCTTGAGATGGTACTGGACTTGGAATCCGCAGCAAAAAATCTCAAGCTACCGTACCACATTGGAATCTCCATTACCCGTTCGTCCTACTATTCGCTTCTTGATCCTACTAACCGCCCAGTTGCCGACCATCTGCAAACTTCTTGGAAGGAATATATTCAAGGAGGTGCCCAGAGTACCGATATGGATAGCAGTGCCTTGTTTATCGTTGGCAGTTGTCTGAGTATAAGGACGGCCTCGGTATTGGTAGCCACCACAGAGGGCATTCCAGCTCTCCTTGAAATCAAAGACTGCACCCCCGAACTGGAAGAAAGAGTAATCGAGGTAGCTTTGGCAGCCATAAGGAAGATCAGCCATGAACAATGACAAAAAAAGATCAAAAATACCGGTAACGGCCTTTTCCCATCCCCTCTTGCAGATTGAACCAGGTAAAAGCCTGTATCTTTGCGTGTATGATGCCATCTATTCCACCATTTTGCATGGTGAGCAGAACTGGATGGCAGGAACTTCGCTCCCCAGTGAACAGGATTTGGCTGAATATTGGGATGTTAGCAAGGGAACGGTACGGGAAGCTCTATATCATCTTCTGGAAGATGGCGTAATCCAAAAATCCCAGGGTAGACGCGCGGTGGTAAGCCAGAGGGCAAATTTTCAGAACTTCAACTATCAAGCCCTCATCAATCCAATCCATGCTTTTTGCAGCCTTGAGATTGACAGGGCCGAAATTGAGTTCCATTGTGTCAGCCTCAGTGACTGGCTCTCAGGGAAATTGCAACTTTCCGAGGGATCTGTCCTGGTAAAAGGATGCGTGCAATATTACAGCGGGAAAATCAACTGTGCCACTACGGTATTTTTCACTCCGTTCTCACTCTTGGAAAAAGAAGCTGTAAAAGTAACCTCGGAAGCGGCCCTCATCAACTTCATTGAGCACCGCGTCTATGAGAAAGCGGAATATGCCCAATCTTCCATCTGCCTGATTGATGAGATGGAAGATAATGAATTGCCGAAACTGAAACTGCCCCTGATGCTCGTGGAGGAATTCCTCTATGAAGAATCCGCTTGTTTTATGTTTCTCCGTCATTACCTGAACAAAGATTCATATCGAATACAAACGATACGAAAAGGTACTGACCATATTGCAAACCAATGAGCAACATCGTTGCCAAATATATTTGGTTATTGGAGGTCTCTATGAAAAAGATCACTGTTTGGTTCTGCGTCTTAGTGCTGTGCATCGTAAATGTCACTTTTGCCGGGGGATCCAAGGAACCCCAGACGGCTTCCAAGGCCGATGACTCTTTCAAGGCACTGTATCTGGTAAATGGAAACCTTGGGGACAAGGGTTTTTATGACTCAGCTGCCAGTGGGTTCTATACACTTCGGGATGAAGACAAGGCTACCATCAAGATTGTTGAGATGGGCAGGAACGAAGCTTCGTACGAAGGCTTTTTTCTGGATGCCTCAGAACAGGATTGGAATGTCATCGTTTCCGGTACCTGGTCGGTAAAGGAACTTGCCGAAAGTGTTGCCAAACAATTTCCGGATAAGAATTATATCTTCTTTGATGGTGTCTCCGATGTTCCGAATCTCATGGGCATTGCCTACAAATCCAATGAAACAGCCTTTATGGCAGGTTCCCTTGCAGCTCTCATGCTTGATAGCGGGGATGCCAAGATCGATGCCTCCAAGAGGATACTTGGCTTCATTGGTTCCATGGATACACCAAACATCAACGATTTCTTGATCGGTTACATCGATGGCATTCAGTATATCGATCCTTCCATCAAAGTATTGACCTCCTATGTAGGTTCTTTCGAGGATGTCTCCAAATGCATGGAAATGACCACCCAGCTCTACAACCAAGGTGCCCAGATTGTCTATGCACCAGCGAGCCAGAGTATTCTCGGTGCAGTTACCGCTTCCAGCAAGAGTGACAAGTATCTCATAGCTTGCGATACGGATATCTGGACAGCTATGGAAGGGACTGACGCCAATGCAGTACGTAATGTACTCAGCTCTTCCTTGAAGAAGGTTGGGGAGTCCTTGGTGGTTGCCATGCGTGGATTACAGGATGGCACGATGAGTACCAAGGAAAACTATACCCTTGGACTGAAGAGCGGCAGCGTTGGTCTTGCTGATAATGCCAATTACCAGAAACTTGTCCCTGCAAATATTCGTACCAAACTGGGAAATGATTTCCAAGGATGTAGGGGATGGCAAGATTGCCGTACGTGAAGCCATGGGGATGACCACTGAAGCTGTCGCGACCATCCGTGACTCCATGAAACCGTAACGATTTATTGCGACATTCTGGGAGGTTTCCCGTTTTTCGGGAGATCTCCCCTACACTTAAGGGACCTACATGAATACCACAGCATTGCATATGGACCACATCACCAAAGTATACCCCAATGGGGTGCTGGCCAATCATGACATAGTCTTTAGCGTTGACCAGGGAGAAATCCATGCACTCTCCGGAGAAAACGGGGCGGGAAAAACTACGCTCATGAAAATTCTCTTTGGAGAGGAAAAGGCTTCCAGCGGAAAGATTTTTATCAACGGAAAAGAAGAGATGATTTCCTGTCCGCAGGATGCCCTGCATCTGGGCATCGGAATGGTCCACCAACATTTCATGTTGGTCCCTTCCCTGACCGTGGTTGAAAATGCCATTCTGGGCATGGAGCCAAGGAAACATCTTGCCCTCGATATTAGCGAAGCTACCCGGCAAGTCAGTGAGATCGCAACCAAATATCATATGGCCCTCAATCCCAGGAGCAAGGTCAAGGATCTTTCCGTTGGGCAAAAACAGAAACTGGAAATTCTCAAAGTCCTCATCAGGGGGGCAAGGATCCTCATTCTCGATGAACCGACGGCAGTACTGACTCCCCAGGAAACCAAGGAACTCTTTACGGAACTGAAACACCTCCGCTCAGAAGGTTTTACCATCATCTTCATCTCCCATAAACTGGCTGAAGTGCGCGAACTATGTGACCGCATCACCATTATTCGCAAAGGGACCTCCAAGGGAGTCTATGACCTTGCATCCATCACCAATGAAGAGATTTCCCAGAAAATGGTAGGCAGGGATGTTGAACTCTTGCCAGTTCACCAACCTCACCCTCGTGGAGAGGCAATCCTGTCAGTAGAACACCTCACCGTCAGGGAAAATGCAAAGAAAACCCTAGTAAATGACATTACCTTTACCTTGCATACAGGAGAGGTCTTGGGTATAGCAGGAGTTGAAGGCAACGGACAAACCCAGTTGGTCGATGCCATTACGGGCATGGGGGACTTCCAGCAAGGAACCATCCTTTTTAAGGATAAGCCCATCAAGGCAGGACATGTACGGGAGGCACGGGATCTGGGAATTGGACACATCCCTGAGGACCGGATGACCATCGGCATTGCTCCCAATCTGTCAATAACCGAAAACCTCATCGCCGACAAAACCCATTGGCATCAATTCTTCAACCATTCAGGAATGTCGGTCCCCAGTAAAATAAAGGCCTATAGCACCGAAATGATAGAAAACTATGCCATTCTTTGCAAGAATCCCGAGGTATCCATTGCCAGTCTTTCAGGAGGAAACATCCAAAAGGTAGTCCTTGCAAGGGAACTCTCTTCCCATCCCCAGTGCATTGTCGCAAACCAACCGACAAGGGGAGTTGATGTAGGAGCAACGGAGTTTATTCGTAAACAACTTATAGCATCCAGGGATCAAGGGGGAGCAGTCTTGCTTATTTCTTCTGACCTGAATGAACTTTTTGCACTCTCTGATCGTCTTTTAGTCCTCTACAACGGCACCTTGGCCGCTTGTTTTACCGATCTTTCACATCTGGATGAACAGACTCTGGGCAGGTATATGCTTGGGTTGCAGCATCAGGATATAGAAGAAATCCAAAGGAATGCCCTATGAAAACACCGTCTATCGATCGAATGGTCGACTCTGTCAAACTTATCCTGGTCATCCTCGTTGCCTGTCTGCTCGTTTCCGTCATCATTCTTTTGGTAAGCACAGAGCCTGGAATCGCCATCTACAGTTTCTTCATAGGTCCCTTCACCTCGTTGCGAAGAATAGGAAACATTCTGGAAGGGGCCATTCCCTTGATGTTCACTGCCCTGGCGGTAATAATCATTTTTCGTTCAGGGCAGTTTTCCATGATCTCCGAGGGTTCCTTCTTCATCGGGATCCTCGGGGCCATGATGGTTGGGATTTCTTTCGATTTACCCAGTGGATTGCATCCTTTGGTAGCCATTCTCTGTGCAGGCCTATTGGGGGCAATGGCAGCAGCCATTCCTGCCTTTTTGAAATTGCGATGGAAGGTCAGTGAAGTAGTAACCTCAATTATGCTTAACTATGTAATCCAATTCTTTGTCATCTACATGGTGAACTACCATTTTCGGGAACCTTTGGCTTCCTCCCTGGCTTCCCTCCTCATCAAGGATACCTCGCGACTCCCTGTTCTTATCCCGGGAACCAAGGTGCATCTCGGGTTGCTCATAGCCCTCGCTTTTTGTGCCTTGGTCTGGTTTTTCATCTTTCGCATGAAAACCGGTTACAAGATCCGCCTGGTGGGAGACAATCCGTCCTTTTCCCGTTATGTAGGAATCAAGACGTCCATGGTCATTGTCTCGGCACAGGTCATTGCCGGGGCAATTGCCGGAATTGGAGGAGGCATCGAATTTCTTGGAATGTATACCCGGTTCAAATGGACCTCTTCCCCAGGCTATGGCTGGACAGGGATCGCCGTTGCCTTGCTAGCCCGTTCCAACCCTATGCTGGTTCCTGTTGCTGCCCTTTTCATTGCCTACCTGAATGTAGGGTCCGGTATCATGGCGCGCAGCAGCGACGTGAGCAGTGAGATCGTATTGATCATACAGGGAGTCATCATGCTTTTGATTGCCTCCGATGCACTTTTGCAAGGCTGGAGACAACGCCTCATCGTCAGCAGCGCTACCAAGGAAGGGGGGAACTTCTGATGAGTATTTTTCAAAACATCTTCAGTTATCAATTTGTCGCCATGTGGCTCAGGGTTGCCACTCCCCTCATTTTCACTTCCCTGGGAGCGGTCATTTGCGAGAAATCGGGAGTGGTGAATCTTGGACTGGAAGGAATTATGTTATGTTCTGCCCTAAGTGGGGTCCTGGGTAGCGCCTATAGCGGAAGCCTGGCAATCGGGGTGGTCTCTGCAGTGGGAATGGGACTGCTGCTGAGCGCAGTATTTGCATATTTCCACTTGGTCCTGAAAGCAAATGCCGTGCTATGCGGAACAGCGATCAATACCTTTGCCGGAGGGTTTACCGTATTCATGCTTGAACTGACAACCGGGGAAAAAGGCAATAGTTCCTCGCTGAAAAGCCTCGCCTTCTCTTCGTTTGATATTCCAGTCATCAAGGACATCCCCGTTCTCAAGGACTTGCTTTCCGGCCACAATACTCTTACCTATGTGGCATTTCTTGCCGTGATAGGTGTTTGGTTTCTCCTCTACAAGACTCCGCTAGGGTTACGTATCAGGGCCGTAGGAGAGAATGAGCATGCAATAAATTCAGTAGGCATCAATGTAAAAAAAATGCGTTTCCTTGCAATTATGCTCTGTGGTGTACTGGCCAGTTTCGGGGGCATGTACCTTTCCATGGGATACCTCAATATGTTTGTACGCGACATGGTGGCAGGACGGGGGTTCATCTCCCTGGCAGCCTGTGCAATGGGCCAGGCAACCCCTTTCGGGACGCTTGCTTCGGCACTGGTATTTGCATTTTTCGATGGTCTTTCCAATATTCTCCAGCTACTCAAGATTCCTTCGGAATTTGTACAGATGCTTCCCTATGCCGCGACCATCCTGGGCTTGGTAGCCTATTCCATCCAGCAAAGTAACCGAGAACAAAAACGCAAGAGACTCATAATTACCTGACAACAAAAAGAGAGGAAACAACAATGCTTGACAAAGATGAAAAGACCTTGGGAAAACGCCAGTATCATATCCACCTGAGCCCTGGCGATATCGGAAAATATGTGTTGCTCCCCGGAGATCCGGGACGCAGTGATCGCGTTGCCCAATATCTGGAGAATCCGGTATTGGTGGCAAACAACAGGGAGCACAGAACCTTCACGGGAACGTACAAAGGAGTGAAGATTTCGGTTACCTCCACCGGCATGGGTTGCCCCTCCGCCGCCATTGCCTGTGAGGAACTCATCAACATCGGAGCTACTTGCCTTATCAGGATAGGGAGTACTGCCGCTCTACAAGAGGGTATTGCCATCGGGGACCTGTTAGTTTCCACCGGTTCGATGAAGAATGAGGGAACGTCCAGGTTCTATGTACCGGATTGTTTTCCTGCTGTTCCTGATTTTGATCTTACCCGCACATTGATCGATACTGCCAAGGATCTGCAACCCCTCATGAAGTTTGGATTTTCCTATGGCATCAATGCCTCCGACGATGCCTTCTACGGGGAAACCCCTGAATGGATCGAAAAGCTCCATGCCTTGGGTGTAATGAACGTGGAGATGGAAAGTTCTGCTATCTTTACGGTATGCCACCGCAGGAAAGTGCGAGGTGCCATGATCAGCGCCGTAAGCGGGAATCTGGTAACCGGGGAGGTCATCTATGAGACGGAAAATACAAAACTGGCTGAGGGCTGGGACCAGGAAATCAAAGTAGTACTGGAAGCAATCGCTCGTTTTGACGCTGAACAGAAACAGCAAGTTTGAAAAATATCTGGGCTGAAAGAGCAAAACACGCTATACTCAGGCAAAAATCATGAAAAAGAAGATAGTCATACAATGAAGAATATAATACTTGATCTGGATACGGGAATCGACGATTCCCTGGCCTTGGCCTATGCTGCACTCAGTCCTGAAATCAACTTGTTGGGCGTTACGGGAACCTATGGGAACGTAGAGATGATAACAGGGATTCAGAACTCATTGAACGTGCTCTCAGCAGTGGGAAGATCTGATGTTCCTGTATATGCAGGAGAGGCCCAGGCCCTGACGCAGACGTCCTTTGAACGACATGCTGTAAGTAGTCGCATTCATGGGGAGAATGGAGTTGGGCAAGTACAATTCCCTGTATCAAAACGAGAAAAACAAGAAGAGAGTGCCGTTGCGTTCCTTTCAAGAGCTATGCATACCTACAAGCAAGAATTGACCATCGTAACCACCGGTCCCCTGACAAATGTGGCAACAGCCCTTATGCAGGACCCTTTTTTGAAAGAATGGAAAGGCAAGCTAGTTTTGATGGGCGGAGCCCTGTCGGTCAGGGGTAATGTCAGTCATTTTGCGGAAGCCAACATTGCCCAGGATCCGGAAGCTGCGAAACTCGTATTGGAAAGCAACCTGGATGTTACGATGGTGGGTCTTGATGTGACCATGCGCTCACGTTTGAAACTGTCCCAGGCAATTGCCTGGAAACAAAAAGAGTCCCCGAGGGCAAAGTTCTTTGGGGATATGCTGCAATATTATATCAAGAATACGCTGGGAACTGACGAAACCTACATCCATGACCCGTCAGCGGTAATCTGTGCACTTCATCCTGAATTCTTTACTATTCTTCCCTTCTACCTCACCGTAGAAACAGAAGGTGAAGACCGGGGAAGGACTCTTGTCGACCATACTAGG
Source organism: uncultured Sphaerochaeta sp. (assembly GCF_963676625.2). Classification (GTDB taxonomy): domain Bacteria; phylum Spirochaetota; class Spirochaetia; order Sphaerochaetales; family Sphaerochaetaceae; genus Sphaerochaeta. Next base: position 623,466 of record NZ_CAXXYB010000004.1, read on the forward strand.
CTCAGGGAAAAGAATCCCACCACAAAGGTCTGCATAGATGTAGATGCTGCAAAGGTGGAAGAGAACCTGGGGCTACTTCTCGGAACAAGGCTTTAGACCGGTAAAAAATATAGCCCACGATTTTAGGATATTGATAGAAACATGACAATAACCACCCATTAACTTGAGGAGGGTCTTGTAGTTTCCAATATTTTATCATTCTTGGATAGTTGAGTAAAAGAAGCGGACAAAACAACAAAGACCAACTCGGAATTCTGGGGAATTCGTAGTTTGACTAAAACTTGTTTGCCTGTTCCATAATCTACCGAGAAAAATATAGAGTGTCTTCAAACCGTAGAAAACACTATGTATGGCCTTAAGCAGGTTGCTTGTTCTTTTCATTTTTCTTTCCAATTGAGATCGAATACTTTACCAGACAAATTCTTTCATTGAAGTTTTTTCCAGACTAACTAATTTTCTGTAATAAATATTCAAATTCAATACAACTTTCCCAATGAGTGAGACTATACATGCTTGTTTTTAGGGAGTCTTCCACGTTTCTTCTTGGGTTTTTACGTCTCCGTGGGATGTATGTCGAGTCGTTTCAGTATTTCCTCGTATGACGGATTGATCCTGATCAGCCTCCATCCGTAGTCTGGGTCATTGAGCATTTTCACCCTTGCCAATATCTTCATTACCTTCTTGTAGGGCATTTCCTCTAGGATCTTCGCATTGTCAAAAACATGTATCATCCTGAAGGTGAGAACCGAGGAGAGAAAGTCACAGAATTCACTTCCGATAACGCTGTAGTCGTCATGCACGCGTGTATTGTCGAATTCAAGTGCAGATTTGTAGAATCTCATGACAATCTTGATCTCCCATCTCTTAGAGTAGGTCTTGTAGATGGTTTCACTCTCGAGGTCCATGGCACATTCAAGGACCACTGTGCCGAATACGGCCCTAGCCTTCTGGAGCTCGGCAAGGCGGTAGTCTTTTTTCCTCCCGCTTCTTTTGAGCCAGCCACGCTCCTCCTTCGAAGCCCTGGAGGCATCCCGGAACGAATAGAGCCATCTGCCGTCAGGAGCCTTCTCCTTCCTGTATGTTATCCCTTCGGAACCAGGAAAGAGCCCGATGAAATCAAGCATATGGAGTTCAGATGCAATCCTGGAGTCCCTCTTCAGCGGATTGAGGCAATGGAGGCCGGGATTATCCATGAAGTATTTCTTTGCTGCGGACTGAGAGAATCCCTTGTCGGCAACCACGATCGGTGTTGTTATCTGGTGTTCACAAATGAATTCGCTGTAGGCAGTGACGTCAAGCATGTTGCCCGGGAAGCATTTGGAACACACGGGCTCCATGGCCTCCAAGTCAAACGCAAAAAGGACCGAGATATCCCTCTTGCCTTTTGCCCTGGTCTTCCTGGAAAAATCAGAGAGGGAGTTCACCTTCGATTCGTTTGACTTCAGCGTCTGTGTTAAGTCTAGCGAAAAGGATAAAATGGTATCAGAATTTCCCTATTTGGGTCGTCCCTGAAAACTAGGATTTTTCTACACCTTTTTGCTCTCCTTTCCTTTCGTAATCGTTACCATCTGGTCTCTCACAAGAGAGTGTTCCAATCTCCAGTCCTTGGATGGCCGTAATGGATCAACCTATCAATGATTGCTGTTGCCAGTTGCTCATCGGTCATGAGTTTTCCCCATTCACTGAAGGGAAGATTGGCGGTCACTATCAACGACTTGGTTTCATAGCTGTCGGCTATCACACTGGACAGGAGCTGGGCATCCTCCCCGCCTATCTGGCAGTACCCCCATTCATCGATGATAAGCATGTCAAGCTTCTTCAGTTCGGACAGGTTCGGCTCCTGCCTCGACTTGGATATTGTTCGTGAAGTTATGGATGAACTGCAATCCTAGGCATGGAGCCGGGAACTCCATATTACTGCTCCCGCTCCAGACTATTTTGTGGACAACCCGCTCTAGAATATTTCTGCTTTTTCACTCCAGAATAATTCTTAAATCGATAGTAGCCAAGAAGACCGTCAGGAAAACCCAGGACTGGATGAATACCTACCCCAGGAAGATCCTACATGGATTGATTCCTTTGGAGAAACTGGAGATGGAGATAGGGGAAGGATTCCTTATCCCATCCTTCTTGGAGGTAAAGCAATGAAAAAAACGGACAAACTACTTTACAGGAGGCCAATACAGGACAGTTCCACACAAAATGAAAAATCTTTCCCAAAATGGATTGATTGATAGGGGTTTTCTTTTTTCCAATAACATCCAATTACCTGGATAATTTATTGGGGATTGAGAGTTAATAATTTTTTTAAATAGGGAATCAGATATCAGAAGGCATCAACTTGAAAACATCATGCCTCTTGAACTGAAGCAATGTGGTTGAAAGGTTTCCCTCTTCCAATATAACCCATGGTTTTCTACCAAATCATTGCTTCACCATTATTCATGGAATATGAAGATACAAATTCCAAAAAAGAGTGCGATACTACTCCAAAAGTAATTTTTTCACACGGGAAAGATGCTTATTCATGGCAGCAGAAGCAGCCTCGGCATTTTTATCAAGCAGATTTTCGTAAATCTGCGTATGATAAGCAACAACCTCATCCCTTGGTTTTGTATGCTTAAGACTCCAGTACTGGTGAGTATTTATTGTTTTGGGAAATTCCTTCAGACAAGAAATGATGAATTCATTATGAGAAGCCTTTGCAACAGCCATATGGAATCGCAAATCGGCCTCAAAAAAATGGTTGTCCTGATTGGCTTTTAATTTTCGAATTTCCGTAATGGATTCAAAAAGTGCGATCTCGATATTTGTGCGATCTTCTTCTGTTGCATTAAGGGCAGCTAGGCGTGTCGCTTCAGTTTCAATGATTATTCTAAGAGAGATGGATTCTTCCAATAATATTTTGGCAGTATGAGAGTCGATAATTGATTCATTCGAATAGTTTTTCTCAGAAAAGACGTTATGATTTCCCAATACAATGGTTCCTATGCCTGGTGAGGTTTTTACAATATTTTCATCCGCAAGTTTTTTTAGTGCTTCCCTGACAGGTATTCTGCTAGAAGTATATCGTTCAGCAAGTTGTCGTTCTGTGGGCAACAATTCATTAGCCTGATATTCACCGGCTACAATTCTTTTATTTAAGTCTTGGAATATTATCTCGCTGAGTTTTTTATGAGCCATCTTGTTCCCACCCTCGTTTACAATATTATACAAAACATTCCATGAAAATACCAGTATATAAAGTTTCGTTTTATATTGGTATATTATATTTTGGTTATTATTATACCACAACAGTATATTTTGGTATAATTTATTACCAAGTAAAAATAATATTTCAATATTATGTAAAAATTTGATTGACTTATCAAAAAAGTGAGTTATAAATTAACGCATACCATTGGTAGATATTCTAATGTAGAATTATACCAATGGTATATCGGAGGAGCATTATGTATACTGAATTCATTGCGGCTAAAAATGATTTTCTCTTTACTGCAAGAAGGACTTATGCCAGTGGAATTCAGACCGGAACCGGAGGCAACTTAAGCTCCAGGATTCCTGGCACTGAATTGATGATCGTGAAACCCAGTGGCTATACGTATGGAGACTGTTGCGAAGAGAACCTGACCATTACGGATTTCTCTGGAAAATTGGTCGAAGGAAGTTATAAACCTACAAGGGAATCAACTTTGCACGGGGGCCTATATTCGCAATTCATTGCGGTTGGGGGAATTGTGCATACACATAGCCCCTACGCCATTCTTTGTTCCCTGAGTTTTTCGCAAATAGAACTTTGCACCATGCATTCCGCCCTTAAGTTAAAAAAACCGATTCCCATTATTGACGTAGAAACCCAAGCGGTAGAAGCCTCGGAAATACATAAAGTATATGAAGAATTCGAAAAGAATCCGGAACTTTCTGCATTTATCCTGAAAGGACATGGAATCGTTGCTGTCGGATCAAGCGCAAGAAAGGCTGGCCAGATTGCAGAATTAATTGAAGAAACTGCAGAAATTTTCTGGAAAAGTCAGAACAAATAATCAAGGAGAAAGAATTAATGAATTACACAATTACACCAATCAACACAGGATTTGTAAGTACCAACAAAGCTACCTATTTTTATCATAATAGCGTACATAAATATTATGATGTAGTAGGAAATGTCAATGCACCGGTAGCAGTTTTCCTTGTTGAAGGGAATGGAAAGAAAATTTTAATCGATACGGGAATGTGTGATTCTGCTACCGCAAGCAAGTATCATCATGCAGGATCTGTCCAACCTGAGGGCTTCGCAATACAGGATCAGCTTGCAAAAATGGGAATGGATTGCAGTGAAATTACCGATATCATATTTACCCACTTGCATTGGGATCATGTCTATAACATAAACCATTTTCCCCAGGCAACATTATATGTACAGAAGACAGAATATGAATATGCTACCAATCCAATACCCTTGTATTACAAATCCTATGAGTTCCCTGAACTGGGCCTGAATCCTCCATTTTCGGGAAGAGAGTTCGTATTGCTAGAAGGTAATGTCGAGGTGTTCGAAGGTATCAGCGTGTATCTTACTCCAGGACATTCAGTTGGACATCAGAATGTAATCATTTCCACGAAAGATGGGGAATATCATTGCTGCGGGGATTTGATCTTCACCTTTGACAATCTGAAAGAATGCAAAGAAATGCATTATGACATAACCCCACCGGGAAGATTTGCTGATATCAATGGACTATGGGCAAGCATAAGAGATATGAAGGCACGTGTTTCCCAGGAGTTTATACTGCCGACTCATGATCCTCTTATTCTTGAATACATCGAACAACACAGGGTTCTGGGAGCATAAGTATGAAAAAGATTGCCCTTATGGCTTCCCTCGATACCAAATTGGATGAAACCTTGTATGCGAAAGGAATCATTGAACGCAATGGATGCCAAGCAGTTGTTGTTGATATCAGCACCAAGAATATTCTTGAAGGAAAATCCGATATCGGTCCGGTAGAGATTTTACAATGTGCCGGAATATCCTGGCAGGAATTCGATTCGCTGGATAAGGCCAATAGAATAGATACAATGGCAGAAGCAATAATCAAATTCATGCCGGAATTATATTTCCACCATGGTTTTGATGGAATCGTCTCCATTGGGGGTGGGCAAAATGCCAGAATGGCAGCCGCTGCCATGAAAGAATTGCCCTTTGGGGTCCCAAAGATACTGGCCTCTTCCCTTGCCTGTGGGAAACGGACGATGGAACAGTATGTTGGCACAAAAGATATCATGGTCATGCATACCGTAGCCGATATTTTTGGCTTGAACGATATTACACGGACCGTTATCACAAATGCATGCAATGCCATGACAGGAATGGTTTCCAATGATGCTCACAGTAAACAATCAACCATGGGAAAAACTCGTTTGGCAGCCACTGCCCTTGGAATTACCTCCAAATGCATCGAAGGAGTCCTGAATCAATTACCTGACAGTAAATTTGAGAAAACCTGTTTCCATGCAAATGGCGTAGGCGGACGTTGCATGGAAGAAGCTATCGAAAATGATAGGTTCGACCTGGTGATTGATGCAAATCTTCATGAAATAACCTGTGAAATGCTAGGGGGTTATTGCACTGGTTCCCAAGGAAGACTTTTAAAAGCTATCGAGAAAAGAGTTCCCCTGATCGTAGTTCCCGGGGCATTGGATATGCTTGATTTCTTTATAGATGAAGAGGGAAAGGGACTTCCCTCTAATATTTCGGAAAGAAAAACAGTCTATCATAATTCCAGCATTGCACACACCAAGGTATTCCCGGAGGAAGCAAAGGTACTTGCTGAAACGGTTTGCTCAAGATTGAACAGGGCAGAATCCCCTGTTACCCTGATTCTTCCCCTAAAAGGCTTCTGTGAAGCTGCTGCTCCTGGCGGTGGCATGTATTATCCACAAACTGATGAAATGTTCATTTCTACGTTTAAAAAAAATTTGAAGAAAGAAATCAAGATTGTAGAGGTTGATTGCAACATCAATGATGTTGTTTGCCAGAAAGCAATAATCGCTGAAGTAATGCAATTGATCTAGCATGTGTAGAATTTAAAAAGGAGAAAAAAATGAGTGTAGTCATGGGGGTAGTGGGCCTTTTGCTGGCTTTGGGATTATTGATCCTATTAGCTTACAAAGGTCACAGTGTGATTGTTATTGCACCTTTGGTAGCGGTAGTTGCAATCGTTTTTGGTTCAGGTTTTCAGTCACATATAATGGCTAATTATACTGAAGTGTATATGGTAGGTTTTGCAAGTTATGTAAAGAATTATTTCCCGCTCTACCTATTCGGTGCCATTTTTGCAAAACTGATGGAAGTCACAGGAAATGCAAACACCATTGCCAATGTCATTGCAAATAAGCTTGGAAAGAAAAATGCTGTACTGGCAGTAGTCCTCGCCTGTGCAATACTCACCTATGGGGGTGTCTCCCTGTTTGTCGTGACTTTTGCGATCCTTCCTATTGCCGTCAAGCTTTTCAGGGATGCTGACATCCCAAAGAGATTGATTCCTGGTTGTATTGCTCTGGGAGCCTTCACCTTTACGATGACAGCCCTGCCTGGAAGTCCACAAGTTCAGAATTCCATTCCTATGACCTATTTTGGCACAGATAGCTTTGCGGCTCCGGTTCTAGGTTGTATCGCTGCTGCGATAATGTTTACGCTGGGAATGATGTGGCTGAACAAAAGGACAGCCCAAGCAAGGAAGGCTGGAGAGGGATACGGAGAATACGAAGATGATTTGACAATCGTCGATGATAATAATCTGCCTGGGCTGCTTGTCTCAGTGATTCCCTTGCTACTGATTCTTTTTGTCAATCTCCTTTGTTCCAAGGTTATTTATCCTGGATCAGACGCACAATATATCTCTCAGTTTGCCACCACCCTTTCAAAAGTCATGGGAAACTGGAGTGTTCTCATCGGCTTATTGGTTTCCATTTTATTCATGATAATTCTCAATTTCAAGAAATTGATTCACCTAAAGGAAGATTTGAAAAAAGCCGCAGGGAACTCTGTGATGCCCTTGATCAACAGTTGCGCGGTTGTCGGTTTTGGTTCTGTTATCAAAGGCTTGGCAGTATTCAGTATCATCCAGACCTTTGTTCTCGGAATTTCAAGCAATCCACTGATTTCAGAATTCATTGCAGTCAACTTGCTTTGCGGTATTACCGCATCAGCCTCTGGCGGTTTGGGAACTACTTTGGAAGCTCTAGCCCCTACGTATCTCTCAATGGGCGCACAAATGGGGATAAGTCCTGCCGTATTGCATAGAATTGCATCAGTCTCAGCAGGTGGTCTGGATTCACTTCCTCATAACGGAGCAACAGTAACGACGCTTTCCTTATGCGGAATGACACACAAGGAAGCCTATAAAGATATGTTTGTCTGTTCTGTCTTGATACCAATTTTTGCAGGCTTCGTGATTGTTATACTTGCCTCACTTGGTCTCTCATGCTAGGGGGAAGGAAACAATGAAATATCCTACACTAGAAAAGGCAATGGATGAGATTCTGGATATTGGACAGAGGATGTACGTAAAAGGGTTTGTAGCCGCAAATGATGGGAATATTACCTGTAAGCTCAGCAATGACACTATTCTCGCAACTCCTACAGGTATTTCGAAAGGCTTTCTAACAAAGGAAATGCTGGTTATCATCGATTTGGATGGCAATATCCTTGAAGGAACCTATAAGACAACATCAGAAATCAAGATGCATCTGAGGGTCTTCAAGGAAAATGAAAATATTGTTGGGGTCGTACATGCCCATCCTCCTTTGGCAACTGCCTTTTCTATTGCGGGAATTCCTCTTGATAGCCCCTTGGTCTCCGAAGCTATTTTAATTATCGGAACCATTTTGATAGCTCCTTATGCAAAACCCGGGACCTATGAATTACCCAATAGCATCGCACCATATGTGAGAACCTACAATGGGGTAATGCTTGCAAATCATGGGGCATTGACATGGGGAGTTGATTTAACCCAAGCCTGGTATCGTATGGAAGTAGTTGAGCAAACCGCCCTGATAACTAAATATGTACGGGAACTGACAAAATCTCCAAATAGTCTAAGTCAAGACCAAGTGGAAGGATTACTGGAAATCAGAAAACGAATGGGAATCTCTACAGGGGGAATTCCAAGATTTGATCAATAGACAATATGATCAGTAGGAGCTGTTTCAAGAGTTTGAATGAAAATCCAGACAAGAGACAGCTCCTTTTTCATGCATGGAATGCAAATTCGTTATTGACAATCATCTGGGCTGAAAGAGCAAAATACGCTATACTTGGGCAGTTGCAATACAAGAGAATCTGGATACTGGAATCGACGATTCTCTGGCCTTGGCCTATGCTGCACTCAGCCCTGAAATCAACTTGTTGGGCGTTACGGGAACCTATGGGAACGTAGAGATGACAACAGGGGTTCAGAACTCATTGAACGTGCTCTCAGCAGTGGGGAGATCTGATGTTCCTGTATATGCAGGAGAGGCCCAGGCCCTGACGCAGACGTCCTTTGAACGACATGCTGTAAGTAGTCGCATCCATGGGGAAAATGGAGTTGGGTAAGTACAATTTCCTGTATCAAAAAGAGAGAAGCAAGAAGAGAGTGCCGTCGCATTCCTTTCCAGAGCCATGCATACCTACAAGCAAGAATTGACCATCGTAACTACCGGTCCCCTCACAAATATGGCAACAGCCCTTATGCAGGACCCTTTTTTGAAAGAATGGAAAAGCAAGCTAGTTTTGATGGGTGGAGCCCTGTCGGTCAGGGGCAATGTCAATCATTTCGCTGAAGCCAACATTGCCCAGGATCCGGAAGCTGCAAAACTCGTATTGGAAAGCAACCTGGATGTTACGATGGTGGGTCTTGATGTGACCATGCGCTCACGTTTGAAACGGTCCCAGGCAATTGCCTGGAAACAAAAAGAGTCCCCGAGGGCAAAGTTCTTTGGAGCTATGCTGCAATATTATATCAAGAATACGCTGGGAACTGACGAAACCTACATCCATGACCCCTCAGCGGTAATCTGTGCACTTCATCCTGAATTCTTTACCATTCTCCCTTTCTACCTCACCGTCGAAACAGAAGGTGAAGACAGGGGAAGGACTCTTGTCGACCATACCAGGCTCAGGGAAAAGAATCCCACCACAAAGGTCTGCATAGATGTAGATGCTGCAAAGGTGGAAGAGAACCTGGGACAGGTATTGGGAGCAAGACTGTAGAATTTTCAAACCTAACTGTTGGTTAACGGGAAACAGGAGTCCTGCTAATTTATCATTTTGCATAATCATCTCAAATAACGATCTTTATTCGAGATGACAAAAAGAAACATTTTTTTACCTGTCGGTCAACACACTTGAATCAATATTTTCTAAAATTTTCAGTTTAGAGTTTTTCTTGGATGATATACCATGAAAATCCCCCCATGAAGGGAAATAGTATAAAAGAATCCCACACCAATCAATCGATTGATGTGGGATACTTGCAATTATTTATAATATTTGACCTTATCAGCATCATTGAACAAGTCAATCTTCTTATAGATCACTTCTTTCATTGCTTCGATACAGGGAGGATATATTGCATTAGGTTCCCTGATAGCAGGATCCTGAAGAACTTCCCTGCATTTTTTATAGAAGGCAGATTTGATATCACTGGAAATATTGATTTTTGATATCCCCAGTTTCACGGCTTCACTGATCTCCTGATCTGGATTATCGGAGCCTCCATGCAGGACAAGAGGAATCGAAGTCAGCCCCCTGATTTCCTTGAGAAGATCCAATCGGAGCTTTGGTCTTTTGGTCTTTGGATACAAGCCATGGGCTGTACCAATGGCGATGGCCAACGTATCAATGTCAGTTGCCTCGATAAACAATTTTACATCGTTGGGATTTGTATAGATAATATTATCCGTACCAGCTTCCCCCCCATTGCCGGTAGCCCCTATTGTCCCAAGCTCAGCTTCCACCGAAACGTTTACGGCATGGGCAAGTTCAATGACCTTCTTTGTAAGATTTATATTATCTTCGAAAGATGACAATGATGCATCAATCATTACTGAGGTAAACCCACATCGAATGGCACGTACGACCTGTTCATACGTCCCACCATGGTCCAGATGTATACATACAGGAACAGTGGCGTTATGGGCCTCCTCTCGCACTGCAGCAATAAAGCTATCCTTCACAAACGATAGTTCGTCTGGATGAATAGCAATAATGACAGGAGCCTGTTTCTCTTCACAAGCCTCAATGACACCCTTCAAGATCATATTGCTACTTGTATTGAACGCAGGAACCGCAAAATGGTTCTTCTGTGCAATCTCAAGCAGATACTTCATATTCACAAGCATTTTTCATGCCTCCTTCATAGTCTGCAATTATTGGTACAAATATGGCACCTGTCAATACAAAAGTTTTATTAATGAAAAAAATCTACATTTTTATTGACATATTATGAAAATGGCTTGAAGATTCAAGACGAGAGGTTGAAACACTATGTCGCTTGTCCCATTCACTGAAATGCTACGAGATGCAAAAGAGCATCATTACACGATTGGAGCTTTCAATATTTTAAATATGGAAACCATTCAAGCAGTCCTTTCAGCTAGTGAGAAGATGAAGGCACCGGTAATCCTTCAGGTCTTTCATTCACATGTCGACTATGCAGGTGCAGATTATTTAGCAGCGATGGCCGCAGTTGGTGCCAACAAATCAAAATACCCTGTTTGCCTTAGTCTCGACCATGGTCAGGATTTTCAGCAAGCCAAGACCTGCGTTGACCAAGGCTTTACGGGAGTCATGATCGATTTAGCAACCTCGAATTATGATGAGAATGTAAGGACAACAACAAAAGTTGTTGATCTGGCACATAAAAAAGGAGTCTCAGTAGAAGCCGAACTTGGTCAAATATTTCTTGCTTCCTGTCCTTTGGAAGTCAGGAATTCGGGAATGACAAATCCAGAGATTGCAGCAAAATTTGCCAAGGATACCAATATTGATGCTTTGGCAGTCTCCATTGGCACTGCTCATGGATTCTATTCATCAAAACCTAGTATTGACTATCCTCGGTTAAAAAAGATACTTGATCTTGTCGGTTGCCCCATCGTAGTCCATGGAGGATCAAACACCCCGGATGATGACATCCGTGCGATGGTAAAGATGGGCATCAGCAAACTTAATATAGGCACAGACTTGATGGCAGCCTTCGAAAAAGGTATGCAGGATGCCATGAAAGTAGGTGAATATATTGATATTCAGGAAGTACTTGAGGCAGGTATTGCCAATGAAGAAAAAGTTTGTTGCGAAAAAATCAAACTCCTCACAATGTATAAGGAATAAACCATGAGTGAACAAATGCCAGTACTGAAAACCCCGCAATGGAAAATCAGGCTTGAAACAGCAATCAAGCAAATGGGTGCGGTTGAGCGAAGAGTCGCAGAGTATATTCTTGAAGACCCCAAAAGAATCATATCGAAGAGCATAACTGAAGTAGCAGAAGAGGCAGGAGCTTCCGAGGCAACAATCGTCCGATTCTGCAGGCATATTGGTTGTGTGGGATTTCAGGATTTGAAAATTTCCGTGGCCCAGGAAGTTGTTCCTTTGATCGATGTGATGTATAGCGGCATCAGCCCTGAGGACTCAATAGGAACCATCAAGTCAAAAGTATTCTATAACAGTATTCGATCCATGCAGGATAGTCAGGTTTTATTGGATGATGAGCAACTCGAGAAGGCCGTAAAGTTACTGGCAAATGCAAAACAAATCGACATTGTCGGTATGGGTAGCTCAGGAATCGTAGCAGAGGATGCCCAACATAAATTCCTCAAGATAGGGTTGAATGTGAATGTCTTCAGGGATACTCATTTGCAGATGCTTTCCATTTCAAGGATGCAAGAAGGTGACGTCGTGATAGGAATATCCTTTACAGGTGGTTCCAGGGATGTCATTGATGCTTTGGAATATGCCCAGGCTCACAAGATTCATACCATAGGAATAACCAGTCAACCAAAATCGCCTCTCACCAAGGCCTCAGATATAAAACTGTTTTCCACGGGGCATGACTCAATGCTCATAAGTGACAATGTGGTATCACGAATGGCGACTCTTGCACTTATCGATACGTTATACGTTGCCATCGGCCTGCAAATGGGAGACAAGGCTCTCAATAATCTTGAAAAAGGTAGGGAGTCCCAGGTAATAAAGGGTTTTTGATTTTCGAACTATAAAAAAGGAGAGATTTTTATGAAAAGGTTTTTATTGTGTTTGTGTCTTGTGAGTGCATTGATTTTCCCGACATTTGCGAATGGGGAGAAAGAGAAGACCACTGCACCTGCTATTGTTGATGAAACGGAACTTTCGCAGGAGGATTTGATAGCGGCTGCCCAAAAAGAAGGGAAACTTGTTGTTTACGGAACACACTCCTATATTGAAAAAGCCGCAGCTGCTTTTCAGGAAAAATATGGAATTCAAGTTTCCTGGACCCAACTCGGTGAAACTGACTTAATTCAAAAGATATCTGCCGAATGTTCTTCCAATGCAGGTGGTGCAGATCTTGTCTATGCACAAGACGGTTCAAGAATCAAGGGAGAATGGATTAACCAAAACTATATCTATAACTGGAAATCCAAGCGTCTCGGTGCCTTGACCGGTAATGAAGACATGTCCATGAGCGTATTTGAATACAGTTGCAAAGCTTTTATCTGGAACAATGAACTGGAATCTGACGGCAAATACCTGAGCAACATCTGGCAAATCACCGATCCTCAGTACAAGGGTTTATTCTCCATGAAGGATCCGTATGCAGAAGGTGTCAATTTCAATTTCTTCACCATGCTGACTTCTGATGAAAATGCAACAAAGATGGCAAAGGCATATAAAGATTATTATGGAAAAGATATTGCCCTGACTACGCCCAATGCAGGGTATGAGTGGATAAAGGCTGCATATAAAAATGGAATGATCCTTGGAACTTCCGATACCAAGATTTCTGAAGAGATTGGAGCTAAAGGCCAGAGTGTCACCCGTATTGGTTTGTTCGCGGTACAGAGATTTGCAACAGCCAAAGTCAAGAATCTGGCATTGGCAATGAACACCGGAATGGACCCCTATGTTGGGTTCTACTACCCTATCTACTCCATCATCCTGAAGCAGTCAACGCACAAAAACGCTGCAAAACTGTTTGTTGAATTCATGCTTAGCGAAGACGGCTGGCAGTTCTGGAAAAATAACGTAGGCGATTATAGTGCCAACAAGAACTTGCCGTATGCCGGGGATATTTCCTTTGACCAGTGGTCAAAAGTGGCTGTTCTTGAAAACATGGATTTTGTCTATCAAAATCGCGTGAAAGTAGAAGATTTCATTGTAGGAATCAACTGATTCATTGTTTTCATAGATATACCCTATAGAAACATAGGGTATATCTTTTTATAAAAAGAAAGGAAGTTGAAGAATGACGAGAGTTCGTTATAGATGCGGTAAATTCCTGCGTCAACCCCACAACATAATTTTATTGGCTTTAGCCATAGTACTATCGTATCTAGTAATTGTTCCCTTGATAACCATCTCTCAGGATACTCTTGTTGTCCATACCTCAGAAACCATGAGGATTCCTGGAGCAAAAATCGGTTCATTCACATGGTACCACTGGAAAAAAGCTTTTTTTGATGCTGATAGCATGAAAACTTTTTACATACCTTTGGTTCATTCGCTTATTTGTGCAGTAGGATCTTGTTTCACGGCTCTATTGATTGGTGGGGGATTTTCCTGGTTCATGATCCGTACTGATCTAAAATACAAGAAAGTAATCTCAAAACTCTTTATGTTGCCCTATATCATGCCCTCTTGGACACTGGCCCTTGCCTGGAACAACTTCTTCAAGAATTCCTTGGTAGGAGGTCCAAAAGGTATTTTCACAGCCCTTACCGGAATAGAGACTGCAAATTGGTTTGCGTATGGGGCTTTCCCGATCATCGTCGTTACAGGGATTCACTATGCTCCGTTTGCATATATCCTGATCGGCGGAATCCTCAGGAATATGGATGCAAATCTTGAAGAAGCCGCACAAGTTTTGCATACCTCAAAAACCAGAATGATATTCACCATCACGTTGCCCCTGGTAAAACCCGCCGTGCTATCAACCATTATCCTGGTGTTCTCTTCTGGAATGAGTTCGTTTGCGACACCTCAATTTCTTGGACTTCCTACACGGTATTATGTACTTACGACTCAGTTATTCAGAACCCTGAATGGATCAAATCCTGGATTTGGATATGTCCTTGCTTTGGTTCTTATTTTTATAAGCATGATCATGATGCTAATAAACCAAAAAATGCTTGGCACAAGAAAATCATACACTACAGTAAACGGAAAAAGTTCCAATGTATCCTTATTCAAGCTCAAAAAGGTCAGAACGCCTTTAAGTGTACTATTTGTATGTATTATTTTTATAGTTACCATTGTCCCGATGATCAGTTTTGGTTTGGAATCATTGATAACAATTCCCGGGAATTACTCACTTGACAATATTTCTTTACAGTATTGGACAGGGACAGGCTTATCAATAACAGATGGTGTACTGGTAAATCCCTCTGTCTGGAAAGCACTGAAAAACACCTTGGTTCTTGCTATCTTGTGTTCTTTGGGTGCAGGTACTCTTGGATGCCTGGGAGGATACGCCATTGTAAAACGCAGAGGGTCAAAGCTATCGAATTATGTCAATGGAGTAACGTTCCTGCCCTACTTGATTCCTAGCATGGCCTTCTCAGCCATATATCTTTCAATGTTCTCGACATCCAGGGGACCCATTCCGACTCTATATGGTTCCTTTCTTCTATTAGTCATAATAGGAAGTGTAAAATATCTTCCAATGGCTTCACGTTCTGGGATTAATTCAATGTTCCAGATTAGCAAGACCATTGAAGAAGCCGCTATCATACTAGGAATTCCATGGCGAAAGAGGATGACACAAATTCTTATACCAATACAGAAAACGTCGGTAGTCTCCGGATACTTATTACCGTTCATGTCCTGCATGAGGGAACTTGATCTGTTTGTCCTTTTGTATACTCCATCTTCAATCCTTCTGACCACAGTCTTGTTCCAGTATAATTCAAAGGGATTTGACCAGTATGCCAATGCCATTACGCTTATCATAATTATTCTTGTTGTCATCGCCAATTCAATCGTAAACAAGCTGACTGGAGCTTCCATAGAAAAAGGAATAGGAGCCTGATATGCCAAAAATTGTATTAAAAAATATCTCAAAGAAATTCGGAAAGACCTATGCGGTCAAAGATTTGAACTTGACTATAGAAGAAGGATCCTTCGTTACCTTGCTAGGTCCTTCCGGTTGTGGCAAAACAACGACCCTGCGCATGATTGCGGGTTTGGAAACTCCGACGGAAGGCGAAATCTGGATCGATGACGAGCTAGTATTTTCCGCCGAAAAATTTATTGATGTATCTCCTGACAAAAGAGCAATCGGTTTTCTGTTTCAAAACTATGCCCTATGGCCTCATATGACAGTACGAAAAAACATATCTTATGGTTTGGAAAATTATAAATGGGAAAAGAGTAAGATTGCTGAAAGAGTAAACGAGTTGTTGATCATGCTCCAACTTGAGCCCTTGGCCGATCGATATCCATCAGAACTGTCGGGAGGGCAACAGCAACGTGTCGCCATTGCCAGAACTTTGGCTACAAGTCCCAAAGTTCTTCTCATGGATGAACCACTGTCTAATCTTGATGCCAAGCTCAGGATGGGAATGCGTGCAGAACTCAAGAAATTGCATGAAGAGACAAAAGCTAATTTTATCTATGTTACCCATGACCAACAGGAAGCGATGTCCCTATCAACTATGGTTTGCTTGATGAAGGATGGTATTGAACAACAATATTGCCCGCCCTTGGAAATGTACAGAAAACCTTCAAACTTATTTGTAGCCGATTTCTTGGGAAGTCCTGCAATTAATTTAATTAAATTCAAGGCAAGTCAGAATGAACCAGGAAAAGAAATTTTACTGGAAAATGAAGATATGAAACTCGTTTTCATTCCTGGCATCAAAAATTGCAAACTCAATTCAGAAGAGGTTATGCTCGGGATTCGACCTGAACTCATTCGCTACACAGAATCCAACGGTATAGAAGCAATTGTCGAATCCGCATTTCCTTATGGCATGGAAACTGTATTACAGATAAGAATTGGAAAACAGCTACTCAATATGATGGAGTTTGAAGATTTGGAATTTTCAACGAAGGATACAATAACGGTCAAATTCAATAGCTTTAAATATAAATTGTATGATGGCCCAAATCAATTGTTCAATTGCATGGGACGGCTTCAATGCTGAGGCAATAACCAGTACGTTTTAATAAGTTCCATCTATACAGCAATGCAAACTGACTTTTCTAAGGTTGGTTTGCATTGTTGCTATATAGAAGAAGACTGGAGTAATCAAGACGAATTCAACAAAGCAAGAAGGCATTTGAACCAACATTCTTTACTATTATTATTTTCTGGATGCTATACTATCGCAGGGGACCATATGAAGGAAAACAATGTGAAGAAAATAATTACGGGATTGCTTTTTAGTGTCTTGGTTGCAAGCTTGCTAGGTTGCGTCACTCCCTCAGGGGAAATAAAACCAGAACAAAAGATTGCCACAAAGGCTCTTTGGGAATCGGATGGAGCAGTAGACAAGATTGTCGTGGTAAGTGACATTCATCTGGGAGTTGATGACAGCTTCTCAGAAGACGTAGAGAATCGTGCCCTGTTCATGGAGTTCTTACAACGAGTGGAAATAACTTCCGATATCCGGGAATTGGTCATTGCAGGAGATTTCCTGGATGAGTGGTACCTACCGCTGAGCTATGCAAAATACAAGGACTCATCCTCGCTCTACAGACAAGTGATCAAGACAAACCAGATGGTAATTGACCAACTCAATGACCTGATGGATACAGGCATCAAGGTTGTATATGTAGTGGGAAACCATGATATGACCTTGGACAAAGACATTCTCAGTCAAGCCATGCCCAAGCTGATCCAAGCCTATGACGCAAAAGGTCTCGGAGCCTATGTTACGGGCGACAGAAATGAGATTGTCATCGAACATGGCCATCGGTATGACGTATTCTCTGCTCCTGATACTGTCACTAATCGTGAGCTTTGCCAAAATGACGATACCCTATTCCCTCCCGGATACTTCTTTGCACGGATTGCGACAAGCTGGATAATGCAAGGCAAGCCACCGATAAAGAAGAATTATCCGGTGGTCACTGCCATACCCGATCCCAAAACCAATCCTGACCAGTATGGAGCCTACCTCTACTACCGTGTGCTTGAAACCCAGTTCCTGAAGATTACCCCGATTGAACTCTTCGAGGATCCCGTATTCGATTTGAACATCGGTGGATTCAATGATAAGTACTCCTTGAAAGACTTCTATCCGGCCCAGCAAGAAGACAAAACGATATCATCTCCCGTATTGTTCAAGGACTTCCAGCGTAGCTGGGATGAACGGCAGGAAATCAACCAGATACAAGTAAAAAACAGCTTTATCCAGGCAGTGTCCGGAACCTTTGACAGTAATTACTTCTTCAACCAAGCCAAAGCGCAGTATTTGGAGAATCCGCAACAGAACATCGATGTGGTAGTGTTCGGACACACGCATGTTCCCGTCTTTCAGAAGCTGGACAATGACAAATATTATGTCAATGATGGAACCTGGATAGACCACAACAACATCATCCCTTCCGCGACCAGGACCTTTGCGGTGATTACGACAGGAAATACCGACCAGGCTGCCCTCTATAAATATATGGAGGATGGAAGCCTGCAGGATTTGTCTGTTACTGCAAATAAATAACTCTTACATCAGCACTTCTTTAACGAAAGTGGTGCTGATTGCCTGAACCAATTGAATGATGCCCAGGAAACCTAATTCCTCACTGCCTTCTTTTCAAGAGAAGGCCTTGTCAATCACCCCGATCGCCCACAGAGGAAGGTTCAGCAACCAATCCTCTTTTTTATAATCGGCAAGGGACGTCCTGACAGATATGAAGGCTTGTACTTCTCTACATAGACCTTCAGACTCTTTGCCTTGAGATTTGTCTCGGCCTTGACCTCAAGGGGAATGATTTGAGAACCGGAATCAATCACAAAATCAACTTCGGCACTCCCCCGGTCATTGGGAGCATGCTTGGAGAAGTCTTGCACATAGGAATCCAAGATATCCGATTGTATCTTCCTGACTTCGTTGAAATCCTTCTTTTTGACAAAGCTCATTACGACTTCCGGCATACCCCCGACGTAATAATACTGCTTAAGAAGATCCATATATTCCATCCTGAAGGTGATTGCAAGTTCGAAATCTCCATCCTCCAGGAGTGTATCAAATCTGTTCTTTCCAAGAGCCATGAGAAACTCTCGATGGGAAAAGGGATAAAGGTCAAGAAATTCAACCTTCCCCACGGGAAAGGAAGTTCCTTGATGCAGAGCTATTCCCAAAAGGGAACCGGCACATACTATCTGATACTGTGGGGCATCCTCCCTAAAATATTTCAAGGAGGCCAAAGCCTGGGGAACTTCTTGTATCGCATCAAAGATAAACAGGGTGTCTTCCAGCTCAATCTTATGCCCAGAATACAGCTCCAAGCCGGTAATGATTCTCTCGATTCTCATATCGGCGGAAAACAATTCTTTCATCTGGGGATTATTGTCAAAATTGACATAGACTGTTTCCTTAAAAGCAATCCTTCCGAATTCCTTCAGGAGCCAAGTCTTGCCGACCTGCCTTGCACCCCTGATGACAAGAAGCTTCCGGTCACTTCTTTTTTCCATTCTTTCATTTGGAATGATTCTCATTCAGTCATTGTACTTGTGTTGTTAAAACACTTGGTCTTCTGAGTTTTCGCTCAATATTGTTTTTGCACAAAATCGTTATAATCAAGACCGTCCTTTTTAACGGAGATTGCAACATCGATGTTGCAATCTCCGTAATTTATGATAGAGCCTGGATAGGATCAATATACATATCCGAAAAACTTACCATATAATGATACAGCCCGTTTTACTCATGCCTTATTCACGTTTTTTTCTTGCTTTGGCAAAATTCGTACAACGACAAAAGCTGCACCTACCATTACCAAAATGTAATAGAAGATTATCAAGAGAGAAACAGAAGAAACAATCTCCACGTTCTTTGGGAAATAGATTGTTGCAAGAGGAATTCCCATTCCCATTGTTTTCTGCGTTCCAGTGAAAATGGAACAAACCCGATCCTCTCGAGAGAATCTGCAACCAGCGGCCAAGGCTGATACCAATAATAAAAGCAATGTGCAAAAGGCAGCCACGCCAATCAGGGGTATCGCAAGCAAATGGAAGTATTCAAGAAGGTTTCCTTTGCAAAAAGTTGCCGCCAATTTCATATAGAGAATAAAGAATATCCCATAATACGTAACAATTCCCGGAATACGTCCCAATGACACATGCCTCTGCCGCAGAATCTGTCCGATAGCAAAGGGAATAATCATTTTATAGCACAAATTCTTCAATACCTGAGAGAAAGGGATGACAGAAACAAATTGGGTCGCCAATAAGGCAGAAAGTAACAAAGGGGTAAGGAACAATCCCAAGAATTGCGAAACAATTGAATTGTACAATGCCCCGACTGCATTGCCTCCATATTCCTTTGTCAACATAATGCAGGACGTTATGGTAGTAGGCAAGCAACCAAGAAACAACAGGCCAACAGCATATTCCAAAGGGGAATATCGTAGGACAACATGAAACAAGGCATAAGCAAGCAAAGGAGAAAGTCCAAACAAAGAAAATTGCGAAAAAAGAACAAGTTTCCAATTCCTCAACCCTACCAATAATTGCCGGGAGTCTGTTGTCAGTCCCATTCCGACATACATAAGCATAATCGTAACCGTAGCGAACATTTCATGAGAATTCAACATTCCGCCAAAATCACGCAGAAACCATGTAATAAAAAGCGTAATAACCAGCACGAGGAAAAAATTAACATGTTTATCCATGGAACACCCGCCTTACTCTCTTGTCAAAGAATCACACAAATCTCATAGTCAGAAATTTTTATATAAAGCATATGGTAGAAAAAAGATTCCTCCACAATACAGTTACAAAAACAAAGGAAAAAGTAGTCGATACAGAGACAAGTCCCCTGTATCGACTTCACGTACGTAACGAAAGAATTACAGCCTATTTTTCAATAAAACAAAATTGCATGAACAAGAGTCAACCTTATCCCAGATAGTCCAACCACGGCCGTTGTCGATCTATCATGATATCGACCAATTCAGGAAGAATCTGGCATCGATCAATGACCGGATTGGCCATCAGGGCTTGAATGACATACTCTTTTTGACCAGTCAACACAGCTTCGGCAGTCAAATCATATACACCACAGTAATTACGAAGCAGTGCCGCAAAGCCTTTTGGATAGGTAGAAAATTCTACCCCTTTTATTCCCGATGCCGACACGATACCAGGTACTTCAACAGCTATCCAGGAAGGAAGCTCAGGTATCAAATTCCCATTGAGAATATTGACAGCCGGTTCTTCATAAGAAGCGGTACCTCCTGCAAGCGCTTCAAGAATATAGACCAATCGTTCATGCGCTACCCTACCTATTTTCGGTTCTTTTTGTGAAAGCGTCATTTGGTAGAACTCATAGAAATCCTTGATACCTTTGTGGTCGGCGACCTCCCATGCCCAAGAAAGATATTCCCCGATATGGCTGTCACCAGTAATCGGTAATAAACGATATCGTTCCAGAATAGTCTTAAAAAGCGTACGATCAGCCCAAGATTTTGCACTGCGAGTACCGGCAAGCAATGAGCGTCTGTCACTACCCTCAGTCTGCTCGACACTTCCACCCTTTCGTACATAGGAAAGCAGGTCGGAATACCCAGGTTCTCTTTCAAAAAAAGCAGGGGCTCTCTCAAGAATATCAGGATAGGCGTCTTTTCCAGTCGACCGATAGGAAGCTTCAAGCAGAACACTGAAATGGTTCAAGCCAGCAGCTCGGAGCGTAAGATCTTCATAGGGAGTATCCAAAATGGTCGGTAAATAACGTTTCAACGAAGCAATCTCGTGGCACATACCAATGAATTTCATTTTTGGATACTTTCGCAACACCGTCGTCGTTATTGCTGTCATAGGATTGGAATAGTTGAATACATAGGCATCAGGACAAAATTGCATCACATCATCACAAATTTCGACAATCGCCGGAGTGATGCGAAGAGAATGAAATACTCCCCCAGCTCCACCGTTCTCCCCATAGACCTGATGGATTCCATATTGCTGGGGAATGGTCCAATCTTGGTTCCAAAGAGGAAATCGTTTGCCGACCTCAATGGAAATGACCACGACATCGGCACCTTGCAGGGCCTTTTTCCTGTCAGTATAGGCCTGTACCGAAAAAGGTTTGCCACTTTCCTCCAGGAAAGAGGTTGCAATCTTTTGTACATGATCCAGCGCATTCTCGTCGATATCGACGATGTCAATCTCGCTTCCTTCCAGTACCCTGCTCTGGAACAAATCACCCAAGGTGCCCAATCCAAATTGGGCACTTCCCGCTCCAATCAATACAATTTTCATTATGAAACTCCTTGCTAATTCAAAATAATCTATTGTTTAACAGCACCAGAAGTTAATCCCTCAACAAGTTTTTTCTGAAAAACAATCACAAGGATTAACAAAGGTAGCGTAATGACAACAGAAGCAGCCATGATTTCTCCAAAAGGATATTGCCGGGAAACAGTTCCGCTGAACATGGCAATGGCCACAGGAATAGTTCTCGATCTCGGGGAAACCGACGAAAAAGTCAGTGCGAATAGATATTCATTCCAAGCCGAAATGAAGGCAAGCAATCCTGTAGTAACAGCAGCAGGTATCGTAAGAGGAAGTAAAATATCACGAAAACTTTGGAATGGCGTAGCTCCATCAACATAGGCAGCCTCAATGAGCGATGAGGGAAGTTGCCGGTAATAAGATGTCATAACCCAAACAGTAAAAGGTAGTGTAAAAAGGAAATATGATAAAATCATGCTTTGTATTGCTGATATATGCAGAAATCGCATTACTGAATATAATCCACTGAGAACCGATACACGGGGAAACATCGTCATGGTAAGAATGAGATATAGAATGAAATTCTTCCCTCGAAAATACAGTTTTGCAAGAGCATAGGCTGCAAAAGAACCTAGAACCAAGGAAATTAGCGTCACTACTCCAGCAACAATAATTGAATTCACAATGCTATGCAGGAAAAGACCATTTTGAAATACTGCCTGGTAATTGATTGAAGAAGGCAAGAACTTCATTGAAACATGATCCAAAGGAACCAGGGTAGCAGGAGTCATCATCAATTGATTCTCTGTTTTCATTGATGTATTTACCATCCAGTAGAACGGAAAAAGTACAAGTAAAATAAAACAAAAAAGGAAAATACAAAAAAACGCATCTTGAGCCATCTGCTTCTTCTTAATCATTTTTACTTATTCCTCCTGCTAACTTGACATAAATAAGTGAAACCAAAAAAACCAGAAGGAATATAAGAATACTGGAAGCTGATGAATATCCCATAGCCTTGCCATCAATTAGCTGATAATAGGTATAGGAAGCCAGTGAAAAACGTTTTTGGGCAAAGATTATTTGGAAAAGATCAAAAACGCGCAAAGCATCAAGCGTACGGAAAATCATGGCTACCATCAGGGCATTGAGTACCAGAGGAAGCGTCACGCAAAAAAAGGTACGAACAGCTCCTGCCCCATCCACTCTTGCTGCTTCATACAATTCCCTAGGAATCGCTTGCAGTCCGGCAATAAGAAGCAGTGTCATAAATGGAGTGGTTTTCCAGACATCTATGCAAATGATACTCCATAATTGGGTCGATTTTTCTAGCAAAAAGGGAAACTGGCCATCAGTAAGACCTAATCGTTGTGCGATGACATTGATAATTCCTGTTCGGGTAGACCCAAACATCCAGGCCCACATCTTTGAGGAAACAGCTGTAGGAATAGCCCAGGGAATCAACATAATCATTCTGAGAATCCCTACTCCCCTAAAGGCATGCGAAAAGATCAAAGCACAAGCCATTCCCAGTATTGTTTCAAAAAATACTGTTATTAGGGTAAAAGAAAGCGTATCTTTCAACGCGCGAAGAAACTCTGGATCCGTGGCTGCAAAAACATAGGACCTACCCATGAATGAAAAGGTACTCATTGGCTTAAAACGATAGGGTTCTGATGGCATGGACTGCAGAAGAGCAACAGTATCATTAGAATCAATAGTTTCTGGAATCGAAAGAATCTTCATATGCAAAAGCTTCGAGTAATTATCCAATCCAACATATTCCGTTATTTTTGATGAAGCAAAAGTCCTATTGGTAAAACTTGCTATCAATACAGAGCCTAAAGGATATAAAGCAATGACGCATATCACAACCAGGGTTGGAGCAAGCAAGGCAAGAGCCAAATGGGATTCATTTTTTTTGAGGGCATTCATCAGCGACTCCCTATAATGACCGTCCAGAAGGATTGAACCTCTGGACGGCTGATTTTTAGTTACTTATTACTGTATTCGGCCATATCCATGGACATTGCCGTAACAGCATCAGCTCCACTCATCTGTTTTTCCAAGACATTATGCGTATAGGAATAAAAAATCTTGGAGACTTGTGCATAATTAGGGGCAGAGGCTGTCGAAGGACGGGGGACAGCATTCAAGAACACATCGTACAATTTTGTAAAGAAAGGATTTGCATTTATAATATCCGCATCAGAATACAATGATTGTATGGTAGGTTCATAGGATCCTTTGATTGCCCTACGTTTTTGCTCTTCTTTCCCTGAAAGGTAAAATATGAAATCGACTGCTTCTTGGGGGTGTTTTGAGTATTTGCTTACGGCCAATTGCCATCCTCCAAGAGTACAGGCATTTTTACCTTCAACATTCGTGGGAAGTAAGGTCAAGTCAAATTTACCCTTGATAGCACTACTGTCAGACTGTCCCAAAGAATAACAATACGGCCAGTTTCTCATAAACATGGCATTACCAGCCTGGAAGGCAGAACGAGCATCTTCCTCTACAAAACCAGTAACGCCTGAAGGAGAAATGGTTCCAACCCAATTGGCAGCCATATCCAATCCTGCGGCTGCCTTTGGATTGTTTATTGTTACCGTGCCATCCTTATCCATTATGGTTCCCCCACCATTGGAATATACCCATTCCAGAGCGTTACAAGAGAGACCTTCATAGGCATTACCCTGCCAAACATAACCCCAGAAATCTTCATTCCCTGCAGCTCTTTCCCCTGCCTGGACAACCTGTGAGATATGTTCCAATTCACTCCATGTTTTGGGTGGTTCCGAAAAACCATATTTCTTGAGTAAATCGGTACGATAATACAAGACCCCGGCATCCGTATAAAGAGGCATGGCTACCAATTTTCCATGTACGATGTTGTTTTGCACCATGGTAGGAAAATGTTGGCTCGTATAGGAAGCAGCACCATATTCATTGAGATCTATAAGATGCTCACTTAATTCTCCCGGCCAGACAACATCAATCAAAACAGCATCCAATTCGCTGGACTTTGCTTCAAAATACTGTAGATATAAGCCTAATCTATCCGTAGAGGATTCAGGCGTTTCAACGAGTTCGATATCGATATCAGGATGCAGCGACTCATACGTTTCACTTGCCTCTTTCATCAATTCGTAATCTTTGCCTACAGATTTGACAGCAAATCTGATTTTTGTTTTTTTCTGGGTTTCCGATTCTTGGGTTCCATTTGCAAAGAGCATTCCCAATGAAACTAAAACACACAGAAACATCACTAAACATTTTTTCATGTTTTCCTCCTAATGATATTACGTGCCCTACAATGCAGGGCATGATTTTTTAATTGACTATCCCCCTTGAAACTACAGCCACGATAAATACACGAAAATCTTTTTATTTTCTCAGCCGATTCCCTCGTGAATGATTGAAAAGGGAAACTTAGGCTTGAGTGCTTTCAACTTCTTTCTCTCCCTTAATAGAAATAGCAATGTGACTCTAACTGGTATACCATAACACAACCGGTATACCAATTTAATCAAACATTTCATTGGAAATTATCCTATGTTTTTTAATATTGTCAATATTTTTTTTAATATTTATGCATTTCATGGCAAAATAGGGAATTCAAGCCTGTTTTATTGTTTCAGTTTTTCAGTATCTATGGTATACTCATAGCAGGTTTATTCGAGTTTGGTATACCACAATAGCAAACACCAACCATAATGTTAACAATTTGGAGATGTAAGAATGCAATCCGAAAAAAGTAGCAATCATTACAAAGACATTATCGAGCAAATTAAGGATTTGATTGCAACCGGAGTTTTTTCGACAGGCGATAAATTCCCTTCCGAACGGAGTCTGGCAGAAAAATTCAACGTCAGCAGAGTACCGGTCCGAGAGGCTTTGAAGGTTCTGGAATATATCGGTATCTTGAAAAACGTTCCCAACGATGGACTGTACGTAAGCAGTCTCGATATATCCAATATCATAGAAAAATTCAATTTCGGCTTATCTATAAATTCACAAAGCGTGCTATCACTTTTTGAGGTACGTATTTCCCTGGAGGCAACAGCCTGTTATTATGCGGCAATACGACGAACGGATGAAGACATCGTGCAAATCCGCTTGGTCCTGGATAAGATGCGTGCCCTTTTGAAAAAGGCCAAGATCAAGGATTCTGATTATGAAATGCTTCGTTTATATTCCCATGAATTTCATGCACTTTTGGTACGCTCGGCACATAATGACATACTGACGGGCATCTATTGTTCCCTGTTCAGTCTTTTGGAACTGTCCAAGCAATACACCATACGAAGAGAATTTGATTCCTATGACTCATTGCTGGCCCATGAAGCAATTTTCAATAAAATCCTTTCGAAGGATAGTAACGGAGCCCGGGATGACATGGTAGGGCACTTGGTGTTTGCACGCCACAAATTGGAAGATGCTGTTTCGGCTGAGACAGGAAAGTTAGATGACACTTCTAATTCAGATGCATGAAAATCATATCCTTTTGCCCTTTATACTAGTGCTAGCCTGCCCTCTTGATGGAATCTCTCTCATAAAACCATCTTGCCATACCCTTGGACCTCTCTGTAAAGACCATACGACTATGGAATTTTCAACTCCCCGATTCTTCTTCAAGCAATTCGATGAACCTGGAAATCGGGATCGGGGGATTTCGATAATCTACCTTTTTTGTAATCATGAGGCCTGCAACGATAGGGCAAGCTGACCAACCTCGAATATGGGCAGTATGCGCTTCTTTCGTCACTTACAGGAGGGATATTCGCGGACCTGACGGCAACGAGCCCCCTCCGACAGGTGGCGCAGATCCTCGTATATTCGATGATACTCCTTCGGTATGGGGCTGACCATCAATACGTGTTTGAGACTTTTTGCCAATGGAGCAATCAATATTTCCTTGGTTTTCCTTCATATAGTCTTATCAGTTCACCAGAAACAAGCAGTAAAGTATCAAATCCTCACCAGTACCTCTTCTATGCCGGAATCCAGCGTCACGGTACAACCCAAGTCACTTTCAGAGACCATTCCTGCACTATTTGACACTATTTTCACAGTTCCTCGTAGACAGAAACTCCAGGGAATGTTCTCCCCTGTCCTCTTCACCTCATAGGCAGATCCACTTCTTGAGACCGTACAAGCTACCCTGTCATTTCCATCGTGGTCAGGAACGGTAACAGAAACGTTGTGGCCATCTTCCAGTTCAAAGAGATGAAAACATACACCATCGGCAAAATCATAGTCGGTTCTTCCCTTCTCTCTCCCTACAGGAATCAAGCTATTGGGACGAACCATCAAGGGCAAGCTGAAATAATCGTGGCATTCGTCATACCATCGACCTCCCTCCATCTGTTTTCCATTGAGAAAATTTGTCCAGAGACCCTGGGGAAGATAATAGGAAACAACACCATCTGATTTGAAGACAGGGGCAACCATAAGGGAATCACCCAAGAAATACTGTCGGTCAAGATACGTACAGCAAGGATCCTCAGGATATTCCAGAACCATTGCGCGCATCATGGGAATACCTGTCGAATGCGTCTTGCAAGCCTGTCCAAACAGATAGGGCATCAAGGAGCATTTCAATTCCACGAAATAACGCAGGACTTCGCTTGCCTGATCATCATAATTCCAGGGGACCCGATATGACTCACTGCCATGCAACCGGCTATGGGAAGACAAGAGACCAAAAGCAACCCATCGTTTGAATAAATCTGGCATAGCTGTCTTTTCGAAGCCTCCTATATCATGACTCCAGAATCCAAATCCTGAAAGGGAAAGGGAAAGACCGCCGCGCAGGCTCTCTGCCATTGATTCATAGGTCGCCGAACAATCACCACCCCAGTGCACCGGGAACTTTTGCCCCCCTACCGTTGCACTGCGGGCAAATACCAAGGCCTCATGGACTCCCCTGTTCTTTTCCACCAGTTCAAAGACAGCCTTGTTGTACAGGTAGGTATAGAAATTATGCATTTTAACAGGGTCGCTCTGGTCATGGTACATGACATCAGTGGGAATGCGTTCGCCAAAGTCTGTCTTGAATGTATCCACGCCCATATCCAGGAGTTTTTGCAACTTGGATTGGAACCAGGCCACTGCTTTCTGATTGGTAAAATCCACCAAGCCCATCCCTGCCTGCCAACGATCCCATTGCCAGACACTGCCATCCTGTTTCTTGACCAGATAGCCGCTAGCCATCCCTTCATCAAATAAAAATGATTTCTGGGAAATATAGGGATTTATCCACACGCAGACGTGGAGTCCTTTTTCATGCATTCTCTGTATCATCGCAACAGGATCCGGGAATTGCCGTTCATCCCAGGTAAAGTCAACCCATTGGAATTCCTTCATCCAAAAGCAGTCAAAATGAAAGACTTGGAGTGGAATATTCCTCTCTGCCATACCGTCAAGGAATCCATTGACCGTCGTTTCGTCATAATCCGTCGTAAAGGAAGTAGACAACCACAGCCCAAACGACCAGGGAGGAGGAAGAGCCGGTTTTCCGGAAAGCAGGGAGTAGGAAATAAGCACGTGCTTAAGGGTCTCCCCTCCTATGATGTAGTAATCCAGGCATTCTCCACTAACAGAGAACTGCACGGCAGTCACTACTTCCGAGGCTACTTCAAAGGAAACCTTTCCGGGGTCGGATACCAATACCCCGTATCCCTTGGAGGACAGATAAAAAGGAATGTTCTTGTAGGCTTGTTCACTGCTGGTCCCCCCATCCTCATTCCAAATGTCCACGACCTGGCCATTCTTGACTAAAGGAGTAAATCGTTCACCTAAACCATAGATTGTCTCTCCAACGGAAAGCGAGAGATATTCGCATTGGTAAGCTTGGTTTCCATCGACCGTGGCGTGTCCACCAAGGGAGCCGATACTGGTAGTGAGTTCTCGCCCAGCATAGGAAAAAGAAATCGTACAAGGTCCTTTTTTCCCAACTCCAACACACAATTTTCCACTGGTTGCCTCCCAGCCTTCTTCAGATTGTGAAATCTTCAACAGGTCGGGTTTGTCAGCAACAAGATCGAAATGAGGGCCCTTGTCCAGCGTTCCCTTAAAATGATAGGAACGTACATGTATCACGTTCTCAAGAGGAGAAGTAAGCTCCAAGGTATTCAAGGGAGCATTCAAGGTATCGCCACGGTTGACGATACGCTTCCCTGAAACAAAAGATGTAAGACAACCGTCCTGGGCCTTGCTATCCTGCAATTCCACCTTGTTGATCATCTTGACGTTTTTTTGTATTCCCCAATACCCATCTCTGAATTTCATAGTGTTTCTCCCTCTATTTCCAACGATCAGGTCTTTACCGAACCTGCAACCATACCTTTTATGATGTACTGTTGCAGACAAAGATAGAAAATGACGGCAGGAAGGATCGTCAGCAACACTCCCGCCATCGCATAGTTCCATTCCACTTTATAGAGTCCGAAGAAATTGTAGGCCGCCAATTGCAACGTAAGCGATTTCTTCGAGCCACTGAGTACCAGCAAGGGAAGAAGAAAATCATTCCACATCCACATGGTATTGATTACGATTACCGAAACGGTAACCGGTTGCAGCAACGGGAAAATTATCTGGAAAAAAGAACGAAGTGGCGAGGCTCCGTCTATCTCGGCACAATCGTCCAGTTCATGGGGTATGCCCTTGACCGCTCCATGGTACATGAACAAGGCAAGCGAAGAGCCCAGTCCCCAATACAGTACACCAAGACCCAAAGGGGAACCGATAAGATGTAATTCCTTGGCAACCTTCACCAAGGCAATCATGAATGAATGGAAAGGAATCATCATCGGAGCTATCAAGACCAGGAACATAATCCAACTATACCGGGTCTTGGTCCGGGAAAGCTTGAACCCCGCAAGGGAACTGACAACAACGACCCCGCATACCCCGATAGATGTGGCAATCAAGGTATTGAGAAAATATCTGGGGTACTGCATGATGCTGAACGCCTTGAGGAAGTTGTCAAAAGAAAAAGAGGTGGGAAGCGCCAATACGTTCGAGGTAATCTCCGAAAAAGACTTGAAGGAGTTGATCACCACCAGAAACAGTGGATAGAGATAGACTACTGCAACCAAGGTAAGAAGTACCGTTATCAAGGAAGAGGAAAAAGTACGTCGTTTCATACTTCCACCTCCTTTTGCTTGAATGCCCGTACCTGGAAAATGGAAATCAACAGGATCATGAGGAACAAAATGACCGATTTGGCAGTTCCATACCCAAAGCGGTTTATGACAAAAGCCGTGCGGTAAATATCCAGGGCAACGGTGGTTGTTACATTGCCAGGACCTCCATTGGTGAGACTCAAGATAACATCAAAAGCCTTCAACCCATTGGAAAGGGAATAAAACACACATACCGTAATCGAGGGCATTATCATAGGCAAGGTGATACGGAAAAAGCGGAGAGGCCTTGAGGCCCCGTCGATCATCGAGGCTTCGATCAAATCCCGGGGAACTGTCTGCAACCCCGCAATATAGACTACCAGATAAAAGCCGAGGGCATTCCATACCGAGACGAGCAAGACACTGAAAAATACTAGATGGGTATCGCCAAGCCAACTGTACATAAAGAATCCCCAGCCTGTTTTCTGATAAAAGGATTCAAAACCAGCGGAAAATATAAACCTCCAGATATAACCAATGATAATCAGGCTGATAATATTGGGAACATAAAAGGCAGCCCTCAAAGTATTCTTGCCCTTTATGTCACTATCCAGGAGAACGGCAAGAAACAAGGCCAGGACGTTGATCATCAAAACTGAACAAAAGGTCAACCTGAGGGTGAACCACATGGCTTTCCACATATCAGGATCGTCAAGAAACAGCTCCTTGTAATTCTCAAGGCCAATGAATGTCTGGACCCTATCCAATCCATTCCATTTGGTAAAGGAAGAAAGGACACTCATCAGAAACGGAATTTCAACGGAAAGGAGAATGGCAAGGAGTGCAGGAAGGGTAAACCCTCCAAACAGCAGGGCTCGGTTGAGTTGTTTTTTTTTCAATTGGGTCATTTTGTATATCCAGGGGGCCGGAAGGCTGAAGCTCTCCGGCCCTGATCAAAGGATGACAAACGAACTACAAAGCTGCCTTTGCAATCTTTGCATACGTAGAATCAAGGGCATCCAGGGTTTGATCTCGCGTGGTTTGTCCCGCGCAATAACCCTGAAGGATGGAACCCAGCTGCTGCTCGGTTCCGGTAGGGAACATCTGGTAGAACCAAGGATAACCAGATACCCCAGAAGCCAACAAATCCGAGGTTGCCTTGGCTATCTGGGAATCAGGAGCCGGAGCTCCGATAATCGGGGAAAGTTGCTTTACCTTACCAGGAATCCAATTCTTTCCGTAGTCGGAGGTAGTAAGCCATCTGAGCCAGTCCAGGGCCGCCTGCAGATTCTTGCTGTCCTTGGCAATGCGTATGGTCTGGTTGGAATCAAACATGATTCCGGCCGTTGAGGCATCGTTTCCGGTCGGTCCGACCAGAAAACCCAGTTCCACTTCAGGATTGGTCTTGCGGATAGAATCCTCAGCCCAGTTGCCTTGATGAATCATGGCTACTTTCCCGGTAGCGATCGAAGAAGTCTGGTCACTGAAATCCGATTCGTTCGGTTTCGGCCCACCATATTTTCCGATCAGGTCCAAAAGATCAAAGACCTGATTCATCTCGGGAATATCCTTGAATTTCAATTTCCCAGTATTGAGCATGGATACAAAGTTTTCATACCCGCCATAATTCTTGGCCGGGATTGCAGCCAGGGCCTGCCAGGCTGTCTGTGGAAGTACCCAATATTCCTTGAAACCGGTTGCAAACGGCTGCACTCCATTTGCCTGCAATTTCTTTGCCACGGCCTCGTATTCACTGAGCGTTCGAGGAAGTGTGGTAATCCCGTTGTCCTTGAATACCTTCTTGTTATAGATGAACGAATGGGACTGGACCAAGAATGGATAGCCTATCACCCTACCGTTTACTGTTACGCCTTGGAGGGCAGAGGGTTGGAGTTGCTTGATAAAATCCTCGTCGGTGAGGTCGTACACATAATCCTTGTAGGTTGAGTTGTCCGCATAGGCACTGCTCATGAAGATATCAGGGACATCACCTGAGTTCAATCTGCTGGTAAGCACGGATCGGTAGTCAGTCTGCAATACCGTGATATCCAGGGTAACTCCGGTTTCCGCTTTATAGGCGGCGATCATGTCGTTGTATTGATCCGCTAGCTCAGGGCTATAGAACAATACACTGAGGGTTGCAGGACCCTTGGCCTGTTCATTTTGCCCTGTAGCAAAAACAGGGCTGACAAGCAAGAGCAGAAGCATTAATACACTTAATGTCTTTTTCATGAAAATCTCCTTTTTCGTTTTCCCTTGCGCAGAATAACCAGTTATGTTATACGTATAACATACGAATAACCAGTTGTCAAATAAAAGAGTATATAGTATGTGTGATACAAAATTTACTGACGTATCAGGGAAAAATATTGTACTATTGACACCCAGAAGGGATGAGATGGGAATTACACAGAAAGATATGGCAAGAAATTTAGGAATATCGTTTATTACCGTCAACAGGGCATTGAACGGAACTGGCTATGTATCGGAAGAACTGAAACAAAGGATTTTCGATTATGCCCAGGAGCATAACTATGTGCCGCACAAGGCATCCCAGGTATTGGTACGTAACACTTCCAAACATATTTCCCTTTTCTCCTCTTCCCTTCCCGAGTATTTCTGGAACGATATCGGCCAAGGCGTGGAGATCGCCGCCCAACAGATCCGTCCCTTCAATTATGAAGTTACGTATCACCGAATCCCGGAACATGACTCAGAAACGTACCTCAGGCTTTTGACAGAGGATATTGAAAAAGGGACTGATGCCATTGCCTTGGTAAACCAGCGTAAGTACGATATGCCCGCAATATTCGAGTTGATACAGAAAGCAAACATTCCGTTTGTCACATTCAATACCGATGCACCCCAAAGTGAGAGACTCTGTTATATCGGAACTGATTACTCAGCAGGCGGTCGTCTTGCCGCCGACTTCATCGGAAGGGCCTTGCAGTTGTCAGAGAAACGGAAGGTATTGGTGATTCAATGCAATGAAGAGGATGTAAAGGTCACGGACTCTCCTGATATCAACAATATGCGTCTGGAAGGCTTTGCCTCTGTAATGGAAACCCAATACCCGCAGATTACCTGCAAGGTCGAATATATCAGCACGAAACTGCAACCAGGCTATAAAGATGACCAAATACTTGATGTACTGAAAAAATACCAGGACAAAGTCCAGGCTATTTACCTGATTCCTGCCTTCAATACTGATTTTCTCTCAGCCTTGAAGTCCCTCCCCCCCCAGAATGCAATCACGATCTTGCATGACTTGGATAGCTCGGCGGTCCTGGATCTGGAAACACGGATGCTTTCGGCTGTTGTCTACCAGAGTCCCGTGCTCCAGGGGTATTACACGGTCAAGGCACTGGAACAAATTCTTGAAGAAAAAAACCCAGAGAAAATCCCCGATATCGAGATAGTCCATACCCTGGTACTGGCTGAGAACAGCAACCTGATACGCTCGCAGAATGCGTTGTATTTCAACATATAAAAGAAACGGTGGTACTTGGCAAACTGAACCAATGAAATTGTAGGTCTTCCGGCGACATACATTATTGACTCTTCCACGACCAGGCTGCCCTCTATTAATACATGACTGATGGAAGCCTGCAGGATTTGTCTGTTACTGCAAATAAATAACTCTTACATCAGCATTACCCTTTAAAAAGGTTGTGCTGATTGCCTGAACCGATTGAGTGATGCCCCAAAAACCTAATTTCTCACCGTCTTCTTTTCAAGAGAAGGCCTTGTCAATCACCCCGATCGCCCACAACGGAAGATTCAGCAACCAATCCTCTTTTTTATAATCGGCAAGGGACGTCCTGACAGATATTGAAGGCTTATACTTCTCTGCATAGACCTTCAGACTCTTTGCCTTGAGATTTGTCTCGGCCTTGACCTCAAGGGGAATGATTTGAGAACCGGAATCAATTATAAAATCAACTTCGGCACTCCCCCGGTCATTGGTCCAGTAATATGTCTCGATGCCCTTTAGGGTCTTCAGTTGTTCAAGAACATATTGCTCGGTCAAGGCACCCTTGAATTCCTTGAATAAAACATTTCCTTCCAACAATACACGCTGATCCAGCCTTACCATACACGAAAGGAGTCCAACATCCAGGATGTATAATTTGAAAGCCTTGAGATCCTCATGGGCTTTCAGGGGCAGGCTCGGGACCTTTACACGACGAACCTCATGGACCAATCCACAATCCGTGAGCCAAAGCAGAGCCGTTTCATATTCCTTGGCTCTTGATCCTTCTTTAACCAGTCCATATAGAAATTTTTTATTCTCTTTGGATAACTGGGAAGGAATGCTGTTCCATAGCATTCGAATGCGAGGAACCAATTCATTGGGAGCATGCTTGGAGAAGTCTTGCACATAGGAATCCAAGATGTCCGATTGTATCTTCCTGACTTCGTTGAAATCCTTCTTTTGGACAAAGCTCATTACGACTTCCGGCATACCCCCGACGTAATAATACTGCTTAAGAAGATCCATATATTCCATTCTGAAGGTGGTTGCAAGTTCGAAATCTCCATCCTCCAGGAGTTTATCAAATCTTTCCTTTCCAAGAGCTATGAGAAACTCTCGATAGGAAAAGGGATAAAGGTCAAGAAATTCAACCTTCCCCACGGGAAAGGAAGTTCCTTGATGCAGAGCTATTCCCAGAAGGGAACCGGCACATACTATCTGATACTGTGGGGCATTCTCCCTAAAGTATTTCAAGGAGGCCAAAGCCTGGGGAACCTCCTGTATCTCATCAAAGATAAGCAGGGTATCCACCGGTTCAATCTTATGACCAGAATACAGCTCCAAGCCGGTAATGATTCTCTCAATTCTCATATCGGCGGAAAATAATTCTTTCATCTGGGGATTATTATCAAAATTGACATAGACTGTTTCCCTAAAGGCAATCCTTCCAAATTCCTTCAGGAGCCAAGTCTTGCCGACCTGCCTTGCACCCCTGATGATAAGAGGCTTCCGGTTACTTCTTTTTTTCCATTCTTGCAAGTCTTCCATTGCTGTACGATACATCTACGGGATTCCTCTCTATTGGTATTATGTATGCATATTACATTTATTACAACGAATATATGTACTAATATTACATTTTTTACGATGAATAATGTTAATATGGTAAAATTAAGACATTGTACTTGTCTTGTAAAAGCACTTGGCCTAATGAGTTTTCACTAAATATTGGGTTTTTGATCAAAATCGTTATAATAAGAAATCAAAGACCATTATTATTACGGAGATTGCAACATCGATGTTGCAATCTCCGTAATTTATACCAGTACTAAACTCAGAGAATCTGCTTTCTAGATACAGTCTCTTTCATAAAAACATCTTGTCATACCTTTGAGAATCTCTCTATAAAGACCAAAAAGACAATGGAATTTTCAAATCCCCAACTTTTTTTCAAGCAATTCGATGAACCTGAAAATCGGGGCCGAAGGATTTTGATAATCTGACAATCTTTTTCCCCTTATGACCGCTTCCTTTCGATTTTTCCATAACCAATTTTTTTGACTCTCTGACAAGCTACCTTTTATATAATTCTCCCATCCGGATAATCGCTTGAGTGCCTGAAGACAAGAAATAGTTGAAATACATGCATATTGATCCTTCTAATGCAGGAAGAACCACAGTTCAATGCAAGGATCACAACAAATCATTTCCCCATGACATTCCTTTACCTTCTCTGCAATGCCAGGACTATCCAGGTCGTACATCAGAAATGTATTGATAGTATCCTTTTTTTAAGCTTCTCGACCTTGATATACCGACTAATCATTTTGGGTGACAGCTGTTGTCCTGTTATCCTTGAAACAATTTTTATTTGTGCATGGTATCGGGTTCTAAGTAAATTGATATATTCATCCTCAGTAGCACCTTCACAGAAAACCATAATCATCGGCTTCATTTGCCTTTCAGGACTGGAATGCCTTGTGTTACTCATGCTGGCCATCCTTGCCCATCGAAAGTAATTTCTGCAAGGTCTCCATAGACGAACCTATTATGGGTACTGCATCAAAACGGCCTTGCAAGTATCCCTTCTCGGCATCCATATTCTCCCGGAAATCCTTGTAATCATATAATGAGTATACATCAGTGGAACCATCTTCCTTTTTCCGCACAAAAAGAATTTGATCACGTCGCAATGTATTCATATCAATGAGATTCGTATCATGGCTTGCGAAGAGGAACTGGGCAGAAGTACTGGCATGAAACAAGTCGAGGATAAAACTTGCCATAATAGAGTGCAAGCTTGCATCAAACTCATCAAGCAGGAAAGTTTTCCCATTGAGAACTACATCAATAAGCGATAGGAGGATGTGAAACAACCTATAAGTACCAGTAGACTCCTCGGTTTGCAAATCGAAGGGAATTGCAGGAGCATGGTTATGATAGGTGACAAACCTTACTCGGTCCTCTTTCCTTATTTCCATCGAGGCAGCTGCCACCGCTCCAGGACCAGGGCTCCTTGGCAGAGAAGGCCCAGTGACCAAAACCTGTTCCTTGAGTACCTTGATATCCAGGATATCACTGTCACAGATTTTCAGGGCATACTTGATAAGTTCCCTATTCTTTTCAAACAGGTTACGTGACGCCTCACTACTGTCAGGAGCAAGCCCCAGAATCATCTGGTTCATGAAAAAACGAAATACCGTCTTGCAAATCCCACGATCCATCTGACTTCCCCTACTGATATAGAGAGTCTTTTCGCTGGTACTCTGTGCTACATCCAGAGGTTTGGGTATCACACCCTCAGAAAAGCTATATTTTTGGACCTTATCACCCTTGGCCTGTTCATCTCGTATAAAGACTTTGGCTTTCTTGCCTTTTGGATAGTAGTGGAGACTCTCTTTCAAGATTGCATCCTTGGTTAAAGCAAACGCATACTCGTATTCAATATCCTCAAAGACAAAATCGATGAAAAATGTACTCGGGGCAGTAGATGATCCATCAAATTTAAAAGGCTCAAAGTTGAACAT
The DNA here is from genome assembly GCF_963676625.2 of uncultured Sphaerochaeta sp. Classification (GTDB taxonomy): domain Bacteria; phylum Spirochaetota; class Spirochaetia; order Sphaerochaetales; family Sphaerochaetaceae; genus Sphaerochaeta. The sequence goes on from NZ_CAXXYB010000004.1 coordinate 660,232, forward strand.
AGTATTCTCATTGTACATGTGGGATTCAAGGACTATCCCAGAACAGAAGGAAATCGCCTTGAAGATATTCGATTTTCCCGATGCGTTTGCTCCAAACAGTCCAAGGCTTTTCAACACTACCTCACCTTTCCACTTGAAAACATTGGAGGAGAGCCTCCGTGATGATTCGGTATTGATTTTCCCGGCACGAAAATCAATGCATATCTCATCCTTGATGGAATAAAAATTTGAAAGTCGCATCTCTAAAATCATAAATAACCCCTATTTTTGTAGCTTTACTACAAATTAATACTATTAATCCGATATTACAAGGAAATAGCATAGTAATATGCAAGAAATGGATTGTTTTATCACTTATTTCCCAGATAAGGGTTCCTGTGTTGGTTGGATCTACGCTGCTTAAACAAAAAAGGCAGAAAACTTTCTTTCCCATCAATCTTTCTCTATACGTTGTCCATTTTTCCTCAAGAATCTTGCTGGCTTTGGAATGACTATTTCTTTGATACGGATAAACTGGTGAAGACTTTTTTCCATACACAGAAAAAACCTTCCGAAGAAGGTTTTTCACTCTATATATAAAACTTTCGGAAAAGTTGGATATGAACGGAAACGGGCAAGTCCCTCCAATTCCCTGGCATGTATCCTGGATGGAATCCCCGTACCCCTAAATAAGGGAGAAACGACTTCGTCTGCTTCTGTATCCCTCTTTGGTACAAGAGGCCTGTCTTTCAGAACCATTACCAAACAAACCCCTGGAAGGAAGAAACCTCTCAGTGCAGGCCTTCCTTCCGCTCTTTGGTTTGTTACCCTGATTTAACCACTAGGCCATGAAGAAGGAATGAAAAGAGTATAAAAAAAGGATGAAATGCAGTGTTTTGGTACGATTATCCCTTACATTCTTGGCATAGCATCAAATCTTTCCCATCGGCAGGCAAAGGGTACTATACGATTTTCTTATAGTATTACAGCTCCACGTACTCTAGCTCCATGATCATGGCAAATTGTCTCAATTCTTTCAGATAATTTCCGGGAGCGACCGCATAATGTTGGGTTACCCCCACTCTGAGCAAAGATGCGCAGACCTCCTCCGTACGCTTTCCTGGAAAAGACAGGCATCCATGGGTATAACTTGCCAGTTGATGCTCCATCGAGTGTGCCTCGGCCAGGCAAGCAACCAATTTGAAGGTTCCTGCTCCAGTCTGGGAAATATGGACCAAGGTCTTTTCTCCCGCAGGAATGACATACCAGGCAAACGGAGCTCCGGCGTGCTTCCACTGGGATCTGGCAAAACGAATATCCCGGGCAATGATGGTCTTTCCCTTAGGATCGGTATAGTCATTGGGTCCTGCATGCACAACCATGAGCGTCCCATCATTCTCGATATATGCAGGTTCAATGATATTTACATGTTCCCCGCTCAGGCATTTCAGGACATACACTGCCAGGCCTACCCCAAGATCACCTTCGGGAACCACCGCAATGGAACCGTCATTTTCAGGAGTGGGACAGAACCCTGGCCTCAGCCCGATTCTCTGATACAGCACACTGTCTACATCGTTGAGTACCATCATGGAAATCGCATTGCTCCGGGCAACATCCTCCAAGGCAAGGGAAGCCTGCACGGAAGCCTTGAAATGTTGCATATCAACATCTGATCTACTCGAATATCTTTCGGTAAGAGTCTTGATGGTTCGCTCCACTCTCTCCTCAGTTACCAAATTGACGGCATCCTCCAGGGTTGCCACGGATATAAAACGTAATTCAGGACCAATCTTCGAGAAGAAGGAAAAAGGATCAACATACGTAGACCACATCACCTCATTGAACTGGGCAAGCAGGCCAAAAGTGCACTTTCTCAAGTGTGAACGCAGTGCCGCAGAGAGAGAGAACTGTTCCAATTCCTTGAGAATTTCGGGAAGTCTGCCGCAGGTCGAATATACCATGGGACGCTTCAACCTGGCTATGGAACCGGAACCCTCCAAAGCCCCTACCAGGCCACCGGTGGAAAGATACTCAATGAAAGCATCCTCCCCTTCAGTATTCTTATATGTAACTGGGGGAATTATATGGGCAAAGAAGAGAGGCAGGGGATACATGTCCCGAAGGAATCGAATCCAGGCAAAATCCTCGGACCAAGAGAGAAAAAAGGCACAGACACAATCGACCTTGCCGGAATAGAAACTATCCATGGCTAGATTTACATCCTTCCTGGTATAGATTTGCCCGGGATTTACAACCTCGGCAAATTGGGAAATCCCTTCAGAAATCTCGGAAAGCCTTTCCTGGATTCTTTCTTCATACAACAAGGGAGTTTCCTTTCCCATCCCCTTGAAGCGTGAACACGCTATCGGAAGCAATCCAATCCTGGCCGTCAACTTTTTCATGTGTCCCTCCCACAGGATTCAAGGAGCCGAAAAATCGGCTCCCCGATAAAATCCTACTTATTTTCCGCACTCAATAATGAACTTCAAGAAGTCCTCGCAATTGTTTTTCTTTGCAAACTCGTTCCAATACGGGGTAAAGATACTTACAAGCTTATCCTTATCCTGCAGTTCAATGACAACATTCCCTGAATTATTGAGTTTCTTGATGTAATCGGCCTCGGAAGATATGACTTCCTTGCGAAGGTCCGAGGTAGCCTCATCCATTGCTTTTTGCATCAGGACACGGTCCCGTTCAGGAATGCTCTCCCATAACTTCTCGTTGATGACAGGGGCATTTGATGAGAAAAGATGCCTTGTCATGATGATATACTTTCCGAGAGTGTAAAAAGATTGGGAATAAATAGCCTCTGTCGTAGTTTCCATACCATCGACGATGCCAGTCTGGAAACCAGAGAAGGTCTCTCCCCAAGGAATTACTGTCGGTTTGGCACCCAAGAGATTGAACATCGTCAGGTAGTTGTCCAAACCAGGGGATCTGAACTTTACCCCTTTGAAATCAGCAATCTTGTAGATCGGCTTTGAGGAACACATATTACGGAAACCATTCCACCACCAATCAAGAATCCTGATATTATATTCAGAAGCCATCCGTTCGTTGAGTTTCGCCACCATGTCACTGTCAAAGACCTTTTCCGCTTGATCCCAACTGGTAATCATCATGGGAAGCGAGGGCATGCTGTACTCGGGGATATAATTGATAAGATTGCTATTATCAATTATGCACATATCCATAAGTCCCAGGGATACATTGGTAGTCAGGTCAGTCATATTACCCAGCTGTCCCGCAGGATAAACGGTAATATGAACCCTCCCTTCCGTATACTGGTTCACCTTGTCGGCAAACAACTGGGAATACCGATGGATCGGCTGGTCAACCGCATTCTCGTGAGCCAGCTTGATTTCGATTGGACCGGTGGTCGCAGCATTTTCAACCTGTCCATTTGCATACGCCATTCCCATAGTCAAACATAGGAAAAGCATAACCAACATAACAACCTTTTTCATATTTCCTCCTAACAGGGATTTCTCCCTGCAATTCACTACATTACCGAAGGCAACCACGTAACAATCTGGGGTATGAAAATTACCAGGACTATCATCAGGGCCATCAACCCCACGAACATCCATATGGATCTGCAGACCTTGGATATATTTGCATTCTCAATACCCGCCACAATGTATAGGACAAGCCCGACAGGAGGGGTAAGTCCCCCGGTCGCTACGGAAAGCAATACGATCATGGCAAAATAGACAGGGTTCAAACCAAATTGGACTATGAAAGGAGAAAAGACCGGTACCATCATCAGCAGAATGGCATTGGAATCTATGAACAATCCCATAAGAACCAAAACCGCACTCATGAGTCCCAGGATAAAATACTTATTTGCCGTCAACCCACTCATGGCCCTTACCAACAAGGCAGGAAGATTCTCGTGGGTAAAAATAAAACCGAGCAAGCTTGCAAAGCTTATTACCAGAACAGAGGCTACCGTAGCCTTCATGGAACTCAGGACTCCTTCCTTTAGCTTTTCCATACTCAGGCTCTTGGTTATGAAACCATAGGCAAGGCCGTACATCACTGCAAGGACCCCAGCCTCAGTTGCCGTAACCACCCCGAGCAAAATACCGCCAATGATGATCAGGGGCATCATGAGCCCACCCAGGGCACCCCACAAACTCTTTCCGACATAGGACCAGCCCCTGAACGCCGTTGTGGGAATATGGTTTTTCTTCGCATACAAAAAACTATAGAACATATACATCAGGCCAAGACCTACCCCAGGGACAACACCGGCAAGGAATAATTGCCCTATTGAAATGCTCGTCACCCCTGAATACACGATCATGAGGATGGAGGGGGGAATGATCGGTCCCAGAACTGCACAAGAGGAGACCAGTGAGACCCTGAACCCCTCATCATACCCCGCCTCCCGCAATGGAGGCAGCATCAAGGCGCCTATGGCTGATGCATCGGCATTCGCCGAACCGGAAATTCCTGCCATGAGCATTCCTGAAAGGGCCGTGGTCTGGGCCAAGCCACCATGGAACTGACCGACAAGGGAATCGGCAAGTGCAACCAATTTTTTGGTGATTCCCGCTTCGTTCATGATATTCCCGGCAAGAAGGAACAAGGGAATGGCCATGTACGTGAAACTATCCATGGCACCAAAAAGCTTCTGGATCAACAACAGCGGGCTGAATCCCTTGGCAAAAAAGACAGAGATGAAGGAAGCCGCACAGAAAGTAAAGGCAAGAGGTGTACCAATGACTAGCAATACTACAAAGACTACCAATAAAATAGCTAACATCATTCACCTCCCCTTACAATCAGACGAAGATCAAGCAGTAATTGCTCGAAACACATAAGCATCAAGAACATACCACCCACAGGAATAGCCAGATAAGCCACATTCATGGGTATATGGATATTGCTGCCCAAGCCCATAATGTATTTATTTGTCATCTTGGAACAAAACAGCCAGCCCCATTTCGCAAGATAAAAGCTGCAGGCCAAGATAAATCCATCATTGAGCAGTTGCACATACCTGCGCGTGGGTTCCTTCAATTTCTTGAACAAGAGGTCAAATGCGGCATTCCCATGCTGCCGATATAAAACCGGCATATAGAGCATGATGGACCAGACAAACAAATATCGTGCCACCAGCTCTGTCCATGTCGTCGGCGACTGGAATACATATCTGGATATCACCTGTACGGCCACAAGTATCGTATAGACTATTAAAAGCGTCAGACAAAGCCAGGTAATTCCCTTGGACAACCCATCATAAAACCTTTTCATCGTAACCTCTTTTTCGGCCACTCTGCTTTGCATACAAAGCTGCGCCCTTCATCGACAAAACCTCGGATCCTTGTGACTGGTATATATAGGGAACCCGCTTACAATGTATTGCCAGTTCCTCGGCAAAGGCAGGGGCAAAAATCTCAAACGAGTTGGAAATTCTCCCTCCAAAAACCATGCAATCAAGAGAGTAGGAGTTAACAAGATCGGCTACGGTCAAGGCAAGGGCCCTTCCCATACTGTGATAGGTCTCACAAGCCACTTCATCTCCCTCTTTTGCCAACAAGCCAATCCGCCTTGCATCGAAGCATGTCTCTCTGCCCGACAACTGGTCATAGATGCGAGGGATTCCCTTACTGGCCACATAGGCTTCGATCGTGGCATCTTTATAGGGACGCTTATAAAGACCGAACTTTGGGATTCCCAATTCATTTGCTTCCATCCTGCCAGCTTTTACTATACCAAAACCCAAGCCGGTCCCGATGATAAACCCACCGATGGAGTGGAAGGCCCCTGCTTTTCCCATGGCAATTTCACCAAGGATAAGGCAATGGGCATCATGACAAAAGAACACGGGAATCGAGGAAGGCAATCCGTGGGAATGCAAATCCTTTACTAGATTGATTCCCTTGATGGATGCCCACTTATGATCCATCAGACTGATCCCCTGATAATAATCAAGAGGCCCAGGGCTGGAGAAAGCCACAGCAACCAAATCCAGCTCCAACTTTTTGGCTTTCTCCATTCCCTGCCTCGAAACTTCCCTGAATACACCAAGAAGGTCCTCTGTTTTCCCATCGGAATCAATCGGCAAGTATACCACCTCGTCCAATTGCTCCAAAGAATCGTAGTCCAGCAAGGCGAATTTAAAGGATTGTCCTCCTGCATCGACTCCCAAAATGGTCTTTCCCATTCGTAACCTCTCAGTCTCTTACGAGAACCTTATAGATAACCACCGGCTGGTTGCCATCATTGACAATCTCATAAGCTCCGATGGATGACGGAATGATCACGATATCAAGATAGTTCAAATGATAGCAATGCGAGGGATTGTTCTTTGACCGTACCGTAACTTTTTCCCCATCGACCAAGGCTATGACATGGAACTTCCCGTTGGTATTGCCCTCCGCCCTTTTATCAAATACAAGCTGCCTGCAGGTGTAATAGACCAATGGATCCTCACCGACCAGGTACTCTTCCCACCCCTCGCCTTTTTCCAGCAACTGGGCTGGTTTACATAGATGACGGTCTACGAAATCAGCATCTCGGTCGGTGGCGAGTACCTGTTTTCCATAGTAGCTATGAATCGGACGCGGTTTTCCATCAAGGTCCTCTCTCAAATAATCGTAGAGCTTGAACGTATAGGACCCAACGGTAAGACTTCCTATTTCCAGGATAACCTGATCACGACCTGAGGCATGGATGGTACCGCCGGGAAGAAGAAATTGCTTTCCGGGAACAGACTCTATCGCATGCACATACTCGTCGTACGGAACCACGCTCTTATCCTTTTCCGATTTCATGACCAAGTCCATGAATTTGTTCGGGTCAACGCCATTGTTGAATCCGCAATAGGTTTTGGCCCCATGACCGGTGGCAACGATATAATAGCCCTCATCCTGGGAACCATGTTCACCAAAGTTCTCTATGCAGAAGTCCTTGGGAGGATGGCACTGGATGGACATGTTACCTGCGGAATGGAACGTATCGTCATAGTTGAACCGGATGGGAAAGAATCCTTCGAAACGTTCGGTGATTTCCTTGCCCATGATCTTCTCACCCTGCTTCTGGACAAAGGTGTAAAAAGGAATTTCCACAAGGTGATGTCCCAGTTCGACAAGGATCGATACTTCCAGGGGAATAAGGTCGAAGACCCAGGCGATATTCTTGAACACATCAGGGAGCTTGCGTACGTTTCGTACATAATGGCCACCCCAGATACCTTCGATATAGACAGGCTTGCAACGGAAAGGATAATCGGCCAAGGAAGAAAGCACGCAATCAAGGGTTTCCTGATTGAGCAAGGCTGAGGACTCGTCATAATCACAAGCAAAATAATAATCCATCTTTTTTTGTCCGAACAAAGCCTTGCGAAGCTGAACAGCCAATTCCAGGTCGATGTAGTAGATCCTCCGCTGGATCATTTTGAGAGTCCTGACCTCGGTATCCCCCAGATTGGTATACATTCCGGCAATGGCGCGGAGCATTATTTGCTTTGGAGTGACATCCATGAATAAAACGGAATCGAGCAATGGCCAGAAATCCTCACTTGCCGAACCTAGGCCATACAGAACAATGATCGATCCCCGTTTTTTCTCTATCCTTATGGTTTCAAGCAGGACTTTGAGTTTCTTTTCATCGAATACGGAATGATAGGTGTCCTTGTAAAGCATCCCATATAACAGGACGGGATCCTTTACGGTATCCTCTGGAAGATTTTTGGAAAATTGCGCGGCCAATTCCTCACTTCCTTTATAGGTTGAAGCCACATCAAGGAAGATTGCTTCCTTTTTTGCCACCCTGAGGGTCTGTCCCAGGGAATTCGCAAAACGATCAAATTCTGCCGTAGGACAACCGTCAATTGCAAACACCTGGGAACCTTTTCCAAGCATGAGGGCTACATATTGGACGATTTGCTTATAACCAAATACAATACTATCAAGTGCGCTTGGTTCTATTACTGGACGATTGACGGGTGTCAAATCATCATACGGGTGTGGGTTGAACATAAAGCTCATTACTATGGCCTCCGATTTAATTTCAATTCAGTATATGTCACGTGAAATTTATTTGCAACAAATATTTTTTATGAAATTTTCTTTCATATTTAATAGCGATTTTTATTGCTTATTTTCATTGATTACATATACTTTATAGTGTATTAAGCGGTATATTTTTTGTTATAAATTTTCAACCGGAGCAATATTATGGTTTTAATTCCTATCCTTGACAACTATACCTTACTTACAAAAAGCGAAAAAACAATTGCCGATTATATCGTGAACAACCCTGAAAAAGCGTTTGAACTGAATGCGAATGAACTGTCCGAATGTACAGGGACTTCACCGGCAACCGTCGGAAGATTTGCCAGAAAAATCGGTTTCGAGAGCTTTGTTGATGCAAAGCTCAAGATGATAAGGATGTCAGGAAGCCAACAAGAGACAGGAAAAAGCCTCTTCATCAATAAAAACGATTCATATGAAGCCTGCACGCAGAAATTGCTTGCCCAGATTACGGATGTCTGCAATTCCGCATCACGAGGCGTGGACTTCAAGATGATGGAAGAGATTGTCAGGAAAATACTCAAGGCCGATACCATTTACCTTGCAGGCATTGCTGCCTCCTCGATCGTTGCCATGGATTTGAACCTGAAACTCATCAGGTTGGACAGGAAAACCCATTACTCGTTGGATCCTCATGTGAATCTCTTGGGGGCAATGACCTCCACGAACAAAGATGTCCTCATTGCCTTCTCTTATTCCGGCACTACAAAAATTGTAGTGGAGACCCTGAAAGAGGCAAAACGCAAGGGAGCCTATACCATAGCCATAACAGGAAATGCCAATTCCGACCTAGCCCAACAGGCAACAAGAACCCTTTCAAGTCCGGCCTTGGAACAGAAATTACGAATAGGGGCTGTCAGTTCCCACTATTCCCAGCAATTCATAAGCGACCTGCTCTTTTTGAGCCTGATCACCAACTTGTACGATGTCGCCGATTCCCTGATCATGAATACGTCCGACGTTCTGGATAAACTCAAATGAACGACACCCTTATACTGAGAAATAACCACCTCCTGGTCGAATTGGCAAAACCAGGAAAAGTATATGGAGGCTCCCGTTTTGACCGGGGAGGATTCATCAAACAGATTACCCTGGACAACACGCACACTTTTCTGGGAAAGGAACAAACCAAAAACGGTCTGGGAACAAAAGGCCTGGGGATGATCCATGGATGGCTTTGGAAAGAGGCTGGTTTTCTGGGACAGGCTGAATATATGCCGGTCATCGGGGTGGGTACCCTTCACAACCCCACAAAGAAACCCTACGACCTGAAAGAGTCTTACGAGGTTGAGCAAGCAATGCATACCGTCCTTGCCCAGGATAGCCAGTATGTCTCCATTACCTCGCACCAAGTATTTTCTGATTATCTGAATCTGGAAATCGAACGTTCTTTTTCGCTGGAAGAAAACCAGGTAACAATAACGTCAACAATACGAAACCTGGGCACAATGCATCTCAAGGCAGAAGAATACAATCATAATTTTTTATGTTTCGACGAACAGTATATAGATTCAACCTACAAGGTATCCGCAAATAGCGAGCCAATGGACATAAGCATAGTAAGGGGGGAAGTAATATCAGGGATGAACTATTATAGGCCTCTCTTTTTTGAAGAGAACCTGGGAACCTTGGCCCTCACCTTCGACTGCCGGCACTATGCAAACGAATCCGTACTGACCATCGAGAATGAAAAAACCCATACAAGGATGATTCTCACGGACTCGTTCAGGCCCAGCAGGACCTACCATTGGATCAGTCCCTGGTGCCTTTGCCCCGAGACTTTCAAGAATATCAATTTGAAAAGCGGAGAAACCGAAACCTTCACCAGGAGCATCTCAGTCCAAATGATGTAGTATAAAAGGAATGCGTGAAATCCCCGTAGCCAAATACACAGAAAAAACCTTCCGAAGAAGGCTTTTTTATCTATAAAACTTTTGGAAAAGTTGGATATGAACGGAAACGGGCAAGTCCCCCCAATTTCCTGGCATGTATCCTGGATGGAATCCCCGTACCCCTAAATAAGGGAGAAACGACTTCGTCTGCTTCTGTATCCCTCTTTGGTACAAGAGGCCTGTCTTTCAGAACCATTACCAAACAAACCCCTGGAAGGAAGAAGCCTCTCAGATCAGGCCTTCCTTCCGCTCTTTGGTTTGTTATCCTGATTTAACCACAAGGCCATTAAGAAGGAATGAAAAGAGTATAAGAAAAGTATGAAATACCGTATTCCTGTTTTTACAAGCCAAGATAAACAAAACACATTGAGGACCAGGTCCTGCCCTGCTACGGACGTAAAAATGAGAAGAAAAGAATGATTTGAACAGAATGCTTGATAGCCCTTAAGACTCAAACTGGTTTTATTTTTAAATCGTATTCCATCAGTCATGGATCCCCGGCAAATATCCGTGGAATATCTATGTCCAGGACTGTTTCCTTTCCTTTTTTACTTCATCTGAACAGAAAGACAACCATTGTTGTCATGCACATCGTAATTTAGGTTATATTTATTTTTTTACGTAAATAAAAGATTTTTAACAAGATTTTCGCCATTTTTTACTTTGATTAAAATATATATCAAACTTTTTATTGACATACTCCTAATACAATGCTAAGTTTTACGTAAATATATATAAAAAGTATAGAAAAATGCGATTTATACATTATTGCTAAAGTGTAATTTTGAGGGCGGGTGAACCCCAAAATAAATAATTGGAGGATTGGAAAATGAAAAAAAAGGTATTAGTAATCTTATTGCTCAGTCTCATGCTATTTAGCGTGCAGGTATTTGCCAATGGAAAAAAGGAAGTCGTGAGCAACAAAGGACAACTACGTTTCGCTTTTTTGCCGAATACGCAAAACAATACATTCCAGAGTACCATGAATGATACATTCAAAGCTCTTTGTGAAGCGAATGGCATAGACTATACTTGTCTTGACCCTGACTATGACTTGAATACCCAATTGAATCAGCTTTCGGATGCTGCAATCCAGAAGTTTGACATGGTATTCATAATTCCCGTTGACTCAAACGGAATCACGGCAGGATTGATGGAATTGAAAGCTGCCAAGGTGCCGGTAATCAATGTGGACACTTCTGTTGGCAAGGATGACCTTCCATTGGTTTTATCCGTGGTTGCCACGGACTGCTTTCAGGCCGGCCAATTGGTTGGTGCTGAAATGGTCAAGAATTATCCTGATGGAGCGAACATAGCAATCCTTGATTTTCCCTCAAACGAAAGTTGCATTGACCGTGTAAATGGTTTTCTGGACGGATTGAAGGTAAATAAGAGCAAATTTACGATTGTTGCACAACAAGACGGTGCTGCAGCCCTGGACGTATCAATTGGATTGGCAGAAGATATCATAACCGCAAATCCTACGATCGATGCCTTTTTCTGTATCAATGATCCCTCTGCACTGGGTGCGGCTGCAGCCGTGAAGTCTGCTAACAAATCAGGACAGATTGCCGTGTATAGCATTGATGCATCCCCTGATGGAAAGAAAGCACTTGTTGAAGGTGATTTTGCCGTTGTTGCAGCACAGGTTCCCATTGAAATAGCAAAATACGCATTCCAACAGGCCTTGGACGTCCTCGATGGTAAGCAAATCAAGAAGTCTGTATATCTTGCCTCTCATCTAGTAACCGTAGAAGAAGCAAAAAAGACCCTCAACGATTGGCAATAATAGCGTAATCGCTTGATTTAAAGGAAGAAGGAACATCTTTTTGGATTCCTTCTTCCACTTTCCTGACCATTATCTAAAAAGGAGAAATTTTTGTGAGTTCCCTTCTTGAAATGAACAATATTAAGAAAAGCTTCTCTGGAGCCAAAGCTTTGGACGGAGTTGATTTTACCCTTGAACAAGGCGAAGTTCATGCTCTGCTGGGGGAAAATGGTGCAGGAAAATCGACACTCATCAAAATCCTGGGCGGAATCATAAAACCTGATGACGGTATCATCCACATCAACGGGGAAAAGGTCAGCATTGAAAATGTATCGGATGCAAGGGGACTCGGAATTGGTGTCATTCATCAAGAGATAGTCTTGGTCCCCTATATCTCTGTTGCCAAGAATATTTTCCTTGGACGGGAACCTGTTTCTCGTTTAGGTATCCTTGATGAAAAACAAATCAACACCCGGGCTCAGGAAATGACTGATTCACTCGGCCTCTCGCTTGATGTCACGAAAAATGTCGAGGAACTTACCATAGCCCAGCAACAGATGGTGGAGATCGTCAAGGCAATTTCCTTCAATGTAAAAGTTTTGGTAATGGATGAACCGACTTCCTCCCTGAGTGAAGAGGAAGTTGGAAGACTGTTCGAAACGATTTCACTTCTCAAGAAACAAGGGGTGAGCATTATTTATATTTCTCACCGCATGGATGAGCTTTTTCGTATTTCAGACAGGATTACCGTAATTCGTGATGGTATATATGTCGGAATGAAGAATACCAAGGAAACGACGGTCGAGGAACTTGTATCCATGATGGTTGGCCGAACCCTGGAGAGTTTTTATAGCAGGACCTTCAATAATCTTTCGCAAGCAAAGACAGTATTGGAAGTGGAGAATCTTTCCGCAGGGAAAACCTTCCATAATGTAAGTTTCAAGGTAAGGGCAGGAGAAATATTGGGGTTTGCCGGACTCATGGGCGCAGGGCGAAGCGAGATCATGATGAGCCTTTTTGGATGCACCCCCCATCGAACAGAAGGCACGGCGTTTCTGAATGGAAAAGAGATTGATTTCAAGACTCCCCTCGAAGCCATCAAGAATGGCATCGGATTCGTGCCTGAGGACCGCAAGGGACAAGGTCTGGTCCTTTCCAAAAGCGTGGGATATAACATTACACTTGCTTCCCTGCATTATATCATGAAAAATTTTGTCATTAGTAAAACAAAAAGAAAAGCTACGATAGATACCTATATTTCAGATTTGAAGATCAAGGCAATATCGAACGAAGTCGAGGTATCCAGCTTGTCCGGAGGAAACCAACAAAAAGTGGTATTGGCTAAATGGTTGGCTACCCGTCCTTGCCTCTTGATTCTCGATGAACCTACCAGGGGCGTTGATGTAGGGGCCAAATTCGAAATCTATTCAATAATAAATAAACTGGCAGCACAGGGCATGGCTATTGTCTTTATTTCAAGCGAATTACCGGAAATCGTCAATATGTGTGACTCTGTATGCGTCATACGCTCAGGAAGATTGGTAAAGCAAATTCCTCGCGAACAGTTATCTCAAAAATATATAATGTCCTATGCGGCAGGAGGATCTGAAACAGAATGAGAACCAATATATGGGGAAATAGGCTACACAATAATTCAATAGTGGCCATGGTCAAAAAGAATGCAGGAATTTTGGTTGTTTTATTCGTTTTTGGACTTCTTCTTTCCCTCATGACCGATACATTCCTGACCAACAACAATATAATATCCGTGCTTCGCCAAATATCAATCAACATGTTCATAGCCCTTGGCATGACCTACGTCATTATTCTGGGTGGCATAGATCTTTCTGTCGGTTCCATTGTTGCTATGAGCGGAACCTTGACTGTCGGCTTTACAATGACCCAAGGCCTTCCGTTATGGCTTGCCATTTTATTGGGATTGGCCATCGGATCCCTTGCAGGATTCTTGAATGGCTTGATCATTGCAAAATTCAAGGTCCCGGCATTCATCGTGACCATGGCCATGATGAATATTGCCAGCGGGATTGCCTATGTCTACAGCGGCGGACGCTCAACCCGTATCAAGGACCCCTTCTTCATCAAGATCGGCACAGGATACCTATTCGATGTCATCCCGCTCCCTGTTGTCTATATGGCAGTACTTATCGCCCTATTTTCCTTTCTTCTCAATAAAACAAAATTTGGTACCTATATCTATGCAATCGGGGGAAATCGGGAATCTGCCAGATTAAGCGGTGTTCCTATCTTTAAGGTAGAAATTATAGTCTATACCATAACCGGTCTTCTTTCAGCCTTCGCAGGCTTGGTCCTTTCCAGCCGAATGTATAGTGGGCAACCTTCCGTGGGCAGTGGCTACGAACTTGATGCAATTGCGGCTTGTGTCCTCGGTGGAGTCTCAATGTCCGGAGGCAAAGGCAGCATCAGCGGAACCGTAATAGGAGCTATGGTAATAGGAATCATTTCCAACGGTCTGAACCTGATGGGCGTCAGCTCTTTCTGGCAACTCATTGTCAAGGGCATTATTATTTTGTGTGCAATTCTCATCGATACACAAAAAGGAAAAGAGAGCATTGTATTGCGAACGGTAGGGCGTGCAATAAACCACAAAAATAAATAATTCGAAAAGCTTTGGAGATCAACATGAACCTTATTCACAGGCCCTCACCTGCAACCTCGACGGGAGATGCAATTCCATTTTACCATGCAGGTATATATCATATTTTTTCCCTTACTCCCCCATCAGGGACAACTGTTTATCCTGCACGCTTGAGGACAATCTGGAGCCACATGGTTTCAACAGATCTGGTACATTGGGAAGAAGTCCTTCCTTCCCTCTATCCCAGTGACAATCCCCAGGATCCCGATGCGTCGGGAATCTGGACGGGCTCGGTTCTCTATGGAGAAGGAAAATATCATGCCTTTTATACCGGGTATAGCCTGTCCTGTACCTATCAGCAAACCATTTGCCATGCAACCAGCGAAGATAGCATCCGATGGACAAAGGATAGTAAAAATCCTGTCATAATTCCTCTGGTAGAACAATATGAAGATCTTGACTGGCGTGATCCCTATGTGTTTTTCAACGATGAGGATGGCATGTATTGGATACTCATTTCTGCAAGAAAGAAAACGGGGGCTATCAACAGAAGAGGTGTAATCATTCTCTACAGGTCGAAGGATTTGAAAACCTGGACCTACTATGGTCCGCTTTATGAACCAGGGAATACCAATTGCCCGGAATGTCCCGAGATGTACAAGATGGGCAAGGTCTGGTATCTCTCCTATTCCAGATTCTCTGAATTCGTGAACACGTTATACCGAGTTTCCGATTCTCCCTTCGGGCCGTGGAGGACTCCACGCCAAGACGGTATCGGGGGAAGACGTTTTTATGCTGCGAAATCCATGCAAAACGACCAAGGCCGCAGGTTTTATTTTGGATGGGCCCATGATCGGGCAGGAAATAGCGATACGGGAGAATGGTATTGGGGCGGAGTTTTTGGGGTTCCCCATGAAGTGATCCAAAATACCGAGGGAGAACTGGATGTAAAGCTTCCTGAAGAAATTGAAGGGCAAATGGTCGACCCCATTGCCTGGAAATACAAACCGGTTGAAGGGATTTCCCGCTTGATCACTCCAAAAATTATTTCAATCTCTTCCATCAGCACGACTACCTATGGTTTTTTTAACATCCAAGATTCGGGTTTCATATTTAAATGCACGATTACACCTCATGAGGCAAGAGATTCTTTTGGGCTTCTGTTGAAATCTGACAATGAAGCAAGTTCCTGTTTGGTTCTTTCGTTTGAGACAGCCATGCAAAGGGTCTCGCTACTTAACCTTCCCATGAGTGTCGACCCTTTCTGGCAACAATCCTGCCAGGCAATTCCTGAACCGAAGGACCCCGGTCCCGACGGATTCAGGGTCTGTGAGAAGCCTTTCCCTATTTATGATAATTGCGGAATTACGGTCAAGGTAATAGTCGACAATGACCTGATTGAACTTTTCATAGGAGATAAAATTGCATTTTCCTATCGTTCCTATGCACAAGCAGAGCATCAGCTTGGCTTGATTGTCCAGGATGGAAATGCGGAATATAAGGATATCGAGATACTGAAATAGTACAAGAATCAGCGATATCCATTTTTCTGACAGCCGCCAACAAAATGCTCAAATGAGTTTTTTCAATTCCTGCTCCAAGGTCAGTGGAATTGATTCATGAAGAATTTCTTTCCAGGCCTTGACCATGTTCTTGGGTTTTACACTATACGGTGGTACTCCTATATATTTGGGAATATCGTTGCTAACCAATGATTTGGCAACTATAAGAGCTGTTGCTTCGCCCTGATCATAGGGACGCTGGGTACTGAGTCCCCTGACCATCTGCCTCTTTGCCAGATAGGAAGCAATTTTATAATCCAAATCGAAAGTAAAAATAGAGATGTCCGTCCTCCCAAGTTCCTCCAAAGCCTCGATGGCAAACAATGCCGGTTGATCCCAGGAAATATACAACCCCTCAAGATCAGGATGAGTTAGTACCATTTCCTTGCAAATATCATGAGCATGGCTGATCGTGCCAAAGGCCTCTACACTGACAATATCGATATTTGGATAATTTTCCCTGACAACTTGTTCTGCCACGGAATCCCTGAGATGAGTACCATAAAAAGGCGCCCCATGAATGATAAATCCCACTTTTGGATGATTCTTATGCTTGAAATAATCTCCCATCATCATACCGGTACTGCTTCCATTTTCCCGTTCATTGACGGAAACACAGGAAATATAGGAATTCTTTGACAACCCTTCAGGAACATTGCTTATAAAAATCAGTTTTATTGTTTTTGACAATTCGTTGAACATCTGGGCTGTTATTTTATCATCAGTTGGTATTGCAATCAAAGCGTCAGGTTTTTGAAGAGCAATCGCCTTCAATTGAGCTACTTGCAAAGCAGGATCAAACTGGGCATCCATGACAGAAACCACAGAAATGCCATAAATCTCCAAGGTCTTGCGAATACCCCTTTCATGGAGCCTGGCCCAAGCGTTTCCCCCAAAATGGAAGGAGATTGCAACTCGGTAATGTCCTTCAAGGAGTTTTTCCTTTTCTTCTTGTGACAATACAATTTCATCAGAAGAAACCGCTTCTTCCCCAAATGGACCGCGATCTACTATCCTTGTTGATTTTCGCAGGATCAATTCGCCTTCGACTCTTCTCATTCTTTCCAGAACAGGAATATCTTTCATCAATTGGGAGAGCATGGAAAAGGCCAGCTCGGAAAGGGCCTTGGAATCTTGCTGTATAATTGTCAACGGTGATAGTACCAATTCGCTCCAAGGAGTATCCCCAAAACCGATGACAGATATATCCTGAGGATATTCCTTGCCCATTTCCTGGAGTTCTTTCAACAAGCAAAGCGTCAGGTTATCGGAAGTCGATATAATACCTGTTGGATTGATTTTTTCGATGGCCGAATGTATTTCCTGTTGGATTGATTTCTCTGAGCTGAGTTGCAAAACTGACGTATGCCTGTACAACAAGTGGTTATCAAGCAGGGCCTGCTTGAATCCTGCAGTTATATCGGAGTTGGGATATTGCAGAAGCATCAAGGTTTCATGCCGACTTTTTATCAGATGCTGGGTTGCCTGATAGGCAGCTTTATAACTATCCCAGAGTACAGTGCAGATATCGTCATTGCGAACCTTTTTCCCGATACAGACAAAAGGAATTTGTGACCGTATCAATTTCGTATAGTTTTTTGGGTTATCGCTTGCAGGAACTAAAAAAATACCACCGATCTTTTTATCAACCATCAAACGGTGAAGGATGAATTGTTCTATTTTAAGGTCACCCTTTGTCTGGTAAAGGCATAAGCTATATCCTTGCATAAAGCAATGTTGATCAAGATCCGTCGCAAGTTTGCAGAATATTGACTGAGACAGATTGGGAACCATCAATACAATTACCGTGCTGTTGCCCAACAACAGTTTTTTCTCATTTGTCTTGTTCACATAACCTGTTTCCACCATTGCTTCTTCAACTCTTTGGATAAGTTCAGGACGGACATAGCGAGTTTTATTGATGACATGCGATACGGTAGCAATGGAAACATCAGCAAGGATTGCCACTTCCTGTATTGTCGGTTTTTTTTTGTCCATAATATCTCTATTTACGCAAAACTTTGGATATTTCATCTTATCATTTGAAAGTAATTCCGTCAATTTTGAATTTGAATGGCAAAATTACTTAAATTACGGCAACTATTCGCAACAGTGAATAATCTTCTTTTCTTTTCAACGAAAAAATGATGCATCAATAAACAAACCTTCACTTTCTCTAGAGGGAATTGCCTTGTTGCGAAAAGGAGAAAAAGGGGTAAGTTGCAAAAAAAGATTTGATCTCTTCCAGGAGCATCAAATCTTGGATATGTCAGCTTTCAGTTCCGAAAGAAATTTCTGCAGCACTACGTTTTTGTTGTTCCGTATCCAATAGGCATTCACGGCAAAGGGAACATCCTCGACCGTTTGATCGATGAACACGATCTTCTCCTGGTTTACAAAGCTTTTCACTTCAGGCAAGAAGCAAATTCCCGCGTTTATGCTTACCAGCATGATTGCATCGTCCATATTCTCCACCAAGAAAGACTTGTTCGATAACTGCCCGGGATTCTCCTGTGAATGGTGTGTCTCATAACAGGCAAGCTGCTCCCGGTTCTTGATATAGGAGATTACTTGCGCTCCTTCCAAATCTTTTCTCTCTATCAACGTTTTACTGGCAAGATAATGATCTTTATGCACGCACAATTTAGGATAAGTTTCCTGCACTTTCAACTCCTCGATCTCCTCGGAATCGATGCAAAAGGAAAATCCTACATCAATAGTATCATTGAGGATATTCGTCTTCATATCCTGAAAATTGCATTGTACGATACTGACCTTCACCTTAGGATAACCGGCATGAAAGGTTGCGAGCATGGGAGCTATCACTTCCCTGTCGAACATGCTGAAAAACCCGATTCTCAAGATTCCTTGGTATCCTTTCTCCACTTCCCGGGCCTTGAGAATGGCATTCTCGTATTGCCGCAAAAGACGTAGGGATTCTGTAAGAAAAACCTCCCCAGCTGCTGTCAATTGTACGGTTTTCTTGTCCCGGTTGAACAACTTGGCTCCGACTTCATCCTCCAAAACGGCAATTTGCTGACTTACCGCTGTCTGGGAAACATACAGGACCAGTGCTGCCTTCGAGAAACTTTTGAGACGGGCAACCTCGACAAAATAGGTAATCTTTCGTAGTTCCAAGAGAAACTCCTTTGGGTTTGCATTCCTTCAATACTAACAGGCTCTTTCTGTATTTTATAGTCCTTCTCTCGTTATTCATAATCAAGACTACATCTATAGCTTTGCAATGAAAGGAATAATTTTCTTTGTATAAGTTTTTGTTGTTGGGTAAGAACTATTCTGTGTTGGACAGGAACAATCGGTATCTATACGATGATATCGATAAAAAAAGATCTTAATACACATATTAAGAGAAACACCAAGGGAGAATTGTAACGTGAAGAAAGAACACACCGGATATGGTTGGATCATCTTTGCTATTTTTTGTTTAGGAGCGTTTACCTACCAGTATACGCAGTATCAATTGTCGATCGTAAGCGGAGACCTGATCACCGCATTGGGACTCAATGCCACTCAGTTCTCAGCAATCTTCTCATCCCCAATGGTGCCGGCAATCTTCTTTAGCATCATCTTCGGGGTTATTGCAGATAAAGTCGGCATGAGACTACTCATTGCCCTTGCCATGTTGCTTTCCTGTATCGGGGGAATCGGGCATGTCTATGCAACCAGCTATGGCTCTTTTTATGCCATGATGTTGCTTACCGGATTTGGCGCGGTAGCCGTCAATGTAACGTGCGGGAAAATGTTCAGCATGTGGATCAAGCCTGAATTGATCTCCGTGGTAATGGGAGCCTTCCTTGCAGCTTCCACCATCGGACAATTCGTAGCTCAGTCAACTACGGTTTTCCTGGGAAATTTCAAGACCGCTTTTTGGGTCTCAGCCATTTTGTGCTGTGTTGTCTTTCTCCTCTGGACCATTTTCGGAAAGGACAAGAAAGAACAGCTGGTCCTGCAGGAAAAAGCACCTTCCATCAGGGAAACTTTGAAGGTTGTCCTTTCCAGCAAGAATATGTGGCTGTGCGCCCTTGGCTTGTTTATCATCCTTGGTTGCCAGGTTGCCTTCAACATCTGGATACCCACTGCCTTGATCTCCAAGGGAATGACGCCGTCACAAGCCGGCTTGGTTGCCTCCATTGTCAGTTTCGGTAACTTATGCGGAGCCTTGTTCATGCCGATGCTCGCTGCAAAGGTGGGTAAGGACAAACCCTTCATCCTGGTATTCACGCTAGTCTGTGCCGTCGGGTATGCCTTTGGATGGAACCTCAATGGCATCGTATGTTATATCTCTTTCTTCATTTTTGGTTTGTGTGCTGCGGCTCTTATGCCATTCTTCATTTCCATGCCGCTGAAGTTCAAGGAAATTGGACCACGGTATGCCGGTACCGCCATTGGTTTCATCGCTACCATCGAGTTGTTGGGTGCCGTTGTATTGCCTACCTATCTCATACAGCCGTTTGCCCTGAAGGACGGCGTCATGAACTTTTCAATCTACTACTATGCCATAGGTATTGCCTGGTTGTTTGCTTTTGTCATCGCGCTACTGATTCCCGAGACTGCCATAAAGAAAGCGGCAAAGACAAAAAGCCTGTAAGGCCCAGAACCTACCTATATAAAAATTTGATCTGGAGGATGTATAACTATGAAAAATACCTATGAACACGTACTGCAACCAATACAGCTTGGACCTATGAAATTGAAAAACAGGGTATCCTTTACTCCTGTCTGGCCAAGTTTTGCCACTGCCGACGGACACGTCAACAGGGAGTTGATGGAATGGACCCGCGATATCGTAAAAGGTGATTGTGCCTGCATCAATATCGGATGCGGGATCGTCAACAGGAATTTACCGAAGGAAGTTGCGCACCTGCTCCGCTTGGGAGAGGAATCGGTGGTAAATGAGCTGTCCATGCTCTGTGACTTGGTGCATATGTATGACTGCAAGATCGGCATGGAACTGTTTGCCATCAACATGGAAGCCGGTTCTTTCGAGAACAGGGATACCCATGCAAGCAAACCTACTGTCGAGATTGACCCGACCTACCTGACCAAGGACCAGATTCACGGTTTCATCGAGGATTTTGCAACAGCTGCCGAACGAGCCATGCGCGCAGGAGTGGATAGCATACTGATCCATGGGGCCCATGGACAACTTCCCGGATGTTTCCTTTCAAAGTTGATCAACGAGAGGACTGATGAATATGGTGCCCAGTCAATTGAAAACAGCGCCCGGTTCACCAATGAGTTGTTGCAGGCGATCCGTGACAAGGTAGGCAACAAGGTTGCCATCGAATACCGAATCAATGCAAACGACATGATTCCGGGCTCCCCTTCCCTGGAAGAAGTAATTGCGTTCGTAAAGGTCATCGAGGACAAGATTGACTTGCTCCACGTTTCCAGGGGAATGCACTCCATCCAAGCCTTGGCTCCTTATATCAATCAGCCGGTCTATTTTGACCATGGAATCAACATCGAGGATGCCGCGAAGATCAAGGCAGAGGTCGACGTACCGGTAACGGTAGTCGGTTCAGTAACCTTGGAACAGGCCGAGAAGGCCATTGCCGAGCATAAGATCGACATGGTATCCATAGCCCGTGGCCTGATGGCAGATCCCATGATGGTAAAGAATGCCCGATTCGGACAAGCGCAAAAGACCCGTCCCTGCGTGCGTTGCAACAACTGCATACAGAAAACGCATTATCTGCTCGCTCCCCTTCGTTGTTCGGTAAATGCAGAGATGGGAATGGAAACGCTCTATGCAGGGATTCCTGCTCCTGGCGTGCAGAAAAGAGTGGCAATCATCGGAGGAGGTCCCGGCGGAATGGAAGCTGCCCGTACCGCTGCCCAAAGAAACCATAAAGTAGTCCTGTTCGAGAAGAGCAATAGACTCGGGGGCGTGCTGAACATGGCCTCGATCGCCGACTTCAAGGCAGATATGAAGACGTATCTCGATTGGGCAGTCAGGGAAACGGAAGCCATGCCAAATATCGAGATTCGCAAGAATGTCACGGTAACTCCCGAGCTGTTGGCAAAGGATGCCTTCGATGTCGTCATCGTGGCAGTGGGTGCGAATCCTCTCATTCCGGCCTTTGCCCAGAAAAATGACAAGATCCAATGGGTCGGGGATGTCGAGATGGGAACTGCAGAGACGGGTAAGAATGTCGTTATAGTGGGAGCAGGACTTACCGGATGCGAGGCTGCCCTATCACAGAAGAAAAAGGGAAAGCATGTCGTCTTGGTAGATATGGTTCCCCAAGAGAAATTCGGAAACGGTGGGGCCAAGTTCAACCAGATTGCCATCATCAATATGCTCAAGGATGCAAAGGTAATTTTCCGTGGTGGCCTGCGTTTGGAGTCGGTCGAGGACAAGGAGGCCACCTTCATCAATGAAGAAGGAAACAAGGAAACCCTTGCATGTGACACCGTCGTGCTCTCCTTGGGCGTTCGTCCCGATGCCGACTATGTCGAGACCTTCCAGGACTGTGCTCCTGAGGTGCTTGCCGTAGGCGACTGCAATACACGCCAAGGTACGCTCTACAATGCCATCCATACGGCACATGAGGCTGCCTACCTGCTCTAGATACTAATACATAAAAAAGGGCTTCCCTTCTGTGCATACCAAGTGAACTTTCCCCCGTGAATTGGAGAAATCCAAACATGGGGGATTGTTATGTCAAAGATCAGCAAAAAGACGAAACTCAAGGCCTTGAAGTTATTCAAGCAAGGATGCAAAGGCAAGGCCACCGCAAAGAGACTGGGTCTCAATCCGTCAAGCACCAGGCGGTGGTGCAAGCAATACGAAGGTGGAAACGAGAGCTGGGTGTACTGTACCTACGACCGTAGATACGAGGCCATGAACGAGCAAGTAAAGGAAGGGATTGTCCTCAAGTCGCTGTCCAAGGAAGAAACCAAATCTGGTCTTTGCCGCAAATACGCCTTGTCGATTAGTGTTCTGAATGTATGGATTCGGAACTATACTGAGTACGGGGTCTGCACGAGAAAGAAAGGCAGAAAGAGGAAAGGTGGACACAATGACGGAATTGGAACGGAAGAAGATGGAAGAGCTCGAGAAGCTCGTAAGGCAACAGCAGTCAGAGCTCAAGGGGATGCACGACGGGATTATCTTCTACAGGACGTACTTCCAAATCTGCGAGGCAGAGGAGACGGATCCGTCAAAAAAAAAGTTCTATCAGCAGTTGCTGAGGCACGGAAGCTCGGAGTCCCTGTGACCCGTTCGCTCAAGCTGGCAGGCATCTGCCCGAGCACCTACTATTACTGGGAACAACACAAGGATGATTCGGTCAACAATGATGTCTCCATAGCATCGCACATCAGGCAGATACAAGAAGAGACAAACTGGTCCTACGGGATTCCAAGGATGACGCAGGAACTGAAGGCGAGGTTCGGGTACGTGCAACTGAACCACAAGCGCGTCGAGCGGGTCATGAAGGAACATGCCCTGAACGCGAAGGTCCGCATCCGACGGTTTCCCAAGGGCTACTATCGGATACGGAAAGAAACTGCAAGGGAACTGCCACAAAACATACTGGCCAGGGACTTCTCGGCAGAGGGGCCCATGTGCAAGCTGGTGACCGACATCACGTACCTTCGTGTCGTGGGGGGCTGGTTGTTCCTGGCCGCGGTCAAGGATTTGTACGACAACGGGATCGTGAGTTATGTCATGGAGGAGCACCAGAGCCTCGCCATGGTCATCAAGGCCATCCAGCAACTGGTCGACAAGGGATTCGATCTCCATGGCGTCCTCATCCACTCGGACCGGGGATGGACCTACACGAACAGGGCCTATGTCGACTACCTTAGGGGTCTCGGTGTGGTGCAGAGCATGTCCCGCAGGGGAAACTGTTGGGACAACGCCTGCATCGAGAATTTCTTCGGCCTCATGAAGTGTGAGACCATCTACCAGAACAGAAAGAGACTGCTAACCAAGGAAGAGATGGAACAGCTGGTAAGGGAATACATCGCTTGGTACAATGACAAGCGAATACAAAAAAAACTAGGCTACCGGTCTCCGGTGCAATACCGTCAATCAGTAGCCTAGCTCTCAGAACTCTCCAACTCTATGGGGAAAGTTCAAAGCGTTGCAACCAGGGAAGCCTTTTCTACCAGATCCAAGGATTCAAAATATCAGTATTGGTCTTTGCATCGAACAAGAGCGGAGTACCTTCTGGATGTCGAGATCTTCCCTAGATATGAGTAAAACGTCGCAGAATTAGAATAATTAAGTAATAAAACGTCGCATATTATATAATATTTATTAATATTATGTCGCAACCATTGATAATCCTGTATAAGGAAACACTTCTTGGTTCCATCGATTCATTTGAACAGAAAGTATGATATCGCATCATTTCAAGACTTGAATGGCTTTGCCCCAAAAGTATTGGATTCCAGGAAAAGTGGTACACGAACGGGAACAGGCAAGATTGATCATTGCAAAACACCCTTGGAAGAAAAAGGCTTCTCAGAAAAGGCCTTCCTTCCACTCTTTGGTTTGAGAATCCCAAGCCATGAAGAAGGTGTGAATGGATTATAAAAAAGGGCTTCCCTTCTGTGCAAACCAAGCGTTGCAACCAGGGAAGCTTCTTTTGTAAATCAAGGAATCCAAAGATCAATGTACAGGTATTTTCTGCATCTTCCTATGAGTGGGTATAGGTACCCGTCTTTTCATGCACCTTCATATAGGAACGCCAGTCACCTGTCGGTAAGTACACCACCGGGTTCTGTTTTGTTCCCAAATCCTGGAGGCCATACCAATACAGATGAGCCTCGATCCACGTATTGTCGGTCAAGGCAAATACATTTGTCAGGATACGGTCATATTCATTTTCTTTGTCTTTCCCAAAATACTCTTCCACTTCATCGATCAGGGGAAGAGTTTTCTCGATATGGGAAAGTTCCAGCAATTCACCGAATACCCAATCCTCACCAGGAATCAGGGCTGGATACCCTTTCTTGCACTGGTGAAAAAGTTTCCCACGTACTTTTGCAGGTACGCAAGAGATTACCTGCCCAACGAGGGTTTTCTCATAATTGAAAAAACCCTCGAGCAGGCTACCATACACGAATAGTCTAGTACATTCCATTACAGTTCTTTGCCACCTGAAACCTTGATGTCCTCAAGATTTGCACCTATTGCCCTGATTGCCGCTTCCAAGCCCTTCACGATAGTCTCGATGGACATCGAGGGCGTGGAAGGACGAGTTATTACCTGATCGGGAATGAAGGGAACGTGCATGAACCCTCCACGCATGGTCGGGTAGCTTTTTGCAATGTGGTACAAGACGCCATAGAGCAAGTGATTGCATACAAAGGTTCCGGCAGTATTGGAGATGCTTGCGGGAATCTTGTTCTTTCTGATCTCCTCTACCATTGCCTTGATAGGCAAGGAAGCGAAATAGGCCTTTTGTCCATCGGCAAACACAGGGGTATCGACAGGTTGGTTCCCTTCGTTGTCCTTGATGCGTGCATCGTCAATATTGATGCCAACCCGTTCCACGGTAAGGTCGAACCTACCCCCTGCCTGTCCGATGCAAAGCACTGCATCAGGTTTTTCCTTGGCCATTGCATCGGCAACAGTCTGGATCGACTTCTTGAAAACAGTAGGTACTTCAAGCTTCACCACTTCAACCGAACCAATACGGTCAGATACCAATTTTACGGCTTCTAGAGCCGGGTTTACCAAATCACCCCCGAAGGGATCAAAGGCAGTCAAAAGAACTTTCATCAGACAGCCTCCTGTGAAATTAGAATGCGAGAATATACATCAGTATACAGTGAACAATGAGCATGGTAATAGCTACCGGGGCCTGGGCCTTGATAATTACATACTTGTCCTTGGTTTCGAGCAAGGCTGCAGGCATGATATTGAAGTTCGCGGCCATGGGGGTCAGCAAGGTACCGCAATACCCGGCGGTCAAGCCAAGTGCTCCGACAACAACTGGGTTTGCACCCTGCATAATCAAGAACGGTATGCCGATACCAACGGTGATGACGGAGAAGGCAGCGAATCCGTTACCCATGATTATGGTAAAGAGAGCCATCCCGAAACAATAGACGACAACGGCAATGAAGTGACTTCCATCAGGAATGATCGAAGAAACGCCCTTGGCAATTACGGTACCGACACCGGCTGCGGTAAACAAGGCACCCAAAGCAGCCAAAAGCTGCGGGAGGATTCCGACAGGACCTACATTGTCCATCAGGCGAGTACCATCGGTAACAGCTGCCTTTGCAGGAGCTTTGGTAAACAGATAGGTTACGATAATGGCAACTACTGCTGAGATACCGATTGCGTTGCTTGCACCGAAAGGCAGGAACGTAGCGGAAATGACAGCGGCAAAAGCCAAGGTCAAGGCAGGAATGAATACCTTGAATCCAAGTTTATCTGCATTCTTTCTAGTCTCTTCAGCGGTAGGGACATCACCCTTGCTTTGGCTGACTCCATTGAAGGCAGAAATTACGGCAATGGCAATTATGCATATGCCACTGATCCAATAAGGAATGTGTGGTCCGGCGATAAAGGTAAAGGCAAGAATGAACCAGAACAAGGCAGTAGGAATACGAGTCTTCAAAGAAGAATCCTTCAACGCCTTCACCCCGACCAAAATGAAGATGATACCAATTACACAGTAAAATACTTCGGCTATGATTGCATTTGTGGACATCTTATACCTCCGCCTTTTTCTTGAATCTGGCATTCAATTTTCTATCAAACAAGTAGTTGTGTATGACACCGACGACAACGGAGATGACGGCGATGGGAATTGACATCATGGCAATCTGCAAGGCATTTACCTGAATGTTCTGGGCGGAAAGGGTCGTGACGATCAAGAGAGTACCGGAAGCACCCATAAAGCAGTTCTGGGCAAAGAAGTTTCCAAAATTCTCGCCTGCTGCCGAATAACCCTTTACCTCGTCTTCGGTCTTTTCATCGAGTTCACCGTACTTGGCAATTGCCGCAGCCTGGGCCATGGGATTGACCAAAGGACGAACGAACTGGGGATGTCCACCAAGACGAAGGGAAAAAGCAGCGGCAAGTGCCCTGATTGCCTGATAGAGGGAGATGATCATCCCAGAAGTTGCATTCTTGGCCTTTCGGATGAGATCCACTGCCTTGTCTTTCAAGCCATATCGTTCACAAATACCGATAACGGGCAGGGTAAGTACAAACAACGTCGCTGTCCTTTGTGTGACAAACGATTTTCCCAAGATGGTAAGGATCTCCATGAAGGACATACCCGCCACCAGACCTGTCGCGATTCCAGCTACGACTACCACTGCAATCGTATCTTTCTTCCAAATGAAGCCGATAACGACTATCACTACACCAATGAGTCTCAAAAGTTCCAAAGTGTGCCTCCTATAAATTCTTGAATCTGAATAGAAGCCTATAGCACGATGAATAAATATGCAAATATTTTCTGTTTTTATGTATATTTTTTCCTTGAGCGTAGTAACAGCAGGCAAGGAACATAGCCAGAAGAGCCATAATCAAGGAAATTGGGAAAAAAGACCAACGGTATTGTCATTAAATACCTAAGGGATATTCGTATCATGGCTTGAGAAAAGCACCATTATATCCCAGTAATTGCCAGTATTTTACCGCTATGACAAGACTGTCCATCTATCTTTCAAAGAGGAACTTTCTCGTCGCAGACCTTTCATGATTTGGGGGTTTCATTTGCAAGATATGCACAGAATTGGTTTATACTTTCCGGTCTTCCTTTTGAGTACGCTATACCCAGAACAAGGAATTGTCTGCAAAACCATGTTTTACCAGGATCATGACATTTTTCTTTAGACTCTCTCTTGTAAACATTGGTATTAAAAGCAAAAACAAAAGCATGCCAAAACTCTTGTAAATATAGATATCGACGAAACCTTACATGGTACCTGATTTCTTCAAATCCCATCAGGAATATTCTATTCCAACGATTTTATGGGAATTGAGGAAACTCTACAAGGCCAGCTGGTTCTTTTAATTGCTACTATACTGCCACGTATTTCTGATTACGGCTATTAGGTTTATCCGGTATAGTCATCTGCAATTTTCCGGATTCGAGCAGAGGCTTGAGAAAATATGCAGAAAAATGTCTTATATCCTTATAGCCGCAATGCTCCGCAATCTCTTTTCTTCCTTGCGGTATTGCACAGAATCGAAGTATCATTTCTTGTTGGTTATCTTGTTGGTTATCTTGTTGGTTATCTTGTTGGTTATCTTGTTGGTTAGTCCCTTGCAAGGAATAATTCACGTTTTTCAATACAACGCGAAAATCTGATGGCGTGGAGAAGAATTCGGGTCGCAGGTGTTCAGTATAGCCAGGTAGTTTGGCACTCTCACTCAGTATCTTCGACAACCCACTGCCACGTCGTTCCATGAATTTCATCCGATGAAATAAATCTGCAATAACAGGATTGCGTCTGGCGGAGCCAACTGTGCGAATATCACGATCCTGTATTGCCCGACCGTCATACATTCCACCAGGGGACTGGATCTCAAGGCGATCATCGTACATGTCAATGTGGATTTCGCTGCCAAGCAGGACATAATCCCTGTGTATGAGTGCATTGACAATGGCCTCGTTTACAGCTCGATCAGCATAATCAGGCTTGTCCACGCGATACTGAGCTTCCTTTACAAAACGCACCTTGGAATTGTTTCGCACAAAGTCACTACTGTTGCGTAGCAAGCTGATAAGATTTCCCTCATACTCTTTGTCATCCAATGCATCATCGAAGATGGAGCCCTTTTCCAGTCCGTTCCAGCGAGTACAGAAAATCCGCGAGTTATGAACGATATATTGATCAGCCATCAGTTTTCCTGCGTTGGTAAGCACCCCATTCTTGTCTGCCAGTCCGAAGGAGACATAATCCGATGACTCAAAATGGATTCCCGTTTGCTCTAGATATGTTGCTTCAAGCAACGTAAAGCTATAATCGGTCTTTCTCGCATCAGTGACGATTGCATCAAAAGAATGATTCATACCTTTGAGAATCAATTCATTCAATATATAGTCAGGTGCGATGATACTCTCGTTTCCAACCCTGATGTAGCCTTCCATGATGCCATCGGCTCGATAATAATACGGGGTTGAACGCCCTGCCAAGACCTTCAAGCAAAGGATATCCTTACCATCTTCTTTCATCGCTGATAGCACAAAATGCGGTAACGGAGTGATGCGTTCCTTGATTAATCTGCTTATGATCTCTGCATCGCTTTGTACATTATCAAGACCAACAATATGCTTGTCATTGTCCACACCGAAAAGCAACATACCACCAATGGAATTGGCATATGCACTGATACTTTTCAACCAACTTTTGGGTTTTCTTGTTTCAAGGGCAACCTTGAAATCGCATTCGGTGACTTCTGCAACAAGCTCTTCAATCATTCTGGATTTCTCTCCTTCATCGTTTTTCTCATAATACCATACAAATCTACTAGATAGGATGTAAGATATTGCACACGATTGAAATTGGATGAACATAGCTATTCACAAATTACCCAGGAACACTCTACTTCACAGATAATTAGAGAATTCTTCCTGATATGGATATATATATACAATTCTTTTATAAAAGAAACTTTTGTTATTATTGCATAAATATTCTACTATATAAGAAACTTTTCAGGAGGTGATTCCTATGATCATTCGTGAAACCTATATGAAACAGATCCTCGATTTCATGGACAAACCGGTCGTGAAGGTAATCACAGGCATGCGACGCACCGGCAAGAGCGTCATCCTGGAACTCACCATGGAGGAAATCCGTAGACGCGGGGCGAGGGAAAACCAGATATTCTCCGTCAACTTCGAATCATTGCAGTTCGAGGATCTGAAGGACTATAAGGCATTGCACCAGGCAATTACCATTGCAGCCAAGGCTGCGAGAGGCAAATTGTACCTATTCATCGACGAGATCCAGGAAGTTGCATTATGGGAACAGGTGATTAACTCAGTTCGTGTCGATTGCGATTGCGACATCTACATAACCGGTTCCAATGCGAGACTGCTCTCAGGCGAATTGGCTACATTGCTTTCGGGACGCTACATTGAAATCCGTGTCTATCCGCTCTCATTCGGTGAATATCTTGAGTTTGCGAAAACCAACAAGGATGAGGTAGGACTGACCAAGGAGCAGCATTTCTCCAATTTCCTTCGGTATGGAGGCCTTCCTGGAATTCATGAGATGAAATGGGACGATACGGTCCTGTCACGGCATCTGATCGACATGTTCAACACTGTACTGTTGAAGGATGTGGTCAAGAGAAACAATATCCGCGATATCAATCTGCTCGAGAAGGTCATTCTATACCTGATGGACAACATCGGGAACACGTTCTCGGCAAAGACCATCTCTGATTTCTTGAAGAATCAGGGGAGAAAACTCAGCACCGAGACAGTGTACACCTACATCAAGGCTCTAGAGAGCGCATTTTTGATCCACAAGGTACCACGCTTCGACATCAAGGGAAAACGGCTTCTCGAGACCCAAGAGAAATACTTTATCTCAGACTTGGGTCTGCGTCACGCAACGATGGGGTATCGTGACAATGATATCGGCGGAATGCTGGAAAATGTAGTGTTCCTGGAGTTGCTTCAAAGGGGATGGACCGTCAACGTTGGAAAACAAGGTTCCTATGAGGTTGACTTCATAGCCACAAAAACCGATGAGAGACTGTATGTTCAGGTGTGCTACATCCTGACTGAGGACAATACACAACGCGAATTTACCCCCCTGGAGATGATAGACGACAATTATGAGAAGATCGTAATTTCCACGGACTCCCTGATAAGCTTCAATCGTAATGGCATCAGGCAAAGGAATATCATCGAATTTCTACTGGATACATAAGGTCCCAGGCCAATGGACACCCAGGATGACAGGCTGCAACAACTGCATAAGCACGCCAGATGCATCGATACCCTTGAAAATACATGACCTCCAGACTTCTTTCAATTCCTGTATTTATTGGTAAATTCCTGTGACTTCAGATACTCATTGCCTTTTTTCGAACCATGCGCCTTGTAATATTGCAAAGCTTCTTTTGCAGCTGCCTCGCCAAAATCGGCACCGGCGACAAGAATGTTTTCAACTCCTGCCTTTCCAAGTCGTGCAGTACTACCGACAATATCCTTCATGGTTTCCAAGGACAGTTTCAAAGAAGCCTTGTCAATGACTCTTTGCAAGGAGGCATCAGCCGAGTTATACATTTTTGTCAACTCAGCTCCCACTTCCGGTCCATATTTGTTATATAGTTTTACGGCCTTGTCGGCGGCAACCTGTCCGAATTTGCTTCCTGTCTCATACAGTTGTTGCGCAACCTTGGTCCCATATTTGGAGGCAATGTTGGCAATATCTTTCATTGTATCTGATTTCAGAACGACAGATGCTTTGTCCATTGCGCCTTTCATTGCCTTTCCCGCTGACTCATACAAGGAAGAAACCTGAGGGCCATATTTCTGCTTCATTGTATCAACAGTCTGGGAAACTGCAGGTTTTGCTGTTTCATAGGCTTCTTTTGCGGCAGAAGCAATATTGGCTCCAACTTCTTTGATATTTTGCCCAGCATCCTGCAAGGTATCGGATATACCACTATAAGCGGGCAACAGACATACAACAAGGACCAACCCCATTATCAATGCTCGTTTCATTTTGAAGACTCCTTCCTACAGTCATACGTGATCTTCATGAATTGCTGAAATAAACATGAGTATACCAAGCTCTCTGGTAAAGACCAATCAGGAAGGTAGCTTATAGGTGAAAATTTTGTTAATTGCATGCTGATCTTCATATTTTGAAAACCATCGGTATCCTTGATCATTTGTCTGATCTGCTCCTGAGAAGCAGATACTGATGAAGACCCCTGCCACACATAGACTCCAGAGGGCTTCAGTCCCTTCTTGTGCAGATAATACGGTTTGTTGGTTCCTTCACACACTTCAATGCGAATCACTCGATTCTCTCAGTTTCGTATATCACTGATTTGAACCTCCTTTATGCATACGCTTTCACCTTACAATGAATATTCACAAACATAAGTGAATTTCATAGCGTTCCGACTTTCTTGGCATTGCAAAGAGAAGTTGTAATCATTGCACCAGACAAAATTATTCAAATTTGAATTAAAGTCATCATATACCGTCGAATACTCTCTCCAGTTGTGCAGTTGGCCTTGTCTGCAGTGGATGAACCAGATAATTGCATGGAATGTCTCTCAATCAAGGAACAAGCCAAGAGGATGTTATGCCGGGTTCCAGTTTTTCCCCCAATCTTTTAAAGAAGTTTCTCATATCTTGAATCTGCCCAGACAGGAAGCCTTTCAAATCTACCTTGAACAAGGAGGCCTGCCTTTTCTGTATGAAGTCAAGACAAAAGCAGAAACTGGTGAGATATGAAGATGGAAGCATCAAGTCAGGTAGCGCATCAATCATGACAACCGAATACGACAATGCCTACAAATGCCTGTTCCTTTAATATAAAATTGAAAAAAGCTCAGGCAATCACCACCTTGATGACCGATTGTCTATTATCCGTAGCAAAAGCAAAGGCCTCACAAACCTGGTCAAAGGCAAACCTATGCGAAATAAGTCCATCAACTTGCAATAACCCGGAGGCAAGCAAGGACAGAACTGGGCCATAGGTATTGCAATAACGGTTTACTCCCCGAATATCCAACTCCTTTTCCAATACTTGCTCCATCGGGAATTCAAAGGAAGCTTTCTCAGGCCAGCCGACAATCGTAATCACACCGCCCCTGCAAGATAAAAACGGAGTACTTGCATTGGCCTTGCTTGAACCTGAGGTATCGAACACGACATCGACTCCCCGTCCATTGGTATAGGTGGTCACAGCCTGCACTGAATCCTCTTTCGCCGAATTTATTACTGCATCGGCTACCAATTCCTTGGCCTTTTGCAACCTGGTATCAAAGATATCCAGCATAATTATAGGAGAAGCCCCGCAGGCACGTGCTACCAAGGCAGTAATCAGACCGATAGGCCCAGACCCTACTACAGCCACCGATTGGCCAGCCTTGAGTCCGGCACGCCTGCAGGCTTGCATCCCTACCGAAAGAGGCTCTGCCAACGCTCCTTGCTCTACAGAAAGAGTGGAGGGCAAGGTATAGACCATATCCGCTGCAATGGCTACATACTCACAAAAAGTCCCATTGATGGGAGGGGCTGAAAGGAATACCACATCAGGACAAAGATTATACCTACCGGAACGACAGAACTCACAATGCCCGCAAGGAATCCCCGGTTCCAGAACTACCAACTCCCCTTTTGGGTGCTTGGGCCCCACAGTATTGGAGACCACGACCCTACCTACCGCCTCATGTCCGGGAATGTAGGGAGAGTCGACGACAAAAGGACCAAGTTTTCCCTCTTCATAAAAATGAATATCCGAACCACATAAGCCATTTGCCAAAATTTGTAACAATACCTCATGCTCTTTTGGCTCTGGAATGGGTACCTCTTCCAGGCGAAGGTCCCTGGGACCGTATAACATCGCGGCCTTCATGGTCTTTTTCATTTTTGCATCTCCTTTTGGTCTTTGAACAAGTGTTGCAACTCTTCGTATTTCACCTGTATCGTTGGATTGAAATCAGTACCTTCCATATAGGCAAGAATGGAATACAAGGCCTGCTTGGCGACCATTCTTGAATCAAGGTCCGAGATGAGATCCATGCTGCAAACCATAAGCTTCCCCTTCTCCACCTGGCATTCAAACAACAAACCAAGTTTATGACTTCGAAACCACGTATCGATGGGTTGTACCAGAGGAGCCAGGGAACTGGGCAGCTCATCCAAGACCATGGCACCTGCATCATGCAACAACTCCCACCATTGCCAATCGGTATAGGAATCAGTGGGAAAATGACGGAACACAGGGTGCTTGGGATCGCATACGATTCCCAAGGTATGGGGAGCTTGGCCTTCTGTCCAGGAAGTATTCCAGAACACCGAGGAGAAACCCATTTTCACCTCGCTTTGTACGTGTTGCGGAAAAGAGAGCAACAGCACTGTTTTTCCTTCTTCCAGAAAATGCCTGCAGGAAGCATCCAAGGAGTGGACAATCTGCACCGTCTTCTGTTCAGGAAGAACCAGATTATCGGGATATACCCACAAATCCCAGTGGTTTTCTCTTTTAGGGTTTTCCAGTTGCACACAGAACGTCAGTTTCTGGGGAACTGTCGGGAGGTTGAGTTGTTGCGTAACAGTACCGAGGGATTGCAAACCTCTTTTCAGTGGTTGCGAGAACGAGAGAAAATCAGAAAACAGGGGTACTCCGTTTGCATCCAGGATAGACCAATGCACTGCAACCTGTTCCAAGGGACTGGATGCATAATTTGCCAGCGAGAGTTGGGCCTCAAAGACCTCCCCTGCGGCAAAACAGCGCTTTTCCATTCGTGCAAGCAGGACAATGTCATTGCAAAACGCCTTGAAATCAGAAGCCGTGCAATACCCTTTTTCCTGCCAGAAAACATTCAATACCCCTTCCAGGGCAGTACCTTGCCCCGGAAAATCTGTCAAGGCCAGCAACTGGTATCCTGCAAGATTGGCAGTCCTTTGGGCTGCTTCAAGCTCTTCCTTGTAACATAAAAGTTGCAGTTTTCCGGAAGCCTGGAGGAAATCCCTTGCCTGCTGACTCATTCCCCTTCTTTTCAGGATATCGGCAAAAACCTCGAAGTTCCGGGGTTTCAGATATCCGGTATACTCCTTCATTTCCGAAAAATCGGGAAAGACACACCATTGTCCCATTTCATGGGTTACCACAGGGCCTGGGTAGGTATCACAGATATTGGAATAATCGGTATAGGTCTCCGGCTCTTGTGCATTGATACGAGAGGTCAGTCCCTGTCCCCAGGCTTGAATCCTGGGCTCGGGTACTACCTGATAGTCATTCTCTTCCAAGGCAGGCCACCCCGAGGCAGAAGTATACAAACGTCTCTTGTCCCGTTGTTTCCAATACGAGACCCAGAGCCCCAATAATTCGGTATACCGCCCCTCCGGTTCATTGCCACTGGTAAACAGGATGAACGAAGGATGATTGCCATACTCATCGACAATCCTTTGCGACTCGGAGAACAGCCAATTGTCGAAAGCTCCGTCTTCACTCGTATATGCCACTCCCTGGTTCTTCCAGATCGGACATTCAATTTGTACATAGAATCCCAAGCGGTCAGCAACGGAAAAAGCAGCTTCAGGAGGACACCAGGAATGAAACCGCAGGTGATTCAAGCCATACTCTTTTGCCTTGGTAAATATCCGTTCCCAAGAAGACTCGTCAACTGGTGGATATCCGGTTTTGGGGAATACGCAACACTCGACGGTTCCCCGCAAAAACACATCCTTTCCGTTTATCCGAATATGCTTCCGGTCAGTCCCGACCTCTCTGATCCCTGCCTGCAGTTGCTTGGTATCCCAGAGCTCACCGCCTTCCGATAAAACAGAAGCCTCCACGGTACACAATTCAGGGTGAAACTCATCCCATGTTTGCATATCAGGGGAAAGCACCAGTTCCTTATGAATTCGGGAACTACCCTGTGGAATTGCCACTACCACTGCACTTCCCAATCCTCCCAGGTCCCTAGCCTTGTCACTCTTGATTGCAACGATTCCCTTCCGATCACAATCCAGGCGGTTTTCCACTGTCAGTTCCACCAACACGGAATTTCGAACGATATCAGAAAAGAGTTGGATCTGTTTGATGGAAATGGGGGGAACCTCAGTAAGGGACAGTGTACCTACAAGACCATTCCAATTGCCCTGGGTCTGGTCAGATACGCTATGGGCATTGGGACCTACCTCCCAGATCATTCTATTATCAACCCGTATGACAATATCCACTGAACTCTTTTGGTTCGTACTGAATATATAGCGATGAGGAACACTCAGGCTGTCACAACTACCTAGATAGCTACCATCGACCCAGACCTGGGTTTCCCAATGGGGACGTTCCAATGAAAGTTCCCATGTCTTGCTTGCGTCTGAAGATGGAAGCTGTATGGATCTCATATACCAAGCGGGCCCTATATATCTGGTTTCCGGTTGCAACCAATAGGGAAACAGGAAATGGTCATCCTCTCGATATGGTTCATACAGGGGATCGGAAGTAAATTCCTTGCCAAACTGGGAACCTATCCATTCAGTCTTGGAAGAAACAGGATCGCCGATCCTGTTCTCCTCAAGATTGCCGGGCAATTGGAGTTCCCTGGCAAATGGCAGGTTCTGCGCTTCATTCCATTTTTTTTCCAAGCCCCTATCGTCCTGGTCCAATATAACCTTCCAGGTTCCTGACAAATTTATTGATGTACGGTTCATGATATTTCTCCTGACAGTTATTTGACAGCCCCGGCAGTCAAACCCTTGATATAGTACTTCTGTACGGCCAAGAAAATGGCCACCGTGGGAATACAGACCAAAGTCGAGGCTGCCATGGCAGGACCATACGGCGGAGCGGACCCGGCGGAAACCCCGGTAAGCATGTTTGCCATGCCGATAGGCAAGGTCATGGCAATTTCCTTCCTGATGGCAATCAAGGGCCACAAAAAATTATTCCAGCTATTGATAAACGTTATGATGCCAAGCGATGCCAACCCTGGTTTCATGATAGGAAGAGCAATCTGAAAAAAGATACGCAACTCACCAGCACCGTCGATCCTGGCGGAATCGAGCAAGGCATTTGGAACATACTCCGCATATTGGTTCATAAGGAAAATGCCTATGGGCGGGGCAATGAACGGAAGCACCAACGATATAATGCTGTTTGTCAGGCCCAGTCTACTGATGATGACGAACAAGGGGACTACCAGGATAGGAAAAGGGATCATAGTGGAAAGCAAGAGGCCTGTGAACAATTTCTGCTTTCCCTTGAATCTATACTTGGCAAAGGCGAATCCTGCCAAGCTGGTTATGAACAAGGCAACCACGGTGGTGAGAAGTGCGGCAAACAAACTATTCAGGATCCAACGGGAAAAAGGCCAGGTATGAAATAATTGTTGATAATTGAACATCGACAAGCCTTTCGGGAAAAAGGTTGCCGGCTGAAAAATTTCCTCCGTTGTCTTGAAGGAAGAACTCACCATCCAAAGGAAAGGAAGCAACATCAAGACGCCTCCCAACCAGACGATAAGATTCATGGCAAACGAGCCTATATGAGAGGATGTAATCCTATGATTTTTCTTGTTCACGTATTGCCTTCCTTCGTTATTGCAAATTCTTTTTGGTTTTTGCCTGGATCGCCGAGAAGCCGGCAATCGCAATGAACAACACCATACCGATAGTCGAGGCATATCCAAACCGGAACTGGGTAAACCCTCTCAAGTAGAGATATTGCACGACACTCCTGGTTGCATTTGCAGGACCTCCATTGGTCAACACCTGGGGTTCATCGAACACTTGCATTGAACCAATGAGGATAATGACACTCACAAAGAAAGAGATGGGCCGGAGCTGGGGCAAAGTAACGTTGAGGAAACGTTGGAAGGGATTGGCCCCATCCACCTTTGCCGCATCGTACAGCTGCTTGTCTATGCCCTGAAGCCCTGCAAGGAAGTAGATGGAAGTAAGGCCCAGCCATCGCCAGATAATGACGACAATGACAGGAACCAAGGCCAGGGAACGCGAACCAAGCCAATCCAGGGAAGGAAATCCAAACCGGGCCAGAGTCTGGTTTATCAACCCAAAATCCTTATTGAAGAGCATCAAAAAAGTCTGGGAAATGGCTACCGTGGAAGTAACGATGGGTGCAAAGTATATAGCCCGGCACACAAGTCTGCCCTTGAGATGGGGAGAATCCAACGCCAGGGCCAAAAGCAAGGACAAGGGAACAACCACAAAAAGACTCACAAGGCTATAGATGAGGGTATTGCGAACGGAAATCCAAAATACGGAGTCCGAAAAAACTCTTCTAAGGTTCTCCCAACCCTTGAAAACGGGTGCCTGCATTCCTGACCAGGAAAAGAAACTGATAATTACAGAGAACAGCATCGGTCCAAACATAAATATAACGAAGACAAGATATGCTGGTAGAATAAATGTATAGGGAACCCATTTCGAACGATTCTTGAGAGATATCCGCATGCCCTATTCCTCCTTGGGAACAAAATCGGAGGAGAGTAATTTCCCCTCCGATCAATCAATATTACAGAGTGGCACCGTCTTGCGTGATCTTGACGATTGTGTCAACAAACTGTTCGGAAGTCAGCTTCCCTTCAATAAACAACGGGAGGGTATCAACGATTCCCTGCAACAAGTAAGGACGCTGTTCACTCTGCCAGAGAGGAGGAGTCTCCTTGGCAACCTTGGCAAAGATGGATCCAATCTTTTGGTTTCCGAAGAAAGGATGCTCTTGTTCCGTAACGGCAGGATCCTCCAGGGCCTTGTACATGGTAGGATAGAACCCGATGGTCTTGTAACGATCCAGTTGGCCATCCAAGGACATATAGGCATCGTCCAGCAAATTCCAGACTATCTCGGGAATCTTGGAAGACTTGGTGATGGCAAAGCCAGTACCACCCCAGACACTGGTAGAATACCCCTTGCCATCACTCCAGACGGGCATGGGAGCAACTCTCCATTGACCTGACATGCTTGCAACCCCAGGTTGCAATACCGAGGTATTGTACCAGTCAGGTGCCACGATACCCGCGACTTTCCCGGTAGAGAAGGAAGTAGGAATGGTAGAACCCCAGAAATCATTGCCCAACACAACTTGCAAGGCTTTGTTATCCAAGGCTTCACGCAACATAGCCAGGACCTGTACGGCCGCTTTCCTGTTCTCGCTTTCACCAAACACCAACTTGCCCTGTTCATCAAAGAACTGTCCGCCTCTTTGCAGGAACATCATGGAAAAGAGCCCCGAGGAATCATTGTCCATGATACCGATCGACACACCATGCTTGGCCAGTTCCTTCCCGGCCTGCAGATATTCTTCCCAGGTGGAGGGAATTGCTACTCCATACTTTTCAAAGATTGCCGGTTGGTAATACAGGACCGAAGCCGTCAAGGCACTTTCCAAACCGTAGATACGACCGTCATACGTGTAGAGTGCCCATCGACCCTGTACGTAATCATTGTAGCGGTTACCAATTTTGTCAGTCAGATCAACCAAGAGATTCTTGACGTTTCCATTTTCCATCAACGTCGGAAACCACCCTTGCTCGACTCCGATCAAATCAGGCAAGTCTTCCCCTGCCACAGAAGCGGTAACCAGGGCTGTAATGGTATTCGGCATGATCTGGGCATCCAGGGCAAGCTTGTAATCATTGTTCGTTTGATTGAACAGATCAATACGCTTCTGGAAGAACTGCCGATACAAATCATCATGGGTCCACATCTTGATGGTCACCGTCTCTCCTTTTTTTGGAGTTGCAGGGACCGCAGCTTCCTTTGCCCCTCCGGCAAAGACGAACATGGTACTCACAGCAAATAAAACCAAACTTACAACAACTTTCTTCAAAGCCAATGATTTTTTTGTCATGCTTTTCACCTCTCTTTTTTTATAAGTGTAGGAGCGGTTATTTCATCTGTCTATGGAGCTCTTGAGAAAAACATGGACAAAATGATAATCACATTTTTTTGGTAGGGGTATCCCTTATCCAAGAGCTATTAGCTACTATTTCCTTTGTAAAAAAAATCTTATTTATGATATATACTCCGGTATTCCCGAGGTGATACGCCTATTATTTTCTTGAAAACGCGAGAAAAATAGAACTGGTCACTAAAACCTACATACTCGGCAATCCTGTTTACAGGTTCCTGGGTCGAATCAAGATAGTAGCAAGCCCGTTGCATTCGCTGATGCTGGACAAAGAGGATGGGAGAGTATCCGGTAACCTCCTTGAACAATTGGATGATCCTGGACGGACTATAACGGGAACGCTGGCTGAAGGTTTCCAGGGTAATGTTTTCCGTCAGATGATTCTGGGTATAGGCAATCAAATCCTCGACAACTCTGACTCCGGGAATATTGAGCGTATCGGTCGTGAGGTATTCCTGTTCATAGGCCAAAGAGAGAATCAGGGCTGCAGCTGAACTTGATGTAAGCAGATACCGTTGGGTAATGCCATGGGAAAGGGGAATGAAAATCTGGCTGAAGAGATCAATCAGTACCTGCTGGTTCTTTTCCGGAATCTGGATTCCTTTTCCCGAAAGTGCCCTGGCTACATAAGTGGGAGCAAAGTCTCCCGTGAAATGAAACCAATAGATGGTCCAGGGATCATCCTTGCTTGCCCCATACATATGGGCAGTTTTTTCCGGAATGGTGATGGCTTGTCCCGCATTGATCTTGGTAACCTGTTCATTGATGCTGACAAAACCCTTCCCTTTCTCGCAAAAAATGAAAATGTTCTGCTCACTTCCCTTCAAGCGTTGACGCAGGTGAAACCTGGCCGAGGGAAAATATCCTGCATCGGTGATCATGAATCCTCTCAAAGCAGGATTGGCAGCAAAACTTTCCATGCTGCTCTTGGCCACCACAAATAATTTTTCCTTGGGAAACCCTTCGCCTTTTTCCCGAATCAATTGACTGTTCATCGCTACACCTCTCCTTGTCCGAGACGATACTGCAAGGGACTGGCCTGGGTATGTTTCCTGAAATTCGTACAGAATCCGCTGACGTTGGGATACCCGCAACAAAGGGCTATTTTCTTGATGGAGAAATCGGTGGTACGCAACAAGAACTTGGCATTGCTGATCCTATGGTTCGTAATGTATTCATGGGGCGAGAATCCTGTGTTTTGCTTGAACAACCGTGAAAAATAATACGGACTGAGATGTGCTTGGTCAGAGAGATCCTCCACCGAGATCGGTTGGTCGATATGCATGGAAATATAGGTAAGGATATCCTCGATGCGATCGGCTGCCTCGGTTGCCTCAGCCGAGTTCCTGGCAATGTACAGCTCGGTGAGGATATTGGTGATGAATTGGGATATCCTTGCCTCATTGATACGTTTTCGTTGGTCAAATAACTCATAGATCTGCAACAGGTTTCGCTCTACGAGAAACGGATTGGGCACCGTAAGAAGTATTTTCTCCCCTTGGTCGGTAATCTCATCGTACATGCTTCGCATCCCCTTGCCGTCCATATGCATCCAGAGTATTTCCCACCCTTGCTCTTTTGCCATATAGGAGTGCGCCTGATAGCAATCAAGGAAGGCAAAGGTCCCTGCCCCGATGGTTTTCAGCCCATCCTTGCAGAGGACTTTCCCTTCCCGGAAATGACATATATAAGCAGGAAGCTGTCATATTTCTGTCTGGAAACCGTATAGTCCACGGTACAGGAATAGCGACCGATACAGAGCAAGTAATAAAAAATATCACGCGCTCTCCGGCTTGCGTTATGAAGATAAATTTTTGAATTTTCCAGAACTCCGGGACTATGATAATTCATTTCATATACCTACTTAACAGAATTTTCTCTAGTTTTTCGAGTAAAGGATACTCCATGTTTCCTCCTTTTTCAAATGATATTATTGAGAGCACGAAAATGAAATCAG
The DNA here is from genome assembly GCF_963676625.2 of uncultured Sphaerochaeta sp. GTDB lineage: Bacteria > Spirochaetota > Spirochaetia > Sphaerochaetales > Sphaerochaetaceae > Sphaerochaeta. The sequence continues at coordinate 701,641 of NZ_CAXXYB010000004.1, forward strand.
AGAGCAAGAATTACAAATGAAAGCAAGAATATTCCTGCTATACTACGGATAGTTCATCAGCTTTGCCAGGAGGATTCACTGCCATGCATACCCAGCAGACAACCACACACGTTTGGGAAGAGACGGTTTCCATCCCAACCTATGGAGTGGGAGAACCCAATGCCCATCCCATGTTTTTCGATAACAGAGTCTATCAGGGCAGCAGTGGCCGGGTATATCCCTATCCAATCATCGAAACGATAGAGAACGAAAAACATGACAAACCCTATACGGCAGTTTTCCTGGAAAACGAATATCTCAAGCTCATGATCCTTCCCCAATTGGGAGGAAGAATACAACGAGCCTATGACAAGACGAACGGCTACGACTTCGTCTATTACAATGAAGTCATAAAACCCGCCTTGGTAGGACTGACGGGCCCCTGGATAAGCGGAGGCATTGAATTCAACTGGCCCCAGCACCATAGACCCACCACCTATATGCCTGTCGATTACCTTCTAAGGGAAAATGATGATGGAAGTTGCACTGTATTGCTCAATGATGTGGACAGAATCCATGGCACCAAGGCTGTCACGACCATCACGCTCTACCCCGGCAAGGCATATATCGAGATTTCAGCGAGGCTATTTAACAGAACTCAATTGCCCCAGACGTTTCTTTGGTGGGCCAACCCTGCCATAGCGGTAAACGATACTACGCAGTCCATCTTCCCTCCCGATGTACATGCTGTCATGGATCATGGCAAGCGGGATGTCACCACCTTCCCCATTGCCACCGGCGTATACTATAAGCATGACTACAGTGCAGGTGTGGACATCTCCCGATACAAGAACATCCCTGTCCCCACTTCCTATATGGCCTATCATTCCAACTATGATTTCGTTGGAAGCTACGACTACCAAAAGCAAGCGGGAATCCTCCATGTTGCCGACCATCATATTTCCCCGGGGAAAAAGCAATGGACCTGGGGTTGCGGCGATTTCGGAAAAGCCTGGGACAGGAACCTTACCGATGAGAACGGACCCTATATTGAGTTGATGACCGGAGTCTTTACTGACAACCAGCCCGACTTCACCTGGATGCATCCCTATGAGGAAAAGACCTTCACCCAATACTTCCTTCCCTACAAGCAGGTCGGAAGCGTAACGAACGGGTCCAAGGACATCGTGCTGTCATTGCAGGTACAACCTGCCAATCAGACGGCCAATCTTGTGGTGTATGCATCTTCCCAGGTTCTTCAGGCAAAGATAGTACTTACCAAGGGAAAAAAAGAAACTCTCTTTTCCATGGTACAAGACCTCAGCCCGAACCAGGTGTTTTCCAAGGAGATACGAATTCCGGTTTGCCAAGAAGAAGAACTGGAGATATCCGTCTATTCGCCAAAAGGGAATTTGATGCTCAGCTACAAACCTGAGGGAATCCACGACATGACACTCCCCAAACCAGCGATGGCCATAGGAGATCCCAAGACGCTGAAAACAATAGAGGAGCTTTGGTTGGCGGGACAGCACCTTGAACAATATCGTCATGCAACCTTTTCAAGTGATCCTTATTACCTGGAGGCCCTGGCCAGGGACCCTGAGGATTATCGTACGAATTGTGCCTATGGGATGCTCTTGTTCAGAAGAGGATTGTTCACCTCAAGTGAGAAGGCTGCCAGAACGGCCATCAAGAGAAGTACCAAGCATAACCCCAACCCTACCAGCACCGAGGCCTATACGCTTTTGGGATTGTCACTGTTCCATCAAGAGCGAGAAGATGAGGCCTTCGATGCATTCTACAAGGCTATCTGGGACGGAAACCAGCAGGAGATCAGCTACTATTTTCTGGCAATCATTTCAGCCAGAAGGGAGCAATGGGAAACGGCCCTTGGTTTTACTGAGGCTGCCTTGGAGAAAAACAGCCACCAAATGAAGGCCAGAGGCTTGAAGATCCTGTTGCTCAACAAACTGGGAAAAACAAGACAAGCCGAGGCTTGGTTGCACGAGAACCTGGCAATCGATGCCTTCGATCTCATTTCCCGATTTGAATTATTGAAATTTCACCCCGATACAAAGGATGCTTTTTTGCAGTTGCTCAGAAACAACAGCACTTCATACATATTGCTTGCCTCTGATTACGCAGAGATGGGTTTCTTCCAAAAAGCCTACGAGGTATTGGGTCTTTGCACTGAACAAAATCCCCTGCTTCTCTATCATAGGGCTTGGTATGCAGAGAAGAAGAAAAAACTAAAGGGAATCGGGATAGAGGAACAAAAAGCAGAAGAAAATACAAACGAACTGGCCACAGAAGAATTGATTGCCCAAGCCGAGGCAATCGAGGATGCCGCTTGGTTTCCCAATTCGTTGACCGATCTTCATGTCCTTACGTTTGTAACCAGGAAAGTACCCCAGGCAGCCAAGGCCCATTTCTTGCTGGGATGTCTTTGGTATGACAAGATTCAATATGCAGAAGCCCAGAAGGAATGGGAACTGGCGGTAACCTCAGATCCTCATTTTGCCAAGGCTTGGCGAACTCTTTCTCTGGGATATTTCAATATACAAAAAGAGGAAGAGAAAGCAATACAAGCAATGGAACAGGCCTATACCCTCGCTTTCTGTGATTCCCGGATTCTTTTTGAGCTTGACCAGTTGTACAAAAAATGCGGGAAACAACCAACATTCAGGAAACAGTTCCTTGACCGACATCTTGACTTGGTATTTTCAAGAGATGATCTTTGCATCGAATATGTCTCCCTTCTCAACCTTTTGGGTGACTTTGACACTGCCAGGGAATTGGAGCTTTCCCACATCTTCCACCCTTGGGAAGGAGGGGAAGGGAAAATAACCACCCAATATTCCCTTACTTTCGTGGAGTTGGGCAAGCAGGATTTGATAAGTGGTAATTTCGAAAAGGCTGAGGAGGCCTTGCAAGCTGTTTTCCAATACCCGCTCAACCTCAATGAAGGAAAGCTGGAAGGAAACAAAGACAATGATGCACACTACTTTTTAGGGTGTATAGCCGAGGCAGAAGGAGACATGGCCGTGGCAAGGCAAGAGTGGCAATTATCTACCTTGGGGGACCTCGAACCCTCCGAGGCCATTTACTACAATGACCAGAGTGCCCACCAATTGCTGTACAAGGGGCTTGCCTTCAGAAAGCTGGGGGATGAACCAACGGCAGATAAGATATTCACTGGCATGCTGACATATGGAAATGAACATATGCAACAAGAAGTACATATCGACTACTTTGCAGTCTCGCTTCCTGACCTTCAGGTGTTCTCCGAGGACCTTAACAAGAAACATGTCGCCCACTGCCATTACCTTATGGGACTGGGAAATCTGGGCCTTGGCAACAAAAAAGAAGCGTATGAAGAACTACAGGCAACCTTGCAGATGGATCCAGCGCATTCGTATGCCAGTGTACACACCAGTACACTCATACAGGAGCTCAGGGAGAAGGGGTGGATGTAGGAATAATCCCAGCTTCCCTTCTTTCCCATCATTGCCAGAATCCTATGTTCGGCATCGTGAATCAAGGCAGGAAATACTACTTAAAACAGCAGTTATTTCTCCGGATATTCTCGTGAAAATGAAGTCTCAACTATATACGGTTCATGACACAGAGGATGACGGACAAAAACCTATCCAATCCAATTCCATGACATCGGTCCCTACAACGCAAACAGCTTAAGGCTCTCGTGCAAAGCCGATTCCAGTTGTGACAGTGACAGCGCCTGTACTTTTGGACTGAAGGCTTCAAAGGAAATACATCCGCAAAAACCTCCACGGAGCAACTTGTCTATTTGATCCTGACTTCCCAGTTCATCGGAAGAAGCTGGCAACAACCGGGCATCATCGACAACTGAAGAAAGAGGAGTCGGAACGGTAACTGAGGAAACATGCACAAGCGCCGTCCGATGCGGATACAATTCCTGTTCTCCCGAAAGATAGTGATGAAAAGTATCATGGACCAGCTGATAACAAGCTGGAAAACCTGATTGGTCTATGGCATCAAGCGCATCCTTCTTGTAGCGCAGACTGCTGGAAACAAACCCCAGGGGTTCCACCAATCCCTGGATTCCGGAATCCAGGAACAAGGGACCATAGATACCAAGTGCCCTGGTCGTATCTTCCATCCGTTGTTCCTTGCTCCTGGCATCATTCTTGTCATTGACGGGACACAGCACGATGGATTCAACGCCAATCAGACGGGAAATGCGAACCATTTCCTGCAACTCGGAATACCGCGTGGACAATTTTTCCTCATCATCATTGAAGCGTTGCAGGGCATTTATGGAAACTATACGAAGCGTAGTATTTTTCCATATTTCCACCCCCAACCCGTCCGTCACATCGGTTTTTCCCAAATCGTTACGCAGTTCCACAGCCCCAAATCCACTACGTTCGGCCAAGGTAAGGAATATGGGTAGAGACAGTGAGGGCGAAACAATCCTATTGAGCCCCAAGACAATCCCCTTCTGCATGTTTTATTTTTCCTCTCTTTACTGATTCTATCAAAATATTTTTGGAAACGTTATCAAAAAACTATGATGGCATCGGAACATCGATTTGTCAACAATTCTCTTTTTCCGGTTCATAACCTAGCTATCTCCAGCAATAGCAAAAATCTTTATTTTTTTTCCACCATATTTGCACGAGGTAAAATTTCTGGTAACGTTTTCAAAAAAACGAGAAAAAATCATATGCCAGAAGGTAAATGAGTCTTTTGCCCAATACAAGCTTGATAGAACCATTTTGACAGGATTATCAGCCTAGAGATCGCCCTGAGCAATTATGGCTGGATACCAGAAGCAGTCAGGACCATTACCGCCGTAACATCCCGTACTTCTATGGAATTCGCAACACCTTTCGGGCATTTTACCTGCGAAAAAGTTCCCCAGAAAACACTATTTGCCGGTGTTGAGAGACTACAGGATGAATCAGGTCCTTGGGAAAATACAAAAACTCACGTCGACCGGACCTGGTTACATGATGCGTTATACAAAAGGATTGCAAGTATCGATTGGTTGGAGACTTCCAATGATGTCAGGCGATTCATACCAGTAGGCGAACAGTTCTCCATAAAGCTCTGGAGTGCAGAAGTATTTCTCCAACAACTGGATACACTATAAAGCCGGTTACCATCTGCAGGAGTGACTTAAGAATGCAAGACATCTTTCAATGACTCGGAAATATCATTTGACTTTTAGGGAATCATAAGTATAATATTCATAAGTATATTAATTTCAAACAAGGAGAAGATCATGTTCATTGGAAGAGAAAGAGAGTTGGCATTGCTTGAAACCCTGCATGCGTCAAACAAGTTTGAATACCTTGTTCTCTATGGCAGAAGACGTATTGGAAAAACTTCTCTTCTGAAGGAATTTTCCAAGGAGCATCCTGTAATTTTCTATTCTGCCCAAGCAAAAAATGACAGTCTGAACCTTGCTGATTTCTCAAAAACCCTTCAGATGCATTTCTCAAACTCCTTTTTTGGTGCGTTCGCGGATTGGGAAGCATCCCTTGATTATCTTACCAGCCAATTATCAGGCAAAAGAATTACCTTGATCATTGATGAATTCCCTTTCATTGCAGAGGTAAACCAAAGCATTAAATCCATCCTACAACATACGATTGACCACAGCTGGAAAGAAAAGAACCTGTTTTTGATACTGTGCGGATCAAGTGTAAGCTTCATGGAGAATGAGGTCATGGGGGCAAAAAGCCCTTTGTATGGACGCGCCACCGGTAACTTGGAGCTTATCGGCTTCGATTACAAGGAAAGTTCCTCTTTTTTCCCGAAGTACACCAACGAAGAAAAACTGCTCAGCTATGGTATCCTGGGGGGAATCCCTTGTTACCTTGAGACTTTCAGTGATGAGTCGACCATTGAGCGGAATATATCGAAGAACATACTTCGCGTGGGTTCATTTCTCAAGGATGAAACTCAGAATCTCTTGAAGATGGAGCTTCGTGAACCTTCAGTCTACAACAGCATCTTTGAAGCCATTGCAACAGGTTCAAGCCGTCTTAATGATATTGCACAAAAGATTCATGAAGAACAAACCAAGTGTTCCAAGTACATCAAGACTCTGAAGGATATGAAACTGGTGGATAAGGTGACTCCTTGCGGGGAGAAGGACTCCAGCAAGAAAACCATCTATCAGATCACAGACAATTTCTTTCTGTTCTGGTATCACTTCATCTTTGCGAACAAGAGCTATTATGAGTTGCTAGGCGACGATGAAGCAGCACAAGAGATACATGACAATCTTTCAGACTATATGGGTCATGTGTTCGAAAAAATATGTACGCAATATTTGATAAGACTTGCCAAGCAAAGAAGACTTCCCTTTGTACCCCACACCATGGGAAGATGGTGGGGGAGCAAGCCCAAGACCAGGAAAGAAGATGACATCGATATCCTTGCCCTTGATACATCAGGGCAATCCGCTATCTTCTGTGAATGTAAATATCGGAACAAGATGTTTGGCATGGATCAATACAAGGACTTCTTCAACGCCACTGCCATCTTCACGGAACCGGTCAATCGCTTCTATTATCTCTTCAGCAAATCGGATTTCACACAGGAAGTGAAAGCCCTGGCACAACAAGATGGAGTTAAGCTTGTAGGGCTGGATGACTTATTTCTGGTTGATTGACCAGGAGTATAAAAAGACTATCAGTATTGCACCGATTTGACAAACGCCAATCTATCCATTGCACTGAAGAATCCACTTCCCGATACAAAAATATCGGCTTTGTTCTTCAACAACGCAATCTCCTTGGTCCCTATGCCACCATCAACTGAAATCAAGAACTTTGAATGCCCTTGTTGCCGCAATTGTAATAACTCATCCACTTTCTGATGGGCTTCTATTTGAAAAGGTGATCCGGCTCTTCCTGGCGATATAGCCATGACCAACACCAAATCCAATTCCCCAAGAAAAGGGGCAATACAAGAAACAGGAGTCTCGGGATTTATCGCAATACCAACTTTTTTATTCTGGGCCCGAATCATCTTGATCAAATATGCAGGCTTAGTAGTCGCTTCCCAATGAAACGTCAGGGCATCACTTCCGGCTTCCGCAAGACAATCAACAAACCGTTCAGGATTATCTACCATAAGATGAGTATCCAGGAACAAGGAAGTGCCCATTCGTATATCCCGTATCAATTTTGGGCCTAGAAACAGATCAGGGGCAAAGTGCCCATCCATGACATCCAAATGTATCCAGGTAGCTTTCGCCTGTTCAATGCTGTCAAGTTCTTCCTTGAGATGGAGGAAATTCGCACTCAACAAAGAAGGGGCCAGTATCGCCATTACAGAATAATCCCCCACTCTTTTTCAATGGTCTCTTTATACTTTGCATAATGCTGCTCATATTCCCTGGTTGCCCCAGTATCGGGAGTCACTTCCATCCGCTCATCATAGGACATACATCCCTTGCTGATCTCAGCCAAACTTTGGTTGGAAAACCCTTTCCATTTTTCATACATATATTGGGCTTGCAGGGCAGCTCCCAGGGCACCACCTTCATCTATGGAAAGACAATGCACAGGCAGAGCAAAAACATTTGCTATTATCTTTCTCCAGGGAGCACTATTGCTGCCTCCCCCGGTAAGGACAAGCTCGTAATCACCACCAAACGCTTCCTGAATCTTGTCATACCCCCATTTCAACGTAAAAATCACTGACTCGGCAGTTGCCCTGATCATATTCTCCCTTGTGAAATTGAGACTGGAAAGATTTTTGAAAAGCCCTCTTGCCTGGGGAAGCGGAGGCATCCTCTCCCCATCGTAGAAGGGAATGGAAACCAACCCTTCCGCTCCTATCGGAGATTTTTCCATTGCACCGTCCAATTCCTTGAGGGAAAGGCCAAAAAGCTTCTGGAGCGTTGTAGTTGCGCTCGTTGCATTCAAGGTACAACAAGTTGCCAGCCATTGGTCTTGTAGAATATCGTACATTTGCAGAAGCGGATCTATGTGGTCACTCATTTTGTTTGTCGCTATGCAAACAGTGCCACTGGTTCCAAGACTTAGGGTACTTCTTCCAGGGACAATGGAAGTAGTTCCTATCGCACCCATCGAATTATCCCCGCCTCCTGCAGCCACCAGGACATCTCTCGAAAGACCAAGCCTGTCGGCAATCTCCGGTAAAATGACACCTATGGGATTTTCCCAACCCACAACAGCAGGGACCAGAGAAGAAAGCCGATTGCTGGGATCAATCAATTTCATCATTTGAGAGGAATACTCTCGATTCTTTACATCATAATACCCTGTCCCGCTTGCTTCACTGCTATCGGTGGCATAGCGTCCGGTAAGATAGAAATTCAAATAGTCATGGGGCAAGAGGACATGCTCTGTCTTGGAGAATATCTCAGGCTCCCTATCAATGAGATATAAAAGCTTGCTTGCCGTATACCCGACAGGAAGCGTGGTTCCAAGAAGTTTCCATCCCTTTCCCAGACCTCCCAATTCATCCAACAGCCTTTCATTATAGGATGCTGTCGAGGTATCGTTCCACAGTTTTACATTTCTGAGTACCTTCCCTTGGCCGTCCAGCACGACCAAACCATGTTGCTGGCCGCTGACGGACAATGCCTTGACTTCACTTCCCTTTATGTTCGCTTTGACAAGCGCCTGTTGTACGGCAAGTTCAAGAGCCTCAGTCCACCATTGGGCCTTTTGCTCCCGGAGCCCGGTATCATCGGAAATCAGTTGGTGTGTAGCATATCCCTTTGAGAGAATCTGCTTTTTTTCGGAATCATAGAGTATTGCCTTGGTACCTTGCGTACCACAATCTATGCCAAGATATATCATGCCACACCTCCTTTTTTCAGACTTGCTGCTTTTTGATAAAATCAATATATACGGCGATCAAGATAACTATCCCCTTTACCACCAACTGCCAAGAAGAGTCTATTCCCAAAAGATTCATTCCATTGGAAAGGACGGCGATGAGAACAACACCGATAATGGTCCCGAAGAGTGTACCTACTCCTCCGCTCATACTGGTTCCGCCAAGCACAACCGCCGCAATGGCATCCATTTCGGCACTGGTACCCGCAGTGGAGGTTCCGCTGAACATTCGGGAAGCCAACAGGATCCCTGCCAGGGAAGCCATCAAGGAACTGAAAACATAGACAAAGAAAGTCACCCGCTTGGTATTGATGCCACTGAAGTTGGCAGCCATCAGGTTGCCTCCAGTAGCATAGATATTTCTTCCTGTCTTGGTTTTGTTCAGTATCAACCAGGTGATGATACAAACCACTATTATATAAAAGACTTGGGTAGGAACAATCCCGACATAACCGGTACCAATGAAACCAAAGAAATCATTGTTGATGGAAATAGTCTTGCTACTGGTATAAAGCCGGGCAATTCCTCGGCCGATATTCATCATTGCAAGGGTTATGATAAAAGGAGGAATACTTGTAGAAGCAATGATTCCACCAGTAACGACACCGATCAAGAGCCCAAAAAGCAAAGCCAGGAAGATTGCCGCCATGGGGGACATGCCATTGTTGGTAATGAAACCTGCCACAAGACAGCCGGTTACGGCAATGGTAGATCCTACTGAAAGATCGATTCCACCAAGAAGGATTACCAGCAACATTCCGCAAGAAAGAAACATATTGGTCGATAATTGCCGCAGGATGTTGAATACATTTCTGGAGCTTAGGAAAACAGGGCTGATGATGGAAAGTGCAAGACATAAGGCAAGGAGTCCTATTATCAAGCCAAGTTGTTCCTTGATAGCCTTGTAGAAAAAATTGCCTGAAAGTTTTTCGAGTGGATTATTCATGTTTGATTCCTATTTAATATCTTTGGTAGCAAGACGCATGATTGCTTCTTGCGTGAAGTTCCCATCGAGAACTCCAGCGACCTTCCCTTGGTTCATCACCACGATTCGATCACACATATTGATGAGCTCAGGCAATTCGGAAGAAATAAAGACGATACTCATTCCTTCCTTGGCGAGCTCATTGATTATGGCGTAGATTTCCGATTTTGCACCGACATCAATCCCTCTGGTAGGTTCATCAAGTATCAGCACCTTGGGATTCGTAGCCAACCACCGACTGATAATTACCTTTTGTTGATTTCCTCCGGATAATTTTGAGATCAATTGGGAGAGAGAAGGAGTCTTCACCCGCATTTTTGTCGTGTATTTCTCAACGATTTCCAATTCCTTCTTTTTATTGACGTGGATTCCTTTTATGAAATAGGGAAGCATCTCGATGGAAGTGTTGAAACTGATATCCCTTTGCGGATACATTCCCTCTGCCTTTCTATTTTCTGGAACCAGACCGATTCCCTGCTGCATTGCGGATTTTGGATTTTTTGTAGTAATCTCTTTGCCGTCAAGCAGGACCTTTCCTGATTTTCGTTTTGAAAGGCCAAACAAGCATTTCATGGTCTCGCTTCGGCCGGCTCCGATGAGCCCTGCAAACCCAAGGATCTCACCTTTACATACATCAAAGGAGACGTCTCTTACAGTCTTTCCATCCGAGAGATGCTCTACCTCAAGAATTTTTCTATCGGGTACATACGGCGTCTTGGTATAAAAACTGGAAAGTTCCCGTCCTACCATCATGGAAATGAGTTGTGATCTATCAGAAGTAGCGGTATCAACGGTACCTATGTATTTTCCATCCCGCATGACCGTTATACGATCGGAAATTTCATACAGTTCACTCATTCTATGGGAAATATAGATTATCCCTATTCCTGTTGCCTTCAATTTCCTGATCGCCTGAAAGAGAACCTCGACTTCTTTGTCCGTAAGTGAGGATGTAGGCTCATCCATTACAATAATCCTTGCGCCAAAGGAAATTGCCCGCAAAATTTCAATCATCTGTTGGTTCGCGATACTTAGGCTGCCAAGCTTATCATTCGCATCAAGCTCTAGGCCGGCTTCATCAAGCAATTGTTGGGCTTTTTTCACCATTGCCTTGTCATCCAGAAAGCCTTTCTTTGTGGTCAACCTTCCCAAAAAGATGTTATCAGCTATGGTCATTTCCGGAATTGTCATCAATTCCTGGTGGATGATACTGACTCCATTGAGCCTCGCATCATGGATATTGCCGATGACTACTTTCTTGCCTGCAATTTCAATTTCACCCGACTCAGGTCTATAAATACCACCAAGAACTTTTATCAGAGTCGATTTTCCTGCACCATTCTCACCAAGAAGGGCGTGCACTTCTCCCGCTTTCACCTCTAGCTGAGCAGAATCCAAAGCCAACACACCCGGAAACCTCTTTATGATATTGCTCATTCGTAATAATACGTCATTCACGGTTATGTACTCCCAAAATACAACTATCCAGCAGTAACCAAACTGACAAGAGAGAGGCATGGGGATTCCACGCCTCTCACCAGCTAATTATACAAGATACTATTGCCAGAATCCGAGATAGTCTTTGGCATTGCTTTTATCGATGAGGAAGGTCTTTACATAGAATTCCTTGTCAAAAGGTTTACCACCGAGAATATTGTAGGCGACTTCAGCACATTTTACACCAATTTGCTTAGGACTCTGGGCAGCGGTACCAGCATATTGCGTTCCCTGGGCAATGACTTCCTTCGATTCAGGAGCACCATCGACACCATAGACAAGAACATTTGCATTGGCCTCGACTACGGCAGAATAGGCACCCATGCCACTTTGGTCATTTACGCAGAAGAAAGCTTTCAAATCAGGGTGGGCTGTCAGGATATCAGTTGCCTTTTCCAGACCAGGACCCGGCTTTCCCTGTGCATCGAACTGGGCAACAATGGTAAAGTTCTTATTAAGCTTTGCCAGGAAACCGTTGGTACGGTCAAGACAGGCACTGTTGGCAGGATAATCCAGGATTGCGATGTTTCCACCGTCAGGACAGGCTTTGTTCAAGGCCTCTGCACAAATCTCGCCGGCTCCGATATTATCACTGGCAATGTAGGAAGCTACCAAATCCAGATCAGCTACGGAAGTATCAAAGTTGACGACTGGAATTCCTGCTTTTTTCAAGGCAAGCAACGCAGGCTTGATGCCGTTTCGATCAACAGGGTTCAAGAAGACCACATCGACACCCTTTACGATAAAGTCATCTATGATGTCAAGCTGTTTTTGGTTATCCTGCTGTGCATCAATAATAATGCATTCATCACCATTTTTCTCGGCAATGTCCTTGATGCTCTGCCCAATGGTTTCAAAGAAATCACTTGCAGCCCAATACGTATAACCAAAAACCTTATGATCTTTCTTGGGGGCTTCTTTGGTTCCATTTGCAAATACCGTTGTTGAGGCAATCAAGGCCAGTACTAATGCGAGAACAACAATTTTCCTCTTCATTCCTTTTTCCTCCTAGGGAAATACGTTCATATGTCCTTTCGAACATCTTTTGTTAAAGTATTACCATTCAATGTTTGAGTTGTCAACATTTAAATTATAAATTTCTTTTTCTTTAATAATTTGTTGACTAATTTAACTTTTAATGTAGAATTATGGTAAAGTATTACCAATTTATTATATGAGGCACGTATGGATACTTTTCGAAAGGCCAGTGAATACATAGTATCGGAAATCGCTTCCGCATTGAAGGCGATCAAGGAAGAGCAGCAAGAATCGCTCATGCAATCAATCCAACAAGCAAAACGAGTTTTCTTTGTTGGTGCCGGCAGATCCTGTTTGATGTTGAATGCTTTTTGCATGCGTCTCAACCATCTGGGAATTGAATCCTATGTAGCAGGGAACATTCCTTGTCCACCCGTGGGACAAGAAGACTTGGTCATTGCCATGACAGGCTCTGGGTCAACGGCCTCAGTCCTTGCGATTACCTCGCATAGCAAGGAATATGGAACAACGGTGTTTGCCATTACGGCGGGACCTGACACCTTGATCGAAAAGATTTCTGACAAGGTGCTCTACATTCCAGCTCCTACAAAAGAGAGCCCCAGTCCAGGAAAAACAAGTAGTCAGTTAATGGGAACTTTGTTTGAACAGGTGGCCTCCATTATATTTGACACGATTATCATGCAATTGAGTGAAGACAGGGACCTTGAGAAGATAGCGGCCCGTCATACAAATCTTGAATAGGAGTACTACCATGGAAACTGATGACAAGGTGTCCTTTTTGGGCTTATCCGTTGGGCAACTGGGTTTTGTTGTTGAGAATGTTGATGCAATGATACAGGATTATTATACAAAATTCGGCATAGGTGATTGGAAACTCTATACCTATGGAGCTCCCCTCCTCTCTTTCATGAATTATAAGGGAAAACCAATACAGTATAAGGCAAGAATTGCCCTCAGTTATTTCGGAACTACGAGAATTGAATTGATTCAACCTCTTGAGGGGCATACGATTTATTCCGATTTCATCGAGAAGCATGGGCACGGGTTGCAACATCTTGGAGTTTACGTGCAAGACATACAAAAGGCGTTGAAGGAAGCAGAGGCTGGCGGTTTCTCGGTTGTCATGGAAGGAGGAGGCTTCGGACTCGATGGCGATGGGCATTTTGCCTACCTCGATACCGAGGAGAAATATGGGATTTGCTATGAACTCATCCAGCGGCCCTTACGTCGGCATGAACCTGAAAGCATTTTTCCTTGTGATTGATGATTATTCCTCCTTTAGAAAAATCAAAAACTAGGGTACTATGGGTAATTGATGGATACCTTGAACAATAGACAATGCAAGGAAGTTGAGATAATCAACAACTTGCACTTCACCACAATTAAGGATTTGGCCTCTGCCCTGAAAGTATCGGAAATGACAGTCCGCAGGGATTGTCTTTTGTTGGATGAGAAAGGGTTGGTAAAACAAGTCTATGGGGGCATTACGTCCAGGGCTCTTGATAAGATGCCCAACTATGCCGTCGATTCTGAGCTGAGCAAGAATACCTTGATAAAGGAAAGGATTGCCAAGAAGGCCTTGAGCCTGCTTACCCCCGGGGAAGTCTTCTTCCTCGATTCCGGCACGACCACGGCAACCCTTGCCGAACTATTGCCGCAGGATGCATCGTTTACTATTCTCACGGCTTCCTTCCATTCCCTCGAACCGTTGGTAAAACTCGATGATTGTTCCATAATTTGTCCTGGTGGTATTTTTGCCAACAAGCCAAAAGTCTTCTATAACCAGGAGTCTGCCAGTTTTCTGAGGCGTTACCGGGCAGGAAAATGCTTTATCGGGGCAACGGGATTTGATATCAACCAAGGCATTACCTGCAGTTACTTTGAGGATGTTCCCTTGAAACAGGCCATGATTGACTCCAGTCAGGAAAAGATCCTCATGCTTGACTCAAGTAAGTTCAATAAGATCAGCACCTGTGTATTTGCCAATGTCTCCACATTCACCACCATCATAACCGATGATGGCATTCCCCAGCCCTATATCGATTTCATTCGAGCAGCAGGCATTACTTTGCATATCGTGTAATTATCCTTGTATATCCCCTTGTCTTCTGCTCAGCAATCTGTTCCTTGTAACCCGGATTTATTAATCCTATGAAATACCCTCTTCTCTCTTCGGCTTACCCGGTTAAGAGTTCAACACTTTCTTGTTTTATATTGCATGAGAAAACGCCTCAAAGCAGTAGCAAAAATCTATGATTGTATCGATGAAAGCAATTCATAACTTCAGGGCATGTATTGGTAGAGGTAACCAGAATACAAAACCTTGGGATATTCCCTGATTTTACAGAGTCAAATGGTTCTTCTTGAAAATACCGAGAATCCTTACCTTTTATGATAAGTTTGCTCTTATTTGGATGAGAGGAATTTGAAGAAATAAGAAATAAAAGATAAAATTGTCTGGTAATGCAAAGGACGAAGACCTCCCAAGAATCTCCAACACTATACAAAAAAACAATGATGAATTATACTCTTCTTTGTGGGATATCCCACAAAGGAATATAATAATGCAAGCAACAATGGAATATGATGCCTCAGTCGATATGAAAAAGCGAATCACGCTTCGTGGCTCGAAATATTCTCACTACCATGTAGAGGAATGTGAAGACGGAAGAATCATCCTCGAACCAAGGGTCTTGGTATCTCCCTTCGAGCTTTCAAAAAACACACTCTCAGTAATGGATTCCTCCATGGAAAACTACAAAAAAGGTACTGTATCAAAACCAGTTGATCTTTCATCCCTACCTCAGGAATAGGCTAACAATCCAATGTATATAATTCGGTTGGGAGTTCCTGAAATGGAAAAACTCTGGACAAGCCTTTTACAAAAAAAAGAAACCGGTACCCTTTGCAAGAAGGAGGACCTCCTATACAAAAAGATGGGTAAGGCCATGGTTCTCTTATCAAGAGATCCAAGATACCCAGGACTTGCCAGCCATGAAATTGACGCATTAAGCAAGCGATATGGTATAAAAGTTTGGCAATCCTACCTTGAAAACAAGACTAGCAAAGCTGGTCGAATTTTTTGGATATACGGACCAGGCAAACAGGAAATCACAATAATAGGACTCGAACCCCACCCAGAAGACAAGAAAAAATCAGGGTACACGAAAGTCACATTGTCAGCTTCAGGAAAAGTAGAACTATAGGTCATTAACCCAAGAAACGAATTTTCAACCACCATTTGGATATTGTCCATACCCGTTTAAAAGACAGGAGCAATTCACTGATACAAGGGGCTTCCTGTCTCCCAAAAATTGATTGAGTTATTATATCAGAATTCAAATACCAGCTAGCCAAAAGCTTTCCTACTCCCTAGGCGAAACTGTAAATATCTTTAGTAAGTGGCTTTGAAGCAATATGCCAGCAATTGACAGCTGGCATATTGAATATATATCAATCGGGAAAATATTGCTTCTGCAAGGAAAGGATGAAATCCTTCCTTATAAAACAATCCCAGAAGAGCTACGCGATCTACTGCAGAGAGCCCTCAAGGAAGGCCTTCTCAACGATACTTGAAAACGCATTGTATTGAGCGACGAAGCCGTCCTTTCCCGTCTTGAAACCAGTATCTCCAAGTATTTCCGTTACGCTTTTCCGTTCGAGTTGGCTCAAGATATCAAACAATACCAAGTGGGGTTCAAGAGTTGCAAAATAGTCCTTTTTTTCCATCAGGGCTCTCTTGATGATCTGGTCGATCTTCCCTGCGCCCGTACCACATAAGACATTCTTACCACCTTTTTGGTAAGCATCCTTGATATGGAAATCTTCAATATAGGGTTTTAACAATTCATACGCTTCCAAAGGATCTTCCTGGCATTGGACAAAATTGGCAAAATCAAAGATGGCCCGGAAATACCGGTTATCTATCGTGTTTAAAAGATCCAGGCAATGCAAGGAAGAATCCCCATAGATATCTTTCTCATTTTCATGCAATACAGTAATTCCTTCCCTTGAAAATTCCTGAACCATTTCCCTGAGATTTTCAAGGACAGCCTCCCTCCAATAGTCAGGAGATGTTCCTGAAGGAAGATAATAGCTAAACACCCTGATATACGAACACCCCAGTAATTTCGCAATGTCCTTTACCTGGGAATACTTTTTTTTCTGATCCAAGATTGCTTGCTGATCATCAATGAAGACTTTTCCGAAAGGAGTACCAAGACAAGCAACTTCAAGCTGATAGTCTTGAAGAAGTGGAAGGACCATCGTCTTGATTTCATTCAGCGGTACATCACAAATATTCAATTTCCCAATACTACGCAGACATACCTGATGCATACCCAACTCATGGGCGACTTTGAGTTGGTCTTCAAAATCCTTGCTAATTTCATCTATAAAGCCTGATATCATGAAACTCATTTGAAATAGACCTCCTCTTTTTTATCGGATGCCACATATATTGATTTAATTAATGCAAGACTGGCAAGGGCATCTTTTCCCGTTACACGAGGGGATCTTCCATTTTGAATTGCCTCTACAAAATCCTGATATTGCCTGGCATGGGATTCCTCATCGATATCAGGACTCACGTTGAGAGCATTCGCCTTGGAAGGACTCATCAGCTTTTCAAAATTTTCATCCTTGCCATCCATAAATTGATAAAACAACAGCTCATCATTCTTTATAATGACCGAACCTTTTTCAGCATAAATGGCAAGTTCCGCAAACAAGCCAGGATAGGCAACCGTTGTGCCTTCAATGGTCCCGATAGCTCCGTTCTCGAATTCAATGTTGGCTACTCCAACATCTTCTGTCTCGATTTGGCTATGCAACAAGGTACGACATTTGGCACTTACGCTCTTGGGCTTGCCCATGATATATAAGAGCAAGTCAATGTAATGAATGGATTGGTTGATCAAGGCACCTCCCCCGTCATATTTCCACGTACCCCTCCAAGGGTTACTGAAATAAACGTCATCCCGGTACCAGATGGTTTTTGCCGAACCCCAAAGAACCTTTCCCAATTTGCCTGAATCGATGTATTGCTTCAAAAGCTCTATCGGTTTGTCAAAACGATGTTGCATGATACAACCAAAGGCAACACCATTCGAACAAGCAGCTGCAACCATTTGCTCTGCCCTGGAAACCTCGATATCAATCGGTTTTTCGCATAGAATATGTTTTTTCGCGTTGGCAGCTTCCAGGGCCACCACACTATGGAGACCGGAAGGAAGACAAATTACAATCGCATCCACTTCAGGATTGGAAAATAAGGTATGGTAATCAGTATGGAATTGACAGGCAAAGTTGGCCGAAACGTTTTTTGCCTCTTTTTCATCCTGATCAACAACTGCAATAAGTTTTGCACCCTTTGTCCTGGCAATTACCCTCGCATGCAATTTCCCGATAAAGCCACAACCAATAACCCCGAATCCTATGGTTTTCATGTTCATTCCTCATTAAACGCAAAGGCTACGAGTATCAGGGAAGAATTCCGAGCGGCAAGCCTGTCATAAACTACCTGGGCATTTTCGGGTGCTGATACTTCATTGATCAGGGGAAGAAGCTGAATTCTTTTTTCAGCAAGCAAATTGATTATTGTCTGTTCATCAATTTTATGGCTTCTGAAATGACCAAAACAATCTCGGTCGGACTGGGCTCTGTGCATTTCATGGGCACCAATTACTTGTATTCCCTTTCTGTGAATATCTGCATAGACATTCAAACCATCGACCAAGCCCCTCGTAGAACCTAACAAAACAACAGTGCCAAGAGGCTTTGCCATATGCAAGGCAGTCAAGACGGCTTTTGGATTTCCGGTGGCCTCGACAACCACATTGAAGGCATTCAGATTCTCCGGATCATTCCCATTTTCCTTGCAGTACTTTATTCCGCAAGAAACTGCATTCTCCCGCCTGGATTCGATGAAATCAAACCCCACTACCTTCCCGGCTCCTGCGACATGGGCAATCTGGGCTGCCAGATTTCCAATGGCCCCAAGCCCAAGTACTGCCACGGCATCACCTATCTGAATGTCAGCTTTTCTTATTCCCTGCAAGGAAATTGAGGCAAGACGGAAGGCAGAAGCCTCAAGCGAGTCGATACAAGAGGGAATTTTAGTGCATTTTTCAGCTTTTTCAATGAAATATGAGCAATGAGGAACATTAGCTACCACCCTATCGCCAATACTGAAGTCCTGTACCTCCTTGCCAATCTTCTCAATCCGGCCAGAACAACTATATCCGGGGTAATACGGGTACTGGCCCGGGGTATTTTCCATATGGTTGATCCAAGCTAATTCGGTACCAGGTGAAATCGTACTGAACAATGTTTTCACAAGGACTTCATCATCCTTGATCTCTCCAAGCTCCACTTCGATGAGTTTCACTTTTCCTGGCTCATAGGCACAAATTTTTTTGCAATACATACGTTTCAATCTCCTCGAAAACCCGAATTATTTTTTACTATGGAAACTATTAGAACACATAGGAAATATTATTTACATTGCAATTCATTGCTTCTTATTGTCGATTTTTTACCTACCAAAACCGTGTTATACTGGAACAGAGAAAAAGCAAAGGAATACCATGAACAAATCATTCATTGAAGAACTTATCGAAGATGCCCATATAGAATTCCGTGCCTATAGCTTCAGTGAACATGAAAAAGGAGATTCCCTGACAAGACAGATTTCCGATTTTGATATCCTTTACACTATTTCCGGTGAGTATTCTCTGGAAATCGAAGGGAAAAAATACATATCCAAATCAAATGATGTCATGATTCTTCCTCCCGGCTGTCTGATGAAATTAACCAGCAATACTCATTGCAGACAGTTTTATTGCCATTTTGTACTGGTAACCCATACAAGCAACTCCAGCTTCACTTGCCGCTTCAAGAATTACCAGGTCCCGGAAAAATGCAAAAACATCATCACGTACTACAAGGAAGCCTTCACAGAATCAATGGACCAAAAAGTTCCGTTATCCTCTTCCATAGGACTCACCATCAAACTTTTGATACTTGCGCTCATCAATTCCGATTCCGACAATCTCCTATTCTTTTCTGATACTGAGAATGATGTTCCAGACGGTATTTTCAGGGCCATTGATTACATCCATCAGCATTTCGAGGAACCTATATCAATAGAGCAACTTGCAAAATATGCCGGGTACAATACAAGCTACTTCAGCCGATATTTCAAAGCCAAGATGGGAATTTCTCCCCTTGCCTATATCAGCAACTATAAGATGAAATTTGCCCAGTACCTGATTCTCAACACAGATAAAAGCCTCAAGGAAATTGCTTCGAACCTTGGGTTTCCCGATCAATTCACGTTTTCCAAGAAATTCAAAAGCAATTGCAAAATGTCTCCTTCAGATTTCAGGAAAATCGGATTCTAGCCTTTTACGGCCCCTGCGGTCATACCCTGGACTAAATATTTCTGGGCAAAGACAAGAAATAGGATGGTAGGAATCGTCGCGATGACCGAGGCAGCCGAAAGAAGGCCCCAATCCACCGTAAATTGCTGGGAAAAAACCTGCAAGCCAAGATTGACTGTCTTCAAGCGTTCGGACTGGAGCAAGATACGGGCAACCATATACTCATTCCAAGCTCGCACAAAAACAAAAATAACTACCGTGGAAAGTCCAGGCGTCGATATTGGCAGGATGACCTTGAGAAAGCCTTGGAATTGCGTACACCCATCTATTGTTGCGGCCTCCTCGATATCCTGGGGAATCGTATCAAAGAAACTTTTGAGCATCAGAACGGCAAACGCCAGGCTCCCCGAAGCATAGTTTATGATCAGGCCAAACAAGGTATCGGTAAGTCCAAACATCTTATAAATCGAAAAGGTCGGTATAAGGATCAATATAAGCGGCATCATCTGCAGGATGAGAAGCAAGGCGATGAACGAAGTAAATATCCAGCTATGGAATCTGGAGAGTGCATACCCTGCCAGCGATGCCAGGATCACGCAGAACAACGACGAAACCACCGAAACATAGCTGCTATTCAAAATATTCAACGGAAAGGCAGTGTTTTTCCAGACTTTGGGATAATTGAGTAAATATACATTTCTCAATCCAGGAAACAAGGTTGCCTTTCTCAAGACATCATCACTGGTCTTAATAGAAGTACCTATCATTGAGATAATGGGAAGACAAGAGATACAAAGAAGAATGACCAACAACGCATAGATGCCAAATCTGTAAACCTTTTTATTGTGCTTCATACGAACCCCTCTTCTTTTATATGTCTTGTTTATTCAATTTGAATCGTATCATCCCGAAAATCAGCATGATGGCAAGCAACAATACCGATAATGCAGAAGAGTAGCCCATTTGTGATTTATTGAACGCAGTTTGATAGGCATACACGGGAATGACCATTGTTGAATTTACGGGGCCGCCTTCAGTAAGCAGGTAGATATTTTCAAACCCGTTGAAAGCCCAGATGAACATCAAGGTCGTGCTCATCAGCGTTACGCTTTTCAACATGGGAAGAGTAATGGCAAAGAAGGCTTGCAGCGGATTTGCACCATCAATTGTCGCCGATTCATACAAATCATTTGGAATGCCTTGCAAGCCGGCAAGCAAGGTAATTGCCATGAAAGGAATATTCCGCCAAATACCAATTACTATGACAGAAAATCGGGCCATTTCGGGTTTGACAAAAAAGAGAATGGGTTCCTTTATCAGATGGAAATCAAGTAAGGTCCGGTTGATGAACCCATACTTATCGTTCATCAGCCACA
This sequence comes from uncultured Sphaerochaeta sp., assembly GCF_963676625.2. Taxonomy (GTDB): domain Bacteria; phylum Spirochaetota; class Spirochaetia; order Sphaerochaetales; family Sphaerochaetaceae; genus Sphaerochaeta. Next base: position 722,729 of record NZ_CAXXYB010000004.1, read on the forward strand.
ACCAATTTATTGCCATCACCATGGAAGAGATTATCCAGGGAAGAAGTGTCGCTGCCCTGAAAAAACCTCTCATTCTGATCGGATGGTTCAAAAGAATGGCAAACATGAGCCCAAACAAATAACTGAACAGGACAATGCTCATAGTATAGATAAAACTGAAGGTAAGCATTGGATAGAACACTTTGTCTTTCGTGACAATCTTGACAAAATTATCCAATCCAATGAATTTTGGTTTGTGCATGCTCAAAAGATTGTAATTGGTAAAACTCATTCCGATTCCATACAGGAATGGATATATCTGGGTTGCGACAAGAAGGATCACGGCTGGCAAAAGCATCAGGTAGCCAAGCTTGAAAGCAGATTTTTTTCTTGTAAGGATTTGATGATACTTCATAGGGAATATGACCTCCGAAAAGAACAGGGAACCTTGAATCATTATCTTGCAACAACAGTACGTTGTTGCAAGATAAACGTTTTCTAGTTGGCTTGTGCTACCATATCGATGGCATCGAGGGTTTCTTCCTGGCCTTCCTGCAATACAGTTGCATAATTGCGACTACCATTGAGAACTTTTTGGGCCGCCTCAGCCAAATAACGCTCTCCGTTGATTTGTCCAAAGGCGGGATAGAATGCCGGGAACGGATAGGTTGCATGTGCAAAGGTCGGGGCTATCTTCTTGGTGATTTCGTTGGTAAAGAAGTTTTGCTGGAAATACGGATTCTCCATGTAGCTTTTCCTGAGGGGAAGAGACAACAAGTGTCCTTCTGTCCAAAGAGGAAGATTATTCTCCTCCCACCATTTCAAAAAGACTTTTGAAGCTTCTGTATGAGCCTTGGAATAGACTCCGATGCTGTTTGCCCAATAGAGTGTCAGGGGTTTCGTAGCGGAAGGGCCACGCATAGGCTCGAGCAAAGCAATATTTTTTGCAAAATCCGGTTTTTCCGTAAAAGCAGGACGTGCAGGACCAAACACGATACAACAATCATCATTAAGAAAGAGCCTGTCCAAATCTTCCCATTTATAACTGATGGATGCTGCAGGAATCAATTTCTCATCATATAAGGTAGCAATGAACTCCAGACATTCTTGCATGGCCTTGGTGTTGAAATTCGCCTTGCCTTCAGCAGAGACAATTCCGGTGGCATTGGAAATATTCAACCAATTCATGAGATGCTGGATCCCTGACATATCTCCGGCAATGGCCAAGGGATATTTATCAGGATATTTCTTTTGCAAAATCCGTAAAATGTCCAATAACTCATTCCAAGTTTTCGGTAATGCAGTTATTCCGGCTTGGGCAAAATAGTCTGTTCTGTAGGTCCACATCCTGACGTCGGCATTCCAGGGTAGAGCGATATAATGGCCATTGAAAAGATTGGTTTCCAAGGCCCCTGTCGCAAAGTCATCGAGAATGGGATTCTTTTCTGCCTTCCAGGCTTCAACAACTGAATCAAGGGACTGAATCTCTCCCATCTGGGCAAATTGGATTGGGGTCTGGGAACCGGCGGTCGCAACATCAGGGCCGACGCCTCCCTTGATGGCAGTAAGGAAGACCTGGTAGTAATTTGACCAGGGAATGCTTTGATAGGTTACCTGAATCTTCGCTTGAGAGGCATTGAACTTTTCAGTCAAGGCTTTCGCGGCATCGATGTAGGTAGTATCAGAACCCCAGTTCATATCCCAGAATACAATTTCCTCCACTCCTGAAGCAGCAGAATTTCCTGAACTTTTTTCCTTTTCGCCTTGTGCAAATATCGGAACGATAACCAAAATCAGCACAAGGGCAAGAATTACTGTCTTTTTCATTTTTCCTCCTATTTTTAATCCTATTTATATAGGATCTCCTTTTCCAATAGCTTGAGATATTCCAGGTTTGAGGCAAGTTTCTCTATGGTCTCTTCTTCATTCGAAAAATCTTCAATGCTGATCGTCTGATCATATCCCATAATTTTCATTACGGAAAAAAGTTCAGAAAGGTTTGCCATGCCGTCTTTCAAGGGAGTCCAAAGACGCTTGAATTTCCTGGCTCCAAACGAGTCCTTCCCCTCCTCCACCAAACAACCATTTTTTACATGGACATGAGCTATGTAGGCTTTCAGCAATTGAAAACTTTTCAGATAATTTTCATAGCCTTCGTATACGAGGTTCCCTGGATCAAATATCAGCCCGATATACCGGGGATCACAATCCTTGAGCAAGCGATAGGCAGAACTCGGACTGGCAATGATCGTATCCATATGAATCTCCATGACGATTTTCACTGAATAATTCCTGGCCAAGGCTTCCAAGCTTTTTACTTCTTGCTTTGCTTTGTCAAATATCTGGGAATAGTCTTGTTTTCCATCATAGGCATAGGGGAAAACACGAACCATGGGACACCCTATGCGTTTAGCCGCCTCAAGAACCGGGATGATGCGTTCAACGTCCTTGGGCATAAGGTACGTAGCCAACCCAAAGATTGCCAACCCGGCAGCCTTGCATTTCTGTGCAACCTGGGGAGCAAGAACCTCAAGGTTGTCGATATCAAGGGTACTCTTGTTATCAATCCAATATCGGTTTTCGTAAGGAATTTCACTCGGAATATCCGTGGGAATTTCCTTTACCCTCCATTCAACGCCTTCATATCCAAGTTTTGCCAAAATTTCAATTGTTTCATCAATCCCATATTCCGGCATACTTACTGAAAATACCCCATAGCGCATGGCAAACCTCTTTTTTCTAAAAAATTCTTTTCGGTAACTACTTTTCTTACAACAAGTATCAGGTGGAATTTCCTAAAAAGAAATGGCTATATTTTACCAGAATATGTCAAAATTGACTATTTTTTGACATTCTTTGATACGCATTCCCCAGGTTTGCATGTATTTTTCAATCCAGAAAATGGTGAAAGGTGGCGCTGGAAACAACTTGCAGGTCATTGAAATATACACGGAATAATTATTACATCAAGAATATTACTAGCATTCTCTACGTATATTTCAAGAAGATTTTACAATCTCTTTTCGCCCCAAAAGGTTCTTTTTGCAAAAAACCTTGCTGGTCATGTCGATTGTATTTCTAGGTAAATCCAATTCGTTCTAAGATAGCCCAGAATAGTTTTCATTACATCTTTCTTGTGAAATTATTGGAACTTTCACGCTTTTCGTTTCAAGGAATCGCTGATTTTCGAACTACTTGAATCACGTTGCCCAATTGACAGAATATCGGATGGACTATCTAGTGATGTAAATTCTTGAAAACGTGAGGATGAGATTGTTTTGTACTCATACTTCTTATTGACCATGTGCTTCTGCAACCAGAAGACAAGGGCAATCATGGCAATGTTCACTGCTGCAAGGGAAGAGACTCTGTTAATAAATCAGTATGACCAAGGCATAATTATTTCTGCCAATGATTGTGGGAATTCCGAAATTGTCGATTACCCAGATAATTTTCAAGAGAAAGACAGCCTCCAGACTCGGAAAAATTATTCGATACCTGCATAGCAAAGTCCGTAGCAAATCGAAGTATCTCGTCCTTGTACCCTTGGTAGCATTTGGGATCAATCTGTTTGCAACCCATATATTTGTTCAAATACCGTAAGGATATCCTCCTGACTTCTATGCATAATCCCCAATTGCTCCAATTCCACTGTTTCCCTTCTCATGACATTTATAAAGGCTATTATATCCTGACGCACAGATCCCTTGACCGGAATTCTTGTTTCAGCACTCAGAAGTTCTGATAATCTGAAAACATCATTCTTGTGTTTTTTAATATTCTTGCTATCAATCTGTTCGCCTTCCCTCTTGCGACGCACAAAATCAAGCCAGGCTTTTGCCTTGAACAGAATGATATATCCTGCATCGAGAACAGTAATGCCCTCAACTGTCGTTCTTCCATTTTTCAATAAATCATAGTAAGCATCATCCAGCAATATTGCTGACAAACTGGATACCTCGTCACCAATAGGCAAGGGAGTCAACACAGCGTCTTCTGTTAGGTCAATTGCCTCCAGTCGCCTGGAAAAAAGTTCAATCATCCAGGGATATCCCTGATTTTCTGGTTTCGAAAAGCAATAGGATTGTGGCTCTCCCGTACTTTTATTCCGATGCTGATATCCGGCAGCAACAACATATTTCCAAAAATGCGTGCCAAATTCCGGCGTCAGTGCGTCTACGATCAACACAAGGTCAATATCCTTTGTCGCGCGAAACTCCTGGCCTTCATCCGACATGAGAAGACTGCAGGCTGTACCACCTATAATTACATACTGATCCTCATATCCCCGAAACCATTGGCTAAAGCTCTCAAACCCTGCTATCATCCAATTTCCTCCACAGCCCATTCAATACTTCTTCCACAGCCTCTTCAACTCGTTCATCCTTGTCATCGCTATAGGACAATGCAAGGGATAAAGGATCAACACTATCATTTTCCGTTAAGATTTGTGGATCATATTTCCATAATTCAACACATACCTGATTTTCATCATCCAACAGCCTCTTTGTTCCCTGAAGGTCCCTGCCTGCATTACTTTCAATGGCATAACAATTCAACCTAGGTGGATTGAGCATACTCATAACCGACAAGGCCGTATTTCCGGCAGAAACCATTTTTGGGTTACTATTTTCTTTTCTGACATAGATTTTTCTACGTACAGGACTAATCAAGAAAGGCTTCATCTTGTGATACAATTCCCTCCTTTCCGTTGTTGCATACAATACCTTTTGTACACCATCTTTCTTTGAAAAGAAAATTCCTGTCTGTACCAATTGTCTCATGGCTCGGGTAATCGTCATTGCAGAAAAACCCAAGGCTTTTATGGCATCATTCATGTACAATCTATTTTCATTTTTATAGATGTAATAGAAAAACAAGACTTGTGCCGACGGTTGCAATTTCATTGTCAGTACATTTTCAGTATCGAAACGTTCTTGCAAGGAAACACCCAAGAAAGGCAAATAAATCTGCTTATTTTCCACCACAAAAGGAATATGGGCATCGAGAAAATACTGCCGTCTTTGTCTGGTCATTGTATCCAGGATCAATACTACCGGTAGTTTTTCAATGCTCTGTATTCTTAGTATATGTTTTTTTATCGTTGCAATCTGATCAAGTTCTGTCTTTGGATAGAGAAACAATGCCTTTACGCGATCGAGCAAAACATATTCGATTCGATATCTAGTCAGTATAAAAAATGGCACCTGTGTTTCCTTGTTCCACTCTTGATGTTTCAGGATTATTCCCAATGTATTGTATATATAATCCATAATGTTTTACCAACTTATTTTATCAATATATTATTATTCTAACTTTCTAAATGTTATATGTCAAGTTTTATGTTAAATATGGTTATGTTTCGCGAGCAGTAGTATTAAATGTCCACCTAAAAAAAGAAATGCCGAAGACAAAAAAGAATCCCATGGGAACCGTGTTATTCTTGGTTTAACCACAAAAAGATCAAGGAGAGAATCCGTCCAGGGACATTGCAGATTGTACCGGAGAAAAGGCACAGTGAGGAGGAACACCGCGACTCCGACCTGATTCCCATCAGCGTCAACGATGCCGAGATTCGCAGGAGAAGCTGTATTGCAGAGATCTTCTCCTGTAACGGTTACATAACTGCTTGTTATCTGATGGAATATGAGGACGACAACCTGAGCACTAGGTGTTACCTGAAAGCAGAGGCAATAGAAAAACAGCGGCGTCTGAGACATGCCGCCTGATAAGATGAAGAAACTTTCAAATCTCTTCGTTCTTGAAATTGTGAATTAAATTTGACGCGATCATCTCACTCGGCCGAAACAGAAGGTAAAAACAGGATCAAAACGCTTGTTGACCAACGAGAAAAAGATTCCGGCTTTCATATCCCTACTTGGGTATACTGAAAAACCTAAGCCAGCTTCTTCTGGGCAAGTACATAGTCACTTACTCCTTATGCTCAATAGTGAACATCATCGAATCCTTTGCTCCCGTTTGTTGATTGTATAGTTAATAATGAGAACAGCTATCAGCGCCATACCCCAGATGATATCACGGTAGAAATTCGAAAGATTCTCGAACATATTCAGTGTACTGCTCAACATCTGCAGGATGAGCACCACCACGACCAATCCCCTGATATCTCCCATACCACCATTCGGGTCTACACCACCCATAACAGCAATGAGAATGCATTGCATGGTATAGGATGAACCATAGTCGGCTTTCGTAGAATTTGTAGTGGCCATCATAACCAAGCCTGAAATTGCAGCAAGTACACCTGAACAAGCATACGTGGTGATAATCAATCTATCATTATTCAAGCCTGCAAATTTTGAAGCAACCTGATTTGTACCCAGCAGGTACAGCTGTTCGCCAAATTTTGTCTTATTCAAGATAAACCCAAAGACAATTGCCAGGACAGCAAAGAGAAGCAAAGGAAGGGGAATCCCAAGTACCGAGGAATTCCCGATCTCAAAGAAATTCATCGGCAACCCATTTATGCACTTTCCATTTGAAATGACAATCGCAAATCCCCAAAACAATTGCTGGGTACCCAACGTTGCCAGGATAGCCGGAATACCAACTTTTGAAATCAACATTCCATTGATAAGACCACAACACAAACCAATGGCAATGGCATAGAGACAGATGAGCAAGATGATACCTACAGAACCATCAGGATTTGCGGCTGTCGTGGTAGACAACATCAATTTTGCAGCCAGAATGGAAGAGAGATTCGCAGTATAGACAATCGAAAGATCAATGCCACCGGTAAGCATTGCCAAGGCCATTCCAATAGACATGATTCCATATTCAGGAAACTGCCTGGCCATGGAAGAAAAGTTGGAACCACGGAGAAACAAGGTAGGGCGAAGCAGGGAACAGAGGATGAAAACAAAGAGGAACAATCCCAGTAATCGTATAAAATTCTTTGTTTCATATGTCGCATTGGCCATTCTCATCTTTTTCATGTTAGTTATTCTCTCTTTTTATAAGCCGTCTCTGTTTCTGCAGAGCCTGATAGGTGGAAACCCCGGTACCGACTATGATAATCAAGCCAGTGAATACCCGTTGCCAGTAGGTGGAAATTCCAATGAGAATCAAACTGTTCGACATGACGGTCATCAGCCCCATACCAAGAAGCACCCCGGAAATGGTACCAACCCCACCGGTCACACTTGCCCCTCCCAGGACACAGGCGGCTATAACGGTCATATCCATTCCAACCATGTTCGTCGGTGCACAGTTAAGCATCATACTCGCTCTGGCAACACCCACGAATCCAGCTAAACCGCCGGCAAAGCAATATACAAACATCTGGATCCCGAAGACATTGAAACCTACGCGATTGGCTGAGTTTATATCCCCACCGATAGCATAAATTCCCCGTCCCAGTTTCGTATAATGCAAGATGACAAAGGTAAGAAGGACCACTGTCAGGAAAAAAATAAAGGCAATGGGCATATTCGATCTGAGTTGAAGTTGTTGATTATACACTGAAAACAACTTTGCTTTTCCCAAAGCCAACATTGGCGCCGGAATAGGAGACTCATGGGCCAAGAACACGCCATTCAATATCCCTGTATAAAGACTTGAAGTGCCCAATGTGACAATCAGGGCATTAAAATGGAATTTTCCTACCAGATACCCATTCAGGGCTCCCATCACCAATCCAAGGAATGTTCCGACAATAAAGAAAACAACAATATTTCCTGTATAGCCTATCATTCTTGTAGATACCAGATACATGGATAATGCTGCTATGGAAGGGAACGAAACATCAATGCCACCTGACAGCAAGACCAGTAATTCACAGATGCAGAACATGCCTGGTATGGTCAATGAGCGCAAGATATCCACGATGTTATTGGCTGTAAAGAATTGACCGCTTCGAACCTGCACCAAAACGCAGAACAACACCAAAGCAATCAATATATACGTTTCAGTACGATTTATTCTTTTTCTAATATTCATATCATTACCTCATCAGGCCTGTGCAATCAAAACAGAAAGTTCTTTTTGCGATACTGTATTCGTGGCTAAATCTTCTGCAACTTTGCCTTTTCGCATTACCAGAACCCGCTGGCAATTCTCCAGAACCTCAGGTAAGTCATCCGAGACAATTATTACTGAAAGACCTTTCTCAGCTAGCTTCCTGATCAGTGCATGGATATCATATTTTGCACCAATATCCACACCTACAGTCGGCCCATTGAGAATCAGGACATCAAGATCATTGGCAAGCCACCTGGACAGGACAACCTTCTGTTGGTTCCCTCCGCTGAGTGTCTGCACGGGACAGGTTATATCGCTGGTATCAATCGAAAAAATTTTCACCCATTTTTCTACTTCCTCAACCATTTTATCGTGGTCAATGATGCTATAGGAAGAAAAATCATCCAGTTTGGAAACACCAATATTTCGCTCAACTGATTGCCGGAGGAACAGGCCTTCGGTCAACCTATCCTCCGGGACATAACCAATCTTGTGTGCTATGGCATCCCGGACATTTCGGATCTTTACTTCTTTTCCGTTCAAGAACACCTTTCCTGATTCATACGGAATGATGCCGAACAAGGACTGTACCAGTTCATTTCTGCCTGAACCAAGCAACCCTGTAATTCCAAGAACTTCACCTTTATGCAATGAAAAGGAAACATCGGAAAAGCCTCCTGCAAGGAAGAGATTCTTTACTCCCATAGTTTCGGTAGCATTGATATCCATTCCAAGGAACGGTGATTTTGAAAATTCCCTGCCTGTCATATAGTTACTGAACTTAACATCATCAAGCTCTTTTGTATCTGCAGAAATGACATTTTGCCCATTACGGAAAATTGTAAATCTTTCTGCAATCTCAAAGACTTCATCCAGCTTATGAGAAACGAACAGGATGGAAATCTTTCGTTTCTGCAAGTTCCTGATTATTGTAAATAATGCGTCCACTTCTTTTTCGGTAAGCGCAGTGGTAGGTTCATCCATAATAATAAGCTTTGCGTCATGCAATAAAGCACGGGAAATAGCAATCAATTGTTTTTCCGCAACTGGCAAATTGCCTACAAGCTCATCAAAGTCAACCTTGAATCCAATCTTATCGACTGCAGTTTGTGCATCTATTCGCATTTGTTTCCAATTGATGAACGCAGAAGGATTCTGGACTTCTTTGTACATAGCCAGATTTTCCATGACTGTCAGATTTGGAAAAACAGAATAATCCTGATAAATCACCTGGATTCCGGCATTGATCGCCACACTTGGAGTAATCTTTCCAAGGACCTTTCCATCTATTTCAACTGTTCCTGCATCAGGTGTGTATACCCCGGAAATAATTTTTATCAGGGTAGACTTTCCAGACCCATTCTCGCCTGCCAAGCAGTGTATTTCCCCCTTCTTAATATCAAGGGAAACGCCCCTGAGAGCATGAACACCGCCAAAGCTTTTCATGATATCCTTGACCTTGAGAATGTATTCAGACATATGATGTTCCTTTCTTTCAGATAAACAGATAGCCTTTTTAAGGCTATCTGTTGCATACGAATACCAAATTAGAAATTATAGTTGTCAATAGTATCGGGTCCAATGACAATCCAGCCAGATCCTATAAGAACTTTCTTTGAGCCCTCACGGAAATGCAGGTTATCATAGCCCTTGAGTCCCAAATCCACTCCATCTTCAATCTTCTCACCACTCAAGATCTTCGCGGCAAGGGAGCAACAGGCATAGCCTGCATCGGCAGGATCCCAGAGGGTAATATACGCCAGGGTCCCATCCTTGACAAACTGACGACATTCATTGGGCATTCCCGTACCTGATACAAAGAACTTGTCTTTCAGACCCAATTCCTCAATGGCACGAGCTACTCCGGGAGCGTCTTTGGAAGAAGTTCCCATGATACCTTTCAAATCAGGATACTTCTTGATCAACTCTTTTGCCTTCTCGTAAGCAGTCTCTGAATTATCGGCAGACTCTACTCTTGGCTCAGCAGCTAACAAGGTCATTTTGGGATATGCTGCCTTTTGTCGTGCAACACCACCATCAGCCCATTCGTTATGGGATGCATTGGTCACTGACGCAACCATGGTAGTGTATTCGCCTTGCTGCCCCATAGCTTTTGCAAGATTATCCATGATGAATGCACCATATTCACCATTGTTGAAAGCCTCAATATCATAATCGCAGTTCTCTACATTGGAACCTTCATGGCAAATGACTATGATGCCTTTCTTCCGGGCTTGCATCAATACGGGTTCTACAGCCTTCGGTTCAACAGGCACGACACAAAGTGCATCGATATCCTGGGAGATCAAATCCTGAATCACCTGGACCTGCATTGCAGCATCGGTCTTCGCAGGACCTTTCTGGAAAGCATTGTTGCCAGATACCTTGGAATACTTATCAACCCCCTCTTTCATTCGTACAAACCAGGCATTTGTACTGTCCTTGGGAACCAAGGCTATCTTGTAAGTCTTCTTCCCCCCTGCCGTAACGGATGCTTCCTTTTGCCCTTGTGCAAAGGCGAAGGAACCAACAGCAAGCACCATCATCAACCCACATAAAAATTTCTTCATCTCTTCCTCCTTCAGCAATAATGAAAAAATAATTCCAGGCTATTTTTCAAATAGTCTATTGTACGCCAAACATATACTTTCTCATCAACCGGCTACCTTCCACGGCATTCCCGCCATGAATGACTTTTTCGACCTCCTCGTCATCCATCCTGTTGACAATATCAAAGAAAATTTTCAGCCACGAAATAGTCTCATTGCAGGCATCCCTGCCATCCTCCCGGTAGGGATATTGATCGGTTGAAATCCAACCTGCATAGTTTGTTTTCTTGATCCAGTAGCACATCTCAACAAATGGAATGGAATGTATACTTCCCAAAATCATGTCATCATCCCAATATCCATAGTTATCATTCATGTGCAGGTGAAACAGCTTGTCCCCATACATTTTCAGGACAGCAATGGACTCCGCAACATTTTCATAGGCAGTTGTGGCGTGACCATAATCAATGGTTACTCCAAGATTCTTTCGGTTCACTGCCTGGACCATCAGCAACGTGCTGTATACAGTTGAGGCATACGAACGATTACGAGGTTCCTTCGGTTTGTATTCCAGGGAAATCCTTACATTCGGATCATAATCGGCACAGGCTGCCAAGCCTTCTTCAAACCAAGTCCTTTCCTGAATATAGTCCCCTTCCCAGTAATAATCATATCCATCCTGTCCAGGCCAAAGACTAATGAGGTTACCTCCCAGCTCTTTTGCGATGTCAACCATTTCCTTGGTAACCGCAACAGCTTCTTTCCTAATGCCGGAGTCTTTGGAACAGAAAGCACCCCTACCCCATTTCCTTGTCCCGAAATGGTCGGGAATAATACTTACTAATTGCAAGTTATATTCCTTTAGATTTCGTTTTATCTGTCCTACATTGTCTGCCGTAACATGCCATGTCCCTACAAGCTCAACCCCACGCACATTCTCGATGGAAGCTACCCTATTGAACATTTCGTCAATAGAATAAGGAGCAGAATAACCACCTGCCATATATCGGTCACAACAGGCACCGACATTCCCCAGAATTACACTATATTTAGGATTGTACATATACCCTCCTTGAAAACTCATCATCCCTATTCTTTTATCCAAACAATCCATTTGTCAACAAAAATACGTTTAACTAGCCTTTAAATTGAATAAACAAATTCTCCATCCATAATTTAATTCGATAATGCATGAAGAAACTGGCTGGCAGCAGCACCAGCCAGAACATGTCACGCAAAGGTAACCGTTTGGTCAATATAAAAGGAAAAAGCTTCCTCTGAACCCGCAGAAACAGGATATACAGTGACAGAAAATAGTCCTTCAAGATAAAAGGATGACTTGGTTTTCCCTTGAGCGGTGCCCTGTTTTTCATACTGAAAAAAATCCAAGTAAGGATTAATTCAGTTGAGATTTCAGGAGACTTGCCAGTTTGTCTTTTTTTTCAAGACCAACTCAAATGACAGTTTTTATAATTCTAGACTCGGTTTTTTTTGGGGGTGGCAACACACTATTGCAACAATCCATCCCCATGGATGGAAACTGGCATAAGAAAAAAAAATTACCACGGCTTCAACGATCTGCTATGGAACAGAACAGGAAATTGAGACCAATCGTAAGAGTATCGTACATACCAGGAAAATTTGTCCTTGCAGATATACACAACAAAACCTTGCCTGATTATCAATCAAGACTTTCTTTGTTGTTTTCATAGGTACTGATTTTGCTATTTTATCAAAGAGATTCCCGTTCTACCAGTTCCCCGGGAACAAGTGTAATCTGTGAAAAAACTTCCTCAGTATGGGAAAGCTGCTCAACAAGAAGCTTGGTTGCAAGGCTTGCCATCATAACCCCTGGATTATGGAATGTAGTCAACTTCGGATTGGTGAACTTCGAGAAAAAAACATCATCAAACCCGATGACGCCAATATCTCGGGGAATCGAGAGGCCCTTGCTTTTTATTGCCTCCAAGGCTCCCCAAGCCATGATATCACTGGAGATAAAGACAGCCATCCTATTTTTGGGATCATAATCCTGCAAAATCGAAAGCATGACCTCATAGCCCATATCAAACGTAAGGTCACCACGTCTCACGAGAATATCTTTTTCCTGTACCCCATATGTTTTCAGTTGATCACGAAATCCTGTCAACCGGATTTTGGAAGTATTGATGTTATTGTTGCCAGTGATATACGCAAAATGCCGATATCCTTTTTCATACGTGAACTGTGCAATAATTGATGAATTCTTGATATTGTCGGAATAAACAAAGAAAATATTATTCTCATTCTCAAAGGGGGTGTGGTCAACTACAACGATTGGGATTTCCGATTCTATTTTCTTCACAAGTTCATAGTTGGGAGTAATGAGAATCAGACCATCAATCTTTCCCGTAGAGATGAAATCCTTGATGATCATTTCCTCTTTGATCTTATCATAATTGGAGTTGCTTAAAATCATCTGGTAATTTTTCTCGTCCAGGATACATTCAATGCTTCGTACAACCCCGCCAAAAAAGGGATTGGCAATATCAGGGACAACAACACCTATATTATGAAATTTCTGTGCCCTGAAATTGCTTGCTACGAAATTTTTCTGGTAGTTCAATGTCTTCAGTGCATCATTGACTTTTTCTATCAGTGACGATGATACATACTTCTTTCCGGACAAAACATTGGACACTGTGGCAATGGAAACCCCAGCCTTTTTTGCTACATCTTTTATTGTTGCTCTCATCTTTATAAATTTAACCATATTGATTGAAATATAGGATGTCAATACTCCCAATCCTCATAGAAATACGTTTTCCTTGAATAAATTTTACAAAATGAGTCAATAAGAAATGTTTTAATAGTAAAATTCTCACCGTCAAAGTTTCTCAGGGTAGGTCCTGTTAATTTGACCAATTGTCTTTCGGTACATACACGACCAAGACCTTGAAAAAACAGGACAAGGCATCCTCTTGGCATCTACTGAGTTCTAGAAAGTTTCCCAAGAATCTCCAACACTATACAAAAAAACAATGATGAATCCGCACCACCCTTCCAAAGGGTGGTTTGCTCTACTGCTATAAGCCGTGGTTCACCGACCAGCGCCTAAAGACACTAGCTTCACTTATATCGTTCAGCCCAAAGGCCTGTTTCCAAACTTGTACTTCAGGTTCGCGTGCTTGTCAAACAACATCAATGCACTCTTGCCCTTCAGATACCCCGTGAAGCTCGACACGCTCATCTTCGGCGGTATGCTCACCAGATAAGGTGCACATGATCGCTCATCAGATGCCCCTCTATCAATTCGACACCCTTGTATCCGCACAGCGAGCGCAGGATATGGCCCACACTCTGCCTGTATTGATTGTAAAGTATCTTTCTCCTATACTTTGGCGTGAACACGATAGGATATTTGCACAACCATTTCGTGTGGGCCAACGAATTTTCTTTACTCGCCATCTTTCACTCACCTTTTCCTGTATCATTTTTGGGCTGAACTCCAAAATCCTACCATAAAGGTGAGTGTTTTTGTGTAACAAATCGTTTCAGCACCTGCATAGCGGGTGGTTCTTTGTTTCGCACGCATCGCGTGCTCAACAGTCTAAAGACATAGAATTATCATATTTCTTTGTGGAATATTCCACAAAGAAACATGGGGGTGCAAACAGCAATGGAATATGATGCCTCAGTTGATAGGAAAAAGCGAATCACGCTTTTCAGTCCGAAATATTCACACTACCATGTAGAGGAATGTGAAGACGGAAGAATCATCCTCGAACCAAGGGTCTTGGGATCTCCCTTCGAGCTTTCAAAAAACACTCTCTCAGTGATGGACTCCTCCATGGGAAACCACAAGAAAGGTTTCGTATCAAAACCAATTGATCTTTCATCCCTACCACAGGAATAGGACAACAATCCAATGTATATAATTCGGTTGGGAGTTCCTGAAATGGAAAAACTCGAGATAAGCCTTTTACAAAAAAAATGAAACCGGTACCCTTTGCAAGAAGGAGAACCTCCTATACAAAAAAATGGACAAGACCATGGTTCTCTTGTCAAGAAATCCAAGTTACCCAGGACTTGCCAGCCATAAAGATAGCGATATGGCATAAAAGTTTGGCAATCCTATCTTGAAAACAAGCCTGGCAAAGCTGGTCGAATTTTTTGGATATACGGACCAGACAAACAGCATGCCATTTCCTATACCAGACCATCGAGACCGAATAAGGGAATAGTAATTCATTGCTAAAACCAGTGGTTTTAAACAGCCCTATAAGGGGCCCTTATACTAGCTAAACCTACAGGCGTTGTTTGAGATCCACCAACCACAGTTGTTCTCTTCTGCCCCTTGGAAGAGGTTTTCCACCTTTTGTACGCTCATCGTGTCGAATATCTGGTCAGTGTCTTCACTTTTGTGTATGTATTTCTTGATGGTGGCCTTGTTCAGCACTTTATGCTCCAGGTTCGCATGGTGTTCGAATATCATCAGCATGCTTTTCCCTTTCAGGTACCCGACAAAACTGCTTACCGCCAGCTTCGGCGAAAACTTCAAGCTTTGACTTGATATGCATTCTTTGAAGGCAACATTTTCAAGATCAGGCGCACCACGGATTGGTAACACTGCATACGCAAAATGCGTATTCGTCTTGATCATCATTGACAAAAGTACGAAACCGGACTATATATAGATAGTCTGATTTCGGACATAAGAAGATAAGGGAACACTAATGCAAAAGACTATCGAAAGCCAATTGACTGCACTCAATCAGTTATACAAAAAGCAAGACACCATCTACCACAATTTGGCACTTCGCTTTGGATTGTCAGATGCTGCCTTCTGGGTTTTGTATGCAGTCTATGAATCTGATCAAACTTCCTCGCAGTATGATTTGAGCAACACATGGTTCTATTCCAAACAAACCATCAACTCTGCCGTTGCCACCCTTGTGAAGATTGGATTTGTCCAACTTCAGAAATCAACAGGAGCTCGCAACCGGAAAGTCATCGTCTTGACCGAAACTGGGCAAGCTTTCTGCACCAAGGCTGTCACCCCATTGATGGAGGCGGAATACAAGGCCTTTGCACAGTTCAGCAAAGAAGAACGGGAACAATACCTTTCAGTCTTCCAGAAAATGCTGGACTTACTTCAAATAGAAACCCAAGCCTTGGGGGAATAATTCCCAATTGTCCCACGCTCTCAGGTGGTTGAGCTCTTTTTGTCTATCCAACTACATCATCCATATAATAACTAACTTCCAGGACTCAAAATAGTCTTGCTTGCAATTCACCAAGGATCATCTCATGCGTATTCAATTGTCAGATCACTTCACGTACAAAAAACTCCTTCGCTTTACATTTCCATCCATCGGCATGATGGTGTTCATCTCCATCTACGGCGTCATCGATGGCTTCTTTGTTTCCAATTTTGTAGGAAAAACTGCTTTTTCCGCTATAAACCTCATCATGCCATTCTTTATGATCTTTGGATCGTTTGGCTTTATGATCGGAACCGGGGGAAGTGCATTGGTTGCAAGAATCTTGGGTCTAGGGGACAAGAAAACTGCCAATGGCTACTTTTCCATGATGATAATCTTCACGTTGTTGGTGAGCCTGATACTTTCCATAGCCGGCTATTTCATTATCCGTCCCTTGGCTACGATGCTGGGAGCAACAGGCAATATGATCGAAGATTGTGTACGGTATGGAAAAGTTCTTATATTCTCCCTCCCCTCTTTCATGCTCCAGAATGTATTCCAAAGCTTTCTGGTGACAGCAGAAAAACCAAAACTTGGGTTGATCTACACAATAGTGGCAGGCGTTGCCAATATTGTCTTGGATGGGCTCTTTATCATTGGCTTCCATTGGGGTGTATTCGGCGCTGCCTTAGCCACCGTAATCAGTCAAAGCATAGGAGGCTTATTACCATTCATCTACTTTATACGACCAAATAAAAGTCTTTTGAGGCTACAAAAAACAAGACTTGAACTACAACCTCTGGTCAAAGCATGTACAAATGGTGCGTCAGAGATGATGTCGAATATTTCGTCTTCCCTAGTAAGCGTCCTATATAATTTCCAACTGTTGCGGCTAGTAGGAGAAAATGGAGTGGCTGCATATGGTGTACTGATGTATGTAAATTTTATTTTCTTGGCAGTATTCATCGGGTACTCCATTGGAAGCAGTCCTATTGTCAGCTACCATTTCGGTGCCGAAAATCATGCAGAGTTGCATAACATGAAGAATAAAAGCTTGATACTGATGGCTCTTGCAGGTATTGGACTGACACTCCTTGCCCAAATACTCGCAACACCTCTTGCAAAACTCTTTGTAGGGTATGACCATGATTTATTCATCATGACCAGACAGGCCTTCAAGTTATTCTCCATTTCCTTCCTTGCTACCGGCTTGAATATATTTGCCTCCGGGTTTTTCACCGCATTGAACAATGGTGCGGTTTCTGCAGCGATTTCATTTATCAGGACTTTGGTCTTTCAACTGTTGTCAGTGCTGCTCCTTCCAGTGTTCTTGGGTATCAATGGTATCTGGCTGGCTATCGTAGTTGCTGAAATGCTGACACTCATAGTCTCTTTCTTTTTCTTGGCAACCAAGAAAAAGCGATACCATTATTAAAATTTCAGTGAAGGCCTGTTCTTGCTATCCAATACAACTATTCTCAGTTCCAAAGTATCATCAGGAGACTTTGGAACTTTAGAAGGACTCGCAATTGCTGTAGAGGCTTCAGACAAAGGTATAAATTGCACAAGATATGAACCCCCTCACGCCTGATTTCAGCTTATACACAACATGGCTTTGATTTTACAAGTGTTCAATACTGTCCGAAACAAATAGGATGGAGCCTGTCGACAATCTTTAGAACTACCACTATTTGCAAAGATTTCGCTTTACCTATAAAGTAGGATAGGTTAAAAATAGTATATTATGTATAAAATACTATTCAGGGGTTCTAGATGGTCACACTAAAAGAGGTTGCTGCACTTGCAGGGGTCAGTCTGGCTACAGCTTCCCGGGTAATAAACAATTCTGACAATGTTGCTGAAAAATCTAGAGAAAAAGTCCAAAATGCGGTCAAGGAGCTGGGCTATTATCCTACCGATATTACAAGGGCATTAAAAAACAATTCTTCAAGACTTATTTCCGTAATCATTCCAAATGTTGGAAATGCTTACTTTGCAGAAATGCTCCAGGGAATCAATGATGTACTTTCCTCCTCAAATTTTAATATCATATTCTGTAACACAGACAATGATATCAAGTTGGAAATAAACAGTCTTTTATCTGCCAGAACAAAAGGGGTCGTAGGAAATATCATTTATTATACCAATGATGAAATTGCCAAGGTCATTAAAAACTACAGCACCTATCTTCCGACAGTCGTCCTCTCTGGATCTCAGAGCAAAACCATAGATAGCAATATAGTATATCTCCCCTTCGATATAAACCAACCCATATATACAGCAATTGAAGCTCTTGCTGAAAGAAAAAAAGAAATCTGGATATTTGACGATGCTTCACGTCGTCATCCCCCCATAAACAAAGACATACTTACCCGGATTCAAATCCAATGCAATTGTTCTTGTCATATTGTCTTTTCCTCTGCCATGGCTCAGGATACCTACCAAATCTGCAAAAGCAATATCAAGACCAAGGAATTTGGCTGTATCGTACGAAATGATATACAAGCAATGGGTGTAATAAAGTTTTGTAAAGGCTCAACCTTAGAGATTCCTAAAGATGTTGAAATTATTAGCTATGGAAATACAAGCATAGCCCAGAGCAATTCTCCAGAAATAACCTCAGTTGGTCCTTCTGGATACCAAATCGGAGTAGCCGGAGCTGAATGTATTATATCTTGCCTGAATGCCATCGAAAACACTCTTTGCAATTATGAAAACTCAAAGCCTCTTTTAGTTTCATCAATTATAAAGAGAGGTACTACCCTATAATGCAAGAAACCAATAAAAGAATTGATATCATTTCCCTTGGAGTCTTGAATGTTGACTTCGTAATGGAAGCCGGTGACAAAAAGATCGGGGAAAAGATATTGGGAAAACGAATGACCATGCATGCAGGTGGACACGGAACCTCCTTGAGTGTTGCATCCTCACGCAGCGGGGTGGAATCCGCTGCCATCGGTATGGTTGGCAAGGATTCCTTTGGATATGAAATAATCAACACTTTGGAAAAAGAACAGGTAAATCATTCTTTGATACAAGAAAACAAACAGGAAAGCACCGGTTTGGCTACCATTACGATACGTAATGAGATGGATAATCTTTATATAGATTTTCCTGGAGCAAACTTCAATTTACGGGCAGAAGATATCCTGCTCTTCAGTAAACAGATTTCTCAAGCCAGAATGATTCAAATACATCTGCATACAGCAATCATGAAACCAGCAATCCAATTAATAAAACTGGCAAATGAATTGCATATTCCAATTGTAATTATTCCGGCAACGAATGATATCAAGGAATTCCCGACTTTCAATGTAGATTATCTGATACTTACAAAAACAAACTCCAGGTCTCTTTGCAAATTTCCGGTTGACAATATCAGGGACGCACGACTGGCATCTACGATGTTTATCAGAAATGTAAACAAGGCAATCATCTTTCAGCTTGATGAAAAAGGGGTTTATCTTGCAACAAAAGATAAAATGACCCTTCTCGATACCTGTCCGGAAGCAACAATCCTGGATAAATCTGGTATGATCGATTTCTTTTGTGGTGTTTTTTCCGCTGAATTAATAAAAGGGACCAACCTTGAAGAAGCTGTAATAAAAGCACATAAAGCTTCTATGCTTTGCGGGAAAATGGTGGGAGTCTATGAAGCATTCCCTTCAAAAGAAACACTCGCTTCGCTTTAACATCTTTTCAGAAGTACTTCCAAAAAACAATGATGATCTAATACTTCGTATATTAAATTTCAAGTATACGGATGCAAATATCCCGATTCTTTTCCTGTAGGTATCAGTCGATTGCAAGTTTCTATTTTGTAATGACTTCCAATAAAAATCCAAAAACAAAAAACTCCAATTCAGTCAAGAACTATTGAAACTGGTATTTCAGGCGATAGTTTCCTTACACTCATCCAAGTCTGGTTTTGAATTTATAAAATCGTCAAGAATTAGTTTGACAGGTTATGAAAACTAGGCAATAATAGTTTTCATAACAAAATGTAATGTTTTCATTATATAAATGAAAATGTTTTCAAAGGAGAAATTCCAATGGTGGATCTTAAAGAATTTAGCTTGGACAATAAAGTTGCAATTGTAACAGGAGCAACAAGAGGTCTGGGCCAAGGTATAGCTATCGGCCTTGCTAAAGCAGGGGCGGATATTGTTTGTGTTGGTCGTTCAGATGATTCGGAAACAAAAAAAACAATAGAAGGATTAGGTAGAAAATATCTCCGCGTCTGTACTGATGTTGGTCTTGAAACAGCTCCTGATGAAATTGTGGAAAAAACACTCGCTGTTTTCGGTAAAATTGACATCCTGGTCAATGCCGCAGGTATTACCCGTAGGGCAATGGCATTGGAAGTGACAAGAAAAGACTGGCAGGATGTCCTCGATGTAAATTTAACAGGATTATTTTTCCTTTGTCAGGCAGTTGCAAAACAATTCGTAAAACAGGGGGGAAAGGGAAAGATCATCAATATTGGCTCAATGACCTCTTTTCAAGGCGGGATCAAAGTAATTCCTTATACAGCTTCAAAAGCAGCTGTAAGGATGATTACCATGCATATGTGCAATGAATGGGCAAAATATGGTATCCATATCAATTGCATTGCACCGGGGTACATGATAACCAACATGACCGCCCCAATGCGTTCAGAATCATCAAGAATGGTTGAAACCAACACAAGAATTCCTATGGATCGTTGGGGAGTTCCCGGTGACCTTGCAGGGGCTGCCGTCTTCTTGGCTTCGGAAGCTTCTGATTATGTAAATGGATTTACCCTTGCCGTTGATGGTGGTTTTTTGGCTAAATCATGATTCAGATATAAATTATATACAAAATTATAAATAATGAGTGAGACTTTATCATGGAAAATAAATATAAGGTTGGTTTAGTAGGCGCTGGATCAATTGCAGAAATTGCTCATCTTCCTATCCTGGCAAAAAGAGAAGATGTCGAAATGACCGGTGTAATGGCCCTGCATATCGAGAGCGCAATGAAGGCAAAACAGAAACATTCAATCAAACATGCAGTGGCTACATTACCTGAGCTTATTGACTTAGGTATAGATTGTGCTTTCGTACTTTCGCCCAAAGACTGCCATCCTAGGCAAGTTATAGAACTATTGAATGCAGGAATCGATGTTTTCTGTGAAAAACCGATGGGTTGCAACCTACGAGAAATGGAAGAAATGGCAAATACCGCTGAAAGGACCGGAAAAACCTTGATGATTGGATTCAACAGAAGATATTCCCCTGTCTACAGAAAAGCGAAGGAGCTATATGGCAATACCACCCCGGACGTAATCATAGCCCAGAAAAACAGACCTGCATCTGAATATCGGGCTACCCTTGAGAATGCAATTCATATGGTTGATCTTCTTCGTTATTTCTGTGGGGAGTGCACACATATCGAAGCACATTCAATCTACAAGGACCCTTACTATGAAACCTTGACCACAGCCCAATTACAATTTGAGAACGGAACAATCGGGATACTTGTGGCGGACAGGGCTTCCGGACAATGGATCGAGACATTCCAGATGCATGGTAAAAACAGAACAGTAACCGTGGATTGCCCCGATAGCATCACAATTGTCGACAGCAAGGAATCTCATACTACAAATATGACTCCACTGGCAATGGGATGGGCTCGCGTAGAGGATAAAATGGGGTTTCAGGCAGAAGATGACCATTTCTTCGATTGCCTCAAACATAACAAAACACCACTTACCAATGCTGCGGATGCTTTCAAGACACATGAATTGATGCATCGTATCTTACAGATAGCAGGACTTCCTGATTTAGCATAGAGGAGACATATGAAACTAGCTGGCCATACCATGGGAACTCCGGAATATTCGCTCAAGGATGCAATGCAATTGTTTTCTGAAATTGGGATGGATGGAGTGGAAATAGTATATCAAGACAATTATGGCTGTGGAATCCCCACCTCCGCAACTGCTACTGAATTGCTTGAATTACGTGACTACGCTGAACAACAAGGATTATCAATAGTAGCGCTTACTCCCTATTTCTCCCATTTCAATAACCTCAATGAAAAAATCAGAAAAGCAGATGTGCGGGGAATGAAAAAAGTCATTGAAGATGCAAATACCCTAGGTGCAACGTATATCCGAGTATATGGGGGAAATTATACGGCAACAGATAGCATGCATAGACAGGAGATGGAGGATATCCTTGTTGAAAGTTTACAAGAACTTGGTTGGTATGCCCAAAAAGCAGGTGTTATGTTGGTAGTTGAGAATCATTTCAACACAATGACTGTATCTGCTAAGGAAAGCATTGAAATCTCCAAGGCTATTTCCAATCCTGCAGTCGGAATACTGTATGACCAGGCAAATCTTACCTTTACCGGTAACGAAGACTATGAGGAGGCCCTGGAATTGCAGATGGAAAAAGTTCTCTATACGCATGTAAAAGATTTTCTGTTCAAGGGTATCGACCATACATTTGCATCCTCTGATGTTGCTCACCCAAAAGAAGAAGAACGAAACGTTGTAACCAAAATCGTGGGAAAGGGAGTAATACCCTGGAAATCGATCCTTGAAAAGATGAAAGCATATGGTTATGACAACTGGCTTTCTTTCGAATATGAACGCCGATGGCATCCCAAGGATATTCCCGATGCCAGAATAGGAATGAAGGCTTCAGCAGAATATATCAAAAAATGTTTAAAAGATTTGAGCTAATGCGCTTTGCGTAAGAAAATAAAAGGAGTTTTTTATGAAAAACAAGAGTCTTTTGGTTATTTGTGCGTTATGTTTGCTTGTTTCGGCAAGTCTCGTGGCCAATGGGCAGAAGGATTACCCAAGCCAGAATATCAACGTTATCGTGCAGTACTCTGCCGGTGGCGGAACTGATCTATCCGTTCGGGGTGTTATGGATGCAGCCAAGACGAACTTGCCTTCAGGAGTTAACTTTGCAATATCCAATGTTACAGGAGGAGCTGGCCTTATAGGGTTGAATCAGGTAGTTACGGCTCCATCCGATGGGTATACCTTGGGGGTGTTGAATACGGACCTGGTAATCAACTACTGTCTTGGCAGAACAAAAATTTCCGTAGAAGATTTTGAGCCAATTGCTTGTGCATTGATAGATCCATTTGTACTGATTACTAGTTCCAAAGCTCCGTATAAAACTTTCAAGGAATTCATCGATTATGCAAAAGCACATCCGGGCGAAGTAGTAATCGGTGAAACGGGAATCGGAGCAGCACCTTCTCTTGCAGTTCTTGCAATTGAACAGCATTTTGGTGTTGATTTTAAAACTGTTTCATATGGTGGTAGTGCCGATTGTGTAACCGCAATCGTTGGCGGGCATATTGATGCCACAATTGCACAAACAGTCAATGCTGCAAGTCAAGTAAAAGCAGGAAATCTTATTTTCATGGCCTCAATGTCAGAAGACAGACTCTCAACGTACCCACAGATCCCTACCATGAAGGAAACCTATCCTGATATGAACGTCTTTATGCCAGGTTTCTGTATCATCTCCGTAAAAGCAGATGTTGATAAAGAAAAAATCGAATATCTGAGAAATGCCATCCGTCCTGCCATCGACTCTGCTTCTTTTCAGAAAGTCCTGACGACAATGGGAATGCAGACTATCAATATGGATGGAGCCCAAACAAAAAAATTCCTAGCTGAACAACTTGCACTCTATTCCAAACTTTGTAAAAGCATCGAAGTAAAGTAATCAGATTCTTAAAAAACATACATAGTGTTGGAAAGTTTCCAACACTATGTCTAAGGCAGCGAAATGAAAAAATACAATATTTTTACTTCCCTATTGCTCATTTGTTTTGGTTCATATGTCGTGAACTATGCAAAGCAATTTCCCAAGTACGTCAATGGAACTCCCGGTCCAGGTTTCTGGCCAAAGCTACTGGGAATAGTATTGATTGCACTATCGATAACGTTATTGTTAACTACACTTTTCACGAAAAAAGAAATGGTAAAACATCTTGTCGAATTCAAGGACGAAGGATTCCGCCAAGTTTTTAAATTGTTCATAGTAATGATATTATTTGGGATTGGACTTAATTATATTGGATTTTTACCTTCTTCTTTGATTTTCATTGTTTGCGTCATGTATATCATGGGTGCCAGAAATTGGAAAAAAATAATTCTTACAAGTGTAAGCGTTACCCTAAGCATCTATCTGATCTTTGCGGTTGCCTTAGGCCTCGTGCTTCCCTCTGGTAAGTTATTTTAAAATATAAGGAACAGAATATGAACGCATTTTTCCAGGCTTTTTTAGCGGTCATCAGTCCGGTAAGCCTTCTTTCGATATTCAGCGGGACGCTCTGTGGTATTTGGGTCGGGATAATGCCAGGCCTTTCATCTGTTATGGGAATGTCCATAATGTTGCCACTGACTCTTTCATTAAGCGGAACCAACGGTATCATGATGATGCTAGGAATATTTTGCGGTGCAATATATGGAGGATCAATAACTGCGATTCTCCTCAATACTCCGGGAACGGCAAATTCAGCCGCAACTTGTCTTGATGGGCATCCTATGGCAATAAAATATAAACAGCCAGGTCGTGCTCTATCCATTTCCACGACAGCATCAACTTTTGGTGGTTTATTTGCAGCAGTAATGCTTCTTATTACAGCGCCTTTGCTTGCGAAGGTTGCCCTGAAATTCAGTGCCCCGGAATATTTTGCGTTAGCAATATTTGGGCTCTCCGTGGTAACCAGTGTATCGAGTACAAATGTAATCAAAGGATTGATCGGGGCAATCGTAGGATTACTTCTTGCAACTATTGGGATGGATAGTTTCACGGGAGACTTTCGCCTGACATTTGGAACCGTGTACCTTACAGGAGGAATCGGGTTCATTCCCGTACTTATCGGATTATTTGCTTTTTCCCAAGGCTTGATCAATGTCGAAGATGAATATCACAACAGAAAAAAAATGAAAAAGGAAGTAACGGTAATTGAACGAATCTTCCCGAGCAAGGAAGATCTGAAAACCATTACCCCTACCCTGATTCGTTCAAGCCTGATAGGAACGCTCATTGGGGCTATTCCGGGAACAGGAGGAGATATCGCTTCCTGGGTTGGTTACAATGAAGCAAAACGCTGGTCCAAGCATCCCGAAAAATTTGGAGATGGAGCCCCCGATGGAATTGCTGCCCCGGAGGCTGCAAACAACGCAATTTCGGGAGGTGCCTTAATCCCCCTCCTCACCATGGGTATTCCGGGAGATGCCTGCACAGCCATCATGCTTGGAGCCTTGATGATGCAAGGTATTACCCCGGGTCCCTTACTGTTTACTGAACAAGCCGTAAAAGTATATCTGATAATCGTGGGGTTATTCTTTGCAAATATCTTCATGGG
Source organism: uncultured Sphaerochaeta sp. (assembly GCF_963676625.2). GTDB lineage: Bacteria > Spirochaetota > Spirochaetia > Sphaerochaetales > Sphaerochaetaceae > Sphaerochaeta. The sequence continues at coordinate 747,795 of NZ_CAXXYB010000004.1, forward strand.
CATCATAGGTTTTTCAGGAATCAAGCTCTTTTCGAAAATTGTACATGTTCCGAACATTATCTTGGCTCCAATCATTTTCGTGTTCTGTTTTGTAGGAACCTTTGCCATAAACCATAATATAAGCGATGTTTATCTCATGATCGTTTGTGGGATACTTGGTTATTACATCATAAAAATGGAGTTCTCCATTCCACCTATCATTCTTGGTTTGATCCTAGGCTCAACGATTGAAAACAATTACCGCAGGGCAATGGTTCTTTCCGATGGAAACGCTTTTATATTCTTTGAACGTCCTATTTCCTGTGTCTTATTGATCATAGGTATCCTTTCTCTATTCTACCCTTTCTTCTTTCCAATCGTTAAAAAAGCAATCGCAAAACATAAGCTTGCAAAAGCGGGAAAAGGAGAAACCCAATAATGTCAAACTGTATCTATTGCGAAGACGGTGAGCCATTGAGCAGGATCATGATCAAAATTTGCGATCTGGACAACGGAAAACTATACCTGCACAGGGACCAGACCCACAGGGGACGATGTATCCTCGCACTCGATATACATGAACGCAAAATAACCAACCTCCCCAAAGAAAAGTATTGCAGGCTCATGGCAGATGTTTACGCAATCATACAAGCCCTTACGGAGGTATTTCATTCCGATAAAGTGAATATACTCTTTTTAGGTGATACAGCCGAGCATATGCATGTCCATATTGTCCCCAAATATAAGGATGGAAAAAATTGGGGAACAATGTTTGCAGTCAATGAAAAAGAGCCTTTGTACCTCACTGAAGAGGAATATAAAACAATTGTCTCCAAAATAAAAAGCCATTTGGCCTAGGGAGGGAGAAATGGGGAAAGTGCTGGTTACGGCTTCTCACTATAAGGAACTATGTTCTGAATCGATAAAACTATTGGAAGCTGAAGGACATGAGGTAATCCTGAACTCAAGTGACATGCCCTATTATTCATTTGAAGAATTAAAAAAAGTGGTGCCTGATATCGATGCTGCCATCATTGGCATGGATAAATGGAATGAGGCTGTCTTTGATTTGGCAAAAAACTTGAAAGTCCTTGCACGTTTTGGTGTTGGCGTCGATAACATTGATTTGGAAAAAGCAAAGGAACATGGAATCAAAGTAGTAAATGCCGTAGGGAAAAATGCCAATGCAGTAGCAGAGCTTGCCATAGGTCAAATCTTCTCACTCCTCAGGAACCTTCCAAGGCTCAATCAGGGACTTGTTGAAGGACAATGGCTCAGATTTGTGGGTCATGAGATAAAAGGCAAGACAATCGGACTCCTTGGTTTTGGCGATATAGCAAGAAGAGTTGCAAAAAAACTATCAGGCTTCGATACAAGGATACTGGCCTATGACAAGTTTCCAAACGAAAAATTGGCTACGGAACTTGATGTGGAATTGGTTTCGCAAAAATACCTTCTGGAAAACAGTGACTTGGTCAGTATTCATGTCCCAAGCAACAAAGAGACCTATCATATGCTGGATCGTACAATTTTCGATTCAATGAAAGTCGGCTCCTATCTTATCAACACCGCACGAGGAGCAATCATTGACATTGAGGCCTTGTGCGATGCCGTGGAATCGGGTCATCTTGCAGGAGCGGCCATTGATGTCTACGAAACTGAACCACTGCCCATGGATGCACGAGTTTTACGGACTGACAATATTATCTGCACGCCACATACAGGTGCAGAAACGTTTGAAACTTACCAAGATATCAGCATTTTCTGTGCGGAAACGGTAATTGCTGTCCTGCAGGGAAAAGAACCAAGAAATTGGTTGAACAAATAGCGTATCAGGAGAAATAAATGATAAACAAGAAAATCGAAGGTATCGTACCCGTGATGCTCACGCCTTACAAGGAAGACGGGAGCATCGACTATGCAAGTGTTGAAAGACTTATAGAATGGTATATCCAAAACGGTTCGGATGCACTCTTTGCAGTATGTCAATCCAGTGAGATGTATTTCCTCTCACTGAAGGAAAGAGCTGAATTGGCTTCTTTTGTTGTACAACATGTACAAGGACGGATTCCTGTAGTTGCCTCCGGACATATAAGCGATGACCCGTATAGCCAAATTCAGGAATTGCAAGCTGCAGTGGCCTCAGGGGCAGATGGTATCGTATTGGTGAGTAATCACCTGGATCCAAGGAATCAGGGAAAAGAAGTCTTTTTACACAATTTGCAATTCCTACTGGATAAGCTCCCCAATGACCTTCCTCTTGGTATCTATGAGTGCCCAGCTCCCTATCGGAGACTCATTTCCGATGAAGAATTGATGTTTCTGGCGAATTCAGGCAGATTTACCTTCATGAAAGATGTCTCCTGTGATTTGGCTACCGTGACCAGGAGAGTCAAGCTCACCCAGGGATCCGGTATGGTTATCAATAATGCCAACGCAGCAATAGCCTGGGATGCAATGAAAGCTGGTGCTAAGGGGTTTAACGGAGTAAACACCAATTTCCACCCTGACTTGTATAAATGGTTGTACACAAAAGGAAACACAAACCCAGAATTTGCAAAAGAACTTGCCAACTTTCTCGTACTCTCGGCGCTATCGGAATCCTATGGTTATCCCGTTATAGCAAAAATGTATCATCAGAGATTGGGTAATTTTTCGACAATCAAGTCCAGGACCTATACAGGGAATATATACGAAAAAGTATGGGCAGTTGAACCTATTCTCGACAAAGTTATCGAAGGAACGGAATATTTCAGGACAAAGATCAAGGCAATGGCCTAAAACACATGAATATACAGGCAATGAATGACAATTTTTTGCCTGTATGTTTAATAAAAAGAGGTCATTCATAAAGTACTCTACTTTGGATCGCTGAATATTGTTAATGTATATGGCATTTCCTATTTTCTTCGCCCAAGAGGAACCTTGGCAAGGCTTCTCCTATGACCGTTTTATTGGAGGAAAAGAATTCAACCAGGCAATTGCCTTAAGCCGGGCAGGGACCAGGGTGTATTTATCGGGAGCAATTGACACCGATAGCAACTTTCTTCTTGCCTTTCTCGGTGAGAATCAGGTAGATACCTCTCGGGTAAAGGTGAAACCTGAGTATGCCACAGGCCATACCATTATCCAGAAAGATACAACTGGACTGAAACTTGCCTATGCCATCAATTGTCATGCCAGACTTGCTATGATCAAGACAGAACCTCAAGACTATTCGAATGCATCGATAATGAGGAGGAACCAATCCGATCATAGTATCCAATCACCAATAGTCAATCCTTTTGGGTATCAAAGATAACAAATGACTGACCACCCATAAAAAGATGCCCATTTTGCAAAACAGATCTACCAAGACTATACAAGGGCCTACCCTCGACTGATAAGGCAATGGTCACATCCTTCTTGCCTGGATTGAGACAGATAACAAAATTCCCCCGCCGATAGACCAACGGGTACTCATGTGATTTTGCATACAGGAATTCAAGATTCGCAGTACTCCCCAGATCCGGGTTTGCCCGACGGATGGAAATAATCTCCCTGACAAAATGCAATAACGAAGTCTTGTCCAATTCCTGATTTTCAACAGTCGGGGCATTCTTGCGTTGGTCGACAGGCAGGTACAAAGCCGAAGCCGGAGCTTCCGAGAAACCTTGGTTTGGCTTACCGGAATTCCATTGCATGGGGGTCCTGGTTCCTGTTCGCTCATAGCCACCTTCCACACTTACCAGATTGACATATTGCATTCCGATCTCATCCCCATAATACAGAAACGGTATACCGGGCATGGTGAAAACAAAGGCATAGGCAAGTTTCAGTTCAGTGCTATCATAGGCTTTTGTCAAACGGGGAGTATCATGATTGCAGGTCAGAAGACTGATATACCCATGATCCTTTGACTTTTCATACCAACCAAGATATTCCTCCACAAAGGGCATTGCATCACCCTTCCCCTCTTTGGAAAAAAAGCTTTCATCAGTCTTGCGAAATAATGCATGATAGCCATTTCCCTCCTGATTCAGATAGAAATCCATGTCAAACCCTGCTTCATCGAGAGCAAGAGGAGGATCAGACCATTCACTGATAGCAGCCATCTGTGGATAATCCTTCCGGACATCATCCAATATGTCACGCCATACTTCACATGTCGCCTGATACTGGGCATCGTTTTTCACCAAGGATCTTGCCATATCCACACGAAAACCATCACAACCCAAAGCCAACCAGAACCGCATGACATCCTTCATGGCGTTCCTGGTGGCAATGCAATCAGGATGGGTATAAGGCAGTTGCCAGGATTCCGTTATTGTATTGAACCCATAATTCAAGGCTGGTTGGGAAGCAAAGAAATTAAGGATATAACACCCATTCCGCTCAGACATTCCGCTGATGCTGGAGAATCCAACGCTTCGGTTCCAAGCTGAATCGGTCCAGATAAAACGATTGGTAAATTCATTCTTGCAAGCTTTCTTGCTTTCCAGGAACCAGGGATGTGTATCCGACGTATGACCGGGAACCAGATCGAGCAGTATATGCATGTCTCTTTTGTGAGCCTCGGAAAAACACCGGACGAGATCTTCATTCGTCCCATACCGTGGGGCAACCTTCTTGTAGTCACGGACATCATATCCGGCATCCATGAACGGTGAATCAAAACACGGATTCACCCAGATGGCGTTGCATCCCAAGTCCTTGATGTAGTCAAGTTTTTCGGTAATACCGTTTATATCCCCTATGCCGTCCCCATTCGTATCATTGAAACTCTGGGGATAGATTTCATAGAATACAGAATTTTCCAACCATTTTGGCATGGACTTACAAGCCTCCCTTCTCTTTGGATTCCTTGGCATCCCGTAACAAAGAAATCTGTCTTTCAGCATCAAATTCCCTTATCAGTTTGCTATTCTCGAGCTTCAATACAGAAAACTCTGCCAAGTACAAAACCCGGGATCCCGCTTCCAGATGCCCTCCATACGACATATGCCTGCCTTGGGAGACAGTAATATGTATATGGGGCGACGCATTTGCAATGATACCGCTCATCGAAGTAAGTTCCAAGGCACCGGATAGCCCATACATGACATTAGTGGGTGGGAAATTCGAATCGGCTACATAATGCATGGTACATAAATCAAGCGTCCCGAATCCCGTCAGGACAATGCCATTCATGATCCGATGATCCTTGATAAGAAACTGTATCGATTCCAGTAGAAGATCGCCCGGTTCCAATCCGACCGTAAAAATCTCAAGTCTCTGTTCCTTTCCCGAAACAATAGTCATACACCATTCCTTATGGAGAATCCCGAAGGAATATCCTGGTCCAACGGCCTTCTGGACCTAGATCAGGATATTTCCTCGTATTTCTTTATTTCCCCTGCTCATCGACAATGATGCTGTCGACATTCTTCTTCATTTCTGCAAGAACCTTTCCAACATCTTCGCCAATATAGATTCTGTCCCTATAGGCATTGCTTTCGCGTTCACTCCGTGCATAGTACGGCCAATTCGTAGGACGTGAGACACCTTCCTGAAGTGCTTTGAATACAGTGTTCCTGTCTGTCTCGTCAAGGAACGTAATGGCATATTTCCTGGCTTCCTCGATGTTGGTCGGAATCTCGCCATATTGGGCAAGAAGTTGCTGGATTTCCCCGGAGCTCCACCATTTCAGGAAGTTCCACGCAACATCCTTGTTCTTTGAATTCTTGAGTATGCTCCAGCCATTGCTGATGATAATTGGATACTGTCCGTATGCTCCCTTTGGAGGAAGCACGATTCCCCAACGGAAACTCCACTTCGAATTTGGCCCTTCCGTTCCCTTGATGTCCCAGGTACCAGTCCAATTCATGGCCAACTTGCCGGAATCGAACGAAACAGCCTGGGCTCCGGAGCCCGCCACACCACTAGGAGCAGGAGCAACCTTATACTTGAAAATCAAGTCCTGTATAAACTGGTAGGCTTTTATCGCATTCTCCTGATCCATGACAGGTTTTCCATTCTTATCAAACCAATTGCCGCCGAACGCATAGATATAGGAAAGGTCATGGGTACCTATCCAAGGTCTTGTTCCATAACCAAACTGCTTGATTTCCGGTTTTGTCAAAGCTTGTGCGGTCTTCAGGAAATCGTCCATTGTCCAATCGTTTGTCGGATACGGAACTCCAGCGGCATCAAACAGATCCTTATTGTAAAAAATCAGATAGCCCATGGGTATTGCCGGCAAGCCGACCAATTTACCATCCCACATATGATCATACTTTGAAGCCATGAACAGTCTGGAAGTATCAAATCCATCTCTTTTTATATACCCTTCCAAGGGTTCGAGAAGATCTGCCTTCCCCATTGTCTGGGTTACGCTGGAATCAGTCCAAACCATATCCAAGGGTAAGTTACCGGCAATCATGGCTGCGGCCTTCTGTTCCATACTGTTGTTGTCAGAGACGTTGATGAGCGTCAATTTGGTATTTGGCTCAACAACTTTATAGGCTTCAACCATACTTTGCCAAAACGCATCGTCAGGTTTGTAACGCCAAGAGAGAAATACCAATTCCTTTTGTGTTTCTTTGTCTGAACTTGTTTCTGTTGTACCCTGGGCATACAAGGAAACAAAAACCAGACAAATGACCAAGAACATAAGGACCACTTTCTTCATTTTCATTCGTAACCTCCTATTCGATTTCCTAAGGGAAAATCAATTCAAGTCCAATTGCTCATAACAACCGAGCATATGCTGTTTCTCACAAAGAAAGGCTTCAAACAATCCATTGCTTGTCTCAAGGAGCGTTCTTTTGGAAACAGTAAAATCATTTGCCAGAGTTGCTTTGTCAACAGTGTCAATCCATTCTTGGGGTACATCCTCGATTCCACTGAAGGCACCTGACAAGCCAGAGGCAATTGCTGCGGTGCAATCCGTATCCCGTCCGAAATTCACCGACTCCAAAATGGTTTGCTTGGTATCACCCAGGGTAAAAATAAACAAGGCCACCCCTTTTGCCAGAAGTTCGTGCGAGAGACTCATTGCATAGACAAACCCACGTCCGTTGTATCGTTTGTAAAAATAACTCCTCAATTCTGCATACGTTGTCGACTTGGAGGCCCATTCTATGCCTTCATCAATCTCCTTTCTGGGACCATCCGAAAGATGCGTGCGTATGACCTCGACCACCTGTTCTATTGATGCCCTTGTTTTGCAGGCTTCCGCGATACCGGCACAATAGGCAGAACTCCATTCCAGGGCATGGGTATGCCTCGGTTGATAGATACTCCCAATATCCAGGGCATCCCTGGCTGCTTGTTCAGGGTTACCGGCATTCATCAAACCGACTGCATGGCTGGATCTAAGAAACGAGACAATACCTGGATACTCCGAATACTGCCCGACGGTACCGGCAGGAAGTCCCGCTTTCACCAAGTCATACAGAATCTCATCACAGGGTTCCATTTGTTTATTGAAATTGTCAGGATTGATATCCCGCAACCAAATCCTTGCTAGGTCCTGGACATCAATCCGGCCTTTCTTCTCGATATAGGCGGTACACATCAGACGCTGTCGTTCAATGCCATCCTCCGTAGTCCCGGCAAGTCGATCCCGATGATGATAGTGATTATAGGGAAGCAATTTTTCCAGGAACCCATATTTCTCCTCGATATCCCAGTAATCCTGACCTTCCACGGCAGCTCCCATCGCAGAAGCAATATTGCTTGCCGCAATACACCCAAAGAACTTATCTCGCAAATGCATAGCATCCTCCTTGAAATGGTTATTCCTTGACACCGGTAAAAACGATGTCCTGCATGAAATATTTCTGGGCCATGAAAAAAAGCAACAATACAGGAACCGTCGTAATTACCGAAGCAGACATCAGTTGGGTCCAATCTACCGTAAAGTCCTGTTGGAAGGACTGGAGCCACAAGGTCAAGGTCCACTTCTTGATATCGTTCAAGTACAGCAACGGATTGATGAAATCATTCCAGACATCCCGGAAAACCTGTATTGCGACTATTCCGATTACCGGCTTCGAAAGGGGCATTATGATTCGTGCATAAATAGTCAAGACCCCACACCCATCGATACGTGCCGCCTCATCCATCGATTTCGGCATCCCGATAAAAAACTGTCGCATGAGAAAGATATAGAAGGGAAATCCAAAAAAATGGGGAAGCACCAAAGGAACATAGGTATTGATCAGATGCAAATGAGAAAATATGACAAAAACAGGTATCATCGTCATGCTCTTCGGCAACATCATGGTTGCCAGGACAACCAAGAACAAGGCATCCCTACCCTTCCAACGCAATCGCGAGAATGAAAAGGCAACCAGAGAACAGGAAAGGATTTCCCCCACGATGGACAAGACACTGATGAACAAGGTATTGGCAAAATACTGAAAGAAGGGAGTCGAGGTCATGGCTTTCCAATAATTGGCCCACTGCAGGGGAAAGGGAAACCAAACCAAGGGGACTTTGAATACATCAGCTCGTTTCAATAACGAAATGTTGAACATCCAGATAATGGGCGCCATGAAGACAATGGCAAACGCAATCAACACTATCGATACAATCAAGGTCTTCCGATGTATGCGATTATCATGCTTCATTGCTCTTTCTCCTGAACAAGGCGAAGGCCAGAAAGGTCAACCCAAGGGTCACGATGAAAAGAAGCCATGACAGGGCCGAGGAATATCCCATTTGATAGTCTTCGAATGCTTTGAAAAACACATGCAACATATAGAAATATGTTGAGTTTGCAGGCCCCCCTGCGGTGAGGATGTACGCAGTATTGTAGGCTTGGAGCGAAGTGATGATGCCAAGGATCGAGGTGTATGCAATGATGGGGAGCAACAACGGCAAGGTGATATTCATGATTTTTCGCCACCTGGATGCCCCATCGATATCCGCCGCTTCATAATACTCCGTGGGAATTCCCTGCAGTCCCCCCAGATATATCAGCATATCCCTGCCTACCCCCCAGAAACTGATTATGACCAAGGAGGATAATGCCCACTTCGGGTCACCAAGCCAATTGGGACCTGTTACGCCGAATTTAGCGAGGATTGCATTCAACAGACCGAAGTTTTGATTATAGACAAGTTGCCACATGAGCAGGCAAGCAACATACGGGACTACCGCGGGAATATAGAAGACGGTACGAAACGTGCTGATTCCCTTGATCTTGTGATTCAACAGCAATCCAAGGGCCAGGCCTCCGATCAGGTTCAAGGGGACAGAAAACAGAGTAAATAAAACAGTGGTCCTCACTCCGACGGGCACCAGGATATCACGACTGAAAATTTTTTGATAATTCGCAAGGCCAATCCATTGTGCCTTGTTGAACATATCATAATCGGTAAAACTCAAGAACAATGAATACACCATGGGCCCTACCGTAAACAGCAAGAACCCAATAATCCAGGGAAGGCAAAAGAGCCAACCTTGTATTCGTTCTATCTGTGACAGGGAATGCTGTTTCATAGTGATGTTCTCCTCAAGAATGTTTTCATTGCCATGCCCAGGGTCTTCCGTCCATCCATCACGCCATGTCTGTTTGACCAGATTTCCACAGAAGATATTCGTATATAGTTTCACTGATACTCAAAGTGGGTGTCTCTTGCTTGCATATTTATTTAATTACTTATGTAATTTTTATAGAATAATACGTAAGTAACAAAATATTGTCAAGCAGTATTGGCTTTTTCCAATAATTAATCCCTCATTATTTTGCTACTTCCGCTATTATGGTATATATGCGCAACAAGAACTGTGGAACTGGATTCTGGGAACGCGTCGACTCCCTGCTCAAACAACGAACTATGTCCCAGACAAATCTTGCCCGTATGACAGGAATTGCAGACGGGACCCTTTCCTCGGCCAAAAGCAAGAAATCAATCCCACTTGCCGATACGGCCGTGAACCTAGCCTCGGCACTCAACACTACCGTGGAATACCTGGTTTCAGGGTATGATGTCCATGATAGGGAAATCGGGGACAAGGAACTGGAAGAGTCTGTGCGATACATTTGCACGAGCCGACCTGCCAGTCGCTTTGCCAAGGCTATGCCGTTCCTGTCACTTTACCAGTATGAAACCCTGGAATGTCTACTTAGAAGTTGGGGAATCCAGGACCCTGGGGAAACGACATTCGAAGAAAATGTTGCAGAGAGGCCAGACACACTGGCGTAAAGGGAAAAAGGGCGCGTACAACCGATTGATACTGACAATTGATGTTGGTTTTGCCTGTAGATTTCCTGGGAACCATGTCTGGGCCTGGACCAAGGGGGATTTCCATACGTTACCCATCAGAGTCCTGGAATCCGCAGGAAAACAGAATATATTGTCCTGCAAGGATTCCTGTATGCATTCTGTCACTATCAATACACCCAGCTTCTGTTCAAGGGTACCGGTACGTGTTGAATACATTGTTGTTTGCTTCTGGTAAACCTCGGCAATCGGGCTCCAGGGGCCTTTGCCTTCTTTCCCGTCTTTTGGTGGATATTCAATCTTACTGTCCACCTTGCATATAGTTACCCTGATCTTTTTCTTGCAATATTTCAATAATGGGAATATTGCTATGCAGCAAATGGTATCGTGCTACAGGAACCCCAGAAGGACCAAACGCATCGGCATTTCTCTCTGCCTTGGTAACCAACAACGCGGCAATCAGGGCACACCATGTTGCCCGCAAGGATATATATGATGAATTGACCATACAGGAATGCCTTGCTCATTTTGCGCCGGTCACCTCGCCCACGGCTCCGGGAATCAGGGTTGCAAATACCGTGAGGTCAGGGATGGATACGTATCTGGGTGACTGTTGCCGATGAAGATTGCCAAGAAATACAGGAGAGTAAATCAGAAGGTCCATGATGAAAGAAAAAACATTGCCTGAGGAAGTATCGTTGGTCAACGAAATACGGAAATGCTGGGACTGTCCATGGTTCTGGGAGGGAATTCCACCGTATGGACCCTATCCGGCAATCGATTGGGATGAGTTGTTCCCCGAGGCGATGCGTCATCCATTGCCTCCTACTTTTGACGTTGCACCCTTGCAATGGACAAAAGCAAATGCCATTGGCGATCGTTTATTGGAACCAGCGGCCCTGAAAGGATGCCGGAAAGCCCCGATCATGGCACTGGGTATCAATCCGAACCTAAGTTCATACTTCATGGGCCCAAATGGCGCGACTCATTGCTATCCATGTTTTTCAAAAGTCGTAAACTACGCCTATTACCATCGACATGCCACCATTTTTCAGGAATGCCTTGACGAGGAGACGATTCGTTCATGGATTGTCAAGGAAACGGAATTACAGGCTTGTGCAGATGGCTGGATTCTTGCCGTCGAACGGGGAACCGATCACCGATGGCTCTGTCTTACCGTAAAATATGTCGATATGGATGCTCCTGTACGATACGAAATGACCTGGAAGCCTGATTTGCGCACCGTCGTACTGGTTTCTGTCAGTCGACAGGAAGACATAGAAAAAGGAATGCCCGCCTTTACCAAAGGAACGGTATTGGCGGCAAAAATACGAACTGCAAAGAAACGTCAGGTCAGTGTATACAAGACAGGCAGTGGATACTACCAACGCCTACTTCCCCTCCTGGAAGAATGCCGGCGTCGTTTCAATCTTCCCAACGAAGCCAAGGGACCTACAATCGGCGAAGACATCAGCATGTACGATATGGTCGGATGCGCTTCGCCTGGATGGAGTAGCCAATACGACATCCTCCGTTTTCCCATCGCCAATCGATGCGTTGGGAAAAACAAATATGTAGTACGACAACTCCTGCAAAGTCGACCGGCAATCCTGTTGCTTGTCAGCTAAAGTGCGTTGGATATGTTTGAGCAAAGTTTCGCTAGCCTTGGAGGAACCCTGACTTTTCCCACAAAGGACAGGGATGTTTATGATTTACTCAAGGAAACATGTTGCAGACACCAGTATTTCGTTTATGAACAGGATGGGATCTCCTACCGCGCACGAGTCATCGTGACTCCGCATTTTTCGTATGCGGAAAATTTCGTCCCCCATGCCAGATTTTCCCAGGAGGCCTGGGATGGTTTCTGTGCCGAATTTCCCGAGGACAGAAAGATTCTCGAGAAAGCAGGAAGGATCGGAAAACAAACCAAGAACAATATGGTAATCCTGGACATCAAAAAGGATGATCCTCTCGAGAAACAGATAGGATACGCTGCCTGGCAAATCCTCCTTTCTCGATTCTACGATCCCTATGCGCTTATTGCAGAAGCCCTCACCGATGAATACAAGAGCGGGAATCTCATACCCGATAGAAATGGACATCTGAAACGGAGCGATGGTCCTTGCTCGTATTGTACAAACGCCGCATGGACCTTTCCCGAGGGTTGTCCCTATGGGAAAACTGCCCAACAATAATCATCATCAGAATTGATAGTAGGGATACCTGGCAGACAGAAGGATATGGTGTATCCGGTTTGTCCAGAAAACAGTACCTATTCTTCAAGGAAACATTGTTTCTCCAGAACTTCAGCATCATCCTGAGTCCTGCCAGGTCAGTCACGGCATTCAGCCAAGATTTTACTCCTTCCAATTCATATGATGGGATTGAAGCAGATGGCGAACACTCATCAGAAACAGTAAACTCCCCACTACTGCAAAATCCCGGACATACAGTTTGCAATTTATCGTCCGTATCCAAACCAAGTCCTTTTTATCCCTCCCACTCGAAGAGTCAATGGAATGGCAAAAGCAATTCCTTGCCTTGGAATGGATGATGACGACTTGGAGGTAAGGAAAAAAGCAAGGGTATCTACGGATCTCCCAGGCAAGATAGACTCGAATGCTTTCAGGAGACAGTTGGCTTCTTGTCACCAGCTCTGTATGACTTGATTGTATCTTCTCCTCCCTGGTTTTTTTCCGCTGGACAGGTATGACTTCTGGCAAAAAATCATTCTTGTCTTACCTTCCATCACTACAGGCATTTCATATTTTATCAGGAATATGCAATTCTTCCCTTGACTTATTATATAACAGCTATTAATCTTATCATGGTTTTATTAATTAACTGTGTTACTTAATATCAGGAGGATTGCATATGAGCTTTGGGAAACCAAATCACGGGTCCAATGAAAATGATTTGCTGAAACACAACAGATCCATTCTTGTCAAACAACTGATGAAACTCGGAACCTGTTCAAGAGCTGAACTCGCAAGGAATATGAACCTCACACAGGCATCAATATCAAAAACCGTAAATAGCTTGATTGAATTAGGGATAGTCGAAGAAATTGCACCAGGAAAAGGGGCAAAGGGAAGAAGAATCATTCCTGTGCAACTGAAATCGGACGCAATCCAGTTCATCGGTATTCGGCTTTGTTGGAATTCATATTTTACTGGAGTATTCAATCTTTCTGGTGATTGCTGTGAATATGAGTCAAGTCCCATTGATCCAGACGATACGCTTGAGAAAGTGCTCGATACTATCATCAAAATAATAAACCGCTATTGCGCACACCATCCGAAAATCATTTCTGCTGGAGTCTCCGTACCCAGTCCATACATCGGATCTGAAGGAAGGATCCTCCAGATTGGCAAGACAACAAAATGGGAAGATATAAATGTCGCAAAAAAATTGCGTGGCAATGTAGGCATTCCCGTATATTTCAAGAATGATGCAAAGGCCGGAGCACTGTCCGAATGGTGGTTCGGCAATCACGATTGTCATGTATTGGTCCATCTGCTTGCAGGAGAATGCCTGAATGCAAGTGTAGTAGTCGATGGAGAACCTCTTGCAGGAGCGTATGGAATTGCAGGAGAGATTGGCCACATGAGCATCGATTACAATGGCCGACCATGTTATTGTTCCCCTAACAGTCGAGGCTGTCTGGAACAATACTGCTCGGAAAGCGCATTCCTCAATGATGTCAGACAATACAAGGGAAAAGGTGAAATAACGATTCTGGATGAAAAGGCCGACTTTTCCGTTTTTGACATCTTCGAAGCGGCAAAGGCCGGGGATGGTTTTTGCATTGCCAGAGTAAGGGAATTGGGATTCTACCTTGGCATTGGCCTTATCAATATCATCAACCTGTACAATCCTGATGTCGTGGTCATCAGCGATATGATGGCAAACGGCGGGAATATTTTGCTCGAGGCAATACAGACAACCGTACGGGATCGCATACAACCATACGTATATGACCGGGTAAAAATCAAACTCAGTACCATCAACAGGGAATGGCCGACGGAAAGCCACCGTAAGAAACCTGCCATTTCAAGTGATGATGCAAATCCGGTAATCGATACATCGGTATTGGGAGCCGTCGCCGTCGCAATCGATATGTTTCTTGAAGATTCCGCCCAATATATGGGAAAGCCGGGAACCATAGGAACCAAGGAGAGTTGAATAGCACTATGCAGCAGGAATTCAAAATCTCGACGAACGCATTCAAAAAACTGACTTTGTTGTATGTAAAAAGCGAATTTGATCCAAACGGGGAAAGCGAAATACGCATTTGCAAATCCGAAAGCGGAACTGAAGTTGCCAAGCAGATCGTTGATTCCCCGAAAGGCTGGCATTATACTTGTTCTTTGCAGCCTTTCACGGATTACACCATCATATTGCATGCAACAAGCATTCCCTATGCATACCTGCATGATTCCTGTATTTCTGTTTTCGAATCCGGAATGGATTTCATTGATTTCGACCACGCTTGTCCTGGTACTTCCCTCATCGTCAACAAGACAAACATGCGTAAAGCCTATGATCAACCATTCAGGAATCAATATCATTTTTCGTCAATCAAAAACTGGCTGAACGATCCCAATGGATTGTGCTATTTCCAAGGGAATTATCATCTTTTTTTCCAAATGAATCCGTTCCATTTGCATTGGGATACCATGTATTGGGGACATGCCGTGAGTAAAGATCTCATCCATTGGACTCATTTGCCGATTGTTTTTTTTCCTCAAGAGACATTGAAAGATAATAAAAACCGCAAGGGAGGGGCATACAGCGGTTGTGTTGTCACAAAACCCGACATGCTGGAATTTTACTTTACAAGATGCGACACACCATTCGTCAGGGGACCGGAAACCATCGAATTGCAGCAAGAGGCGTACAGTGAGGATGGTATCTACGCAAAAGGAGAACATACCATTATTTCCCGACGTCCAGTCGGAAATCATGATTATAATTTCAGGGATCCAAAAGTCATTGTCTTGGATGGAATTCCTACGATGATGATTGCAACAACCGTAGATGGAATATGTTCTGTCCTCACATATAGATTCAATGGAACCAAATGGAATTATGAAGGCATCATGTTTGAAGACAAGACCGTTGACTGTCGGACATTCGAATGTGCAAATCTTATCCAAGACCCCGATTCCGATTACTGTGCAGTGATCTGTTCCTTGCAAGATTGCTCGGATGACAGAGGAAGGAAACGCCTGTCAAAAATCTACATAGGCAAACGCAAGGGAATTCAGCTTTCAGTCGAGAAGGAACAGATCCTTGATTTCGGAACCGGAAGCTATGCCCTGCAAACATTGGAAACCCCTGTATGTACCTATGCATTCGGCTGGTGTGTTGACACCTATGATGAGTTCCCGGGAACCGGAAACATCTCGAATGGATGCATGACACTTCCCAAACAATGCACATTGCAATCAACAGAATTACACATACGACCGGCAAAGGCAGTCAGATTGCTGGACGACTATATCATATACGATGCACCATGCAAAAAGCACAACAGGCTTTCTGTTGTTGACAACACGTATAGGATTGAAGCTTCATTCCGTAAGAAAACGACGTTCAAGTACATATTGGCGGAAAATGATGAACAATGGGTCGGCCTACAGTATGACGGCAATGAACTGCAATTCCTCTACGGTCAAAAGGATTCCCTGCCAACCATACAACTGGGAATACATACAGAGGTGCTCAAGAACCTCGAAATCTTCGTTGACCGCAGTGTCATCGAAGTATTTGTAAACGACGGTGCCCAATTCGGGACGAAGATGTACTTCATTGTGAATACCACCCATCGTCTATCATTCGATTTCGACAATCCTGAATCGGTCATCCGAAATAAAGTCACAATGTTGAAAAACATCTGGTAATCGTTTTTTCAGAAGGAGGAAACAAAATGAAAAAACTCATCGTACTATTCGTCGTGTTGCTGGTATGTCCGTTGCTATTTTCGAATGGAACAGGGGAAGTCCAACCAAACAAACCAGCAAAAACTGTGCAAATCACCATATGGAGGCCTCAGAATACGGCACCGATAGAAACATGGTGGAAGCAAATGCTCGATACCTTCAATGAAAGGTATGCTGGCACATACGTCGCTTCCCAAGTAACGTTTCCAAAAGGTGGCGCACAAGGATATGAGGACAAGATCAATACAGCCGTCGTGGCAGGGTCGCTTCCGGACTTGATACTTGTTGATGGTCCTGCAGTGGCATCCTATGCCGAAGCAGGCATTATCGTCCCGCTAGATGGATATTTATCGAAGGAAAGCAAAGAAGATTTGCTTGACTCAACACTCAAGCAGGGGTCCTATGACGGAAAACTGTATACACTTCCTCTCTGGGAATCATCAGTAGGCATTTTCTACGATAAAGATGTCCTAGCACGTGCAAACATCGATGTTCCCACAACACAATCCACTGCTTGGACCTGGAATGAATTCTACGAAGTCGTGAAGAAACTCAAGACCGACGACAGGTATGGTTGTACATTTCATACCAATAGTGGACAAATCACTTATTACTACTCGCCCATGCTGGTGCAAAACGGTACAGATCTGATCAGTGCCGATGGATCCACTACCACAGGTTTTCTGAATAGCCCGAAAACCGTTGAATTCCTTACGTATCTCAAACGTTTCTACTCCGAAAAACTCGTGAATATCGAGCCGACACCCACTGAATTCTTCGATGGAAAATCTGCAATGCTGATCGGGACGTGTTATCAGATTTCAACGCTAAGATCAAAGTATCCAGACAAGAACTGGGGAGTGACCTACTATCCTGTGTCCAATGCAGGAAAAGCGGGGACCCCGACCGGTAGCTGGACAATCGGGATGACAACCAACGCAAAGGACAAGGAAGCGACTTTCGCCCTATTGGACTATATGACGAATACCGAGGCGAATATCAGCGGTTGCCCTGCTTCAGGATACCTCCCACCCCGACATTCATCATTGGCGGCATTATCCCAGTTCAACGAAGAACCTTATCGTGTTTTCATGGAACAGCTTTCGCAAAACGGTGTACCCAGACCTCGCACACCGGTCTGGACCATGCTGAACCCGATGTTCAATTCATTGGTGATGGATGTCATCACGGGTTCAGACCCGCAGGAAAAACTGGATGAAGCCGCATCAAAAATTGATGCCGACTATGCAATGAACTACGCACATTGATTGCAGACTTTCCAGCTATTGCAGGATTTTCCTGCAATAGCTGAAATACAAGGGGCAAAATCGTGGATATATCTGTAGGAAACAATGGGAAAAGAATTGGCAGGCAAGGAATCCGGCGGAAAAGAATAGATGTAATACCGTATCTCTTTGTTTTTCCCGCCGTAACAATCCTTGCAAGTTTTCTCATCGTTCCGGTTATTATGGCAACAAAATATAGTTTTTCCTATTTCAATCTACTTAAGCCAAACGCAATAACCTTCGTAGGATTTGACAACTACAAACGGTTACTCTCTGACGAGCAATTTTTTATTTCCATGAAGAACACCCTCTATTACGCTCTCGTATTGGTCCCGATACTGTGCGCATTGGCCTTTATGTTGGCGCTCTTGGTAAACAATCACCTGAAGGGAGTCTCGCTATTCCGTATTGCCTATTTCAGCCCCATGCTCACCTCAATGACGGTAGTGGCAATACTTTGGACGTTCATTTTCAATCCTACGCCAGGGCAGGGACTCCTCAATTCCTTTCTGGTCCGTTTCGGGATACAACCCTGCCCGTTCCTGAGGGACTCCCACACGGCAATGAACTCAATCATCGGTATGTCTGTCTGGCAATCCGTCGGGAATTACATGATGATTTATCTTGCCGGATTGCAAAGCCTGCCGTCTGAACTGTATGAAGCAGCCTCGATCGATGGTGCAAGTGAATTCAGGAAAATACTGTTCATCACTATCCCCGGACTCCACAATGTGACGGTATTCATTGTCCTCATGACCACCATTTCGGCACTGAAGATGTTTACACAGTCATACGTAATGACCCAGGGAGGCCCTGACAACGCAACAAGGACAATTGTGTATTACATCTATCAACAAGGATTGCAGTTCAGGAACATCGGTTACGCAAGTTCCGCGTCCGTCATCTTCTTCTTTGTGGTTCTATGCATTTCGTTCTTGATAAAAAAATTCATCGATACAGAAAGGTAGAAAACATCATGAAAGATCCTTTTACCAGCAGAAGCCGACAAAAGACAATACGAAAAATTATGTTGTATGCCATCAATTGCATCATGGGGCTACTTTTTCTGCTACCTCTCCTATGGATGGTCGCTTCTGCCTTCAAGCCTGAACAACGTATCTTCCAGGATATCAGTTCGTGGAAGGCATTCATTCCAATCGATTTCACCTTGAATAATTTCAAACAGGCACTTTCACGTGTCCCGATGTTCAAGTATATCTGGAACAGTATCTTGTACATAGTCATGACCTTGATGTTGAGCCTTACCATCAACTCTTTATGTGGGTATGCCCTGGCAAAATTCAAATTCAGGGGAAAGACTTTTGTACTCTCCCTTATCATTTCCTTGATGGTGTTCCCTTTTGACAGTATCGTAATCCCCTTGTTCATCGTAATCAACAAGATGCATTTATTGAACACCAGATTTGCATTGATTCTCCCTTTTACTGCAAAATGCTTCAGTATCTTCCTGTTCAGGCAATTCTTTCTCGACATACCAAATGAATTGCTTGAGGCTGCGGAGATAGATGGTACGGGACGACTGCTTACCTTCTTCAAAATTGTGCTTCCCATTTCCGGCCCTGTATTCGCAACGGTTTTCATTCTGGATTTCGTAAACCATTGGTCGGATTTCATGTGGCCATTGATTGTCCTCATCGATGACAGATACAGGACGGTCCAATTGGGTATCCAGGCATTTTTCACGGATCCTCCCGTTTTCTACGGCCCTGTAATGGCCGCCCTCACCTTGGCCGTCCTGCCAATGGTGGTCCTGTTCCTGTTCTTCCAAAAATACTATGTGCAGGGAATCTCAACAACTGGATTGAAGGGATGAAGGCAGCATGCCTTCCTTAGTGGAATACCGCAGCATTGTCATCTCTTGCGTACTGTCCGCGGTTTTTCACGTCTGGAATATACTGAATTTTTGTTAAACGACACCTAGGAATATAGGTTAATTATTAGGAGTTTCATTATGACGAATGTACTGATCATGTATACAGCAGGATTCAAGTTCGACGATTGCCAAGTTGCGAAACTGACATCTGATTATCCACAATGCACCTTTACGGTAACGGATGACACGCAGGTGACAGTTGAACAGTTGGAAGCGGCCGAAGTAATCGTAGGATTTGTGAAGCAAGAATTCATTAAAAAAGCAAAAAACCTAGCATGGCTCCATTTGTCGAGCATAGGAGTTGACAAGCATATTGACAAGTCAATCTATTGCAATCCCAATATACTGTTGACCAACAGTGCAGGGACATATGGAAAATCGATATCTGATCATATCCTCGGATTCATGATTGCATTGTCACGGAATTTTCCTTTTTTCCAGGCAAATCAATCCAAGGCCCTGTGGTGCAAAAAAGATGCTGCAAAAGATCTGTTCGGCTCCAGTGTCTGCATCATCGGCCTTGGGGATGTGGGCATGGAACTTTCCAGAAAACTCAAGGCACTTGATATGTATGTGATTGCAGTCAAGCGAACCATAACGGAAAAACCCTCGTTTATCGATGAACTGCATACCACCGACGAATTGGATCTAGTACTGCCGAAAGCTGATTTTGTCGTGCTTTGCCTCGCTACCACACCGGAAACGGTCAATCTCATGAACCGGAACAGACTGAAAAGCATGAAAAAAGATGCCTATTTCATCAATATTGGAAGGGGAACCCTAGTCGACCAGGAAGCACTGTATGATTGCCTGAGCCACAAGGAGATTGCCGGTGCGGCAATCGACGTAACAACACCGGAACCCTTGCCGGAAGACAGCCCTCTATGGAAGCTTGATAACTTGATCATCACTCCCCATTGTGCAGGAAAATCCCCCAGCACAGGGAAACGTCATTTTCAGATTTTCCATGATGAACTCGGCAGGTATCTGAACGGTGAAAGACTGAAGAATTTGATCGACTTCAAATTACGGTACTGACCATCGTAAACTGCAATCCATCGTTTAAGGAATCACAAAGACAGAAACGTATATATATACTAAGGAAGGGATTGACACATGAAAATTGCATTTATCGGACTGGGAATCATGGGTAAGCCCATGGTACGGAATCTGGTCAAACATGGAAATGAGGTCTGGGTGTACGACATCAAGACAGAGAATATCGCGCAGGTAACAAAGGACGGGGCAAGAGAAGGAGCCAGTAATGCGGACATCGTGTCAAAATGTCCTGTCATCATCACGATGTTGCCAAATTCACCACAGGTCGAAGCTGTAGTTCTTGGCGACAAAGGACTGTTAGCCTATGCCAAGAACGGTAGTGTCCTTATCGACATGTCCTCAATCGCACCAGCTGCAAGCCAGGAAATAGAGAAGGCCTGTGCCCAAAAAGGTATAAAAATGCTGGATGCCCCAGTCAGCGGTGGCGAGCCCAAAGCTATCGATGGCACCTTGTCCATCATGGTCGGTGGAGAAAAGGCATTGTATGATCAGTACAAAAGCCTATTGCTTCAAATGGGTGGCAGTGCTGTCTATTGTGGACCTATTGGTGCCGGAAATACCACAAAACTAGCAAACCAGGTCATTGTTGCCTGCAATATCGCCGCACTTGCCGAAGCCATGACACTTGCAAAGACAAGTGGTGTCGACCCGCAACTAGTCTATGAAGCCATCAAGGGTGGTCTGGCGGGGAGTACCGTCATGAACGCCAAGGCCCCTATGATGATGGAAGGGAACTTCACACCAGGCTTCCGCATTGATTTGCATATCAAGGACCTGAACAATGCCTTGGAGACCGGAGCCAAGTTTGGCTCTCCGCTTCCGATGACCGCCATGGTACAGCAAATGTTCATGACCTTGCACGCTGATGGGTATGGTTCTGATGACCATAGTGCCTTGGCAAAATACTATGCAAAGGTCAGCGGGACAAAGATTGGCAAGTAGACAGGGGGCGATTGCAAAACTCCAATATTTGCTGATGCCCTGCAACTTGTTTTGTTTTTTAGCCATGACGAAGACAACTGAATAAGAAGTATCGTTCATGGCCAAATGCAACTAGCCTTGAAGTATGGCAGAACAACCCTACTTTGGGAGGATACTGTAATCAGTGAGATCGTAATATGGTTTTATTTTCCCGAATTCAAGGAGAGGCACACCTGAGCCACTGAGCACCACCTCCCCAACCTCGGTATTCTCCAGCAAGAACGATGAGGTCATGACACCAGGTCACATTTGCAAAGCCTGCTTGCAAGCTTGACTTTGCCTTGCACTCCCATCTAAAGGCTTTCCAGATTGGCTGCCCAATCGTACTGCATGTTCATCGGCATGACGGCACCTCTTTTGGGAATGTTCGAAGCTGGAAAGCAAACTGTTCATCCAGTTCATGGCATTGAGCTACCTGTCGTACATCCAGAAGGCGATGCAGGATGAGAATTTGTTTTCTTCCTAATTGATTCAAAGTTTGCTTGCTACCCTTGATAGCATTGCTTGTGTCCAGATGGTTCTGCGGCGGTGAACTTCTGGAAAAGCAGAAGGAATATTATGGGAAGAAGGGATTCAGTCCGCCATCCTCGTCATGAGTCGCAAAAATCCAGGCCATCAAACGGGCAGTGCCCTAGGTATTAATGGCAAGATGGTCTAGAAGCACCGTTGAACTAACATGATATTCTTCTCAGTTGGGGATATTCTCCAAATGATTTTAAAAATCACTTATATGTTGGGATTTTTTAAAACAAGAAGGAAAACTTGATATACATTTCAGCTTTCTTTTACGGTAATCAGTATGGCTATTTCAATATCTACTATTAATATATACGGAATTATCAATACTATCACGTCAATTACGCCTTGAATGGATGGGCTGCGAGCAGTAGAATAAAACGCCCATCCAAAGGAAGTCGAGATGCAGGAAAAACAAAATTCCATGGGAACCGTACTATCTTTGGTTTAACCACAAATCAAAATATACACGTAGACACCATGGGACGTAGAAAGTTTACACAGGGAAAGCATTTCTTTTTACAGGAGACTTATACACTCTTTCCAACCATCCAAGGTTTGGATTCCTTCATATGGTCACTTTTAAAATGATTTTTTAGATAATCTTACCTGGGTTGAGAATATTCTCCGGGTCGAAGCACTTCTTGATGCCCCACATCAATGCAATGGTCTCATTCCCAAGGAGGGAAGCAAGGTAGGGCTTCTTGTCCAACCCGATTCCATGCTCCCCACTGACGAGCCCACCCATCTCCCTCGCCTTGTCGTAGAGCAGGTGCAAGGTTCTGTTCTTGCGTACCTCCCACTCATCTTCGGGAATGTCATCCTTACACAAGTAAATGTGGAGATTTCCATCACCTGCATGACCGAAGGATGGGATGCGGAGCCCAACATCCTTCGCTATCGTGTGGGTGAAAAGAATGAAATCCGCGACTTTGCTTCTGGGTACGACAACATCGCACTCGTCCATCTTGGTAGTCGATCCCTTGATAGCCTCAAGAAACGCACCCCTTGTATTCCAGACACTTTTCATGCGTTCGACGGTATCGACAATCAGGCAATCAAGGGCACCTTCCGTAAGGCAAAGATCCGCGACGGCATCCATATCATGTCTGACTTGATCCTCGGTGCTCCCGTCGAAAGATAAGAGAAGGTATGCATCGCTCGCATGGGTCGGAAACTTCTTCCCTAGGTACTCCTCCGCTTCCAGGATTGTGTCCTTGGACATATACTCGATGGCAACCGGGGTGACCTTCGCCCTGATGACCTTGGGTACCGTCGAAATGGCATTCTCCATTGTCAGAAATGGTACCAGGATAGAAATGGCGGCCTGCGGCTTCGGCACCAACTTGAGGATAGCCTCGGTAATGATGGCAAGCGTCCCTTCGCTCCCGACAATGAGGTCTTTCAGGCTGTACCCACTGGAGTTCTTCACCACCTTCCCCCCTAGGTGGAGTATCTCCCCACTGGGAAGCACAACGGTAAGTCCTCGAACATAATCCCGGGTGACCCCGTACTTCACGGCCCTCATGCCACCGGCATTGGTAGAGATATTTCCACCGATGGTAGCCGACTTTTCCCCCGGGTCGGGGGGATAGAGATAGCCACGCTCATCCGTATAAGATGCCAGGTCCATCAAGAGGAGTCCCGGCTGCACAGTAATGGTCAGGTTGTCCTCGTCCAACTCCACGACCTTGGTCATCAAGGTGGTATCGAGCATGATACCACCCTTGATAGCCACTGCACCTCCGACAAGACCAGTTCCGGAACCACGTACTACGACCGGAATATGCCTCTCCATGGAAAGCCGCATAACCGCGGAGACCTCTTCGGTAAGAAGTGGCTTGACCAACACCTCAGGCATCCCACTTGTGCTTCCGAGTTCGTCATGACTATAATCGATATTGATATCCTGTCCATCCCAGACTCTGCCAGGGGCTATACCCTTCAGTATCTCGATATCTTCCCTTGTTACTTTTCGGTACATGTGCTACTTCCTTCTTTCAATCTCAGCGATGAGGCCCGGAATGATCTCATAGAGGTCACCCACAAAACCGTAATGAGCCACGTCGAAGATTGGGGCAAACGGATCCTTGTTGATGGCAATGATGCAATCGCTGCCCTTCATCCCAGCAACTGTCTGTACGGCCCCGGAGACACCAACCGTGATGAGCAACTTAGACTTGATTGTCCTGCCGGAGAGCCCTATTTGCCTTTTCGGTCCGAACCAGCCGCTCTCCACAAGAGGACGTGTACAAGCCATTTGCGCCCCAATTATCTTGGCAAGACGCTCCACTATCGCAAGATCTCCCTGACTTTTTACCCCACGCCCGCATTGGACGATGACATCCGCCTCACTTATGTCGATATCCTTCGGTTTCTCGGCAATCTTGATAATGGTGCAGCGTGAGGTACACATCGCATCTGTCACCTCCATCATTTCCATGGCAACGCCGTGTACTCTCTTTTTCTCCGGCTTCGGGAATATTTTGTAGCGCACCGTGCAAAACTGTGGTCTAGTATGTGGCGTCCGTATCATCGCCATGATGTTTCCCCCAAAAGCAGGCCTGATCTGCACAAGGTCGGTATCCTTTCTCATTTCGAGGGCCGTGCAATCAGCCGTGAGGCCTGTATGGAACCTTGCAGCGACTCGGGGAGCCAGGGATCGCCCGATATTGGTCGCTCCTACCATGATGACGCATGGCTTTACTTTGGCAATGAAATCGGAGAGACATCCAGCATACGGTTCGATGGTGAAATCTCTAAGAGCAGGATTGTCATAGATGAAGATTTTATCAGCCCCGTAGGATGCAAGCTCTTTCCCGAGTCCTTTCACATCCGATCCGATAACCACGGCGTAGACAGGCTCGTTGATGACAGATGCCAGCTCCTTGGCCTTGCCTAGCAACTCCAACGTCACTCCATGAAGATTTCCCTTGCATTGCTCTACCAAGACTGAGACGCCCTTCCACAGGGACTTGTCCACCTCTGCCCTCTTCTCTTGCTGAAACGTGATCGCCCCATCGGAATTTTTCACGCACTGCTTACACAGCTTGCATCCCATAGCGATAGAGAGAACCCCATCGTATGTGATAACTCCGAAGGGGCACAGCTTCTCCAGTTTCCTCCTGAGTTCAGGGGTAATTTTCTCTTGGTGTATCATCAATCCCATATCTTGCCTCAGATGTATTTTTTCTCAAAAAGTAAAGCGGCAAGTTTCACCGCATTCTCTGTACCCGTCCCCTTGAACATGACGTTCTTCACATTTTTCTCCGGCGGAAAGATCTTCTCCACTTGTGTCGGGGATCCCTTAAGCCCATAGTGGCATACCTCATTGTCAGGGAGATCAGAAAGCGCAAATATAACTGGCTTTTCGGTATTTTGTTTCATCCGTTTGAAGGAAGGAAGCCTCGGGGTATTCACCTCACTGTCCACCGCGAGAAGACAGGGCAGGGTGAGCGTCTCCTCAACAATGAGGTTTTCCTGAAACGCTGTAACATGCACCTTCCCTTCCTTCACCTTCCCGATGGATGAGACATTGGCCAAGTGCGGGATGCCAAGGTGCTCTGCAAGCTCAGCTCCCACCTGCGCGGTATCCCCGTCAGTGGTCTGTTTGCCACAAATAACGATATCGTATCTTCCGACCTTACTTATCCCCTGGCTCAGCGTATAACTCGTCGAGAGCACATCGGCTCCACCAAAAGCACGATCGGAAAGGATGATGCCGTGATCGCACCCCATGGCGACGGCCTCCTCTATGGATTGCACAGCCTGTGGCGGCCCCATGGTCAGCGCCGTGACTGTCCCCATCAATTCCTCCTTGAGACGCAACGCCATTTCTATAGCAAAGAGGTCGTTGGGGTTCATCTTGTTTCCCATCTTTGGTCTTACCAGTACCCCAGTCTTTTCGTCGACCTTCACGTTGCTTGTCCCCGGTACCTGCTTGACGCAGACAATGATGTTAATCATGGTTCTTCCTCAATTGATTTCATATTTTGAAGACAACCTCAAGAGATTCCCTTTGCAGATGTCAGGAAAGATTTTTGATTGTCCGAAAAAAGAGCCGACTCAAGGCAATTACTTACCAAATTCTCTCAAAATTCTTTTGCACCATTTCTTTCATTTTTGCATCGAATTCCATGTGCTTGAACACATAATCAAGAATGATTTTCTTGTTATCCTCTGTAGGTTCAATGCCAATACCTCGCAGGTTTGTCGGTACTCCAAGATCTTTCAGGAATTTGGACCTACGCTCAATCTCTTCCTCTCTCATCCCATTCACGCCATATTGTACGGCAAGGCCACTGGAAACAATTTCACCGTGGAGAAAATTGGCCCTTTGTGGCTTGAAATACTTCGTTACACAATCATAAATAGAGTGGGCAATTGCAAGTTGTTTTCCTCCACTTGCAAAACAAGAAATCAACCCTGTCAATTGAATAGCAGTATTCACCACATCCTCTAAATCGCTTGTCACTTTATGTTGTCTAATATCCTCAAGAGCTCCAAGAGCCTTTTCGAAGAAAATCTCATCGGTAAACTTGCTGATGGCAAGACCTATTTTCGGTAAGACAGACTGTTCCCAATCAGAGGAAGCATGGTTGATACTAAAAGTCATTTCAGGTAGCTTGGCAAGAGCATCCCCTACCCCAGAAGAATAGAGCCTTGCAGGGGCATCCGCAATTATCTGAGTATCTACCAAAACTGCAGCAACTTCCTTTGTAGTGAAATTGCTATACAAGGAAGTCCCAAAATCATCATACATAACACATTGAAACACATAAGAAGCACAGGTTGCAGAAGAAGTGGGGACTGTAATGACGGGGATCCCTGTCAACTCAGCACTCCATTTTGAAGTATCCATGCATCGTCCCCCACCCAGGCCC
This sequence comes from uncultured Sphaerochaeta sp., assembly GCF_963676625.2. Classification (GTDB taxonomy): domain Bacteria; phylum Spirochaetota; class Spirochaetia; order Sphaerochaetales; family Sphaerochaetaceae; genus Sphaerochaeta. The sequence goes on from NZ_CAXXYB010000004.1 coordinate 774,531, forward strand.
ACAAGCACCTCCGCTCCAAATTCCTTGGCTTTCCGGGCAATAGCTGAAGTATTTGAATCAGAACAATATCCAGAAAAAAGATGAACCGTGTACTCAATTCCATTTTCTACAAGATTATCAGACACTTTTTTCTCAAGTTTCTGCCAGGGAATGTCATCAACTACCAGAATAACCCTCTTTCCCTGATACAACACTTCCCTTCCAAGGTTATTAATCTCGTCTTTTCCCTGGATATATCTTCCACCTCCCACCAAGATTGGCGCACCATTCCTCATATTTCTTTCTCCTTTCTATATGAAAGAACCTATGGATTGATGGTAATAACCGCTCCATAGGCACATTGAAAAACACCTCTTACTTGACAACAGGTATCCCGCTATCAAGTAATGCACGACGTAAGTCAGAAACCTCGGTAGCTGAGAGATTCTCAAGGGGTTCACGGACAATTCCACCCGGAAGACCAACCAATTCCATCGCCTTTTTCATCACTGACTGGTAAACAGAAGTAGCTCTTCCCCCATGCGCAAGTTCGATGGAAGTAGGGATACGACGAGATGCAACACATTTTGCAATGAATTTGTTGTAAGGTACAATTTGATCAAGGACTTGTTTCATTGCATCATAATCTTTTGCACAATCTGCATCATACATTTTGTACGCAAGGTCGGGAGCAATACACATCAAGTCCGTGACAAAGGCGTGGACCCCAAGCATTGCCTCATACATGTAATAATTCGTACCTATACCACAGGTAACAATGAATTCACTGGAATCAGTTTCATGAGTCAACCAGTAAATTTTGTCCATATCGATGGAATTCTCCTTGGTCGCAATGATGTTCGGTATCCTGGAAAGTCTCTTCATGATATCCACGGGGACATTCATCTTTGAAGTTGTCGGATTGTCATAAATCATCACTCCAATATCCAAAGCTTCGGCGATTTTGGAGAAATGGCGATAAAGCCCCTCATCCGTAACCATCAAGTAGTACGGATTGGATACCATCGCAAGATCGACGCCTGCATCCTGGGCCTTCATCGACATATCTATAGTCAGCCCAGTGGCAGCACGTCCTGTACCAGCGATAAGAGGTACTTTTCCTTTAATGACATCCGCAACAGCCTCAATCATATCAAGTGACTCTTTGTCAGTCATAGCGTAGAATTCGGAAGTACTTCCGGCAATCATCACGCAACCATCCTTGCCCTCCATACTTTTCAGTGCGAACTCGGCAGTGGCTCTCATTGCCCCGAGGTCAAGAGACTCATCCTTGTTGAAATGAGTCGGCAACAAGGCTAACGGACCTTTGATTTTTTGCAACATTTCTTTTGGTGTCAATGACATTGGTTTACTCTCCTCAAATATTTAGAGACTAGCGGACCATTGCTGATGGGATAGCCATCGACAATGCAGGAATATATGTAACAAGCAACAAAACAACAAGCAACATGATGGTCATGGGAATAACTTCCTTAAACACACTCTTCAACGGAACATGTGACAGACTGCTGGTGATGAAACAAAGAATGCCATAAGGAGGCGTCACAAAACCAATCAACATGTTAAGAGTAACCAACACACCAAAGTGAATCAGATCAATCCCCAACGCTTTCACAAGTGGCAAGAGCAAAGGCAAGAACACAAACTGGATAATTGATGTATCGAAAATCATGCCAAGGAACAATACGAAGATGTTTACAAGAAGCAAGAAAATATACTTATTTGTGGTAATGTTGGAGAACCATGCCGCAAAACCAGTCGCAATATTCATCCTTGCAACCATATAAGACAGGATGTATGCCCCAAAGACCATTACCATGATATTTGCAGTCTGAACAACTGTTTTCTTCACTGCTTCCAAGAACTTCTTCAGTGTCATCACCTTGTAGCAAAAAATAGATACGACTAAAGACCAAAGTGCAGCAAGAGCACCTGCTTCAGTACTGGTCACTACGCCAGAGTAGATACCACCAAGCAGAATGACAGGTGTAAGCAAAGCAGGCAAGGCCTTCCAGGCATAGGTGAAGAATTCACTTTTTGTGAACACTTTCCCTTTCGGGTAGTTTCTTTTTCTGGAAATAAACCAAACATAGACACCCAAGGCCAAGCAAACCATGACGGCAGGAATGATTCCTCCCATAAACAAACTTCCAACAGATGTTCCGGCAAGAAGTGCATAAATGACCATAGGGATACTAGGAGGAAAGATAGGACCTACAACAGCAGTTGCAGCAGTGATGGCTGCACTAAATTCATCATCATAGCCATCTTTCTTCATCTCAGAAAGTTCCATGATACCGATACCCGAAGCGTCAGCAAGTGCAGAACCTGTCATTCCAGAAAAAATCAATGAAAGAATAATGTTGATGTAGGCCATCGCACCTTTCCGTTTTCCGACCAATGCCTTTGTGAAGGTGAACATATAGTCTGTCACTTTCCCCGATTCCATGATATTTGCAGTAAATATGAAAAGAGGAACAGCGATAAGAACTGAGTTTGCCTGGATATTGCTCATGATGATATCTGAAAAAAGACCAAGATCAAAACCGTTCAGGATGAGATAGGTTATCCCAGTCGCCATCATGCCAAGCCCAATAGGCATATTGATTACAAAACTTCCGATAAGGACCACAAAAGGAATTATATTGATTGCATTCATTTGAAAACCTCCTCATGAGGCTTGAAAAATGAAGCGACATCTCCAATCAAGGGCTTAAGACAATAGATTGTGGTGAGAACCATAAAAAGGAAAAAAGGCATGTAGAGAATGTTAAAGGGAATTCCTATGATAGGTGATTTTTTGATAGACAGAAAATCAATCGCTTCCCAAACCTTGGGAATAGTGACAATAAATAGACAGGTCACCAATAGATTTCCGACAATGCGAAAGATTTTCTTCACCAAATCAGAACAATGATCGTAAACAATTGTAAAACGGACATTGTCACCAGTTCTTCCCCCAATTGAAAGAGCAAAGACTGCAGACCAGAGATAGGAAATCCAACTGATTTCATTCAGCCATTGTATGGATGCATGAAAAATATAACGATAAAATATTAAAAGGATATAAGAAATAAAAAGAATTATAAAACAAATAGTCGGAATGGTAATCTCTATGAAATTACAGATATATTCAAATCCTTTATTGAGTTTTTCCTTGTTCATGTTTTCAACCTCTTCCAGGATAAAGAAAAGGCAGACTTGATGACACCATCTCCTCTGCCCGTTTTTGCCTAGATTTATTTCAAAGCCTGAATCTTGGCATAGAGATCCATATCCCATTTACCTGTGACTTCCGGATGCAACAGGTAGTAATCATTGACTTCCTTGCTGTATGAGGAAAGTTCTTGGTCAGAAAGGTGATAGATTTTCATTCCTTTTTCTTCAAGGACTTTGCAAATTTCTTCTTCCTTAGTACTCTCACCAGTCTTGTAATCGGCACAAATCTCGGCACCTTTTTTTACAATCGCTTGCTGGTCAGCAGAAAGAGTGTTCCACTTCTTCGTGTTTATAACATAGTAGTTGGTTCCCTGAATGTGGTTGTTCAAAGTAACACTCTTCAGCACTTCGTAGTAAGAATTATCAATTATTGTACGAATAACATTTTCCTGACCGTCGATTGCGCCAGTCTGAAGGGAAAGATATACATCTGGATACGGAAGAGGAATAGGATTAGCGCCAAGGGCTTCCCCCATGAAAAGCATTGCAGCGTCATTCATAACACGAAGCTTTACATTCTTCATGTCTGCCCTACTTGCAATTTTTTTATCTTCGGAAAGACTGATGGTTCTTGCACCAAAATTCTCTACCGAAAGAACTGTGATACCAAGCTTTTTTTCCATGCCAACAAACAATTCTTTTGCCGCATCACTTTCATAGAATCTCTTCCAGTGTTCATAATCCTTGAAACAATATGCACCGGTCAGCGTGTAGAACTGCGGAAAATATTCAGCAAGTTGCGACGGTTGAGCCTGACACATATCCAGATTTCCTTTCATAAGCGCAGGAATTTCCTGGTCTTGCGTGAACAAGGAATTCTGCCAGTGTGGATCAACCACAATCGTATTTTTGGATGCATCCTTCACATAATCAACCATCTTTTGCATGGACTGTCCATCGAGAGAAGTAGCAAGGCTGCCATTGGAAAAAGTCAAAGTCAATGGCTGTGAAGCCTTGATGGAAGATGTAGTTTCTCTCTCGGCTGTACCATTGGCAAATATCACGCCACCCAGAACCATCGAGACACAAAGAAATGCAAGAATCTTTTTCATGAAATCCTCCTTTTTGGATAGTATGAAAAATTCAGGTTACACACACTTTGCCCCATATGGGAGGCAAAGTGACTCATCCCATTATACAAGCTTGATATCAGGATAGACCTTGGCAAGGTTGTCGAATAGAATTTTCTTATCTGCAACATCAAGATCGGTAGCAGGAAGCCTTGGGTATCCGACATCTACACCCTGCATTCTCAATGCATTCTTGATCATTGGCAACCAGTGCGGATCGTCATTCGCGCGGCGAACATACATGAAGTAGTATGCAATCGGCAGAATTTTATCCCAAATCTTTCTTCCTTTTTCCAGGTCATGTTCCTTGTCGATGGCATCGAAGAGTTCGACACAAAGATCGGGAATCACATTGGGAAGACCAGAAAGCCAGCCGTCAGCACCGAGACAGAAGGCTTCGAGAGGAGCATAGTCGTGCCCATACAGTGCAGTAACCTTGTCCCCTGCAACATACTTTACGTAGTCACAACGCATCGGGTCACCATGAGCACACTTGACAGAATTCACATAACCCTCATCGGCAAGAACCTTTATTTGTTCTGGGGTAAGCTCATAACCGGCGAACCACGGATTGTTATACACCATGATCGGACCACCCCATGCCTTGGAAACGTCACGAATATGCTGCATCGCATCCTTTACATTCGGCTTGTAATAAAAAGGAAGGAGGCACATGACCCCGGAAGCACCTACATCCTTGTACTTCTTCACAGTCTCACAGGCAAGTTTGGTGGAATAGCCAATATACCCGGCATAGACAGGAACCCTACCCTTTGCACCTTCGACCGTCGCCTTGATGACCATCACTTTCTCATCGTCGGAAAGTGCAGCGCCCTCTGCGGTCGAGCCGGTTGGAGCAAGGCCATGAACACCCTTTCCTATCAACCATTCAGCGAATCTTTTCTGCCCTTCAAGATCGAGATTATCGTTCTTGTCGAAAATCGTCAGCATCGCAGGGACAATACCTCTGGGTCTAATTTCCATTTTTTTCTCCTCAAAACTAATATTGCATTTTGATAACCATGTAGCTAACATGTTGGTTATATTGTTACCACTCTTTTTTTAGTTGTCAAGCAAAATTTACAAAACCACAATTATCGACTAACCAACATGTAGGTTACCAACAAGATATTGACTCTTCCTTCCTTAAATTTCTATACTTCCCCTATCTGGAGGCGTTGCCGTGTCTATCCTTGTATTTGGTTCCATGAACATTGACCGAACATTTTACCTTCCCCACTTTCTTCTCCCTGGGGAAACGTTGCAAAGCAAGGATCTCACGGTTCATGCAGGGGGAAAAGGAGCCAACCAAGCAGTAGCGCTTGCAAAAGCAGGAGCACAAGTCTCGATGGCGGGAACCATAGGAAGCGATGGTATATGGATCAAGGGACTACTAGAAAATTATGGCGTTGATATATCACTTATACAAGACAAGAAAACCCTTCAGACGGGAACTGCTGATATCTTGGTAGATGATAAAGGAAATAATGGAATCGTCCTCTATGGAGGTGGAAACCAAGCCAACGACACTCAATATATCGACCAAGTTTTTTCAAAATGCAATAAAGGTGACTGGGTTGTCTTTGAAAACGAAATAAACAACCTCGCATACCTCTTTGCAAAAGCAGTCGAACACCAATTAAAAATCTGTTTTAATGCTTCCCCCATGGAAGAATCTCTTCTCAGCCTTCCTTTAGATACAGTCAATCTGCTTGTTGTCAACGAAATTGAAGGGGCAGCACTTGCTGGAAACAAAGGCAGCTATAATGAAATCCTTGGACACCTCGTAAAAAACTTCCCTTCAACAGAAATCCTTTTGACTATAGGAAAAGAAGGATCATTGTATGGTTATCATGACATTAGGTTGGCTTGTCCCATTGTTGAAGCCACTGTCAGGGACACCACCGCAGCAGGCGACACTTTCCTAGGCTATTTTCTTGCTATGAGAGCAAATGGGTTTGATGTCACGAAATCCATGACAGAAGCAACAAAAGCATCTGCCATTACGGTTTCCAGGCTTGGATCAATGGATTCTATCCCTTCTCGCAGGGAACTGGAAATTGTGCTTGGCAAGTAAATGACGATAGAATATTATAGAAGGGGCAGGACAAATGGATAAAAAACTTTCTTGGGTGCAACCAATCAGTACCCCCACACTAAACAATGAATGCTATAAGAAAATCAAAGAAATGATTCTCGGAGGGCTTTTGCCTTGGGGAGAACGCCTTGATGTAGGACTTCTCGCATCCTCTTTTGGTGTAAGTAAATTTCCAGTCATCAAGGCACTGGACCGTCTTTCCCAGGAAAAACTTTTGACCATTTCACCCAATCGCGGAACATATGTTACTACTCCCCATGAAAAAGATGTCAAGGAAGTATCCGAGATTAGGATCATGATCGAGAAATATGCGTTGAAAGCTGCATGTGGCAATGATATTGAGAAACTCACAGAAAAATTACATGCCATCCAGGAAAACTTCACTTCAGAAAAAAACGATTTCAGTTCTTTTCTCCAATATGACCGTGCTTTCCACTCTGCCATTGTAGAATCAGTTCATAACGAACAACTCAAGACATATTATGATTCCATTCGTACCCAGACAGAACTTTTTCGAACGAAAACATTTACTGAAGGCAACAGCAATGAGGCACTCAGCATGCACAAGGATATTCTCAAACACCTTGATTCAAAAGACATCGATGGGGCTATCACAGCCCTTCTCAAACACCTTATGCAGGTATACAAGGATGAAATTTCTTCCTTGGAAATAGGACAATAGACAGCAAAAGACATGACTCATCCTTTCTATATAATCGGAGATACTCGAAATACAGATACAGAAACATCCAATTCTGCAGAATATTGTTGAAAAATCACAATGCAACTCTTTCTGTTTACAGTTTAGATTCAATTAGTGGATAAAAAAAGTGTAACCAAATTATTATAGATCCACCTCTCCGGCAGACTGGAAATTGAAAGCTTGCATTGGCCTTGTTTAATGCTGAAGTATCTAATACGACATCATATACTCTTTATTTATTGGTGTATTTATTCATCCCCCACCAATTACAGGTTACCTCTTTGATGACCTAGGCCATAAATAATGGACGACAAACTCTGTTCTAATTCTGTATTGAAAAGCCAGAAGCAATCCCTTCGGGTTACTTGAATGGTAGGTGGAAAGTACAAGATTTCCACCTACTTTATTAATATGAATATATTTTTAACTCCATTAATCACTTCCTGTAAAGCCCCTATACAAATGCTATTGCTTTCTTTTGCTTTTTAAATACAGTTTTGCTGGAAATAAGAGGATAGAGAAAATTTATCATCATAACAACGATCAATACAGTACCAAATATAATGTTTCGCACATAATTGGTGAAACCAAGAATATTAAAACCACTTGCAATACATTGGAGGGTAAGAACAGAGAATGCTACACACAGTATTTTCCCTTTTCCTCCGTTGGGATTGACACCTCCCATGATGGCAACCAAAACAGTCAGCAACTGATAAGAATTTCCATATCCAACTTTAATGGAGTTGAAGCGACTCATCATTATCAGTCCACTTAATCCTGCCAAAACACCACTGATACAATATGTTTTTAAAAGTGTTGCCTTGTTATCCAAGCCGGAAAATTTTGAAGCCAGAGGATTTTCCCCATACATATAAATCGTATAACCAAGTTTTGTCTTCCCCATCAAGACCCACATTAAAAACGTGATGAAAATGAAGATATAAAAAGAAATCGGAATTCCAAGAAAACTTTCATTTGCCAGTTTAGCAACAACTACAGGGTAGTTTCGTAAAGATTGCCCTCCAGTAATTACGGTAGAAATCCCGTCAAATAATTTCATGGTTCCTAATGTGGCAAGAATAGCTGGAATACGTAATCTTGAAATGAGCAATCCGTTAAAACATCCCATGAGCAAGCCACTAATCATACAAATTAAGATGATAATTACCATTATCAAGAAAGAACTCGGATTGTTTCCAGCTGTTTCCAGATATTTGTACATGACAAGACTAGCAAAGATTCCTGAAAGGTTTGCATTTGCAATGATTGAAAGGTCGATCCCCCCAGTAATGATAGTAACCATCATCCCTAATGCAAGAATTCCAAATTCAGGAACTTGGAAAGCCATGGATTGTAGATTGAATTTACTGAGAAATGCTTTTGGTTCAATCATACTTAGTACAAGGAAAACGCAAAGCAACAATAGAAAATATAGCATTGAGTCCTTGAGAATAAAATATTTGTAGCGGGATTTCATAACTTTCTCCTTAGTTTTCGTCAGAACGGATCATGGTAATTCCAATGCTAATTATCAGAACACTACCAACTATGACAGAATCCCATGTTGAGGGAACACCCAATTGAACCAGACTATTTTTGATAAGAAATAGAATCGCAACCCCCAGAAAAGAACCCACGATTGTTCCTTTTCCTCCCAAAAGGGAAGCTCCTCCGAGAACTACCGCTGCAATAACATCCATGGTTACACTTTGGATATTGAATGGATTCACATAAGAAATGAGTGAGGTATTAAGAATTGAAGCAATTCCGGCAAGGAACCCAACAAAACAGTAAATAAAGAATTGTGTTCGCCAAATGGAAATACCTGCACGCCTAGCCGCTTCCCGGGAGCTGCCTATAGCATAAATATTTCTTCCTAAACCTGTATATTTAAGAATGATAGAAAATACAATCAAGAGAGCAACTGCTGTTATTGCTAGATAGGATAACCCATAGGTGCTTCCGGAAGCATTGGTGAATTCAATGATTCTGCCAGAACCAAATCCTTTTACCCATTCAGGAATTTTTGACAGGTGGGCTGTCGGCGCATTTTCCAATAAAAATCCAAAAAATATGTTTGAAGTTGCAAGTGTTACAATAAGAGCCGGTAGATTAAAAAGAGAAATAAGTACGGCGTTGACCGCACCCAAACAAATCCCAAGGAACCCAGCAATCAGAAAGGCTTGCCAAACATTCCCTCCCCCATGCGAGTTTTGATAGAAAATGGTTACATAGGCAGTTACTGCAGCAATTGAAGAGAACGATACGTCAATGCCACCTGAAAGCATGACAAGAAGTACTCCAATAGCCATAATTAAATAGGCACTGGAACTTTTCAGCAAATCAAAAAAGGATTCAAGGGAATAGGAGGTATGGCTGATAAGTGAAATTATGACAATCAGAACAATAATCAGAAGGAAAAGGAAAAATTCCTGTCCATTATGGTTACGTTTGATTGCATTGTAAAGTTTATTCATTTTTTTCCTCGTAATTATATTTCTAGGCAATTCCAAGTGCGTGTCTGATTTTATTTTCATCAACATCTTTTCTGTCTGAGTTCAATACGAATTCCCCATCCCTCATGACAAGTATCCGAGAAGAATTCTTCATTACTTCGGAAATTTCATCGGTGATCATAATAACCGCAATGTTTTTATCTTTGACTAGTTGCCGGATAAACTGATGGATTTCAGCCTTCGCCCCAATGTCGATTCCGATGGTCGGTCCATCAAGAATCAATATATGGGGATTGGTCGCCAACCATTTTGCCAGGACAATACGTTGTTGATTTCCACCAGAGAGTGATGTAGTGATATTGTTATGATTCTCTGTCTTGATTTTCAGCGTTGTCACCCAACTCTGGGAATTTTTTTCAAGTTCATCAGTTTTTAGGAGCCCAATGGAAGAAATATGGTCATCCAAAGTTGTTACGTTAATATTTTCTTTGATTGTTTTTTTGGTAAATAACCCTTCAGTCAGTCGGTTCTCAGGTACAAGGGCAATGCCCTGTTGAATTGCATCTTGGACTGTGTTAATTGAAACCAATTTCCTATCAATGAAAATACTGCCTGAGTCTGGGTTTTCAAGTCCAAAAACAGTGGAAAACAATTCTGTTCTGCCCGCTCCAACAAGACCAATTATTCCTAAAATTTCACCTCGAAATAATTCCAGGTTAATATTTCTGAATAATCCCTTTTTATTAAAATCAATCAATTCCAGCACTGGTTGCTGGGTTTTATCAATAATAGGAGTATAACTCTCGTATTCAGCTTCTTCTTTTCCTGTCATGAGATGGATAATATCATGTTCGGATACAGTGGCTATATCATCAATTTGCTCAATGATATGACCATCTCTGATAATGGTAATACTGTCAGCGATTTTTATTACCTCATCAAGTTTATGTCCGATAAAGATGACTGATACCCCTCTTTTCTTCAAGGCAAGAATTATTTGAATCAGATGGTCAACATCTGATTTCCCAAGACTTGCAGTTGGCTCATCCATAATCAAGAGCTTAACGTTATTTGTTATAGCTCTTGATATTGCTACCAATTGTTGCTGGGCAATCGAAAGGCTATTTACAAACTGATGGGAATCGACCTCCAGCTGGACTTCTGCCAATGCCTTTCCAGCCTGGTTATACATTTTCCGATAATTAATAAATGGGGTTCGATTAGCTATGCGATCATTAGTCAGGATATTTTCAGCTATTGTTAAATTGGGAAATAAAGCCAAATCCTGATAGATGACTTGTATTCCTTCATGCATTGCCATAGCAGGAGTATAGTTTTCCATTCGATGGCCACAGATTTCGAGGTAACTCTCATCCAAGGGATCATAAGAAAGAACACCACTGATAATTTTCATCAAAGTAGATTTACCGCAACCATTTTCACCAACAATGCAATGGATTTCCCCTTGCTTAATACAAAGGTTAACATCAACTAAAGCTTTAACCGCATCAAATGTTTTATAGACATGATGAATTTTTAAAAAATCTTGAACCACGGGTCTATCTCCTTAATTTTAGCCAAAACATTTTCCAGAGCAATGTTCTATTTGTCAGAATCCGTTGACAACAATGTAATGTTCACTCATTATTTAGTAGCAAGGTTATTTTAAAAACACATTTCCTTATCTGTCAAGTTAAACATTTAACAACTTGTATATGGATAGGTAAAGCAGAGGGTTGATTCTATGAGCACAATCAAAGAAGTTGCGGAGTTGGCGGGGGTTTCCATTGCAACTGTTTCTTATGTTATCAACGGGACAAAGCATGTAGCTCCAGCAACGGAAGCTAGAGTTCATCAGGCTGTCGAAACACTGAATTATCGGATAAATCATTTTGCATCTAATATCAAAAGCGGAAAGTCAGGGTCTATTGCTTTCTTGATGGCCGATATGAGTAATCCTTTTTTTTTGGAGACGGCAGTAAGTCTTGAAAAAAGCCTGAGAGAGGCAAAATATAACTTGATATTGGCTAATACTGATGAAAAAGTAAATCTTGAGAAGGAACAGGTTGATCATTTATTGGACCATGCCATCGATGGTTTGATAATTGCGCCATGTACAGTTAATAACTTCTATCTTAAAAACATGTTACCTGCAAATTTCCCTCTTGTTTTCTTTGATAGGATTCCAGCAAATATGCATGCGGATTGTGTCCTTTCAGATAATAGGAAAGGTTCCCTTGAGGCTGTAGAGTATCTCATTTCCCTTGGACATAAACGAATTGGGATTATATCAGGTATGTCAGGATTAACGTCAACTGTCGAACGCGAAATGGGGTATATTGAAGCTCTTGAGAATCATGGAATCCCTTTGGATAGAAACCTCATGCTAAATGGTGATGGACGAAAATTCAGTGGGTACCAATCCATGCAACAACTAATGGACATCACTGATATCACTGCCGTTTTCATTACAAATAACATGATGTCACTGGGAGCCTTGCAATTCCTCAATGACAACAAGATAGCTGTCCCCAAAAATCTTTCAATGGTTATTTTTGATGATTACGATTGGTCAAGTATGTGCAGTCCTTCGTTAACTTCGGTTAAACAAAATACTATTTTACTGGGAAAGACTATTGCTGAAGTTATTCTTGCAAGATTATCAGGAACAGTTTCGAATACAAATTTTTGCGAACATCGCATTCAGACCCAATTGATAAAAAGAGCATCTTGTTTAAAGATAAACAAATAAACATTTAAACTATATCTTTTTTTCGGAACCAGTTATTTTATTTGACAATTCCTTGAACCTGACAATATAATTACCCATGAGGTTAAACGTTTCATAATTTAAGGAGGATTTTATAATTATGAAGAAATTATTGATGGTTCTGTTGGGCGTCTTAGCTTGTTCAACTTTAGTATTTGCATCAGGGGGCAAAGAAACCCCAAAAGGTGACAAGCCCTATGAAATTGCAATTGTTGTTAAACTGGAACATCCTTGGTTCGATGATATGAAGATCGGCATACAAGAAGCTGCCAAGGAATTGGGAGTGAATGCCTACATGCTTGCACCTGCTGAAGCTGATGCTGCACAACAGGTGGCCTTGATTGAGTCCTGTATAGCGAAGGGTGTTGATGCCATCTCTGTTGTCCCTAATGATCCGGCAGCTCTTGAACCGGTTCTGAAGAAAGCACAGGATGCAGGTATTATCGTTATTTCACATGAAGCTGCTTCTGCCCAGAATGTATCTTTTGATATTGAGGCTTTTGACAATGCCGTCATGGGTCGCCGTTTCATTGATGATATTGTCAAATTTGGCGGCGAATCCGGTAATTATGCTTTCTTTGTAGGAAACCTTACCGCAGAAACCCATATGGAACGATTCAAGGCAGCAATAGCATATCAGAAGGAAAAATACCCTAACTGGCATTTGCTTACGCCTACCCCACTTGTAGATAATGAAAACACGCAGACTGCTTATGAAAAAACTTTGGAATTGATTGCCACCTACGGAGACAAGCTCAATGCAATAGTTACTTGTGCTGCAGCCTCTCCTGTTGGTGTTGCCCAAGCTTTACGGGAAAAGAACATGGTAGGAAAGGTCGTCAGTGTCGGATCGTCAGTCCCTTCCATGGTAAAACCATATATTGAAGATGGGTCTGTATCAGCAATTTCACTTTGGAGACCTGCAGACGCTGGGTATGTACAGGTTTGGCTTGCCAAGGAATTGCTTGATGGAAAGACTATTACTGAAGGACAATCCATTCCCAAGTTTGGTCCGATCACAATAAAGGGTAAAGTTATCCTTGGTGGTGACAGTGGATGTGTTGATTGGGATAAATCTGTCATGAACGATTGGTATTTCTAGGAAAAAGCATTGCTAGCTCAAAAACTAAGAATAGTTGAGAGCTAGCTTGTTAATCAATGATTGCCTTAAGGAGAATTAACCCATGCAATTAGGTATTCATGCATATGCTTGGTGTTCCGAGTGGTCAAACAAAACATTGGATATTCTTGATACAGCAAAAAAGGAAGATCTTGATTTCCTTGAGATTCCCTTGATGAAGCTTGAGGATTTTGACTCAAAAGCAGTATTGAAGCGAAAGAATGAAGTTGGTATCGATGTTGTTACGTCGAATGTCATTCTTGCAGCTGAGCAAGATATAACGAGCAAGGTTCCGGAATATCGCTCAAATGGTATCCGGTATCTGAAACAGTGTGTTGATGCAACAGCTGCCGTTGAATCAGATAGTTTTTCAGGAGTTCTTTATAGCCAGTACTGTAAACCAGCAACTTTACCGCCAACGAGTGACGACTGGAAATGGTCTGCAGAATCCCTTCATGAAGTAGGGATATATGCAAAGCAATTTGGTATTACCATTGGTTTGGAACCTGTTACCCGATATGAATCCAATTTGCTTAATACGTGTGAACAGGCGATTAATCTACTTGATATGATTGGTTTGGAAAACGTGAAGGTGCATCTTGATACCTATCACATGAATGTCGAGGAAAAAGATTTCTACCAAGCGACAAAACTTGCTAGAGGAAGGCTTTGCCACTATCATTTTTGCGAAAATGATCGGGGTATTCCTGGTTCAGGCCATGTTGACTGGGAAGGGGTTTTTCGTGCTTTGAAAGAAAACGACTATCATGGTCGTGTTGGAATGGAAGGATTTTCTGATATTACCGATAATATGTCCACTTGGGTATGGAGAAAACTTGCCCCCAGTGGCGATGTATTTCTTCATGAAGGTATAAAATTCATCAGATCCATGATCAAGAAATACGATTTATAAACTTATTTTTATCTGCTTTGTTCATCCCCGTTGGATCAAAACCTCAGGCACCATGTTGAATGCCAAGCATTCAACGGGGATGACATATATTTTGGGGAGTTCTTCATGCATACATATCTGCTTGCTCATGATCTTGGAACCAGTGGTGATAAAGCTGTTCTATTCGATACTGAAACACTTTCCATTGCAGGGGATGTCGTAAAAGGATATACAACCTATTATCCCCAAGAGGGTTGGGTTGAACATGTCCCAGAAGATTGGTGGTCTGCTGTTTGTGACTCCAGTCGATTACTGATTGAACAAAGTGGGATTAAACCCGAACAGATTGCCGCAGTGTCCTTCAGTGCCATCATGAATAGTTGCCTACCAGTAGATACGCAAGGAGTTCCCCTTCGGAAAGCAATGATTTGGTGTGACCAAAGGGGTATTTCTTCCATTCCAAAGCTGTATGCTTTTGCTTCTGAAAATACATTCTATGAAAAAACAGGACATCGATTGAACGGAACCTATGCAGTTGCTAAAATGCTTTGGTTCAGGGACCATGAAAAAGTTCTTTTTGACAAAACTTATATGTTCCTTCAGGCAAAAGACTACATTGTACATAAACTAACTGGAATTTTTGCATCAGATTATACCGATGCCTCCCACTTGGGTATTTTAGATCAGAAAAATAAATGCTATTGGAAGGAGTTGCTTTCATACTTGGAGTTCCCTCTTGCAAAATTTCCTCCTCTTTATCCATCAACCTCCATTATCGGATATATAACTTCCGAGGCAGCAAAAGAAACTGGTTTGCGAGAAGGAACTCCTGTTGTCATTGGAGGTGGGGACGGTTGCTGTGCTACTGCTGGTGCCGGGGTATATCGACCAGGGCTTGGTTACAATATTCTCGGGACTTCCTCATGGAATGGTACAATTAGTGATTCGATGCTTACCGATCCTGAAAAAGTAACATTTTCTTTTATCTATTTGGATGGAAAACATTATATGGCTTTGGGAACAATGCAAAGTGCAGGGCATTCCCTGGAATGGCTGCTCCGTACCGTTTACCCAGATTTTGAGACAAACAAAAAAGAGATATTCGATAGGGTCAATACTGAGATCGAATCGTCCCTTACGAAAAAAGATGAAGGAAATAAAAGTAATCTTATATATCTTCCTTATCTGATGGGAGAACGAAGTCCCTGGTGGAATTCAAATGCACGAGGATGTTTCATAGGCCTTAATGCTTCAACGACATCCTTCGATATGCTTAGATCTTGCATGGAAGGGGTAGCCTTCAACTTGAAAGTTATATTGGATGCTCTTGAAGTTAGTGCAGGCCCTCTTGAGATGAGAATAATTGGAGGAGGTGCAAGAAACAATGCATGGCTGAAAATTATTGCTTCGGTCTGGGACAGGACAATTTCAGTCCCCAAGTATCTTGTGGAAGCAACTTCGCTCGGAGCCATTCTCTGCGCAGGTATAGGGGTTGGTATTTTCCCGGATTTTTCTGTTATAGAAAAGATAAATCCATCAGTAAAATATTATGAGCCAGATAGAGTTCTAGCCAAGAAATACAAGCAGTTATATCCTATCTTTCTTAATGGATACCATCAGCTGATTGAAGTTTTTGAACAGTTACAGGATGTGAAAGGATAAGAGATAAATTAATCTTAAGGTACTGCAGGTAGTGTAAAATCAAGCTTACAATTTGGATTTGAAAAAGTCACAGAGAGTTCCATACTCTTTGATAACGACAACCACCAACAGAACCACTGAAAGGGCACTTGCCTCACCTAGTCTACCATCGGAGACAGCTCCATAGATCTGGACAGGAACGGTACAGATCTTCCCGCTATATAACAAAATAGTCGTACTCAATTCCTGAAGCAGCGTCGTAAGGGTAAGGATGGAACCTCTGATGATCGCAGGAAGAATGAGAGGTACACTCACCTTCCTGAATGTATAGAACCAAGAGGCTCCGGCAATTATCGAAGCCTCCTTCAAGGAAGGATTCAACTGTGTCAGACTGGCTGCAACTGAACGATACACATAGAGAATTCCCCGGATCATAAAAGAAATGATGAGTATCGTGCAGGTACCTGTCTGTCTCATCGTGGATAGAAAGATCCTCATTCAGTTTACAATGATGCTTTTCTTATTTGAACTTCTTTTGCCCTGAGGACAAAGCTGAATAGATTACAGAAAACGAATCTCAATCAGCTGTTCAGCAATCGATAGAAAGGAAAAGGGATTCTGTTTCTCTATCGATTCCTTTATATCTAAGGGTATTGCATCCGCACCTTGATAGGCACCGCACATTCCACAGGCAATCGCTCCTATGGTATCAGTGTCGCCCCCGACATTTGCCGCAAGTTTTGCAGCTGTCAATAAGTCTCCACCTGCATGCTTGACAATGGCAAAAGCTGCAGGAACCGTCTGGATAATCGGCAAGCCCGTTCCCACACGATAGTACAGACAGTCGAGAAATGTGTCATCATTATGCTCACCCTCTGTTATTTCGAGTGCATAGTGAATTCGTTTTGCCACTGAAGGGCCAATGGTCTCATAGCCAACACGTTCACCGATAGATGCATACGAACAGGCAATGTCCAATAACTGAGGCAAATCATACTTTCCTGCAAGACATCCGGCAACAAATGCAGTTATCGCACATGCACCACCGACTGCACAGTCAGTATTGTGGGTCGGTTTGCAAATTTCATGCACCAAGGAGACAAGGGACTGTCCGGATTCCAAAGATGATACCAATCCAGCCGGGATAATCTTCATTGCAGCCCCATTGGTAATGCCGTTTTTCCCGGCTTCCACTGGTGTCATCCCTTTCTGTATCTTTTCCAGGGCAGATCGTGTGCTGGGCCCGATGACAGTCTTGGTCTTTGCCGCTTCACGATCCCATTGCAAAACCTCATCGACAAACCTTTGGATGGAATATGAACCATGGTTATCGCAAAGATTTTTGGCAACCAACATAGTCATATAGGTATCGTCAGTAGTCTCGTAAGGGACAAAGCCTGCAGAAATGGAATTGTCATCGGGACCAGGAAGAAAGCTATCAATCCAGGAAAAACGGTCCTTGATATGTTTGCGGGACCACATTTCCACAGGCATTCCCAAAGCATCCCCTATTGCAACCCCCAATAAAGCTCCATACGCTCTGGATACATTATGCTCGATAGCCATTGACAGCCTCCAAAGTAGGACAACTTCTCGCTCCTGTGCCACCACAAGTCAATAATGCACAAATTGCGGCAAATTCCATTGATTCAGAAAGCGATCGTTTTTGCAATAGATACTGATACAGCATTGCTCCCATATAGGAATCGCCGGCACCTGTAGTGTCAATGATATTCCCCGACAAGGCTTCCTGCCTATACTTTTTTCCCGAGGGATCATACGCAACGGAACCATCGGAGCCAAGAGTAAACAATAAAGTTCCCGGGCAATAGTCATGTAATAAATGAGCACAAACATCAAGATCTTCGGTTCCACATAGTTGATAGAGCCCTTCGCGACAAGGAGCAAAAAGATCAACATAGGCTAGGGATTCCAGAATCTGTTGCTTGTCGATACCAAAACCCTTCATCTGGGGAAGACCGACCTGCATATTAAAAGCAGTTTTCAACCCTGCCTGTTTAGCCGCCCGAAGCCCTGCATATGCTGAAGAATAGGGCATAAGATCCGTGTAAAAGACATCCGCATTACTGATATATGAATAATCCACTTCATCAGTCTTCAAATTCAAGAAACAGTCCCCCATATCGAGCATGATGAATTTTCCACCAGTCTCATCGACGACAATATCGGTATGCAACGTTGTCCCGGAATCCTGGACAACCATGTGCCTATGATCGATTGTTTCCTTGTCGAAAACCCGAAGAAGTTCTTTTCCCTGCATATCGTTACCTATCTTGGCAATAAAACCGCAAGAGGCTCCAAGCCGACTCGCCTGTACAATTACATTTGCCCCACTTCCCCCGGGAAGCAACCGGGTTGATTTTATAACACAGAAAGCATCTTCCTTGGGAAGCACATCCACATTGAGAATCGTATCCATCGCAATGGAACCCAAACCTACTATGTTCATGAAAAAAATCTCCTCTTTCATAGATATTGTTTTATTGCTTCTTTTTTTGAAACCGTTAAAAGGAAGCTTTGCTATCCCTATATCAATTCGACCGTTCGCCTAGCAAGATCCGATATGCGCATCATCCCGAAACCATCGATACCACTTTTTATCGTATCGTGTAATGGTTCAATCCAAGAAGAAGGCAAGGCCTCGGAACCGACCATCATTCCGACAATGGAACCAGTAGTGGCGGCATTGCAATCAGTATCGAAACCAGCACATACACAGATACCGACTGTTTTTTCAAAATCAGCATTCCCCCACAACAATCCAACCACGCAAATCATGGCATTGGAGATTGTATGACACCAATCATGACTTACCCGCTCATCAAAACGAGCATGAATACATGTAAGACAATCTTCAGAAGACAGCGTTCCTTCCTTGAACCAAACCAGTACGGTTTCAATAGCGTCAAAAAGCCGT
Organism: uncultured Sphaerochaeta sp.; assembly: GCF_963676625.2. Taxonomy (GTDB): domain Bacteria; phylum Spirochaetota; class Spirochaetia; order Sphaerochaetales; family Sphaerochaetaceae; genus Sphaerochaeta. Next base: position 793,441 of record NZ_CAXXYB010000004.1, read on the forward strand.
GAATGTTCAGGAATCTCTCCCAATCCGGCTTCAATGATATCGACCATATCATGACTGACAGCAGCTCTCGATATCATTGCGGCAATGAACATTTCCCCATAGATGCCATTCTTGGTATGGGAGATGGATGCATCCTTCCAGGCCAGGGCCGCCGCTGCCTCAGGATCCCCAGGGCAGATATAGCCGAACAAATCTGCACGGATTTGTGCACCGATCCATTCCCTGTAAGCGTTTTCGTACGAAGCGGAGTATGGGGGCAATATGAGATTGGTGAAATTGCGGTAGGCAATACGTTCAGCGGTACAGGCATGCAAGAATTGCAAGTTCATCAACCAACTTTCCGCCATATCCTCGCTCGTAAAGTTCTTTCCATGCTCTTCCACTGTCTTCAGATTCAGTATGGTATAGTTTGTATCGTCATCTTCAGGACCGTATGCAACGTTGTTTATCCAATTGACCGTATTGCTTCCATATACATGCCCCTCATCCTTGATACCGTACTTCTCACGGATCTTTGACGAAACGGCAGAAGAAAAATAATGACGAGGAGGATAGTTACCAGTATCCTTCAACATTCCGATGATTCTATCTTGCATCCAACTTTCTACGGGCTGTCCAAGCAGACATCCGGCACAACGGCCCAGCCAGGCTCCGTATATACTGCGGTACAAGTCAGAAGGTACAGGAACCCGGTCTGTATGGTTTGCCAGACACCGCTCTGCCTTGATGGTTTGTAAATCGGAAGGCTCACTGTAGGGAAAGTCGGGCCTACGGGGTGCCTCATGCAATTTCTTTGCAAGAGCCTTTGCCTCCTGCTCCATACCATGGCCATTGGCAAACATCTCGGTTATGGTCTTCACTGCATCTTCGAATTGCTTGACCTCGAGTCCTTCATCCAGGCATTGCCGATATTCGGTAGCGATCGATTCAGAATAGGTCAGCCACATTGTATTCATTTCATTTCTCCTTTTATCAACCTTTTACACCACCTGCAGTCATACCATCGATGAATCGATTCTGCAGGAATACAAAGAACATGATGACAGGCACGGAAACCATGACGGCAAAGGCCATCATGCTGCCCCATTCCGTTACGTATCTGCTGGTAAATCCATAGAACTTAACGGCAAGGGTCGTCACTGAATCCGATTGCAGGAACGTAACGGCGAACAAGAATTCATTCCAACACCAAAGCCCTACAATCAGGGCGACGGTAAGGATACCAGGCTGTACCAAGGGCAAGACAATCTTCCAGAAAACCTGCCAGGAAGAGGCTCCGTCAATTACCGCGGAATTGATGATATCCTTGCTGATCCCAATGAAATACGTATGCAGCAGGAAAATGGCAAAGGGACTGAAAATCGCACTGTAAACGAACATCATCGGAACCAAATTGTCTATAAGCCCCAGCTTCTGCAACATAAAGAACAAGGGAATGATGAACAATTGTTTGGGAATCGTATTGCAGACGAGAAAATAAACGGAAAGGCCATTGGTGAACCGCATCTGCTTGCGCGAAAGAGCATAGGCTGCCATACAACTGGATACAATGGTTATCACCAACGTACCGACGACAAGCACAAGGCTATTGACGGTCGCATGAAAGACTTCGCCCTGGACCCAGGCATTCTTGTAGTTGGCAAACTGTGGGACCTTAGGCCAGGAGAGAGGATTGGTGGTGATTTCCATCCTCGTCTTGAAGCTATTCAGGACCATCAAGGAGAGCGGCAACAGCGTCATCAAGGTCATGAGGATTAAAAGCACCCACATCATGGAGGTTCCGAATCTGTTTTGACGACAGGTCATACGGCATCCTCCTCCTGTAATTGCATTCGTACATAGAAAACAATCACGATACCGGCAAGCAGGCTCATGATCAAAGAAATTGCCGACCCCTTCCCCACTTCATGCGTATAGAAGGAAGCCCTATAGGAAAGCGTGGACAACATTTCCGAGCTATTGGCAGGACCCCCTCCTGTGAGAATCCAAATATAGTCGAAGGTCAAGAACGACCAGATGATCGTCATCAACATCATGAACATGATGTTGCTTTTGATAGACGGGATGATGATCGAGAAGAACTTGCGCCAAAACCCGGCACCGTCGATTTCAGAGGCTTCGATGATGCTCTCATCGACTTGCCTCATCGCCGCAAGGAATATGACCGCGAGGAACCCCCACCAATGCCAGCAATCGATGAACATACAAGTCCAGATCGACTGTCCGATTTGTGTAAGGGGATTGACCAGATTCGTCGAGAATATGCCCAGATGATTGATATATCCGAGGATACCGCTCCGAGGATGCAATATCATGGACCCAAATATTGCACAGATGACAACAGGGCTGATGATATTGGGAATAAAGAAAATCGATTGCAAGGCTGTTCGTCCCCGATTGACGAACAATAGGATGACAGCAATTACCAAAGAAATCATGATAGGTACAAGCAAGAAAAAAATAGTCCACTTGATATTGTTCGTGATTGCTGTATAGAAATTTCGTTCATGAAACAGCTCAATGAAATTATGTATCCCATTAAATGTAGGGATCCCCAGACCGTTCCACTCCGTAAAGGAGAGCAAGACAGTTGCTATGGCAGGAATCAGTATTACAGAAAAATTGATGACCAATGCAGGCACCATGAACAATCCATCTGAAGATTGCAAGCCTGTTCGAATTTTTTTCGTCACGATAATGTTCCTTTTTCTTGATTCAATCGCGCCGGCCTGGCATATGCAGACCGACACGGTATTCACTCAAAACAGCAATCAGAAAATCAATCAGGAAGTTTCGGTACGGTACCTGCCTTCAGATCAGCCTGGAAGGCACTATCAAGTCCTTGCAGATAATCCTGGACACTCATTGTTCCCAGAAACACTTTCTCAATGGAATTCCAAAGAAGCTGATCGGTCTTCTCCGGCCAGAATGTCCACGTGGTGTAGCCATACTGCCCGGCATTCACGGCATCGCCAATTTCGTCTATGCAACGGGCATACCGGGGATCGATACGATCACCAAAATCCTTTCGATTCAATGTATTGATCGGCAAATTCCATTCCCCGGGCCAATCGGCATTCAGATTCACGATTACTTGTTTGTCACTGAACAAGGTATTCAACAACTGTGCAACGGCATCGGGTCGTTTGGATTTCGCATTGATCGACAACGTAGCCCCGATTCCCAACTCATATAATGGATAGGGGACATCCGCAGCGGAAGGAAGCGGAGCCCAATCCCATTCTTCGCCAGTTTCCTTGAAGAAGTTGTCGATCCTCTGGAAATTCCATGTCCCTGACGGATACATGGCCGCCTCACCGGAAGCCAGTACGGAGAGTGAATCTTCATCCGAATAGGAAAAATAATCGGGAGTGAAGTACTCCGAGAAGAACCGTTTCAAGGTTTCCGTGGCATTGACAAAACAAGGGGATGTCCAGGGCAATTTTCCTTCCAAGGCCTTCCTGATATTCTCGGGCCCGGCGATATGGTTAAAGAAAATTGTTACATAATGCTCGTTGGTCGGACGCCAATTGGCATTCCCGGATACAATCGGCGTTATTCCTTTTGCCTTGATCTCGCTACAGAGTTTCTCGTAGTCAGCCCAGGTTTTCGGAATTTCCCACCCATACTTCTCGAACATGGTCTTGTTGTAGAACAAAACCATGGTTTCATACGTTTTCGGCAAAGCATAGAGGTGTCCGTCGATGGTACCCAGCTGCAACATCATCGGAAAGAGTGTCTTGTCCCAACCATAGCTCTTGGCGAAATCATCCAAGGGATACAGATATCCTTCATTCGCGAACTCCTGGACATACGAGGGACCTGCCGTCTGGACCAAATCGGGTCCTGTACCGGAAAGCATCGCAGTACGAAGATTCTGGTCATAGTTCGCATCGAAGCGAATTGTTACTTCATAATCCTTTGCCCGGCTATTGACAACATCGATAAGGTCTTTCCGCAGATGCTGTTCATGTTCGGGTGTGGTGGTTTCATACAACCAAAACACATTATCTTTCTTCTCGCTTGTCTTGCTGTCGCTATTCTTTTCTTGGGAACCGTTGGCAAAGCCAACCCCAGTCAGGAGCAACAGGCATGACAGAATCGCCATGAAACGTTTCATTCTTCAATCCTCCTTAAAATTCGAACGTATCCAAGACACGTATGATCGACATACGACTGACGCAAGAAATACCAAGGGTAGAGGAATATTCCTGTTTTTGGGGAATCAGGAAGACCTGTCGAGATCTGCAAGTCACAGCAATCAAGCGGCATACCCTGGAAACCGATCATTACCAAGAAAAGGTACACCACTGACCCAAGTGGGCACTGTCATTTCGCATTTTGCAAGAATTGCATGCAATGGTCGAAGTCCTGGCCATGGATGTCCCTACTATCTGATTGCACTCCCCTTGGTCCAAAAGTTAGACCTATGGTATGTACCCCCTCAAATTTAATTACTTACGTATTTTTACTATTGTTCTACGCCCTTAGCTAACTTATGTCAAGAAGATTTGGTTTTTTCTTTTAACTTGCCACTCCGTTTTTTGGTACTTCCGTTATGATTATAGTCATGCGAAAAAAGAATTGTGGGGAAGGATTCTGGGAACGTGTCGACTACCTGCTCAAGCAACGAAATATGTCTCAGACTAATCTTGCCCATATGACAGGGATAGCTGACGGTACCCTTTCCTCAGCCAAGAACAAAAAATCAATTCCTCTTGCGGATACGGCCGTGAACATAGCCTCGGCACTCAACACTACCGTGGAATATCTGGTTTCCGGGTATGATGTCCATGACAAAGAAATCGGGGACAAGGAACTGGAAGAGTCTGTGCGATACATTTGCACGAGCCGACCTGCCAGTCGCTTTGCCAAGGCTATGCCGTTCCTGTCACTTTACCAGTATGAAACCCTGGAATGTCTACTTAGAAGTTGGGGAATCAAGAATCCCGAGGAAATTACATTCGAAGAAAATGTTGCCGATAAGCTCGACACTTAGGACTGTCTCCTGCCTATATCCCTTCAACAAGAAAACCTCCAAAAGGAGGTTTTCTTGTATATACGCAGGAATGTGGATTTACAGGGAAGTGGATGAATCACACATACTTCCCTGTATTGGACTTGCAAGGCAACTCCAGAAGGGGAAGATGATAACCCTCCATAGAAAGAGTCTTTTATTGCTCCCTTGATACCGTTGCAAAGTTGCTACTTCCTCTCCAAGAAAAAAGCGGCACCCCTGGCTGAACTGGCTACGTTTTATTGGACACGATAATCGTTATGGTACATCGTCCTCATTCTATACTCAATTGGTGACATACCATGTAATACGCTATGAGGACATACAGTATTGTACTCCTCAACCCAATTCATGATCAGCTGTTTCATCCTTGCGTAATCCACAAGTTCCATCCTGCCGTTTTTCATCATTCCCAACTCATCTTTCATATGCGTTCTTGGTTTGGAATATCGCTCGAAGAATTCTGTGCACAACTTGATGCTTATATCTATTGGTACAATGAAGAGAGAATTAAAATGTCGTTGTGTGGCAGAAGTCCTATGGAATATCGTAGGAGTCTTGGGTTAATATCATAGAAAAGTCCAACTTTTTGTCCGCACCTCCCAATGACAAGCGAATACAAAAAAACTAGGTTACCGGTCTCCGGTGCAATACCGTCAATCAGTAGCCTGGCTCTCAGAACTCTCCAACTCTATGGGGAAAGTTCATCTTTGGAGGTTGTTTGTTTTCAAGTACATTAGGATTGATGGATAATCAAGATGAAAAGGTTTACCCCTCTTTGTTCAGTTAAAAACCTATAGCTCCCTTACCCCGTCATCTGTCTTGCAGAATTGAATGGAAAAGATATCCTTGTACTGAGGAAACAAGACAAGGTAGTCCTTTGTCATTTGCTCGGCAATCTGTTCTTTGTAATCCGGGTTTATCAAACCGACACAGCACCACAATACATACCAGGGGTTTGTTTCATGCTTTCATGGATAGTCATCAACTCTGGGTTTTCTGTAATCGATCGGGCTCTCATTGCTCGTGAATAGGGATGCCCATGGACTTGATGACTGCAAGGATTGTCTGTTGTTGCTCAAGATTCAGAAAAGGGAGAGCCTGGGCAATAATGGTATTATATTTTCCTTTCTTTATTGTCTGAAAAGCCAATTTGAGATCCGGTTCGTCTGCAAATTCACCGAAGGCACTTTTATCTATCCCAGTTACGAGATACTCGACTGTTGTATCGAGCGCCTGAGCAATCTTCACCGCATTGTTGGAAACAGGAATATTGCCTCTCTTGATTGCCGAGGAAAGGAATCCGGTGCTCAGCCCCGTCATGCGGGACAAGTCCGACTGGGACAGTTGCTTCACGACAAGAAGATCCAGCACTCTCTGCCAGAAACTCCCAGTACTTTCCTGATACTTGTTCATGTTCAAAGTATACGATAGGGAAAATTTGAAGACTCGCAATTACTAGCAGAAAGAGGAAAGTTTTCCTTGACAATACTAGGTTTTGCTAGTAAAAATAGCTAATAGATAGTTATTCCGAGTTTCACAATACATGCAAGGGCCTCAATAAAACCAAGGAAAGAATAGAAGAATATTTAAAAACTCGGAATAACCACTTTGAAATAAATTGAACAGTCAGGAAAACCAGTAAGCAGAACCTCGCAATTAGTTTCTTGATTTGTCTTGAATCAATATATCTGAAAGTGATCACCTTTAAGGAATGGAGGGAACCAATGTACTGCCTTCTTGTTACCGCTGGAAATAGAAACAAAAGTTCAGGAGTGCCAATTCAGGGGGTATTTTGAGATTCAAAGCCTTGTTTTTTCCAAAATAAGATAATTTTCAATAGAGCATTGTATCGCCAAGAAGATCCAAAAACGCAAAGTTGCACAGAAATAGGGAATGCAAAACAAACCTTTCGACACTGTCCGCAGTGTCTTTAGGGGTAGGCTTTTTATGCCTATTCAACATGCTGAAAACTGGTAAGCAAGGTGAGATTCCGAGGGAGGCGGGGATACATCTCGAAAAGGGCATCCATTTCTGAAGCTCTTTGGTTTTTACGATTTTTATTTCCATCAAGTATCATTTTTTGACACAAGGAGGAACAAAGTGGTCAAAAAACATTGTAAGACAGGGATTTTCAAGACCCTGGTCTTTGTATTGGTCATATGCAACAGTATGGTCTTATTCGGTGCAGGCGCCAAGGATTCATACCCTGTTCTTGCAGGAACATCTGCTGAAGAAACAAAAGATTTGCCTTTCATTCAACCGATGACGTCAACAAAGGTTTCGGGACGTGAGATTGCCAATAGTAAGATTTCGCTGAATGCGGCAACCCAAGGTATGGTTCTTCTTGAAAATGAGAACAATGCATTACCGATACAGAAAAATGGCAATATTGCCCTATTTGGTAGTGGTTCTTACTATACTATTTCCGGTGGAACTGGATCAGGGGATGTGAATGAACGTGAAACCGTGAACGTGGAGCAGGGTTTCCAGAATGCGGGATATACCGTTACGACAACTGAATGGATAGATGCATATGGAAAAGCCTGGAACGAAGGTTATGAAGCTTCCAAGCATGCAAGAAATTATATGCTTGACGATATGGCAGTGACCGATACAGATATAAAGAGAGCAAAGGCGAAAGGCTCAAATACCGTTGTTTATGTCGTTGCACGGGTTTCCGGAGAGGGTTCGGACCGAGAGATAGCCAAGGGAAATTACTACCTTTCTGACCAAGAATTTGCCAATATCCAAAAATGTGCCAAGAATTTTGATACGTGTATCGTTGTATTGAACGTCGGGGGTGTAATCGACACCAACTTCTATGATGAAATTGATGGCATTGATGCAATGTTGCTTATGTCCCAAGCAGGACAGCGCGGTGGCGACGCCGTTGTACAGGTCCTTGCAGGTGAGGTGACACCTTCCGGAAAACTTACTGCAACCTGGGCAGAAAAGTATGACGACTATCCGGCTTCCGCAACAATTGCCGACCATGATGGTGAGGCGATGCAAGAAGATTATGAGGAAGGTATCTATGTAGGTTACCGATATTTTGATACGTTCAATATTACCCCCGCATATGAATTCGGCTATGGCCTTTCCTATACTGATTTTGCCATTGCTGTCGATAATGTGACCGCGAACAAGGATAATGTAGCAGTTACCGTGACAGTCACAAATACAGGAAGCACCTATTCTGGAAAGGAAGTCGTACAAATCTATTTCTCTGCACCTGATGGAAAGCTCGAGAAGCCCTACCAGGAACTGGCGGCGTTTGGAAAAACCGACGAGTTGAAGCCTGGACAATCCCAAACCCTTACCCTTACCTTCAAGACTACGGAGATGTCCTCGTATGACGAGCGGAGCGCTTCTTATCGAATGGATGCAGGAAACTACGTGATTCGTGTGGGTAATTCGTCAAGGAACACGTCTGTCGCTGCCATTCTTGAACTGGATAACTTTGTCGTAACAGAAAGGTTGAGCAATCAGATGACTGAAGAAAAACCCTTGAAAGAGCTGAGCAAGGGTGATGCTGATCCTTTTAGCTATACAGGTGAAAAAGAGGAAATAACCAACGCAAAAATCCTGGTGCTGGATTTCAGTGGCTTTAAGACAAATGACAATGCTTCAGTGTATGACAGTGAAGATGTGAATGTATATGTTTCCGCTACGACCGAAACTAAATACCTGCATAAGGGCGGAACCGTAACAATCGGCTCTTACAGTGGTAAGACGCATTCTTATTATGAGAATGTAATTAAGTTTGCCGATAAGAATGGAAAGTTGATTGATTATTCAGGATACACCCTGAAGGATGTCTATGACGGAACCATCACCATGGAGCAATTCGTCTCGGCGTTCAGTCTTGAAGAATTATCCAATATTGTTGTTGGCAGCTATGGCTCTGGGTCCTCGGCAATCTTCAGTGAATACAATGATGGCACGTTTGTAGGTGCCCAGGCGAAGAGTGTAGTCGGAGCCGCAGGTGAGACCTTTAACATTGACGACAAGTATCTTCCTGGTGTCGTAATGGCAGACGGACCTGCCGGGTTGCGTATTTCACAGAACTATCAATTGATGGAAAACGGTAAGACCGTGGATTATTACCATTATTGCACTGCTTTCCCGATAGGAACCCTACTTGCCCAGACCTGGGATCCTACTGTCATTATGGGAGTTACGGCGGCGATAGGACAGGAAATGGAAGAATATGGCGTTAGCGTTTGGCTTGCTCCCGGAATGAATATACAGAGAGATCCTGCATGTGGACGCAACTATGAATACTATTCGGAGGATCCTTATTTAACTGGTATCATGGGCGCAACGGCAACAAAGGGTATACAAAGCACTCCTGGAATTGGAGTTACGATCAAGCACTTTGTCTGTAACAATCAGGAGACAAACCGTAATAAAGTCAACAATACCATAAGTGAACGTACATTACGTGAAATCTATCTCAAAGGTTTTGAAATGGCTGTAAAGCAGGGGCAACCGATGGCAATCATGACATCGTACAATCTGAATCAGGGCATTCCAGCCGCTGACGATTATGATCTTTGCACGGATATCCCTCGTGGTGAATGGGGTTTCACAGGCTTTGTAATGACAGACTGGGGTGGTGGACAATCAAAGCCAATTTACTCCATGCATGCAGGTAACGATATCATCATGTCAGGTGGTGATCCGAATGTAATTTTGACAGGCTTCACGGATATGGTTTATCCGACATTCCTTCAAAACGGTGTTCCGCACGTGAAATTGATTGAGAAGACAACGTCACACGGTACCTACCAGAAGGAAATCTATAGCTGGGGAGAATTCAATCCAGGGCCTGAAGGTCCCGTTGAAATATCGACCACAGTTGCCGCCGATGTTGATGTTGACCAAGCAAGGATTGACAAAATCATTGAAGCCTATGGTAAATGCGTGAAAGTCACCATAAATAGTGACGGTACGAAAACCGTAAAGTATTTAGGCACCGTAAAGGATAAGAGCGGACAAAATATCAACATAAGCTTGGGAGATGTACAAAAGAGTGCTGTCAATATCTTGAATGCGATAATGGCAAGCAATAATTTTGCTGCACAGTTCAAAGATGTCGAGGCACAGTCCTATACAGAAGCGCATAAAGACTTGCTGACAAAGTATCTGTTGGTTGATAGAAAAACCGTAAAATAACATTTTACATAGTTTTTCTATAAAAAATTGAAGTGCTGCACTATAAAATGTGCGGCACTTTTTAGCTATGACAACTATGTCATCATTCTAGGGTGAAATTCCCAAGGCAACTCCCCCATTGAATCATTACGAATAGCAAATAAAGCCTCTGGTTTTTTCATGGTGCCTAAACTTTACTCACATCCCAGCCTAGTGCCAGGAGACTACTAGCAAAATCAGTTGAAAAAATTCCAGTTATATCTCCCTCACCCCGTCATCCGTCTTGCAGAAATGAATGGAAAAGATATCCTTGTACTGTGGAAACAGTGCAAGGTATTCCTTTGTCATTTGTTCGGCTATCTGTTCCTTGTAATCCGGATTTATCAGTCCGACGCAACAACCCTTGAAACCAGCCCCGCTGAAACGACCACCGTAGATGCCAGGGATATGTTTCATGATTTCATAGATAGCTATCAGTTCAGGACATCCGGTCTCCCAGTAGTTGATCGAGCTATAGCCCGATTCAAATACCAACTGGCCAAAGGCTTTGAGATCTCCCTGTCTCCAGGCAGCAACACCCTTCACCACTCGGCCCATCTCTGAATAATAGTGCAAGGCCCGTTTGGCAAAGACAGGAGGCAAATGATCTTTCCATTATTCATATACTGCAACAGGAACATCGCGAAGCCTAGAATCCTTGTACAAGCCGTATTCAAGGCCAGCCAAGGCTTTGAGATTATAGGATGCACTCTTGGCTTCATCGACGCATGTGTACCAAGATTCCTGGAAAGACCAGAAGAGAACACAGCCAACTCAAAGACGGGCATGTTTGGATTGGAGGGAATAAGGGAATAACTATCGTCTTTGGTATCGAGATAGAGCAGCTGGTCTTTCTTGCAGAGAACCTCACAAGACTGATCAAGTTTTCCTACGTTGATACCCACATACACATTCTCTGCATACAAGACAATGGTAATCAACTCAGAAAAAGAAGGGCCCTGCTGATTCGAGAATTTAATGCTGCCGGTGAATACATTCATATTGCCCTTGTTCTTCACTTTCTGGTATTCTTTCCAAGGATGAACATTATCAGCAATAGATGTTGATCCTTGCGTTTGTAGTTCCATCAAAGAATTGTGAAACTTGTTTGTATACAGCAGCATTACTTTTAGCAAAGTAAAGGAAAACAAAGTGAGACATTATTTGATTGGACTCTATGAGAAAGCTATGCCCAGCGAACTCTCTTGGACCGAAAAGTTCGTTGAGGCTAAAAATGCGGGTTTCGACTATGTGGAAATCAGCATTGATGAGACCGAAGCCAAATTAGCCCGTCTTGATTGGAATGAGAAAGAAATTCTATCTGTTGTCGAAGCAGGTCGGAAAATCGGTATGAAAATAGGCTCCATGTGCCTAAGTGGACACAGGAAGTACCCTCTAGGTGGTCCCAATTCCCGTAATCTCGAAATCATGCAAAAGGCAATTGATTTTGCCTCTATCGCAGGAATTCCAATAATTCAAATTGCAGGCTATGACGTCTATTACGAGCCTTCCACTGAAGACACGAGAAAAGAATTCGAGCAGAATTTGGAATTGTCCGCCAAAATGGCAGCAAAGGAAGGAATTCTTTTGGGATTTGAGACCATGGAGACCCCTTTCATGGATACCGTAGAAAAATCAATGCACTATGTGAATACAATTTCCTCTCCTTTCTTGCAGGTCTATCCTGATTTGGGAAATTTGACCAATGCCTCATTGCTATATGGCAAGAGTGTGGTCGAGGACCTTTCTACGGGGGAAGGCCACATACTGGCGGCACACATCAAGGAAACTGTTCCCGGAAAATATCGAGAGATACCTTTTGGCACGGGGCAGGTGGATTTCAAGACGCTCCTGGCAAAGACCTGGAATATGAAAGTACGTCGCTATGTGACTGAACTTTGGTATACAGGCAACAGTGATTGGCGTGACCAAATCACCAATGCAGCTACCCTGGCAAGAAACATCCTGGACAAACTGGACAGGGAACAGGAGAGAGGAAAAGAATATGCTCAAGATAACTAAAAAGAAGATCGATACCATTGAAAAATGTTATTGCGTGGCTCCTTTGCTCTGGCAGGATACTTTCCATTTCTTGGCAGCTGGAGAGAAAGCTGGCCCTTGCAGAGTATTCGATGCCCAGGGAAAAATAGAGGAAACACTTTGGATGGAACCTGGTGGTGTAATGAGCATGGCCCAGATTCCTGGCAGCGATGGTTGTTTTATCACTACCCAAAAAATGTTTTCCCCCAATGATTCCAAAGAAGCATATATCGCCTATGCGCACCCCACGCCAAGTGGATGGCAACGAAATGTATTGGTAAACCTGCCGCATGTGCATAGATTCGATGTATATGATTTCAAGGGAATACACTATCTCATCGCTTGCACTTTAAAGAGTTGCCATGCATTTGAGGATGATTGGACCAGTGCCGGGAAAGTATATGCAGCGATTCTTCCTGAGGACCTGACAGTTTTCGATGAAGAACATCAGTTGCCTCTTGAAGTAATCAAGGACGGCCTGTTCCATAACCATGGTTATTACAGGACAGCCAAGGATAATGGCCCGGCTTCATTGATTTCCGCCGATAATGGAGTATTCTTGTTTGCTCCCCCGTTGGCCAAAGGAGAAAAATGGAGAATCGAGCAATTGCTGGATATTCCTGTCAGTGATGCTACCTTGGTGGATTTCGATGGAGACGGGAACAAGGAACTTGCAATCATCGCTCCCTTCCATGGCGATACCCTTGCCGTCTATAAACCCATCAAAGGCAAATATACGCAGATATGGACTGCCAAAGAAAAACTGGAGTTCCTGCATCCACTCTTTGGTGGGAACATCTGCGGAAAACCCTCCTTGGTTTGCGGTTATCGAAAAGGAAAAAGAGAGCTTTTTCTGCTTCAAATTATTGATGGAGTATACACGATGACAGTATTCGACAGTAATTGCGGACCTGCAAATGTCATTCATTTCATGCAGGAGGACAAGGATGTCATCATCTCGGCCAACAGGGAAACAGATGAGTTGGCATATTATACATTCGAAGAGGTGCAATGATGTTGGAACAATTGAAACGAGAAGTGTTTGAAGCAAATCTAATGCTGCCCAAGTATAATCTGGTGACCTTTACCTGGGGTAATGTCAGTGGCATTGATAGAGAAAGGGAATTGATGGTAATCAAGCCTTCCGGGGTGAGTTACGAGCACCTGACTGCCCGTGAAATGGTTGTGGTCGATTTAAAGACTGGCAACGTTGTGGAAGGAAACTTGAACCCGTCAAGCGACACCCCGACACATCTGGTATTGTACCGTGCCTTCAAGCAAGTGGGAGGCATCGTGCATACCCACAGTCCCTGGGCCACCTCCTTTGCCCAGGCAGGACAGGGAATTCCTGCCTTGGGTACCACCCAAGGGGATTACTTCTATGGTGATATTCCCTGTACTCGCAAGATGACCTCTGACGAGATCAATGGCAAGTATGAACAACAGACAGGAGAGGTAATCGTACAGACTTTCAAAAATCAGGATCCAATGCAAATGCCCGGGGTACTCGTGCATAGCCATGGACCCTTCACCTGGGGCAAGGATTCCCTGGAAGCGGTGCACAACGCCGTGGTGATGGAACAAGTGGCGATGATGGATTACCACTCTTTGATGCTCTCGGATTTTCAGGTGCCTGCCATGCAACAGGTATTGCTGGACAAGCACTATCTTCGCAAGCATGGAAAGAACGCTTATTACGGACAAAAGATGCAATAAAAATCCGCAATAAAAAAAGGGAAGATTGGTTCATCCAACCTCCCCTTTTTTTATGTCTACAGATTTTTGATTTGGTCCCAAAAAGGATCAAGGGTATCGAGCAACTGCAGATAGAGCTGGTATCTCTTGTCATAGAACTCTTGTCTGGCTTTATTGGGTCGAATGATCTTGCCCACTTTCACCATTGCTTGTGCTGCTTGTTGGTAGTTCTCGTAATCCCCGGTGGCAACTCCGATATTCATTGCACACCCTAGAGTCCCTGTTTCCTTTACTGACACGACCTCAATCGGAAAATGCATGACATCGGCAAACATCTGGACCCAAGGCCTGGAATTTACAACGCCCCCTGCAAGACGGATATTTGGTGTCTTTGTTGACTTTCCTTGCAATAGTTTTTCCAGATGATACCTATGGGAAAAGGCAACTCCTTCAAAAACGCTCTTGAGAAGATGAGGCCTCGTGTGGTAATACGAAAGGCCGATGAAGCAGGCTTTTGCATTGGGGTGTACATTGCTTGCCATGATAAAGGGGAAATAGAGAGGATAGGAATCATCGTCTGCAATACGTTCAATCCAGGTATCCAATTCTTGGTAGACGTCCTTGCCTTTTTGCTTGCAGTCCTGGGTAAATTCTTGCAATAGGGTTTTTACACACCATTCCAGGTTGACCGCCGAGGTAGGGCTGCTCTCTTCCTCCAAATAATACGCGGTGTCGCAGAAAATGGAGGTCATTGCCACCGTATGATCACCTATGGGTTTCTTACTGAGAAATTCATTGATGCTCCAAGTACCGCCAATCATACAGATGGGTTGCTCGTCGGTAACCTGCAACGCAATGGCGCAGGCATCAATGTCAAACATACCGCCATATACAGGAGTCCCTGGTTCAAGTCCCGTAATTCTGGCAACATCTTCAGTTATTGCCCCACAAAAATCAGTGGAAGATACAAGAGGAGGAAGATTCAAGAAAAATTGCTCAAGATCGAACAACCTGAGCAAATCCTTGTCATATTGCTTGGTATTGAGATTCACTAGATTTGCCCCAGAATAATCCGTTAACTCAGCATAGGCCTTTCCTGTAAGGATAAAGCGGATATAATCCTTGCATTCAAAGATCCAGCCAAGATTTTCCAGGCTCTTTGGTTCAGTATCCTTCAGATAGGCAAGCAGGCAAACCGCTTGGGGTGCCATGATCTGCTGGAAGGTTTTCCCGTAGACTTTTTCCGCAGTACCATCAGCTTTCCATTTGAGAGGATATTCCCAGGCACGGTTGTCACTGGACAGAATTCCATATCTTGCAGGTTTTCCTTGTTTGTTTACCAGATACAGTCCTTTGCCATGACCGCAAACAGAAATTCCTACAATATCCTTGGCGTTGATCTTGCTTTTTTCGAGAACCTCCTTGATTACCCGATAATTGGTTTCCTGCATTTGCTGCATATCGATCTCGGCATAGCCAGGTTGCCTGGCGAACATCGAGGTCGAACAGGAGGCACTCGAAATTTCCTCTCCTTCTTTTGTATAGATACAGGCCTTGGTTCTTGTTCCACCATTGTCGAGTCCTAGATAATACCTCATGCAAAACTCCTCCCTCTTTTTATTATTTCCCGAAAAACCGTGAAATGACCAGCTTAATTTACGCTATTTAATTTATGGAAATTTTTGTTGTCAACTGGATAATTCGGTTGTATGATAACTAATATTGCTAAAGTATACAACAAGTTTTCTAGATGGAGTACTCAATTAGTTGAGAAGAAATGTTTGCATTAACTGTAGGAGGTTGGTATCGGTATGTCGAGCAAAAAAACGTTGAAAGAGATTCTAAACGAAACTAAAAAGTGCTTTTTGGTTCCCTGTGTGTATGATTGTGCTTCAAACAGAACCGTGGAGATGTGTGGTTTTCCCGTCAGTCTGCTAAGCGGGGGGGAAGTATCCATCAGTCTCAATGGTGTAATTGATTATGGTTTTACCAACTTGACGGATTTGGAATGGGTAGTCAGCCGTGCTTCCGAGACCAGTTCCATACCTTTGATTGCTGATATTGAAGATGGTTTCGGAGGACCGTTGGCTGTCTATCGTTCAGCAAAGCGCCTCGCGGCGGCAGGAGCGGCGGCCATTCAGTTGGAAGATTCTGCCGATATGGAAGAAAGTACTTCCATTCTGCCGAGAGACAAGTATCTTGCGAAAGTGAAAGCTGCCATTGAAGCCCTGAAGGGAACAAATTGCTTGCTTATTGCACGCACCAATGCAGATCCAGATATTCCCCAGGAGATGGAGGAAGGTTGCGAAAGGCTCAAGGTTGCAATGGAAATGGGTGCTGATATTGCAATGATGGTAAAGATTACCACCTACGAAACTGCCAAGAAAATGGCAAAAATTGTTCCTGGCTGGAAGATCTTTGCTGATGTCCGGGCCGATAACGGCGTCCCCGCTGTCACCATGGAACAACTCACGGAACTTGGTTTTATAATGTGTTCCACCCATTACACGATGAAGGCCGCAATGGAAGGAATGCTGGAACATGGTCTTCAGAATTACAAGAACCAAAGCGTTGCCTATACATTCACCCATGCATCAGGAACGGGAAAACCTGATTTCAGTGCTTCTCCCCTCTTTGCCCCCCAGGATTATCTTGAATTGGAAAATTCCTTCACCGGTTCTGACAAGGAATATACCATTGTCGGCCACCATGTGGATGGGTATCCGGCGGAATTCAAGAAGATTGACATCAAAGACAGACTATAGGGGGACAAAATGGAATTGGCTTCAAAACGATTACGTACCATGATCCAGGACTCCAAGGTTCGCATTGTCCCAGAATTGCACGACTGTGCATCTGCCAAGGCAGCGGAGATGAATGGCTTTGAGGTGATCATGGTCAGCAGTGGCGATCTTGCCTGTGCCTTGACCGGAATTCCTGATTTGCAATTGCTTTCGATCGATGATTTCTGCCAGGTCTCTGATCGTATCAGCAATATGACGGATATGCCTCTGATCATCGATGCAGACGATGGTTTCGGACTTGGACGTGGACTCAATACCTACTATGGATGCAAACGAATCATGAAAGCCGGAGCCGCCGGAGTCTTGGTCACTGATACAAGTGAACTTGGGCGTAAGGGGCAACTCTCGATAGAGGATGCGGTGCTTCGTTTCAAGGCGGCAAGGGAAGGTCTGGATGCAGACGGAAAAGCAGGCTTCCTCATTGCACGCTGTGATACGAACCCGGAAGAGGATTTTGAGGAATGTGTCTCGCGCATGAAAGCATACATGGATACTGGAGCTGACATGATTTGCATTCTTTGGATGCATAAGGTCAAAGGTGACAAGTATGAGCTTTGCAAGAAGCTCAAGGAGGCTTGTGACTGTCCGATGTGGTATCCGGACCTTTGTGGAAAAGCTCATGATTCCAATGAGATTTCCATGAAACAGCTTGCAGAGCTCGGAAATTACAAACTGGTCGGAATCCATTATTCGATGCATGCCGCAATGCTGGCAATGCTGGATGTCGGCCGTCATGTAATGCTGGAGCAATCGAACGATTATGTGGATAGCCATTTTGATGCTACTGGTTTCAAGTGCTTCACCACGATGAGCATGTTTGGTTTGACCGATAGAACCTGGGTGGATTTGGAAAATCGCTATGTGGAAAATCCCCAGGACTCCATCGCCCAACGAAACTATGACTATTTTGTTCGTTCCAATGATGTGTTTGATCCTGAGAAGGAAAAAGGAAGGTAAAAATGAAAAAGAGAGTGTTGGTATCTGCTGTTGCTATCCTGGGGCTGGTTGTCTCACTGATGGGATGCAGCAAAAGCGATTCCCCTGCGGCAACGAGTTCTGTTGCCACTACGGTCAAAGCTCCCGCTTTGAAGACTGAAAGTACGGGAAAGGATACGGTGAGGATCGGAGTCCTGACAGATCGTTCCTCAGCTGCAGCCGCAACAGTCGTATGGGCTGAAGCCGGTGCTGAATTGGCCGTCAAGGAGATCAACGAGGCCGGTGGCATCAATGGAAAAATGGTTGAGTTGGTGTACAGGGATACAGCTTCCGACTCTGCCAATGTTGCACAGAAAGCAACCGAATTGAAGTCGGCGGGAGTGCTTGCCATTCTTGGACCAAAGAGTGATGGAGAGGCACCTACGGGAGCGCAATGGGCAAACAACAATAAGTTCCCCATGATCACTCCCTGCACGATGAACACCCGGGTTACCATTGAAAACGCTTCCAAGTATATGTTTTCTTGCGGTTTCAACGCCTGGGCCATTGCAAACATGAATGCCTACTATGCAGCTGACAAAGGCTACAAGAGTGCCTATTTCATTGGAAACGACGGTGGAGCTTCAGGAGATAGCCGGGATTTCTTCTATAAGAAGCTTGGTACGGGATTCAAGAACATGGGATCAAGTCAGGTTGCTTCGTCCTCCACTGAATTCTCCACGATCATCAGTTCAATCGTCGGAAAATCGCCTGATGTAATCATTGGTGCCGTAGCCGGACCCAACTTTGTATCTTTGGTCAACCAAGGGCAGCAATTCGGTCTTTGGGATCAATGTGATTACCTCGGTTGGTATACGTGTGACTCCACCAATACCACTTCTTTGGCCCAGGCAAAGAACTATCCCTATGGAAAGGTCCATGGCATTGATTTGTGGCCGTTCTGGAAAAGTGAAATTCCCGGCAATGACAAGTTGGTCCAGGACTATCACGATCTTGGCGTAAAACTGTACAACCATGAAATCTTCCCGTCAGATATGGGTTACACCTGGTATATCGGCATCAAGGCAATTTGTGCTGCCCTCCAGGCAACCGATGACTGGACAGCTGAAGGCGTGACCAAATCCTTATCCACCGTCAGATTCGATACTATTTATGGAAACGATCTCGGTTTCAGGGATTTCGATCACGTGATGAACCATGCCTACTACTATGTTACTGCTGTCGAAGACAAGAGTGGCAAGTGGACAATACCAATAGGTGATGTCTACAAAGTGTTCGATGGTACTGAAGCTCTGCCGACTAAAGAAGAGATGCAGACATATGCTACCGAGCACAACTACAAGTTTGTGGATCTTTCCACCCTGTAATTGACTGGACAAAAGGGGACCGCACCATAGCGGCCCCCTACATTAGTGGAGTTTAAGATGTCTTTATCATATTTTCTGCAAACGCTGGTCACTGGAATGGCCAGTGGCATGGTCTCCTATATGATGGTTTCCGGGATGTCACTGATAATCAGTGGCATGAACATGGTAAATTTTGGGCAGGGTGCTTTCTTTGTGCTGGGGACCTATCTTACCTACACCCTTGCAGCCCAGTTGAATTTCTTTGTCGCCTTGCTGATTGTGCCTGTCATCGTAGGCTGCTTTGGTTGGTTCGTCGAGCGTGCTGTTCGTCCCTTATTCGGGAAAAACATGCTATACATCATGCTCTTGACGTTCGGTGTCGCCTACATGGTATGTGATCTGATTGTCATGTTCTGGGGGTATTCGATCAGGCTTTTGGTTCTGCCCAGGATTCTCAAGGGCTCCATTGCCTTCTTTGGCATCAGGTTTCCCATATATTACATTTTCATGATTGTCGTAGGTTCCGTGATTGCCTTTGCTTTTTGGTTCATGATCAATAAGACGAAACTCGGAATGCTGATGCGTGCAATTATCAATGACCGTGAGATGGTGGCTTGCCTTGGAGTGAATGTAAACAGGTTGTTCTCCATCATGTTCATGATCGGCATGGGAATTGCAGGTCTTGGAGGTGTAGTCAATGCACCCATAACCGGTATGAGTCCGAAGGAGGGCCTCTCCGTATTCGGCAATATCATGCCTATCCTGCTTATCGGTGGTATGAGAAACATGAACGGGTGTCTTCCTGCCGCCTTGATGGTCGGTTTGGCCAATGCCTTTGGAGTTATTGTGTTTCCACAATACTACAACCTGATCCCTGCTGCCTTGATGGTCGTCTGCATGTTCATCAGACCTCAGGGAATCTTTACAAAAAAAGAGGCATCATGATGATTACTACTTGGAAAAATCTAAGCCAGACCAAACGAAACAAATATATCGGGATCTTTACCTTTGTCGCAATCTTGTTGGCATCCCTCTCTTCATCTGACTCCATCATCGATTTCCTTTGTCGTCTGGTATGTTATATGTTGTTTGCCGAAGCCGTGAATATCATTCTTGGGTTTGGCGGGTTGAGACCTCTGGGACAAGGTACCTATTTTGGATTCTCTGCCTATTGCTACCTGTTTCTGGTCGTACGGGCTCATGTCCCTTTGGGAATGGCATTTCTTTGTGCCTTGGTCCTGACTCTCTTGTTATCCGCTTTCATCGGATACCTGAGCTTGAAGACCAATGATGATCTGGCTTTTGCATTCATGAACATGGGTATCAATGTGTTCCTATGGACTTTGGTGCAGAAGATGCAAATTGTCGGTAGTGACACTGGTATTACCGGGGCTGTCCGCCTACCCTTCGCTACGGGTGTACGGGCAAACTTCTATGTTTGTTTTGCCATTTGTACCATCTGCATCATAATCATTTACTTTTTCTTTCATTCTCCCTTTGCCACCGTATTGAAAGGTAGCCGTGAGAATTTGGAAAGACTGACCTTCATTGGGATCAACACCAGGAATGTGCGTCTGGTGGCTTATATGGTATCTTCCTTTTTCTGTGCAGTTGCCGGTTTGTGCTATGCCATGAGGAATATGGGGGCCTTTCCGACGATGCTGTCGTCCAATACTTCTCTCGATGGTCTGATCATGTGCTTGATCGGAGGAATGTACAGCTTCTTCGGCCCCTTGTTGGGTGCTTTGATCATCACTGCAATCAATGTGTTGCTTCCGATCTTTACCATGTATTACCAGTTCGTTCTTGGAGCTATCATCGTACTTTGCGTGTTGTTCCTCCAAGGTGGATTGCTCCGCGACAAGGTGGGCAAGGAACTGGATGATCCGAAGAAAAAATATGTAGTGACAGGAAGAGAGGTGGCAAAATGAGTGAACCAATTTTGCGAGTTGAGCATCTGAATCGTTATTTTGGGGCGCTGCATGCCACCGATGATGTGTCGTTTGAGGTCCCGAAAGGACAGATTCGTGCTGTTATCGGACCCAATGGTGCGGGAAAAAGCACGCTCATGGATTTGATTTGCAACCGTACCACCCCCAATAGTGGCAAAGTCTACTTCAAGGGTGAGGATATCACGGGACTTGCACCTTACAAGATCGTACGAAAAGGTATGTGCAAGTGTTTCCAGATTACCCAGATCTTTTCGAACCTGACAGTTTTTGAGAACGTGCAAATCGCTCGCATCAACATGGGAAAGAAGGTTTTTGACTTCCGGGCAAAAAAAGACAATTTTCTGGAGCAGGAAGTGAATGAATTCCTTTCCTATGTTGGCATCCAGGATAAGGCGAACAGTATCTCGGGGTATCTCTCCTATGGGGACCAGAGAAGACTGGATATCGCTATTGCCCTCTCGATGGAACCAACCCTGTTGATTCTGGATGAACCAGCGGCAGGGGTTGCCCGCGAGGAAGCCTATAAACTGATGGACCTTGTAAAAAAGCTAGCCAAGGACAGGGACATGACCATCTTGTTCATTGAACACGACATGGACATCATCTTCAACTATTCTGATGTAATTTCTGTCATGAGCAATGGAAGTTTGATTGCTTCTGATACTCCTGCGAACATCAAGAACAACGACTTTGTACAGAAAGCCTATTTGGGGAGTAATAAATGATACTCGAGATTAATAAACTTAACTCCTATTACGGGAAGAGCCACATTCTTTTTGACCTGAACCTTCAAGTTGAGGAAGGACATACGGTATGTATGCTGGGTCGTAATGGTGTAGGTAAATCCACGACGATGAAAAGTATCATGGGATTGCTCAATCCCAAGAATCACAACCTGACAGAAGGAGAGATTCTTTTCGAGGGAAAGAACATCGTGGGAATGACCTCCTACCAGATTGCACAGCTCGGCATTGCCTATGTCCCCCAAGGTCGTCATATCTTCTCCTCCTTGTCCACGAAAGAGAATTTGTTGATCTCCAAGCGTATAGGTGTCGATGGATCGAATACCTGGACGTTGGATCGCATCTATGAATTGTTTCCCCGGCTGAAGGAACGCGAGAGTTCCAAGGGAGGAAAGCTATCTGGAGGAGAACAACAGATGCTGGCCATTGCTCGGGGCTTGATGCAGAATCCAAAATTGCTGCTGCTCGATGAGATTACCGAAGGCCTTGCCCCTATCATAGTGCAACAGTTGACAGAGATCATCCAAAAATTGACAAAAGGTGAAGTGACGATTCTTCTTTCTGAGCAGAGTATCAAGTTTGCCCTGTCTGTCAGTGAAAAAAGTTACATCCTGGAAAAAGGGACTGTTGCGTACTCTGACACAACCTCCAATCTTGGAGAAGAGGTCCTCAAAAAATATCTTGGGGCATGACGAAAAGCCTCCCGTTCGGTAAATACTTTTAAGGAGAATGATGTGAAAAAAATTGTATCTTTTTTTGGTGATGACAACGCTATTTTCAGGGAACTCAACCAAGAAGCTGAAAAATATGCGGCTTCTCTTGGTCTTGAATATAAATGGGTTGTCGAAAAGCCTTATGACCAGGCCTCGGTAATCGCAGAACTGAAAAAGGCTGATGCCGGAATAATAGACATCGAGCCGTATGGAGAGACGGTCTTCAAGGAGATCCATCAAAATTGCAAAATTCTGACAAGGTTTGGCGTAGGCTATGACAAAGTAGATTTGAAAGCTGCTTCCCAGTACCATATTGCTATTGCTCGCACTACAGGGGCAAATACCCTGGGTGTAGCCGAGATGGCACTGACGCTTATGCTTTCTGCCCATAGGAAACTGAAGCAGAACATGAATCTGGTCTCGGAAGGGAATTGGGAGAAAGACGTCACCAATGAGATTTCTGACAGCACCATCGGTATTGTCGGGTATGGCGCAATAGGACAAACCGTGGCCAAGTTGCTCCAAGGTTTTTCTTGCAAGCTCATCGCCTATGATCCGTATCCAAACAAGGAAGCCTTAAAACAGAACCAGGTGGAGTTGGTCTCCTTGGAAGAATTATTCAAGCGATCGGATTCCATTACGGTACATGTGCCCTACTGCACGGAAACCCATAACTTGATTGACAATCGTCTGCTCTCTTTGATGAAACCTACTGCGGTGATCGTAAATACTTCACGAGGGAATATCATCAAGGAAGCCGATCTATATACGTGCTTGAAAGAAAAAAGAATTTGTGGGGCCGCCCTTGATGTCTTTGCAACCGAACCACTGCCTACCAGTAGTTCTTTGCTGGAGTTGGACAATATCATTCTGACTCCTCATGTCTCCAGCCAAACGAGGGAGTCACTTTGGAGAATTTACAAGATGGCCATCGACATTACCAGTGATTTCTATCTTGGAAAAGACCCGGGAACCATTCTCAATCCGGATTATCTGGTATAGTGGAATGATTCTTTGCCGATAAGTTTTTCTTGAGCCCAGTCGGGTAAAGTATTACTATATGGCAATTGTTGTGATAATAAGATACTATTTTTTTTTGGGGATAAAGATGACAGGTAAAGTAAATGCCAATTTGAAGAGACAGGTGTATGAGACAATAAAAGAGAAGATCATTACCTGCGAATATAGACCAGGAAGCGTCTTGACCGAAGCCTATTTGACCGAGGAAATGCAGAATAGCCGTACACCGGTACGGGAAGCTGTCGGCATTCTGGAATCAGAGGGTTTTGTAAAAGTACTTCCCAAGAAAGGTATTTTTGTCACTGATATCCTTTTAAGTGATGTAATTCAAATCTTTCAGGCCCGTTTGGAGATTGAACCTTTATGTATCAGGTTGGGGAAGAACAATTTCTCAACGGAGGAATTGGAGGTCTGGAAGCAACGTTTTGAAAGTCCGACGATGGATGACTTGAGTGATAAGGAACTTGATTCCAAGATGCATATGGACCTCATAAGCAAATGCAATAACAAGTACATCATCGCCATGATGAAGAAAGTTTCCGACCAGAATAGGCGCATCATAATTTGCAGCAAGAATAATTCCAAGCATATCATCGAGGCGCGACATGAACATGTAGAGATTTTGGGAGCCTTGATCGAGGGTGATTTCGAGAAGGCTTCTATCTTGATGCGTGAGCATATAGCCGATTGCCGCCAAGCAGCCATGGACTATTTCTATTCGGCCCAGTAGTAGTAGAACTTCAAGACCATTTTGCACAACCTCCAAGGAGCATGACTCGTTGGAGGTTGTTTGTTTTCAGAAAGCGATACCCTCTCCTACTTATAATATGATTTGAACCAAGCAACAAAGGAAGCGAGACCCAGCGAAAGAGGAGTACTCGGTTTGAAGTCAAAGTCCGCTATTAAGTCAGAGACATCCGCATAGGTCTGGTAGACATCCCCAGGTTGCATGGGAAGGAATTCCTTCTTGGCTTCTTTACCGAGACACTGTTCCAGCGTCTCGATAAAAAACATCAGTTTCTCTGGCTTGTTGTTCCCTATGTTGTAGATCTTATATCTGTCTCCATGTTCATTGGGAACAGGAGGATTACACAGTATATTCTCCATACCTTGTACGATGTCATCGATATAGGTGAAATCGCGGTACATGTCGCCATTGTTGAATATCTTTATAGGCTCCCCTGCCATGATCTTCTTGCTGAAGGAGAAATACGCCATATCAGGTCTTCCGTAGGGGCCATAGACTGTAAAGAACCGCAACCCGGTAGAAGGAATACCATACAAGTGCGTATAGCTATGGGCCATGAGTTCATTCGACTTCTTTGTAGCAGCATAGAGACTTACAGGGTTATCCACTTTGTCTGAGGTAGAGAACGGTATCTTGCTGTTCATGCCATAGACTGAGCTGGAAGATGCATATACCAGATGGGAGACATGGGTATGCCTACAAGCCTCCAGGATGTTCAAGAACCCCACTAGGTTCGACTGCAAGTACGCATACGGGTTATCTATGCTATAGCGCACCCCGGCCTGCGCAGCGAGGTTTACCACCACTGAAGGTGAATACAAGGAAAACAGGTTGTCCACTGCTGTTTTGTCGGCTAGGTCCCCTTCTACAAAGGTAAAAGAACCAGAGGAGGGAGAAGAGGCAGGAAGAGAGGAAACAGAAGAAGAGGAGGAGGAAGAAAGAAAAGATAAAGAAGAAGCAATTGAAGCAAGCTGGTCGAGACGAGCTTGCTTCAAGGAAACATCGTAATAGTCATTGAGGTTATCGAAACCGATTACCTTGCAGCCAAGTGACAACAAGCGCCTGCAAAGGTGAAAACCAATAAAGCCAGCGGCTCCGGTTACCAAATAGGTCTTTGTAGTATCGAAAGGTTTAAAGTCTGATCTCATGTATGTATTATTTCATTTTAAAAACAAAAAAGGGAAGACACTTATGGTCTTCCCGTATTAAAAAAGCTATGTATGTATGGAATCAAGTCAATTATTTCATCTTCCTATGGAATAATATTCAACTCCGGCTGTTTTCATTGCAACGGGATCAAACAAGTTTCTACCGTCATACACCAAGGGTGTACGCATGAGTTGTTTGAAGGCCGAAGGAGCAGTAGAGCGAATCTCCTTCCAGTCAGTGAATATAAAGCATACCTGCGCATCTTTGAGAGCCTCAGAGACAGTAGGTGCATATTGCATGGAAAAATCATACTGTTTCCTGCAGTTTGCTTCGGCAATGGGATCGAAGGCTGTAATAACGGCTCCTTGCTCGAGGAGCAAGGGGATGTTATATAAGGCTGGTGATTCCCGAAGGTCATCAGTCCCTGCCTTGAAAGCAAGCCCTAGTACCGCTACCTTGATGCCGTTGAAGGTAATCATCCTGTTGCAGGCTTTCTTGTATAAAACAGTTCGCTGGGAGGTATTCACAGAAACAGCAGCAGCGACAGTCTGCAATTTGTAGCCATGTTGCTTGGCCAGGTATTCCAAGGCCTTGGTGTCCTTGGGAAAGCAACTGCCTCCGTACCCGATACCAGCTCGTAAATAACGAGCTCCGATACGGTCGTCGTAGGCCATTCCTTTGGCTACGTCTTCTATGTCTGCCCCTACCAACTCACAGAGGTTGGCCAGGTCGTTCATATAGGAGATCTTCAAGGCAAGGAAATCGTTGGCTGCATACTTGCTCATCTCGGCACTACGGCGTTTCACGGTAACAATGGGAAGGTTAAATGGTGCATAGACTGTGCGAAGCACAGACTCTGCATGGGAGCTTTCAACTCCGATAATAATACGTGCGGCATGCATCATATCATGAACTGCGGTTCCCTGGGCAAGGAATTCAGGGTTGGAGGCTACCTCGACACAGACTTTATTGACCAAGGAATCTTTTATGAACTGCTCAACCTTGTCGTTGGTCCCTACGGGTACTGTTGACTTGACTACCACCAGGCAGTCATGAGTGACGCTCTCTGCTATCTGGCGAGCTACGGTAGCCACATATGTGAGGTTAGCAGAGCCATCGGCAAGCTCAGGAGTACCGACTCCTATAAAGATGACATCGGCTCCTGCATAGGCAGAAGTATAGTCTGTGGTGAAATGCAACAAGTTAGAAGAGAGTCCTTCCTTGAGAAAGTCTTCAAGACCTTCCTCATAGATAGGACTTACTCCACTACGAAGCAGTTCCACTTTCTTTTCATCAATATCAACACATGTTACGTTATGCCCTACATGGGCAAAGCAAACTCCGGCAACAAGACCAACATAGCCAGTACCAGCAATGGTAAGATTCATGGGAGACTCCTGACAATTTCAATTATAATAAATAATTTGAGATGCAATTTCAAAATAGTATTTGCAAGCCTCTGTAATTATTGTACAGCTTGCCTTTAGCTTGACCTAGCTTCGCTGGAACGGTCACGGAAACCAAAATCCTATTGAATAATCGATCACAACTCTTTTTCAGTATAGAAATACTATTTATTTTCTAACATGATTAAGTTACAAAAAAACAACCAGAAAAGGAGTTCTTTATGAGACATCCATACTTATTGAACTTCATCTTGTTTGATGAAAAGTGAATAAACCCTAGCTTTATTATAAAAATCAGGTCTTAGCCAGTTTTTCTTTGGCTGATTTATTTCGCGAATGATCAAATAGTATTTTTGGTAACTTCCATCCAAATAGCGTGCTTCAGAATACACTAGTTTTAATTGCTTACAGACTTCCTCTGAAGTCTTTGGAATTAGCTTATCGAAATGTTCATTAACAATTATATTTTTATTTTTTACCTCAGAAAGAAACTCTTTTATTTTTTCTTTTGCTTCCTCAGTGTAGTATAAAACTCTCACTTCGATTATGGGAGAATTTTTATTAATTATATCTTTCACTTCGATTATGGGAAAATTTTGGTTAATTGTATCTTCCACTTCGATTTCTTTGTTATCTGAAGGCTTAAGACGATAATAACACCTATACTTTCTAAGGCAATCTTTAACTCCATTAATATAGAAATCCAAAGCATTTATAACAGATTTACCTGTGATTGAGTTATCAAAAATAAATATTATTTTGTGAATCTTTTTATCTTTATAACTATATAAGTCTTGGCTTATATCCAATACCGCACCACTATGTGCAGATTTCACTCGATATGGATTATTCAAATACTTCTTGCATACCTTCTCACAAGTATTTCCAGTCAAGCCATCACTATCTTTAAAAACTATAAGTGTTTCTGGGTTGATAATTTCGGAATTTAAAGATTTGTCAGATTTTAAGAAATTAAAACTCAACCATGGAATTTCATTTATATAAAGAGAAAAGAAAGCTTGAATTTTTTGATTATCCAGAATCCCAAATCTGTAAAAATGATATAAGATCTTCATACAAAAGAAATCATTTTGATTACAACAAATCAAAGGCAATCCTTCCAATAGGCCATCAGATTGTGACTCCATTCGTTTAAGAATACTATTCAAATGAATTTGATTAATTTGTTTAAGGTCTTTCTCCTGAATAAGTTTTTTATTTAACTCTAAAATTAAATTATTCAGTTGGAATATAATATTACACTCATCGCCCACATAATAGTATTTCTCATCCTTCTGAATTACAAATAAACCATCAATAAAATTATGACTAGATGATTCAATATTATTGATGGAAGCTGAAGGTATTACTATACTCTGATCATCACTTAAGAAATAATCTTGACCTTCAGAGGTTAACGATTCAACAAGAGTATTTGGATAATTGTCC
Organism: uncultured Sphaerochaeta sp.; assembly: GCF_963676625.2. Taxonomy (GTDB): domain Bacteria; phylum Spirochaetota; class Spirochaetia; order Sphaerochaetales; family Sphaerochaetaceae; genus Sphaerochaeta. Next base: position 821,658 of record NZ_CAXXYB010000004.1, read on the forward strand.
AAACCCAAATTCTCAGGAGCAAATTTGTTAACATAAGAAATAATTTCTTTTTTGAGATTCAATTGTATTGGATAAATCTGTAAACTTTCTATACTTTTCGTATCAAGATTATCTATGAACGTATCATTAAAACTTCTTAACATCTCAGGAAGTTTCTCTAGATTTTCTTTTAAATACTCTTTTATGATAATGTTCTGAAAACAAACATCAGGTTTTTCACTAAAATTAAAAACGCATTCAGGCAACAAGTCACCATTCAACTGGTACAAAAAAGCAAACAATCCAAAAGTCACAAAATCAAGGGAGGAGCCCTTCACGATACTCATATAAAAGGGCTGTAATTGAGCACAAAAGTCATATAAATTACTTGCATCAACAGTTCTGTTTTCAAACACTGATTTTGTATCAGCTTTAGAAAATAAATTTACTGGGCACAAGTCTTTATTTGCTGATCTTACAAGGGTATAATCTGAGTAAAATAAATTCCTGTATCCATCATTAAAAACAAGCTTTGTTAATTGAAACCGATTTTCAATTTCCTCGCTCTTCATCACATCTTTAAATGAAACTAGTGTATCTCTTTTACCTAATTCTCTTTCGATAAAATACCCAATAACCTTGCCTTTCCCATTGTTCTCCTCTTCTACATTTTTATTACCACCAAAGTATTCTTTTACATTCGAACGAATCAGTACCTTTGAAACTCCTTTATCAAAGTTAAAAAGGATAATTACATGATTTGCATTATAGTTTTTTTCCCAATTCTTATTTTGGTCAATTTGTGTGTGATAACCAAGAAACCTCAGGTTGCAATGCTTTATCAATAATTGCAATTTGCTCAAATCATTGTTGTTTTTGGTTATTCTGAAAATTTCCAAAGCTAGATAAAGCGTCTTGATTATTGCTGTTTCTAATACACTGATATCTTGCAATAGGTTTTTCCTAAGAATAAAATCAGCTAAGATATCATTAATATGGAAATAGGCCGTATTTCCGGAATCAACAAGTCCAAATACAAATCTTATGCCAAAAAGCATATCAGAGAACTTGTCGTACACATCAGCAAAATGAGTGTCTTTATAATCAGCGAATGTAGCCCCTCTTAAATCATTCAAAAAATGCAATAAATCGACATATTTATCTCTAGAGTCCACCGGCAAATTCGCCTGTGCAATTTGCTCAAATGCTCTTTTGAAAGCTTCTTCGTAAACCTGGAATAGAGTTAAGTCTTCATCTCCATCGCCTATAGTACAATTACAACAAGCTTTCTTTGTTAACTGAAAAAAGAATTTGGAGATCAATTCCAAGTTTTCAGAAACATCAGTTGAACTTAATGAAGAAATTTCAAAATAGTAACTATTGATTGTAGAGTTAGAAATTTTTTTTGGTAGATACAATGATTTTATATAAGCAACAAACTTAATTCTAAGCTCTTTATTCATTGTCATTTCTCCAAAGATAAAAAGCTTTTATAGTCTCTTTTTCTTCATCTTCCAATAATTGACAACTGAGGAAATCAATGTATTTTGAAAAATAAGCGTCATACTCAGGAATCAATATCTTTTCCTTTTTTATAGCCTGGTACAGAATTGCTAGAAAATTCTTGAAATTTAAGGAGTTAATAGGAATAACTGAAAAATCAATGTCAGGACAAATACTTGACAAGTTTTTGAAATTGTCAAAAAAGTATTCATAGAACTTTATAAATATACTTCCTCTTCCAACAGATGAGCTCATTACTGCTTTCTTATTTGAAATAAAATAAGCCTTCCTATACGCTTCATGAGTATAGCTATTGAAAATTGAAGGAACTGCATCAATATCAGAATATTGTTCTAATAACAACTTCATGTTTTCTTTTATTTTAACATCAGTTAGCATTATATTTGAATTTATCTTAAAACAATAATTGAATGTATTTTTCCGAAGTACTCGGTCTTTATCTTCTTGATTCATTGCTTCAATAGAGTGAAATAACAATGATTTCTTTTCATTAACCTTCAGCCCATATCGTAACAGGTAGTTTTTCAGAGAAATGCTGAAATCATCAATTCGCAAAGAAGGTCCTGCAATAAAAAAATCATCAACATACCTAATTAAATCAAAATCCGCAAATTTGGGATTGTCTTTGAAAAAACTTGTGATTATTTCGTCAAGATAGATTTCAGCAAGTATCCTTGCATAAGCAGGGCCTTGAGGCACGCCAAGATTTGTTACACCTTGGCTAATTTTCCTCATTAACTTATCATTATAATCGCATAGGTATTTAAAAATATTCTTTTCTTCTTTATAGTCCTTCAATCTTTTTTCAACCACTGAGATAATACTTCCTAAATTGACAGAATCATAAAAATGGCTCAAATCTAAAATACAAATTCCGTATGAGTTGAAAACGGGAATCTCAATATAAGTCTTAATCCTATCTAAGTACAAAGACCATTGATAAAACCAGTTATAAAACACATCCCCAGAGTTAAAGTAAACAGGAATATAACTATAGGAGTATTTTTTTTGATTACTCATATTTAGTTTATAACTCAGTTGTAAGGCCAAATTCGTTGTTACTACCCTGTCATGAACTGATAATGAAACCATCAACCTTTCTTTTTCGGATTCTTCTCTATGATAAACGATAAAATTTTGTTCAATATCTTTATATTGAAAAAATCCTGACTTTATTTGCGTCAATTCTCTATCATACTCAGTCTGTTCGTACTTATTTGGATTATCGATCGAATTAAGAATATTAATAGATAATACTTCATCGTTATATCGAAAATAGGTTTGCTCTTTAGAAAAGGTATCCAACACACTATTTTGCAGTTTGGAAAAGCAATTTTGGTCAGTCTTTATTTCTTCGTCAGTGAACCCTAGCTTCTTACAAAGAATTGAATATCCTGTTCTTTCATCTGCACTATTTTTGCTTACACCATATTTGGAATTTAAGTAAGAGATGGTAGCTGGGTGATAGCGGTTGTAAAACTTATCATAATTTTTTTCGAATTCTCCCTGATCATATACTTCTAAGTTTTGGAATATACCTTTTGTTATTTCCTTAGCATCAACAAATGGTGAAAAAGTACCAAGAACCACAAGAAAATCCTCTGAATTTGATATTCCTTGTCTAAAGCGTGAAAAGATTAAGGCAAAAACTGGAATTGTTTCCAATTCTTTGATTATCATTGCACAATCCATTTCTTGGAATTTATTCGGGATTGACCTGGAATACAATTTATATTTTCGAGTACAAGCAACTGCTACTTTAACATCATTTAAAGCAAAACGTTCAAGCACAGCGTCTGAATCGTTGAGACCGTATGACTGTAATATTTCAAGTTGTCTAAAAAAAGATACTTTCCGATCAACTTTAAGTTCATTTTCATCAGAAAAGAAGAACGACTGCCTTCCATTTATATGAACCGATAAAGGTATCTTTACTTGTTTTCCTATCCTTTTGCCCGATATAGTTGAACATGCAGGGAATTTATCTAGTCCATACTTTGTTTCATCAAAATCAACTTGTGAAATGATTTTTTTTACTAAATTAAATCCTGCATCCTTGGAGATTATCTTATCAAAAATAAGCCAAATATGAATTCCTCTTCTTCCTGAAAATTCTGTGAGATACTGTAATTGCATGTCTGACAATACAGAAAGTGTAGGCTTGATACAGTCGTTGTAAAGTCCAGATATATTTGGATTTATCTTATCATGACAATCAAAATCCAAGCAAATCCATCTGATTTTTCCCATGGCATTTTGTTGATAACATCCAAAAGACTTTTTTTTCTCAAGCATCAACCCAATAATTGAGCTAGTCATTGGAAGATATTTTGTTCTATACAACCCATCAGGACCCTGCACAGCAAATGCATAGCTATTAACAACAAATAAAGAAAAGAGTTTATCTGCAAGTTTATTAATTATATCATCCATCTATATTCTCGATTTTGTTCATATCGGAAGGCACCTTTCTATTATATAAATTAATATCCCCTTCAAAAAACAAATACAATGTAACTCAACAGTATCAAGTTCTCAATCGGCAGTAAGCGTCCATTGGCTATTTAATGTGAAAATTCTACCTAGTGCCTATATATAATGCTAGCTTAAGTATGTATATATTTTTTCCATAAAATGAATAATTCCATCTTGCTTTACATCAAATTCAATTTTTGCTGTTTCGTGAATATTATCAACCTTTCCATCTCCACAAATAGTTACTTTAACAATTTCATTCTTATTCTCTATTTGTTCAGTATCGAATTTCACATTTTGATTTCCATTTTCTCGCCAATGAGCGAGGCCATTGCGCAAACAATGAAGAAGGACCTTGATTGATATCATCGGATGACTATAGGTAATATGTACTGCTTTGATTTCATCTAGATTTACAGTACATCCCTTTAATGAATGGTACCAATGAGATTTAGGTAGCATAATCGTTCCAAATAAAAGGTTAATTTGTAAAGTTGTAGAATATTCATCATCTTTTAGCTTCTTTGCTAATTTTATTGTTCTTTCAACAAAATTTTTTTCAGGTTTAATCGGGTTATATTCCATAATCAATCCTTTTTTTAAATAATACACATAACATTTCGAAAATAGCCAAAATTACCTGAAGAGCAATTTTGACGAAGCGTGGAAGTTCTTTCTGATGCCATTAATGCAGCTGACAATTCAAGAGCCCAAAGAAATGCACAATTATTGTCGAAAATCAGAACGGTTATAATTATATATATAAAGTATCATAGTAAAACACTTCTTCAAGATGTGGAATTTGTAGAAATCCTATCTATATATAATACAGGTCACTCAATTCTCAAAGGAATAACTTGGGGAAGGCTACGAAGTCTATCAAAATTCGATTTCATCAAACTCACAATTTCACTGGGGAACAGCCTACCAGTATTTAAAAGTTCAATTCGGTCAGAATGGAAACGCAAGCTGATGTAACTGTCCGTGAATGACACATCACAATATGAAAGATCACTGGGATCATATTCTAGCGAAACAATAGTCTCGTCTGATGCTTCTCTATTGCATCAATGATTTTTTCAATTTTTGGAGGATTTTTGAGAACCAGAAAAAGAGAATCAATAGTCTTTTCAAGAATTCCGTCAATCGCGTCAATAGTATATCCATCGCGCAATTTGAAATTATTGGCTTTCTTTTCAAGGATATATTCTGTTGGGTCATCTTCAGATTGATCAATGGTTACCTGAAAATCAAAATCAAGGCAGGCTACAGTTCCGACTCCTTCGGAAACTTCAGTCTTAGGAATTTGACTGCGTTTATACTGAAAGGAATCCTTAGCTCCGATTGCAACAGCTCTTACCGCGTCCTCGATGAGAGACGATCCAATTTTAAACACAAATTTTTGGGTAGCTTGGCTTTTATTCTTAGGGACTTGATGACTTTTCCTTATAAAACCGGGAAGTTGGCTAATCGAACCTTCAACCAGGCTACGAATTTCAATTGCCTTGACAATCATTTCTTGGGATTCTGGCACTCTAAAGTGACATGAAGCATCTACAACGATGAAATCCCCATTGTCCTTGCCGAAACGCTCTGGGCTTTGCAAGCGTTTTGGGGTAAACATAATCCTAGCATCATAGGATGTTTTGGCAACTAGATACGCTTGAAGAGCACTGCTTGTCACGACACCATTTGAGTAAACCTCGGAGGATGCCTTTCCATTCAGTACTTCAAGAAGATGGTGAGTCCATATCCCATGTTTATATGTACTCGAATGCGACGAAATCTCATTAGAACCACAGGCAGCAAAGCCTATAAGAAAGGTATCGGACCAATGCTCATAGATTAGCGCTGTAGTATCGAAGATTGGAATTGCATCTCGAACCCCAGACATCGAAAGTCCTGCATGGCAACAATCAAGAAAAAGGACTATTTGCTTACACCTTGATCTTTCAAGAATCGAAAGAATATCGTTTATTTTAAAGCATGTAGTTTCAGGTGAATCTTTTGATGAATCATAAAATGTAATGAAATTCTGTGAGTTATAGCTCAAGCCATGACCGGCATAGTAAATGTATATACGATCACCAATGTTGGCGAAATTTGCAAAATTGCTAATCTCTTGTAGCACAACACCTTTCACTGCCTTTTCACCTAAAAATGTCTTTGATTGCGAGTCTAAAAGTCCAAGTTGCCTGAATGCATCAGCGATTTCCTTTGCATCAGCTTCTGCATAGCTCACTTTATCAAATGAGGGATTGTAATATTCTTCTACACCAACTGAAATCAAATAGCTCTTTTCTATCATTCTTGCCTTATCCTTTGACTGTAATCAATCAGACCCCGCGAAAAGAGCTTACATAGCATACTTAATTAGTTTACTTTATGCATTGTACCTGATTTCAAAGGTTTTTGTGAAAAATGTGGAAATTCCGTCTGATACTGATATCTTTTACATAAGGAAGCTTTAGGATTTCTCCATAATTGAGTTGAATTCATCCATCAAAAATGGTCCTCCAGGGGTAAAGCTAAAAATTTCAGTTGGAAAGATTGCTACCTCAATCAAACAGAACACTGTCACGCTAAGAACGCATAGAATTGAACTGAAACAGTTTAAAAACTCTTTCCTATTGCGTTAGCTACAATATGACAATCACCCTCTTGCATATAGGGATGCAACGGAAGCGACAATACTGTCTGACACAGCCTTTCTGTTATTGGACAAGGGACATACTGCTTTAGTCCCTCAAACGCTTTCTGTCTATGCATGGGCTTTGGATAATAAACCATTGTAGGAATTCCCTGTTCTTTCAAGGATGCTTGGATCTTGGTTCTTTGGTCCTCAGATTCAACTTGGATAGTATATTGTGCCCAACTCGAGTTATACCCTTCAGGAATTACAGGAATCTTGAATATCCCTTCAAGGGCATCGTTATACCATAAAGCTGCTTTGTTAATGTCTTCAAGTTCATATTCCTTGAAAGCCTGAAACTTTACCAGAAGGACCGCGGCCTGGAGAGTATCAAGACGGGAATTCCAACCTATGCGAACATTGTCATATTTGAAGGTGCCCTTGCCATGAACCCTGAGAGACTCAAGCAAAGCAGCCGTTTCGTCATCGTTGGTAAATATTGCCCCTCCATCACCATAACACCCCAAGGGCTTTGCAGGAAAAAAGGAAGTCGTAGCAGCGTCCCCGAATGAACAAGCTCTTTTTCCATGACACATTCCACCAAACCCTTGGGCCCCATCTTCAAGAACTTTAAGACTATGGGATTTTGCAATCTTGTTAATTGCTTCATAGTCCGCAGGTAATCCAAACAAATCCACAGGAATCACAACCTTGGGTTTCAACAAACCTTCCTGTTCAACTGCAAGTATGGCAGCCTCAAGACTTGAAGGATCCATATTGTAGGTATCTGGATTGACATCAACAAAGACTGGTGTAGCGCCTTCGAAAGAAACAACCTCGCCGGTGGAAAAAAAAGTAAAGTCAGGAACGAACACCGCATCCCCTGGTCCGATATTCCAAGCCATCAACATCATGGATAAAGCATCGGTCCCATTTGCACAAGTTATACAATGCGTAGTTCCAACATACGAAGCAAGTTCAGTTTCAAGCACTTTAACCTGTTTCCCACTGATGAAGTTGCAATCTGTCATTACTTCGGTTACAGCCTTATCCATCTTATCTTTTAACACCTGATATTGGTGTTTCAAATCACGAAATTCCATTATTTTGCCTCTAATTATATATTACTATTCTACTCATTGTAGCAACCAAATCCCATCCATCCCAAACTGGCTCAAAGTCAAGGGTTTTTCCAATGGGTACAATTCTATCAATACCAACAAGCCTGTTAACCTTGGCAAAGTCCAGAAGTTCCTGCTTGTCCAATCCATAATATGACATAGTCTGAAATTTCCTTGTTACAATTGGTGCCAATTCATCAAGTGAATGTGCGTCATATTCATTGAAATAGCCACCGACACTCCTGCATTCAGTAATATCATCAGGAAGGCTCTCCATCTGCAGTCTCATAACCATATTGTTGGTTGCCTGTTTTCGCTCAATCCAATTATGGGTCATGGCTTCCCTACAAAAAGCAGTCAGTTTATCAACAGCGGTTACAGGTGCAAGGTTATAGTGCTTATCGACATATTTCTGGATTGCTTTCCAAAACCTTTCCTTTGCCTTTTCTCTATTTTCTTCTTTGCCAAGCCAGACAACTAGATGTGGGGCTGTACAGGCATTTTGGTCAAAAAGATATGTATCATTGTAAAAACCTTGGGCAATATCTTCTACGTTTTCTTCTCTTACAAGTATGTCTGCATTGATGACACAGAAAGAATACCGATCGGCAAAACAAACATCAAAGGAGCGAGCAGGAATCTTCGACTCACGAATTTCGTCAATCGTTCTATCTCCTCCCCAGATTATCCGCACATCTACAAGCGAAGAAAAGAAATCAGTCCAAGCTTTTTGTATCCTGTCATATCGGACCAAGGTGATAAAATCGTGTAACTCAAACCATTTCTCTTCTTGAAGCAAACTATTCAATTCGTTTGACAGAATCATAACCTGTCTGAAATCCTTTGAAGAAACCCTGACGATATTTGCATTGCCGGCTAAAAGTCCCATAACCAAAGAATATGCAAAGTTTATCGGTACATTAGAAGGGGCAATATGAAATACTATTCCCCGCCCCAAACGTAATTCCTCTACATGGTTTTTTAGGAATGTTGACCGATACTGGTTTATATGCCCTTTCCTGATCCAAAATGCAAACGTAATCACATCAGGGAAAAGTCGGCTTTCTTGGTTTGCCAAAAGTCGCTTCGACCAGCTGTCAAGGAAATCAACTACCAAATCATTGTAGGGTTCAAATGGTCTAACTTTTTCTATCTTTGAAAATTCAGCATCGTGAGGGACCAATAAGCCCAAGGTATTAGAATCTGGCAGCATAGGCATCACTACATCCTCGTATTTCAGCATTCTTTATTCGTCCACTGATTGAAAAGTATTTTCCCTTGCGCCCACAAGGACAATCGTCTTCACCCAAGATTCTTCCAGAATCCTCTGTCAACAAGACATGTCCTGGATAACTTTTAGGAAGAATAGACACAACCTCAATCAAGCCTTCTTGCCCGATAGGGGCAACAGAAAAATCCCTTGGATCTCTAATAATTACATCTGAAAATACAGAGGTATGGAGATGTCCGTATTCACATTCCATATAAACTGTCCCAGTCTGTTCCACCATCCCATAATAATTATAGACATGAGAAAGTTCAGATACTTCCTTTAGTTTTTCCTTAAAGGTAGCATTATCGACAGCTTCATCAATAAGCTTTTTCCACCCGCCACCATGAATAAGGATACCATTTGCAAGATTCAATTTCTTCCCACTTTTCAGCAGTTCCTTGTAGAAATGTTGCCAGACCATGAAGGTAAATCCAAAAAGGAAGATAGGCTCACCGCTGTGTTTTTCAAGAAAGGCATCTATGACATCAAAATCTATATGCATTTCTTCATCCAGTGCATATATTTTATCAGATCCGAATATGGAAAACCCTAAGATACCTGCGCCACGAGCTGAAAATAAATTACGGTCCTTAAGAATAGCTTTTGAATCCAAGATAATCATGGGAATACGTTTCACACCAATAAAGTCACTAACAATCTTTACCAAGATTTTTGTCTGGTTTGTAGCAGTTTCCTTGTCCAGGAATATCCGAGAAACTTCCTGGCCTGTAGTCCCTGAGGAAGTCATTTCCTTGACAATATCTTCTCGTCCAACACTTCGTAAATCAAATTCCTTGAAAAGACGGACAGGCAAATACGGAATATCAAGAAAAGAACCAATACAGGTTGGGTCAAATGGCCAAGCATCAATAAGGCGTTTATATTCATTACATTGGGAATAATGGAACAAAGTTAATTCACTAAGAATTCCTGTTAGAAACTGCCCTTTTTCTTCTTTTCCCATTGAAAAAGGGGAAATATTCTGAATGGTATCGATATCATACATTCCTAGAGGTTCTCCAACTGAGAATACAGGGTCTTCCCTGCCTCATTTTTCGGAATAGCAGAAATACCTTGGACTGCAAAAGCTGTCATATTAAGGTTTAAAAGAGAAGAAAGAACCTTATGAATCTCTGCCTCTTTCCCAATATTTTCCGTATACACAGACATTCGGTCATCTATACCACAACAAGCACAGACATACCCCTTGTCCTGCAAGAGACGTTCAGTTTCGTCCAGATTGACTCTACTGCCAAATAACTTCACAAAACGTTTCTTTCGACCCACTATAGAATAGAATCCATCAACGTCAAATTTGGCCATATCACCGGTTACAAGGATTCCTTTCCTTTCGTCCCCCAAGGAAAGATCAGCCTTGCATTGGGCATACCCTAGGGTTACGTTCTCTCCCTTGTAGACAAGCTCCCCGACAGTATCAGGTTCCACTATTTTATTTCCATCATCATCTTGGAGCCAGAACTCACCACCAGGAATTGCAATACCCATGCTTCCACACTTTTCGATTGCATACTCTGCAGGAAGATAAGACATTCTTGCAGTCGCTTCTGTCTGTCCATACATAACTATAAAATCAAGACCTTTCTCTTTACATTTCGTTGCTACTTCCAAGGATAATTCATACGACAGTTTTCCCCCTGCCTGGGTGAGATATTTAAGAGAAGGAATTTCCATATTGAAAAATCTTAATCGCTTGAGCATCTGGTAGGTATAAGGGACCCCGCCGAACGTTGTTGCCTTGTTTTCTTTCAAGAATATCCAAAATTCCTTTTGCATAAAAGAATAATCAGTCATCAGTATTGTAGAGCCTTTGTTCAGATGGGAATTAATAATAGAAAGACCATAGGTATAACTCATGGGCAACGTGGTGATAGGACGATCGGAAGATGAAATCTTCAAGTATTCGCATATCGATTCTGTATTTGCTTCAATATTACGATAGCTTTGACGAACCAGTTTTGGGCTACCGGTACTGCCACTTGTAGTGAGGAGAAGGCCAAGTTCTGGATTTAAGTCAATGTTTTCTGAATAGATTGTTTTAATCAGTGTATAGGACCCGTACGAATAAAAAGAAGTGCCAGGAACCATATCTTTTAAAGACTCAGGTAACCATACATAGGCAGGTTCATAGGTTTCCTGTAAGTTCGTAAACAACTCAGGAGTCAGCTTGTTATCCACCAACACGGGGACAATATCATTCCTCAAGAACCCAACATAACCGACCAAAGACTCAATTGAATTGGAACAAAGAGAAAAAACAAGCGTCCGCTTTCCAATTGCCGAAGCAAGTTTATCTGCTTCGAAGGCCAAGGCTTGATAAGACAACAACTGCCCATCACTCTGGGTTACTGCAAAAAAATTGGAAAATTGCTCAATTCTGTTAAAGTAGGACATCAATCGACCTCCTCAATGAATATTTTGATTTTCTGGGCTATACCTTGTCCATCCAATCCATAATGCTTCAGCAAATATGTATACTCTCCAGCTCTTCCAAATTGAGGAGGCAATCCAATGAATAATTGCCTTGGGGGATTCTTTCTCTGTATAAAATATTCAGCGACTGCAGAACCAAATCCTCCAATCACACTATGCTCTTCAACTGTTGCTACATAATCGTTTTCTTGGCAAATCTGAAGTAGGGTTTCCTGATCTAAAGGTTTAATCGTATGAAAGTTATAAACGGAAACTTCGAGGCCTTTTTCTGCCAAGATTTCTGCAGCTTTCAAAGATTCATAGACCATGCTTCCTGTTGCCAATACAGCGATGTTATGTCCCTTCTGCATTTGAATTGCTTTCCCAATTTCAAATGGATAGTCTTCTTTATATACCATTGGTGAATTGGCTGTGCCTGTAAGCCGTATATATGTCGGATCAGGAGAAACAGCACAAGCAAGAATCGTTTTATATACTTCCAAACAATCTGCAGGAGAAATGACAACCATATTTCCAGGCATTGAACGCATCAGGGCAATATCCTCAATCCCGTAATGGGTATTACCAAACAAACCCATAGCCATACCACTTGCAAGGCCAACAACCTTCATATTGAAACCCATATAGCCCATATTCAAGCGCATCGGTTCATAACTCCGCATAGCAGCAAAATTTGCAAACGTTGATACAAATGGGACAAAACCTTCTTTTGCCAATCCGGCAGCAATCCCAATCATATTTTGCTCCGCTATACCGATATTATAGAACAAGGAAGGGAATTGGTCCCGGAACCTATCCAAACCCGATGTATTACAGAGGTCAGCAGTCAACACCTTTACTTCCGGCTGGAGAGAAGGAACTTCAAGCATGGCAATACCGTATGTCCCTCTTGCTCCAAGGCGAGAAAGCGACCTAAGTCCTATTCTGTCAAGCTTCATCTAAGGCTCCTTGCTCTTTCATGGCAATATCATAGAGCTCTTTTGTTAAACGATTATGGTGCCAATCTTTGTTATTCTCCATGAATGACACACCCTTACCTTTTACCGTATTGGCAATAATAATTAAAGGACTTCCAGACCATGGTGTAGTAAATGCAGAAAAGAGTTCCTGCACGTTATGCCCATCAACGCATCGAACTTCCCAACCAAAAGATTTCCATTTCTGGGCAATATTCCCCATATCTAGAACATCGATACTAAACCCATCACTTTGGATACCGTTATTATCCACAACAGCAATCAAGTTATCCAAGTGGTAGGATGCAGCAGAAATAGCCGCTTCCCAAATAGTACCTTCATTGCATTCGCCGTTTCCTAATAATACAATCGTTCTATAAGACTGTTTTCTTGATCTTGCAGCAAGAGAACTCCCAATTGCAGGGGAAAGACCCAATCCTAGGCTTCCACTGGAAAACTCTATACCTTTTTCAGGATACCTTGAAGGTTGGGCAGGAAGAATTCCCGCATTATCATCATAAGTTTCCAATTCCTCATGGGTTAGAAAACCAACCTCGTGCAGAGCCGCATAATAAGCCAGAGCTCCATGTCCCTTACTCAGATATACCCTGTCCCGTTCAGACCATTGGGGATTGGTTCGGTCAAGGTTCAGTACAGAACCATAAAGAACTGCCAATATTTCTACCAAAGACATGGCTGGTCCAACATGGGCCCCGTTTGGACCGGCATGCAAAGCCATTGTAAGTATTTCTCTTCTTATTCGAAAAGACATTGCTCTCAACTCTTGACTTGTCATTTATTACCTCATTTTCTTCAGTGACCTTTGATTCAGTGGAAGAAATCCCAAATATCAAGAAGTATCTTTTTTAGTAGTTAAACCTTAAAACATTCCCCCATCAACACGAATAGTCTGCCCTGTAATATAGGAAGATAGTCCTGAAGCTAAAAATAAAGAAACTCTCGCAACTTCTTCGGGTTCTCCCATTCGTTTAAGACAACTCTGTGCCAGCGTTTCATGAATTATTTCATCACTCATGTTACCAATCATATCAGTTCTAGTAATCCCTGGAGCAATGGCATTAACTCGGATGTTCTTTACCGCAAGTTCTTTTGCCATTACTTTGGTGGCACATATAACAGAAGCTTTGCTCGCTCCATATCCAAGTCTGCCTTGATTTCCATCAATTCCTGCAGTTGAGGATATATTGATAATGCTGCCACCCCCATATTTTGCCATGATCTTGGTAATGTATTGACTGAATAATATTGGTCCAAGAAAATTTGAATTGTACTGCCGCATGATAATATCTGCACTGCTCATCTGGTACAGAGCGTTGATAGATATACCCGCATTATTTACCAGAATATCAATCGGTTTTTTCTCTGAAACCAGGATTTTGGCAACAGCTTTAATTTCTTCAACATTATCAAAATCGAAATACATAGGACAAATCGATTTTCCAGTTTTTTCAGCTAACTCTTCAAGTTTTACTTGGAATTCCATGTCTGGTTTTCTAGCACATGCAATTATATCAGCACCTTCATTAGCAAATAATTCAACAGTCGCCCATCCCATGCCTTTTCGGGAGCCAGTTACAATCGCTGTTTTTCCTGATAGCAGACCATACATCAGTTCATCCCTCCATCAATACGGATTATCTGTCCAGTAACGAAAGATGACATATCAGAGATTAAAAATAATAAAACATTTGCTACTTCTTCAGGAGTACCTTTTCTAGCTAAGGCAATTTTACCCAACAATCTATTCAACGCTTTTTCTTCAAGATCTGCAGTCATATCAGTCTCAATTACCCCTGGAGCTACAGCATTAACACGTATCCCAAACTCTCCAAGTTCTTCAGCCATTGTTTTTGTAGATCCTATAAGTGCTGCCTTGCAACCACTGTATGCCACTTGCCCAGGATTTCCATCAAGACCCGCAACTGATGAAACGGACACGATAGCTCCGCTTTTCTGTCGAATCATCATCTTTGCAACATATTGGGTTATCAGAATCTGAGAAAAGTAATCAATATCAAAGCACTGTTTCATTTTTTCCATGCTTGTCATCTGCAATAAAGCATTGTAGGTAAGACCAGCAATGTTTACCAACCCATCAATGGGTTTCTTTTCAGATAAGATTGCCTTCATTCCAGTTTTCAGTGCATCGGTATCTAGAAAATCGAAATACACAGGTTTTATTATTACTTCATTTTCGATTGCAAGTTGTAAACAAACATCTTCAAACTCATCCTCAGAATACTGAGCACAAGCCCAAATATTGGCGCCATTACGCGCAAAAACCTCAAGAGTTCTCCTTCCGATACCTCGAAGGCAACCAGTTATGACAATATTCTTCCCTTCCAATAACCTAATTGAATTCAACATCGTACTTTCCTAGAATTTCTTTACCTTTCTTGAAAGAACTGAAATCAATTACATCATCGGTATCCATCATTATATCGAAAGAATCCTCTAAAGTAGCCATTATCACCATATGCGCTACAGAATCCCAACCAGAGTCTCTATAGTTCAATGCTTCAATATTCACAGAATCATCAAGTTGCAAAGCTTGCTTAAAAGCTTCAACATATTTTTCATTATTCGTCATGTAATTATATCTCCTTTAATATCTTCACTTAAATCAACTTTATAAAATATAATAACAATTTTGCCAATATTTTCATATCTCTAAGGCATTTTATAAATACAGAAATAAATAATTGCTCTTAGACTCCAATTTTTTTGTTTTTTTAAATTTTCAGTATCAAACAAATACAAAACTCTTAATTAGGAGCGATAATTCTTTTTGCAGGATTTCCAAAAACCTTTGTTCCTTGTCGAATATTTTGGGTGCAAACACTTCCCATACATAAGAAGCAATTCTCTTCTACCACTATTCTATTCTTAACCACAGAACCTATTCCAATATATGTATTTGCCATAATCACAACAAATCCCCCTAAAATGCAATTTGCCGTAATTTCACAATTCTCTCCTATCTTTACATCATGCCCAATAAAATTTCCCCCATCTATTTTTGTGAATCTTTCAATAATTGTGTCACTCAATTCTCCGCGATAAATTGCAGCCAAAGTCCCAACCTCAACATTATCCTTAAGTATCACTTTTCCAAATGAAGGAATAGACACTGTATTGCCATAAGTATCTTTTACCAATGTGAAAGCATCAGCTCCTATTACTGCATTTTGCCGAATAACAACTCTATTTCCAATTTCACAATTTTCTAAACGAACACCTGAATGAATTATGCAATCATTGCCAATAACTACATCATGCCCAATAAAACAACCTGGCTCAATTTGGGTATTTTCTCCAATTTGAACATTCTCACCTAAATAATACAAATTTTCTGACATTCTATATTTTCGAAAAACATTATTCTCATGCATTGAATTTGAAAATACTTGCGCAACTTTACAATACTCCCAATCTGGTTTAGCCGTTGTTATTAATGCATTGTTAATTCGAAGTTTATCATCAATTTCAATCCCTTCTTCAACAAATACTAAACAGTCCTCATGCCCATTGATATTATTAAGCATTGATGCAATTTTCTTTTTTACAAACATCACTGTTCCATTTTTAGGATTCCCAATATAGGACACACCCATAACTTCAAAATTATATTTCGAATCAAATTCAGAAACTTTCATTTTTACTCCTAAATTATCATTTTCCTCAAATTCTTTTCATCAGTAATAGTAATAAAAAATCCATTTTCTACTGAAAATAGACTGCTTTTAATTCATTACTTTTTCTTATTGGTCAATGTCATATATGAAATCTTATTCTTTTTGACTTAAATTCTTCCATGCTTTGTATTGTCGATTCTTGAAACTACTACCTCTTCCCATAGTTTCGAATAGTCACAATCCAGCTTGGTCATTAGAGATTGTTTATCCTTTGTTTTCCACTTTCCTTGTCTTGAGATTCTATAGGAACTTTAGACTCCAATATATACTGAAATGCCCCATTACAAAATCAGATGATAGAGATTTATATCATAAATTGCACTGAAAACAGCGGTAGTGTAAAATCAAGTTTGCAATTTGGAGTTGAAAAAGGTCACTGGGAGTTCCATACTGTTTGATAACGACACCAACAGGAGGGACTTACCCAATGACCGAGACCAATGATAGCACGTTTTTTGCAATGAAACTACTGGAATTCGAGGATGCAGAGGATCCTTTGCTGGCAATGATCCAGTGGATGACCAATCAGATGATGGAACTTGAGGTGGAGCAGAAGTGCAACGCATCCAAGGGTACCCACGAGAAGGAACGGCAGGCCTATCGCAGCGGATACCGCCCCCGTCGTTTCGATACCAGGCTTGGGATACTGTACATGCTGGTCCCGAAGCTCCGCAACGGGGGGTATGTCCCCTTTTTCGTGACCGAGAAGAAACGGAGTGAACAGGCACTGATCAATGTCATCCAGGAAGCCTGGACCAACGGGGTCTCCACCAGGAAGATAGATCGCCTTGCCAAGGCCATCGGGATCGAGGGCATCAGTGCCTGTCTATGATAATCTAAATATAGACCATATGATTGTTTGAAAGTTTACCAGTCGATAAGCAGATAGTTTACCAAAAGATAAGGATGGGAGAGGCACTTGTTGTTGCTCCTTCATCCGCTTACCCTCTTGAATAACAAAACAAGTTCAGGAGAGAACCATGAACAGGAGACTGCAAATGCCTCTGGTAAACAATGTACGCGATTTGTTCGCACAAGGGAAGTCGGAGCGGCAGATAACGAGGATGCTTCATATCTCCCGTCCGACCGTGCACAAGTATGTCACGATGGACGATTTCACTGTCCCTCTTCCGGTCATGGAACCGAGAGGCTCGAAGCTCGACCGATACAAGGCCGAGATTGACAGGATGCTGGAGGAAAACAAGGACGCATGGAGAAAACAGCAGTATACGGCGACCACTGTCTGGCGGGTACTTGTGAAAGAACACCCGCAGCTCGAGAATTCCTATCTGCTGGTCCAGCGGTATATCCGTGAACGGAAAGCCATCGAAGGGTTCTGCACCTACCAGGAGCTGGTGTGGCATCCAGGAGAGGCCCAGGCGGATTTCGGTGAGTTTTACGCCCAGGTGGACGGGAAAAGGCGGAGGCTCTACTACTTCGTCCTCACATTCCCCTACAGCAACCATGGCTATTACCAGATCACCGAGGGTGTGAACTGTGAATGCGTCTGCGAGAGCCTGAAGAACATCTTCTGCCATATGGGTTGCCTGCCGTTCGTGATAGTCTTCGACAATGCGACCGGCATAGGAAGGCTGGTAGAGCATGAACTCAGGGAGAACGAGCTCTTTGCCAGGTTCCGCGCCCATTACGGATTCAGGGTACGGTTCTGCAATCCCCAGGCAGGCCACGAGAAGGGGTCGGTCGAGGCCAAGATCGGATTCGTCCGCCGCAACCTGTTCGTTCCGGAACCGGGGATCGACGAACCGCTGTGGGAGTACAACAGGAAACAGTTTGCAAGGGCAGATTCGCTCGACGACCATAGGGTCCACTACCGCAAGGAGAAACCGATCATGGACCTGTTCAACGAGGACAGGAAGGCAATGCTGCCACCCCCTGCAAACCCCTTCGAGGTGATTCGCTATGCTTCCTACCGGACCGATGGATACGGAAAGGTCTGCATCGGCAAGAAGCACCGTTACAGTGCCGGGACGGATTATGCACACCGACGGATGCTGGTCGGCTTCACCGTGCGCAAGGTCATCATCCAGGATCCTGTCGACGGGAAGGAAATCAAATCATACGAGAACTATGGGGAGAGCCAGACGGATGCCATCGATTACTCCACCATGCTCCAGTTTGCCTACAGGTGTCCGGGTTCGTGGCAGAACAGCCAGGCCAGGGAATGCGTCCCCGACGGGAACCTGAAGGATTACATCGATGGCCTGTCCAAGCATGACCGGAAAGTCCAGATAGGGATCCTCAGGGAACTTACCGAATCCTATGGCCTCGATACCGGATGGGCGGCCATGCAGGCCGTATTTCGCAACGGTAGCGTCGACAGGGCAAATGCCCTGTCCATGGCGGCGAGGCTCGATACCCTCGATCCCGATTCGAGCGAGAATGCCACCGGTGTCGATCTCTCCAAATACGGCGCGTTCACGCTGTTCGGCAAGGGGGTCTGACCATGGGGGCAAGGAAACGAGAGGACCGGAAAACCCAGGAAGGGCATGTCAGGGAAATGCTCAGGGCCTTCTATTTCAGCAATGCCTCGGGGAGGAGGCTTGCCGAGACGTCCAAGGCCTCGGAGCTTGATTACCTGGAACACCTGCTCAAAGATGAATTGGCCTATCGGGAACAGACAAAGAAGGTCAGGATGCTCTCGAAGGCGGGATTCCCGCTGATAAAGACATTCGAGGGATACAGCTTCGAAAACATGGTGCTGCCCTCCAGTCTTGGCAAGGATTCGCTCATGGCCCTTGATTTCATCAGGGACAAGAAAGACATCATCTTCTTTGGTGGTTGCGGAACGGGCAAGACCCATGCGACGACCGCCCTGGGTGTCCTGGCCTGCAATGCAGGATACAAGGTGAAGTTCACGACTGTCACCAGCCTGGTGCTTAGGCTTTCGGAGGCATTCAAGGCCGGGAACGCCGAACGTATTTTCAAGGACTACCAGAGTGCGGATCTCATTTGCCTGGATGAATGGGGATATGTCCCTGTCGACAGGAATGGCTCCCAGCTGCTCTATCGGATAATCTCGGACAGTTATGAGCACCGCAGTCTCATCATCACCACGAACCTCCCATTCCAGAACTGGGGGACCTTGTTCACGGACGAACAACTGGCCGCCGCAATGATCGACCGCCTCGTGCACCACGGATACTTGATCGGTACAGGAGACAAGAGCTGGAGGATGACACACGCCCTGATGCGTGAAGGAGAACGATAAAACCAAGGTTGCAACCGGTTTAGGGGTTTCAAACCTTACCAGGTACTAGGTGGTAAACTTTACTCGATGAACTGGTAAACTTTCTCTTGACGAAAAACAAGTGCCACTCAGGTAAGCAACATCACCGGTGAGCTGGACAGCCAGGTGACGGAGTTCCGCAACAGGCCACTGGAAGAGGAATACCCGGTGCTCTGGGTGGATGCGCTCTATGAGAAAATCAGGGACGACGGCAAGGTGATCAATGCCGCAGTATTGGTGGTCAGGGCAGTCGATTTGCACGGTGTGGTGCATATGATCGCCGTGGAGCCCATGTATGGGGAATCAGAGGCCTCTTATTCACAGCTGTTCGACAAGCTCAGGGAACGTGGCCTGCAAAAGGTATGGCTGGTTGTCTCCGACGCCCATCCCGGGTTGCAGGCGGCAATCCGCAAGTGTTTCCTCGGGGCCTCCTGGCAACGGTGCAAGGTGCATTTCATGCGCAACATCCTCGCCCACGTCGGACAGAAGGCGAAGGAGGACTTCGCCAGGCAGCTGAAGCAGATATGCGGTATTTGTCAACGTAGTTTTCGCCATTTTTAACTATCAATTTCAGCAAACAGCCTTTTCTACCGGGCGGTAAAACGCCGTTACCGCAGGGAGGGCATAGGTTCTGGTCTTCCCCTTTCTCCAGCGTTCCGGATGAGCGGCTTTTGCCTCAAGTATTGTCTTGTTCCGTTTTGTATATAGCTGTTGGGCCTCGCCCTTTCTTACCTGCATAGGGGTAACGTAGGACAGCCCTGAGTGCAAGTGGCAACTGTTGTACCAGCTGACGAAATCGGCGTACCAGATTCTTGCGATAGAAATCGTAGGGAATTGCTTTGGATAACCTACCGAGTACTTGAGAGTCCTGTGCCAGGACTCGATGAATGCGTTGTCATTGCTGCATCGGGGTCTCGAATAGCTGCGGCTGATGAACAGCGAATCGAGGAATACGGCCAGCGTCATTCCCCTCATGGGGTGGCCGTTATCGCCGTTTTGTCGAATTCAACAAAACGGCGATTTCAACGAAGAATTAGTTTTGCCGAGTCCCGTCCGTAACCTTTCTGTTGCCTAGAATTACCAATCATGAATCGGCAAAACCTTCTTACTGAAATATCCAAAATGACTACATACTGTATTCACCATAAAGGAGAATGCCGTATGGAACAATTGTCAGCAGTCTTGAAAGTCCTACAGGAATATGACCAAACCCGTTATCTTAGCAAAGCTACTTTGCGATTATATGAACTGTCATACCTAAGGGTTGAGAAGGAACTAAAACACCCCCTTGAGGAAGGTATAGAGTTGATTGAAGCTGTCAGACACCAAGCAAATGAACTCATAGAGCAGGGAAAAACCAGTATAATTGCATATCCTACCTATTCCCGAATGCTTTGTTATCTGGAAACTGGAACGGTTTATGATAAATATCTCATCCATAACACTACCAAGACAGTTCTAAATCAGGACAGCTACAGCCTTGTACTCTACCAGTTTCTGACTTATCTGCAATCTGAAGGGAAGTCATCCTTTACAATTGAGAGCTATAGGAACGTAGTAACCCAGTTTCTCAATCACCTGAATGCCAATGGTATTCTTGATATTGCTGAAATCAGGGGATTTTTGGTGGTATCTTTCTTTGAGGTACTGAGGGGCATATGGGTATCTACCAATATTCGTATTGCAGCCTCCGCTATGCGAAAATTTCTCGGGTATCTGGGGTATGAGGGAGCCATACTCCAGGCAATCCCAACCAATTGTCCACGGCACACTCCCATCATCCCTATGCTTGAGGCTGAGGAGAATGCTGCCCTTGCTCACTATATTTGCCATGGGGACGGTTTCTGGAGGACCAAGGCAATACTCTCATTGGTCTACTATCTGGGTATCAGGGCCGTAGATATCACAAATCTAAAACTGGAAAATATTGATTGGGTCAAGGAAACCTTGTCATTTGTCCAATCAAAGACCCGAAATCTGCTGGTCCTCCCCCTCTTGCCTGTCATTGGCAACTGTATACAAAGATATTTGCTGGAGGAGCGCCTTGAAAGCAACCTTCGCTATGTGTTCCTATCGTTACTACCACCTCATCAAAAGTTTTCAGGACATTCTGTAATCTATGCGATTATTAGGAATGTGTTTGCTGAGCTTAGTATCCGGACTTCCAAACAAAAAGGGTCACGCATGTCGAGACACCATGCAGCATCAAAACAGCTGCAGAATTGGGTTCCCTTGGGAACCATAAGCAACATGCTCGGGCATAAAAACATGGATCCAACTACAATCTATGCTACTGTAGAATACGAGAAGCTCAAGCCTTGTTGCCTCGAACCTTACTACAAAGGGGCAGCATTATGAGCTATACCAGCAGTTTGTCTTCAAGAATTGAAAAATTTGACCAACAGTATAAGGTTACCCACAAGTCCTACTCCTTGCTGTTTTATACTAGAATGTTCGACGCATATTGGGATGCGCACCAGTATCCTCCATTGCTCTCCAAAGAGCGGCTCTCTGGGTGGATTTGTTGTTTGGATGAGGAATCCATCCAGCGTCAGAACAGCAGGATACTGCTGGTACGGTATCTGGGGAAATACCTCCAATCAATCGGGGAAAGCGACCAGTATGTCCTGCCCTATAATATTTCTCCTAAAGTTCCTGAGTATGTCCCCTATTTCTTTACTGAAGAAGAACTCAAAAGACTTTTCTCTGGCGAGGTTATGGGATCTCTCAAGTCGGTTCCCCATGCTATGAGCAGACAATATGTGCTTCCCCAATTATTCTCAACCATTCATTGCTGCGGACTCAGACCTGGGGAAGCTAGGACGCTTCTTGTTGGGGATGTAAACTTGGGGCATGGCTGGATTGATATCAATGGAACTAAAACCTCTAGGGATAGGCGTTTGCCGATCGGGGATACATTGCTGGAGGAATTGAGGAAGTATGATCTCATTGTGCAGAGGCGCTTGCCGGAAAGAAAATATTTCTTTCCAACAACAAAAGATTGCTGCTACAAATTTTCATCTGCATCAATAGCATTCACCCGTATTCTCAGGGATGCAGGCATAGGGCAATCTTCCAATGGGAATAATGCGAGATTATATGATCTTCGGCATCATTTTGTATTTAGGAACATCAATAAATGGATTGAGGATGGCAAGGATGTATATGCCTTGCTGCCTTACCTCAGGTTGTATCTTGGCCATTCATCTATCCTGGACACTGAGTATTATTTGCATTGGGTTCCTGAATTCTTTCCAGTTTTTGGTCGTCTATATGGGAAGCTTGGGGACAATCTCCCGGAGGCGATCCATGGCTAAGACTAAAAAAGCTGAACTCTGGCGTCTTGTAACAGACTTTTTTAATGTCTACCTGAAGGATATCAGAAGGATGAGCAAGGGAACGGTTGAAACCTACAGGTATGGGTTGTACTCCTTTATAGCCTATATGTGTGAACAACGAAATGTTGAGGCTTCTCTTCTTTCGATGGATTATTTCACAAGGGATAATGTCATGGAGTTCCTAGCATATCTGAATCTGGTCAAGAGCCTTTCGCCAGCAACATGCAATCTCAGACTCTCAATCCTGAAAAGTTTCCTCCGATACTGTGCTGATGAGTATGTACTCCTTTATGCCGCCTATCAGTCCATCAGGAACATACCCAAAGCTCGGAATGATCAAAAACCTGTGGAATACCTTTCAGAAAAGGCCCTCAAGGCTTTGCTCCTGGCTCCTGACCCTAACACTCGACTGGGAAGAAGGGATTGTATGATCCTCATCTTCATGTATGATACGGGTTGCCGTGTACAGGAGTTGGTTGATGTGAGATTTGATTCCCTCCATTTGGAAGTCTCTCCAAGCTATGCAGTGCTTACAGGCAAAGGGAACAAGACCAGGCTGATCCCTTTGATGGAGAAAACAGTTGCCCACCTCAATGCATACATCCATATGTTTCATCCTGCAAAGGAACCAAAAAGACCGCTGTTCTATGCCATGAAGAGTAATGGCCCTTCGAAGCTATCCACAGATGCAATTTCCGCATTGTTGAAGAAATATGGAGAGAAGGCAAGTAAAACATGCGTTGAGATTCCCCCTGGCCTATACCCTCATCTGCTGCGAAAAACCCGAGCCATGCACCTTTATTTGAACGGGATGCCATTGGAGAATGTAGCAAAATTCCTTGGGCATGCTGACTCTTCAAGTATCGCACATTATGCCACTGCTAATCTCACCATGCTCACGGCTGCAGTGGATAAAGCGAATCCAGATGTGGTTGGAACGAGTAAAAACTGGAAAGACCCTCAAATACTCAAGCGACTGATGGGGTTATAGACAAAAGGTTTTGCCGATTCATGATTGGTAATTCTAGGCAACAGAAAGGTTACGGACGGGACTCGGCAAAACTAATTCTTCGTTGAAATCGCCGTGAATGATAGCTGGTACCACTCTCAAGTCACGGGTTACCCGTGAGAAAAGCCTCTGGGAAAGAATGTCGGACTCACTTTCCTCTATGGTCCAGCCTACGATGCTACGGTCATAGACATCTATGATCGTATAGGCATAGAGAAAGATACCACGCACCTCGGTTTTCAACCATGTGATATCCCAAGCCCAGATTTGGTTGGGACCGGTGACAAAAAGCCTTTCCATGACCTGGGCCTTTGCTGGTTTCCTTGACTCCTGCCTATGACGGAGGGCATCGCGCTTGCGCAGAATCCTGTACAGCGAGGATACGCTTGCGATATAAGTTCCTTCCTGGGCAAGCGTTGCGACTATCTGCTCGGGTGTATTGTCCCGGAACCGTGGGCTGGAAGCCAATGAAAAGAAGGCATCCTGCTCATTCTGGGTGAGGCTGTGAGAAACCTTTCGGCTACTTCCTTTCCGTTTGTCGCAAAGCCCTTCATGCCTCCAGTTCTGGATGGTTCTGGCAGCAATTCCGAGAAATTCGCAGGTCTTTCTCTGGGAAACACCGAGAAGTCTTGCCTCATCCACAAAGGCAAGGATTTCGGCTTTTTCTTCCTCTGATATCAGTTGTCCCCGTCCTGATCGAACAGGTCCGGATGTTTTTTTTTGAGTGTAAGCAACACAGCAACCTCGGCCAGGGCTTTTTCCTTCCGGGCAAGCTCCTTTTCCAGACGCTTGTTCTCTTTCCTCAGTGCCGAGTTCTCGTTGCGGATTTCGCCCTGCTTGTCGTTTGCCATACCGGTCAACTCCTGTTCCCACAAGGGGAGGTGCTCGGAGTGCAGGCCTTGCCGTCTCAGCCATTCCCCCAGATCTTCTTCTCCGAGGGTTTTGCTTTCCAGCAGAAGTGCAAGCTTCTCTCCGGGACTCCGCTGGGAAACCGTCGGTTCTCCTGCTGTGTCCAGGTCAAGCTTACCAGCTTTGTGCCGTAGCATCCAGCTGTGTATGGTAGTGGAACTGATACCCGTTTCCTTGGAAACCTGATAGACGCTTTTGTCTCCTCGCTGCAATACTTTCCGGACTACCGAAGCCTGGAATCCTGTTGAATATCTCATGATGTTTTGCCCTCCTAGTGGCGAAAACTATCATGACAGCTAGTGTATGGCAGCAGCCGGACAAGCAGCATGCCATTTCCTATGCCAGGGCGATCGAGGCCGAATACGGGGACAAGTTCCCCCAGGCCATCGAATGCCTGATGGGAGGGCTTGAGGATTCGCTGCAGTTCTACGACTACCCGTTGCTGGATTCCCGGAAGATCGCATCCAACAATGGCACGGAGAGGGCCAATGCCGAGATCCGCAGGAGAAGCCGTGTGGTGGGGGTCTTCCCCAGTGCCGGGTCCTACCTGAGGTTGTTGGTCTGCTATCTGATGGAATATGAGGACGACAACCAGAGCAACAGGTGTTACCTGAAAGCAGAGGCAATAGAGGAACAGCGGCGGCTGAGACACGCGGCATGATCATCAGATGGAGGAACTTTCAAGCCCCTTCGATTTTGAAATTGCAAACTAAACTTGACGCGACCAAAACAGCTTTTTATAATATTTGCTCCTATCTTAAAGAACAATTTACCATATCAGAAGTGGAAAATTTTTTTAAAGGGAACCTCACGGGTGTACCTGTCTTTTGGCTTTTATAGATAGCCAATACCAATTCCAAGGCTCTTCTCCCTGCATAAGCATCTACATATGGTTTCCGGTCATTCTTGATAGCATCAATGACATCAGAAAAAAGACTGGTATGGCCATTTCCGTATACATTGCTTGTAGCTTCTTCCAGTCCTTTGTTCTTCAAATCAGATTCTGTTTCTTCGGAGAAATCCCAGACATCTATATTGTTTGTGCTAGTTCCACCTATTTTGACAGTCCCTTTTTCCCCGAAGAGATACAGAGTTTCCTCAAGGTTCTTCGGATAGACATTGGTGGTCCCCTCGATGGTTCCGATTGCCCCATTCTTAAATTTCACCACTGCCATCCCGATATCCTCGGCCTCCAAGTAATGGTGAAACTGTTGCCGAGTCTGTCCGTAGACTTCCTCTATCTCGTCACCCATCATCCAGCGTAGGAGGTCAATCCCATGGATGCATTGGTTCATCAGTGCTCCTCCATCCTGGGCCCATGTTCCCCTCCAAGGTGCTTGAGTATAGTAGTCTTCGTTTCTG
Organism: uncultured Sphaerochaeta sp.; assembly: GCF_963676625.2. Classification (GTDB taxonomy): domain Bacteria; phylum Spirochaetota; class Spirochaetia; order Sphaerochaetales; family Sphaerochaetaceae; genus Sphaerochaeta. The sequence goes on from NZ_CAXXYB010000004.1 coordinate 847,650, forward strand.
TTCCATCGTACATGAATGGACCCATGACTCAGTTTGCCGAAACGGTTTTGTTCAAGTGCTTCCCGCATTTGCTGTACAGCTACATTGAAACGGTTCTGATGACAAGCAGATACTTTGACACCTTTTTCTTCGGATCTTTTAATTATTTCATCGGCATCGGACAAGCTCATTGCCATGGGCTTCTCGATGATTACATGAATGCCCTGTTCTATGCAGAAAAGGGCAACCTCAGCATGTAGTCCACTTTCGGTTGCAATGCTGACCAACTCAGGTTTGCATTCAACAACCATTCGCCTGTAATCGGTATACCGCTTGATGGAGCTGGCTGATTCCAGTCCATTCTTTGCAAGTACGGTTTCCATGTGTTCAGGCAGAACATCACAGACCGCTACGATTTCAAGGTCATTGTTAACTGCCGCCTTGATATGGTTTGTTGAAATTCTTCCACAACCAATAAGTGCATATTTCATGAGAAAACTCCTATAGCACTTCGATATTATTACGATTTGAAATGTTTTTCATCACATTTTTCGTATCGAAAATTGCATTGGCATGTTTCTGGACAAAGTCGTAATCTACATTACTGTGTGCTGCAGTTATCAGAACAAGGTCGCTGTTTTCAAGAACCTCAGATGTCAGATTCTCCAATCCTTTCCTAATCTTCCCCTTGTATTTATATTGGGCCACCCAAGGGTCAAAATATTCGACAATCGCACCATTTTTCTCCAATTCCTCGATTACTCGCAATGCAGGACTTTCCCGATAATCATCAATGTCCTGCTTATAGGCAACGCCAAGAATCAGTACTTTAGCGCCGTTCAAGGATTTCTTGAAACGGTTGAGAATCTTCGAAGCTCTCTCAACGGTGTATTCAGGCATCCTGTCATTAATCATCATTGAACTTTCAATCATGGATGTGTGAAACCCATATTCACGAGCTTTCCAAGAAAGGTAATAAGGATCAAGAGGAATGCAATGTCCTCCCAGACCTGGACCTGGATAAAAAGCTTGAAAACCATAAGGTTTAGTCTTAGCAGCATCGATTACTTCCCAAATACTAATACCCATCTCATGGCAAAGTTTGGCGAGTTCATTAACAAGGCCGATATTTACGTTTCTGTATGTGTTCTCCAGTATTTTTTCCATTTCAGCAATAGCTGGACTTGAGACCTCTGTGACATCGCCTGAGAGAACAGCCCTGTACATTGCAGAAATAACTTCGGTGGCATCTTTTCCTATTCCACCAACTACTTTAGGGGTATTCTTTGTTTTATAAATCAAGTTACCCGGATCGACACGTTCAGGGGAAAAACCTAAATAGAAATCTTCACTACAAACAAGTCCAGAACCTTTTTCAAGGAGGGGCTTAACCAATTCCTCGGTAGTACCAGGATAGGTAGTAGACTCAAGCACAACAATAGAGTCTTTCTTCAAGTATTTGGAAATGGCAATGACAGAATCTCGTACATAGGATATATCAGGTTGCTGATGTTCATCCAAAGGCGTAGGGACGCAGATGGCAATGAAATCACAATCCTTGATGAAGGAGAAATCACTAGTGGCTCTCAACATCCCTTCGGAAACCAGCTTAGACAGGTCATTATCAACCACATCCCCGATATAGTTATGTCCTGCATTTACCATGTCGACTTTCGAGGACTGGACATCAAAACCGGTGGTCTTGAATCCTGCTTTAGCCTTTTCAACAGCTAGGGGAAGACCAACATAGCCAAGACCGATCACTCCAACCTGAATGGTTCTTTGAGAAATTTTAAAAAGCAATTCATTCTTATTCACTTAAATCCACCTTGTTAGGAAAAAATGTTGATTGTAAAATAGATAAAAAAAGAAAAACATGCTCTAAATAATTAGATCCTCGTTTTTCTGTGATGATTTTGTACACACTTTGAATCCTAGCATTATTACTATAAAAGCCTGTATGGCTGTAGCAAACAGATTTGCATAGTTTACTCCCATCACTCTAAATGGCTTAACGAGAATAATAATAAATAAAAGATATAAGATAGCTTTAATAACAGTAATCAACAAAGGATAAGAATTTTTCCCAAATCGTAATACAAATGGCCAGATAAAAGAATAGACAACGCCAAACATAGACGCTGCTATTGAATATGGTACATATTGCATTGCCATATCTTTACTTTCTGGATACAAAAGGTAAATCAAGGGTTCACTAATTAGAATACAAAATATGTAGCCTAATATTGCAAATGCAAATAAAATAATAATGTAAAAAGAAAACTGTTTCCTTGTTATTCTTTTTAAATGGACTATATAACTAAGTAACACACTAGATAAAGGACTAGTAATCAGGGCAACTGTTTTGCCAACAATAGAAGCAGCATAGTAAATCGTAAGTTCAGTTCCTCCAAACAATGGGAATATCAGCAAACGATCAAAATACATCAGAAACGAACCAAGAGAAGCACTCAAAACTAAAACTGAAATCCTGATTGATGTTTTTTTGATGTGTTCTGTACTCCTGAAAGGTTCTTTCCATAAGCTTGTAGTAAAAATTATATAAACTAAACATAACCCATAACCAACAAAAAATATCCATTCCCAATCTCTTGTTATTATAAAAAGAAGACAGCCCAAACAGTATCCAAGTGTCTGAACTATTTTGCTTAACATTATTCGTTTGTAGTCTAATTTAATCCGGTATTCAACAGCTAGATAATTAGTCATAACTGAAGCTAATGAAATAAAGATCAACAGAATATATTCATAATTATCTATCTCAAGTTGATATAACCGAATTACCAAGAAAAGGAGAGATGCATTAATAGCAGATAAAAAGGAAAGAAAAATATTATAGTCCCCTTTTTGATTTATATAATAATGGTTGTCTATAAGTCTGGCATTGTTTAAGGGACTTCCAAACATTCCTATACCAATATTCAATAAACCAACAACAGTTAACATACCACCGTATTGTTCGGTACCTATAACTCTGGCAACATAGGGTTGAATTAAAAATTGTAAAAAAAAGAGAGGGACCGCACTTGCAATTATATTATAGACTAAATCTCCAGCAACTTGCCTTACTTTCTTACTAGCAATCTGACTATCTTTGAGGAAATGGCGCTTAAACATTTTTTTCACTCTTTTCATATTTTGGTGCTGAAAATACAATCATTACACAATACCAGAACAAAGGTGTGTCTAAATAACTTCCTGAAAACATAAGATTTGTCATAGGATAAGCAAATAGAAATAAAACAATTACAAACTGCAAATCTCTTTTTATTAGCTTGATTAACTTAGAAAAAAGAAATGTGAGAAAGATAACCATTGCCGCAAAGTAAAAAACACCTCCCTGCAACAATAATTCAAGAAAAAAATTATGAGGATATTGGTTTACCGTTGTCAGATGATACATATATTCAAATAGGCCATATCCGTTAAAAGGTTTTTTACTAATTAAATCAAATGCCTGCTGGTAAATTCGATCACGACCAGAACTTCCCCCAGCCAAGTCAAATCCTCCTCGTTTAAAATCAATAAATGAAATAGCCCTTTGGAAACCGGTATAAATACTTTCATTAATTTGAATAACGAAATATAGGGTATATAAAACAAACGGAAGAATACATAAGATAAGCATTAACCAAATATAGAACTTTTTAGAATGCTTATTTTCTCGAAGCCAAGCCCAAGAACCAAGGAGCATATAAACTATCATCAGAACAAAAGCACCTCTTCCCCCTGGAACAATTACACAAAAACCAAGAAGAACAATAACAATATGTGAAATACTTTGATAAAATTTAGACTGAAAAACTGAAAATCTAATCGATTCTTTCCCAGAAAATGAATAGTAAATACTTAAACCAAAGGCAAAAGCAGAAAAATATGAAGCAGCTTGATAATTAACCCCTCCGTAAATTCTGCTAATATTTCCACTTAAAATTGAACTTGAAATTGAAATTATTGAACTTAATGAAACCAGAAATACTACAATTTCAAACCATTTGATCACTATTGATAAATATTGTTTATAATGTATTCCTATCTCACTTCCCCAAATAATTGAATCAAAGGAAAAAACCCAAAAGAAAATAAAATACTTTCCTTTTTCATAATTATAACCGTGATTATTGAAGACTTGAACTATTCCAATTAAAAGAATTATTATTATTAACGATATAAATGGCATTACTTTCAATGAAATATATTTTTGTTTCATGTGTTCGAAAAGATATACTGCTAGCGAGATTATAAAGGTTATAGCCATAACAACAATATATACTTTTGAGTCTTCAGCTCCTGTATATGTCTTTCCAAACAATGAATAGATTGTAAAAAAAAGAAGTATCTTTGCAGGTTCAAAAACTAAAAAAAATTGTTTATTTTTTGTTGAATTAATTTTAATGAATTTCACTCCTCTTATTGCTTTATGGATAGAATTTTTTGTGTTTGAAAAAGCTCAAAATAAAGTCATATTTGAACATAAAATTGTAAGGTTCTAGATAATAGATCCACACTAAGCTAGGTAAAAATAACCAGCACTTTCACCACGAAGTCTCACGTTTTGATATCTATGTTGGTGTGGTATGGTGATTTTATAGTTACACAGTTTTTATTACTCAATTTATAATGAGCACAGAGTCCTCGAAAAGTTGAAACAAGGAGAGACAGGTTATTCTCATTTCTAATATAGAGTTATCATAAAACAAGGGCAAACAAAAAAGAACATTTACCAATGTTCAGGGCTAGTAAGATTGTCTTGGAGGCGTTGTAGTCGCAGAAGACATTCTCCCAGATTGCATAGGAGAATAACAGCCACCCCAAACTCTAGTAACCAATTGGAAATCTACATTTATCAATGCTGGCAAAGAAGATCTCAAAGGAGAATCAAGTCGCCAAGAACAAGGAAGACAAGAAAGAATTATACGAAAACATGCTCCGTAAGCTTGGAAAGCAGGAAGTAAAGAAAGAATTCCCCAAAAGGACAGAGAGATGAATTCACACATACAAAATATATCGAATCTGGAGGAATTATAGCGTCATATAAGAGTTTTGCATTCATCAGCGTAATCATACCAGCTGTACCGAATCCTGCCCATATAATGAAAGATATGCTTGACATCCTCAAAATATCTATTAATTTAATGTTTTTACGACTTAGGAAGCGGTTGAACAAATAACCAAGCCTTTCTTCTGTCTCACCAATCACGACTCGAATACGAAGTCCTGTTTTTTGCTTTAAGATAAAATCTTTTTAACTAATCTATTGTAATCAAGTGATTCTTTTGCATATGCATAGCTAAGCTCCTTTTGTTTATTAATATCAATTTCTCCTTTTCCAATCTTCTCAATTATTTTCACTAAATCATCTCTGGTCATAATATAAAATATAATTGAATCTGGAATATAATCATAACCATTTGAGGGATCCGTTGTTATTCCGATGCATCTACAACATAATGCTGTTTGAAAGGTTGAAGAATAAGAAAACTGTACATAAGCATCAGCAGCACATAGATATTTTTTCAAATTAGTAGAATTCATCCATCCAAGATACCGAATTTTATTGTGATATTCTTCAATCTTTTGCATTACAACAAGAGAAACATCTTCTGTCATACCTCCAACAATACAAAGTTTAATATTTTTTTGGTTTGCGCTAACAACTGCATTAATTATTTCTAAAGTCTTTTTATTTCTATCCAATTTCCCTGTATGATATAAAACAATATCATCATCTTTATATCCTAGTTCTTCTCTTATTTTTTTCCTTTGTTTATAATATTCCTGATCATCAAAAATAGAATCACCTAATGGAAATAATTCTAATTTTGAATCCGGTATTCTATAAATCTTTTTAAGAAAGTCTGCTTCGCTCGTACCAATATAATACACTTTCTCAAGATAAGGTAAGGCCTTATTAAGGATCGGTTTATAAAATCTCTTATGTAGGATATTTCTAGAAATCCAATTGGTACCACTATTTGTCATACTTGCATGTGAATCTAAAATGAATCTTACATTTGGATGATTTTTTACATACTTTATAAAAGTATTTAACTCATAAGCAGAAGAACCATGAAACATGATAAAATCAGGGCAAAAATTTTCAATAATTTCATATACCCCTTTATATGCCCTAATCTTATGTGTTAGTCGATTGTTTATTATTTTCTTGTATGGAACCCTTATCACTGGAATCCCAAATTCATTGTTGTATCTTGAGGCTTCAAGGTATTCAACCTGATTATTTTCACAAAGGATTTCTGTTGAGGCAACTATTAAGACATCATGCCCTAAATCATTCATTATTTTTGGAAGAGTATTTTCTTGATAATTATAACAATCAATATAAAAACAAGACAACATAGCATGTAGAATCTTCATTAGATATTTTCCTTAACAAATTGTTTTACGTTGGTAAAGAGATGTGCGCTATTAGAAATCTTGCTCTCAGACCAATTCCACCATTTTATTTGCATTAATGACAAAATCGTTTCAGAATCAAAACGTAATCTGATTAACTTTGCAGGATTTCCTGCCCATATCTCATAGGGTCCAATATTTTTGGTAACAACGGAACCCATCCCAATTATGACACCATCAGAAATCGATACTCCACTCTTAATCAAACAGTTACTTCCAATCCACACATCATTACCAATAGTAGTATTTTCATATGGATTAAATTGATGAGAAGAGAAATGTTTCAACATACAATTCCTCCCAGAAAGGAAAACAGGAGAGGTTGAAACCCAGTCAATAGGATGACTTGCACCACCGATTATACACCCTCCGGCGATAGAACAAAAATTTCCAATTTGGGTATTTACAATTGAAGTCGAATTGCCTATATAGGAATATTTCCCAATAGTTGTCCTAACGATATTTGCTCCAGCATTTATTTTTGCAGAATTTGCAATTTTAGAATCTAAAATTGCTGGTATTGAACATTTTTTAAAAAATTTTGATATATAATAAAGTAAAAGCATTTTTTCTCCAAAATTCAAGACTTATTCGATTATTTCACTGTTTGAATACCAGTATGGGAGTATTCCCCTACCGGAGGTAGTTATTCTTGGTAATTGATTCACAGATTAATACCACTATAGGATCCATGGCTAATAATTAAAGATAGCGAGTAAAGCGATTAATAAAAATATATTGACTGTAATCCTCACAATATTTTGTATAAACGATGGAAAAAGTCTCATATTTGATACAATGGTTCTGATATTCTTACCAGCGCAATTTCAAAGAGAATTAGACTTCCACTTCTTTCAGTTCCATATTAATCTTGGCATATTTCAGTGAGGCGTAGAAATTTCCGACCAAATGTTTTCAGTTTCTAGGAATATTACATCCGATAGACCATTCAGTATTTTGTTCTTGCATCTATTGGATAAGATAGATTTCTTGCCTGCGATGAGTCAGGCAAAGCCTGCCAAGGATTTGTAATATGCCTTGTTTCAGCGATCTTGCTACGCGATAAGCAGAACTTTTAAAATTCCTAATATAAGCTTCATATTGATTTTATTAGCCTTCTTCACCTGCTTGCTATAAATTTGAAAGCAAGATTCCCCCAATCTCCTTATAAGGTTAAGTGGTACCAACACAGTTATAGTGACTACTCAAAATGCAAATTAAATTTTTCAGAGAAATGGTTCTAGTCAATAAATTGGTAGTACGATGATAATCTCTCATTCATATGAGGTATTTGAAAAAAGTTGGGTTCATGAGATTTTCTTGTGGGATTTCTGTTCCTTCGCATTCAGCATCTTTCGTTTCTCAATGACCTGGTCGAGTGACCTGTGCTTGGGATTTCGCCTGCTCCTGTCCCAAAGCTTGAGGAAGAAATATTCGGTATCCCTATAGCCATAGGCCTGCCTCCGCACTGTCTTGATCATGTTATTGGTTCCCTCCAACGGACCGTTGGAGACAGGGAAGCGGACACGCGAGACGATGCCATCCATTCTGGATCGAATCATTTTGTTGAATGCCCCGAGCATCGGTATCTGCGCGACATAGCTTCCCGAGAGCCGCAACCATTGCTCGAGGCCGTCCCTCATGGATTGCCCGTCGGTGCTTTCGAGCCCGGCTTTCAGCTGGTCGCCCAAGAAGAATGCCAGGTTCAGGTCCTGGTCCTCCCCCAGTATCTCCTCGAGCCTCCTCTCGTTGCGTATCGACCACTTGTGCTCGCCCTCCGGCATGGGAAGCCCCTTTCCCTCATACTTGTCCGCCAGTTCCCTGTTGTGTTCCCGGGCTATCCCGTCCTTCTTCATCAGGGCCTTCCTGCTGCTGGTTATCACATACCGGCTACCCTTGAGCGAGGCATATTTCCTCCCTGCCTCCTGGATGGACAGTCTCAGTTCGGCGATTTCCGCCAGCAAGGCCTGCTTCCTTTCCGGCGGGGCACCGTTGCAGGCCTTCCTCAGCCTGGCGCAACGGGCCTTGCACTGGGCGATTCCCTCGCGCAAGCGGTTCTGCTCGAGCCTCCTCAGTTCCGTCAATATCCGTTCGTTGAAGTTCTTGACGATGTGGAATGCATCATAGACTATATGGATATGGGGATACAGGCTTTTCACGGCCTGCAATACTGGGCGTTCATGTCCATTGATATCGATCGCACCCTCGCCATCCATGCATGGCCGACCTTGCCGAAGAAATGCAGCAGCTGCCTCTCTCCGTTGCCTTCCTCCAAGAACAATATCTCCCCTGTCTGCCAGTCAAGCACCACGGTGGCATACCGGTGCCCCTTGTGCAGGGAGAATTCGTCGACGCACAGATGGGCGCTGTAATGGGTGGGCAGCATCTGCCCGTACTTGCCTTGCAGCATGGACTTGTCGATCTCCCTGACCAGCTTGCGATTGGTATGGAGTGCGGTGGCAAGCCCCTTGACTGTCATGTCCGCATGGCTGAGGAATCCTTCCACCATGCTCTGGAAGCAAGTGGTGGCGAAGTGCCCGGGTTGCTTGAAGGGAATCGGTTGGCAGCAGGTCCTGTGGCATCCCGTGCACAGGTATTGCTCGTAGCCCACCTCCAGGATGATCTTCCTGTTTCCCAGGCTCAGGTGGTGCAGCAGGATGTCCAGATGCTGGTTGACGTGCATCTTTGCCTGGCAATGCGGGCAGCACGCGGGCAGGGGACTTGTCATTCTCCCGTGGATGGTTTCAACGATGACAAGACCGGACTCGGTCTCTTTTCCCTTGATAGTTGCAGGGCCTGTCACCAGGAAATCTGGTAAATGCAGGATGGAATTGGTATACTGGTCCACGGGCGTCCTTCCTTGTTAGCTTGATTTGTTGTTACTTCAATACTAACAGAAGGATTGCCCTCTTTCTATTTCTCAATGGTTAGTTGCTTTCTATTCTTTTCTCAATTCCCACAGATTTTTCCCATGAACCAAAAGTTGCTTGTAAGACAATATGAAGTGACCCCCTAAGTTTACAAAACCGTGAATTCGGCTGCATGCTTAGGAAAAAATAATTACCTTGCATGAGCAGCCTTAGCCTATGCAAATGGAGGTCACTATGGAAAGAATAGCTTACATCAGTATTGACGTCTATAAGGGCACAAATAGTGCATTCATGTTTTATCGGGATTTCAGCAACAATCCATGCTATTACGAAATTGGTATAGTTTCCTCAGGCGCTGCACCAATGGTCAAAGCAATCAAAAAAGCAATGACAAACTGCAATCTTGATTCAAGTTTCGAAATCCATATAGGTTATGAAGCAGGACCAACAGGTTACGGTCTTTGTAAATCACTCCAACCCCACGGAGACGACTGTGTAATCATGGCCCCTACAACAATCAAGAAAGCACCTGGCGAAAGGACCAAGACCGACCGCCGTGATGCTAGGATGCTTACCATGGCTCTTGCCACAGATGCATACAAATCAGTTTACATACTGGACGATGAAGATTAGGCTACACGGGAATTCACTCGTGCAAGAAACACGTTGAAAGGACATCTAAAGAAAGCAAAACATCAATTGCTTTCTTTCCTGTTAAGGCTTGGGCGTTCATATCCTGATTCCGGAAATAGTTGGACCCAGAAATATATGAGATGGCTGGAATCACTGAAATTCAATGATCCAATGCTGCAATATTCATTTCAGACCTATCTCCAAGAAATCAAAGACCTTGGGATCAAGATCGATATGATGGACAAAATAATAGAGGACATATCCAATCAAGAACGCTACAAGGATAAAGTTGACAAGTTAGTATGTTTTACTGGAGTCGAAACTCACACTGCATTGACACTTGTCTGTGAAGTTGGTGATTTCAATCGTTTTCCTTCAGCAAAAGATTTTTCAAGTTACATTGATCTTTGACTAAGGCCAGATATCCAGCGGAAAGCATATTCAATACACTGGCATTACAAGAACTGGTAATTCAAGAGTCCGAACATTACTTGTTGAAGCTACGAAAGGCATCAAGCGTTCAAATCCATATAAAAAATTCTGGAGAATATCGAGCCGACAACAAGGAAAAAGTCCTGAAATAATTGCTTATACGGACCGCAGAACCAAACAAATCAAAAGAAGAAAGCAAAATTTTGAATGCAATCGTTGCAACTGCAGCAGGAGCAAGAGAGCTTGCCCGCTTCGTATGGGGAATGATGACAAGTAATATTGCCTGACTTCATATAAAGATGAGGGGAAAGATTCAGTTATCTTCGATGACGCTTTGAGACAAAAGAGCTACTTTTGATCCTCGTTGTAAGACTGACAGAACTTTTGGCGAACCATTGACCTATACCACGAATATCAGAGTGGTCAAGTGCCGAATAACTGCTAGTCCTTCCTCTCATCAGTTTTTGTTGACACCGGTCACATCATATCAGCGTCTTTTCTTCATCTCGTACTGAATAATTATTATCGTCCTATTTTTTTCTGGATGATAATGATAGTAAAAGCTAATTTCCCGTTTTATAGAGTCCAACATTCTAATTTTGAACTGCTACCCATTTAGGATACAGTAGTGATTGCTAATAGTGTCATCATCTTTGGTGGATGATAAGTTAAATGTGTTACCTTTTAGTGTTTTTAGTACTCTTGTAAGAAGGTAACAGCTGGCGAAATGACAACCAAACAGAAAAAGCTTTCTGAAGCCTTTAGTTTTCTTATGACATTATAGATATGAAAACTCAGGATTTCAGGTTTCATGACACAGTCCATGCTTTTCCTAATCAGAAGGTTGAAACCACAAAATATCAGATAAACAACTTCTATTTTTTCTCCACACTGTCTCATTCACAATCTTCGCATAACTCTGTATCAACTTGACTACCTTTACTGAAACATTAGTGTCATGGTAATCGTCTGGCATTTCCAGCGGTTCTTGGTTTTCTCTCATTGAAACAGCCATCTCAAGAGCTTGCTCAACATTACTTCCAGTTATTCCGCCGATGACAATTGTTCCCTTGTCCAATACCTCAGGTCGTTCAGTGCTGGTTCTTATCAAAACACCAGCAAACCCAAGCATCGCTGATTCTTCACTAAGCGTTCCACTGTCAGAAAGCACACAAAAAGCATTCATCTGCAGTTTGTTATAATCAAGAAATCCAAAGGGTTTGAGGCTCTGAACTAGAGGATGAAATTTGAAATTCCTCTGTTCAATAAACTTTTTGCTCCTGGGATGTGTGCTGTAGATAACAGGCATCTGGTATTTCTCTGCAATGTTGTTGATTGCTGTCATCAATGACATGAAGTGCTCTTCATTATCTATATTCTCTTCCCTATGGGCTGAGACAAGAATGTACTTGTTGGGAACTAGATTCATTCTTTCAAGAACATCGCTTTTTAAGATGTTTTCCATATGATTGTTCAAAACTTCCCTCATGGGAGATCCTGTAACAAAAATAGTCTTTCCATCAAGACCTTCTGAGAGAAGGTATCTGCGGGAATGTTCTGTATAGGGCATATTGATATCGCTGATATGATCAACTATTTTTCGGTTAATCATCTCACTTACATTCCAGTCCCAGCAACGGTTTCCTGCTTCCATGTGGAAGATGGGAACCTTCAAACGCTTTGCACTGATTGCGGCGAGCGCACTGTTGGTATCCCCAAGTATCAATAAAGCATCTGGCTTCTCTTTCTGGATGACCTCATAGCTCTTGGCAATAATGTTCCCCATGGTCTCACCCAAATTCTTTCCTACACTATCCAGATAGTAATCGGGCTCGCGAAGTTGCAAATCCTCGAAGAACACCTGGTTGAGGGTATAATCCCAGTTCTGTCCTGTGTGAACCAATATATGGTTAAAATATTTATCACAGCATTTAAGAACAGCACTCGACCGAATTATCTCAGGCCTTGTGCCGAGAATGGTCATTACTTTCATTTTTTCCATGGTTCACACCTTCTCAAAATAGGTATCGGGTTTCTCTTGGTTAAAAACTTCATTAGCCCACATGAAGGTCACTAAATCGGAATTGCCTTCATTAATAATATTATGGGTATACCCTGTAGGTATATCGACTACCTCTATTTTGTCACCACTGACATGGTAGTCAATCACAGCATCAGTTCCAATCTTTCTGAACTGGATTAGGGCTTTGCCTTGTACCACCACAAACTTCTCGTTCTTGGTATGGTGCCAATGGTTTCCCTTGGTAATTCCAGGCTTGGAAATATTGACTGAAAATTGGCCTCGGTCTTCTGTCCTTATAATCTCAGTAAAGGATCCTCTTTGGTCAATATTCATCTTCAAAGGATAGCTAAATTGATCTTCCGGAAGGTAACTTAGATACGTACTGTACAATACCTTCTCGAAGGAATTTCCCATATTGGGAACTGACAGAGTCTTCCTGCTTTCCTTGAATTGGGTAAGCAGAGTAACTATCTTGCCAAGCTTTACCGTATGGACGGTTGGAATGGAGCAATACGAACCATCAGAGAGGACATCAGCATTCATTGCCTTTATAAAACTGTCTACGACATCATCAATATACACAAGGTTCAGAATAACTTCGGGGTCATTGACCGTTATGGGCAAATCCCTGGCTATATTATTGCAGAACGTTGCCACTGCACTGTTGTAGTTAGGCCTACACCATTTTCCAAAGACATTGGGAAGTCGAAAAACATATACTTTGGCACCTGTTTCTTTTCCATAGGAAAACATCAGGTCTTCTCCTGCCTTCTTGCTCTGCCCATACGGATTATTCAAAGCTGCCTGGATTGAAGAAGATATTAAAACAGGAGCAATATTGTGATGTTTCTTCAGAGAATCAAGGAGAACACTGGTAAACCCGAAATTCCCTTCCATGAACTCCTTCTCATCCTTCGGCCGGTTAACACCTGCTAGATGAAAGACAAAGTTACAGGAAGCACAATACACATCAAGCAATGCAGGATCAGTGTCGATATCAAATAGGTAAAGGTCGTTAAACCCTCTGTTTTTTAATTCACAGACAAGATTCTTTCCGACAAAGCCATTTGCTCCGGTTATCAGAATCTTCATCAGCGATTCTCCCATGCCTTCAATTCTTCCTGAATATATTTCAGGGTAATGAGTTTTTCCTTGATCTGTTCTACAGTCAGTAACTGAGTATTGGAAGAATTGAACTCGGTCAGTACATTCCGTTTCTCGTTTCCCTTCTTGAAGTAATTATCATAGTTCAAATCACGGTTATCAGCAGGAACCCTGTAGAAATTACCAAGATCCATGGCATTTGCACACTCTTCGTTGGTAAGCAAAGTCTCATACATCTTTTCCCCATGCCTAATACCGATTACTTTGGTATCACACTCAGAATGAAAGAGTTCTTTGACAGCTTGAGCCAAGTCACCGATAGTACTAGCAGGGGCTTTCTGAACCAGAATATCACCAGTATGAGCATGTTCGAAGGCATACAAAACTAAATCAACGGCTTCTTCCAACGTCATGATGAACCTGGTCATATTCGGTTCTGTCACGGTAATAGGTTTACCTGCCTTAATCTGCTCGACAAACAGTGGAACAACTGACCCTCTGGAACACAGCACATTGCCGTACCTTGTTCCACAGATGAGAGTCTTGTCCTCTGAAACCGTACGGGACTTCGCAACAAAGACTTTTTCCATCATGGCCTTGGATGTTCCCATGGCGTTGATGGGATAAGCAGCCTTGTCAGTGGAAAGACAGATGACCTTCTTAACTCCTGCATTAATACAGGCGGTAAGAACGTTATCTGTCCCTATCACATTTGTTTTGACCGCTTCCAAAGGAAAAAACTCACAGGACGGTACTTGTTTCAAGGCAGCTGCGCTAAAGACATAGGCAACACCATTGAGGGCATCACAGATACTCCGATAATCACGGACATCACCGATATAATATTTGATTTTGTCATTATTATACAGGTGTCGCATATCATCCTGTTTCTTCTCATCCCGAGAGAAAATACGGATTTCCTTGATATCAGTATCAAGAAAACGATCTAGAACTGCATTGCCAAAAGATCCTGTACCACCAGTAATTAGGAGCGTTTCATTCTCAAACATATTACTTCCTTTTAAAAGAAATTCTCCTTATAATTTTCACATACTCTGTTGTGCAAATAAAAGAAGAATAATTTTCTTTAACAAAAGCTCTTATCTTCTTTCTTTCATAAGAATAATTATCAATTGCTTCGATAATATTTTCAGCTAGAAGTTCAATCTCTCCAGAAGGACTTATTTTTCCTAATGAATTATTTACAATCATATTACAAAGTTCTGAATCAAGATCAAAATTTGCAATGATAGGTGTACCAGTAGCAAGTATCGAATAGGTTTTACTAGGGACTGAAATATCGCCAAAGCCTGGCAAACAAGAAATCATGGAAAATAATCCTAAACTATATACTTCAGAAACTAATTCCTGAGGTTGTTTTGGATATAATAAAACAAAATGTTGTAACTTATATGACTCAATATAATTTTTAATGGTTACATACTCAGAACCATTTCCAAAAATCACAAAATACACACGTTTTGTAATATTGATTATTTCAAAGGCCTTAATTAATGAAATAATATCTTGAGCAAAGCCAATATTTCCTGCATATGTTATTATAGGATCTTTCTCGGATAATCCAATTTTACGTAAAATACTATTATTCTTATTTTCAACATAATAAACATTATCAAGATTTATCCAATTATGAACAACATCAATTTTTTCTTTTTGCACACCTTTCGCAAGTAAATTATTTTTTAAATCATCAGAAATTACAATAATCTTGTCAGCTTTAAAATATGTGAAGTCCTCTATTTTCCTTCCAATTTTCCAAATAAAAGACCCTTTCTTAGCCATCTTAGCATTAACTAGTGAATCTGGAAATATATCTTGAAGATTATATATAAAAGGCACTTTCAATTTTTTTGCAATTTTAGCAGCCAATATTCCTTGGATAGGAGGTGTACTTGCCGCAAATACAATATCAACATTTTGCTGTTTAATACATTTCCGATATATTTTCAAACTGGACCAAAAATATCTCCACGCTCTGCCTACAGGATTTCTCCCTTCTCTGAATACTGGAATCCGAAATATTTCTAATTTCCCATCAAATTTTTGTTCATATTTTATTTTCTTATATGCAATTCTAGTCTCTTTTGAAACATCTCTTGTAGGCGAAGGAGCAACTATTATATAGTCAAATCCAGCTTGCAAAAAGGCTTCTTCAAGATCCTTATCCAAATGAGAACTGGATACTTGCTCAGGTTCATAATATGCAGTTGGTTTTAGGATTTTCATTAGCTAACCACTTTGTAAACAAAAACTATTTGTTTCATTGCGCTTTCACAATTAAAAATAGCTTCTTCGGCAGTCATACTCTCAGATATTACAAAACCAATCCTATCGGTACTTGACTGTATGTTTTGTATTGAATCTCCTACCTTCTTCATAAAATCAATAACAAAAATACCGGGAACTTTTTTTGCTTCTTCAACTCCCGCAATTTTTTCTATCACGCCTGAATGGGATTCAAAATATCTGATGGCAGCACCTTTGTTCCATTTTAATGAAATATCCGGAACTTCTCCTAAGGCAATCTTAATACAACATTCTACCATATCTACTCCGGTTGAGAGAGGAACCAAATGAGTTGTTATACAATCGCCCCCAAGACGAGCGCCCAACTCAACAATCTTTGCTCCATCACGTGTTACAATAATTTCAGTATGAGAAGGTCCGTCCTTAATTCCAATAGCTTTTACGGCCTGTATAGCAACATCTTTAATATCATTTTGCATTTCTTCAACTAAATGAGTAGGTTGAGAATGCCCCATTTCAACGAAAAAAGGAGCTCCGGTTGTCATTTTATCTGTAATTTGAATGATATGAACTTCTCCGTCAAGACTTATTGTCTCAACACTAACTTCTGGTCCTTTCATATACTCTTCGACAACAATATCACCACTTCTTGAGAACTCTTTACTATGATGAAAAGCTTCCTCCACTGAAATTGTATTACTAGTATCTTGTATTAAATACACCCCACGACTTCCTGAATTATCTGCTGGTTTTACAATACAAGATTGAAAGGCACTAATGACTTTATAATATTGATCAAGCTCACACACTCTATAATATCGTGGTATTGGAACATTATGTTCTTTAAGACATTTACGCATCTCTGCTTTATTTGTGGCTTTTAGCGCAGTATCTTCTGAAATACCAACCAATCCCATTTCTTTTGCAACTGCAGCAACCGTTTTCATTGGCATGTCACTGGCAAGGGTCATAATACCATTAATTTGGTTTTTTTTTGCAGCTTCAATAACTTTTGGAATATCAATTGTACTAATAACTTCACATACATCTGCTATTGTGAAACCTATTGCATCTCGGTTCATATCCACCACAACAGTTTCTAAACCCATTTGTTTAGCTTTCTTAATGGCTGGCAATTGAAGAATACTTGCACCAAGAATCATTATTTTTTTCATCTATTACACCTAGATAATTTATCAGAAATTATTACTTTCTAGCAGTATCTTCACTATCTAAAATTTCTGTTCGATAAATATTTTTCGAAGTCAAAACAGACTTAATCGTTAATAGCAAAATTTTAACATCAAAGAAAAAAGACATATGCTTTACATAAAAGATATCATTCTTTAACTTTTCTTTAGTAGATACAGAGTTACGATTCACTGCTTGATTATAGCCAGTAATTCCAGGGCGAACTTGAAGAATAACTTTTTCCTCATCTGTATAATGGCTTAACCACATTGCAGAGTCCGGTCTAGGTCCAATAAATGTCATATCCCCTTTCAACACGTTTATTAATTGAGGAATCTCGTCTATAGAAGTTTTTCTTATAAATTTCCCTACTTTAGTAACTCTTGAATCATTTTCACCATTATAAGTAGACCCATCTTCAAAACGAATATCAGGAGCACCTACTTTCATGGAACGAAATTTTAACATATTAAATATCTGCCCATTCCGTCCAATTCTTTTAGCATAAAAAATAATAGGACCTTTATCCTCAATCTTTATTGCTATAGCAATAATTAAATACAAAACTATAAAAAAAGGGAAAAGAGCTAATGCAACAAAGAAACTAATGAATCTTTTTACAAAACTATACATATAAAATCCTCAGTATTTAAACAAAGTCTGGAATTTTTTCATTTCTAAATCTTTTTTATAGTCTTTCATCATAACTTCAAAATTTGAATATTGGGGAATAAAACCAAAATCTCTTTTTGCTTTATCCATACTAAATAAATATGATGGGGTGTTATTTTTTGCATTGAGGTCAAATCTGATCTGAGATTTTTTTCCATCCAATGGAGCGAACAATTCAGAAATAACTTCTGCTTGCCTTTTTAGTGTTACACCAACTCCTGAAGTCATATTATAAAGACCATATGTTTTATCACTTTTTATTGCCAGATAAAAAGCATGCGCTACATCTTTGACATATACTACATCACGGCTCAAACTACCATCACCATGAATTATAATATCTTCACCCGCAGAAGCCTTATCTATAAATATTTTCAAACCAGATTTGACCAATGCCCCATTTACATATAGTGAATCATGGGGACCAACACCGTAAACTGGAGGAAGCCTAAACCAAGCATTTTTCATGTTGTGTTGTTGATTATAGTATTCCATTGTATCACAGGCAGCATTCTTAGATAATACATAAGCCGCATGATCACCTACAAGCTTATATCCCCTGGGCTCATCTTCAATTATAGCCTTATCAGCATTCCAAGAATTGAAAACATCAGCATATGAAGATGTTGAAATTATACGATTGATTTTATTTAATCGACAATACTCTAGAATATTAATCGTTCCAATAGTATTTACCATGAAATAATCAGCTATATTCTCATCTTCATCCAAATTTACTGCTGCATTAGCAGGAAGTAAACCAGCCAACAAGATTACACCCTCGATATTCCGAGTAGGTAACTTGTTAAAATCTGATTTAATCATAAGATCTAGATTGATATACTTAACCCCAAGGTTATCATAATGTTCTTTAAATTTATTATTTCTTCCAGTAACAATAACTTCGCACTTCTGTTTCAACAATTCTTCAACGACATAAATCCCAATAAAACTTGAAGCACCAATGACAATAATCATTTTTTACTCCTTTGAAAAACATCAGCAAAAAAATTTACAATCAAATTGATATCTTTATTTGAAAGCAACGTATGTAATGGCAAAGTAATTTCATTCTCAAACTGATTATAGGCATTTGGAAAGTCTTTTATATCAAAACCTAATTTCTTATATGCAGTATGCATGGGAAGAGGTTTATAATGCACATTGGTCGCAATACCAACTTCAGCCATTTTTATAATAAAATCATTCCTTTGCTGCACGGAATATCCATTAAGCCTAAGCAAATACAGGTGACCACTTGATTGATAGATTTCGGTGAAATGTTGCAATACGGATACTGGCAAATCCTTGAATGCAGTATCATACATTCCAATTATTTCCCTGCGTCTTTCCAATAATTGAGGATACCGTTTCAATTGGGCAAGACCAATTGATGCCATAATATCTGTCATATTGCATTTATAGGCAGGGTATACAATGTCATATTCCCAAGAACCTAAGGTTGTCTTGGCCAAAGCATCTTTACTTTGTCCATGCAATGACAACAATTGTATTTCATGGTACAGAAATTCATTGTCCAGTCCATCACGATCTTTCCAAGTCAACGCGCCACCTTCAGCAGTGGTAAGGTTCTTGACCGCATGAAAAGAAAATGCCGTAAAATCTGCAACAGAACCTGCAATTTGGTCTTTATAAAAGGCCCCTAGAGCGTGAGCTGCATCAGCGAGTACGACTACTCGGTTAAAAGCTTCTTGGATTGCATTGCTAGGAGAAAACAAACTCTTTTTCTCATCCAGAATAGAGAAAATTCTTTCATAGTCGCACATAACCCCTGCCAAATCAACAGGAATAATGACTTTTGTCTTGTTTGTAATTGCTTGGCTAACTTTTTCATAATCGAGATGGAACGAACCAGGTGCAACGTCGACCAATATCGGAGTAGCCCCAACATGGATAATTGGACTACAAGAAGCTGTGTACGTATAAGCACTTGTAATGACTTCATCACCAGGACCAACTCCTAAAAGATACAAAGCCAATTCCAATGCTGCTGTTGCAGAGTTCAAACAACAGACTTTACTTGTATGACAGAATTGAGCAAGTTGCTTTTCAAAGAGTTTTGTCTTAGGTCCCGTGGTAATCCACCCTGATTTTAAGGTATCAACAACTTCATCAATTTCTGCTTGAGTTATATCGGGAGGAGAAAAAGAAATCATAATTTCATCTCCAATTTAAGAAAATTTGAAAATCGTAGAAATCTCATCACTTTTTTGAAGCAATCCCTCCACTTTTTCTTCTTCTCTTGCTTGGAGGCATTACTTATGAATTATCAATTGGCTCTTATTACATTTCTTCAGGAACAAAACAAAACTGTTTCAGATCTTTCCCTAGCTACAGGCTTTTCGGAACGCTGGCTTCATTCTGTTTGCTGCAATAGCTCGTGGACTCCCCGTCTCGATACCCTGCTCACTATTTGCAAGGCTTTGTGTATCGACATTGCAGATTTTCTCAGCCTAGCAGGCGATACAAAATCAGAGGCAATGAGCGAAGGGGTCACACACACACACACACACACACACACACACACACACACACACACACACACACACACACACAGTGGTACAAGGAATTAGCCCATATCAAGTAACACATGCCCTACGAGCAATTCGCCTCGAGAAAAATCTTTCCGAGTCAAGACTCTCTTCCATAACCCAATTCCAAATCAGCTCGATCAGCTTTCGTGAAAGTAATCGTTACCAGAGCTACCCTACCTTGAGTACCCTGGAAATCTATTGCAACGCCTATACAATCAGCATAGCCGAATTTCTGCAACGTGCAGCGCAGTTCCAGACAGAAGGAGAGCAATATGCAGTATCTTTCTAGAAAGCAAATAAACCTCATAGTGCAAAAAAAAGTCTTTCAACCATATCTGAGCGGAAATCTACCCCATCGTCTGGAACATGACAAGTTTTACTACCTGACCCTAACCGAAGCTGCCTTGTTCCTTGGCTTCAACCCCCCGGATTTCAAGGACTTCTTTGAAACCTACCTGGAGAAAATCCCCCATACAGTCCTTGGTAACTGCATCGTCTTCGAACGAAACACCCTGGCAGTATGGTATGCACATACAGTACTGCCAGTACTCAATGAAGCCTCGAATACGTAAAGAACAGGTTTTTCTTTATTTTGAATATTGCTCAGCATTTCTTATATAACTTCCAGAAAGAGAAACGCAAAAGCATACGCAATCCATCGAGTTTGGGATTGGCAAGGATAGCACCACGCAGCTTCACAAAGTAGTACATCCCAGGTTGCTACCCTTGCCAATCAATAACCAAAATTCAAAATAATTTCTCTTAAATAAAACGAATGAATACAAAGCAGGGGGAGCGCAAGCTGGCAAAAGATCCAATTGGCGCACTGAATACGACTAACACAATCAATAATTGATGTAAAACATTTCATCATCTTCATAGGCACCTCACTTTTTGGGGAAATACTTGATTTACTTTTTCTTGTTGCAAAAATCTGCCAACCTATCAAAAGGAAAATCAGCACACCAAGTGAGAATCCAACCAAACCAGCAATCCCTCTGGAAGCAGGTGATACCCCTGCTTTCTATTCATTAATAAAAACAAATAATTCATTTTTTATATTTATATAGCTGTCAAAACTTACTCTTTAAGTAAACCTTTTTTCAAATCTTAATACATTCGTACAACAAACTTGCATTGCCACATGAATTCATTACCTATTTCTTACAGTCTTTTGTTCTAGTCCTAGAACATAGCCTTGCATTTCTCGTATGTGAATTCAGGGACCAGTTGTTGCAACTCTTCCAGAAGTGTTTCAGTTGAATCGTCATACAAAGCATCATAAATAGGCTGGAATGCTTCCGGAGTCAATACATGGTTTTCCAGCTTCGCCTTGAAGACCAACTTGTCCTCAGTGGGAATGGTAGTGTCCTTGCTTGCCATAAGCTCCTCAAAGAGCTTCTCGCCAGGTCTGAGACCCGTGACAATTACCTGACTCCTGCCATCTCCATAGTATTTTATCAGCTTCTGGGCAAAGTCATAAATCTTGACTGGCTGGCCCATATCCAGGACCATGACCTCTCCGCCCTTGGCCATGGAAGCGGCCTTGAAGACCAAGCCTACGGCTTCGGGAATAGCCATGAAGTACCGAATGATATCTTTATGCGTCACAGTAAGGGGAACCCCGGCCTTTATCTGGTCCATGAAGAGAGGAAGCATGCTTCCCCGACTCCCTATGACATTGCCAAACCGGACACAGACCATCGGAGTCTCGTCAGTTGTCAACATACTGGCAATCTTCTCCACCACACGCTTTGTAGCACCCATGACATTGGTAGGATTGACCGCCTTGTCAGTGGAAATGACCACCACCTTCTCCACCTTATGGTCGCGGGCACTCTTGAGTACATTGTAGGAACCACCCAGGTTGGTCGTAATGGCTTCCTCAGGATAGAGCTCCTGCAAGGGAACATGTTTATAGGCAGCAGCATGGAAAACCAGCTGAGGCTGGAATTTCGTATAGACCATATCAATCTTTTTTGCATTCTTGATGTCACAAATAACAGGGACTATCAAGTCGCTCCATTCCTTTTGGTAGTTATGGAGACTCAAGGACAAATTATGCAAGTCTGTCTCGTCTATATCGAGCAGTATCAACTGCTCAGGGCCATAACCCAGAAGCTGTCGGCAAATCTCGCTTCCTATGCTTCCCCCGGCCCCGGTAACCAAGACCTTCTTGCCCTTTACCATAGCCGCAATAGGTTCACGGTCAATATAGGTAAGAGGCCTTCCAAGCAAGTCAGCATAGTCAAGGGTACGCAAGTCAAATTCCTTCGCTCCCTGCTGAACTTCAAACAAATTCGGAATGACCTTTATCTCGCAACCACATTCCTTGGCCGCATCCACGGCCTTGAACATATGCTCCCGGTCAATTTGGGATATGGCAATGATCAGGACCTCTGCCCTCTGTTCCTGCAAAATCGTATTGAGGTTATCAGAAGAACCCAAGACCTTCGTACCGACAATATAGGAACCTTGCAACGCAGGGTCATCATCCACGAACCCCGTAATGTAGTGGAGCCCCTTCCCTTTTCTGAATTGACGTACTATCGTAGACCCCAATTCCCCGGCACCATAAATAACGGCTCGAGGCAATCCATGGGACCAGTGCATATTTCTCCTATAGAGAAACGTCCGATAGGCAACCCTGCTTCCCATCATGAACAAGAAAGCAGAACCATCCATGACCAGCAGGAACGGAATCCATACAGAAGCGAAAGAATAGAAAATGGCCACCAAAAAAATGCCGATAATACATACCGGCACAAACCCAAGAAGTCCCCTGGAAAGCAAATCCAAGGAACTCTCAGAGATACGAATCCTGTAAAAACGTACAGCAAAAAGAACCAAGAGCATGGAAAACCCATTGGCCAGGACAATTTTCAAGAAAGGATCAGATAAAGAATGCAGCACGATCCAGGAAGAGAGAAGACCACATGCAAATAATATAAGAGCATCGAAGACCATAAGCAAAGCTTGCCGAATCCTGCGATTAACCATTATTTTCCACCCACTTTCTTGTGATTTTGATAGACCTTCCCCAACCCAGATACTGGTAGCTCGGTCATCCTTAAACGCTTCTCTGTCAGGACGAACCTACAAGAGAGAAGACTATGCGAAACATATGACATAAAAGGTAACAATTTAAGCTGTATTGCACTCATACAGAAAGTAGCAACAGAATAACATCCTTTCTACTCTCTGTAAACAACTGGCAAAAGAAATGGATACACTATTACTGCTTCCCCCGTTCTTGAATAGAACCCGTCCGAAAAAATGAATGGCTCTTTTTCTGCATAATAAAGACAGACTTACTGACGATTTGGCCAAGGTCCACCTCTCTTGAGAATTTTCGATTGCTGACTCCATAGTTCTTTGTTTCGGATTAAATACAATAGTATTATTCGATATTTCGAATACAATGTCAACTTTTTTGTCAATATTATATAAAATATTCTCTTAGTTACGAAAATTCGTCTAAAAAGTACTAGCTTTACGCATTATCATTTTTTTTTGAAACAACCGACAAATACCAGGATATATAACACACTTCAAAACACCTCCTAGAGAAAGGCATTCAATCCTGTGGAAAAGAACATCAGGTCCAAGGGAAAAAGACAAACAAGCCTGAATTGACCATGGCTAGAATCATTCAAGAATCAAGATCATGAAAGAACTATAGGCAAGAACATAACACATGCAATATATATCCAAATATTGCCCTAAATCCACTAGCATGAACTGACATACCTTTTCAGGGAACTTAGTACATATCTTATATTTTTATAGGCAAAAAAACACCGTAGGTACGAATCAATCAACTCAGCAACTGCAGGATTGCAGTACCTGTCTTTATTGCTCACCTTACGAATTTCATTCTTGCAACCAAACATACTCTTGCACTCAGCTGCTCCTGAAGCCCATAGCTTCCCATCAGTTGTCTACTCTGCTCCTATGAACTCGACTGGCATGCTCACCCTTCGTACCACCCCTGCAAAGTCGAACTCCACCATGACTCGGGAACCCCTGCGGTCGACACGGACGATGGTGCCGTGCAAATTCATCAAAGGACCTTCCAGTACCTTGATGGGCTCGCCTTCGGTGAAGCTGATCTTCGAAGGCTTGATCACCCCATCGTTGCCCATGATCCAGGCAGCATACTCCTTGTCAGAGGCTCTCAGGCAAATGGTATTGTCCATGTTACGCAAAAAACCATAGGAACCAGGAAGACGCTCCACATCGAGCATACGGGTATCGAGCACCTGCTCGGTAGAAACCATCAGATACCCGGGAAGAATCGGTTGGTCGGTTACCAACTGCCTACCCATCCGACGCTCGAACATCTTGCGCACGGGAAAAAATACCCGTACATCGTTCAGGTCGCCGAATTCCCGGGAAAAATACTTATTGAGGTGGGCGCGGACTTTCACCTCTCCCCCCGTTCTGCAGGCAATACAGTAGTAATTCATAATTTGCCAATACTACCGTAGTTTTTCATGCTTGTCATCCAAGGGAAAAAGCCTTTACCAAAGCCTTGTGCATGACATTCCTGTCAGGTTCCAAACCTATCCATTTCTTGAAGGCAATGGCCCCTTGCTCAACCAACATACCCAGACCATCGATGCAGAGGCAATTATGTTGCTTTGCCCTCTTGAGAAAGAGCGTATCAACCGGGTTGAACACTACATCGCAGGCAATCAACTGTTTCTCGCAAATGGGAAATTGCACATCCACGCAATGCGTTGACGCGAACAGCCCAACAGAAGTTGCCTGGACTACGACATCTGTCGTGGAAGGTATGCTATAGGTTCCTTCCCACTCCTCATAAAACAGCTGCGTAGATGTAATCTTGTCAAGCCGTTTCACCAAGGCAACTGCCCGTTCGGCAGTCCTGTTTACAATCCTGACCTCCCTGGCCTTGGCCAAAACCAATTCAGTGGCGATGGCCCCGGCGGCTCCGCCAGCACCAAGAATGACAACGTCCTTGCCCTCCACACTCCCGCTTTTCTCAACCAAGGAAGATAAGAAACCCTTTCCGTCGGTATTGTCCCCGCTATAGGTGCCATCAGCTTCACGGGTAATGCAATTTACCGCATGGCTGAGAATGGCAGTCTCACTCAGATTATCAAGATATTCCATTACACCTTGCTTATGAGGTGTCGTAACATTCCCGCCTGCAAATTGCAGGGAACGAAGCCCCCACATCGCGCTTGCAAGTTCTTTTTTCTCCACCGTACAGGTAAGATACCTATGTGGCAGATCCAGAGCAAGAAAAGCTTGCTCCATCATATATTGCGTAGGGTTTCCCACAACCGGGGAACCAATGCAAAAGTAAAGGGAAGGAAGGGGCCCTTGCATCAGAGCTCGTAACTCAGTAGTACCTGACATATACTAGCCTCCTCGAAATAGACATGAGTAATTCTACACCAATTTCCCGAAAAAGTACAAAATGACTGAAGACATGACGCAAGTCTTCGAAATACTCTTGCATTTTGTATCTTTTAGCTACTATATTGGTTTGGTGCTAACGGGGGATTTTCAATTCTCTGTTTGGACATATTTTACCAGTATACTCATTCACTATCTGACAACTTGCACATACTGATGGATATGAATTGAGAGGTGTAACGAACAATGGAAATTAGCACGGAAAACGAGCAACAGCAAGCTACGTATCTCGACCCAACCACTTTACTTGATTTTGAATCGTTGCCGATCCAGAAACTTGTACATAAGAGAGAATGGTTGTCGATCACTTCCAAGTCAGAACTCATAGAGGCAGTATATAATTTCGTACGAGATGAAATACCCTACGGCTTCAACAACAAACTCAACCTTACTGCTTCCCAGATATTGGCAGAGGGCTATGGACAATGCATAACCAAGACAACCCTACTCATGGCGCTTTTCAGAGCCGTCTCCATTCCCTGCAGATTCCATGGCTTTACCATAGACAAAGTAGTTCAACGAGGAATACTCAAGGGCATCGGCTACAAGCTGACCCCTGGGCAAATCTACCATAGCTGGGTGGAAATACAGTTCAACAATAGCTGGATAAAACTCGAGGGACATATCGTGGACCGCCCCTACCTGGACAAGCTTAGGGGAATGTTTCCCAATTATATGGGAAGCTTCTATGCCTATGGCATTGCAGTTCTCAATTTCAAGAACCCCCCGATACACTGGATGGAAGAACATACCTACATACAGAAACAGGCAATAGAAAGAGACCTCGGTATCTTCGACAGCCCTGATTCTTTCTTCACAAAATATCCAGGAGCCACTGCCAGGGAGAAGTCCTTGGTTTACCGGCAATTCGTACAGACAAGCATCAACAAGAACATACAGAAGATCAGGGAAACCTGACAATAGAATACGTACCTTGCACAAAAAACCCAGATTCCTGGGTTTTCTGTTTATTGGGACAGCACTTATTTCTGTGAAAGATCCACTTCCGTACTCTTTCTGGGAAGTATCTTGGGTTGCAAGGTAACCACCTCGGTATTCGCTTCCTTCTTGGTCTCGATCATTTCCTTGAGCTTGTACATACCAAGCAAACCCATGTCGTGCAAAGGAATTTCAAACGTAGAGATGGGAGGTGCCCAAAACACGGAGAAATCCCTATTGTCAAATCCAAGAATCTTTATATCCTCTGGAACAGAATAACCCAGATCCTTGATCGCGTTTATCGCACCAGCGGCCAAAAAGTCATTCTCACAGAATATTCCGTCGATCGCCGCATCATTTTCCAACAAACGCTTCGCAGAAACATAGCCATGCTCCGCCTGATAATCCCCAAAAAGGATATTTTCGGCCTTGAGAGCAAGCCCGAATTGTTGTATTCGCCTGGAAAAACCCGTCAACCTGTCAATAGCGGAAACCCTGGTTTCCTGGCCACAGATGATGGCAGGATGCTTTACCCCGCAACTTACCAGATGCTCGGCAGCCTGCAACCCCCCGGCCACATTATCCAGCACAATGGAAGGCATACCAGGAAAAGCCATGTTCACCGAGACCATCGGACAGAAAGGAACAATATCGCTCAAGACCGAAGTATCACCATTGGGAATATGATAACACAACAAGGTACCATCGACATTATGCCCCTTGAGAAAATTATACGCCCGCTTCAAATCCCCATCGAACTCCACGGCAGAGACAAACAACAAAGAATATTGTCCGCTCCCCAACCCTGATTCCATTCCCTTTACGATCCTGCTCACGAAGGACTCTGTTATATCGACAGCCAAACACCCAATGATACCGGAGGATCCTGACTTGAGCCGGGAAGCATTCCAGGAAGGAACATACCCCAGTTCAGCAATGGCAGAGAGGACCTTGGCCCTGGTCTGTTCACCTACCGGTCGCTTCCCGTTCAGGGCATGGGTAACCGTAGCAGGGGAGACCCCTGCCCGTTTTGCGACATCCAGGATAGTAACAGTATCTTTCATAGCCCTTTCCGCCCAAAACTTATCATATACTCCCCTCAAACCAAATTTCCTGATCATCCATTATAGCAGATTTTACCAAGAACCGACACAGTAACGAACCTGATCAATAAAAAACAGGAATACACCGTAACAACACCTTTTCAGGAACAGGAATCCAAAAGATCCTCGGCAAGTTTTCCATACTTTACATACATATTGTACGTATCGGCAAGAGCCACGCCCGTAGCCTCTGCCAACTCCCCTGCCTTCATATGCGGCTCGATGGAAAAAAGACCTGAATACCCCCTGGCAAGCAAATCCTTGACAATGGCAGCGACTTCACTATCACCTTGTCCCGGAAACTGATGAATAGGCTTTCCTTCCACCAATTTGCAATCCTTGATATGGACATGAACGATATGGGGCAGGCAAACCCGGTAGAATTCCCAGGTATCGGCCTTGGTTCCCAAATGACTGATTGGATTGCCCATATCGAAGATGATACCCAGCGAGGGAGAAGGAATCTCTTCAAACAATCTTGTCATATTATCAGGCTTCTCGACGGCCCAGCCATCACAGTTCTCCAAGGCCAGGACCATGCCCTCACCTTGGGCAATGCGGACCAATTCAGTGAGCCTTCGCAGCACTTCTTGCTTCCAAGATTCTTGATCAAGTCCTGCATTCGGATAACTCATGATGCGAATGAGCTTGGTCCCCAGCTCTCTCATACGCGGAATAGATCGCCTCAGATCATCTACATCCTTCTCAAAGGGCGTCGAGATGGGCCTTGCCCAGTTGGCAATCGCAGAGCCAAGACACGAGGCCGTCATGCCCTTCTCCCTCAGCAAATCCCTTGCGCGCAAATAGGAAGGCTCATCCATTTCACAGATATTGACCCCATCGAGGTTACGCAGTTCGATCGAATTCCAGCCAAGGGCCTCATGGGCCTGGATCTGCCCTGCCAGACCGGGGGCAGCCTCATCGGCAAACCCTGTCATCCTTCCCCTGTCAAACATTGCCAGCCTCCTTCCATTGGATGATTATCCCCAAATGGTGGTCACGGTCATCAATAAGCCAATGGTAGGCTTGCTGTATCTGCGAGGGCTGGATATGGTCGGTTATAAACCTATCCGTCTGCAAGGTCCCCTCCTGCAATTCCTGGATGACCTCCCTGGCAAAAGACTCCTGGCTATCAGGTTTTCCGAACATCGGGTACCGATTCTCATGGGCTCCATAGACATCAAGGAACTTTCGGTGGATATGCTTGTACACATCGATTTCCACCAACCCCCTGGTCGATCCCAGAAAGACAACCTCCCCATGTTCATTGACTGTCTTGAGAGCCTCATTGGCCAAGGCAGGAATCCCTGTAGCTTCCACTACCGTATCGACTCCCTTGCCCCCGGTAAGTCTCTCAAGTTCCCCTATCTTGTCAGAGCTCCCATTGTCGAGCACTTCCAAATTGCAACTACGGGCAAAATCCAGCCTTGACTGGGAAACATCGGCAAGGATTACCTGGCGATGGGTCGTATTCTTGTACAACTGCCCACACAAATTCCCGATCATCCCGCCACCATAGACCAAAACGGCCCCTTCTTTCCTTTTCGATACAGCAACCCCTGTATAGGCTATCTGACCAAACCTGGTAAACAAAGCCTGTTCCACGGCTTTTTCGTTGTCCACGAGAAAACACATATCCTTTTTTGTATCGACAAGGGCGATATCGGCATGGGGTCTATAATGCATGACCATATCGCCGATTTCGAATTTCATGACTGCATTTCCCTTCTCGACAACCCTTCCCACACTTGCATAGCCTGCAGCAAGCGGATACCGGGCCCAAGCAATCTCAGGATCGGAAAACCCGATATGAGTCCCCATGAAAAGAGCCAATTCAGTTCCCGGGCTTATCATGGAAACCACGTTCTCGACAATAATCGAAGATTCCTTGAGTTCACCAATCGGGACACTGACCAATTCGGCCTTATATTTTTCCACAAACTGAACTTCCCTTCTGCTACGTTTCATATCCAGACTCCTTCAGTAAAAAACCTTAGAATTCAATCAGTAGTTCCTTGCCAACAGTCAAGCTATCAGGATCGAAGGAATACAGCTCCCTTTCTTTGCAATCAGTGACCGTGCATACCCTATTCGTCCCGCTTACACCTGATCGGGTCTTTCGGATTACCACACAGTTGCTGCCAACCTCAAATTCATAGAGGTTATATTTCCCTTCCTCGAGCCTCGTAATCCCGTCATCCTCGAAATAGAGCGATTTTTTGGTTCCGTTTCGCTTAGGATAGACCCGCAGTTCAAGATCAAGGAACAACGCAGTGTCAAGTTTACCTACCTTCCTGGACAAGGGAATGACACTCCCCTCCTGGACGAACCAGCAAAAATTTCCCAGCTCATTTTCCACGACCAAGTCGGTTCCCCCTTCGTACAGATTTCCCTCGGTCCCTGAGTACCAAGCCACGGTTCCGGGAAGATGAATCGTCCTGCTCTTCACCCCTTTCTCAACAAACAATACTTTCAGGATATCGTTGCCAAAGAGGGTATTGATCTCCCCTTCCTCAATCTCTTCATCAAAGGGAAATTCCAGAGCCAGATTCCTATCCATCGGGAATCCTTGCATGACCGCATTATAGGCACTGGTATAGATATAGGGCATGAAACGATAATGTTCCTTGATAGTCTTCTGTATCAAAGGCAAGGCAGAGTCATACGTCCAAGGCTCCGTAGGTATCCCATCCTCCCGCCAGGAATGAATGACAAACCTAGGTTGCAAGACTGCACTCTCGCAACTTCTTACCAACAGTTCCTCCTCCGGTCTCTCCCCAAAAAATCCTCCGAGGTCATGTCCGTAGAAGGGAATTCCAGAAAGCCCCATACTTACACCCATATGCTGGTTGTATCTAAGGGTTTTCCAGTCACTGCAATTGTCCCCCGACCAAGTCATCGCATACTTCTGCATCCCCGCATATCCGCTTCGCGAACAGATCCAAGGACGTTTGGTCCCCTCTTTTGCCAAAAAAGCCTCATAGGAAGCCTCGCACATCAAAATAGGCAGAAGCGACTTCACCGGATAAGCTTCGACTTCAATATCTTCCATCTCAAATTCGTTGTTATCATTCCAGATACCACTGCAACCAAGGTCCAGATACTGTGTTTCCAGCTCCTTCTGCCACCAACGCTTCGCCTCGGGATTGGAAAAATCGATGAGGGACGCTTCTCCCCCCCAGTAAAATTCCACATAGGGTTTTCCATCCTTGCCCTTGATGAAATATCCCTTGCGTGCAAGTTGCCCGTACCAGGGATGGGTTTTCAATATTCCGGGCTTCAGGTTCATGCAAAGCCGGAAGCCCCGTTGGGCAAGGTCCCCGATGAATTTCTTGGGCTCGGGGAATTTCTCTTTATTCCATAAAAAGGCATACCGTTTTCCATCCGAAGCTTTCAGATACCCAGAAGAAACATACATACCCTCACAGGGTATATCATTGGTAACCACCCGATCGAAAAATTCCTCGATCCTTGCCTTGGCATCATCCCCTTCCACATAGTTCATGCTGGAACCCAAAAACCCGAACGTGAACAAGGGAGGAAACAAAGGCCTTCCGGTCACCTCGTAATAACTATTGATGATTTGCTTGTAGTCATCCCCGTCAAAATAGAAATAGGAGTAGGGACCTTCCTCACAGACAACCGAAAAATAGAACTGGCTTTCCCGTCCAAAATCCATGGAATTGACAAGCGGTTGGTCAAACAGCAAACCACAGAGCGTGGATTTCTTCACGTTCCGCTTGATGAAAAAAGGAATCGACTTATAGAGAGGGTCGCTATTGGAGGCATCATAACCAAGGGAATCCCTGTTAAAGAAACGAAAAAATCGTCCTTTGCGGTCACACAGGCCGCTCTTGTCCCCAAGTCCATAGAAGGCATCCTCATCTTCCAGGGGAAAATTGAACCTTCCTGTCGTACTGCAAGCACCTTCCCTGCCAAGGACCCTGAGCTGATAATCCGGCACCACCGTATCAGCACTGCCGAGCATACCGCCATGTTGGAGAACCTGATTCTTGAAAATCGAGACCAGGACCCGTTTCTTTTCCACGACAATGGAGAGATCTCCACATACAACCTCGAAGGCATCATCCTTTTCCAATAGAAAAGTATCCCTTTCAAAGTCAAAGGTCGTTTTCATTTTATTGGCGGGCCCGCTTATAAGGAGACTCCCCTCTTTTTGACTTTCAGGAATTTCAACTCCCTCGAATTCATAGAGGAATCGCAGTATCTTGGGTGTATATATCTTCAATACAAGCTGGCCTTCACGACAGGCGAAGACATACTCCTTGCCAAGGGAATTTACTTGGCAACAAGTAATGTCAGTAAGGTATTTCTTCATAACATATTATCCTTTTACGGCCCCACTGGTAATCCCGGTCATGAAATAACGCTGGAACAAGAGGAAAACCAGTATCACCGGTACGATCGAGATGGTTGTCATGGCAAGCAAGTCTGACCAGTTGATCTGCAATTGTCCGACAAAACTTGCAAGGGCCTGTTGTATTGTCTGCTTCCTGTTATCTGTTATTACGATCAAGGGCCAGAGATAATCATTCCACCTCCACATGAAGGAAAAAATGGCAATCGTCGCTATGATCGGCTGGCTGAGCGGGACAATGATGCGTACAAAGATATACGACTCCCCGGCCCCATCGATTCTTGCGGACTCGATCATGGAATTGGGAAGGTTGATGATATACTGGCGAGCAAGAAAAATACCCGTGGGAGTCGCAGCAGGGGGTATGATGATTCCCCATAGACTATTGAGCATCCCAAGGTTCTTCAACTGCAAAAATATCGGAATCATTATGACCTGCAAGGGAATCATCAAGGTAGCAATCATTCCATAAAAAATTGCATCCCTTCCCTTGAAGACGTATTTGGCAAGCGCATACCCTGCCATAATATTTACCGTTACGGCAAGCATCGTGGAGACGACGGAGACCAGTACAGTATTGCTGAAGTAAAGCAGAAAATTACCCTGTCGCACGGCACTCGCATAGTTTTGGAAGGTCCAATGCTCAGGCAAAAGTTTCATGGGGATCGTAAAAAGCTCACTTTGGGGCTTGAAGGACGACAACAAGACCCAAAAGATGGGAAAGAGAAAAAACAGCGCAAGCAAGATTACCAGTACATACTGGAACCAAAGTGACTTTTTCCTACTCATAATCCTGTTCCTTTCCGGTCAACTTGAACTGCACCAGGGTAAAGAGACCTATTACCACCATCAGGATGATGGACATGGAGGAGGCATACCCAAGACGGTCCTCGATGAAGGCAACCTCATAGACTTGCTGTACGACAAACTTAGTCGCATACCCAGGTCCCCCCTTGGTCATGGTCACGATCAATTCATACGCCTTGAAGGACTGGATGGTGGCAAGCACCATGACTACCAGCAGGGTGCTGCGAAGCATGGGAAGCGTAATTTTCGAAAACGCCTGCCATTTTTTTGCCCCGTCGATCTCGGCAGCCTCATAGAGTTCCCGGGGAATGGCCTGCAACCCTGCGATATACATAACCATGTAGTAGCCTGACTGCGCCCATACGGTTACGAAAATAACACTTGCCATGGCGAGTCTTCCGTCCGTAAGCCAAGGTACGGGAGCATTCCCGGCAGCCTTTATCAGGTAGTTCACCAGCCCCATCTCATCGCCAAGGATGAATCTCCAGGAAATACCGACGGCTATCATACTGATCAGCGCCGGTATATAGAACACTGCCCGCAACCCCTTTTCCCCCTTCAATACATTTCTGCTTAGAAGCAGGGCCAGGGCCAGGGAAGTGATCATCAGGAAAATAACCGTAAAAATAGAAAACACCAGGGTATTCCCAAAGGTTATCCAATAAACCCCATCATGGGCCAATTCCTTGAAGTTTGCCAAACCCACGAATTTTGTTTCGGAGAAAACTCCGCTGTGGGTAAAAGACAATCGCAACCCCTGCAAGGCAGGATAGATTATGAATACCAGAAAGATAACCAAGTTGGGGAGCAAGAACAGCATCGGAGCCAAGGTTTGGTTGAAATTCCCGTTGAATTTTGCTTTTTTCATGTATGTTCCATACTTTGGGTGTCGGAAACCCAACACCCAAATTCAAAGACCCATTACCAAATATTCTCTATGGCAATACACAAGTACTAAAAATAGGTTGCCCCTTTTACATCAACAGCCTTTGCAGCTGCCTCTGGCGTAAGGTTACCCATAAAGACTTGTACGATCTGGTCCCTTATAAAGGCAGAAACCTTGCTGAACGGCGCGCTCTTCCATTCGTTTGCGGTAAAGGCAGGAGTAACGCTCAGATCATGCTGGAAAACAGCAAAGTCTTCCGTATTTGAGGGATAGGCGATCGCTGCATCGACTCTAGCCGAAAGATTGAAGGTATCGCGGCAATACTGTTCGTTATGGGCCTTGTCGGAGAAAGCTGCCATAAGTTTCATGGCTTCCACCTTGTTCGCGCTATCCTTGAAGGCAGCGACGAATTTCCCGCCAGGAACGGAAGAGTTGATTTCACCCTTCGGAGTCGAGACAGCACACCACTTGAAGTTCTTGACGTTCTTGTTGTAGGTGTTGATGTTCCAACTTCCACCGATATGACAGGCAACGAGACCAGCCTGGAACAACTCAGCCGGATTTTCCGAACCAAGCCATACGCTCTTGGGCATCAGACCTTCGTCCTGGAATTTCTTGAGCATAGTAAGGGTTGCAAGAGTACCTGGATTGTTGAAATCCATACCTGTCTGGTCCTTGTTCAGGAAATGACCACCCATCTCATACATGATCGTAGAGAATCTATGTGGGGTAAAATCGAGGGCAAGTCCATATTTTACCGTATCATTGGCACTGACGACCTTCTTGACAGCCTCTTCCCATTGATCCCAGGTCCAGGTCTTGCTCAATTTTCGTACATCGATCCCGGCTTTGTCCCAGGCATCAAGATTGACCAGCATTCCATTTGCGGTAGCCTCGGTCGGATAGGCACACAATTGCCCCTGGCCATTCTCGGCAAACGCAATCGAAGTGGGCATGAAGTTGGCTTTCACCGCCTTGATATCCGATACATACCCATCGATGGGTTCCAGGGCCGTAATCATGGTTGCCAGATGATTGTTGGTAACCCGGGCCAGATCCGGTGGATTCCCTCCGCTGATCATCAACTTCAGTTTTTGGTCATACTCACTGAAGGCGACCACTTGCATGTCAACCTTTACATTCGGATTGGCTGCAAGATAATCCTTGATGGTATCCAGGAACACATCCGATTCATTGGCGTCATTGAACCACAAGACTTTGAGCGTCACCTCGTTGGCACTCCCGGATTTCTCTGCTGTTCCATTTGCAAACATTGGCATAAGCAAGATCGATAGCAGACTAAACAAGACTAATCCTCTCTTCATATATTTCTCCTTTTGAAAGTAATCAGACTGGAAACAATTCATTTTGACAATACTATGCAAAACGTTTTGCTATTTATCATTAAAAAGGCAGTTCACCCATTTGTCAAGCAAAACCTCTGATCACAGTGGCTTTGGCCTCAGCCTCCATTGCAAGTTCAATGGATCGAAACGTCATTTCTTGGTCCATCGCAGTCTCACTTCTATCCAGGCAATCCCGAATCAACTGGCCAAAGAAAGGATACCCGACCTTACCATGGACCTGGTAATGATATTCTCCATTTTCATCGACCACCAATACATGGTCGGGTTCCTTGCTGGAGGCTATATCCACATACTTGCGCAGCTCGATATACCCCTTGTCCCCGATGATGATCATCCGGCCATCGCCCCAGGTGCATAAGCCCTCCGGGGTGAACCAATCGACACTGAGATAACAA
Source organism: uncultured Sphaerochaeta sp. (assembly GCF_963676625.2). Lineage (GTDB taxonomy): Bacteria > Spirochaetota > Spirochaetia > Sphaerochaetales > Sphaerochaetaceae > Sphaerochaeta. The sequence continues at coordinate 883,138 of NZ_CAXXYB010000004.1, forward strand.
GGAATACCATTATCGGTCTCGAACATGGCTTCCCCGTAATCCTCCAGTCCGGGATACTGCGGATGCCTCAGGTTCCCTACATGACTAGCGATAAGCCGGGCATCCTTCGCCCCTGAATATACCAGGATTTGTTCCAGTTGATGAGAACCGATATCAGTAAGAATTCCCCCATACTTTTCCTTTTCGAAAAACCAGTCGGGACGCGAGAAAAGCCCAAGCCGATGGGGTCCCCATCCCTTGATGGCGACAATATGGCCGATCCTGCCCTCCTCGATGAGTTTTTGGGCATAGATTGCCGCCTCAACATGAATTCTCTCACTATAATAGACGAACCACTTGCGACCTGTTTCCTTCACTTTTTGCCTGGCTCCAAGGAGCTGTTCCTGGGTAGTGAAAGGAGGTTTGTCAGAGAAAAAATCCTTTCCTTTTTCCAGGGCCTTCAAGCCCACTTCAACTCTGTCACAAGCAATGGCCGAAGTGGCGACAAGCTTGATATCCTGTCGATCCAACAAGGCCTCTTCACTTTCCAGTACTGTCACGTGCGGGAATTTCTCCTTGAATGCAGTTACTTTGGCGCTATCCTGGTCATATACATACCCAATCGTTGCACCTGCTTGTTCAAGACCAGTACACATTCCATAGATATGTCCATGGTCAAGGCGAAGAGCCCCGACGATGAATTCGCCTTTCTTGCACACGGAGTCCGACTTTCCTTCCGGTACATAATCCTGTCCACGCTTGCTATCTGCCATGATCATTTCACCTCGCTGGTACCAAGGGAGATTTTCCCCTGGAAATTCTCGACCGACTTGGTCTTTTTATAGAACCGAGGCATCGAGGAAAGCATCGTTTCCTTGCGGTAGAAGGCATCATCCATTCCAATGGGGAACTGTACGGGTTTACCCTGACAGGCACTCTTGTAGATACCCGTGATGACCTCCAGGGCCTTGTAGCCATCCAGACCACTCACCAACAACTCTTCCAATCCCTGGATCGCATGCAGGAAATTTCCTATCTGTCCTGCATGTCCCTCATATTCCAAGGGAGGAATCGCTTCATACAGTGCGTTGAAACGCTTTTCACCGGCTAGGTCCACAAGAGGGAATCCGTTTTCCGTCTGCGCTGCACAATGGATGCTCCAGGGAAGGGAGATGGTCGCTTCTTTGCACTGGATGAAAAATCCCTGTTTTTCGTCATGGTCATTCAACGAGACGGCAAGCGTGGCAACACTGGTGCCATAATCAAAAATGGAAGCAGACGTATCCTCTACTTCAGAATTTTCATGCCCAAGATTCTTTATGAGAGCATAGACACTTTCAGGACTGCCCAAAAGCCAATTCATGAGATCTATCTGATGAACACTATGGTTTAGCGTACATCCACCTCCTTCCTTGTCCCAGGTTCCCCTCCACCAAAGGTCATAATAATTGAGCCCACGATACCACATCGAAATTACACGGCTCATGAGCACCTTTCCGAAATCGCCCCGGTCCAACAGGGTCTTCACCCGCATGATAGGGGTATAGAATCTGTTCTGGGAGACTATGGAAAGGAGTTTTCCACTCTGCTCCATGGCAGAAATCATATGTCTCGCCTCTTGCAAGGAAGATGCCATCGGCTTCTCGCACAGGACATGCTTGCCAGACAGCAGACAGTCACAAGTCACTTTCTCATGCACCGAGGGGGGAAGGCAAATCGAGACAATATCGATGTCATCCATGGAAAGGATCTGATGGTAATCCGTAAGGATCAGTGCATCGACTATTCCATTTTTTGCGGCAAATTCTTTTGCCTTGTCTTCATACATATCGCAAAGAACCTTGATTTTGCAATCCTTGGGAAAAGCTTGGTATCCCTTGACGTGTTCGATCGCAATGTTTCCGATTCCAATGATTGCTACACCTAATGTCTTCATCATTTCCTCCTGACAAGTAAGAAGTATATACCCCATTCTGCAAATTTAGCAAAACAATTTGTCAAATAATTTGCTAAACAGGTCACATACGCTTCCACATTGATTTATAAGCAAATGCACAAACCAATAAAGAAAAGTATCATTCCTTTACTCGCCATCTTCTACTCACCTTTTCCTGTAACAAATCATTTCCGCACCCGCATAGCAGGTGGTTTATTGTTTCGCACGCATTGCGTGCTCAACTGTCTAAGGACCTAGAACAGAAAACCCGACCCTTTGATACAGGTCGGGCAAAAACTAGCTTCAATCTGGCATCGCAGGAAAATACATATTTTCCGTAGAACCAGACAAAGCAAGATGGTCGCGATCAAACACTACTTGGCACCTTTGTGTTCCAATGTAAGACCCACTGCCGTTTGGTCATAAAATCCGGGCCAATAACTATTTTTATCGGTAAATTTTCCATCCGATCCCACTGAATAGACAGCATCACTGCCCTTGGGCACTTTCACATCAAGATAGGATAGCTTGCTAATATCTCCTTTCAACTTTGCCCCAAAGAATGCTGTGACAAAGTGGCAATTAATGCTATCCAGACGCCAAGTATCCCAGACAGGATCGACCCAACGCTTTGCAATGTCCCAGGTGCTATCAAAAGCTTCTTTCGGCTCCGGATTGGGTGCCACGTTGTGGCCACAACCATCATAGCTCAACAAATACCGATCGGAATTCTCTGAGTTGTTCCATAAATCGACAACATTCTTATATCCAACCGTCTTATCCGCAGTACCAACGACCCACAAGGTAGGTGCGGTGATATTCTCTAATGACTCAGGCGTGAACCAGCCGGCCGGTGCAAAGAGAACGGCAGCCTTCACCCGTTTATCTCCCTGATATCCAGCCTTTTCTTGCAAAAGCTTGCTGTTGGCGCCCTGGCTGGCAATTATCTCGTCGGTCATCAAGGCCCCCATGGTACGGAGCCCCCCATACCCTCCCATACTGTATCCAATCAGACCAAGTTTATCGGTATCCATCAGGCCTTTAAGCCATCCATCTTCCTTGTTGAGACGTTCCAATTCATCAAATATAAACCGTTGATCGAGGGAGCGGTATACAAATGCGCTCTTCCATGCGTTGGCATCAAAATCAGAATACGTTGCATCTGTGTGTGCAATGGAAACAACGACATACCCTTTTGTCGCCAAATTTTCACCAAGGTAACTCATCAACATACGTGAACCGGGATAGCCATGGGACACGACCACGACAGGATACGGACCATAGGGAAACATCAGGTTTGCTGTCACGAACAGCACGTCCAAGATAGTCAAAAGGCACAAGATTCCCGAGGTCTTTTCGGCCCATATAGTCCGTATAAGAGCAAAGCTGTTCGGTACCAGCCTCCAGAGAAGCAGGATACCATATTTCTAGGGTAAGCGGTCTATCATACATTGGATACGGATCCTTGTCCGTGGCAGCTATCACATTTACTTGATCCTTGACCTTCATTTGTATGGTCCTGACCCCGATAGGCAAATCCCCGTCTAACTGCCAGTTCTGGTGCACCGGAGACAGGATCTCCAACTATAGATCCCATAGGATACTTCTCCTCATATGATTGTTCTGCCACAGGCTGTGCAAAAACCGTTACACAGCTCAGCGCAAACAAAGCAATCAGTAAAAAAAATTTCTTTCCCTGCATAGTTTACCTCCATTAAAACAAATTTTAGCAAAACGTTTTGCTATAATTACAAGGATAACACGCTTTTTAATTCTGTCAAATTGAACCTGCATTTTTCTTTCCAAAAGAGTAGATGCCAAAGCCTATATTTCCTTTAGTGTTCCCATTGCAAAAAAACTGCGCAAATGAAGGAATAAAGGCAATTTAGGAATGAATGCCCATTCGTGAGAAAACGAAAAAGGATTGCCTCCCTTTGGAAGACTGGTAAAAAGAAAGGCAAATTTCATGAAAACTTGAACCCGTAGCCCTTCGTATCAAAAAAAATCATCGACCGATCCCCTTGATGGCAGTAAGCACTCCTCACAGTCATATCCACTGCCAAGACAGATCGAGAAGACTTCGAACTCGATGCTCAGGCCACCGTCCCGCTTGCATCGCGTTCGTCCCACCCAACCCAAAAAGGTCGAGTCGTTAATCCCGCGTTTCCTGACAAAAGAGGTGAGGCAACAGTTGGTCTGCCGGTACTCCTGCAGAAATTCTCCCACCAAAGGCTTCTTTTGCTCAACCGCACATCTCGTGGGTTGTATCGTCTATAGCAACTTGAAGCTGCCATTTTCTGGCACCAGGAACCTAAACGAGTTCCAGGGCATTCCCCTAGAGCATTTCACCTAAATACTTGCTCCCGAGATGCACATCAGCGTCAGAAGCTTTGACATTGTCCATATTTTCGGCTAATATTTGAATGAGCCAAATATTAGCTGAAATATTAGGAGATTATATGAACTATATCCAGAGGGCAATGGAAAGATTGATTTCAAAGATCACCAAGGAATATCCTGTCATTTTATTGACAGGGCCACGGCAGTGCGGAAAAACTACAATGCTTCAGAAACTTATGGAAGATTCAAAGAACGAAAGAGAGTATGTTTCCTTGGACGACCTGACCTTGCGAGCCTTGGCCAAAAATGATCCAGCTACGTTCTTCCAGCTACATAAACCACCTCTCATGATTGATGAAGTGCAATATGCCCCGGAACTTTTTCCCTATATAAAAATGATCGTGGACAAGAATCACGAACCAGGACTCTTCTATCTTACAGGTTCCCAGCTCTTCAAGCTTATGGAAGGTGTAAAGGAATCTCTTGCAGGCAGGGTTGCTCTGTTGCATTTGTCTCCACTTGCCAATGGCGAAATACTTGGACGACAGGATATACGTCCTTTTGAAGCCAACCTCGAGATGTTATCTGACAGGCAGCAACAAACCAAGAGTGTGACAGTTGCCGACATTTTCTCTTCCATTCACCGAGGAAGCATGCCCTGCCTTGGTCAGCGGTAAGTATTCCGACCTGGATTTATTCTATTCAAGTTATATCGGTACCTATCTCGACCGTGACGTAAAAGAACTGTCGGGAACGATTGATTCCTTGAAGTTCACACGATTTCTCACTGCCTGTGCTGCCAGAAGCAGCCAATTGTTGAATTACAAAGGTATTGGTGAAGATGCCGACATCGACCAAAGCACAGCAAAAAGCTGGCTGAGGATATTGGAAACCCTGGGTATCATCTTCTATCTTCATCCCTACTCAAACAATACCCTAAAGAGAGTTGTCAAGACACCAAAGCTCTATTTTTACGATACGGGCTTGATCTGCTACCTGACACGATGGACAAGTGCAGAGACTGCGATGAACGGTGCAATGAACGGGGCACTCCTGGAAAACTATGTAATTTCGGAAGTGATGAAAAGCTACCAGAATGAAGGCCTGAACCCTCCCCTGTATTATTACAGGGACAAAGATAACAAGGAGATTGACCTTGTCATCGATAAGGATGGCAAACTGTATCCCCTCGAGATCAAGAAAACTGCTATGCCTGACAAGAACTGGGTAAAGGTCTTTTCTGTCCTTAAAAGTCAAGAGTGTATCCTTGGCACTGGTGCCATATTGTGCACTGTCGAGACTTTGGGAGCATTTGACAAGGACAACCTCATCATTCCCATCGGGTTGCTGTAACAAAGGGATATTTCACCCAGTGTCGAAACATAAAATGAACAAAAAAAGCCTGCCTCACAAACCCTTATTGCCCATAATAGGCAGTGGGACCATGCTTGCGATAGTAATGCTTCTCCTGCAAGTGTTGGGGAGCTGGTTGCAAACCAGGTTGCAAAGGCTCACAAAGATAGCCCATTTTCGCTACTTCTTCCAGAACTACAGCAGTATGTACCGCTTTCAGTCCATCGGAACCCCAACAAAAAGGCCCATGATTGGCACATAGCACCGCAGGGGTCGCCAGGACATCACGGTTTTCAAACGCCTCGACGATTACCCTACCGGTATTGAGTTCATACGCCTCGTCAATCTCCCCTTTGGTCAAGGACCGGGTGCAAGGAACCTCCCCGAACAGATAATCGGCATGCGTGGTACCATAGCAAGGAAGAGACCTTCCAGCCTGGGCCCAGGAAGTTGCCCACGTAGAATGGGTATGGACAATTCCCCCGAGCGAGGAAAAATTTCTATAGAGTACCAGATGGGTAGGCGTATCGCTTGAAGGAGCATACCTTCCCTCCACCTTATTTCCTTCCAGATCCATGACAACCATATCCTCGGGACCAAGCTCATCGTAGGCCACCCCGGTGGGCTTGATGACAAAGAGACCCTTCTCCCTGTCGATACCACTGACATTGCCCCACGTGAACGTAACCAAACCATATCTGGACAACAGTATATTCGCTTCATAGACCTGTTTCTTCAAGCCTTCTAGCATTTCAACACTCCTTATCCAGGTAGGCGGAGACAAAATCATGGGCAAACAGGACATCAGCTTCCCATTCAGGATTTCCCTGATACCAGAACTCCGTGACATACCGCCTGACACCCAATTCCCAGGCTTCCCGAATCCCTGAGGGAAAATCAACACCCCCCTCCCCGAACAACAGGTTCCTGAATTGACCTTCCACGGTCTCCTTCAGATGCATTCCCGCAATATGCCCCTTGCCCGATTGCAAGTCAGAGAGGACAGTTCCCCCTATTGAACGTACTGCATTGGTAATGTTGCCAAGGTCAGGGTAGATTTGCAGATACGGAGAGTCGATTTGTCTCACCACAGCCATTGCCTTTCCAACCGTATTGAGAAACGGGGTCTCCATAGTCTCAAACGCCAAGATCACCCCTTGTTTCGCAGCCCAAGATACACATATCTGAAGATTCTGCATAAACCGCTTCCGGGTTTGCTCATCAGACTCCTCGTAATAGACGTCATACCCTGCCAATTGGATAATGCGAATCCCCAGATCCCCGGCAAGGGCAATTGCCTTTGCCATGATCTGCAAAGACCTTTTTTCCGTGGCCGGATCCCTGCTGCCCAAAGGATATTTCCTGTGGCCACTGAGGCACATCGAACCAATGGGAAAGCCCATGACCAAAACAGTATTGGCCAGTAAAGACCTTTCCCCCTGGCTCATATCCAGACGGGCCAACTTCTCATCCGTCTCATCGATGCTGATCTCCAAGAAGTCAAAATGACAGCGCTTGGCAACTTCCATTTTTTCTTTCCAGGACAGTTCTGGGGGAAGCGCTTTCTCATACAGACCCAAGCTATACGGTTTTTCCATGACGTTCAGGCCTCAAACTCATAGAAGGCAATTTCATTGATTTCACGGTTGGTAGAGACAAGACACTCCTTGCCCTCCCTGGTATAGCGAAGCACGTTGGTGGATCCAACATCCTTGGCCAGTACCTCCACGCGATACTCCCCCTCTTCATAGCAAATACCCAGCAAATCCCTGCTCTCACCCTTGCGATGACCTACCACCGCATACGGCTTGCCAAACAGGAAACCAGCCCAAAGGGCATGGGCAAATTCAGCCGGCCTGGGATATTTGTATTCCATTTCATACACTTCATCTTTTTTCTTGAATAGGGAAATGGTGTCGCCATGGAAAGGAGAGAGAACCAGCATCTCCTTCTCTCCGTCTCCATCGAAATCGACAAAGGCGATATCACTCACAGGCTGGGAAACAAGCTGCTCAACAGTCCATTCCCGTTCTCCCTCCAGTGGAGGATAGATGGCAAAGACGCCGTTCTCACAAGAGACCACCGCATAGTCCCCCTTAGCATCCTGCTGTCGGATATACCCATGGTTTTTCAACAGACCTTCAACGATTACGGTGCCCTCAAGGTTACTCCACAAAGCAGTATCCCCAGGAAGGTCAAAGACGATGACCTGCCCTGGAGAAGACCAGTCATCCTTATATTGATGTCCGCTTTTAATGGTAGAAGCAAGCAAATATTGTTTTGAACCGCGTTGTAGGATATCAAAACGATGTACAAACGGAATTTTCATCAGTGAACGCACTGACCATCCCACTGTCTTGTCAGGTGCTACCAGAACAATTTCGGCATCGGCAGAATCATTGGGGGAGTACATCTTCTGCGAGGCTAAAAACACTCCATTGGAGAGTGGCACCTGGACAAGGGACATCGTCCCTCCCGGTTTTTCCCAGATGGTAGATTCCAAGTTACCTTCCAGATCAAACAACAGACACCTATCAATCTTCTCTGCGGCAACTACTATATGGTCGCGTCCTTCATAGGATAAGGACGTAATTGCATAACACTTCTCAAGTGGATACGAATTTTTCTTTATAAGTTTCATCTCATTCCTTTTTCGACTTGCACTATCGTTGGGATTCTCTATTCAGAGTTCACCATCTTCATCTCTTTATTTACTCAGGTATTTTCATATTCCAGGATCTGGAAACAAACCTCTTCATACAAACTGACAAATTCCTCTCGGGGCAAAAAATGCTTTACCGCATATGTCTTTTTGACTGCCTCATAGGCCGCTGCCATTGAGTCGTACATTCCCAGGGTAAAGGCCGCACTCATCCAAGCACCCAAGGCAGTAGCCTCAAAACCGAGGGAGGAAGAGACCTTCAAGCCAAAGACATCGGCCTGGATTTGGGAAAAGAGCTCATCCTTGGACAACCCACCGGAAAGCTTCACCTCTGGATAGGAAGTCCCGGTCACAGCAACCAGACAGTCAAGACCTTCAGCCAGGGAACAGGCGATCCCTTCCAGGACACCCCGAGCCAAGTCTTCTTTCTTGGTTCCCAAGGAAAGATTGAAAATTGCCCCTTTTACCTTGGCATCCCAGACAGGAGTTCCCTTTCCTGCCAGATGAACGGAAAACCGCAAACCCCGGGAACCAGGAGGGGAAGCCAAACTAGCCTCGGTAAAGTGCTCATACGGATGCATTTCGTCAGTTGCCTTGAAAAAGGTATCATTCACCCAATCGAGGGTCTTGCCCGTACTCAAGACAGAGCCTTCGATGAACCAAAGTCCAGGAATTGAGGAAACATTGCAATTGATGCGCATTCGGTCATCCAAGATCGGAAAAGGTGACAAGGTAGCCAAGAAAGAACCCGTGCCACAATTGGCCATCACCGAATGCTCGTCTATGCACCCCAGACCGAGGGCGGCACATTGTTGGTCCCCACCGGCTGAGACTACCGGGACAGGCTTCTTGAGTTTGAGCAAGGAAGAGACGCTTTCTGTCGTTTCCCCTACTACCGAACCGACCGGCACCAGAGGACAGAGCTTTTCTTTCTCCAAGCCAAAAAGATCCAGCAACCGTTCGGACCAGACAAGATTCGAGACATCAAACAAGCAGGTCCTGCTTGCTATGGAAGTATCGGTGGCAAACCGATGGGTAAGGAAAAACAATACATATTCACAGAACCCAAGAATCTTGTGACTTTTATCATACAAGGTAGGTTCCGTTCTTTTGAGAAACGCAATTTTCGGTGCAGAAAAGACCGGGGAAGGACGCATACCACAAATGGAATGGATCTCGTGCTCCCATTCTCGTACCCGTTCACAATCCTGCTCAGATCGTGTGTCTTGCCACATAATCGCCGCATGGAGAGCCTTTCCATTCTCGTCAACGGGAATGACCGAGGATCTTTGGCTGGTCACGCTCAATGATGTCACCTCATAACCGCTCTCTTGCAGGAATTGCCCGACAGAGGAAAGCAAGGTGACCAGGGAAGCTTCGAACGCCTCCATTTCCATCTCCACGAATCCCTGCTCCCGGTAGGAAAGGACGCTGTTGCATTTGCGTACGAATACCATTCTCCCTGCATCATCAAAGACAATTGCACGTACATTAGTCGTACCGACATCAATTACTGCTATCATAGTACTCCTACCATCTACCGTGCAGTCTTTGAAAACAAGGCATAGACCCGTTCGTCATCCAAGGTATCGACAACAAAGTCGGCAGAACATAAGGTATCCTGATTCCCGATTCCCACGGCAATCATGCCACCAAGCTTTGCAGCCTGGATACCGGCCACAGAATCCTCAAAGACCACACATCGGAAAGGCTCGATTCCACAAGCCTTGGCTCCGGCCAAAAATACCTCAGGGTCGGGTTTCGCCTTCGTTACGTTCGTGCCATCGATGATGGCAGTAAAGAAAGGAATAAGCCCAAGCCGTTGGAGAATTCCCCTGGCATTCTTGCTTGCAGAACCAAGAACGATGGGAATCTGCAAATCCTGCAAGTAATGCAGGACAGGAAGCACTCCCTTTAGGATATCCGACGGGGCAAGGTGCTCGATCAGCTGCAGGTACAGATTATTCTTCTTTTCCAGGATGGCAGGCTTTTTTTCAGGGAGCACGGTAAGGTTTCCCAAGTCCAGGAGAATATCCAGGGCCGCAGACCTGCTGACACCCTTGAGCAATTCATTCTGCTCCTCGGTAAAATCGAATCCATATTCTTTGGCAATCTCTTTCCAAGCCTGGTAGTGATACCTGGCGGTATCGACCAAGACTCCATCCAAATCAAACAACGCGGCTAAACATCTTTTCATGGCGTACCTTTCATCAATCATAACTTCAGAGCCTGGCATCGAACAGCCCGCAAAAAGGATCAACAGGAGACACTCCGACAAAAGGACTCCTTCCCATTAGCTTCTCCACGATTGCCTCAATGACATAAATATTGGGGGTATACCCGTTTATGCAGGTCTTGATCCGAGGAACATCCAACAACATATAGGGACTGTCCACCGAAACCAGCATAGTCGGGATTTCATTGATATACCGTGGGGTACTGCAGCCGCCGGGAGCTGCCCAGGTAATCCTGGATACCGTGTCGCTTCCCGAAGTCTTGACACTTGCATAGTAAATGACCAGGTCGAACCGAGCTGTCATCGATTCCACGCTGTTGCCGATAGGCAAAAGGGAGGCATCTCTTGCATCAAAAACTGTGACGACAAAACCCTCCTTCTCCAACAAGTGTCGAAAATGGACAGAAGTATTCGTTATAGGGTCATGGTACCCCCCCTTGTCTCCCAATACATGCAAGAGCACTCGCTTGTGCTTGCAGGGACTGAGAGGAAGAAGAAACTGGGTATCCTTAACCAAGGTTATCGCTTGGTCGGCACATTTACGCGCTTGCTTTTCATGTTCTTCCAAATGCAAGGGATCAAGGGAAAATTTCTTTGCAGGCAAAGGTTTCTCATGCACCTTGAGATGAGCCTTCAAGGCCAGGATATGGGTAACCGCATCGTCAAGGCGTTCCCTGCTGACCATACCATTTTTCACTCCATCCAGGACAGATTGGAAGTCTTCTTGCAAATCCACCGTGAAAAGCAGCATGTCGCACCCACTCGCTATTGCCTTGATCAAGGCTTCTTTTCTTGGCATCGCCTGCATGAAACCAGCCATGGTCGTTGCATCGGTAACGACCAGACCATTGAAGCCCAGTCTTTTTCTGAGTAACGTATACGTCAGTTCATAGGAGAGGGAACCAGGAAGGATAGCCTCATCCTTGATGAGCGGGCAAAGCTCTCTCGAATACTCGGGAACCATAATATGCGCGGCCATGATGGACTGCGCCCCATCCTCGATGAGAGTCTTGTATATCTTGCCGTAGGTGGCATCCCATTGCTCGACCGAACAATCGTTTATCGTCGCTACCATATGCTGGTCGCGTTCATCACGACCATCCCCAGGCCAATGTTTCAGGCACACGGCCATCCCTGCATCCATCAATCCCTTGGAAAAAGCACGGGAAAAAGAGAGAACCTTCTCAGGATCGGAACCGAAGGTCCTTGTATTGGTTATGGGATTATGGAAATTGGTATCGATATCGAGCACTGGCCCAAAATTCCAGTTCGAACCCAAGGCCAGACCTTCCTCACCACAGACTCTTCCAAGTTCATAGCCCCATTGGGTATCATTGGTGGCAGCTACTTGCATCTGGGTCCCGAAGAGCGTCCCCTCAGAGCAGATGCCATCACCACCACGTTCAAGGTTGCAGGCAAACAAGAGAGGAATGCGGGCACGCTCTTCCAGCTTTCTGAAATTACTTGCAACGTCCTTGGATGAAAGAGGGCTGGTCATGAAACTGCCCGGCCAAAAATCCAAGGCTTCCATCTTCTGCATCATCGATGCAACCGGTTCGTCTTTTATCAACACACAAAAGAGTTGGGAAACCTTTTGTGAAACAGTCATACCCGCAAGGGTTTTCTCAACCCACTGGCAATCCTTGTCCTGCAAGAAGAAGGGTTTAGCCTTAAGATCAATACCCATAGTACACTCCCACATGTCAGCCTTTCACACCTGAAGAGGTGATGCTTTGTTCAAAGAACTTTTGGAATCGCAAGAATATGATCAAGATAGGAATAATGGAAATAACGGAAGCCGCCATGATAGGGCCATACTCGGCTGAGAATTCACTGATCATATTGCGCAAGCCCAACTGTATCGTAAATAATTTTTCCGAATTGAGGTAAATCAAGGGCGCCAGGAAATCATTCCAGACCTTGACGGAACTGAGGATGATAAGCGTCCCGATTACTGACTTCGAAAGAGGCATGATGACTCGAAGGTACGTCCCGAATTCAGACAACCCGTCAATCTTGGCCGCTTCATTCAATTCCTTCGGTATGCGATCAAAGAACTGCTTCATCAAGAAGACGCCCATGGGGTCGAAGGCCTGGATGACGATCAACGCCATATGGGTGTTCGACAATCCCATCAGCCTGATGATGGAGAACTGGGGAATCATCACCACCTGGTAGGGAATCATCAGCGTTGCCAGATATAACAGGAAAAGCTTGTTCCGCTCGGGAAATTCAAGTTTGCTGAAGGCATAGCCTGCCAGACTTCCGGTGACCAACTGCAATACGGTAATGATGACCGTCAACTTTGCCGTATTGAGGAACAGACGAAGGTAATTTGCCTTCTGCCAGATATAACTGTAGTTCTCAAATTTCGGAACCTTGGGAATCCATTTGAAGGGAGAGGCAAATACTTCCAGACTATCCTTGAAGGAAGCACTGAGCATCCAAAGGAAAGGAATGATCATTGAAAGGGACATTGCAATGACAAAAAGATATTTCAGTACCCTTAATACCCTGGAGGTAGTTATATTATTTGTTTTTATCATGATTTGGTTACCTATATATCCTTTTGGCCTTTGAATTGAATGAGCGTAACCACCAGGATGCACAAAAACAAGACCATTGCCTCGGCAGAAGCAATGCCAAACTTGAAATTCTCGAATGCATCGGTAAATATCTGCAAGACCAATACGGTAGTGGCCCTTCCCGGCCCTCCCTTGGTCATGATGTACACAGGCGTAAAGACCTGGAAGGAATTGATGATGCACATGACCGATATGTAAAACGTAACCGGTCTCAACTGGGGAACCGTAATATGGATGAAACTACGGAAACCATTGCAACCATCAAGGGTTGCCGCTTCATACAAGGAGTGATCGATACTCCTAAGACCTGCAAGGTAGATGATCATATAGTATCCGATACCCTTCCAGATAATCATGATCATGACAGAGGGCAAAGCCCAATGCGCATCAGAAAGCCACGCAGGAACATTCACAAAACCAAGTGCGCGGAGAAAATCATTCAAGACACCATTCTTTGCATACAAGAATTGCCAGACAACGGAGATTGCTACGATAGAGGAAATATGCGGAAAGAAAAAAGCCGCTCTCAAAGGAGAGGAGAATTTTATGCCACTATCCAGGACAACAGCCATGACCAGGGAAAAGAGTATGATCAAGGGTACTGTCCCAATTGTATAAACAACGGTATTCCAGAAGGCAATCGTAAAACTCGAATACTGGAACAAGTGTATATAGTTTCTCAAACCTACGAATATAGGGGCGCTGGAACCATCCCATTTCGTGAAACTGAGACCAATTGCCCAGACCACCGGAACCAGGGTAAATATTGCAAACCCAAGGAAATTCGGCAAAAGAAAAAAGAAAGCTGTCTTTCTATTCCTGTTGATTACCCGGTTTGACTGGACTTGTTTTGCAGAACTTCTCATAGACCCACTATCTCCATTGTGAAAAAATCCGGTAAATATACGGGGTTTCCCCCGTATATCTTCCGGAAAAACTTAATACTGTTCGAGAATCTCGGCACGTCTTTTGTTCAGGTTGCTGGCCATTTGTTCGGCGGATTGGTTATCGGTGATAAACAATTCGAATTCCTGGTTCATTGCACCGGAAATAAGACCAAGGTAGGCATTCGCCTTTCCCAGACCATACGCATTGTTATTGGTCAAAGCTTCCTGGGAAGACTGATCCAGACCAGTGCTATTCTTGAAGGCTTCCATTACCGAGTCATCCATATAGCCAGGGACCAACATGGACTTGGCGACCGTAGTTGCCCCTTCCTCACCACAGAGGAACGTAAGCAATTTCCAGGAGGCTTCCAGGTTTTTGGTTTTTGCGTTGATCAAGACGGGAGTCGAGGTCGCAAAACCCTTTTTCGTCGTTCCTGCCCAATAGGGGGATTTGACAATTCCATAGCTGAAACCAAGATCCTGGGATTCAAGCAATTGGGTCAACCAGGAACCGTCATAGAACATACCCCATTTCCCTTGGTAGAAATAGGTCTGGTCCTTGGAAAGTGATACGGATTCAGCAAAATTTTCCCAACTGCCATTATCCATGGCGGCCTTGATCTGCTCTGCGGCAGGAATCAATTCGGAAAAATCACTTGTGGTGATGTCAAACCCGTCAACGGATCCTACGAGACAAGGAATGATGAACCCTGCCTTGGGAAAGAATGCACATCCATAAGTATCGTCATGGCTCAAGCCCTTTCCGATCGTGAAAAACTGCTCCCAGGTCATGTCGTTGGTAGGATACGAGACACCTGCTGCATCGAACATATCCTTATTGTAGTAGATGACCCAATCGTTGGTCCTGAACGGCAAGGCATACAAACCGTCATCAATGATGTAATGCTGGGCAAGTACCGACCCATAGGGGGCAAGGTCATAGTCATGGCTCTTGGCCACGGCATTCAGGTCCAAGGCGAAGTGCTTCTGTACCAACGTCGGGTAGGAAGTGTTGGATTTTGCAAAGAACACATCCACACCATCGCCTGAAGCCAACATGGTGGTCAGTTTCGTCTCATAGTCATTTGCCGAGGCATTGATGACCTCAACCTTGATATCAGGATATTTTGCCTGGAACTGGGAGATGACCTCTGGATAGACCGAGCCCTCCACATCATAGTCCCACAAGGCCAACTTGATGGAAGTCTCGCCTGACTGGGCCTTCGTCTTTTCACTGGACCCGTTCGCAAACACCATGATGCTTGCAGAACAAAGCATCATGACAAGAATAAACAAACCTTTTTTCTTCACTTTCTTTCCTCCGAACCTTTTATTTTTCATTCAGATACTGACTGGCAAAACCCTGTACGATTTTTTCAGCACTCTTTTTTGCTATACGGACAGATGCAAGCATCCTTGCATCACAATATTGACCTGAACGGGGTGTTTGGTTCCTGTTCAAAACAATCGCTGAATCCCCGATCATGATGGTATTGCCTTCTCTCCTTATCCCGGGGATAGACATATTTACCACCGACTTCCCAGATGAAGGGATGGAAACCATAGTCCAGACGATATTTCTTCATATCATAGAGCACTTCGATTTCATGGGGGTCGGCCATGAAATTCGTCCAGATATCGTAGTGGACGGGAATGACCACCTTGCACCTGAGTGCCTCGGCCATCCTGAGAATATCGCAACTGGTCATCTTATCGGCAATTCCCACCGGATTTTCGCCATAGGAACCGAAAGCTACATCAATATCGTTGTCCTTGCCATGCTTGGCAAAGTAGATTGAATAGTGGCTGTCCCCACTATGATAGATATTTCCCCCGGGGGTCTTGATAAGATAATTGACCGCCTTGTCATCCATATCGTTGGGACAGGTATCACGGATATCGACATAGCCGGGAGTGGTGACCAGACAGGTACGGTCAAAAGAATCCAGGGCATGGATTTCCATATCCTTGATCTTTATGACATCGCCGGGTCTTACGGTAATACAACGATCGGCAGGGACGCCCCATTCGATCCAGGTGCGTACCGATTCCTTGGGACCTATGAACGGAACCTTTTCCTCGATGTTATGCAAAACTGCGGAAGCATAGTTGGGATCCATATGATCCGCATGATAATGGGTAGCCAACACGGCATCAACATGCCGTACTTCGAAAGGGTCCAGTACAAACGGAATGGCACGTCGGTTCGGTTGCAACAACCTACCCCCGCACATATTGGCCATTTGATGCCCGGCAACCATATCCTTTGCCTTCTTGGTCCGTTTGCCATTGCCACACCAGAAATCAATGCTGATATTGCAATTTTCGGGAGTCTTGACCCATAGGCCGGTACAACCCAGCCACCACATGGCGACATTGCCTGCAGGAACTATCTCATTATCAATCTCTTCATTGAGCCAGGTGCCCCATTCAGGACAACTATTCCTGATCCAACTTTCCTTGGTTATTTCATCAACCTTACTCATCAAGTATCCTCCTTCGATCCAAACGCACGGAACATCAAATACTATTTCTTGTTACAAATACGTTCAAAAAGAAATTGTTTTTATACGATTTCTGAATATTATCCTAATTACGTTCAGAACGCAAGAAATATTTTTATTAATTTTTATGCATTTGTTTTCATATAAAAATGTTTATATTTCAATTTATTATAATAATTTATATATATTTAACATTAGAACAAGCAAATATTTTTGTAGCTTTCCATATATTACAAACAACCAAAACGAACATTTATATAATTCAAATAAAACATTATTTAGTCAAAATAATAGGAAAAAAACCGATTATTCTTTTCTATTGCCCCAGAAAAATGCTAGAATTGCAAAGAGAACAAAGAGGAAAATGAAACTATGGAAACATCCTTCAGTGAAAAACGCA
Source organism: uncultured Sphaerochaeta sp. (assembly GCF_963676625.2). Classification (GTDB taxonomy): domain Bacteria; phylum Spirochaetota; class Spirochaetia; order Sphaerochaetales; family Sphaerochaetaceae; genus Sphaerochaeta. Next base: position 900,020 of record NZ_CAXXYB010000004.1, read on the forward strand.
AAGCCACGATATTGGATATGCTCGAAAAAAATGAAAACCTTTCAGTCATTGAGCTGTCCCGGACTTTCCAGGTTTCCCCTGTGACAATCAGGCGTGACCTTGAACTGTTGGAACAACAAGGAATCATAGAACGTTTTTACGGCGGAGCCAAAATAAAGGGTGCTTCAGGCGAAGACTCCTTATCCAACAACAAGTTGATCCTGCAAAAGGAAGCCATTGCACAAAATGCAGCCAAAATGGTTTCCGATGGCGATACCCTCTTCATCAATACCAGTTCCACGGCCATCAGGATACTCAACTATATAACGGCAAGCCATGTCACGGTAATCACCAACAATGCAAAGGCCCTGCAGGCAAAGCTCATCGCCAATGACCTGTCCATAGTCCTTACCGGAGGGGAGTTGCGCTTTCCCAAAAACTCGATGACCGGGGAGTTTGCCTTGAACAACCTCAACAAGGTCACCGTCGACAAATGCTTTTTGGGCTGCGCTGGCATTACCGTGGAGGAAGGCCTTACGACGAATATTTTGCAGGAAGCTTCCATAAACGAGACGATGCTCCGAAGGACGAACGGAACCCGGGTAATCGTTGCCGATCATACAAAGATCGGATTGCACCAGAATTTCATCTCCGGGAATCCTGATTTATTCGACTATCTCATTACCGATACCGGAGTGGATGACAAGGAAATCGCAAAGTTCCAGGCCAGGGGCATTACCTGTGTCCAGGTACCCGTAGGAAAAGCAAACCTGCAGAAATGATTTTGATTGGTAAGAAAAACATTGCTGCACTCGAGGTAGTTGCCAGCTTTCCTCCTGGGAAAAGCAAGAAAAAATTTAGCGAATCTCCTGAAAACAAGCCAAAGTAGCCTAAATTCTCGCAGGTAACGATAAAACCTATTTCGATTCCAAGCTTTGGCCACTACCTATCTTCTAATAAATATTCATCAATTTTCTTTACCTTGATGACCTCATCATCCTTTGCATCCTCAACCCCGTGAAAATTCACGAAAAGATTCTTTTCCAGGTCATACAGCCCGATATCAATATACCTGTACCCACCTATACTATTCGATGCAGATATGCTATTACTCATAATTACTTTATTAAAATTGTAAATTCATTTTTTAATATAGTTGTGGTATACTGAGCATGGAGGCTCAAAATGAATGTTGAATATATAGGAAAGAACCTTCGCAGGCAAATAAAACAGAAAGGCAAGACCATCCAGGAAGTTGCCCTGGCTGCAGGAATATCCAAAGTAGCCTTGTCAAACATACTGACCGGAAAAAGTACTCCAAAATCAGGGACCGTCATCAAGCTGGCCTCATGCCTGAATATTTCCATCGATACATTACTTGTCATCCCTGTCAGCTTGCATGCAATTCGGTTCAGAACTGCAAAAGTTTTAAGTCCAAGAGAGAAAGCATCGAAAGAACAAATACTATTGGATATACCCGTCTGGCTAGGAAACTACAGACAGCTTGAAAACTTGCTCGGAAAATCCTCAGGACTCTTTTTACCGGATGTGAAGGATCTTGATGAAATTGAAGCGGCACATTTGGTGAGGGATATTGCACAAATCAAGGCAGAAGCCCCTCTGTGTGACCTGGTGGGCCTTGTCTCACAGTTAGGAATCAAACTTTGGCTTCATGACTTCAAAATGAAACGAATATTTGGACTGTCAGTGGGGATTCCTGATGGAGGCCCTGCAATCATTGTCAACGACAACCCTGATATTTCCATTGAAAGGAAAATATTTACCATTGCCCATGAACTTGGGCACCTGCTTTTCCATCTCGCTTCCTACATTGCTCCCCTGGAGCACCTTGAAGAGAATGATGAGGAAGAGACGCAGGCAAATATCTTTGCAGGTGAATTATTGTTACCTGCTGCCGGACTGAAAAAACAATGGGAGCAATACAAGGGAATCGCATTCATCGACAGGGTATTGGCTATCAAGCACCTGTATAAGGTAAGTTACAAAACCGTACTATATGGGCTCATCAGGGATGGCCTCTACAAAGGCACCAGTAGTCAGCTTTACATAGACTTCTCACAAGGATATAGGGATAAATACGGTCATGACCTGAAAAACCACTATGAACCAAGCGAAGGCCAATCGTTTGTAGCAAAGATTGACATGGAACCATTACAGAAGTGGGATCTTCTCTCAACCGAATACCAGGGGCTTGTTCGCGATGCATATAGAAACGGATATATATCCATCACCAAAGCAGCTGAAATGCTTTCCCTTGATCTTTCTGCAATGAGAAAACTTCAGGCATCCTGGGAATACGAAGCAGATGAATAAACCTCTTCTGTGTGATGCAAACATACTCATTGATTATGTAAATGCTTCTCCAACGCTATTACTCAGAATTTCGCAATTCTATAGGGGTATCTTCGTACCTGATATCGTATATGCCGAGGTTACACCTATCAAAGAAATTGATCCTTCCGACTTAGGAATCATTCTGCTCGAGACACCTTTTGAAGAATTGGAAACAGTTGCAGGGTTATCCATTCAGGATTGTTGCTGTCTGTATTATGCCCAAAACGGTTATTATTGCGTAACAAATGATATCAGACTGAGAAAAACCTGCATATCCAAGGAATGCACGGTAATCTGGGGATTGGAATTGTTGTTGCAGTTCAACAAAGAAGGAAAAATATCCAAGCAAGAGGCCATGATACTTGCAACTAACATGCAAAAAGAAAATCCAACCCTGACGACCAGTATTCTCCGTGACTTTGAAACCAAACTCATTCCATAATAAAAAACCCTTCCTTTTCAATAAATCAAGATCCCTTGAGGACCTCCTTTTCTATCAAACTTGAAATCATTGAAGGCTTCATCGAAAACCCTAAAAAAGTGTACATGGCCATCCTTTTCAAGTCATACAGCTTGATACTTAAATAACGGTACATATTTAACTAAAGTCGTTGCAAACCACATAGGCAAGCTTGTCCGACTCTTCTTGATTCCCAAACAGCATCCATCCACTCCTACCCTTTAAATGTCGTAATTATCTCGACAACTATCTATTGTGAGGGCATCAAAGCAAAAAGGCACAGAGGCTTCTTTTCACTTGCTTCAACCTTGAAGTACCTACCTAAATTCAGACATTGAATTGTCCAATAGCAAATCTTAATTTGTCAAATTATAATTTGACAAATTAAAGTTTAACTAATACACTATTGCTATGAGGGTACTATGTTAATAAAACGAACAAAAGAACTTGAAATACTGAATACCGCCTATAAATCTGACAAATTGGAACTGATAATGGTCTATGGTAAACGAAGAGTCGGAAAAACAACCTTGCTGATGCAGTTCTGCGAAGACAAGAAAGTTATTTTCCATGTTACAACCAGTACGAACCCTCACCGTATACTTCAAGATCTTGCCAGGGATATCAATAGCGAAACAGAAACTGGGAAGCTTCAATTTGACACCTTTCAAGATGCCTTGGATACCATTGACACCCTATCAAAACACCAACGCCTTATAGTGGTCCTGGACGAATTTCCTATCATGGCAAAATCCTTGGAATCATGTATGGGTGACCTCCAACGCTACATTGATTTCCACAAAGAAAACAAAAACCTGACCATTGTGCTGTGCGGGTCCTCCCTCAGTTTCATGAAACAACAGATCGAGGACTATCAAAGCCCTTTATATGGAAGGAAAACAGCAAAATTATTCATACAACCCTTCACATTGTATCAGAGCAGGGAATTGCTTCCCAACCTTTCCTTGGAAGAACTTCTGCAAGTCTATTCAGTGTGCGGGGGAATAGCACAGTACCTACTTGCATTCTCATCAAACGAACCCATCAAAAAACAAATCAAGTCACTGTTTCTGCAACCACAGGGTGTTTTATCAAACGAAGCCATCCAACTGCTACAGATGGAAGTAAAAGATGTGGGCACCTATAGGGAAATTCTGGAACAAGTGGCAAGTGGGGTCAACCAAAGCAATAAAATTGGTGATAAAATACATAGGAGTCCAGCTGTAGTATCAATGGCCTTGGCCAATCTGGAAATTTTGGAGTTAGTAAAAAAGGAAAACCCCATAGGCAAAACCACCCGACGTGGACACTGGGTGATAACAGATTCCCTATTCGCTTTTTATTTCCGTTTTGTCTCGCCTTTTATTGGACTTCTGGACAGAGGGGCAACAGTTGGTCCTTATGCCTATTTCGAAAAGAATTACAACCAATATTTAGGCTTTGCCTTTGAAAAGGTATGTGCAAACCATCTCTTCACCCAATCCTACCCGTTTATAAAGATAGGAAAATGGTGGGGCCCAAATCCAGTGAAAAAGCAAGAAGAAGAAATTGATATCATGGCAGTGGAATTAAACGGAACAGTCCATTTTGGAGAATGCAAATGGACCAAGGAATACCTGGATTCAGCAGGCCTCGATACATTGATAGCCCGGTCGTATCTTGCAGAGCCAAACGGACCTCGCGAATATTGGCTCTATGCAAAATCGGGATTCTCCAAGGCTCTGCTGGATAAATCAAGACAGGACAAGACCATCCATCTTATTAGCTTGGGTGATCTATTCGTACCCATTTTGCCTCTTCCCCTATCATCAGACTGAGGACGTGCAATAAGGGACAAGAGAATGCAACTGGCAACCACCTTGCTGGAAAGCCATACTATTCCCATCAAGGAAATTGCTGAACGTACAGGCTACAGGACCCAGCATTATTTCTCATTCAGCTTCAAGGAGTATTTTGGCGTACCCCCTTCTTCCTGGAAAGAAAACAATATGCTTTCCAAGGAAGAATCAATCGAGAAAAGGCAAGGAAACCTCTGCAAATAAATTCAGGAACTTTGGCCTTCCCTTGTCCCTGTTCTTCTACTTGGATATTTTCCGTATACAGACAGTATCCAAATTCCTGTCATCAAGATTAGGAAAATAGGTAACTGAGTAACTAGCTCCATCAAGAGCTTGTTCAATGGTCTTGACAGAGGGACTATAGATGAAACAACCACCCTGAAACAACGAGTTCAATATTTCTTGGTACTTCTCTGTATAAAGCGTCAGTGTAGCATCCTGGTTGATCAAGCTCCCCCAGGTAGCCGGCAGGAAATGGTAGCCAAACCTGTTGTAGCAGGCTATTCGCGTATCATCGCTTACATACTGGTTGTTCTGAATATTTTATTTCGATTTTTTCGATAATATTTAAATATTTATTGCATTTTTCGCAACAAAAGGCTATAAATAGAATATATATTCGATTTTTTCGTAAAAGGATACCGGTTATGCTAATTCAATTCATAATTGAAAATTTCCTGTCATTTTCCCAAAGGCAGGAACTAAATTTGTTTGCAGGCAAATCAAGAGCGCATCAAGAGCGTGTTAAAGACATTGGCGACAAGAGTATTCTAAAAATGGCTGCTTTATTCGGGGCCAATGCCTCAGGAAAGTCAAATTTTATAAAAGCCCTCTCTTTCATGGACGAGACAGTAGAGAATGGGCACTTGCAACCAAACAACTCCAGACAGTATTGCCGAATTGATGCTACAAACAAGGTAAAAAAAAGTTATTTTGAAGTAGTTTTGTTGCTGGATGGATCATACTACAGTTACGGATTTGAAGCAGTCCTAAACCTTGGACATTTCACTTCTGAATGGCTAATGGAATTGGATGGAAAAGGCAAAGAAACAATACTATTTACGAGAAATCTTGAAACTGGAAAAACCCAGTTCTCACCTAATTTCCAGAAAGCATCAAAGGAAAGATTACAGGTATACGCTGATGACATGAAAGCCAATGCCGATGCTCTGTTTCTTACTGCAATGAATACCAACAAGGTTTCTTTATATAAGGATTTCGAGAATCTGCGTATATTCAAAAAAATCTATGAATGGTTTCTTCACGGTTTCCTAGCCAGCGAAGCAGGAGCCCCTGTTACCTCTGGGCCTCATTACCTAATTGAAGAAAAATTGAAACAAGTATCAGCTCTGCTTCAACATTTTGACACCGATGTCACCAAGATTGACAGCGAATACATCAACTTTTCAGATCTCTCCACCGATGGATTGTCAGGATTTCTAAAAAGGGAACTAGCTTTCTTTGAAGAAAAAGCAAAAAAAATGCTGGCAGTGGATAAATCGGCACAGGGATTTGCAACTTTATTGAGAACCAATAATGAATTTTTATGCCTTTCTATCGAAGTGGGCGATGAGAATCCAAAATTAAAAAAAGTGTTTTTTAGGCATTCAGCAGGAGAAGTGTTCAATTTAAGTGAAGAATCTGACGGTACCATCAGGATTATGGATTTGGCAGAAATCTTATTGACAGAAGAAGAAAAAGTATTTGTTGTTGATGAATTGGATCGCTGCCTACATCCCCAGCTCTCCTATGAGTTTATAAGGCTTTTTTTGGAACAAGCAGCAAAATATGATATACAACTGATTTTCACAACTCATGAATCATATCTGATGGACTTTGATTTATTGAGACGCGATGAAATCTGGTTTACCGAAAAAAAAGAGGGAATTTCCCATTTATATTCATTGGAAGAATTCAATGAAAGGATAGACCGAAAAATTGACAAGGCATACTTAGAGGGGCGCTATGGTGGGGTACCCCTTTTCTCTACTCTCTTTCCAATGGGAAAACTAAAATAAGAGTACAATCAAGAATACCTTTTGGAGACAGGACCTCAGGAACCGTGCAGAAAAGAAAGAAATTTTTCTTTGCATTCGAGGGGACAAATACTGAACCCATATATTTTAACGGATTATTTCGAAGTCTCCAAGAGTCAAGCACGCAACCATCCATTTTTGAAATACTGTTGTTTTCCAGAAAAAAGACCAGCAAAGGGAAAAGCAATCCCAAAGTGATCTTTGAAGAGATGGAACGCCATCTTAAGCAAAGAGTTCTTGTACAGGATATTACGTATCGGGAAATCGTCGATTATTACTTTGCTATACGACAACCTCAAATAAAGGGAAAAATAAAAGCTATTGCATTTAGGGCTGCACAAAAGATTCTATCCGAGAGGAACCTCAAAGAATCGTCCATCATTGAACATTCAGTTGCCGAATCCATCATAGCTGACCTAGAAGAATATTGCGAAACCCAACTATCACTTACAGGAAATATTGATACTATCGCAAAGGTATTTGAAAATTTCAATTGCGAAAACCTAACTTATGAACCAGAAATCGATGAGGTCTGTTTAATCGTTGATAGGGATTGCCATAGTTTTACAGAAAATCAATTTGACTTAGTTGTCGCAGGTTGCGAAAAAGCAAAATTCCACTTCTTTGTTACCAACCCTAACTTTGAGTTTTGGCTATTGTTACACAAATCAGATTGCAAGCAATTCCTTGAAAAGGATTTACTGGAAAACAAGAAAATTGGAAAATATACATTTACCGAAAGAATGTTATCAAAAATCCTTTCAGGATATGATAAAAGCAACTATTCCTTTGATACGTTCAAAGATGGAGTAGAAATAGCACAAACACATGCCAGACTCTATGAAACGACGCTAAAAGGACTCAAGTTCAAAATTGGGACGAACCTACCGGCTTTGTTTGATCTGATTAAGACAGAAGCAAACAATACAGCCTAGGCCTATCACGCCCCTTTTTGTCTTGACCATTGGACAAGCATTATTTCTGATACATAAATTCAATCAGTTCCTTGTTCCTGCCTGACTACCTGGACTTTTTTTGGATACAGACAGTATCCAAATTCCTGTCCTCAAGATTAGGAAAATAGGTAACTGAGTAGCTAGCTTCATCAAGAGTTTGTTCAATGGTCTTGACAGAGGGACTATAGATGAAACAACCACCAGGAAGCAACGAGTTAAGTATTTCTTGGTACTTCTCTGTATAAAGCGTCAGTGTAGCATCCTGGTTGATCAAGCTCCTGCGAAAATGGTTGGAAAAAGACATATGGGCGATGATGGTACCCCAGGTAGTCGGCAGGAAATGGTAGTCAAACCAGTTGCAGCAGGATATTCGCGTATCATCGCTTACATACTGATCGATTCCATAAAGATTTGCATGACCCTTCTCTTGCAGGAAGGTAAGCAATTGATGCTTTTTCCCACAACCGACATCAAGTATCGGTTCCTTCAGTACCAGCTCATCCAACCTGAGCAACTGGGATTGAAAACTCCCCGAGTATTCTGAACAGGGAATGAATATCTGCTCCTGATTCTCGGTATAAGTGTTGTGCTGAAGCGCTGCAATGAGTCTCTTCCTATGGTTTTGTACAATTATTTCCAGATTATCCATTGAAGTGCTGCTACTGACAGCAACCCCTCTCAAGTTCTTGATAAGATTCCGGTAGATGCTGTTGACTGCATCGATCGTCTCGTTTGACAAAGAGACATACTGGTTGTTCTGAACGCATTCCAGGACAAAATAATTATACAAGGATCCCGTCAGGCTCTGGATTTTCTCCTCAGTGTCGATTCCCTGGTAAAGGGACAGATTCTCACCAATGAGGTGCATAATGGCATTCTTGGTTTCTTCGCTGCTAAGATAGGTAATGATATTGTTCACTGTTCTTCAGACCCTTTTACCTTTGTATGTCGTTCTGCACAGGATCTTATAATTACTGGCAAGTGCGTATATTTCATTTAGATAGCGTAATTGCATCAAGCTTGCCAAGTATTCTACTCTTTTTTCCCTTCTTCTTCTGTCCCTGATTCTTCTGTTTCGTTCTTTGTTTTCTCTGTTCCTGCTTCTTCTTCTCCTGCTTCCTTTTCCCCTTCCCCCTCTTCCACTACCGTCGGGATGAAATGGGAAACAAAGGCATTGAGATTCCGTTTCTTGGCAAAGCTATAACCAAAAAGTGAAAAGACAAAAGCCCCGAGGAAATTAACGAAAAGATCCTTCATCGTGTCATACAACCCGATATCCAGATATCCGCCCAGTCCAAGCTCCTTCCCATTGACCACAACAGAATCAATCGGACTCAGGGTAATGACTTTCTGGGTGTTCGCGGGATCGAGGGTAACCGAATGGATGGCATGCAACACTACATCTTTTTGCATATCCGTATGAAACACCATATCCATGAAACATTCAAAGAATTCCCAGATGACCCCAATGGTCATAGAGAAGCAAAAAGCCACGATGACGACAAACAAAGGAGATAGCTTGAAGGTAAATCGTTCACTTTGGTTGAGGATATCCACCAAGGAAAATCCTATGGCCGCTGCCAAAAAACCATTTGCCGTATGAAGCATGGTATCCCATAACGGGACTGCCACATAATATGACTGCATCTCTCCCAGTATCTCAGCGGCAAAAACGAAAATCAACATGAGATTTTCCAGGGTATCGGGAATATCGATATCGGAATTGGTCTCTATCAGACTTGGAATGGCAAATAACATCAAGGTCAGCAAACAGAGAAACACATTCTCGTAGTTTTGGTTGAAAATCTGGGCAACAAGAATTACCAGGACCAAGGCCCTCAATACATAATGAACGATCATGGCAGAATTCCGTTCCTTGATCATCTGCTTGAACGGAAGGTTCCGAGGGCGTTTTAACTTCTTCATGACAATACCTTTCCTACTACTAAGTAACAGTAACCTATAGCATATACCATAACCTGGCCGTTTGTACCAGTTTAGTGGTATTTGGCATACTTTTATATGTTACCCTAAAAATATTTTCTTTATCCAAGACTGGTTCAAAACCAAAAAATATGTATATTCTTACCCAAGACGAGGTAAAAAAATGGAAACAATCAATAACAGAAGAAGCATTCGAGCCTACGAGGACAAACCGGTGGAACAAGAAAAAATCGAGAAGTTACTCAGGGCCGGTATGCAAGCTCCCTCGGCAAGAAACCAACAAGCCTGGGAATTCTTGGTCATCCAGAACAAGGAAACCCTACATATACTCTCCCTTACCAGTACCTATTCCCGCCTTGTTGAAAAAGCACCTCTGGTAATCATAACGCTGGGAAATGAAGAACGATTCACATCCCCTGAGAACTGGCAACAAGGTATGGGAGCAACCACCCAGAACATCCTTCTGGAAGCAGTTGAACAAGGTTTGGGGGCAGTATGGATCGGAGTTGCCCCTGACGAGGAACGAATGGACTATATACGCAACTGTTTTGGGTTACCCCAAACGCTCAGACCCTTCAACCTCATAGCCATCGGATATCCCATCAAGGGAACAGGGAACAAATTCGTGGATAGGTACGATGAGAAAAAAGTCCATTACGAAAAGTACTGAGAAGGCATCCGAGCAACCAAATCCGTAGGTGTTTTATCATATTTCTCATTGTGCACTTTTATAAAAAGTATTGTTTTTTTATAAAAGACACCTTCATCATGCATATAAACAGGCTCTTTTCCATAAAAGACGGAAAAGCTTTACGGCAATCCCTTCATTACCTCATCCAAACAAAAAGAATCCTGTCAAAAAAAGACAGACCCATGATTCTTGCCGGAAGAATATTTACCCTTTAAGGTATATTTCTTATATATACCCTAGAGGGTGTATTGACAATAAATACCTTGGAGGGTATATTCTTTATATATACCTTGGAGGGGATATGAACTATACCATAAACCTCATACAACAATTGGGACCAGTCTTGAAAGGAATTCGAAAAAAATCCGGGATGACCCAAAAGCAAGTAGCCGAAAAAGTAGGATTGCTTCCCAAAACCATCTCAGCTTTGGAAACAGGATCGCCCAGAAGCACACTCGACAGTCTCATGACCCTTCTGGGAGCCTATAACTACACCCTTGGACTTGTTCAAAAAGTTGAAGATTCTTCTTCAGCTTTTGATTGGTGACAAGGTATGGATAAAAAACTCTTTGTCTACATGAATGGTCTATTCGTAGGAACCTGGGAACAAGCACCTTCCTTGTTACAGTCCTTCACCTATGACCAGACATGGTTGAATAATCCCAAGGGCAGGGCAATCTCCTTATCCCTTCCGCTATCGGAAATAACCTATAAAGGGATATACGTCTCATCTTTTTTCGAGAATCTTCTCCCGGAATCCGAAACAGTGAAGAAAAAACTCCAAATTCGATTCAAGACATCCTCTACCCGCTCTTTCGAGCTACTGGAACACATTGGAAGGGATTGTGTAGGAGCTCTTCAAATTCTCCCACAACCAATCAAGACCTCTTCTGTACCGCCTGAAATCGGGGGAACCATCGTCAATGAACAAGAAATAGCCAATATATTGCGGGATATACGGGGTTTGGAACTAAAAGGAGAAACTGTCTCTTTGCGTGATTTTCGAATCTCTGTGGCAGGCGCACAAGAGAAAACCGCTTTTCTAAAGTACCAGGGACAATGGATGATACCCAAGGGAACTACTCCAACAACCCATATTTTCAAGTTGCCTATCGGGAAAATATACGACTTCATCGACTTTTCCGATTCAATTGAAAACGAATGGCTCTCTTGCCAAATCATGCATCACTTTGGAATTCCTGTATGCAAATCAGATATTTATAATTTCGAGGAACAAAAGGTCCTTGTAGTCGAACGCTTTGACCGACAATGGAGCCAAGATCAAAAACAGTTGATTCGTCTCCCACAAGAGGATCTCTGTCAGGCCTTGGGATATCCCTCGGATCAAAAGTATCAATCGGATGGAGGCCCCGGGATTCTGGAAATCATGAAGCTATTGCAGGGGTCAAACAGGGCCGAAGAAGACAGGATTTTATTCTTCAAGACACAGGTACTGTTTTATCTGATGGCTGCCCCTGATGGCCATGCAAAAAATTTCAGTCTCACCCTAGGGCCAAAAGGATCATTTCACTTGACTCCTTTATATGACATCATGTCAGTCTATCCACTATTCAAGAAGACCTCTTCTTCACTGAATCCTAAAAGACTAAAAATCGCGATGGGAGTCTATGGAAAGAATATCCATTATACCTGGAATAGCATTGCAAGAAGGCACTGGATTGAAACAGGTCATAAAGCTGGATTGTCCCAGCAAAAAGTTGAAGATATCCTTCAAGAAATCATCAGCCAAGTTCCTTCGGTAATTGAAGCAACCTATAAGAGCATCCCTCCTTCATTTCCAATTTCAATTGTAGATGCAATCTGCAGGGGAATGGAAAAGACAGCCAAGAAACTTGCCAACTGAAACCCTGGCGATATATATAACACCCTCTCCTTTTTCCCAAATATTCTTGGTCTTTATAAATCGCAGGGAAAATCCTTTTGAATATCTTTGTCTACATGAATGATCTATCCTGCTGAACTGATACTCTGTTTCTGCAACAAGAGGGCAAACTCTTCCGGTACGACGGGCTTGCTGAAATAGAATCCCTGCATCTCATCACAAGCCTGACCCTTGAGGTAGTTCATCTGCTCTAGGGTTTCGACACCCTCGGCCACGACCGCAAACCCAAGCGTCTCCCCCATGGCAATGATGGCATGGGTTATCGCCTTGTCCTCACTGTTATCAGGGACGTTGCGGATAAACGAACGGTCAATCTTGAGCGTATCGATGGGGAAATGCTTGAGTTGGGCAAGAGAGGAATAGCCTGTCCCGAAATCGTCAATGGCCAGCCGCACCCCCATACTTTTGATCCTGACCAACACATCCCTCATCTTCTTGGGATTGCTCATTATCATGCTTTCGGTAATCTCCAGTTCCAGCAGATTCGGGGCCATGCCGGAATCATCCAAGGCAGCTTCTATGTAATGTACCAGCTCAGTATCCGTCAGTTGCTTCAATGACAGATTCACTGCCATACAGACTGCAGGAAGCCCCTGTTTTTGCCAGGCAACGTTTTGGAGGCAGGCCTGCTTCAACACCCACCTTCCAATTGACAGTATCATTCCCGTCTCTTCAGCGACTGGGATGAATTGCGTGGGGGTAATAGAACCAAGCTGAGGACTTTGCCAGCGAAGGAGGGCCTCCACGCCAGTAATGGCACCTGTCTTCAAGTTGACCTTTGCCTGGTAATGCAAGGAAAGTTCATTCCGCTCGAGTGCAAACCGCAAATTCTGTTCAATATCCAAACGACCCGTCAATTCTGACAGAATATCCTCAGAATAGAACTGGAAATCGTTCTTGCCCTCTTCCTTGGCATAATACATGGCCATGTCCGCATGTTTCATCAATACCTGCGCGTCCTCGCCATCCTTGGGGTATACGCTTATGCCGATGCTGGCAGTTACCCTGCATTCATCACCCTGCAGGATTACTGGCTTATACGTATTGGCAAGAATATTCCTGGCTATCAGTCTCAAATCACTCGCCTTATGGACATCATCAATCAAGACGATGAACTCATCGCCCCCCTGACGGCTTACGACATCCGCCGCGCGCAATGTTTGCGTATAGCGCTTGGCAATCTCTTGCAGCAACTGGTCCCCGGCATCGTGCCCCTTCGTATCATTGATCATCTTGAAACGGTCAAGGTCAATGAAGAAAATCGCAAATTTCCGATTATACCGTTTAGCGACCTCGATCGTGTGACCAAGGATCTGGAGAAGCATCAATCGGTTGGGCAAGCCTGTCAGGCTATCGTGGGTAGCAAGATACTGGATACTTTCTTCGGCACTTTTATATTCAGTAATGTCCTTTGAGGCGAGGACAAATCCAATCCGGGTATCATACGTATCCTTGCATTCGGAAATGGAAAGAATTATAGGAATCCTTACACCGCTTTTTGAAATCAAGAAGGTTTCCTTGTTCCGCACGGGACTTGCGTCCAGCAATTTAGTAATATAGGTTTTTTTTGATCGATCTTCCTGAAAAAAGAGCTTCTCCAAGGATTCGCCGACCAATTCTGCCTGATCGTAGCCAAGCATGCTTTTCGTTTCGGGATTGATGGTCAGTATCATTCCTTTCGGATCTACAAGAATTACCGAATCGATAATTGTCTGGAACAAATTCTCTGCTATGAAAGAAGGAGTCATAGCCATCAATCTATACTTGACAATGGCATAAAAAATGCCCAGGGCCCAACACACTCCAGTTAGCGGGGTTATATCCGGGATATCTACGCCCAGGATTGAGACAACTACCATAATAACCAGCCCTATAAGCAAGGATATCGTAGCTGTAATATAAATTACCCTTGTCTGCTTCCGTTCCCTTTTTGATATTGACTTCTTCCCCCATACATAGCTCATGCCTATGCAAATGCAAATGAAGACTATGAACTGGACGGTCCAGACCCAGAACCATATTGAATCTGTCCGCGCCGATACTATCCAGCCACTGCTTTTGAGAACATACGCCTTTGCGTAAAAATCCTTGGTAATTTCCAAATAGGAAAACACGATACAGGGAAGATACAGAAAGATATATATCCACCATTTTTTTAAAAGCTCTTGCTTTTGGGTATATTCCAAAAAGAAATGAAGAATTACCCCGATGAAAAGAAAACATCCGATAGAACTTACCTTATACCAAAAAATGCAGGCTTCCAGGGTATATGCAGAAATATATAGGGCAGAAGCAAAGGACCAGATGAAAAGACTCAAGTTAATGATCAGGAAAAGCCTGTTGAGAAGTGACTTTTTATTCATCAGGAAAACATTGATTCCCAGGACAATATAGAGGATGGAGAAACTGGATAGTGCAAGTGAAAACATATTCATAGTACCTCCTGCTAATTAATATAGTATATAGCTGTTTCAGGGTAGCAAGCCTGATTATCGCCAGAAAAAATCCTTGGCAAACACGTTGTTCCCCCAGGGTACGCTTGAGTGGAAATCCTGAAAATAGGGCGTACCGGCAGAGATTGCATCGCTTTTGTCTGGAAGTAAAAAAATACGGTCTTCGTCATTCCTGGAATAAACCGAACAATCACAATACAGTGCAAGTCTATCATGGAATCATCAAAAAAGTATATTTATTTCATATGGGTAAAAAGAATAAACAAAAAAGAATCCGGCATTTCCACCAGATTCCCTTATATAGTCAAATCATGCGAAATATGGAGAAACTATCACTTCTCCAGCATGATCCGCAGTATCTCCGTATCGGTGGAATGCATGCCGACGTTGGCCATCTTGCCCACACTTTTGATCGTACTCTCAATATCCTTCTTCACCATACCTTCCCCTTGCTTGAAGACTCCCCCGTTTCCCTGCAGGCTATAGCCATTCAAGGCAGCCTCCAGTGCTATGGAAATCTTTGCGGCACAGGAGGGTTTGGCTCCATCGCACACCATGCCACCCACCGTACAGATCGAGTTGGTAATGGTATCGGAAATCTCCTCGTAATTGGCACCTTGCATAAAGGCAACCCCGCAGGCACTGCCCGTGGCGGCACAAACCACTCCGCAATAAGCAGAGAGATCACCGATATACTGTTTCTGGTGAATGGCAATCAAATTTGCCAAAGCCAGGGACTTGAGCGTCAACTCCTTTGAGGCCTTGAGCTCCTTGGCATACTCAACAATGGGCATCGTCAAGGTAATTCCCTGGTTTCCGCTCCCGCTATTGATGACCACCGGCAGGGCACAGCCACTCATACGGGCATCGGAACCAGCAGCTGCAGCTGCCCGGGCCTTTATCCGCACATCGGATAATTTTCCGTTCTGACTCAGAAGCGAACGACCGACATTGACTCCCCAGGAATTCTTCAACCCCTCCTGGGAAATCTCGGAATTGAAGGTAATCTGATTCTCCAACACCATACCCAGATCCTCTACCTTGAGCTCATCGGCAAACGCTAGAATGTCCTGGACATTCAAGAGATTGTAGTCCAGATCCTCAGCTTCTTCCTCGGCCAGGGATTCTTGGGTAAAAAGAGCCTTGCCATCCTTTTCGATCCGGGTGATATGGGTATGCTTGTTCTTGATCTCCACCAAGGCAGTATGGCCCTGGCCCTCGACTTCACAGACAATAATCAAATTGTCCTCGCCCTCCACCAAGGAACAACTACAGTAGGAAGGGTCGGCAAGCAACTGCTTGGTCTTCTCTATGTCCTCGTTGGTAACCGAACCCAGGACTTCCAAAAGCTTTGAAGGATCCCCACCAACAATACCCAGGACTGCAGCGACCTCGATGCCCTTCAGCCCCCCGGAATTCGGCACGGTTACTCCCATCACATTCTTGATTATATTCCCACTGCAACCCATCTTCACCTTCTCGGGAAGACAGCCAAGCACTTCCTTGGCCTTCGCGGAGCAATAGGCTATGGCAATCGGCTCGGTGCACCCGAGGGCCGGTACCAATTCATGTTTCAGTATCGCCACATACGTATCATATTTTTTCTTGTCAATCATAAAAATTCCTTACTTGAGTGCGTTTGCAACTTCAGTGAATATCACGCCCAGTCCGTAGGCTCCGGCATCTGGATATCCGATGCTTCGGGCTCCCACGGCCCCGGCGCGACCCATATGGGCTACGATGGACTCAGTAGCTTTCGCTCCCTCTCTGGCAGCTTCGGCACCCTTTGCAAAACATTCTACCAGGGAGAGTTTCAACTGGGCATTCGCTGTCCAACTATCGGCACAGGGAGCTAGGGCATCGATCAAGGTCTTGTCCCCGACCACAGCACCCCGTCCAAACGATCGTTTGCCAGTCAACTGGATTGCCTCTACACACTGGTGCAACAACTCAGCCATATCCTGGGAAGCCAGGACTTTCTTCCCTTGGGCATATTTACCGGCACTTCTGAACGCCGAGCCCCAGATGGGACCACTTGCCCCACCGCAATATTCCATGATGACAATCGAGCATTCATCCAAGAATTCGCTGATATCCGTACTGTTTGCAACAATGGTCTTCCATTCCCGTTTGAGTTGCTTGAATCCCTTGGCAATACTCATGCCAAAGTCCCCATCTCCGGCATGGGAATCCAATTCACAGAAAGGAATCTCGTTTTCAATGATCACTGCAGCCATCTTGTCCACGAGGAACATGAAATTCTGCAAGGAAAGAACTTCATTCTCGATCTTGCCATAGGCTTGAGGAGTCTCGACCGTGAAACAGCCATCCTGCAAGGTTTCCTCTTCCAAAGCGGTATAACAGATATCCCCTTCATTTCCCGTAAGGGTCAAGGCAGGAGTCGTCGCCGCCGCTACCAAATATTTCTTCAATTCCTTATCAAGCTTGACCAACGTCAAGGAAGCTCCTGCCATATCGAGGCTGGTCATGTAGTCACCGACAAATTCCCTGGTGACGCGAACCTTGTTCTCTTTCAGTACCTTGAGCGTTGCATTGTTCAGGGCATAGAGTTCCATCCTGGGTGTCGAACCAAAACCGTTTACCATCAGGGCAACTTCCGAATCTTCGGCATGCAATTCCTTTAAAAGGGTTGGAACCATCTGGAAAACCAACTCATCGATGGTCTTTACTTCCTGTCGGCAAATTCCCGGTTCCCCGTGGATGCCCACACCGTACTCCATCTCGTTGTCTGCAAGTACAAAGGTAGGAGAACCCTTGGCAGGAACCGTACAGGAAGAGAGGGCAAAACCCAGGCTCTTGGTATTCTCGATTGTCTTCTTGGCAATGCGTTTCACTTCAGCCAGGCTAAGCCCTGCCTCAGCGGCTGCCCCGGCGATTTTATGGACAAACACCGTACCGGCAACACCCCGTCTTCCTACCGTATAAAGGCTGTCCATGACGGCTATATCATCATTTACGATAACAAACTCAACATCCAGGCCATCATCAAGAGCCAATTGCCTGGCATTCTTGAAATTCATGTTGTCCCCGCTGTAGTTCTTGATGATCAACAGGGTACCCTTCTTGCTCTGACTTGTCTTGATAGCCTTATACACCTGGATCTGGGAAGGAGAGGCAAATATATCGCCACAGACGGCAACGTCAAGCATGCCCTGTCCGACATAACCGGCATGGGCGGGTTCATGACCGGTGCCACCCCCGGATATGAGGGTTACCTTGTCTTCATTTATCTTCTTTTTCTTGACCAGTTTATACTTTGCATCAAATTCAAGATCGGGATGGGCACTGACCATTCCGTTGCACATCTCTTTAACCAAAGTCTCGGGGCAATTTATCAATTTTTTCATACAATCCTCCTGCTGGGGCTCTCCAGGAAATAAGATGAACCCCGCTCTTTGCAGCAGGACTACCTTATAAAACCAGTACCCAGGCAATACAAAACCTGACCCTTGTCAAAAAGGGCCTGTCTTTCGAAAATATGGCAGGGAGAAAAGGCAGAACCCTTTCTCCCTGGAATTTGTATTATTTCTTCTTTCTAAAGGCTACTTCACAAATATCATACCCATTGGCAATGGTCTTGCCCAACTCATAGTCATAGTCGCATTCAGCGGCAATACCCCTATCCCCATCCATGGCAGCATCACACATGAGCTGGATCTCCTCATCGGTTGCGCCCAATTTCTTCCAGGCACTTACCAAGGGACAGTAATGGAATTCGATGGTGAGTTCATCCTCATCGCAACGAGTTACATCCATCTCAAAGATCTTCTGGGTGTTCTCGGGGATAAAGACTTCAGTGAAAGCAGGAATTCCAGCTTCCTTCTGGAGTTCCTGCATGTTTGCACCATGAAAATGACCGCACTTGGTTATTGCTTCACGGGTAAAGGCCTCAGGATCCAAACCAGCCTTCTTAGCTGATTGCATCATCAAGCACATCCAAGTTGCCCTATGTTCAATCCCACCTCTCAAACCGTTGACTATTTCGTTGTCAGTGAGTGTAGCTTCATTCTTGATTTCCATTTTTTCTTCCTTATCCAATTATTAAATATTTCCGAGATATGCCTTTCTGACATTATCATCTGTAAGCAATTGTTTTCCTGTACCTTCCAGGCTTATCTTGCCGGTTTCCAGTACATACGCCCTATCGGCGGTTTTCAGTGCCATCTTGGCATTCTGCTCGACTAAAAGAATCGTCACCCCAAGCTTTTTTATGTCCTTGATCAAATCGAAGATCAACATGACCAAGTTCGGGGAAAGCCCAAGTGAAGGTTCATCCAGCAACAAGACCTTGGGGTCGCTCATCAAGGCTCTCCCTATGGCGAGCATCTGTTGTTCCCCTCCACTGAGGGTCTTGGCTATCTGGGTCTTTCGTTCAAAAAGCCGAGGAAACAAGGAATAGACCTTCTCGTAGTCCTGGGCTATCTTTACGCGGTCCTTGCGGGTGAAGGCACCCAGCTTGAGATTGTCTTGCACCGATAGATCAGGAAAGACTTCCCTTCCCTCCGGGGAAAGACAAATGCCCATCCTCACGATCTCCGCCGCGGAATTATGCGTTATCTCTTTTCCTTCATAGAAAATCTGGCCTTTCTTGGGTTTCAACAAACCCACGATGGTATTGAGGGTCGTGGATTTACCGGCACCGTTACTGCCGATAAGAGCCACGATCTCACCCTTGCAGATCTCCATGTTGATGCCTTTTATCGCATGGATCATTCCATAATAGGTATTGACGTCCTTGAGCTCGAGAATCGGTTTACTCATTCCCTTCCTCCTCATCCTCATCCTCTTCGCCCAGATAGGCAACGATGACATTCTTATTGGTCGCAATATCCTCTGGAAGGCCCTCGGCAATCTTCTTGCCGTGATCAATTACGTAGATCCTATCCGAGATATTCATGACCAGATTCATATCGTGCTCGATCAGGACAATGGTAAACCCCTTGGTGACCAGACTTCTGATAAAGGCCAGCAGTTCCTCCGATTCCTCGGGGTTCATGCCAGCAGCCGGTTCATCCAACAAGATAAGTTTGGCATCAGTGGCAATTGCACGGGCAATCTCCACCTTTCTCTGATCGCCATAGGGAAGATTCGTAGGATAATCATGGACATACTTGCCCAAATCCAGAAACGTAAGGATATCAACGGCTTTCTGCTGCTTCTCTCTTTCTATCCTTTTGTATTTTGGGGTATGGAGAACCAAATCGAAAAATGAATAGTCCGTATTGGTATGCATCCCCAGCAACACATTCTGTATAATTTTCATATCGCAAAAAAGTCGGATATTCTGGAACGTGCGAGCCATTCCAGCCTTCACGATCTGTTGGGGAGTCTTGCCTTGGATTTCTTCGCCATTGAAGAATATCTGGCCTTGCGTTGGGACATAGATACCGGTAAGCATATTGAAAACCGTCGTCTTTCCAGCCCCGTTGGGACCGATAATGCTGACTATTTCCCCTTTGTTCACATGAAAATTGACGTCATCCACTGCTTTCAGGCCACCAAAATGGATGGATAGGTTCTTAACGTCCAAGATAGGAGTCTCTTTATTTTCCATCGATCTGTACCCCCTTCATCAGTTTGAAGGGTTTGTTGCTATGCCCTCCAAGGATTCCCTCAGGTTTGAACCTCATCATCAAGACCAGGACCAACCCGTAGATGATGAATCGATATTCACTGGCAAATCTCAGGATTTCAGGAAAGGAAATAAGCAAGGCGGCTCCCAAGAAAGAACCTCCGATAGAGCCGGTTCCTCCAAGGATCACGATGCTGATGATGATAATCGAAATGTCAAAATTGAATGTATTGGGATCGAGGAACCTGACGAAGTGGACATAGAAGGCACCACCCAGGCCCGCAATCGCAGCCGAGATGACAAAGCTCTTCATCTTATAGGC
Organism: uncultured Sphaerochaeta sp.; assembly: GCF_963676625.2. Taxonomy (GTDB): domain Bacteria; phylum Spirochaetota; class Spirochaetia; order Sphaerochaetales; family Sphaerochaetaceae; genus Sphaerochaeta. Next base: position 920,550 of record NZ_CAXXYB010000004.1, read on the forward strand.
CACTACGTTCACTCCCATCAAAGTCGCTGCCAAGGAGTCATCCCGAATGGCCATGAAGGCGCGCCCCATCTTTGAGTTCACCACCCTATAGACAAACAAGGTGACCAAGGCCGTAAGAACAATGGACAGGTAGAAGAAACCACCATTGAACGTGGAAAGGGTAATGCCGAAAAACTCTGGTCGTTCGATATGGTTTACGCCCAAGGGACCGCCGGTCAACGACTGCCAGTTAAGTGCCACCATCTTGACGATTTCTCCGAAACCCAAGGTTGCAATGGTCAGGTAACTGCCTGACAACCGGCTGGTAGGAGCGGCAAGCATCAGCCCTACGATACCTGCCATGATCATTCCGCAAAAGGCGGTGAACAACCAGGGAAGTCCAAAGTACTGCCAGAGCAAAGCCGAGGTATACCCGCCCACTGCACAGAACCCTGCATGTCCGATGGAAACCAATCCTGTGTATCCGGTAAGAAGATTCAAGGATAGAGCGAGCATCGAATAGAGGGAAATCATGGTGAGAATACGGACGATGTAGGGAGACAACAAACCACTTTTGGGAAGATAGATGACCACTGCCACCAAGACAGCAATGGCTGCCAGCCTTTTTGGCAAGGTATCCAAGAGTTTTTTATTTGATGTGTTATGTATAATCTTCATACCTTTTCAATCACCTTTTTACCAAACAAGCCGTTCGGGCGGAAAATCAATACAACAATCAGAATGATGAATGCCACTGCATCACGATAGCCTCCACCGAGGTAGTAAGCCGCAAAACTCTCTGCAAGTCCTACAACTAAGCCACCAAAAACAGCACCATGCAATATTCCGATTCCACCGAGGACCGCTGCGGAGAACGCTTTGAGACCTGCGATGAAACCCATCTGGGGATTTACAATCTGGTAATAGCCGCTGATCAGGCTACCTGCCACGGCGGCCGAGGCTCCGCCGAGAAAGAAGGTAAAGGAGATTACCTTGTTCACTTCTATTCCCATCAAGGAAGCAGCCTTCGCGTTCTGTTGGACAGCGCGCATGGCCAGACCGATCTTGGTCTTCTGTACGATGAAGGTCAGAACCAAGAGCAGGATAACCGAGACGGTGATTATTCCCACCTGGGTTGACTTGACAAGGACACTCCCGACCTTGAAATTCCCGTAATCAAAAATCTTGGGAAACCATTTGGATCTGCTTCCGAATACGATCATCAAGGTGTTCTGTATGATATAGGAACAACCAATGGTCGTAATCAGGGCCGATATCCCCTTGGATTTTTTTACCCTCAAGGGCTTCAAGGCAATCTTGTCCATCAGCATGGTCATCAAGCCCGTTACGGCGACACTGATGACGATTGCCCAGAATAATCCAAAACTGGTCGAGACAACCACAACCATCGCGATATGGGCACCAAAGGCGTAGGTTGCCCCATGGGCAAAGTTGACCAAGCGAAGAACACCGAAGACAAGGGAATACCCAACGGCAATCAGTGCATAGACGACTCCAAGAGTCAGTCCATCAAATATTTGTTGTAGAATCATTAAGAGCTCCCTATTGGTACGAGTCAAAAAGGTGGCGGACTAAAGCCACCACCTTTTCTGGCTTTACTGCAGCTTATAACGTACTCTTGTCAATCAAGGTGAATTTGCCATCCACGACCCGCAACCAGTTGAAGGTCTTGTAAGCATCGCCCTGCTTGTCAAAATATGTCACTCCGGCAACACCGTCGTATTTGATCTTGTACAGTTCGTCCTTTATGGCCGTCCTGTCTGCAGAACCACTTTCATTTATGGCCTGGACAAACATTCCCAAGGAATCATAAGCCTGGGCAGTCAAGGAACTGGGAATCTTGCCATCGTAGTCCTTCATGTAGTCATCAACAAAGGTCCTGACTTTTGCCTCGGGACTCTGGTGGAAGAAAACAGCTGGCAGACAGATTCCGTTGCCGTCTTCCTGGGCCAACTTGATGAGTTGTTCGCTATAGGCATTGGAGAAACCAATCAAATTGATCTGGGGATCGAGGTCCTTGTACTGGTTGGCAAAAGGTCCAAGGATGTTGTACATGGCACAGACAATGATGGTATCGGGTTTATACGATCGTAATTTCGTGATGGTGGACGAGAAATCGGTCAGGCCATCGAGAATTTCCTCATATCCGACAATCTGCAGGTCCTTATGATCCTTGGCAAGTGTATTGATGAGGATATCGGCAGTCTTTACACCCCAGTCAGTCTTGACAGCAAGCACAGCGACTCTTTTTGCATGAAACACTTGTTCAGCGATATTGAGGGTCTCATTACCCTCGATGTTGATCAAGGAGTTATTCCTGAAGATGTATTCACCCATTGAGGAATAGTCAGGATGGGAGGCACTTGGGGAAATCTCCGCGATACCGACTTCTTCATAGGTAGGGGCTGCTGCCATGGATACGCCGCTGGCAAAATGGCCTACGACACCGACGATGTCCTTGTTTCCGGCAATTCTTTCAGCTATGGAAGCTGCTTCCTCACCACTATTCTTGTCATCGTAGTCAACGATTTCAAGCTGACGGCCACCCAGGACTCCACCAGCTGCATTGATTTGCTTTGCATGCAATTCCACTGCGTTCCTGAATCCTGTGCCATATTCAGCGAAATCACCGGTAAGGGGTCCTACAACAGCAATCTTGATAGGTTTCAATTCTTCTTTACTTCCATTGGCAAATACGAAGCCAACCATGAACAGAGAAAGCAAGGCCACTAATACAATTCGTTTCTTCATTGAAAAAGTCCTCCATTGTTTTTCTTTGCAGCAGGTACAAAGTGTTTTATGCAATTTCCCTAACAGGATAGGGGTGATCCCTTATTTAGCATACTACTGGAATTCCAGTAACATTCTAGAAAAAATCATAGCATGTTTTTTCTATTGCGCAAGTAAAATCGAACAAAACTTTTTATTGAATACACAACCTATTTTGATAAAAGCATCCATATCGTTGTACTCAAATACAAAGATTGCACACCTGCAATCTATCAGGCAGGGCTACCGAAAAAATCCTTTTGCCTACCATATTCATTACCCATTCCTTGATCTTAAACAAGGAAATGCATATACAGGAAACTGTCTTCTGTGACATTGCCCAATGCATGATAAGAGAAACAGGGCTGGATTTCCAATTCTCCGACTGTGGTCTGGCTCTTCTGCAAGGGACGACAAGGGAACACGTTGATTCACTTAGGATCTTGCATTCAATTGAAAAAAGCCTGGCCTTTACATGATCCTTTTGTCAGGACTGCAGAAAAAGGAAATATTTTCCCACACGTTTGTATCAAACAAAAGAGAGGATTTTCCACCCTCGGAAAATCCTCTCAAAATTACACATACTAGTTTCAATAGCTAGATATAACCAAGCAATACCTTCCGTATTTCATTCAGCACTTCTTTTGCTTTCAGGCAAAACCCTATCCACTGTAAATCCCTATCAGGAAAGGCAAGCGACTATCCTTCACAAGCAAAAACAGTATCCCCGACAATTGTGTACAATGGTATAAACTGCACATGGGTATCTATGGGATTGTCATATACATCACGATATACAACTTGTTTGTCGATTATTTTGAAAAGCGTGAAGCTTGCCTTCTCCCCCACCTGAATTCCCAAGGGAATCCGAAGCATGTTCTTTGCCGTAATGGTTACTGCCCTGAGAATTTCTTCGACTGATAGTCCACTGCTACACATCTTGGACATGGTAACGGGAAGATTCCTGACGGGATTGGGGTAACTATGACCATGCAAATCAGAGCCAATCATATCAGGCTTGAATCCTTGCTTGATTGCTGCCTTTCCAATATTTGTATCATAGCTGGCACAACCATGTCCAACATCAAAAAGAACACCTCTGTCTCTTGCTTTCAAAGCTTGTATAATAATCTTTCCTGTATGTGGATCAAGAATATTGCCAGGCTTCCCATTGAAACAATGAGTAACCACATCCCCCGAGCCAAGCACATCAAGGATATCACCAAGATATGGCTCAGGTTCTCCTACATGTACCATCATGGGAACCTTGGCTTCACGTGCCAAGGCTTCTGCATCACGGACGAAAGGGATTCCTCTTCCTTTGAAAACTACCTTGCAAGCACGCAACTTTAGACCCCGGATAATATCTCTATTGTCTTCAATACATCGCAAGGTTTCATCGGGTTCAACAAAATCATCAGTCTCATAGTCACAAATAATATTGCACCGAGTAATGCCGATTACCCCATAATTCAAGAATTCATAAATGGGATAGTCCTTCTTCTTGATAATATAATCCCTTAGTCCAGTAAAAGTTACACATCCGGAAGAACCAGCATCTATCAAGGTCGACACGCCAGTTTTTGGCCCAATCAGGTCAGGGTCAATCCCAATATCACACACGCCCTTATATATATGGGTATGGACATCAACCCAACCGGGTGAGACATAACAAAATTCAGCATCGATACATTTATACGCATCATTTTCAGGAATGTCCCCAATCTTTTCAACATTGCCACAATCATCAATTAAAATCGAAAAACGACTGAGCTTTTCCCCTGAGAGAAAGAAATTATTGCAAATATTTTTAATCAGTATCATGATTAACCCTTCACCCCACCCGAGGTAAGTCCCGCAATGATATATTTCTGAAAAATAAACGTGAACAAGATGGGCGGCAACATTGACAATACTCCTGAAGTAATCAACAGGGAATAGTCAATGTCCACTTCCGTCGCAAACATACCGGTAATCACAGGAACCGTAAATGCCCTACTGGAATTTGTCAGGATCAATGCATAAAAGAATTCATTCCAGGTCTGCATGAAAGCAAATATTCCCGAGGCAACCATTCCAGGCAATATTACGGGAAAGATGATTTTCCAAATCGTCTGTAATCTGGTACACCCATCAATTCTTGCAGCATCTTCCAACTCCACTGGAATTGTTTCAAAGAAACCTTTTAATATCCAGAATATATATGGCAAGGAAAAGCTGCAATACACCAAGATCAGCCAAGACTTCTTGTCAATTCCTCCAATTTTATTGGCAATGATAAAAAAGGGAACAACCAATACCAAACCAGGAACCATACGGCTTCCCATGATTCCAAACATAAATATTTTCCGTCCTCTATACCGCAAACGAGTGACGGAATAGGCAGCCAAAGTTCCAAAAAACAAGCAAACCAAGGTTGTCGACACACTGACAATGAAACTATTACCCAAAGAACCTGCAAAGAGACGAGCTTCATGGGGAATGGAATACGTCCGTACTTTATTGACTCCTTCGGCAGAGGACGTTGCAAAGCTCTGGGGAAACAACAGTTTCTTGTAGTTCTCCACCGTCGGTTTCTTTGTCAGGAATACAGAAGGAACTGAAAGCAACTCTTTCTCTTGCTGAAAACTGGAAGAGACCAACCAACTGACAGGAGCAAGAAAAAAAAGCGCTACAAGGATTGCAAGGATGTATGTAGTTATCATGTTGTATTTTTTCATTTTTCATTATCTCCCGACTAGCTTTCGATATTATTTTTGAAAATTCGATAATAACACATGGCAATCACCAACGTAATCATAGTTATGATATATCCGATTGCCGAACCTTTTCCAAAATCAAGGAATTTGAAGGACTGCGTATACAGCAACCAACCGATAACTGAAGTTGCATCACCAGGTCCCCCGCTGGTCATTACATAAATCAAATCAAATTCCCTTAAGCTGGCCATTGTTTGAAAAATCAATAAAACCAACATAGTTGACGACACCAAAGGGATGGTAATCTTGAACAACATCGTCTTTGAGGATGCGCCATCCATGACAGCGGACTCATACATCTCAGTAGGAATAGTTTGCAGAGCAGCGAAAAGAAGCAAAATTGCAAAAGGCAGGTTCTTCCAGACATTTGCAAAGACAACCCAGGCAAAGGCCGTATTGGGATCTGAAAGAAAAGATTGATAACTTGAAATCAACCCAAGCTGATATAAGACGCTATTGATTGCACCATAACTGGAGTCAAGAAGAAACTTCCACATGACACCATTGACAACAGGAGGTATAGCCCAAGGAATCAACACGATGGTCCGGAGCAGTCCATTCCCCTTGAAATTCCTCTTGAGCAAATGAGCTATCGCAAGCCCAAAGACAAGGATAAAGGAGACCGTGAGCAATACAAACAATCCTGTGACTGCAAGAGAGTGCAAGAAAGTCTGGTTCTGAAACAGCTCAATATAGTTCTGCAACCATATGAACTTTGTTCTATTGGGTTGCTTGTAGTTCAAATGTTGGAAGCTGATATACAATGAATACAGTATTGGTACCAGAATTGTCACAAACAGTATAGCCAAAGTAGGAAAATTCAACATCCATCCAAAACGTGTCTGGTCTTTTTCAATGGATAGAGTCTTTCTTTTACTCATCATACTCAGCTTCCTCCTTTATCTAATTATTTGTATTGTTGCATGAGATCATTCGCGGACTTGGCCATCTTTTGCAGGGTTGCATCGATAGTCACGTCACCCATTATGGCTTTCTGCAAATCTTCCCAAGCTTGAGTCTGCCATTCCTCGAACCAAGGAGTAAACCTGTACGGTCTAGAAACAACATAGTCATCCTGTTGTTTCATAACCTCAGTGTCGCCCCAAGAATTGATGGAAGCCTGAATATCCTTGTCATCGAACAATTCCGTCTGGACAAAACCTAGGCCAAAGTCAAGAGCCCACTTTTTCGGTACAAAGTATTCGCCATTTTTATCCTTGTATCCCAAGAATTTCACCAATTCCCACGCGGCCTGGGGATTTTTGCATGAACTGCTGATACAATACAACCTGATGTTACCAATGGAACCACTCTTTACCTTGGCACTTCCAGGAATGAGTCCCATCTTCACCTGTCCAGCTACCTGAGAACTTGCTGGATCGTTTACAGTCTTTAGGTTATAGTCTGTGCAGGTACTAAACGTTCTGGTACCAGCGGAAAGTGCACGAACTACTTCATGATCTGTTGCGACCAATGAAGCGGGATCAATCAATACGCCCATATTGTCTTTGATATCCTGAAGTACTTTCTTCAAGGTACCATCAGAGGTTGCAAACACAGGCTTATTATTGGCGTCAAATAATCTACCACCATAGGAAAAGACCATCGTTTCAATCTGTTCAACAATATTGGCACACTTTGCAAGATCAAGAATGATAGGATATTCGGAAATTCCTTTTTCCTTGATGACTTTTGCTTGAGCAAACATCTCATCCCAAGTTTGGGGAGGGGTATTGAATCCAGCCTTTTTCAAATGATCTTCGTTATAGGCAAAGACACGACGGCCAGCATAATACGGAAGACCATATAGCTTGCCATCATAGGTCATTTGGTCAATGGCACCTTGAGACAGGTTAGCCTTGATCGATGCAGTATCGGCAAATCCATCGACAGGGATGATCCATCCTGCAGAAGCCCATTCAGCAAGGTAGGAATCACGAACATAGATTACATCATACCCTGCACCACCAATAAAACTGGTAACCATTTTATCGTGGAACTGATTGCTGGGAAAGCTGTAAAACGAATCAGCCGAAATACCAGTCTGTTCAGTAAATACTTTCAAGTTTGCATCAACAGTATCTACTTCATAGCTCCATCCGGCTAATTTTAAAGGAGCAATCGGTTTCTGAGTTGCCGAAGTTCCTTTTCCGGAAGCCTTTTCATCAGTGCCATTTGCAAAGCAGACAAATGTTGTGCTTAACAAAATTAGCAACAGAACAAACCCCTTTTTCACTTTTTTCATAAGTGACCCTCCAATTATTGAAATCCTTTTGTCTTACAACAAAAAACCATCACTCTATATTCTGCATGATCTCATCGATTCGTTTGATGATGATAGGAACCTGTTCTTCCATAAGACATTGGGGATTGATGGCAACATTGCCTTGTTCAATTCCGACTCGAATAGCAGGATTTCCTTCAAGTAACATGTCCCTTAATTGTTCAGCAGAAAATGTCAAAGATGAAAGATATGCCCGAGGAATAACCTTTGGTTCGACACCTGGTTCAGTAGGATTGCCTTTCCAAGCCTTCAGCTTGGATGAATCAAGAGCAACTACCATTTGATCAACCCAGGCATTCCAATCAGAAGAAATCTTTTTATAGTCCCGTTTGACAAATTGCTCGACAGCCACAACCAATCCAGCAATCGATTCCTTGTCGACCTTCATGGGACGTCCCACACTATGGTGGGGACAACAATTGGCTGAACAAGCCTTGATAAAATCAGGATCGGTGCCAAGAATCAATCCAGAGGACTGGGGCCCCCTGATTTCCTTTCCCCCACTGAACACAACACAATCGGCTCCCAGATTCAGATATTTTCGAATGTTTTCTGCTGGAGGAATATCTGCAGCACAATCAACAAGAATAGGTATGTTATGAGCCTTACACACTTTTACTATCTCCGAAAACGGAATGGATCCCCGCATATCACGGGATTCAGAAACAAAAAAGAACAATGCTGTCTTGGGATTGATGGCTTTTTCGATCATTTCCACACAAGCAGAAGCCGTAACTCCAACCTCAACAATCTTCATCCCTGATTCTAGCAAAGCTTGATCATAAGAATTGCGATGGCATTTCAACATGATAGCCTCGTTCTTCATGCCCTCCGTATCGGGTAATTGCAAGATATTGGCAGGATTCATGCCAGTCATGGAGGCAGCCGCACAGATAGCAATTCCGGCAGCCGCACCACTTGTAACACAGGCTGCAGGAACTTGAAGCAAGTCAGCTATTTTTCTTCCTGCCTTTTCATGAAAATCAGCTAGATCGATAAAATATCGTGAAGCCGCAACCATCGCTTCGACAGTTTTCTTTTCCATGACAGAACCACCAAGCATCGTCAAGGTTCCCCATCCGTTGATTACTTTTCTTACTTCGAGTGAGTCATACACGTCAGCCATAGATTTTTCTCCCTTTGACTTTTAAAGTTTACATCGTTTCAAGAAATATGCAAGAAATTTTAAATTTAAAATTTAAAAGTTTTTTGATTTACAAACACCTATTTTGTTGGTATTCTAGTTCATATGGATACAAACAAACCCAAAGAAGCTACTTTCAGGTTGCAAGATAATCCCAAGATTATTGAAGTACCAATAGACAACCAACAACGAAAGGCAGATTATCTTTATGCCTATCTTCGCAATCAAATAATTCAACAAACGTGGTCGCCCGGTGATAGAATCAACGATAAGGAAATATCAGAGACAACAAAGATATCCAGACTTTCGGTAAGGGAAGCTCTTGGTCGACTGATTACCGATGATATTGTCGAACAAAAACAATGGAAGGGGTATTTTCTCAGAAAATTCTCTCCAAAGGAAGTAAGGGATCTTACTTCGGTTCGCATTGCCTTGGAGCAACTTGCCCTCGATAACATCTGCAAGTTGACCGATATGCAACTTGCAGATTATTGCGCTCTCATGAACAGTACCATCAATTTTTCTGAAGCAGCATTAGACAATCAAGAAAATTCCAAATACATGGTTACAGATTTTCATTTTCATGAAATTCTTTATGAGGCTTCGGGAAATCCCATGATTGCACAATTTATCAACAATATTATGCTGAAAATCAATATCATGCGAAATATTTCCATGGGGAAAAAAGAATCTGATTTCATACAGGCGGGCAAAAAGTCAATCTATGATCATAGAAGAATTACCGAAGCCCTTGCCAATAGGAATAAGACAGAGGCATGTGATTTGTTATATGTTCATTTAGCCAACACCTTCGTTGACAATATTTTGAAAGACATTGAAAAAAAGGATTAGTATTATGAATATCATTGAAGAAAAACTTAAAGGCATGGGAATGAGCCTTCCCTCTATTCCACCTGCAGCAGGAAACTTCATACCATCGATACGCTCAAATAATTTAGTTTTTTGTTCAGGACAAGGTCCTTATATCAATGGAAAGAATCTCTATCTTGGCAAAGTAGGAGAAAACGTAACTGAAGAACAAGCTTATGAGGCTGCCAAGATTGCCTGTTTGAATTGTCTTGCCGAAGTAAAGCAAACAATTGGAGACCTAGACAAAATTACCCAGATCATTTCTGTCAGAGGTTTCGTAAATGGAGCAAGCACATTTACTGAGCACCCCAAAGTAATCAATGGTGTATCGGATTTACTCGTTGCACTTTTTGGAGAAAAAGGTAAACATGTCAGATGTGCCATAGGAACCAGTCTACCTGGCAATATCCCTGTTGAAGTTGAAATGATTGTTGAAGTCGAGGCATAGCAATGCATTATGGTCATGCTGAGATTTTATTGAGTATTTTTTCCCCTCTCCAGCCATAGGTACGTTGAAATGCCATGGAATCCAGGCCCTGGCAGGCACATGTTATGCATCACCAAGAAAAAGGGATAGGGAGAATCAAGGCAGTTGCATAGACACTCACGCAAGACCACCCAGTCAAAAACTTATACATTTTACATAGTTTATGACTTCAATGTTAATAACTTCTCTAACCATCAGGGTAGCAATTATACCTAGACCTTCTCAAGTCTGGAGCAAATCCGTGCCATTTACTACGCCAAAAAAGACTAGATCCTAGAAAAAAACCTGAAAAACCGGGTAAACCGGTGAAAAAACCCTTCCCTTCCTGCAATCTGAATTTTCTTCCCTTGCTAAGGCCCCATAATACCTTTATCATCAGAGAAACACACAATGAAATTCTCATGAGATGGAGTTTGGGTATAATGGCTGAAACAAAAAATAAATACGGCGCCGACCGGCTTAACAAGCAGTATCATAAAATTATCCTCGACCGTATCATCCACTGCACCTACAAGAGCAACGATATAATAACCATACATTCCCTCATCACTGAATTCAACGTCAGCAAGACACCTATCAGGGAAGCCCTGCTGGAACTCTGCGAGGAAGGACTGCTCAAAAGCATTCCGAAATTTGGCTATGAGGTTGTCCCCTTCCAGGAGAGCCAAGTCCTGCAGGTGTTCAACTTCCGTTACTTGATCGAAACCAGTGCCATGGATGTCAATTGGGATATGCTTACAAAAAAGAAGAACATAGATACGCTCAATGCACTCATAGATGCCAGTGAATCACTTCGAGAGGAAGCAAATCCCCTGGAAAGATGGGAACATACAGCAAAGTTTCATCTTACCTTGGCAACCTTCTACCAAAATGAATACCTATCAAACCAACTGCAAAAGGTAATCCGATTTCTCGGCATTGCCTATGCCCGTTCTTCCTGGTCCCCCCTCAATCCGATCAACCACCATCTAGGTGAGGAATGCCATAGGGATATTGTCCGGGGCATAGAAGAAAATAACAAGGGAAAGGCCCTGGAAGCGCTGAAGTCAGACATGAGAAACTATGGAAAGATCTCTTTTGGCAAGCCCTGAAAAATACATATGACCGATAGAGAAATACAAACATGAAACAGCCCAGAGTGTGAAACCTGGGCTGCATGCTATCCTTACAAGAACAAGGAGAATTTCCCTATCTACTTATTTTTCCAGCATGATGTTCAAGATTTCCTCATCAGTTCCCTTCATGCCAATCTTGCCCATCCTTGTAAAACTCTTGATCGTCTGATCACCATTTTTCTTGACCAGGCCATCCCCATCTTGGAAGCACTTATTTTCCTTCATTCCCATTTCAAAGGCAAAGATTCCCGATTTCACGGCAGTGGCAATCTTCGAGGCACAAGAAGGCTTTGCCCCATCGCATACCACGCCCCCGATATCGGCAAGACAGTTGGTAATGACATTTGAGATTTCTCTCTCCCGTCCCCCATGGAGAAAGGCAATGCCGCAACCAGCGGCTGCACCTGCGCACACGGCCCCGCAAAAGGCACTCAAGCTTCCCAACTGACTCTTCTCCTGCATTGAAATCAGATTGCTCAAGGCCAGGGATCGCAACAACAACTCATGGGATACTTGCAGGCTCTGGGCATATTCAATGACAGGCAACGAAACAGTCATCCCCTGGTTTCCGCTTCCGCTATTGATGACAACAGGAAGAGAACAACCTCCCATACGGGCATCAGAGCCAGCGGCTGCAGCAGCACAAGCTCGATTTCGGACATCATTCTTGTCATAGTACTTCAACAAGGAATGCCCCACCCCGATGCCCCAGGCTCCCGTCAGACCCTCTTTCGAAATTGCGGAGTTATAGGCAATCTCGCGTTCAAGGACCTCCTGGATTTCTAAAAGGTCCACAGTCTCGGCAAAGGTAACGATATCGGCAATATTCAAAAACCGGGAATAGGCATCGATGAGATTTCCTGCCTCTTCATATTCCTTGGAGAAAAGAATTTCATCATTCTTCTCTATCAAGGTGATATTCGTATGATGACCGGTAATCTCCACGGCAGCAGAATCTGTTGCAGTCCTGACAAATACCCGGATAAACAAGTTATCCTCATTTGCTGACAGCAAGCACGTGCAGTACCCTTGTAGAAGTAGCTTTCTGGTTGTCTCTACATCCTCCTCGGTGATTTTGGCAAGTACTTCCAAGCCCTTGGAACCATCGCCCCCGACGACTCCCAGGATCGCGGCTACATCAATGCCCCGCAATCCCCCGGAATTGGGAACAACCACCCCTTGCACATTCTTGACGATATTGCCACTGCAAGCGACACTCATTTTCTCGGGAAAGGAACCAAGAACTTCCCGGGCCTTCGCCGCCGCATAGGCAATGGCGATAGGTTCGGTGCAACCCAAGGCTGGTTGCAGTTCAGTATTCAATAACAGCACATACGCTTCATACGTCTCTTTATTCATGTTCATACTCTTTGCACGCAGTCAGCCAAGGATTTGAAAATCAAGCTTCCTACGACAGAACCTCCATCAATGATGCCAATACTCTTATCGCCATAATAGGCAGCCCTACCATGGACAGATCTCATGTTCCGGGTACTCTCGGAACCTTCCAAGGCCGCTTCGGCTGCCTTTGCAAAGGCAATGGAGGGTCCCTCTTGTACAGAAGCCTTCAAGGCGTCGATACCGGGAATCAAGGAATCCAATATCGTTTTTTCCCCAGCCTTGCTTCCTGCCTTCTTTTGGATGTTCTCTATACCCGCATAGAAGGCATCGACCAAATCGGCAAGACTTGCTTCACTCTTGCCCTTCAACTTCTTTGCCATACCCATCATCCCGAACGAGGTGATGGTTCCCAAGGAGGAAGGGGCCGCCTCATTGAAATTCATGGCCATATTCATGAAAACCAAGCCCAAGTCTGTTTCCGTGTTCAAAAGCAAAAGCTCAAGCACGCTTCTATAGCCTTCGCTCATCGAAATGCCAAGGTCTCCATCCCCATTTTGTTGATCGAGTTCGATCAAATGGTCTTTCTCCCTTGTCATTGTTTCACTGATATATTTCATTGCCTCGCAAACATCTGATACGGTCATTGAGCACTCCTATTTATTTTCGGATGTATAGAACGGAGAGGAAGCAGGCATGCGTAGCAAACCTTTCAATTGTGCATCCAATTTCAAAATGGTCACTGAAAGCCCTGCCATCTCCATGGACGTGGCAAACTCACCGATATGGGGCATATAGACAGCAATGCCCTGCTTTTTGAGCCTTGAAGCTACCCGACTGTACACCAGGATTTGTTCTTCCAGGGGCGTAGCGCCCAATCCATTGACCATTACCGATACCTCATCCCCCTTTTCGAGAATCAGGTCAGCTACTATCCGGTCAAAGAGATAATCGGCAATTTCATTGGCACTCATCATCTTGCAGACTTCAATGCCCCGTTCGCCATGAATTCCCATACCCAATTCCAATTCGTCATCCTCGATCGTGAACGTAGGCTTTCCGACTTCCGGCACGATGCAAGGAGAAAGGGCCACACCCATGGTTCGAATATTGGCAATGGCCTTGGTAGTCACCTCGGCAACCTGATTGAGTGTCATCATTTGCTCGGCGGCGGCCCCTGCTATCTTGAAGGCATAGACCATACCGGCAACTCCGCGACGTTTGCTTGCCGTCTCCTTGGGACTTGAGGCAACGTCATCGGTGACCAGAACGCTCATAGTCTCGATGTCATCCATCTCCACTACTTCGCAGGCCATCGCAAAGTTCATTTTATCCCCGCCATAATTGCCATACAGACACAACACTCCGTTTCCATCATCACAGGCCTTGATCATGGCAGCCATTTTTTTGGCAGAAGGAGAGGCAAAGACATTCCCTACCGCACAACCATCAAGCAACCCGGAACCGACATACCCGAGAAAGACGGGAAGATGCCCGCTTCCCCCGGCAGTCACAATACCGACTTTTCCTCTCTTTTTGGGATAGGAAGAGACCAAAATCCGGGTATCACCATCAAGAAGGTGAACCCTATCACCGTAAGCCGTTTCAATTCCAACCATGACTTCATCTACGAAGTCCTTGGGATCATTCATGATTTTTTTCATCGTTTTTCTCCCTCAACCGCCCAGATAGGCTTTGATTATCGCAGGATTGTCCAGTAATTCCTTTCCGCTTCCTTCCAAGGTGATATCACCGGTTTCGAGGACATAGCCCCGGTCGGCAATCGACAAAGCCATGGAGGCATTCTGCTCGATCAAAAGAATCGTCTTGCCATTTTTCCGGATTCGCACCAAGAGCTCAAAAATCTCCTCGACAATAATGGGAGCCAGACCCAAGGAAGGTTCATCCAACATGATAAGATCGGGATCCATCATCAAGCCTCTTGCGATTGCAAGCATCTGCTGCTCTCCCCCGGACAAAGAACCTCCACTCTGGGAGAGACGTTCCTTCAGCCTCGGAAACATCTGATAATTCATTTCGAGCAATTCCTGGAATTTTTCCTTGGTTTGCCCTGGTTGCCCCATGCTTCCCGATACGAGATTTTCATAGACGGACATGTCAGGGAATATCTTTCGTCCTTCGGGGACGTGGGCCAAACCCATCTTGACTATTTTCTCTGGCGAGAACCTGGAAACCTCCCGGTCCTTGAAAAACACCTTGCCCCCTGTCTTGGGAATGAGGTTCGAGATTCCCATCAAGGTACTGGTCTTCCCTGCCCCATTACCCCCGATGAGCGTTACCAGTTCTCCTTCGTTGACAACTAAATTTACATTTCTCAGGGCAGAAATATAGCCATAATTTATACTCAGGTTTTCAATCTTCAGCAGTGACATGGATTGCCTCCCCGGCTACAAGCCCTTTTCCAAAATATGCTTCGCACACTTTTTGGTTCCTCTTGACCTCATTGGGTGTACCCTCACAAATTTTCTGTCCAAAATTCAGTACCATGATTCTATTGCAGGTATTCATGACGAACTTCATGTCATGTTCAATGACCCCAACCGTATATCCCAACGAATTGATTTTCAGTATATAAGTTGAGAGTTCCTTGGTTTCATTTGGATTCATGCCCGCCGCCGGTTCATCCAGCAATAAAATCTTGGGATTGATGGCAAGAGCCCTGGCTATCTCAACTTTGCGCTGTACCCCATACGGAAGATTCCCTGCCTTGGTTTCGGTATATCTGCCAAGCCCAACCAGATCGAGTATCTCCTTGCCTTTCTGGATGGCATGCTCCTCATCATCCTTAAAACGTTTGGTATGCAATACGGTATCGATGAAATTGGATTTCAAGTTAAGGTGGAACCCGATCTTGATATTGTCCAGCACGCTCATATACTTGAAAAGCTTGATGTTCTGGAAAGTACGGGCCATACCTTTCTTCGCAATCTGCTCGGGTTTCAGATTCGTGATATCCTCACCACAGAGAAATACTTTTCCCTTGGTTGGATTGTTGAAACCCGTGCAGGCATTGAAAAGCGTCGTCTTGCCGGCCCCATTCGGACCAATGATCCCGAAAATATCCCCGGGAAGGATTTCCAAGCCCACATCCTCGACAGCATGGAGCCCACCGAAGTACATACAAATATGTTCTGTACTCAAGATCGGTTTAGTATTTGTTTCAACCATTCTGTTTCCCCTGATTCAGCTTTTTTTTCTTCATGACATTCCCGGCAAGTTTGCTGTCAGAAGCTCCGGCAAGTCCCTGGGGACGGTACCACATCATGATGATGATCAATAAGGCAAAGGCCACCAACCGCCATTGTCCGATCGGACGAAGGACTTCCGTGAGGAAGTTGACAATTATCGAGCCGATTATTGGACCGATGAAAGTCCCCTGGCCACCAAGGATCACCATGGACAGGATGTTCCACCCTTCATCCAAGGTAAAATACGTGGAATCGATAAACCGCACATACGGGGCGTAAACCGCTCCTATAGCACCAATCCAGAAAGCACCATAGATGAAGTTGGTGGCCTTATAGAACGAGGCATTGACCCCCAGGCTCTTTGCCGCCAATTCATCTTCCCTGATAGACATCCAGGCCCTGCCAATCTTACTTTTTATAACCCTGTTGGATATGAGGACAAAGATGATTGCCATACCCAAAAAAAGGTAATAGTAGGAGTGGGAATTCCTGAAGGTAATGCCAAAGAGCGTAGGAACCGGAATGTTCTTGATTCCCAAGGCCCCACCTGTCAGGGCAGTTGCATTCAAGGCAAACAACCTGGCGATTTCAGAAAAGCCCAAGGTAACGATGGCAAGATAGATTCCACTCATCTTCAAGGTAGGCCAGGCAACAAGCAATCCAATGGCAGCAGTCACCAGCCCGGCAAGAGGAACACAAAGCCAGAAACTCATCCCAACCCTGGTAGCCAGGATAGCTTCGGTATAGGCTCCAAAGCAAAAGAAGCCCGCAACGCCCAGACAGGTCTGTCCACTATATCCATTGATGATGTTCAAGGCACCGGCCAAGGTTGCATACATCAAGATCCTGCACATGACACCCATGACGTAGCTTTTATCACTGAGAACTGGCAATAAGGCCAAAAAGAATAACAAAAGCAAGAGGTACAGGACCTTGTGTTTCTCGAAAGCTATCTTTGCTCGTTTCAGTGTATCTGAAAACCTGTTCATACCTTGGCCCCCCTCTTTTTTACAAACCCGGTAGGCTTAAAAATCAAGACAAGAATGAGGAAACCAAAGGCAAACATATCGCGATAACTGGCAGAGGTAGCCGTTATCCCCAGGTTTTCCACGATTCCGATACACAAGCCACCCAAGGCGGAAAACCGTACGTCGGTCAAACCACCGAGCACCGAGGCCGAAAAGGCCTTCATACCCAAAGCCCCTCCCATCGTCGCCTGGACTACCTGGTAATAGATGCAGATCAGCAAACCGGCAATGCCACCTAAGCCACAACCTACGCAATTGCCGAGCATCGCGATTCTCTTGACATTTATACCTACCATATAGGCAGCAGTCTTATCCTGACTGACAGCCCTCAATTTGACTCCAAACCGTGTATGATAGAAAACATAGTTCAAGGCCAAGGCAAGGCAGACAACAAGGGAAATGATGAGAATCTGCAAGGAACTGATCTGAACCGACCCAAAATGGTAGAATTTGATATCCACTATGTTCAACATGGGAATCTGGTTCGGCCCAAAGAAGATTTGGGCAAGATTTTTCACCAACATCGAGAATCCAATGGTACATAACAAGGAAATATGACGTGGTGAATTAAAAAACCGTTCATAACAAACCTTATACACGAATATCCCCATTACCCAAGAGGCAAGAAAAGCAACAGAGAATCCCAATAGTAAATTGGTGCCGCAATATTGAAAAACATAGTATGCAGCGAAGGCTCCCATGATCATCACTTCACCATGAGTGAAGGTAACCATTCCAACGACACCGACAACAACAGAATAACCAATGGCCATCAAGGCATATATTGCGCCCTGGCATAAACCATTGATCAGTTGATTGAGGAAATATTCCATCTAGACACCCCTTCGACAGAAGTTCGATATGATTCGGCGCCGATAGTTGCTATCGACGCCGAGGTTATCCATCTTATTCTGCTGAGTAATCAAACCCTTTCTTTACTACATATTGCCCGTTTTCGACGGCACAAATCAGATAGGAACGGGTGATATCCCCATCCTTATTGAATTTGATAGGTCCGGTAATGCCCATATATTCATTACTTGCAAGATTATCCCGAATTCCCTGACGGGTTACGGTATCGCCACAAGAGGCAATTGCATTGGCAATCAAATAGACACAATCATAGGCACAGGCAGGGTGTACGCTCGGATTGAACTTGGCCTTCTCATTGAACTCGTTTTTCCAAGCCATGAGATCCGGAACCTGGGGATCAAAGAAGAACGGAGTGGAAAGAACCAGACCTTCGGAATTAGCACCGGTCAAGCCGATCAATTGTTCTGAAGTTCCTGGTCCGAGGGTGGTCAAGGGAACATCCCAGCCCATGGCCCTGACTTGGTTGATGACCTGGGCAACAGCTCCCTGGTCCATGATAATGAGGGCTTCGGGATTCGCGGCCTTGAGTTTGGTTATCAAGGAAGAGAAGTCCTTTTCATCCTGGACATAATTGACGGAGGCAACGATATCAATACCATTTGCAATGGCAGCTGCCTTAAAATTCTCTGCCGCCGAAACGCCCCAGTCACTATTGATATAGATCATTCCAAGCTTCTTTACACCCAAATATTTACTGATAATATACTTGGCAAAGAAAGGAGCCTCTCCATCCTGGCGTCCCATGATACTGAAACAATAATCACTCATCCCCGCATACTTCGGATTGGAAGCGGTCGGAGACAACTGAACAATCTTGGCATCATCAACAATGGGTGCATTGGCCATGCTGCAGCCACTGGTAAAGTCGCCAATGATGGCCATGATGGTAGAATCATCACAGAATTGTCTGGTCAAATCGGAACTCTCTTTGGGATCGCCCTTGGAATCCTTGGGAATGAGAACCAATTTGTACCCGTTCGCCCCACCGGCTGCATTGATTCTATCAGCAGCCATTTGGGTACCGATCTTGAAACCGACCCCATATTCGGCATTGGTCCCTGTCAGGGGGCCCAATACACCAAGTTTGATAATGCCTTTGAAGCCTTCTGCCTTCGCCGCTTCTTCTTCCTTGTTTCCATTTGCAAACAAAGCCATCGAAAACACCAAGAGAACACACAGTACGGTAGCTAGCTTTTTCATATTGTCTCCTATGAATGTATCGTTTGAAATTCCCTTTTATTTGTGGAAATTCAATTCACAAGTCTTGCACCCTTTTGCCAAGGTGTCCGAAAGATCAAGAGTCAATCCCATTGCCTTTGCAATTCCCCTGTCACCATCCATGGCGATATCACAAAGCAAGGCACAGGTTTCATCATCCATTCCCAGTTTTTTCCAGGCAGAAAGCAAGGCACAGTAATTGAAGGATATCTTTACGTTTTCCTCAGTGGCCTTGATTGGATCCATATGGAAAGTGTCGATTCCGCAAGGATTGAGGAAGGACTTCTCGAATTCGCGGGCATCTTCAGGATTGGCACATCTTTGTCGAACCTGTGCTCCATGGAAAAGACCACAGCGATAGACAGCCTTGCGCATGATGGGTTCTGGATTAATCCCTGCATTCTTCATTTCGTCAAAAAACAATGCCATCCAGGTTGCCCTATGCTCAATCTGTGCCCGATTAACTGAGGCAACTTCATTCACCTCGTTTTCAATGTTCTCAATCATGATTTACTCCTTCATATCACCTATCCCGAAAAGCAATATCCCCTATTGATTTCCTAAGATATTAGTGATACTTTACTAATACGTTTCTGATAGATTATCATAGATTTTTAAAAATACAAGGTTTTATTATTCTTTTGTTTTGATATAATTTTGTATTATTTGATATGAAAAATTTTTCTATGCTATTATTCTTCTACCGTAAGCATAAAATTATCTGCTACAATGGAAGTGAAAACATATCTACCAGTTTGGCACCAAATGAAGAGGGTTGAATAAATTGAATGTAGTCAAAAGCAAATACACTGTCTCAATTAAGAAGAAACATTTCTATGATGTAATCCTGTCAAGAATCATCCAGTGCAATTATAACTCGGGGGATATAATCACCGAGAAATCGCTTGTGGATGAATTTGAGGTAAGCAAATCCCCTATCAGGGAAGCCTTGATTGAGTTATGCAATGAAGGATTTCTGAAAAGCATTCCCCGATTCGGCTATGAAGTCGTCTCTTTCAGCAAGGATAACATTGTCCAGCTTACTGAATACAGGACCATCGTGGAATGTGGATATCTCGAGACACATTGGGATAGCATTACAGTGCAAAATATCAACAAGCTCAAGGAGATTCTGCAAACCTATTATGACGAACCACACAAACAGGCAGCTCTTGAACATTGGGAACATAACACCGAGTTCCATCTGACCTTGATCTCTTTCTTCAGCAATGAATTTGTATATAAGCAGTTGAAAAGTGCCATGCAATATCTCGGGGTAGCCTATGCTCAGGCCTATTGGATCAATCTCCATAGAGAGGACATCATCACTGAATGCGAATGCCACAAGCGATTCATCCGTTTGCTGGAAGCCAACAAGAAAATAGAAGCGGTGGAGTGCTTGCGTCAGGATATCGGGAATTTCTCGACAATCGAAGAACAGAAGAACTGAGAAAAATCCCTGTTCTGGCTATATACGAAAAAGGAGAAAGGCTCGATGCCCTTCTCCTTTTTTATGGTACATTCCAGCATCAGATCCCCAAGGCAATCGACTTTCCCAAAATCGACGCTGAAAATCCCCTATAGGTATCGTCGAACCGGATTTCCTGGATTTTTGAAAGATCCATCTCCTTTGTACATTGGACAATTTGCGGATACACGGGAATCACGGAATCTTTTTTGACATACACAGGAAGCAATTCCAGGGGACTGGCAACATTTTTCAACCAAAGCCCCCCCGTAATGCTCTCTCCACTCCAGAAATCAACCCAGAGTCCAGAGGGAAGATACACATCTCGAATACCCGTACCATTCATGACAGGCGCTACAAGCAAAGAATCGCCACAGTAAAATTCATCATCGATCGACCAGCACGTGGCATCATCGAAATGATCGAACAACAAGGCCCGCACCAAGGGAAAGCCTGTCTGTATGGCCTTGTTTCCTTGCTCTGCAAGATAAGGGATCAGGGCATAGCGAAGATTCAACCATTTGCGGGCAATATCTGATACCGCAGGATACTCATAGGGTTCCCTGGGCGTCGTTCCATGGTACCGAAGATGCGAGGAAAACACACCCATCTGTGTCCATCGGATATAGAGATCATCAGAGGGCCTGCTGTTCATGAAACTCGGAATCCCCTGGAACCCCGGGACATCATGGCTCCAAAAAGCGAACCCAGAGATTCCCAGATGCAACCCACCACGAAGGGATCCTGCCATGCCGTCCCAGGAACAGGCACAGTCGCCACCCCAATGAATTGGATACCGCTGGCACCCAATCCACCCGGCACGGGCCCAGATCATGGCCTGGCTCGGCCCCTTCACCTGCCTGCTGATTTCATGTGCCGCCTTCTGGTAGAGAAGTGCATATACATTATGCAACTTCCGGTACGACATTCCAAGATAAGCAGCATTCTCCTCGATTACCTCACCAAAATCCGTCTTTATTACGGCAACACCCATGTCCAGGAGTTTCTTCAATAACCCCTGGTACCAGAGCACAGCCTCAGGATTGGAAAAATCAATGTTCCCGTCAAATTCTACTGCACTGAAGTTGGAACCCAAGGCAACATGCTCGCTTTTTGGTGCGACATAGCGATTTTCATTGGCAATGCCATAATACATCGTATCCTTGGCGATACAAGGCAGTTGCCAGAGACTGATCTTGATGCCCTGGTCCTCCATCTCCTTGAGATAGGTTTCCGGCTCGGGAAATTTTTCCGGATTGAATTCCCACTCGCATTTCCAATCTTTTTTGAACCAGCCCGTGTCTATATGGATTACGTCGCAAGGGAACTTTCCTTCCCTCATTTTCTTTACGACATTTCGCGTCTCTTCAGCAGAAAAATAACTCATGCGACTCATCCAGGTCCCATAGGACCAGAACGGGACATTCGCAGGAAACCCCGTAATTCTCCGATAATTCCAAAGAATCCGTTCAGCATTGCCGCCACCTATAAAAAACAGATCCAGAACATCATCCTCCACCAAGGCTTGCGCTGCCCTAGTTGAGATATCAGCCAAGGAAAGACGAACATGGGCTGAAGTCATGATAAGCAGGCCATAGCCCTTGCTGGAAATATAGAACGGCACATTCTTGTACGAACGACGGCTATTTACACCAAGACCATCGGTATTTTCCAATACATAGGTCTTTCCGGCCAGGTCCATTTTGCTAAAACGCTCACCCGTACCGGCAAATTTCTCGTTCTGTTCCGCATGAAGGGAATACAGACACCGATGGACCTTTTCATCCCGTTTGACATATCCCAAGCTAAAGGATTCAGATTGTGCCGGAAAAAAATCATCATACGCCATAAAGGGAACAGCTACTTTATCATCAGGAAAAACAACCGCATCAAAAGTTTCGGGAGGTTCTGGCTGCAAGGTACTCCAGATTTCCCTGGGAAAATCCTTTGTATGTATCCGCATTTTAACCTTCCCGTTCCCATCCTTGAGATCCCAGCCTTCGTCTGTTTTCTCAGGGCATATTTTTCCTTGCACAAGGGTCGGATCCCAAGAAAACATAGGATTATCCTCATCCTTGGGAATAGATCCTCCAAAAGCTGTCGTACAGCGAAGGATGGAATCTCCATAGCAACGCACGATCATATCCGATACTTCCAATCTTGCAGGTTGGGCAGGATAAAGAAACATGTTCTTCATTTCCTGCTTATGGAAGGGAACACTCACGACTGTTGCTCCTGCTTCCTCTCTGACTGATTGGGGTTTCCCGGCCCGAAAGATGGAATCTTTTTGGGCATCGGGGGAATCCTGGTCCAACATATCAAAAATAAAACGATTTTTTTGTTTCATAAATTCTCATGACCTTTCTAGAAAAATTGTATATGTACAGTCTTAGCCTTTTACGGCACCACTATAGGCACCCATCGTTATTTGCCTTTGGAAAAACATGAACAGCACCAAGGGAACAAGGGATGCAGAAATAATCGCCGCTGTCAGAATCGTGTCATCAAGCCCATACTGTCCCTGCATCATGCCAATTCCTTGCGTAATCGTCCTCAGATTTTCACTCTGGAGCAAAAGGAGAGAAAAAGGCAGCTCGTTCCACATGGACTGGAACCCGATGATGACGATGATGACAATCATCGGTCTTGCTATGGGCACCATGATGTAAAAGAGCATTTGCCATATATTGGTACCGTCAAGCCTGGCAGACTCAATGATTTCCATCGGGACTGTCGAGTAATAGGTCGTCATGATATACGTACCGAAGGGAGCAAAATACGCGACCCATACGAGAATCAAACCAAAATAATTGTTGACTAGATGCAAGGTACGGCATATCTGAAAAATTTGTATAGATAGCAACATCTGCGGAAATATCATCAAAAACAGAACTGAAAGGAAAATTGAGAACCGAAAGGGAAATCTCAATCGCCCAAAGGCAAAACCTGCCGAGATACAGACAAAAAGGTAAAAAACAAGCCCGCAAGGGATCAAGATGCAGCTATTTATAAAATACTTGAGCATATGCCCCTTCACCCAGACATAGTAATAGTTGTCAAAGGTGACCTTTTTGGGAAATGATAATTTGTTGTTGATATACTCACCTGAAGATTTCAGGCTTGTAAGCAACACAAAAGCCAAAGGATAGAGGGCTATCAGGGCAAACACTATCAAGACAAGATACATGAGTCCGTTTACCGTTTTTTTATATCTACTGTACATCAGTGTTTTTCCTCATCAACCTAACCTGGAAGAAGGCAATGATAGCGCAAAAAACAAACAGGACACTTGCCCAAGTGCTTGCATATCCCATATTGAATGCGACAAAACCAGCGTTATAGATGCCGTATTCCAAGGTAAACGTGGCAAACCCAGGACCTCCACGCGTGAAGGTGTAAATAAACGGGAAGGCTCGTGCCAAAATCTCGATGAAGGACAAAACTACCCAGAATTCAATTGAAAAGCGGATGGAAGGAATCGTGACATTCCAGAAAGTCCGCCACCAGAGAGCACCATCAATTTTCGCCGCATCATACAGTGAGTCGTCGATGCTGCTCATTGCAGCAAGGAAAAAGATACAACCAAAGCCCAGCCGCATCCAGACTCCATATACCAATCCCAGGGAATTGAGTGCCAAATTTGGCTTGCTCAACCAATCGAGCGCAAGAGACCCAAGTCCCAAACTGGTCAATCCTGCGTTCAAGGGCCCAATTTTCCTGAATATGATGCTGGAGATCATTCCGATGATTACATACCCAAGGATATTTGGTAAATAGATGATTGCCCTGAAAATTGGCCATCCCTTGAGACCTTCCCTGAGAAAGGCCGCAATCAGTATCGGTACGAGGACACCCAACGGAATATAGAGAAGCAGAACCAGAGTATTCTTTATGGAAACCCAGAAGGTCTCATCCTTCAGCATGGTTCGATAATTATCAAGACCGATAAAAGTTGCATGACCCATGCCTTTCCATTTAAAGAAACTGAGATATACATTGGCAATTACCGGATACAAAATAAAAACGGCTAAAAGCAGAAGCAAGGGCGCTATCAAGATATATGAATCGAATGTCTCACTTTTAATTTTTGCAGTTTGTTTTTTCAATCGACTCCCCCATGGAAAAACCATACAGGTTGTCCGGAAATTCAACATTTCCAGACAACCAATGATTCAGTTGACTACTTAGCGTTCTGTTTGCTATCCAGCATACCTTGGGCAGAATCAATGAACTTATCCAGGCTAATTTCGTTTGAAACAAAGGCCTGTGCACAATATCGATCGAAATTCCCGTTGGCATCTTCATTCAACAGCAGGGTATTGAAGTCCAGGACAAAGGGTTTTTGGAGAATCTGCCCGACCAAAGGATACCCCAGACTCTTGATGTCGACATTCTTGTTAGGAGACAAGGCCCCGGTCATTCCCATCCAAAGGGCATTTCCTTCACCGCGGGCATAGCCCTCGATAACCTTCGCTGCTTCAGCTGGATTCTTCGACCACTTCATGACACTATACCCAATACCGGCCGGTTGACCAACTTGCTGGTCCTTGTATTTTGCTTCCGGGAAATTGATAGTCGGGAAGTAACCGACCTCATCATTTCCCAAGGCATCGCAGAATACCTTCCAGTGACATACATCTGACAGCAAACCAACAAACATCGCTCCCTTCCCGGCTGCGAAATTATTCGCGGCATCCATGAAGTAAGGAGTGGAGGTGCCGGCTGGATCAATATATCCTTTCGCAAATAATTCTTGCATTATCTGTGTAGCCTTCTTGAACGCTGCATTTCCCTTGAAGTTCTGTTTGCCCGTACCAAGATCCTTTACATCGGGTCCATAGATATTGGCGACCAGACACCTGAAGAGGAAGTCCACGGTATACGGACTGCCTTGCAATCCTGCAGTTATCGGAACAATTCCGGCTGCCTTGAGCTTTGCGCAAGCATTCATGAAAGAATCAATGTCGGTAGGAGCTTTCTCGGGATCAAGTCCAGCTTTCTTGAACAGGGCCTTGTTATAATAGATACCAAACCCCTGGGTTGTCAGCGGTACCATATGAACTGACTTTGACTTATCCCCATTGGCTGAGCAATATTCCCAGCTGAACTCTGAAATTTCATTTCTCCAGGGCGCAATATACGTGTCCAAGGCTATCGTATAGTCATCGAACTCGTAGGCCTGGACACCACCATGGAACATTATGATATCCGGGCCATCCCCGGCCTGTACGGCTGCCCTTACCAGTTGGTAGTAATTGTCATTGGACTGACCGACATGATTGATCTTGATTCCGGGGTTTTGTTGCATGATCAGATCATCGATTTTGATCATTGCAGGCTGAACGCTCTGTACATCACCATATTTGAAGTCCCAAATCGTAATAACCTTCTCCCCCTTGTCCTTGGTTATTCCAGTCTCATTGCTTCCATTGGCCCAAACCGTCATGGTCAGGGACAAGAGAAGAACTACAAACACAACTCTCAATCGAATTTTCATACATTCCTCCTATTAGAAGTCAGCCGGAAGGTTGACTAATATACAATCATTATCAAAAAAGGCAGCCTCAATATGCTTCAACAAGATTGCTTGTCCAAGTTCAATTCGTTACTTTTGCTCGTATCAGCTTCTTGGAAAAAGACCCAAGCTCTCATTCTTTTTCAAATCAATGACTGGGTAAGAGGAAAGGGCCTTCAGGTTTCCAGTAGAAAAATATTTCCCCTCCGTATATAAACGATAAACATAATTGTGTAAGTTTTTAATTTAAGCGCTTAAATTACTATAGTGTCACATTTCTGCTACTGTCAAGAAAAAAATAATTGCCTACCCTACTCAACATACGTATCGATTGTATCATGAAGGAGCAAGGCAAGGGATACAACAAGCAACGACTCGTTGTTTTATTACCTAGGTGAGAAATAGACCTTGATACGAACAATGAAAATACGTTCCTTCAGGCAACCAAAGGAAAGTATAGCCCTATTAGTAAAACAGATGTATATTCAGATTTTTTTGGCTCGTCCTTGAACAAAACGATAACCCCTGATACCTAGCTCAGGTACTTTCCCTTTCCACCAAATGAGTCTGGATAATGGTATGGGAAGGCTGGATTCGTTTTTTTTCAATCACATCAACCAACAATTCAGCGGCCTTGGCTCCCATTTCATAGGAACTCATATCGAGACTTGTTATGGAAGGGGCATGAATCCTGGTAATCATAGTATTCCCGGCACTGATTACCGCTACTTTCCCGGGAACTATCATGTTCTTTTCCTTCAGAGCCCTTAAGACTCCAACGGCAATGGTATCGTTAAACGTGATGACCGCCGAGAAATCAGGAATTTCTTCAAGGGCTTGCTTGAACACCCGATAGCCTTCCTCTTCCAACATCGGGACGTTCAGTATCCACTCGTCGCTGAAATCCATACCATTGTCCTGATACGCCAACACATAGCCTGCCTTTCTTTGCTTGCTTTGGGTATATTCGGCAGAACCATTCATCAATATAATTTTTCTATGCCCTTTTTTTATAAGGTAATTGGTAGCTGCATAATAACCTGCCGTTATATCGGCATCTACATAAAAGGAATTCTCCCGTTCATCGGGAGTCCCGATGACTACAAAGGGAATATCTCGTTGCATGATATGCTGGATATATACATCGTTGATACGAGGATTCATGATCAAGGCCCCATCTATGGGCTGGGTCATATTCAAATCAGGATGATCCTTGTTATTTTCATTCAGGTAATCAGCATACAAATGAATCTGGTATTTCTTTTCATGGAGGACATCAAGGATTCCTGCAAGAATATTATTGAAAAAGTAATCTTCACGAATATTTTGGGTCGGGGAGGCATAGAGCCCTACCGTCCAGGTTTTACTGCTGGCAAGATTCCTGGCCGTAATGCTTGGCCGATAATCAAGTTCATCAACTGCCTTCAGGATTCTATCCGTAACCTCTCGGCTGATTTTTCTCTTCCCTGAAAGGGCATAGGATACCGTTGCAGCGGACACTCCTACTTTTTTCGCAACAGTCTCTATTGTTACCTTTGGCATATAATCCTTCCAAGCATTTGTTAAACGCTTAAATGAGTTTAGGATTAATTATCCAATTCGTCAACAGGTCCGAACTTCAATTTATTGCAGGACCATGCAGGAAAACAGGATATTGGAAATTTTTCGACAATTGAGAAAAATCCCTGTCCTGGCTATAAAGGAAAAAGGAGGAAGGCCCAAAACCTTTCTCCTTTTACTTTTCTCTTTTTACTTCCCTAGCCATCTGAAAACGGACTATACAAAACCCATGCCAATCAAAAGACTCTTGCCTCTGGTTAGCCTTCTCATTTTCTATTGCAGATAACCTGCATCCACCAATTGGGCACGAAGACCTTCCAATTGTGCAATCGTCGAACATTTGCTGGGCAAAATAGGATCTCCTACAGGAGCTCCAATCAAATTTGCATAGTCCTTGGTCGCCACGGGGAAACTGGATTTATCCATCTGCAAACGAATCGGATCAAGTTTCCATTGTGCTTGCAAAGATCCTTTCATGTTCCCTGCCACAAATAAATCATAGATCGAGCAAACAAGTTCAGGTAGAAAATTGGCCGTGGAACATACGGCACCTACAGCACCTACACACAACCCTGCATAAATAAGGGTATCCTTGCCACACATTACCTTAAACCCAATATCATTGTTTCTCCGTATGAATTCACTTGTCTGAGTCAAATCACCACTGCTGTCTTTCATGCCAACGATATTGGGTACCGAATGAGCAAGGTATTGTACACAGTCCTGGCTGATACCGTATCCGGTACGGCCTGGGTTGTTATAGAGCAAAACAGGCAATGAAGGCACGCTTTGTGCAATAGTTGCAAAATGAGTGCGCAATTCATCTTCGGATGGTTTGAGAAACATAGGTTGCAACAAGGATATTCCCTTTACACCCTTATGCTCGGCCATTTTTGCCAGCCGCACACACTTGCTTGTTCTGATATTTCCAATTCCCAGATATACAGGAACACGATTTTTTACATGATCAAGTACGATCGTCAACGTCTGTTCAATCTCAGCTTCTTCCATCATGTAAAATTCACCATTGCTGCCAAAGACCAAGATACCAGAAACTCCACCATCAATGACAAAGTCCACTTGATGCCTGAGTTTCTTTTCGTCAATCGTTTCATCGTTTGAAACAGGTGTTACAATCGGTACAATAATTCCCTTGAAAAAATTCGTGTCCATACTATTTCCCTATTTTCCTATTTTGGTTCCGGAAACCTTTGCATAATAATTTGCAAGGCCACGGTGGTCGTTCTGGCCTATTCTGCCGGTGGCATGCAAAGTCTCAAACAACTTTTCTGCCAGTTCCGTATTAGAATCGATGCGTAGCGAATTTCCAATCAGGTACCTTTTTCTGCATCTCTATTTCATCATTACGCTCTGAAATGCCACATTTCAAAAAATTCTGATGCAATTTTTCCAATTGGACATAATCAAGTTCAACACCCAGACCAGGAGCGTTGGAAACCCTTAAACCACCATCTTCAAATTGGATTCTCCCACCTTTGATAACTTCCTCACTTTGCCAAGGATAATGGGTATCAAGTGCAAATTTCAGTTCCGGAACAGAACAACCAAGGTGTGCCATAGCCATCAGGGAAATACCTAAATGACTATTTGAATGCATTGAAAGTTTACGGCCAAAAACCGAACAGATTTTTCCCAAATGGAAAACCGCCTCCATACCTCCCCAATAGTGGTGATCGGCAAGGATAATATCCTCAGATCCCAATCTTATTGCAGAAGGCAACTCAGAAAAGGATGTCGTACACATATTGGTTGCCCTAGGAATGGATACAAGAGAACCCAGGGCAGCCATATCCTCTTGTCCCTTACAAGGATCCTCATAGTATTCAAGATATGGTTTCAATTCTTTTCCATACTTGACAGAAGTTTCCAAGGACCAACAGGCATTAGGATCAATTCGTAAAGGGACTCCCTTGCCAAAAGCCTTATGCAAGGCTTTTATGGTATCAACTTCAAGACGCGGTTCAAAAACTCCCCCCTTCAATTTCAAAGAGGTGAATCCAAATTCTCGAACCATTGCTTGGGCCTGGGCTACGACTCCCTCAGGATCCAAAGCTTCGGCTTCCTTCTCTTTATGCCAACCTTGAGCCTCTGGATTATGGGAAAAACCCCATTTTCCACCGGCTCCCCCATATTTATAAAACAAATAAGCTGAGAAGTCCGCCTTTTCTCGTACCCTACCGCCAAGCAAATCACAAACAGGAAGACCAACAGCTTTTCCCGCAATATCCAGCAAAGCAACATTGAGAGCACTATACATTCTATTCGCAACACTCTTGGGAGCATACCCAGTATTGAGAGTATCACTGATATTGGAGAAGCCAATCTCAATCTTGTCTCGTATTTTATTCCTTTCAAAGGGATTACACCCAATCAAGAAATCTTTTGCCTGGTTGAGAGAAGCAAGAACTGCTGAGCCTCCCGCAATTTCTCCAACCCCATTGATATTCTCATCCGTACGAATCTCGATAATAATTCTTAGGGCATACGGTGCATGCAAACCCGCGGCATTGAGCAATGGGGGATCCGAGAAAGCAATAGGCGTAACAATCATATCAGTAATTTTCATACATACCTCCTATCCATATAATTCCATTGGGTAAAAATCAACTTTTAACACCCCCGGCAGAAAGACCTCCTACCAGATATCTTTGAAGGAAGATAAATACCAAAACCACAGGGAGTGCACTTATCGTAGCTGCAGACATTACACCATTCCAGGGAGTAGCATCGCCAGAAATCAAGGACAGGAAGCCTATTGAAACCAATTTCTTTGATTCATCGGTAATGAAGGACAATGGATAAATCACATTGCTCCAACCAAGAATAAAGGTATAGGTAACAGTAGCAACAACCCCGGGCAACGCAATTGGCAACATGATTTTCCAAATAGATTGAACACGATTGCAACCATCAATCATGGCGGCTTCTTCCAATTCCATGGGTAAAGCAGAGAAATAACTTCGCATCATCCATATGGAATAAGGCAATGAAAATGTGCAATACACGATGATAAGCGACCAAAGGTTATTATACAAACCCAATTTTATGATCAACATGAGCAAAGGAGTGGTAAGGATCATTTGGGGAAACATATAGACATACAAAATTCCCTGAGCAATCGTCTCTTTCCGTTTATACCTGAATCGGGACAAACTATAGCCTGCAAGGGTAGCCAGTACAATACTGATCGAGGATGATACCAACACAACAATAAAGCTATTAAGCATATAACTTTTCAGATGGAGTTGAGAGGCATAACCCGTACCGTTCCACACATATTTGAAAGCAGAAAAATCAAACTGCGATATACCCAAGGAGACATCACGAGTCATGACTTTATCGACAGAGGTCAGGGAACACTTTACCATCCAGTAAATTGGAAAATCCAGAACACAGATGATAAGGATCAAAAAGAAATAGAAGAGAAACGAATGAACGGCTTTTCTTCTTTTCATCGAATGTTGCATGTTACGCTCCCATCTTTTTTGTCATTTTCGAGTGGATGAAAAGGAATACCGCAAGGAAAATGAGAATCGTTACAGACAATGCGGCGCCTAAGTCATACCGCATGTTTACAAAAGAGAACTCATAAGCAAGAGTGTTCATCGTATGTGTGGAACTTCCCCCCCGAGTCATCAACCAAATGACATTGAAGGAGTTGAAAGTCCATATAATACTCAGTATAATTGCCATCTGCAAAATCCCGGCAAGAGAAGGAAGAGTAATCCTAAAGAATACTTGGAAAGAATTGGCTCCTTCTACTTTTGCTGCCTCATACATTTCCAGGGGAATGGATTGGAGTCCTGCAAGTTGCATCATCATCATCTGCGGATATCCCATCCAAATACCTACAATCAGGACACATGCCAGAGCAACACCTTTTTGCCCCAGGAAATTTATATAGGTATCAATCAACCCCATACGCATGAGCATAACATTGATAATCCCGTACATGCCATCAAACATCCAGTTCCATATGGTAACACTTGCCGTAACGGGAAGAACCCAGGGAAGCATAAGCAACGTTCGGGCTATGCCCCTTCCCTTGAAATTCCGATTCATCATCAGCGCCAACCCAAGACCTATCATAACTTTAAAAAAAGCTCCGACCAAGGCATAGATAAACGTATTTCTAATTGAAAGAAAAAACCTCTCATCAGACATCACACGAATATAATTTTTCAATCCAACAAACGGTCGATTGGGATCAATCGGACGCCAACGAAAAAAACTCATGATAAATGAATAGATTACGGGATAGGCTACAATGATAACAAGAACCGATATGGCAGGGACAAGAAATAATTTTCCAACCCTGTTATCTCGCGCTTCCAACGAAACCCTTCTAGTTACTACTGTAGCGCCTTGTCTCAGAACTTGATTTCTCGGCATTTCTCGCTTCCTAATTATCGTTAACATTCTCAAAAAATCATGGGCACCACTCCGTATTCAGCGTAATGGTGCCTATTCATGATACCAAGTACTAATCAAACAAGGCTTCGTTGGCCTTCTTTCCCATTTCATTGATAATCTGATCTACCGACCAACCATCAACAGCAATACGAGACAAAATGTCATCATAGAAGAAAGCTGAATATAATGAGGAAAGCCTGGCATCAGGTTCACCAGGGAAGGATGCTCCAATAGCTTTCGAGGCATCTGCCATGAGAACTTTTTCATTGGAAGAAAGGGAATCAAAAAGAGGGTTCGCCATAACATCTTTTCGTAAGGGGCTGTAATAACCAAAACCCATGGTCTTGAACATTTCAATCTGGGTATCTTCTGAGAGCAAATACCGAGCATACTCCTTTGTTGCTTCAAGATTCTTGGTTTTAAAAATAGTTATGGATTCTGGATTTGCCTGAATATAAGAACCAGCAGGACCACTGGGAACAGGAATCATCACCAAATCATCAGGTTTTACATTTGTACTATCATTCAGTTTTGCCGAAATACTATTGGAATTCATACAAATTCCGATGTCACCAGTAATAAAGTATTGGTTGTTTGCGTTGCCATCCCAAGTGGTACAAGCAGCAGGTACTGCCCCACTATTCCAAACATCCTGCAAATACTTGATCGCAGCGCGCATCTGGGGAGTATCGACATCAACCTTTCCGTTTGCATTCAATACGCTTCCTCCAAAACTGGAAATAATGCTGAATGCAAATGCTGCAGAATCACCAAAGGCCTTTCTGGAAAACGCGAAACCAAGGCCATATTTTCCGTTAGGAATATCCGTCATTTTTTTCCCGGCAACCAAGAGATCCTGCCAGGTCCTTAAACCCTCCATATAATATCCAGTCTTAGGATCGGTTTTAAGTGTTACGTCATAGCCAGCTTTTTCCAGCCAGCTTTTTCTTGCATGTATTCCAGCAGGACGAACCAGGAAAGGAGCTTCATAAAGAGTATCTCCAATGGTAAACATTTTCAAAGTTCCCTCACCGAACTTTTCTCTTCCAATTTCTGAAACCATGTCATTCATAGGTTCAACCATTTTGGTGGAACTAAATTCAATACCAGGAGCAGTATTCCAAATAATCATATCAGGAAACACCCCCGCAGAGATGCTCGTGACAAGCTTGGTATGGAAATCATTGGTTGGAATCCTGATATAATTTACCTTGATTCCTGTCTTGGTTTCAAAATTTACCGCAGCTTCATCAAAGGCTTTGATGATTGTCTCATTTGGATTGCTGATAGCCCAAACTTCTACGGATTTAGGTTCCGCGGCAGCCTTGTTTTCATTTTGACCATTTGTAAATGCTGGGAATATACAGAAAACCGTGATTACAAATCCCAACAAGAGAGTCTTTACCTTTTTCATGAACTTTCCTCCATTTTGTGTGTCATACGATTGCTAATTCGGAAAACCAACAATGAAATCACAAGAGAAGCAAGAACAAAAGCCATCTGGTATCTATCACAGCAATGCAATAATTAAGGAAGCATCAATGCAGCAAAGTAAATTTTTCAAACATCCCCTTTTCCAGCCTACTGACACCTAATAAAAACAAATAACTCTACTACTGACAGAATTTTGAAACTTGCATACTTCTTTGTGAATCTATTAGAAAACGGTAAACCCGCAAAAGCGAACTGTCAACATAAACTTGAATTTACTATAATTTTAATACATTTTTACAATTAGTATTTTATATTTTATTGATTTAAGCATGTTTATTTACAAATTGAATTGAATACACTTAGTAAAATTCCAAACTATTATTGAATAATTAAATTTTTTAAACATTATTTTGAATATAATACAAATAAAATATAACAAACTTACAATATTATTTTTAAACTAAACAAAGACCATCATCAGCTACTTGATGCTTTAACCGATTTTTTCCCTGCACTTATGATAGCTAATTTCCATTTTAAAAATCATCTGTACATGAAAACGGATTGAAACAAACACCACTCTCCACCAAGTTAAAGAATTCCTGAAAATATAACAGACTTTCACCACAAAATTAGCCTTAGCCCATAACGGGCAAACCAAGAAAAAGGAGAAAGACTCGATGCCTTTCTCCTTTTTTATCCACTCCCCCAACAAGTACCTGAAAACTACCTATCGGACAAGACAAGCTTGATCTTCTTTTTTATGTAATGGGAGCCGGATTGAAGAAGCACAAAAAGTTATGCAACCCATATTGCTCGGCAAACGTTTTTTTCCTGCCACTGGCAACATCGAGAATCAAGGTGAACAATCGTTGACCCACCTGTTCCACCGTTTCCTCACCTGTGGCAATACCACCGGCATTCAAGTCAATCAAGTCATCCCAATGAGCCTTGAGGTCGTTTCGGGAACATACCTTAATCACGGGAGCCTCACTAAGGCCATAGGGGGTACCCCTTCCGGTCATGAAAACCTGAAGTGTAATTCCGCTGGCAAGTTGCGAAGGTCCACAGACAATGTCACTGGCAGGAGTGGCGGCAAAAATCAGTCCATGTCTTGAGGGTAGCTCCCCAGGCCCGAGCACCTCTACTATTGCTGAGTGACCGCTCTTGGCAATGGAGCCCATGGCCTTCTCCACGATATTGGAAAGCCCTCCCTTCTTGTTTCCAGGAGTGGGATTTGCCGAACGGTCGACCAGGCCCTTGGCAAGATACTCATCGTACCAACCAATCTCCGAGGCAAGCTTATCCCGCGCTTGTTTGTCGACACATCTATGGGCCAGCAAATGGATTCCGTCACGAACCTCGGTTACCTCACTGAACATTACCGTAGCCCCGGCCTTGACCAACAGATCAGAGGCAAATCCAGCACTCGGATTGGCTGTCACCCCGCTGAAAGCATCACTGCCACCACATTGCATGCCGATGCATAGCTTGGAAAGGGGAACGCTTGTCCGCTTTCTTGCATTGAGTGCCTTCAGCTTGGTTTCGGCCATAGCCAGCAAGGCATCCATCATGGGTTGGTAGCCTGGATAATCCTGAAGTATCAAAACATTATCGGAGGTAATCTCCTCTGGTTCGAGAAGCTTATCGACCGTGAGTTTTTCACAACCCAACCCTACCACCATGATTTGACCACCGAAATTAGGATTACGGATGATGTTTCGTATGGAACGGATGGGAATCAGGGCATCAGGGGCATTGATCGCGACCCCACATCCATAGGCATGGTTGATCGCCACCACATCCTCGACATTCGGATATTTGGGAAGCAAATTCCTTCTGATCAGATTGATCAGTTGGTCCACGACTCCGGATACACACTGCACCGTCGTAGTAATGGCCAAAAGATTTCTCGTCCCGGCATAGGCTCCAGGACCATTGTCATAACCATCAAAAACCAAGGAGGAGGGTTCAGGAAGGAACTCAGGGACAGGGAGCCCATATTCCATGGAATCGAGGCTGGGCTGGGCAGGAAGTTCAAGCGACTTCTCGTTGATCCACGCCCCTCTCTTCACATCCTGGAGCATATAGCCGAGTACTACTCCATAGCGCCTTACTGCATCACCTTTTTTCAGGTCCTGAAGGGCAACCTTATGTCCCTGGGGAATATCCTCGGCAAGAATAAGCCCGTTGGGAAAGGCTGTTCCCTTCAAGGCAGCATCAGTGAGAATCGCAACATTGTCAGTCGTATCAATTTGTATTAAACGAACCATTACTTACATGCTTCCTTGTTTTTCAATTTTTTCTTGGTTCTATATTCATCATAGAAAGCCCAGGCAAGGGAAAGGATGATCAAGACCCAGATAACATTACCAATCGGGCGTTGGAAGAAACAAGACAAGGACCCACCAGATCCCTTGATGGAATCGATGAAATACTTCTCAAGGTCATCACCAAGAATGAAACCAATGAGAAAGGACGGTATGCTAAAACCGAACTTGGCCAAGACATATCCAAACACTCCAAATAAGAGCATGGTCCAGACATCAAACATATTTCCACTTTGAACCGCATACGAACCAACGGTACACAGCAAAATTATGATTGGGTAAATTCTCGTTCTCGGCAAATTAATGACTTTAACAATATATTTTATTGGGTAAAACATAACCAGGAACATGAATATATTTGCAACACCCATGGCAATGAGAATAGTCTGCCAGGTTCCCGGATTATTCATAATAAACAAAGGACCGACCTGTATTCCCTGAAGCATAAAAGCTCCGATAAGAACTGCCGTAGTACTATCGCCCGGTATTCCCAAGGAGAGCAGCGGTATCAAAGCTCCTCCGGTTAAACCATTATTGGCTGTCTCAGAAGCAACCAACCCATCAATGAACCCTGTTCCAAATTTCTCGGGATGCTTGGAAGCATTCTTTGCCTGGGAATAGGAAAGTAAGGAAGCTGCACTTCCCCCTACTCCAGGAAGAACACCGATGAAGGTGCCAATAAGACCCGACCTGAGAAGGTTCAACTTCTGGTCCTTGAAATCCTTGAAGGAAAATTTCCGTGTCGATTTAGAGACATCTGCTTTCTGGTGAGGATCTTTCATGCCTGTCTCGGCTTCCTGGAAAATTTGTACCAGGGCAAACAGTCCGATGAGCACAGGAAGCAACTGGAACCCCATCCGCAGATCCATATTCAAAAAGTGCGGAACCATTCGGATTTTATTATTATCAGGAAATTGTCCTATGAGTGAGATCAGTACGCCAAGAAAACCTGCAAAGAATCCCTTTATCATACTCCCCTTGCTCAGGGCGGCAATAATTGTCAGAGCAAATACTATAATCAAGAATTTCTCGACAGCCGAGAAATTGATAGCGACACGAGCCAAGGGTGGAGTAAAAAACCAAAGGCAGATCAAGCTGATCATACCACCAATCAGACTGGAGGTAATGCCAATACGCAGAGCCCTCGTGCCTTCACCCTTCTTTGTCATCGGGAAACCCTCAAACCCCGTGCAGATAGAAGAGGGGGTTCCGGGAATATTGATGAGAATAGCAGGGATAAGTCCGCCTGATATACCACCTACATACAACCCAAGCAAGAGAAACAACGATGTGTTGAGGTTATAGGCATAGGTAAGCGGAAGGAAAATTGCAATGGCCATGGTAGCGGTCATTCCGGGCAAAGCACCGAAAATAATACCGACTACAACGCCAATAAAAGACATCATGAGTTGGGTTAAACCAAATGAAAATACTTCCATGGAATTTCTCCTCCTAGTTAGGGCAATGTAATATTGAAGACTTGTCCAAAAATAAACCAAATCAATATCGAGGAGACTACCGAGATAATCAAGGAAATCAACAAAGATCTGAAATCAGGATTAGACCAAAACTGTCTCGTCTTGAAGGCTACGGGAATTGAAGCAAGTTGCTCGATCCCACTGAACAAAACATTGAACAAAAATACAAAAAGAATGGAAGCAGGGAGAAATCCCATAAGTTCCATGGCAGGGAAATAGACAATCAACAAGCCAAGGGTCCCCAAAAGTCTGACCTTATCCCAGTTTTCCACAAAAAACCGATATCCCTTCACCTTGAAGAGTGGTCTTCCTTCCTTCTTGCATTTAACCAGATGCTGTAAAAACATGATAACCAGAAGGATAGCCAGAATTCCCATGATTATCGGAGGAAAGATCCAATGGGAAGTAGAGGGTTTGTACGTAACTTTAAACATATGCTTCTCCTCAGATAATGGCTGCAGGCTTGTAAGCCTGCAGCCACCTGACAATTTTACAAGTTCCTATAATACCAGATCATCCAAGGAGGGAGTATTGTCAATCAAAGATTGCAAACCATCTCTCTTACCGTAAATGTAAGTCTTGCTATCAGCAGCATTCAAATATTTGCCGGGACGATAACTCATCTTTGCAAGGTCAGCAATCATTGCTGGATCAGTATTTATTTTCTTGACTGCAGCATCCAGTTCAGCAAGGAGGGCTGGTGAGAAATCCTTGGGCAGATAGATAAGGAAGTCCTTGGAGAAACGGAACTCCTTCCCGTTCATCGTAATACCTTGGTCAGCATAGGAAGTAGCACTTACACCATCGATATTGTCCAGCAGGCCCATATACTTGAGGGCAATTTTCTGGTCATCGGTCTGGGTATATTGCAACAAGCTGGTGTAATCGGCAAACATGACGTCACAGTTGCCATCCCAGATCAGCTGGAGCTTATCACCGGTGGAACCACCGATTACGACAACAATTCTTTTTGCGATATCCTCGCCATAGGTATCTTTTACCCACTTCCAGTACACTGCAAAACCAACTTGGGAAACGCCACCAGCCTCACAAGCCATCCTTACGATAGCTTCAGGATTCTTCTGCAAGTAGGCAGGGATCTCTGCGAGACTGTTATAGGGCGCATTGATACCAGCAGCCCAGCAAGAACCAGGATTCTGGGCAATACGGGGACCAACTGTCATATTCTCGAGACTATACATCTTGTCATAGGCACCAAAGGAAATCCCAAGATAGGTCATATCATGGAACATCATGATGGTAGACCCATCGGGCTTGGAAGTCTGCATCGCATCCAAAGCCTTTGCGGCTCCAACAGCATCAACTTTCAGATTCGCACCTAGAGCCTTGCCAAGGTACCTACTTACTGTCTCTGCAATGAGATACGAATCACCACTGGTTGAGGTAGAACCAATGACAACACGAATATTTTTCCCATTAAAAGTAGGAACCGTTGTCTGGTCTTCACTTGTTCCATTGGCAAACAACATACTACCGGCCAACACTACGGCAAGGCCCAATAATAGAATCTTTTTCATTTCAATCTCCTTGTTTATTTCTTTCCCTTACGGGAAAATTTCAACACATGCTATAAGGTTTCTACAACAACCCCATTTCAGATAAGACACCTCGAAGAGAGTTCCTCTGGCTATCACTTAAAAGAGCAATCGGATCCAGACATTTCCCAACGGGGATACCTTCAAGAATCAAGCCTTCCTTGATCACTTCCGGGAAGGTTCCCATATTGGAGGCAATACGGAGAGGCGCCAGAGCAAACTGAGCCTCAAGAGAACCTTTCAGATCTCCGGCAACATATTTGTCATAGATATCGGCAGCAATTCGTGGAGCCACATTTGCGCAGGAAGCAATGGCCCCGACAGCCCCATAGCAAAGCCCTGCATAGATAAGCGTATCACGGCCAAGTAACACTCCGAAGTTATCATTTCCACGGGTAAGACGAAGATATTCCTCGGTGTTGGTAAAATCACCAGTGCTATCCTTGACCCCGACAATATTGTCTATCTCAGAAAGCTGTGCAATAGTTCCCGGTTCAACGGTCACATTGGTCTTGGGGCGATTGTTATAGATAATCACCGGTAAATCAGTATTGGCCGCGATGGTTTTATAAAAGCCATAGAGTTCTGATTGCGTCTGGGAAATAAACATCGGTGTCAGGACACTCACTGCATCGACTTTGCACTCCTGGGCCATCTGGACCAGTTCAACCGCACCTCGGGTAGTGATGCTATTGGCACCTGCATAGACAGGAACCCGGTGAGCTACCTGATCCATGGTGATTTCCAGGATCCTGCGACTCTGTTCTACAGAAAAGGCATAAAACTCGCCTGTGGTCCCCAAAGGGAATATTCCATGAACGCCATTGTCGATAAGACGATCGATCATCACCCGATATACAGGTTCATTGAAAGACCCATCTTCATGCATCGGAGAAATAACCGGCGGTATAACACCATAGGGTTTGAACATTAAAAGACCTCCTACCGTACCAAAGCCGGTTTTTTTGGGTTGAATTCCCAACCAGGAATAAGATATTGCATGCCTACGGCATCATTGCGAACTCCGAGGCAATTCTCTTCATACAGTTTATTCGCCTTGAGTATCTGGTCCATATCAATATCAATGCCCAGACCAGGAGCATCGGAAACCGTCAGATAACCATCCTCGATCACCGGAGGAACCATAGTAAGACGCTCCGTACCTTCCTGCCATATCCAATGCGTATCAATAGCAGTGGGATTGCCGGGAACTGCAGCTGCAACCTGGGCGATCATAGCCAAAGAGATATCGAAATGGTTGTTGGAATGACTTCCCCAGGTAAGCCCCATCTCATCACAGAGTTGCCCTACCCTCACGGCACCGGACATTGTCCAGAAGTGACAATCGGCAAGAGGAATATCGACACTCTGCAAAGCCAGGGAATGTGCCATCTGCCGCCAATCAGTAGCTATCATATTGGTTGCAGTGGGAAAACCTGTTGCCTTGCGGAACTCGGCCATGATTTCCCTTCCACTATAGGTTCCCTCGGCACCACAGGGATCTTCGCAATAGGAAAGAATTCCATGCATATCCTTGCAAAGTTCAATAGCTTCCTTGAGCGACCAACCGCCATTGGGATCGAGAGTTATGCGAGCCTCGGGAAAAGCTTCTTTCAAGGCTCGAATGGCCTTCATCTCTTCCTTCCCTGCAAGCACCCCGCCTTTCAGCTTGAAATCATGAAATCCATAACGTTCCTGACTTGCCTTGGCCAAAGCAACAATTGCTTCGGGAGTCAGCGCCTCTTCCCTGCGTAATCGATACCAAGGAATCTGGCTGTCCTTTTCTCTCAGATAAGGAAGGTCAGTCTTGTCTGGGTTCGCGACATAGAAAAGATACCCAAGCACCTTTACCTTGTCCCTCACCTGACCATCACCAAGCAACTGGGCAACAGGCACTTGCAAGAACTTTCCGAGAAGATCCAACAAAGGAGCCTCAATTGCGGTAAGCACGTGAATGCCCGTCCTTAGATCAAAAGTCTGCTGTCCACGGACATCATCCTCTTGCTGACCCAAAGCTTTCTTGACGTTCAACAGGGTCTGCTTGTACTGGGAAACCTTGGAACCTACCACTATTGGGGAAACCTGCTCAAGGGCAGCGGTAATCTTTTGCCCTCCGGGGACTTCCCCGACACCCAGGGTGCCATTGTTGTCTGTCAAGACAACAATGTTCCTGGTAAAGAAGGCTCCATGTGCACCGCTGAGATTCAGCAACATGCTATCGCGCCCAGCAACAGGAAATACCTGCATTTTCACGATATAAGGAATTTCTCGCTGTTCCTTTGTATCTGCATCCACCATTTATTCCACCACCACATTCGCCATTTTTTCATAGTATTTCACCATGGAACAATGGTCCTCGGTCTGCAAGCCATCGCTCTTGAGAGCCTGCATGATCTCCATTGCCTGGCTGGTAAGAGGAAGTGGGGCACTCAAGGAATGTCCGGCATTCAAGGCATTGTTCAAATCCTTGATGTGCAGTTCAACGCGGAAACCAGGCTTGAAGTTCCTGTTGAGGATCATGGGAACCTTCGCTTCCATTACCGTTGAACCTGCAAGTCCTCCACGAATGGCCTGGAACACCTTCTCAGGATCGACTCCGGCTTTCTTTGCAAGGGTAAAGGCTTCACTTACCGCTGCAATATTCAGGGCAACAATTATCTGGTTGGAGAGTTTTGCGACATTGCCGGCTCCAAGTTCTCCGACATAGACAACAGAACCACCCATAACATCAAGGATTGGCTTATATTGATTGAACAATTCCTCTTTTCCGCCGCACATGATGGAAATGGTACCATCGATGGCCTTGGGCTCACCGCCGCTTACGGGGGCATCAATCATGTCGATTCCCTTCTTTGCAAGCTCAGCTCCGATTGACCGGCTTTCAACTGGGTCGATGGAACTCATATCGATCAAGACCGTACCCGGTTTTGCTCCTTCAATAATACCACCCTTTCCGAGGGCAGCGGCCCTTACGTGGGGTGAGTTCGGAACCATGGTCAGGATCAAGGAACAGGAACGGGCAACAGAAGCTCCATCAGGAGCAGACTCGGCACCCAAAGCAACCAATTCAGCAACAGCTTCTTGCTTGAAATCACAGACCACCAAGTCATGACCAGCCTTGATGAGATTCTTAGCCATTGGCTTTCCCATTATTCCCAATCCGATAAATCCAATTTTCATATTTTTCTCCTTGCTTTCTAGGTTTCTCTCTGTAACACAAAGGGAACCATAACAACGGTAACTTTCCTGCCTTTTCCAGCCTATCCAGAAAATAAAACAGGGAACTCCCCTTACTATACTTAAATGGTAACCCCCAGCTTTTATGTTGTCAACTTAAATTTGAAAAAATAAGGTATTGATTTGATTTCTCCAATTAGTATTTTATTATTCATAACAAGCATAGTAAAATATTGATATAAATTTGATTAGTTTTTAGGCCTGCTTTTAAAAAGATATGACTTTTTAACCCCATTATACCTGCCACACCCCTCAATCAGATATTCATTTTTTATATACAATGCAAGAGTTTGCATCTCCGTTGAAACACATCATTCGGTTTCTTTTCGAAGATCTCGCCCCATTTCTTCCCGTCCAATCCAGAAATATCGACTCATTGCAATTTTTCTATAGAGTAAAATCCCTGATTGCAGCATTCCCTCCAGGAACTCAGCAAACAGATGCCTTTTCTTCTCAATTGGGTTATAACAACGTTCCTGGTCATCGTTCAGAGACAATGCAGTGCCTTCCGTTTCAAGACACTGCATCCATGGGGTTTCGAGTTGCCTCTAAAGATATTCTTGAACTATTTCCTCACGTCAATTCGATAATCAAATCGTAACGCGAGTACCATCGTGATAGAGAATACCTGTTGCAGTGTCCTTGCTGAATCTCGAGAACCATTCATTCCATATCATAAAGCACTCTGAAGGTAGAATTGCATGGGTCTTTCCCTTGACTTGTACTACTCGGAATAAAGGAACCTGGCTGGAACTGGAATATACATAGTTGATAAAATCGTCGACAATATAGGAGGGATCATCGCCAGAGGTGCCCGCTAACCTATCCTGTTGAAGATCGTATCTCTTTGTCCAAGTATTGGTTTCCGTTCCGATGTTTGCAAAACTGCTTGACGATCCTGTCTCCTTCACTCCACCCGCAAAATAAGGATCAAGAGCTCCTACCGATGCAAGAATAGGAACGATTGAACCGGTCGCATCACTTTCAGAGGACTGTTCCATGACACCTCCTGCCGAAACGGGAGCAACTGCGGCAAAAATATCGGAAAGATAATGAGCGCAAGCCCAAGTCATGGCGCCTCCCGAGGACTGACCGCTTGCATATACCCTGGAGGTATCTACATTGTAATTCTTTTTCAGCCAGTCATAGAGATATCTGACAAATGCAAGATCACTTGGTTGAGTCTCTTTCGCATCAGCAGTATTCCACATGGCCCTGAACAATTCGTTTGTGGTCATGTCACTGACATTTCTGATGGAAAGAATATGGGATCCTGTCGGACTGATTACAATGAAACCATTCTTTTCCGCTACAGATGCCCATCCTGAACGGTCTGCCATTTCATCTCCGCTACCACCAGCACCATGGAAGGTAAAGACTACAGGTACAGAAGTTGAGGTATCGAGATTCTTGGGAACATACACCCACCATTCTCTCTGGTAGACATCACTTTCATCAGCTTGGAAACCACCGGCAACCATTGCAGTAAATTTCTTGAAACCACGGGAAGCGATACTCTCATTATATCTTAGGGCGCCATTGCTTCCACCAGGATATCTTCCAAGGCCCTCAAACAGATTAGTATAGATGCTTCCGCTATAATCGCTATTCAGGCATTCTTTCCAATCCTTGGTACTGTAATAGACTTTTGCGCACCATTGATTGTCAACGGTCCCCCCAGTCATCGGACGGTAGAGCTCATCCGCACAATCGGCTTGCATTGAACAACATTCACTATGGTTTGCACTCTTGAAGAACTCAAGCAACCTTTCTGTGTCGTTGGACTTCTTGCTTGCAACAATCCAAACTGGAGTTTCTACTTGACTCAGAAGGACATCCTTGACCTTAGACGGGGCACTGCTCATTTCTTTATCCAGACTTTCCGACAAGCCCTCCGTCCCGACAAGAGCAATACCCGCCCAGTTTGCTGGATTTCTCATGCTGTTTTCCATCAAGAGCCGGGTAGTCTCCGGACCATAGGCAACACCAAAGAATTTGGCAGCAAAGGCACAAAAGAAAGGTCTATACGAAACATCCTTGTTCAGGGCAGAAATATATGCCTGTTCTGCGTCTTTGGTACCCCAGATACCTGTACTGTCGGTTTCAAGCAGGACGATATTTATCTTTTGGGTTTCAGCTACCTGTTTCCAGCCGCTTTTTACCAAAAAGTCATAGGTATCGTTACCTTGGGGAACCATTACAAATACAGTCATCTGATTATATACCGAATCAGCTGGGATATAGAACTTTGCTGTTCTGGTTACCGTTTTTGATACTACACATTGGAAATTGTAGTATCCCTTCAGCACCTGTCCGTAATAATCCTTGGCATTGATGACCATGTCTTCTGCTTTCGGAAGTTCCATAGCCTGGACAGTCTCTGTTTGTCCGGTTACCTGAGCAGAAACAACCTGTTGTTCCTTGGTTCCTTCTGCAAAAAGGATAGTTCCACTACCCAACATGAAAAACAATAGCATCATCAAACACAAACCCGTATACTTTGATCTGAACATTCACAAACCTCCTAAAACCTATAGGCATTTTTCAACAAGATTATCGAAGTACTTGCATCCTCAAATCTGGGGATGCACCTATATTTTCTGATACCCAAGTTATTTTCTAAACGGAGAGACACCCGACGACACGACAATTTCATTGGAACCAGTCAGCTCAACAGAGTAAGTCATGCCTTGTTCGAGGGAATCCAATATATTCTGCGCCTCTTGCTTTGAATTCAATCTTTGGGTTCTCAAAATTTCATGCCAGAGCGGGTGAATTTCTTCAATAGGACCTGATGCGATGGCACCTTTATATCCATCATCCACGTGTGCACTGAGCTGGATATACCATCCTTCGGGATCGTGTACATAGGAA
Organism: uncultured Sphaerochaeta sp.; assembly: GCF_963676625.2. Taxonomy (GTDB): domain Bacteria; phylum Spirochaetota; class Spirochaetia; order Sphaerochaetales; family Sphaerochaetaceae; genus Sphaerochaeta. The sequence continues at coordinate 965,530 of NZ_CAXXYB010000004.1, forward strand.
TCCTTCATGATAGCAATACCTCCGGAAAGGTCTTTTCCTTCCGCATTGAAGATTCCACTTAGAGAAGGGTTCTTGTTTTGGAACATATCGAATCCATGCAATAGCAGCCCTTGGTCTTCCATGGTTATCCTGTAGGTCCCGGACTCTCTCCTGAACGGCCCATATTTTTGTATCGGCGTATACTTATACATTGCATTGGGGATATTGGGTAAGATCCCTATTTTCATACATTCCTTCGTTTACGATGACATCATAGCGTTTCTCACAGTAATTTATGAATTCCTCACGACCTTTGACCATGGCAGACAAGAACGGGATTCCCTTACTTTCTGCAGCCTTGTGTATTTCCAGAATCGGGTATTGGTTTGTGTGTTGGGGGGCAACATAATCAACATCAAAATTCTGCTGCAAGAATTGCAAGCCATAAGCGAATGCCAAACGAAGGAAATCCTCCTTCATTGGCATATCCGTCAAACCGTTGACGCCATATCCGCCACAATACCCAAAGGAAACTTTTGCTCCATCCTGTTCCGTTACTTCAAAAATAAAAGAGAGCGTACCTTTTTGTGTGACCTGCTGTAACGGTGGGATAAATCCTTATATTACCAAAATCCATCCACGTATCATTTACGTAATACTTGTCTATGCATTGCAGCACTTCCTGGTCGGCAATCAATCCCTTGATATCAGGATATCCATAGATATCATAACCTTTGTCATCCTCGTAACTTTCATATACTATAGGATTTCCCCCAGCATTTTTGATCATTCTATCCAGTTCAAAGGTTGTCCCGTAATGGTCTGCATGACCATGAGTGAGCAGGATGTAGTCTATATCCCTTGGGTTGAACCCCATTTTCTCAATGTTTCTCCAATATTGGTATCCACTATTTGGCCAACCCGAATCGAGCAATACCAATCCTTTTGAGGTATTGAACAGATACATGGCCACTTCATTGTCTCCGACAAAATACATTTTACCCGGTACAATCTCGAAGGGTTCCGTAGATGTATAGCTTGGATAGGTATTGGGTTTTGCATGGGACTTGCCCCCATTTTCAGCAAAAAAACTCCCATTTGGCATATCATCAGGGGCAATCATAATATCTTTGGGAATGACCGTCTGGGGAGTAATGTAGAACAATTGCACGACTTTTGCCTTGGCATCATTGAGATAATTTGTATCGAATACCACTACGGCTTGTTGACGATCCGCTGTCTTCCAATATACACCATCAATCTTTTTGGTTACGGGAAGCGAATCAAGTGTTGCTGGTACAATTGTATTTTTCTCGCTATCGATGCAATACACCTGTACATCGGGGGCAAGGGAATAGTTCTCCGTAAATTTATTGCCATCCCCGAGGGTTACTGTATTTGCCGTTTTATCCAGCACCCAACCACTTGCAATCATATTTCCGGGAATATTGGCATGGGAAGAAAATTCCGGCCCATATTTCATCATTTCAAAGAACTGCCCATTGGCTGGCTGAAATAGTTTATTGAAGGTAACAAGATTCCCGGCATTATCCTTGATCAATTCAACAAAGGTTCCTTTGCGCACCTTCATATCGTTGCTGAATTGGTTTTTTGTTGTCAGCAAAGCAAAGGTTTCGGCAGTAAGTGTTTTCGTTGTCAAGGTCTCCTTACCTTGTCCTGATAAAACAGTTATGGTTATGGTCTGGTCTTTGTTGTCCGTGATATCCTCGGTTACATATCCCAAGGAAGAAGTTGTCGCATTTTCGGCAACTCCATTGGCAAACAACATTGGTGTTGAAACCAAAAGACTAAGAAATAAAAAAATAAGATGCTTTTTCATTGTTTATACTCTCTCTTTTTTCCAAGATAGGTGATTTTCCCATCAGGTGTTCGCGTGTATTCAAAAGGAAATCATAAGGAAACATGTAGCTTCTTTCAGGAAAGAGCGCGGGGGGGGGGTATCCTGGAAGCAACACCATCAACTGACGCAATTTGGCACATCATCTCATCAGAATAACAAACCTTCGACGAACTATTGGCAATAATTGGCAGGCTTTATTATTTAATCAGAAACTTCGGGAAGTTGCTTTGCCGTTAACTGGTCTGAGATCCCCTCACTCTTTATGCTCCTTGGCTCTACAAAACCAAGGAATGCAAGATGATGAGCGTAACTAATAAAATACCTAGAAATAATATCCTTTTTCTCTTTCTCTCCTTTTTGTGACAAATAAGAATATTTGTTTAATTTTTACCACTCTCATAAGCTATAAATCAAATTAGATTATATAATTGTTGTATTTTCACCATGTTGCAAAGTATAATCTTCAATATGCTATAACACAACTTCATAAAATTAAGAGAAAGACTTGAAAAATATAAGAAAGGAGTCTGCTAACATGGATTTAAAAGGATTGGAATATGTCATTGCAATTGCCGATGAACAAAGTATTTCAAAGGCGTCCGAAAAAATTCATTTGTCTCAATCTGCACTCAATCAACATCTGCTTCGATTGGAAAAAGATCTTGGGATTCTCTTATTTTCCAGAATTGGCCGAAAAATGATAACAACCAAGGCTGGGGAAATCTATGTATCTGCAGCCAGGGTGATGTTGCAAAAAAAGCAAGAAACGTATTGTAAATTGGCTGAGATTCAACAACAGGGGAAAGCAAAGGAAATTTCCATTGCTTTCAGTCCTGAACAAGGTTGTCGAATGTTTGCTCGCATATTTCCGCTCTTCCATGAACAGTATCCTGATATATCTTTTCATGTCGTCGAAGCCAGATCAAAAAAAATGGAACAATTGCTCATTGACAATCAAGTTGATCTTGCATGTCTTGTGCATGTCGTTGAAAACCCTCTTCTTACCTACATGGATGCCCGAACCGAACATGTAGTGCTTGCAATGCCAATAACGCATCCCTTGGCATATTTAGCAGGCGACAATAGTTTCCTGGAATTTCCTTCCATTGATTTGGGATTGTTGGCTGAGGATATCTTTGTGCTGCCACTTGCCGACTCTGTATTGAGAGGTATCATCAATAGGGCCTTTTCAGATGCAAAAATACATCCTCAGGTATTATTCGAGGCTGCAAACAATCGAATGGTTCGGGATATGGTCATCAAGGGAACTTGCCTCGGCTTTTTTCAACAATCCTACGTACAGAAAGAGCTTCCCCTTGTATATTTTTCTTTTGGGACTATTTGTGAGTGGTCTCTGGGAACAGCATGCCGGAAAGGATACATACTTTCAGAACAGGAACGGACATTCATCTCTTTCCTTCGAAGGAATAGTTCAGGAGATTGTGTTTTGCAAGAGTCCAAGAATGCAGTGATCGACTCTCGACTGCAAAAAGCCCCCGCTTCTAGGATTGAATTGGTTTGAGCTCTCAAACGATATACAATGCAGTCAATATTCCCGTCAAGGCTGCCCTACTATACTGTTTTTGCCTACCAAAAAGAAAAACCCTGCCCTTTGCGGGACAGAGCTTAGTCAACAGACTTGCAAAGCGAATAAGGCATAAGCGCCTGCCACAAAAAAATTCTCAAGACAAACCAATTCAAAAAACCTGAAATAAGGTTTTCACCTTACCATACAAGGTTTCTTTGAATCGAACTTCCAGCCAGGTATCAGGTACTGCATACCCACTGCATCATTGCGTTCTCCACAGGGAAGTTTCTTATACAATTCGTGGGCTTTCAATACCGCATCCATATTGATGTCAATTCCAAGTCCTGGCTTTTCAGTTATCTTGATCTTTCCTTCCTTGATCTGGGGAGGATCGTTCGTAAGATATTGGCCATCCTGCCAAATCCAGTGGGTATCGAGGGCTGTGGGGTTCCCCGGAGCGGCGGCAGCACACTGGGCATAGACAGCCAACGTGATATCAAAATGGTTATTGGAATGGCTTCCCCAAGTGAGATTCCAGTCATTGAGTATCTCGCCAATCCTGAGAGATCCTGCCATACCCCAGAAATGAGGGTCAGCAAGGACAATATCCACCGATTTTTCAATAATGGCATGCTTGAACTGTCTCCAGTCGGTTGCAATCATATTGGTTGCTGTAGGAATACCAGTGGCTTCCTTGAATTCGGCCATGGTCTCTCTCCCGGAATATCCGGATTCGGTACCACAGGGATCCTCGGCATAGGTCAGGGCACTTCCCTTGCAGAGGTCAATGGCTTCCTGAAGCTTCCAGGCGCCGTTCGGATCAATGTTGATCCTTGCGTTGGGGAATCTTTTTGCCAAGGCGGCAATGGCTTCCATCTCTTTGGTCCCTTCCATGACTCCGCCTTTCAGTTTGAAGTCCTTGAATCCATAATAGGCTTCAAGGGCTTCGGCCTGGGCAAGAATTCCCTGGGTATCCATGGCAGGTTTGCGCCTCTGCCGAAACCAAACATTGTCGCTGTCCGCTTCATCAATGTAGGGAAGATCCGTCTTGGTATGGTCTGCCTGGTAAAACAGGTACCCAAGCACAACAATCTCATCCCTCTGTTTTCCCCCGGCAAGCAATTCGCATACAGGGACTCCCAAAAATTTTCCCATCAGGTCCAAAAGGGCAGCCTCAATGGCCGTCTCCCCGTGAACGACATCCTTGAGTTTTCCCAGATCGAGATTCTGCAAGCCATCGCTACCCTTGCTTCTTTTGTTGTGCAGGGAATGCAAGTTGCTGATGATATTCCGATAGGCACCGATGGGTTGTCCCACGACATAGGGAATATAGCTTTCCAGCGCAGCACAAATGGCTTCGCCTCCATGTACTTCCCCAACCCCTGTATTACCGGAATTGTCCTTGAGAATGACAATATTCCTGGTAAAATAAGGAGAATGGGCTCCACTCAGGGACAACAGCATACTATCGTACCCTGCAACCGGATATACTTTCATATCAGTGACAATAGGTGTTTTATAACTCATACCATGATTTCCTTATAGATTAAATAAAAATGCTGAAAATGAAATTCAATCATTTCAGCATTTTTGCCAATAAATACTATAACCATATATATTAATGATATAGTGTCTTAAATATTAATTAGCTTTTTCATTTTCAACCATCAAAAGAACTCTTTCCAACCTCTCTTGCATCAACTCATGCCAGATCGAGGGATCATCATAGGGATTGAAATCCTCGGTTACCTGATCCTGCAACAACAGGATTCCAACTTGGTTGGTATGGGAAGGCAGGCAGACATCAACATGCAGGGTATCGAGTTTTTTCAATCCTTCAATGAACTCTGCTTGCAAGGAGAATGGCAAACCCATTTCTTCAAGGCCTTTTTTTGAACAAGAAAGCCCGATTCCCCCATGCATGCCACAGCGCAAAATTTTTCCGGTTTTCTTGTCTTTGACATCGAAGAAAAAGGAAGTGCAACCTGGCGTATGACCGGGAGTAGAGACAGTCTGGATGGAAACATTTCCTTGAACAATCGGCTTGTCATCGCTATAGATAAAATCAGGCTCAAACTCACCGCAGGTGTAATCTCCAATCATGATAAGATCTTTTCTTTCATGTAAATACATCAAGTCCCTTTTGCCTAAATACATATCGGCACCGGTCAATTCCTGTAAGGTACGGGCGCCGCCTATATGATCGATATGGGCATGGGAGAGAAGTATCTTCTTGATATCATGACAGTCGTATCCTAGTTGCCTGATATTCTCCAATAAAAGATACACAGTTTCATGCATTCCCGTATCAATGAGAATAAGGCCGTCCCCTGTATCAATCAAATAACAGGCAACCCAGTTGTTCCCAGAAATATAATATACACCCGGAGCCATTTTTATTGGCTTTTGATACGTTTTCCAAGGTTCCCTACAACATTCTTCCATAAGCACCCATGGTGAGGGTGAGTTTTTAGCAGTACTATTCAATGGCATCTATATCCTCCAAGAATAAAGATTTAAATTATTTTCCGAGCTTCCGTTCCTGAATTGTTTGTAATCCCTTTTTAAATAAAGGCATAAACAAACTACCCAAGGTAATGAGCAGGAGAACACAAGAAATTGGACGAGTAAAAAAGGTTGTTGCAGTACCAGTATATTGAAATGCCTTGAGCATATTCAATTCCAAGGTAGGTCCGAGAATAAATGCAAGAATAAGTGGAGCAACCGGCATCTCCGCAAATTCCATGACGATTCCGATTATGGCAAAGACAATCAACATTCCACATTTATACAGGCTGCCGGAGTCGACATAGCAACTTACAAAAGAAATTACCAACAGCACGGGATACATATAATGGTAAGGAACCTTCAAGATTTGCGGGAAGAGTCTCATCCCCAAGGCTTGTAGGATGAAAACGACTATGGCACAAGCCGCTACTGCTGCAAACATAAGGTAGACAACATCACCGCTATTCTTGAAAACCATTGGTCCCATTTCCAGACCATGGACGGTGAGTGCTCCGATAAGAAGAGCAGTGGTTGAATCACCAGGGATGCCCAGTGCCGCCATAGGTATCAAGGAACCTCCAATCGCAGCATTATTCGATATCTCGGAGGCCCAAACGCCCTCAGGATTTCCTTTTCCGAATAGTTCAGGGGTCTTGGAACCATTCTTGCAAGCAGAATAGGCAACCAAGTTGGATAATCCTGCTCCCATTCCTGGAAGGAACCCAATTCCCAAGCCGATCCCGAACGACCGCAAGATATTTTTCATTTGAAGCTTTATTTCTTTGAACGTGATGCCAATGCCCTTGATTGATTTTGTATCAACCTCAGGGAGAGTCGCGAATCCTTTGGCATATTCAACGATTATCTTGCTAACTCCAAAGATACCGATCAACACGACAATCATGCTCAAACCGCTCATCAAGTACATATTGCCAAACACAAAACGGGATTCTGCATCAATTGGGGAAAATCCCACGCTCGCAAACAACAAACCTACACAGCCGGAGGCAAGTCCCTTGAACATGTTGCCCTTGGAAATTGCCACAACCATGGTAATTGCAAAGAGACACAAGGAAAAATATTCCCAAGGGCCAAGCTTGAATGCCAAATCCGCAATTGTCTTGCTCAGCAAAGCACCTAAGATGGCACTGAAGAAAGTACCAAAAAAGGAAGCTGTCATTCCAATGGCCAACGCTTTGCCGGCTTTGCCGTTCTGGGCCATTGGATAACCGTCAAAACAGGTGGCTACGGAAGAAGGAGAGCCAGGGATTCCAAGAAGGATTGACCCTATGAAAGCTCCTGAACATCCCCCGACCCAAAGGCTGATCAGCAGTATTATTGCAGGACCTGTTGCCATTGAAAAGGTCAAGGGCATGAACAGTACCACGGCCAAGGTTCCAGACAGACCTGGAATAGCCCCAAAGATAATACCAATTACGTTTCCCATGACGAGGAGGACTAAATTATAGGGATTACCAAATTGTGATAAAATATATGGAAGATATGTTAACATGTTGCGTCCTCTTTCCTTTATTCGAACAACAGCCCGCTAGGTAAGGGCAGTTTAAAAATGTAAGAATATATAAAATAAATTATTAGGCTCACCAAAATTGAGAAGATGATCCTGTTTATTGTTTTAGTCGGTTTTCCATGGGCAAATAGTGTCACGATCACATAGGTGAAAATTGGGGTTATCAATAAATAACCAAAATATTTCAGCATCAAGACATATACACAAAGAAGAATCAGGCTAAACACTAAACGCAACCAGCCTTCCTTGAGGAGAAAAGTTTTTTCATCCCTTTTGTTCAAGGTACTGGAAACAAATATCCCGGCACCACAAATAAAAAAGCCAATGGCTGCAAGTCCTGGCAAGAATTTCGGTCCTGGATAGGACAGGGAAAACTTTACATCGAATTGTTGTATTATTATAAAAACAACCAAGCCAAGCAATATCAATAAGACGCCGGCAATTTGGTCTCGTTTCAATTTCATCTCTTCATACTCCTTGGCGAGAGGTTTCCCTCTCGCCAAACTTATCTTTTTATTGGTTCGAAACTATCTCTTGGTTATTTCTTCACCAGACCTAATTCTGCAGTAACTTCATTAAGTTCCATTTGTTGTTTCTTCACTGCGGCCAGACCAACTTCAGGAGAATAGAATTCCATTGCAAATCCGGCAGGTTCGAGGATTGCATTGACTGAAGGATCAGCTGCTGCCTGTACATAATAATCGCGAATCATGGATATCAAGGCAGGATCCATTCCTTTTGGACCGAGGAATAGGTTGTAAGTTCCAAACGCAAAATCATATCCCAATTCCTGGAAACTCGGGACATCGGGAAGTACCGAGCTTCTTCCACCAGTGGAGTCAATGGATACTACACCAAGAGCTGTTGCCTTCTCGGCTTGAATGTATTGCTTTGCCTGGTTTGGGTTTACAAAACAAGCATCAATATTTTTTCCAACCAAGGCAGTCAATTTCTCGGTATCGCTACCAGCTTCGACAAACTTGACCTTGATTCCAGCGGCCTTCGCAAAAAGCCCTGACTCAATATGGGCTGTTCCACCAGTCTCTACACCAAAGAGCAAGGTTCCGGGAGCCGCTTTAGCCGCCTTTACCAGATCATCGACAGTCTTGTACTGAGAATCGGCAGACGCCACCAATACATATCCGGCCAATTCAGTCATATGGGAGACACCGATGATACTGAAATCATCAACTGCATTATACTTGTATACGCCAGTTGCGGATTTGATGAGCATGGTAGAATGAAATTGCAGGATCGTGCTGCCATCTGTTTTTGCCGTGCGAACTTTTTCCATGGCGACAACACCACTTCCATCAGTATTATTTACAATGGTTATTGTATTGCCTGCCAACTTAGCAACCTGGTTACCCAATGTTCTTGCCATTACATCTGTTCCACCACCGGCACGGGCGGGAACCTGAACTTCGACTGATTTAACCCATTTTACGGGAGATTCGCTTGTTGATGATCCTTTTTCCTCTTGACCATTTGCAAACGTAAATGAAATGCAAACGGTGAAGACAAGAGCTAATGCGAGTAATTTTTTCATTTTAATCCCTCCAAGGCATTAAGTTACATAAAATATGTACTGTTCTTTTGTAATTCTTTAAAAAGTGTAAGGGCATTTTTTAGATAAGTCAACTTTTATTTGATTATTAATATCTATTGCATAATTTTTTCAAAAATATATTGATTTATACTCTAAAAAAGCTCGTATTGTAATTTTTCCATTTTATACTCATAAAAATGTGGGTATATAAGACGGACTCCACAAGGAACCTCAACCAATGGGCCGTCATTTCCATAGTGTTAAAATAGGAAAATCATCGCCGAGAACAAGAGCCTTCAGTTTTATCGTATCAATGTCCTTTGCAAGAAGTGTTGTTCCTTGGTTCAGGAGAATACTACCCGACTATATCAATACACGTTGGGCACGTACCCAACAGGAAGGATTAACCATTTCCAGTGCCTGGAGCAATACTAAAAAACCTTTCGTATGATTTCCATTGGTAATTGCCAAATTAGTTTTGGTTTTTATCAACTAACATTTGATTTCCTACTGATTTCTTGATAGTATAAGAAGTACATTAATTAAGGAAATGGTATATATAATTCATACCAAGCCCCAAAAAAGGAAATATATATGGATTCAGATCCTGACCGCTACAATATCAAGACCGTTGAACGCGCTTTTCAGATTCTCGATTTTGCCAGTGAGCAATCAGGACCAGTATCTATCCAGGACATCGGTTCGGCCCTCGATATCAATACCAATATGGCCTTCAGGCTCTTGGCTTCCCTTTTGAATTCCGGTTATATGATAAAGGATTCTTCCACCGGACTCTATTCTGTCTCCCTTAAATCCCTGAGGCTATCCAGGAACGCCCTTCATTCCGTAGAAATACGGAAAGTCTGCATGCCCTATCTGGAATTGCTCTGGAATGTCTTTCCCAAGGCAAACCTCAACATGGCAGTCTATTATCAAGGTGATGTCCTGGTAATAGACCGCATTGACAGCCAATCCCTTCCCAGAACCTATTTCACACCGGGAAGGACCCTTCCCTTCCACTGCACGGGACTGGGAAAGATTCTTACCTGCACCTTACCCGAAGCTGAAATTGACCAACTCATCAAAGATCGTGGAATGAAACAATACACACTCAGCACCATAACAACCGCTGAAGGAATCAAGGAAGAATTGAACAAGGTCCGTCTGGAACAAGTCGGACGAGACAGAAACGAATTTATCAGTGGAGATAACTGCAGTGCGGTACCGGTATATGGAAAGAACGGCCAGATTATTGCAGGAATCAGCCTTTCCGCCCTGGAACCCTATATGAAAGGCGAGGAAGTCGAGGCAGCCATTCCCAAACTCAGGGAAACAGCAATAAAAATTTCTTACACGATGGGATTCAACGAAGGAATCTAGCCCTTCGTTCCCTACCAAGAAAGGATAGGAAAATGGGCAATCCTTGCTCGTCTTCCTATCCTTTATTTTATAATACCGCAAGAAGCATGTTTTTGGGTGCTATCACTTACTGCTCATCATCTACCTATTATTGCAAAGTGGCCTTACCTTCTCCTCTGAATACCTTCATTCCTTTCCATATCGGAATTGTTCTCCAAGCAACGGAATATGATACAGTATTTCAGGACAGTTTTCCTGCATAAGAGAAGCAAAGACAGCAGGGTCTGCACCATTGGCGGCAAACATATCAAAATGGGTCGGAACCAAAAGTTTTGCCTGAACGGCCCTTGCAAAAGAAATAGCTTCCGCCGCATCCATATTTCCGATTATACCCTCCTGGTGCCTTCGCTCATCTCTTCCGTTGATGGGAAGCAGCAGGATAGTAAGGGGGCGTGCCTTCTGCATCCTGTTTGCCAAGACAGGTTCCAAGATTGCATCACCGCTATGAAAAAGCCGGATGGATCCAAAATCAAAGAGAAACCCAAGAAACTGGGAATTCCCCTGTTCATCGAAGACATAATTCTCATGGGCAACCGCAACAGCCTCCAAAGAGCACGTAGATGATAAAACAAGCTTCTCCTCTTGCCTGACCAAAAGAACTTGGGCAGGATCAACTTTTTTCAGCAAATTCCCATGGGCCGCGGAAACAATGCATTTTGCATCAGGATTTGATAACAACACCCCTTGCACGGTACCCAGGTCCAAATGATCTGCATGGGCATGGGAACAACACAGATAATCAAGATGAGGACAGTCCTTTGGTTCGAAAGGTGGGGCAAACAACCTTCTGGACTTCCCTTGTTTATCGAATAAATCACTGAGAACAAGGTCAATTCCTACCACCAGATCAGTACTTTTAATAATGAAACCACATTGCCCGATAGGCCATAGGGCCAATTGCCCATCGCAAACCAAAGCTTCATCAATCTCTTTTTTAAGTTCCGCACCTTTTTTGATCCATTTTCGTATTTCCATTTGTCTTTACCCCTTGATACCAGTAGTCGAGACCCCTTCAACAAAATAGCGTTGCGTAAAAAAGAACAAGATGACAAGCGGCAATATAGACAACAAAGCCATAGCCATTACCTGGTTCCATTGTACCGCAGAAGCCGAGTCAAGGGAAATTCTCAATCCCAGGGAAAGAGGATACTTCTCCACCTTGCTTATATAGATAAGTGAATTGAAAAAATCGTTCCAGGTCCACATGAGTTGAAACAATCCAGCTGAAAAGAGCGCTGGTTTCATCAAGGGCAAGAGAATTCTCCCGAATATATTCCAGGAATTGCAACCATCGATTCGAGCCGCCTCATCCAGTTCTGTCGGGATACCTCGCAAGAACTGAAGCATCATGAAAATAAAGAACGGATAGCAAGCGAAAAGAGCAGGAACGATAAACGGAAGATAGGAATCCAGCCAACCCCATTTGTTGAAAAGAAGATAGCGGGGAATGATAATTACGGAATTAGGAAGCATCAAGGTGGAAATCATGATGGCAAAGAATATTCTCTTTGCGGGAAAGCGAAAGCGTGCAAAGCCATAGGCAACAATGGAACAAGATATTACGGTGAAAAGAACCGTTGGCGTTACCATCTTGAGGGTATTTATGAAAAAAAGTGAGAACGACGTTTTTCCGACACCTTTCCAGCCTGCGATATAGGCATCAAGATTAAAATGAGAAGGAAGCCCCCTGGCAGAGGTAAAGATCTCCGCATTTGTCTTGAAAGTGGCCAAGAACATCCAAATAAAAGGGTAACACATCAGATAGGCAAACAGGATCAAAACAAGATACCTGATACTCGTAATAAAGGATTTCTTTTTTATCGTATACATTAAAACTTCCCTCCATCCTGGTAGTACACCCACGCTGAGGATGAACGAAATATGATAAGCGTGAAGACAAGGATGATTGCAAACATAATCCAACTGATAGCAGAGGCATACCCCATTTTAAAGTTATTGAATCCTTCAGTATAAAGTTTCAGACCAATGAGATAGGTGGATTTCAAAGGTCCACCCTTGGTGATGACAAAGGCAGAAGTGAAATTCTGCAACGCATTGATGGACTGCATGATGAGGTTGAAAAAAACAATCGGGGTAATCATGGGGAACGTGATATAAAAAAACTTCTTGGTCAAGGAAGCTCCCTCGATGGAGGCCGATTCATAGTATTCAGCTGGAATTTGCTTGAGAGCTGCAAGGAAAAGAACCATGGAAGAGCCAAACTGCCAGATTTGCAAAAGGCTTATGGTAATAAGGGCTATATGAGGAGACCCAAGCCAATCGATAGCCGGAATAGAGAGTTTTCCCAATAGATCGTTGACTATTCCTTCTTTCATGAACATCAATTTCCATAAGGCAGAAATAGCCACGCTTCCCCCAAGAATGGAAGGAAGATAAAAAACTGTCCTGAATCCGTTCACCCCCTTGATCTTCATATTCAGTATCAGGGCGACACCCAAGGCAAATATCAGTTTACCGGGAACAGAGATGCAGGCATACAACAGGGTTGTCCCAATGGATTTTTTCAAATCAGGGTCAATGGTAAACAATCTGACATAATTTGCAAAACCAATGAACTTTGGTTTGCTCAGGATATTGTAATTGGTAAAGGAATATACAAAGGAAGAAATAAAAGGATAGAATTGAAAAAGTGCAAAACCGATAATCCAGGGAGCAATGAATATCAAGCCCTCAAATTGTCTATATCTTTGGTGCACCAAAGTCCTTTTTCCTGCTTTTATCATACTGGTTTCAGCTCCTCGGAATTGTTCTTGCGAAACGAACGTTTCGTGCTTATGATTATATCATTCACAAAAATGCAGGATAGGTTTTGATTTTCGTCAAAAGGTATCATTTCTTATGCTAATCAAAGTTCTGGAGACCCTATGTACCAAATAGTGCTGTTAGACGACGAGGTAAATATCCTGGAAGGTTTGGAAAATCACTTTCCCTGGAGTGAATTCGGGTTCGAAATTGCGAAAACTTTCAATTACGCTTCCGCTGCCCTGGAATTTCTTGCCCAGAATCCAATAGAGCTGGTAATTACTGATATAAAAATGCCAAATATGGATGGAATAGAGTTCGTCAAGGAACTGAGACGAAGGAAGATTCCAACCTTGGTGATTCTTTTGAGCGGCTATGCAGATTTTTCCTATGCAAAGAAAGCGATCAGCTATGGAGTCAAGGAGTATCTCTTGAAACCCTTGGACAGGGAAGCCTTGTCGCTGACCCTGACCAAGATAAAAGAGGAACTTGATAGAATCAATTATCCTGAAAGAGAATCGGAAAAATATAACGGCTATTATAAACAGATAACGGAAACCATCAAAACGTATGTATCCAGGGAATATGCCCACGCAACCCTTGATGAAGCTGCATTATTGGTAGCGCTCAGTCCCAATTATGTCTCCAAATTATTCAAAAGTGAAACAGACCAGAAATTCTCGGATTATCTACTGGAAGTCAAGATGAAAAAAGCCGTCAGCCTGCTCCAGGATGTCAATCTCCGTATTTATGAAATATCCTTTGCTGTCGGATACGATAACCCAAAGAACTTTACCCGTGCTTTTAAACAATATTTCGGCAAGACTCCCTGGGAATACAGAGAGGCTGGAATTTGATGCAAAAAAATTCCCATACAATGAGCAGACGTTTCTTTGTAACCAGCTTTGAGCGATACCTATTGCTTCTGCTCGTCCCCATGCTCTTATTCAGCTCCCTTATCATTTGGATTGTCAAAGGGAGAGTGACCAGCTTGATCGAAGACAATACCCAATCTCTCTTTTCCCTCTCTTCCTTGAGCCTCGAGGATCTGTTTGACGAAATGTTACAGACAAAGATATTCATTGAATCAAAAGCTGATGTCCATATCAGTCTCTTTCAGGTCCTGGACGAGGATAATCCATCAACTGAGGCTCTTGCCTCCCTGGAACAGTTGAGCAGATATCAGGCCACGATCTTGAACTCAAAATATTATATTCATTCCCTTTACATCGGAAAAACTGGAGCTCCCTATGTCATTGTCAATGGAGAGAGAAAAAAAGAAAAAGAGATGATAGACCAGGGGTGGTATGAGAGCATTGCATCTCATGACAAGAAACTAAATACCTGGATAGAAGCCCGTACCATCAAGCAATATACCTTTGAGGAAAAAGGTGTTCCGGTAATTTCCATCTACCAAAAAACGATGTACAACGAAGTTATCGTGGTCAATCTCTATCAAAACTACTTTTCTACCCTATTGGATTCAATAGCCCATGTGGGAAAGGAAGCCCTTTGGGTATCAGATGGAAAAGGAAAGATACTCTTTGAAAACAGAGACTCCTCCTTGCTTTCCGATTCCTTGAAAGCTTCCACCTACACGCAAAGCCTTGCCTTGAAAACCAAGGGAATGAAAAGGGGGGATTATTATCTGACTTCCTTGAAAATGGAAAAATATGATCTTCGTTTCATCTCCCTTATTCCAAACAAATTGATTTATGCAACGCCCCAGATACTCTTGAATGTCACACTCTTTGTGGCAATCATAACAACAATTCTTTCGATGCTCCTTGCTCTTATGTTTACGAGAAAAAACTACCTGCAAGTAAGTAAGATAGTCACGATCTTTGAAAAAAACCTACAGGAAAAGATGCTTCTTGATTTGGACCGAAAAGGAAGCAATGCCTATTTCTATATTTTGGAAAGCGCTACAAAAATGTTCGTAAACAACGCAACGCTCAAAGCCGAACTTGCAGAACACCAATATGAATTGCTCAGTGCAAAGTTTGCTGCTTTGCAATACCAAATAAACCCGCATTTTATTTTCAACACCTTGCAGGCAATCGACCTGGAAATCCTTAAAGCCACAGGAAAACCTGTGCAAGCAAATAAGATAGTCAGCCAATTCGCCAACATTATGCGTTACTCCCTGGGTAATCCAACTACACTAGTTCCACTACGACAAGAAATTACCATGGCCAGAACCTATATCGCCATGAACCAATACAGAATCGGCAATCGTTTCCAGGTAATTTGGGATTATGAAGAGGAAGAATGTGACGAAATCCCTGTAATCCGCTTGATTTTCCAACCTCTCATCGAGAATGCCATAAGCCATGCACTTCCCCCGGAAGAAAGATTGACATTGGTCAGGATACGTATCCATAAACGTGGACAATACCTTCAGGTAAGTGTAGTGGACAACGGCCTTGGCATCCCTGCAGACAGGCTGGCTGCCCTTCGTGAAGGATTGGAATCAAACACGACTCCGCAAGAAAAACAAGTGGGATTGAAGAATGTAAATAACCGTTTGATTCTCCAGTATGATGAAACCTGCCACCTTAAGGTCTATAGTATTCTTGGTCATGGAACCGGTATTTTTTTTCGTATCGGAATTGGCACGGAAGTACCCACGGAATCCCTCTCGAGTGATTGATAATGATACCTTTTAGCTGAAGTTGATAACTTTTGGGTCTAAAACACCGATGTTATACTCTGCAGTATGATAAAAATTCATTTTGAAACCATTTCTCGTTATAATAAAACCTCTGAACCAGTAAAGATATCAGTCCCATTTTCTCAAGGAGCGTTACTGAAAAACAATATTCAAAACGTCCGGATAAAAACAAAAGAAGGGAAATGCCTTCCTTCCCAAGTAGCAGCTACCAATTATCATCAGGATGGTTCCATTCGCTATTTATTGGTACATTTTCTCGCTGATTTTGTAAAAAACAAACCAACGGATTTCTTTCTGGATATAGAAACTGCCCAATATACCTTCACCCCCCAGGTTTCGGTGGCTCCAGGACCGAACGGAAGCATGGTCATCGATACAGGTAAGATTACGTGCATTCTTGCAGGCCCTGGGAGTCCTCCCATACAAAAAATAGAGGGACAAGGAACTTGCCTCACGGAAAACCAGATCGAAGGACCCAAGATATATAATGAATCGGGCGAAGCTTTCACGGCAATAATAGGAGCCAAGGGATGGACCATCCTGGAAGCAGGGCCAATCAGGGCAATGGTTCGTTGCAAGGGTCGGCATTATGACCAGACAGGACAGAGTTGGTTTGATTTTGTATTTACCCTCATAGCATATGCCAATTCAAGTGTCCTTCGGGCGGAACATCAAATAATCAATACGGAAAAAGGAAAAGAGGATGTTACGGAAGTCCTCAAACTCACCAATGAACAAGCAGGATTG
The DNA here is from genome assembly GCF_963676625.2 of uncultured Sphaerochaeta sp. Lineage (GTDB taxonomy): Bacteria > Spirochaetota > Spirochaetia > Sphaerochaetales > Sphaerochaetaceae > Sphaerochaeta. Next base: position 982,089 of record NZ_CAXXYB010000004.1, read on the forward strand.
AAATATGATACCAACTATCCCTTTGAATTCCTCAGTGGGGCTGAATTCATCCTTAAACCTTCCGTTACCGATACAAAATTGGTTGAAAAGAAGTTATTTACCTCCAGTTTCAATTACCAAGTACAAAAAGGAACCTATGACCAAGTCCTAAACCAGGAAATCAGTGCAGATACCATTATTGAAACACCCAATGAAATGTTTCCTGAAGTCCTGTTCAGTATTTTTGCCAGTGATTGGAACGATGGAACCTGTGCTTTTACTGCTTCCTTGTACCAAGCTTACCAGAATTTTCCAAAAGCCCTGGAAATGAAAGAAAACCAATTGGTATTGTCTCTTTTCCCTCGCACCTACCCTATGATAAAAATTCCCCAGGGTGTTGCCAAGACACTGCGATTCGATCTATTCCTCCATGAACCGGCTTTGGAAGAGAAGTTCTTGGTCGACCGGCTTCTGATGCTCGAAATGCCTCCGGTTCCATCCCTTGAGGTAGAAACCTACATGAAGGCACAGGTCTTTGGCAAAGAAGTCTCCGACCTCTACCATCATCCAACTGAACGTTTTCTCTACCGATTTGTTGATTCGCGGGCAAAAGGTCTGGGATTCTTGCATTTCGGAGACGGTCCTGAATGGGAATATTCCAAGCAAGGAAGAAGCAAGGGACGTGATATCTGGATAAACAACGAATATGACATGCCCCATAATTTTATGGTCATGTTTGCCAGGACGGGAGACAGACGTTATTTTGATTATCTGGTAGCTGCTGTCAGGCATTGGTACGATGTTGATGTCTGCCATTTTAGCCAACATCCCTATCATGAGGGATTACTGTATACCCATAGCATCGACCACGTATCAGGACAACCGGTACCCAGTCACCAATGGGTCGAGGGATTCCTGGATTATTATCATCTGACAGGAGACCCCATAGGATTGGAAACTGCGTATACCATCGGAGAAAAGCTTCTCGAGTTGGTAGCCTTGCCTATTTATAATGATCCGGGGACAATTGAACCGCGCGAGATCGGTTGGTCTTTACGTACTTTTCTCTCTCTCTTCACAGAAACCCATGAACAACGATGGCTCGAGGCCTGCAAACCCATCGTCCAAACGTATATAACGTGGGCAAAGCTGTACGGGAACTGGACAAGTCCCTACCCAGATAACTACCTTGACAGGGTACCCTTCATGATTGATGTAGGTTTGGTCGGACTCTATGCCTACTACCAATTCAACAAAACCAAAGAAGTGAGGGACACTCTTCTGATGGTAATTGACGATCTGGTCAAAGAGTGTTTGATACCGAGAGCCAATATGTTTTTCGGGAAACAACATCCTGCCATACGTTACCAAAACTTGAACGGAATGGTTCTGGAAGTCTTGGAAATCGGATACGAACTTACAGGCAAGAAGGACTATCTTGAAGCCGGATTGGGAATGTTCAATTGGATTACCAAGGAAAACCAACCACCGATTTATGATTTCTCAAAAACCAAGAGGGATGCCTTTACCGTAATTTATGATTGCCCGGTCGGTCCGAAACGCTGTGCACAAACGTTGTTGCCACTACTGAAATACTATACGGCAATAATCACCGAGGGACTGCTCCCTCAAGAAGCTTAGATAAACATTGTACCATTGCATTGAAAATAAAGGGAGGAGTTACAATGAAAAAAGGAAGTCGTATCGTCGTTGGCCTCATGATTGCCATGTTGGCGGTGGCCAGTTCAGGATTATTTGCTTCGGGGGCATCTGAAAAAGATGCTACTACGGATTCAGGTCCGGTTTCTTTACGCTTTTCTTGGTGGGGCAATGATTCACGCCATAAGGCTACCATAGCGGTAATCGATCAGTACATGGCAAAGAATCCTAATGTCCAAATCGCTGCGGAATATAGAGGAAAAAGTGAACGGGAGAAAATTGCCACGGAATTGGCAGGGGGAACAGTCGCCGATATCGTGCAACTGAATCCACCTTGGATGGGTGATTTTACTTCGGCAGGCGATTTCTTTGCAGACTTGGGCCAGTATTCATCAATACTCGACACCAAAGGTTTCAGCAAGCAATTTCTCGACGATTATTGTATGTATAACGGGAAACTCATTGCCTTGCCAACCGGATTGAATGCCAGGACTTCCATCATCAACAAGACTCTTGCCAATAAATTTGGCATCTCCACTTCCTTGGATACTACCTGGACCTGGGACGATTTCGTGAACATAGGCAAGAAGATTCAGGAACAAGATCCTGAAAAATATTTGCTGAATGCCGATTCAGTTGACATGACGGAATTTGTCCTATTGCCCTATCTCGTACAACTTACCGGCAATCAGCTTATCAAAGATGATTACACAAGAGGTTTCTCTGCCGATGAATTCAAGAATGCCTTGTCCTTCATTTCCAAGCTGTACACCGAAAAGGTTGTCATTCCTGCCCAAGAAGGAAATGTATTCCTAAATTCGATTTGGACCAATCCAAAATGGCTCAACGGAAATATTGTAATGGAATTTTCGTGGACCAGCTTGTATGACGCAGTTGCAGGCGATATGAAAGACGATATGGGAACCTTCATCCTGCCTGTCATGAAGAATGCAAAGAATACAGGACTTATCATTGTTCCATCCCAATTATTGGCTATTTCGAACAAGAGCAAAGCCCCCATGGAAGCGGCAAAGTTCATCAACTATTTCCTGAACGACCTGGAGGCTGGTAAAACGCTCAAGGATGTCAGGGCAGTACCTCCTGTAGATACAGTACAAGAGGCTTGTGAGAGTGCTGGTTTGATCAATGAAAATATCATCAAGGCAACAGTATATGCCCAAAAGAACCAAGGGTTATACCGTAACTACCTTTCTTCAAATGCAGAAATCGTCAAGGTGTTGAATGATGCCGTGGAGAAGGTGGCCTATGATTCCAATTCTATCGATAAAGTAACAAATGATTCAATCAAGCTAATCGATTACATCCTCAACGAATTGAAGAATTGATCAAACAGATCCTGGAGCTTTTGGTTCCCTAAAGAAGCTTTACTATCGCAGATGTACAAAAATTTCTTTAGGGAACATGGATTTTGCCTTGGTACCTTGGGTTCCTGTATACTGGAGTTCAAGGACCAAGGCTTTTTGTACGTATGGATAAACTCCAAATACAGAACAATTCTGAACAGCGCACTGCTCTTGAACATACTCGTATCCAATTCATCATCCTTGTAAGCCCCTTTGTTGCATACTGTTTATATTTTTTGACTATTCGGTATTTTTGTCTAAAAATATGAACAATAGGGGAAAGCACTTCCATAGCCAGAAGACTCTATGCTCTTACAATAAAGCTTCGCACGCCTTGACTCTCAGTGCAAATTTCGAGAACCTTACCATATACGAACACACATACTTGAAGAGGAATATATGAAAAATAATAGAGCCATCTTGCTTGTTGTCCTCCTTGCCCTGTCTTTCCTTCCTGTCTCCCTGTTTGCAAGCGAAGCAGGAAACGCAACCTTGGGAGGAGTAAATGGATATCTGGTAATACCGAGTGCAGAACCAGTATATAGTTCAAAGGACACATCGGTATCGACAGGGTATTCTGCAATCATCACCTCAGGAACCTTTGCCAATATCCCCTATTTGCAAGTAGGTTTTTCAAATACCTATGAACTGGGCCTTGCAGCGGACATCACGGAAAATACCACCGATTTGCTTTTGAACGTCAAATGGAGACTGTCAAAAAACGGGAACACCTCAATGGCAATCGGAGCAGTCGCCCAAGCCATAAACGTAGGAGAAAATACCCAGTTTGCCGCCCAGGTCTATTTTGCCAGTACATTCAACAGTTCCTTCATTGACTGGCCGTCCAAAACTACCATCTTGCTTGGATACACCTTTGACGACAACCTCAATACGGACATCAATTTCGGCATGGGATTCGAGATCCCCTTCTTCAAGGATACCTTCAATGACAAATTGAAAGCCCTTATCGACTTCGGCAACGTATCCTACAGTGTGTCGCCAAGTGCAGGCAATGCCGAAAACAGGGGTATGATAAACGTGGGACTGCGATTGGTTCCCATAGAATTCCTCAAGTCAGTCTATATCTCGGCTGATATCCGCGCCCTCGATCTCTTTGACGATTCGGGAAGGGCCCTCAGCCTGGGAGCTACCATCTCGTTCAGACCGTAAAAGTACGTTTTCCTACCAATAGACAAAAGGTCCTGCAAAGGATCTTTTGTTATAAAAACTCCCTTGAATGAAGTTATTCGCTAACAATGCTGGGTCTGAAAGCTATTCTATTTAGAGAAAGAGGCAAGCAGAGAGAAAGCAGCTTTCTCCTCAAGCAGGCTTGCAGGTGTTTTTCTTTCCAGAGGAAAAGAAGAATGGGAGTCGAATTCAGCAAAGGTATAGGAATGTTCGTCTTCCTTCCCTGACCAAGGCGAAACTCCCAATCTATTGATATGCTCTCCATAGGTACAGCAAAGGAACGTTGCCTTCCCTTCTGGACGCCAAGGTCTCATAAGATAGACCGATTCGGCACTACAGCCCTCTGAGCAAAAATTGCATCGATAAAAGACCAGGCCCCTCTCCTCTTTCTTGCCACAGGGAGCGGCAACATAGCCGTTGATTTTCTCCCCTCGGTTCAGGGAAACCAAGGTGCAAGAGTCAAAAAGGGCATCGGCACCACCAAAAATAAAATCGATGTCACCTTGGATGACAGAATTCTTGACCAACACCTCAGCAGAGACACGTCTTGAAAAACATCGGGGCCCCAAGAAGCCATCCACTTCCCGTTCTTTTTCGGGAAGTGGTGCCAGGAAAAGAGTGTCTTGATGGGAATACAAGTGGATATCTTCCAAAATACTTTGTCGTACATCCAGATAAAGCGCCACCGATTGCCCTACTGTCCGTCCATCCCCTGCCTCATTTTTTATCCCCAGATGGGCAAGATGCACCCGTTTCCCGGAAAAAAACGCAGTATAGGAGCGAAAGGTCCCTCGTTTGCGTCCTTCGGGAAGCATTTCATAGGCACCCTCGGAAAAGGTAATGACAGTCTCTTCAGGGCCTTCACCCAAAAGAGTGATATCTTTCTTGTCACAAAACAATTTTTCCCGGTACAGTCCTTTTTTTACCCGTATCAAGGCTTTTGTCCCGTACGGAACTTGATTCAAAGCTTCTTGAATCGAATAAAAATCATACCGGCCATTATGTCCTACGGAAAGTTCAAGCATGTACTTCTCCCAATACAGTTTCGAGTGCCAAAAGCATATGGGTATCGGAAAAATGATGTTCCCCTGATACGATATCGTGATAGAGTTTTTTGGAGGCACCCAATAGTTCGTAGTTTTTTTGTACGATTGCATATTGTTCCTGCACATTTTTCATGCCTCTCGATCCATTGAGATGATCCTCGCTACACGATTGGATGACCAGAGGTCGAGGAGCGAACAAGGATGCAATATCCCCCATATCGAAACTTCGCCATAAAGAAGGCACATAGTTGCAACTGCAATTTCCGTTGAGCACAAGCAGGGAATCCTTGAAACCATAAAAATAACCACTGATAAAAGCCATCTGGATACGTGGTTCCAAGGCAGCAAGATAAAGACTTTGCATGCCGCCCCCGGAAAATCCCAGAACAGCAATATCTTCCACCGACCAATTGCCACGCTCCACCAGATAATCGACAAGCCGCATCAAATCCCATACCAATAAACCAGGAACAGTATACCCAAGGGGTTCTGCCATATGGGCAAGATGAAAACACGTAGAGGAAAGGATATCCTCTTCTGCTTGTTTTGCTTCATCCCTGCGCTCAGAGAACCCCCGGGGATCAGGGGCTACTGCCACAAAACCTGCTTTGGCAAGTTTCAGGGCATAGTCATAATTATAGAAAGAAATCATCTGCTTGACCAAAGGTTGCTCACCATTGCCAGCCACCGATTCCTTGCCTGCTCCCTGATGCCCTGCAGGACAAATGAAAATTCTGGTATCAGGTCCCGCTGAATCAGGAATGAGAATATAGAAAGGCATGAAAACTTCGTCTTCCGTACGAATCAATACCTTTTCCCTCGTAATTCCATTTTCAAGCCTAGTGTGGTCAAGTACTACAGGTATTGGCGAAATTCTTTCCATCAGCTCCAAGCCAAGCAAGGAGCAAAGTTTTGTCTGGGCACTTTTTTGCCAGGCAAGCAACTCTTTTGCTGTCTTTCCCTGAAAGGCCTCTTTTCTGGCAAGCGCATCAAATTTACTTTCAAAACTCTTCAGACTTCCATAGAACATATTGCATTCCTTTCCAAAGAAAAACGGATAGCGTAAAGGGAATCTACGCTATCCTATCAAACAGCAATCCTTACTTCAAGGCACTCTTGAAACGCTGATACTGTGCAGTCCTGACCTTCAAGACTTCAGGTAGATTCATACGATCGAGAGCATCAAGGTACGACTGATACTGCGTCAAGGGAGTAACTCCCGTTACAAAAGAAACAGCCATTTCATCGACATAGGTCTGGATATCGACCATATACTGTGCACTGATCTCAGCTTCTTTCTCGGTGGCATAGATAAACGGCCAGGGGTCCTTCACGAACTGCGCAATATAGGCATCTTGCTTTGCATGCCAAGGAGCAACCAAAGCATTGGTAGCTTCCACCGACTGGTGTGCAGGAAGTACCTGGGCAGGATTGATACCAAGTTGCTGCAACCAGGTATTATCAGAAGCTTTCGTGGTATATTTCTTGGAGCCATCGGGTTCTACGGTATAACTTTCACCTTCAATACCCCAGACATACATCTCCTGGTTCTTTTCGCAGGTCGCCCAATCAAGCCATTTCGCGGCAAGATCTATTTTTGAGGATGAAGAGGTTATGCCAAATACCGAACCGACAGCATTCCTTCCTACAAAAAATCCTTTTGACGGTCCCGAAAGCGGTTGCTGGGCAACCACTCCATTTTCCAAGGTACCATCATAATAAGGAAGCTGGGGACTATAGGTCATGGACTGCTGCCAACCATAATCGAAGGTAATCCCTGTCTTATCCTGAGCAAAACGAGCAACAATCTGGTCTCTGGTCAAGGTTGTATACTCGACTTCCAGCAACCCTTCCTTGTACAAGCCATTGAGGAAAGCAAGGTACTCTTTGTATTGTGGAGTTGACTGCGCATAAACCACTTCCCCCTTATCATTTTCAAAGAATCCAGAACCAATATCGGAAGTGAAATTCAATCCAAAGGCAGGACCAAACATATAAGGCAGGAAATTAGCCCTGACTGACATGGGAATCTCATCGGCAAGGCCATTGCCATTCATATCATGGGAGGCATAATAGCGCAACACCGCAACAAACTCATCCAGTGTCTTGGGAACTGCAAGCCCAGCATCCTTGAGCCACTTCATATTATACATCAATACCGGTTGATAATTATGGGTTACGTTGGTGGTCGGCACATAATAGATATGACCATCGGAAGCTGTCAGACTCGCCTTGATAACCGGATTGGCATCAAGCCAGGCCTTGTAATTAGGCATTTCGGAAAAATGGGTATCCAAAGGTACAAACATACCTGAAGATAAATAGGTCTGGTTCTGGTCCAGGTCAGGAAGCAAAACTACATCGGGAAGGTCCACGCCAGAGGCAAGCATGGGGCTTACGGCATCCGGATAGTTCGTAGGATCGACCAACGTCCAGTCAATGCTAATCCCTGCATCTTTCTGCACCTTCTCCACGATAGCGGCTTTTTTTATATCCACGGTGGTATAATATGAATTCTGGGCAAGAGTACTCAAACTCTGTCCCTGAATGTCCGTGATAGGGGCCTCACCAGTATAGACGTACTTGCTGGCAGTACTTTCCGTGGTGACTTCTTTCCCACTTTTTCCGCAACCGGATAAAAGCAATAACAGAACCAATGACACGAGAACAAGATTCCAAGTCCTTTTCATATATTCTCTCCTTTTCCAAGATAGGCAAATCCTCAACCTTTTACAGCCCCAAGCATCGTTCCTTTCACTAAATATTTTTGTATGAAGGGACAAATCAACATTACGGGAATGACCGCAAGCACGATGCAGACATAGCGAACCTGCAGCGTCGATTGCGCCGCGGCGGCAATCGCGGTAGTACCTCCGGCGTTTTGCATGATTTCGTTTGAAGAAAGCAACAAGATTTTTCTGAGAAACAATTGCAACGGCTGCAATTCCTTTTTTCCCAGATAAAGCAAGGCATTGAAAAAATCATTGTATCTGGCAACGGCATAATACAAGGTCAACACTGCCAGGGTAGGCTTGCTCAGGGGCATGGCAATTCTGCCAAGACAGATAAAATCATTGGCTCCCTCCAAGGAAGCCTCCTCAAAGAGCTCCTCTGGTATCGCCTCGAAAGCCGACCGGCAAATCATCACGTTGAACACGGAAATCAGTACAGGCAGAATCATCGCCCAACGCGAATTGTACAACCCAAGACTGGTTACCACGATATAAGTCGGAATCAAGCCACCAGAAAAATACATGGTGAAGGCCAAAAAGAAATTCAACTTCTTCCTGAGGAAAAATCTCTTCCGTGATAACGGATAAGCTGCCAAACACGTCATAAGAATATTCAGCACGGTCCCTACGACCGTGTAGTAGAACGTATTGGAATAACTTAACCAGAGATCGGAATACCCCATAACCATCTTGAAAACATCAAAATTACAATCAACAGGGAAAAGCCAGACCTTTCCTTGGTTAACGGCCGCTCCGCTGGAAATCGAAATGCTTATCACATACAGGAAGGGATAGGCACAGATTACGACAGCAAGCAACACAAGCAACCAGACGACCATATCGAACATCTTGTCGCCCAAAGCTTCATGCCTGAATTCCTGTATAGCCCCTTCTTTCTTCATACCTTCACCTCATTACCAGACCGAAGTCTCGGTCAATTTCCGAGAAAATCTATTGCTCAAAAAGACTATTGCGAAAGTAATGACCGAATTGAAAAGTCCAACGGCTGTTGCATATCCGTAATTATGGTTTTCTATACCCTGGCGATATACATACGTCTGTATGACATCCGCGGTTTCATAGATACCGGGCGAATATAACAGGTAGACCTTCTCAAAGCCGACATTGAGTAGATTGCCCAAGGACATGATCAACAACAAAATGATGGTCGAACTGATCGAAGGCAGTACCAGATACCATACTTTCTTCAATTTGCTTGCTCCATCCACGTCCATGGCTTCATACAGTTCAGGAGGGATTGCCATGATTGCTGCCACAAAGATTATTGAATTGAATCCAAAAGATTGCCACGAACCTGAAAGCACATAGATTGCCCTGAAATATTGTGGTTGCCCAAGGAAGTTTACGGGCTTGCCACCACAAGCGACAATAAGTTGGTTTATAATTCCACTGGAAGGAGAAAGAAAGTTATTGATCATACCGACAACGACGACGGTAGAGATGAAATAAGGCAAATAGGTCAGCACTTGGGCAGACTTCTGTACCGTTTTATTTTGTATTTGGGTAATGCAGATGGCAAAGAAAATAGGAATCGGAAATCCGAAGATCAAAGAATAAAAGGAAAGCAGAAAGGTATTTCGTATCAACCTGAAGGCATAGGGAGATTGGAAGAACTGTCTGAACCATTTCAGGCCAACGAACTTGCTGCTGAAAATCCCCGAGAATCCGGCACCTGGCCGAAACTGGGTAAAACCCATATACAGGCCAACCATCGGAAGATAGCAAAACAAAATATAATAAGCCATCACGGGAATCATCATGATGACGAGATATTTCCCTCTGTTCCAATTTCTTTTTGACAGAATTTTATAATCATCGTTATAGTGCACAGCAGAGTGCAGTTCTTTTCGCATCCTCAGGTTTCCCCTTTCTACACTCAATTGTTTGATCCATTTCACCAAAAGCGAAACGTTCAAAATTTTCCCGTGCTTTAAAAAAGGAAAATAGGGATATTCACTGCCTCAGATTATGTTTTTCCCTGAATTCACTCGGTGTGACTCCCGTAATCAATTTAAAATTCCGCCGAAAGGTCAACACGCTTCCATACCCTACTTTTTGGGAAATCGTCTCAAAATTCACGTTTCCCGCAAGAATCAATTCCTGGGCATATAAAATGCGCTTATTGGTTACATACTGCAAATAGGTGGTGGCCTGCTTCTTGTATAAAAGAGAAATATACTTGCTGCTTACATCGAAGGTATCCATCAAATAAGAGAGCGAGAGTTGTTGCAACGTAAAATTCTCATCCACGAAATCCAGGATTTTCATCGAAAGGTTATCGGAGGACAAAGCGACCTTTTGCTTTTTCTCTTCCTCAATAAGGGTTTTGAGTACTGCCTCATAATACGTGAAGATTTCAGCAAGGGTCATTTCTTTCTGAACCTTCTCAATCTGGATATTTGTATTCAGCAGATGGAGATTCCTTACTACTTTCATACAAGTATAATGCAACTCATCGGCAAGAGCAGCCACGGAAGAAGCAGAAAGTTCATACCTCATCTCATTCTGTCTTAAAATATCTTCAAGGTACCTCACAGAACCCTCGATATCCTCATCCCGTACGAATTTGGTAAGATATACATCTGCATTGGGTACGAAATAATACGTTGCCGAATGTAAGCTCATCTCCTTTTCGTAGAAATATACATCCCCTTTTCCTTGGGAAACCATATTGGCAAGTGCCGAAAGAGCACAGGAACAAGCCTCCTTGAATTCGGAAATATCTTCACGGCAATCATCAACCCCGATGGTAACACTGCATCGGGATGAGACGAATTCAGTAAGAAATTTTTGAATCCGGGCAATCAAGTCATCCACTCCTTCATCTTTTTCAATATTTATGATGAGAAAATAGTTCTGGCGATCCGTACGATAGTAATAGATTTTCAATTCTTCATTTGAGAAGACTGCATCAAGCTTAATGGCAGCTTCTTCTGAGATGTCATAATCCTTCTCATCTGACGATGAAAAATTAACGGCACAGATATAATAATAAGGTTTTTCCAGATTCAAGAATTTTCGGGAGATACTGACACTGAGCGGGTAGTCATTGACCATCATTCCATGAAGCATTCCCTGCTCAATATAAGGGGAGATTGTCGTCAAGGTTTCCTGATACCCAGCATAGACACCGATGATGCCTTTCAAGTTCTCGATCATCTTGTCAATGCCATCCGCCTGGGAAGTTTCCTCGGTTTGCTCAGGCATCAGTTGCGTTATCTCCTTGATCGGTTTGTAATATTTCTGGGAGTAAAAAAAGGCCAGGAGCAGAAAGATCAGCGAAAAGGCAAGGCCTACCCCGATCGGCAAGAAAACCGAAGTGTAATCCGAAATAAAGAAATCATAGGCAGGAAAAAAGACCTGAATTTTCAAATTTGGCAGGTTTGTGCAAGCAATCTCCTCATAGAGGGTTCCTTTGCTGTCGTCGGCCAAGGGAAAAAGACTATTGCCCTGGTAAATAACCTTATAGGGTGTTTGCTTCCCAAGGATTTTCTCCACATCCTTCTTTAGGCGATCAAGGTTAAGATTAACTACGATAACTCCCCGGTTGGTGCCTCCGTAGTATTTGAAATCATCACAATACAACAACGCTTGCTTTTGCATTGTCACCCTATCGGAGTCAAAAGCAAAGGCCTGGGCAACGGAACTCACATATAAATAGGGTTTTGGATATTCCACAGCATTAAACGGGGTTGCAAGGATCAATGCACCTAAAGATGAGAAAACTCGGTTCTGGCCATTTAAAAAGAGAAGCAATTCATCTACGTCAAAATTTCCCAACGTTGCGACACTTCTCCGCAAATCAATCTGGATGGCGGAATAGTCGGAACTGGTAAGTTCAGCATTTTCCACAAGTACTTTATGCAAGGTACGTACTGATTCAGAATAGTTGATGGACGAAATGATTTTATTCGCACTTTCAAGTCGCGTATCAAATACAGTCCTGACCGCTTCCAGTTTTTTGGAATCTTCCAATTCATATCGCTCTCGTCCAAGCTGAAATGAATCATAAGCAACAACAACCACATATAGGGAAAAACAGAGAAAAATGATGGAAATGTAGGAAATGAACATTCCTCTCCAGAACCTTCGCTCATTGTGGTTTAACATAATTTGGCAGTATAAAGGATATTTACCCAAGTCGCAAGAAAACTTGACCAAGCCATGCAAGACGGACTTCCTGTCATTTTTCCATTATCATTGCTAAATTGAGGAAAGAGGTTTCCATCCAATGCTGAAACATCCGTTCGCCACCCCCGATCAAGACAAGTTCAGAAGTAGTACCCTCAACATAACGAATCTGCAGGTCAACGGCTCGTGCTAAATTGGATAATTCCTTGCATCGTTTCGTAACAAGCAGTTTCATATACGGAAACAACGGACTCATATTTCCCCCAAGCATAATCTCCTGGGGATTGAAAAGATCAAACAATTCTGCCATGACCTCTCCAATTTTTTGGGCTGAAAGATTTATACGTTGAATGACCCGCTCTTCCCCTGCTGCATAGCGCAAGGCAAGATAAGAGGCATATTCTGCTGAAGTTACCAGATCATGCAATTGTTTCATCTCTCCCAAATCCTGGGCAATGGATTCCAAGGTGGCAACAGTACGCAAACACCCGGTACCACCGCACTTACAGGGTTTCATAAGCCCCGAAACCTTGATATGCCCAAGCTCCCCGGCGAAACCATTGGTACCACGATATAACTTCCCATCGATTACGATTCCCAATCCAATGCCCTGGGTAAAGAATATTGAAAGGAGATTCTTTCCCACAACAGTTCCTTCCATCATTTGTGAAAGTCCGGCAAGGTTGGCATCGTTATCGATAATTACCATTTTTTCAGGAAACAACTCTGAAATATGTCGTTTGAGTTGAACCCCTTCAAATACAGGATTGGAACTTTGCAGCAACCTACCGGTTACCGGGTCATAGGCAGCGGAAACCCCTACACAGACACCCAAGATGTTTCCTGCGTTTCCTTTTTGCAAAAGGTCAAATGAAGTCTTTATATTCGAAAGAATTGTTTCCAACGAATCATCATCAGAGACTTCAAATCTCGTACAGTCCCGGATCTCATTGCGCAGGTTTACAAAACCCATAAAAACATGCTGGGTATGGTGCATATCAATGACCAAGGTATAGGCAAAATCAGGACAAAAACTTACTCTTGCCGCTTTTCTTCCCCCTGTGGAACGAACATTTTCCGTAACTGAGATCAACCCCACTTTTTCCAAATCAGAACACATATTTGAAACAGAAGCAAAACTCAATTGAACATGCCCTACCAATTCGGATTTTGTCAGGTCACCAAAACGACGAAGAACAGAATAAACCTTTTCGGCATTTGCAACTCTGACATCCAGATTTGTGGAAACTCTTTTCATACAAACATTCACTCCAATCCCTGATAGAATATCATATTTTCGTAGTCTATAAATACAGAACTATTGCTTCTCTGGATTCGATACAGTAAAAACCACTGCGAACACAATGGCCAGGATTACAAAAACCATTAATAAGGATGGCTTATCATCCGGAATGAATATCCAGCTGAGCACTGCACCAAGAGAAGGAATCAAGAACTTCCACATGGAAATAGTCGAGATCCTCACCTGGGGTTGCATAAGTATAACCATCCATAAGGAAACCGCAATAGCCGTAATCGACGCTAAAAACAAAACACTCAAGACCAAGGGTACCGTATATACAACTTTCCCCATGGGTTCAAAGACAAAAGCCAGAACAAAAACCACAAGTCCCCCAAAAAAGGTCTGTACAAAATTAACCGAAAGAGGGGGAAGTCCCTGCAGACGTTTCTTGATAATAACATACCCAAAGGCCGAAGAGAAATTGCAGATCATCAACAAACCCACACCCATGAATTCATGGAGCCCTGCTTCTGTCCAGGGTTCCCGACTCAAGGTCAAGACGACAACTCCCAAAAGACCAAGAAACAATCCAAAGCCTTTTCGAAGAGTCATGTGCTCATCCTTCAGTATAAGCACAGCTACCAAGGCGGATACCGCAGGGGAAGCTCCTATGATAATGGCTCCAAACGAACCAGGAACCAAATTCAAGCCCAGATTAAACGTACAGAAAACAATGACTGTTTGGAATAAACTCAGCAAGGCGACCCAACCATAGTAGCCGGACAACCCCTTGAAGGGATTAATACGAAGAAACAATAAAAGCAAACAGGAAGCAATCATAAGGCGAAGACCTGCCAAATGAAGCGGAGGAATAAAGGCAAGTGCATATTTTCCTCCCATAAAGGCAGAAGCCCAAAGAATACAGGCAAAAATTGCAGAAGCCTGTATTTTTACGTTACTCATATATTTTGGCATTTTCTACTCGCTTTTTCCTTCAATTTTTTTGTTTGCATTCCTGGCACGTATAATTGAGACCATTGTCTGGTCAAAGGAAGCCATCCCTTCTACATGAATACGTCTTAAAGTTTCCAGCAACCCTGAAAAAGAGTCAGAAGCAAGACCTTCCGAAGGAGGAACAACCATACCCTTCATAGCCGATAAAGCTGACTCCAATGCAACCTGGGCTCCTAGGGAGGTTTTTAGGCTACAACTGACCTTTGCCCCATCACAAACCACCCCACCCAAACTATTGAGTACAATATTCATGGCTTGAAGCATCTGTTCGGCAGTACCTCCAAGGCCCCAAACGAGAGAACAAGAAACAGCCAAGGCTGAAGAAACGGCACAACCACACATCGGTGTAAGGATTCCGGTTTTTTGTTTGATAAGATAAAGAACCACCACGGCGAGCAAAGCACCCTGCAATAGGGAATGATCAGGATTGATTGCTGATAATTGCCATCCTTCATAGAGAGTAAGAAAGACGGTGATACCATGATTTCCGGAACCTCCTGTAGCCATAATAGGAATATTTTTCCCTCCCATTCTTGCTCGCGTTGCATTTTCCACCCGTCTCCGGGCCTCATATACCAGACGTACAGGGGAAGGCCCTTCGCTGAATCCATACATGTCAGATAAGCCTTCGTTTGAAGCTTCCCTGTTTACGGCAATACCTTGAGCTAATTTACCAAGCTCGGAATCAGGTATTTTTTCCACAGCCCTAGCCAAGGCCTCCAAATCTTCAAGAACTATAGGAGAACCCATTTGGGGAAACGCATTGTCCTCAATTTTCTCGGCAACAACCTGGCTCATGGTTTTTTTGTCATTGAAAGAAGTCCAAAGAATCCTGTTATGGTGTCCTTTGATACTGGCTCCGCTTATACATCCATCCTTCCAACGGGCAGATACCAAGACAGATACCTCTCTGCTGGTTTCATCCACCAAAACAGCTATAGGAACCGTTTTTACCAGTTCGTGGGCAGCAAGTTTCAAATCCGGTGAAATATATTCGAACAGTAACAAAGAACGTGCGGTATCGTGAATCAAGGCACCAAGGGCTATCGCCAGCGGAATCCCGCTTTCTCCCATCTGGGGAAGTCCAACAGATGAGGCATTTTTAAAAAGATTCCTATCCACCGTTACCTCAAGGGAAGAAAGCTGAGAAACCAAAGGCTCTTTCTCCCAAGCTGGAACATGCTGGATATAGGTTTCTACAGCAGCAGCCACGCCCAGACCCATGGCCGTAGGATCGGTGCATCCTACGGTCAATTGCAATTCCTCATCCATGAGGGAAAGAAGCAATTGTGTTGGAATTTCATGTTCGCTCATGCGTGCCTTAACCCTAGGAGCAAGGCCGCATTATCATGTAAAACCAGTCGCATTTGTCGATCATCCAACCCCAGGAACCTAAAATTCTTCTGCTGTTCCTCTAGATACAAAGAGGCAAATCCGCGAGGCATCCAGCTGGAATCAGTGGCAAAAATCAATCTTCCAGGTCCAATTGTCTCAATGAACTTCCGCATTACATCTTCAAGGGTAAGTCGATAAGGCATCCAGCGAATCCATTGATTTGACCCGGAAGTATCGACAAACACATTGGGCCGGGTCCAGCACAGCTGCAATAAATCTCCCATATGGGTACATCCGAAATGGGGTACCACAAAATTCACCCTGGGAAAATCGCGTGAAACCTTTGCAATGCTCAAGGGAGAAATATTCTCTCCGTTGGGAGTTCCCCCAGCAGCTCCCAATAGCCCAAAATGGATCAGGACAGGAGCTTGATACCGTTCACAAATTTCCCATAACGGATAATATCGAGGATCTGACAGAGGGGTATCCACCAAAGGTCCCAATAATTTATAACCCTTGAGGCCAAGATCCCTAAACGCATGTTCCAATTGTTCTGCTGCATCCGGGGCATCTGGATGATGATGGGCAAACCCTAAAAAAGTATCGGGATGCATAGCCACTATCTTTGACAATCGCTCATTGCCTCCCCCTGATACAAAAACCACTTGCTCGATGGATTTTTGTTTGAGATCCTCATACCAGAGATCCGCCATCTGTCCGTCAGTTCCCGATGGTACAGGTTTTGGGAAATCAAAGGCCTTCCTCCAGATTTCACCATGGTCACGGCTACCTTCAGTAGTGAATTCAACTTTTTTTTCCATTGCATAATCAGGAAACCATTCCCCTTGATTGGGAAAATGACAATGAAAATCCAATACGGGAATATCTTGAATCATAAACAACTCCTTTTTTTAACCTTTTACGCCAGTAAGGGCTATTCCCTGAATAATCTGGCGTTGAAAAATTGTAAACACAATAAACACGGGAATCGTGGCAACCGAAGCTCCCGTCATAACCATTTCCCATTGCGATTGGAATTCACCGTTGAAAAAGGATAGTCCCACAGGCAAGGTATACATCCTAATTTTATTGGAAACGATCAAAGGCCACATAAAGGCATTCCAGTTTCCGATGAAAGAGAAAATAGCAAGGGCAGCCAAAGCCGGCTTGACCAAAGGAATTGCAATACGGCTCCAAATATAAAATTCATTCAAGCCATCAATTCTCCCGGCATCGAGCAGGTCGTTGGGCACCCCAGTGAAGAACTGCCGCATGAGAAAGGTACCAAAGCCCGACATCAAACCAGGAAACATGATGCCCCAATAGGAATCTAGCCAGTTCAGTTGATTGGACATTACATACCAAGGAATAACCAACATCTCTGTAGGAACCATCATAGTTGACATAATCAACAGGAAAATGAGTTGTTTTCCCCTGAACTCATATTTGCAGAGGGTGAATCCAACCAAGGAGTCAAAGAACAAAACCGAGACAGTTACCGCCATCCCAACAAAGAACGAATTGGCAAACCACCAAGGGAATTCACTGCTCTTGAGCAATCTCAAATAGTTTCCAAAAGTAGGATGTGCCGGGATGATGGACAGATTATAGACATCGACACCTTGTTTGAACGAGGTGGCAAGCATCCAGACAAATGGGAACAACATACAAAGTCCCAAAACTGCCAAAACCAGTACTCGAACATATTCAATAGGGGATTTTTTTTTAGTATTCACTTTTCATCACCTTTAACTGGAAGAGCGTAATTGCCAGAATGAACAGAAAAAGAATTACCGTCATCGCTGAGGCATAGCCCATATCGAAATCCCTGAAAGCGCTGTTATAAATATAAAGAACCAAAGGCTTTGTAGAGTTTAAAGGCCCTCCTTCTCCCTGATAGGTCATATTCAATACCTGGGTAAAGATCCTCAGGTACCTGATAGTCCCTGTCACAACCAGAAAAACCGTGGTCGGTTTGAGTAAAGGCAGGGTTATATGCCGTAGCAAGGCAATTTTTCCTGCACCGTCAAGGGAGGCGGCCTCATAGTAATCCTGGGGAATTCCCTTGAGCCCAGCCAGAAATATGACCATCTGAAAACCAATGTCAGCCCAAATGGTGGTCGTAATGATGGAAAAGATTGCCTGGCTCTGCGAAAAGAGGAACTTCTGCTGGGGAAGCCCCATCGTTATGAGAATCCTATTGAAGAATCCTATGGGAGCTGGCTGATACAACCAACGCCATACCCAGGCTACCGCTACCATGGAGGTAATGTACGGGACAAAGTAGATAGACTTGAACAATTCGGACCCTATTTTTGCCTTCTCGATATTGTAGGCAAGGACAAAGCCTAAAAAGAGGCTCGCGGGTAACCCGAAAACAACATATTTACCCGTATTCTGCAGAGTTTTCCAAAACAGGGAATCCTGCCACATTTTGATATAATTGCTGAATCCTATAAGATTCTTTTCCTTGGAAACTATATTCCAGTCGGTAAAAGAAAGAAAAAATGCATAAAAGGTCGGATAAAATCGTATAATTGTGTAATACAAGATGGGAATGACAAGAAAGGCATATGCCCATCTACGTTTCGTACGTTCCAAACTTGAAATTTTTCGATGTTCCATTACCTTACCTCTTTCATGATACTTTTTATCCGAACGAAACCCCGTTATTTAGGTTGCCGTCTCTTACTGACGGCAACCCCAGGCAAATGCATTTGCTTTTACTTGTTCGCGTAATACTTATCCAGGACCGCCTGTTCTGTCTTTGCAGCTTCGTCTACAGCCTGTTGGACCGACATACCATTAAGAAGAACCTGGTCATAGGCATCAATCCAAACCTTACGTTGGGCATCCTCGTTTACGAACTTGGTTGCCGTAGCATATTCCAGGCCACGAATGAACGGACCGTACTTCGGATCGTTCTTGAATTCATCCTTTGTGGCAATGGATTTCTTTGCAGGAAGCTCGCCGATGTTCTTCAACCACATGGCCATTACTTCATCGGAAGTCAAGAAATCAATAAACTTCAAGGAAGCCTCAAGCTCCTTTCCTTTTGTAAAACTTGTGATGCCATTGGCCCAGAAGGAAGCAAAGTTGGATTTCACCCCATTCAGGGATGGCAACTCAGTTACACCATAGTGAAGGGTAGCGAGCTTATCAAAGGTACCGAGCCTGAAAGATCCGTCAATAGTCATTCCCATCATCCCTGCACTAAAGGCAGTTACATCGTCTGTCATGAAATTTGGCATCCCGATATGCTGGACGGTATTCAGATCGGTAAAAAATTTGAATGCAGAATAACCGGCCTCATTATTGTAGGTGACAGTCTTGCCATCCTCACTATAGGGAGTTCCGCCATATTGTCTGATAAGAACTTCTCGCAACCAATGGTGCAACTGTGCCCTGAGTTCCATGGTCATACCCGTCTGTAGATAATTGCCCTGCTTGTCGACCTTCGTAAGTTTTTTTGCATCGGCAACCAATTCAGCAACCGTAGTGGGGGGAACCTCGGGGTCAAGACCTGCAGCCTTGAATAGATCCTTGTTCCAAAAAAGTGCCAGGGAACGCACCGCAGTGGGAAGTGCATAGTATTCTCCCTTGAATTTCGCAGCACTTACCAGGGGAAAGAATTCCGACTCAATGCTGGCATTGGAAAACAAAGATGAGGTCAACGGCTGAAGATACCCAGAATCGATATATAGAGGCAACCATCCATAGTAGAGATTTACAATATTCGGGCCTTCCCCGGAAGGAACCGAAGAAGCTACCTTGGTATTGTATTGCTCATACGGAAAAGTCTGTTGAATAACCTTGATATCAGGGTTGGCTTTCTCGAACATACTGATAAGCGTATCCATGGTATCTTTCTTGGTTTCATAGTAATACTGCCAATATACTATCTCGGTGACATCTTTTTTTGCTGCAACAGCCGGAACTTCTTCTTGCTCGCCCTTGGCAAACAATTGAGCCGAAAAAAGCATGGTTGCCAGTAACAGCATAACAAGTACAATTCGTTTTTTCATCAGGTCCTCCTAAAATATTCTATTATCATTAAATCCTCAAAAGGATAACAATTTCATTTTATTCTTGATCAAAAACCTCAACGAGAGCCTGCTTCAAGTGGAACAGTCCTGCATCAATTTGTGCCCTGTAATTCTTCTCCACTGAGGCATAGATGCTTATCTTCGGCTCCGTTCCAGATTTTCTCATATAACAATGTCCAAATTTATGGTCTTCCGACTCGTATAATCCAAGAAAAAGCATATCGGGTTCTTCCTGGAAATATTGCTCGCGGCAATCCCAAGGAAAGAAAGACCGTATTGCTGCCAGGAATTGTTTCCATTGCCGGGAACCTCGATAAAACCCATCCAAATGAGTACTTTTCTGCGAAATACCATTCCGATAGCCAGAATCGAACATATGGTAATCCGTCAATAAAACAGGCAAGGCCAATAGAGCCGTCAACAAACCATTTCCGGTACAAAGCAAGAACTCTTTTTCCCCTGACTTTCCACCCTTCACTGAAATGGGAATAATCAAGTGCCCAGATCGCTCACAACCAAGAAAGGGTTCTCCCACTTGTTTTTCATCTTCCACCAACCACCTATCCCCTACACAGGTTGTCTTCACCCTCCAATTCAAATTTCTTTTCACAGACAGGCCAAGGGAAACATCACTTTCTATCGTCGAAATGAACAAGGGCCGTTTTTTTCCCCAATACCCTTCTTGCAGCCAAGATGCCAACAGATATCCCAAGGCATCACCATCATGAATGACAACACAATCCCTTTCCTTTTTATATTCCAATATAAAAGCCCGGTCACCGTCACCATCCAAAACAATCGCATAGGCCTTTTGGGAAAGTGAGGTCCGTCCGGCATCGAACAACTTTTGCACAGTTAGGGGAAGAGATTCACTGAAAAACACTTCTGAACCAATATCCTCGAGTACACCTACCCCACACTCACTATTTATTTTCTGGAATCCCGGGGTGCAAGCCACCTCTACGATAGGAATCTTTAGTTCTGAAAATAGATTCCTGGCCAAAGTCGTATACGCACCATTTGCCGTATCCAATAAAAGCGTTGCATTTTTTAATTGGGCAGAGAAAGTTGGATCCACAGAAGCAAGTAAAAAAGAAAGATTTTTCGGGTCAGTCGGAATCACTTCCAAAGGTGAAGGAATCCCAAATTCAGGACAATAGAGCTCCTGTTCGCAGGCAGCAAGGAAATAGCCACTGAGACAATATTCCCCCCTCTGGCCTTCAGGATACAGCTTTCTCCCCTGCATAAAGATCTTGATTCCATTAAAGCAAGAAGGATTATGGGAAGCTGTAAGCATAATTGCAGGTATTTCGTTTTGCAAACTATACTTTGCGAGAAAAGGAGTGGGAACAATCCCAAGGTCATGGATTGTTATTCCTTTCCCTCCCAAACCGGCGATAATCGCTTGCTTCAGGACACCTCCCCCATACAAATCCCGTCCATCTTCACCAAATGCTATTACTGTGGGAATTTCTC
This sequence comes from uncultured Sphaerochaeta sp., assembly GCF_963676625.2. Lineage (GTDB taxonomy): Bacteria > Spirochaetota > Spirochaetia > Sphaerochaetales > Sphaerochaetaceae > Sphaerochaeta. Next base: position 1,003,323 of record NZ_CAXXYB010000004.1, read on the forward strand.
TCTCGCCAAGCATGTAAATGAAGGCCTTGGCATAGATGTAACAAAAATCAGCTGTCAGGATCCTTGATTCCCAAAACTCTGACAAGGCATTTTCATAGGAAAGCCTCATGCCCGAGACCAGACCCCTGACCCCATCCGTACCTTGTAATTTCCATCCTGAACGGGAAACCAAAACAGCAGGATTTTCCTCTCCCAGAATCAATTGGCCCAGGAATCTATGCAGAAGAAAAACCCTTGGATAGGGAAATGTATCTTCCAGAACCCGACATACCCGATCAAACGTCTGTATCTCGATGCCTTTAGAAAGAACGATATTCCTTGCCGTGGTGTTATTGCAAATACCCAAGGGAAGTTCATTGACAAAGAATATCATTCCTTTTCCTCCTAGTTCAGCAAGTTAAGGGCTGCCTGCAAGTTGTCTTCGACAAACTGCCTTCTTCCCGGAGCTACCGTATGTTCGCCAGGATTCCATTCAGAGAACCAGTACCCTATCCGTCCATCGGAATTGTGGGATAACATCAGATATTCCCAAGCTTTCTTGATAATCGCAGGATCCTTTCCTGCTTTTTCCGCCTCAAGGATTTTATTGCGGACTTCCTGGGTCAAATCCCAGATTGCTTGAGCGGCACCGGAAGTAAACGTTTCGATATTTGTATTTCCCAGATAGTCAGGCAAGGAAATTACCGCCAGCGCTTCTCTCGAAGATAACGCCTCACTAATCCAGATAGGTTCAACTATGTCGAGTTTGCTGATTTTTTCAATAAACTCATCCATTACGGCCAAAGTCCCTTCAAAACCACTATTGAATTTATCAATGAAAATGGTTTCCCCGTCTCGTTTGAGCAACAATACTCCATCGGGATGAAGTTCCGCGAATTTCTTGATCCCTTCTATTACGGTATCAACGGGAAGCAAACCTTTCATCATCAGCTTGAAAAATCGTTGCGGGGTATCAGGCAACTGATAGATTGCCGGAACAACCAGAAGACTCTTTCCACTACCTAGATCAACTTTACAGGGGATATAGGGATCCTGGACAATTCCTGCTTTTTGCAAACCTTTCTGGACTTGGGAAGAAAGAGCCACAAACCAATCAATTCCCTGATCATACAGGACTTCCCCCATTTCCTGGCTAAAGGCAAACTCAGGGGGAAGGAAACCCTTTGTCTCGACACCAAGGATGGAACGATCCAATTCCATGCCTTTTTCCATTTGCATGGAAAATTCCTTGGGAATCAGCAGTTGCGGAATCGGATGGGTATATGTGTAAGTCCCAAGTTCCAGCTCCTTACCCACATGATGCTTGATATCTTCCAAGAGTTCAGGATCCATTTTCTGAAGCAATTCAGAAGTAAATCCAGAAAGAAAGAAATCCGCTTTCAATCCATATTTCACAAACAGGTCAAGCAAAGGACGATACCCTTCGTCAATAATTCTTTTTTCATCACCAACTTCTATTTCACATCGTTGAATATTGAAATTAAAAGCAAACCCAAGTTTTGTCATTCCAAAGCTCCTATAATATTTATAACACTTATTATAACACTTATAATAAGTATGTAAATATATATTTTGCTTTTTTTTGAATCCCTTTTATCCTGATTTTTTTATAGAAAATCCATCAAGAAGGACCAAAGAAACCACCTGGGAAAATAACTAAAGACCAAAAGGTTCTTTTGCTATCTTTCCGAGTAGTCTTTATTTCAAGTGATGCATAAACTCAACCAAGAAATCAGCAAGTCGGAGAATCTGACTTATTTCTACTTGCTCCGTAGCATCTTTCTGCGTGTGGATAAAAAAATAGGATGTTTTCAAACAAATCAGGGGAAATAATGGCAAGACAGAGAATCCCCAGAATTTTCATCATGGGCCTGAGCACCACCACACCGACCGCATTGGCCAATGCTCCGTTGGTTCCATGCTGGGAATCAACATGGGCACAGATAACTCTTCTTCACTGATAGGAAATGAAAACAAAAAGCTAAAATCGAGAGGAATACACATAATAATTTGCAAATAAAACAAAGATGGAACTCAACACAGAATCTTTGTTGAGTTCCATCTATTTATTACATATGCACCAAAACCGATATGAATAAACCTTCTCGTCACATGGACAAAACTAGGATTTCTTCAGGTTTTATGCTTTTTCCCTACAAACAACCTGGCAACAACCTTTTTCGTCAGATACAGTCGCTCCTTCAAAAACCCATCCCTTCGGAGGAATAAATTCCATTTGCAATTCCAAGGGGAAACACCACTTGACCAGGACAGTTTCGTCACATTGCCGCTTCCATTCGATGGAAATTTTTCCTTCCTTGACCGAGAAGGCAGAGCAGGCAGTATCCATATCCTTGGGGAAATACGGCTTGACAATCCATTTTCCCTCATTGCATCGGATTCCACAAAGTCCTTGGTAGAACCAAGCATTCGGGGAACCATACATAATATGGTTGTGGCTATTCATTCCCATCCCGGCAAGATTCTCCCACCTTTCCCACAAGGTTGTCGCACCATTACGGACCATATAACCAAAACTCGGATAGGTGTCCTTGTTCATCAACGCGTAAGCAACATCGTCGTACCCGTAGCGCAGCAAAACAGGATACAAATAACGAATACCCACAATACCGCAATCGACATGGTAATCAAATCGCTCAATGATTTCACTCAGCAAATAGTCAATCGCCTTCTGTTCCTCCTCTTTGGGAACAAGCCCTAGGTAGAGAGGAAGAATCTGGCTTGTCATACTGGGTTGATTGTCCATCGGACTCATCCAATTGGCCAGGTACCTCCCCTTGTCATCAAACTTATTGTTGAATGCCATCACGAGATTGTTATATCGTTGTGTATAGGTTGTAGCGTCTTTTTCTTTTTTAAGTAGCAATGCAATCTTTGAGAAAACCAAGGTATCTTTTACCATAAACCACGTCGAGGTAAGACTTATTGGGGTTCGTTTGGAAAATGTCGAGGCAGGAGGACACCAATCCCCATACTTCCCGAAATTCTCCAATATCCCGTTATCCGAGGTTTTATAGAGATAATCCACATACTTTTTCAGGGAATCATAGTGTTTTGCCAAGGACTGGGTATCCCCATATTCTACATACAAACGCCAAAGCAAGGTGGCATAGGCAGAGCCCCAGGCTGGGTCTGCCGGATACAGTGACCAATACGGTGGAGTTACATCACTAAGTTCCCCATCCTCTGTCTGGGATACCAGGATATCATCCAGGAATTTACGATAAAACGCTGCCATATCGAATTCATAGACAGCTTGGCGGGAAACCAGTTGGACATCGCCTAGCCACCCCATTCTCTCTTCTCGTTGCGGACAATCGGTCGGGATACCCATTACATTCGATCGTTGTGACCAGTGAATATTCCTGTGAATCTTGTTCAAAAGTTCATTCGAGCAGTAAAAGGCCCCATTTGGCGTCAAATCAGAATGCAGTACCACTTTTTTAATGTTATCTGCCTGGAGAATCCCTGGATACCCAAGTATCTCGGCATACCGGAATCCATGGTAGGTGAATTCAGGTATAAAGGTCTCTTTTTCAGCTCCCTTGCAAATATACGTATCCTCTGTATGGGCATTTCTTGTTGTAGCGGTAAGCAACGTCCCATCTTCTTGCAACAACTCGGAAAATCGCAGATGGATCTCCTGCCCCGAATCGGGATGAACCATAGCCAATATCACATAACCTGAACTATTCTGTCCAAAGTCAACAATCCAATTGCCCTTCCTGTCCTGTACGATGGATACAGGAGCAAGCTCCCCGGTCTTTCGAACCGGCGGAAGCAACTCAGGTTGCAAGGGATACCCTTCTACAAGATTGGCAGGCACTGCCTTGGACCAATCAATCAACTCCTTGCGGGCATCATAATATACGCCTTCATATATACTGTTGTTCTTTATTGGACCACAAGAAACGAGCCATTTTTCATCGGATACAATATCCTGGACTGTTCCATCTACATACGTAACTTCCAACAAGGCAATCATCCTTGGATTGGGATCATACCCATATGCTTGCACCTGTCTCCCGTTTCCCAGGGCAACATGCCATATATTATTTCCGGAAACAAGCAAATCAGTTACTTCAAAGACATTGTAGAGAGCTCTCTTGCTATAATCGGTCTGGGCTGGCTGGAGTATACTATCCCCAACTTCTCTATCATTGATTTGACATTGAAAAAACCCAAGACCACATATTGCCAAATATGCTGTGGAGATAGTCTTTTTTACATCGAATTCTTTCTGAAGATAGACAGCATCAGCCCACCCCGTTTGTGATCTATCGATGGAATTATCCAAAGCTCCGGTAACAACCAAAGTTTCCAAATGATAACGAGGAATATTCTTATAGCCAATCCATTGGGACAAAGGATCCAATTTTTTGCATCCTGTCAAAAAAAAGGATTTGGCAATTAAGCTTCCATTACAAGTCAGGACAACAACACATTTTTTCAGCTGGGGAAGCGTTTTCCCCTTATATTCAATGCAAAAATGCTTGCTATCATACACTGTCTTGCTGTCCCAAAGTTCAATTCCATTCTCTTCAGTGACCGTAATTCGATACGATTCTTGCACAAAGCCATCACATTTCCAGCTAAAAATCGGTTTTTCCTCTATACCCCTCGGTTCCTTAAGATAATCGATCAGAAAATCATACATACTAGCCATAGTTTTTTCTCTCCTTTTTTAAAAAATGTCACCCTTTCACGGCTCCTGCAGTCATACCACCGATAATTTTTTTGTTAAAGAAAATAAATAGAATCAATGGAGGAATAGTGATTAGCACTACATCCGCAAACAGTAAATTCCAAGAACTTGCGTATTGTCCCATGAAAGTATTCAAGGTAAGTTGTACCGTTGCATTCTTCTGCCCCGGCAAAAAATACAAGGGGTTGGTAAAATCGTTGAATATAGTCACCGCATTCAATACGATAACCGTTGAGGAAACGGGTTTCAATAACGGAAAGATTATCCTCAAAAACAAATTCTTGCAGTCACACCCATCGATGATCGCAGCCTCTTCTATCTCCTTGGGAATAGTAGAGACAAAACCTCGAAACAACATTACGGTAAAGGGAATATTCAAGGCAACCTCAACCAAGATCATGCCCCACAAGGTTCGATATATACCAATAGCATCCATTACCCAGATAGTAGGGAGAATGGTAGGAGGAATCATGAGTCCTACCAATAATAGAAAATTCAGGAAACTGGAAGTCTTGCTTGACCTTCTTTGCAAAACAAAACCAGCAAGGGCACACACTCCCAGAAGCAGGATGATGGATATAAACGTAATGATGATACTGTTTACAAAGGAACGAACCACAATGAAATCATTCTGGGAAAAGACCTCTGAATAATTACTCCATTGGATAGCATCCGGCCATTTGATATTCATCAGACCGGCAACTCTCCTGCTCTTGAGGGAATTGACGATGATAAACCAAAAAGGAAATACAAAAATAAATGTTATTGCAAGAATGGAAAGAATCTCTTTCGTCCAAGAAATCTTATGCATATTCTTTACATGTTTCAAAACGATTCCTCCCTACTTACGAGAAATTTGTACAAAGGTAAGGCAAAGAAAGAAATCATGACAAACATTATGACATTCCCTGCAATGGAAAGACCAAAATATCCATTTGAAAATTGCTTGTAGATAATTGAGGCTACGACATCTGTTGCAAACCCAGGGCCTCCTTTTGTCATTGCCCAGATCAAATCGAAAGACCTCATACCACCAATAAAGGAAAGAATGATGACGGAAGTCATTGACGACTTTACCAAGGGAATTGTTATATGTCGGAATTGACACCATTTTGATGCACCATCGATGGAAGCCGCCTCATAGTAATTCTTTGGAATGGCCAAAATGCCGGACAGATATATGACAGTCGCTACACCAAGGCCTTTCCAAACATCGACAAAGATGATGGAAAATAATGCCAGATGCGGATTTCCCAACCAATCAGGACCGGAAATATGAAACACATTGGCAATAAATGTATTGAAAACACCTTTTGAAGGATGCATGAGTGAACTGAAGGTCAGGCCGACAGCCAAGGTACTTACCAAGTTCGGAAAGAAAATTACGGAGCGAAGGTAATTCTTTGAACGAAGGCCAGAACATAAGAAAGTTGCAATAAATAGTGCAATGATAACTTTCATCGAGCTGGTCATCACCGCATACAGCAAGGTATTCTTGATACCAATACGTAACGAATCCTCTGAAAAAAACAGTTTGAAATTTTGAAACCCTACGAATCGATAATCCTTGAGCGTCCAGATTGTAAGACTGAAAAAAAAGGACATAAGGGTAGGAAGAATAAATAGCACACCATAGATGGCAAATGCAGGAATTACAAGGGAATAGGGATGCATTTGTCTTTGAAGACTTGTTTCCGACAATTTCTTCCTCCTTAAAAAAAGCCTTCTGGAAAACCGCTTCCAGAAGGCTGAATATTTCTGGAATCTACTGTTTTATCAGATCAATTCCATCCAGGAAGTCCAAGCTGAATGGCCTGTTTCCTGACATCTTTGTCATATTCGGCAGCACATTCGGAAGCACTCTTCATATTTGAACCACATTGAACAGTAATTTGTTCGGAACTTGCGCCCTTCAAGGGAGACTGGAATTCCAAGGCAGGTACTGTCAGGCCCTTGTCAAAATATTGTTGCATCTCCAAGATTCCGGCGTAAGAATCCTCCGGCAGTTTTACATTCTTGATTGCATAAGGACCATCTGGCTTGATAGCAGCCGTATAAATGGCCAGTCCTTCATCCGAAATATAGAAATCATAGAACTTCTTTGCCCATTCAATATGTTTTCCACCCTTAGGGATATACAGTGAAGGTGGCATCCAAATGGTCAATCCGGGTGCTATGGAACTATCATCACCAGGTTGTGCAAACACCCCGATATCGTTGATTTGATCTGGATACAATTGATAGATATATGAAAGAGCTTGTGTCAGCATGGGGTACATGGCACCTTCTCCATTGACCAACATTTCCAGGGCATTGTCATAGGTGGTCGCCAGATAATCCTTGTTCAGGTATTTATTTGACTGATACAACTTTTCCCAGCTACGCAATCCTGCCTTGGTTGTCGCATACTTTGCAGTTCCCTTGGTGAATTCCTCGGGGAAGTTTGGATAGGCTTTCAAGACATTATATTCATCAGCAAGGAATATCAACTGAGAAGTCCAGGCATCCTTATAGGAACCGATTATCGGGGTAATTCCTGCGACCTGAATCTTCTCGCAATCTTGTATCAATTCAGCCCAGGTCTGGGGAGGCGTCAAGCCGAGTTTTGCAAAAACTTTCTTGTTATACAACCAAGCCCCTCCCTGCGTCGAGGAATAGGGAATACCATATACTTTGCCATCGGCAGTGATGGTTGATTTATAGGTATCATCCAAGCGGGAAACAAAAGGCTCATCTGAAAGATCCACAAGGTTTTCCACTGGATCCAGAGCCTGGAAAAGAGAACCACTGTTGTAATCGAAAATATCCGCCATATCACCGGAGGCAAGCCGTGTCTTGACGATGCTTTCCCCTTCGTTTCCACCGGGACGAATTTCAATATTCACCTTGATGTTCAATTTCTTCTCGGCTGCAGCTACGACAGCCTTGAATCCATCAATTGCTACACCATTATCAATAAGTGCAGTCAATTCAACAGGCTCATTGTTACCGGTAACTTGCGTTGCACTGCTTTCGCGTGATCCCTGGGCAAACAACAATGCAGGAATCAAGCATACCAGTGACACCACTACGAGTCTTTTCTTCATATAAGAACCTCCTTGGAATTTTACAGGAATTTCTTCCTGTTGCAAAAACGATACAGAAAATATGATCCATTGGCATACATACCATTGAATCCTCCCTTTGTAAAAAGGGTATCATCGATGGTTGATTTGTATATGGAAGAATTCACGATAATCAATGCATTTTCCAACAACCCAAAACATACGATAACCGAACAAAAAACATGATTACAGGTTTTGTTGTCCCATCAGAAAAATCATGCATCCTACATGAAACATGGTATGATGATTTAAATCAGAAAATTTCCTAAAAGAGAATAATAGTGAAACTTGAACGTAAAATATTTTTATTCTATGCACTATTCATCATTGCGCTCATTGTACTTTTGGGCAGCATAGTCCGGCATTACTTCTTTTCATACAATAAGCAAAAAACCATCACTACCATGCAAACAACAGCACTGCAAAGCTCAAAGCAACTTGAAGAGCTGACTCATTCCATGGAATTCATCACCGATTACATACTCTCAGATTCCAATACCCTCTCAGCAATGGATACAATGGAAAATATCGATAGTTCTACAAAATCCGGTTTTGAATTCAAGGAAACGGCGCGGATGAATATCAAACTTCATCTTTATACAGCATGTATCATGAAAAATTTCTATAAGGTGTCCTATTTTGACAACCAAAAAGACCTGATTACAAGCGAGTTCAAACTACCATTGAAAAAAAATCCCGTCGTTGAACCTTCAACCATACCTTGGTTGAAAACAGCTAAGAGCAAGTTTGGGGAACCTGTCATAGGAGGAGCTTATAAAGACCCTTGGGTAAGAGACGAAGAGAGCGTAATGGTCTTTGGCCTTGGCCGTGCAATGCCCGGGAAAGGGTATCTGGAAGTCCAACAAACCATAACTTCCCTGGACAATATTTTTTCTTTTCAAAACACGGACATCAATGCCGTAGCATTTGACCAGGACAATAACGTCCTCTATTCAAATTACCCAGACCTGATAAAAGACCAATTCCTTCCTTATTTTAGCCAACTTACCGAAAAGAAACCTTCATTTTCCCTGGTTGATGAAAAAAATGACATTATTGCAGGAAATTATTCTGCCCAGACAGGAATACGGGTTTTCCTTATACAGAAACTAGAAACAGATACTCCTGAAATTCAGCAAATGGATGCCATTATCTTACTAATTGCCTTGCTCATCCTCCTTGCTTCATTGATATACATCTTCATCATAGCAAAAAAACTTTCCCTCCCAATCAAGGACTTGCAAAGACAAATAGAAACAACTGATTTGAAGAATCTCAAGAACAATACCAATATCGAAACAGAAAATGACGAAATCAAAGCTGTCAGCAAAGCCTTCACTAAGTTGATGGAACAACTTGATGAAGCCATCCACAAGCAAAAGGACATGAGTTTGCTTTACCTGCAGGCACAACTCAATTCTCTTCAAGCACAGATAAACCCACACTTTCTCAACAATGTGTTGGATGTTATATCCTGTCGTGGATTTGATGATGACGACGAGGAAATTTGTACCATCTGTGATAATCTGGCAGCAATGATGCAGTATTCGATCAACGCAAAATGTCATAAGGCAACTCTCAAGGAAGAATTTGATAATTATGAGCATTACCAATACTTGTTAAAAATCCGATACAAGGAAAAACTGGAAATTATCACCAATATCGATAATCGCCTGCTTGATCAGGAAGTACCACGATTTCTTATCCAACCGATTGTAGAAAACTGCATTTCCCATGGATATGAGAATTATTCAGGACCCATGAAAATTTTGCTTACAGGAACAATACAAAATGGATGGTGGAATATAACCGTAACCGATAATGGGCTCGGATTCACCCAAAGCATCCTGGATTCCTTGAACAAGAACATGGAACTGATTCAACAAAAATTGTTTGTTCGCCATGAGAATATTGAACTTTCTTCTGGGGAAATCGGCATTGTGAATACCTATGCGCGAATGCTATTATTCTATGGGTCAGAAACAGTTGTAAAATTCACCTTGGAAAATGTACAAGGACATGGGGCTAAAGTGACTTTCGGTGCCAAATTTAAAGAAGGGAAAGTAGAGTAATGGGAAAATATTCAGTTATGATTGTAGAAGATGAAAAACAAGCCTCTGAACATATCTGTAAGATTATCCAAAGAAGACTTCTGGATTTCCAAGTTGCCAACATTGCTGAAAACGGACAGGAAGCTCTGGCTATCATCAAGAATGAACAACCAGATGTAGTTGTGACAGATATCCATATGCCGCTGATGAATGGAGTGGAATTGATTTCCCATATCACTGAAATATACCCTGAAGTCCTCTCTATAGTCATAAGTGGATATCAGGATTTCGATTCAGTCAAAGGAGCTTTGACCAATGGATCCCTTGATTACGTTTTGAAGCCAATATCTCCGGCAAAAATTGAAAAGGCATTTTCTTCCCTCCAAAAAAAACTGGAAAAATTATATGAGGAGAAACAAAACCAACTCCTCATCCAGCTCTCAAGAAATCTACCGATATCCATAAAGAATAGGGAAAAATATTTTCCGGAGGATTCTTTCTATCTTGCCATTAAAAGGTCTGGAAGCCTTCCCTCACGTTTTTTTCGCACCTTCTCAGTTTCCCAGGTTGCAAATATAGACAAGCTGATGATTCTTTCAGGAAGAGATGACCAGGAATCAATCTATTTGATACCAACAAAACATATTTCCTATCTACAATTCAAAAATCTGATCAAGGAACAGTTACATACAGAAACATTCTCGACGATTATCTTCAGGAAAGAGACTTTTCACCTCACCCAGTTTTATCCTACCTTGATGGAAATGATAAATTTCCTTGATTACACCGTTACCATAGGGTATTCACAAGAAAGGGAATATTCATCTGGATTTTCCGCGAAGTTTTCTTTCCCGCCAATTCAAAAACTTTTGGACCGGGCAGAACTGTACCTGAGGGAAAATCGTTTCGCAGATTTCAAGGATGATTTATCAATGACCATGAGGGAGTGGGGAGAAGCAAAACGCCCACAACTATGGGTGGAAAATGCAATACGAGAACTATTTCGGAGTACCCTCAAAGGTTCCAGAAATTCTAATTTTGATTTCAATTACAACTTCATGCTTGATAACATATTTCAAGGTACCGAGACTTTGGATGAATTGGAACATAAAATCCTGGACTTGTTTGCCGGTATCTTTCGAATAGAATACGGAACATTTGAAAAATTTGACTGCCCGACTTTTTTCCAGCAAGTAATCACCTATCTCAAGAAACATTGCACGGATAAAATCTCAATGTCTGATCTGTGTGCCATCTTCGGGATATCCCAGACCCATATGAATATGCTTTTCAAGAAATATGCACAAACCACTTTTATCAAATACCTCTTGAATACCAGGATGGAAAAAGCCATCGATTTGATGAAAACAAGTGAGAACCTGCAAATCAAGGATATTGCCGTCCTCTCAGGATTCAATGACCAGTTCTATTTTAGTAAATTGTTCCATAAGGAATTCGGGAAGACCCCATCGGAATATGCCCAGAATAAACGTTTGGAAGGAAAAACAACCTAATAGAAGAATCAAGTAGGCTCCCATGTGTTCTAAACCTCAAGAAAATTTTATCGTACATGATGACATAGATTCCCTGTCAATTCTCCATTGTCACTCAAGAACAAAAAAGAAATAAAAACCTCCTATTGTCTCTAATAACATCTTGAATTATTCAGTTTAAGACCAATATAAGCAGATTATACGTTTACATCGGCTTACCTAAACAGACTATACTTCCGGGATATGTGAACTTTAGATCACCAAGCAAGGATGGATATCTTTCTGGTTTATCTAATTCATGAACATACCGCCATCGATATTGATAGCTTGTCCCGTTATGTATGATCCTGCATCAGAACAGAGAAAAAGGATGAGATTCGTTACGTCATAGGCAGAAGCAGCTCGTTTCAGGGGGATTTCATCAATCCACTTTTTCATCAGTTCTCCTTTTTTGTAGTTTCCCAGACGCTTACCCCATTCCCTGTCGTTGTAGTCCCACATATCCGTCTCGACGATTCCTGGACAGTAGGCATTTACCCTAATATTCTTGGAAGCCAATTCCTTTGCCAAGGATTGTGTCAGGCCTATGACCCCGAATTTGCTAGCTGCATAAGACGGTGTATAGATGAATCCTTGTCTTGCCTGACCAGATGCGGCATTGATGATTGCACCTCCTCCTCCTGCCTGTAGAAGGGATGAAGCTTCCCTGCATGCGGTAAACATACCGATAGTATTGACATACAGAACCTGTTCGAAAGCTTCCGTAGTAGTGTTTTCAAGTTCATTGATTTTTATGATGCCGGCATTGTTGACCAGAAAGTCGAGGCTCCCCCACTCTTCCTTGATCCTTGCAAACAATTCTCTGACAGACCCTTCATCAGTGATATCCACTTTGCTTGCCGTTACCTGAAAGCCTTTGGCAACGAGTTGCCTTGCCGAGGTCTCGACCGTTTCGGATATGTCGGCCATAAAAACCTGAGCCCCATTTTCAGCAAAACTGGAAGCAATGGCATAACCGATACCGCGGGCTGATCCGATAACCACAACTTTTTTTCCAAGAAAATGATTTCTGAAGATGCTCGAACTATTTATTTGTTGCATGTGATGCTCCTTTTTCCAATCATGTACTTGCAATATCTTGATATTGCAAATAGTCAAAATATGCAGATGCCTGCATTCCCGAAACATCATGGGAAGCAATTCCCACGAACATGCCGGTAAAACCCATGGGGGTTGCGTTTTCATCCGAAAGCAGGGAACCCGGAATACTAGGGGATAGGAACTTCCAGGAGCTGTTGTCAAGACTCCAGGAAAAGCGTATCGCTTCCTGTTCCATTGAAGCGGCAAGGTAGACCGCCCCTGAAGGTGGCAGAATGATTTCGCTCCCTTCCATAGGGAGGGAAAGGGTTCCCCCATCATAGATCATGATTGAGAGAATGCGTTTCCCATCGTATTGGGAAATATACTGGTATACTTGTGAGTTCTCGTCATAGCGGACCAATAATCCTGCAAATTGTTGGAAAGACTGCGGAATATAGTCGATACAGGTTTCTGAACGCCAGCTCAGGGAGGTTACTCGACGGGCAAGCAACGTTTGTCGGAATCTGCTGGTAGGGGATTCTCCTCCCTTAAGGGTAATCCATCCAGGCCGTTCCGTCAGACTATAGGCTTCAGGAGAAAAAATCCTGAGTGTCATGAGTTCCGGTGACCATTGGCTACTTGAGAATTCCTCTTTCCATAAGCCGGACTCCTTCGTCGTGGTATCAGTACATACAAGAGGAATGTCGAAAGTCGCGTTTGGATGATTCGCCTCTAGGTTGGGCCATTCATCTTTTTTCCAGTAAACGAGTTGAAGTGCTGTCTCCCGTCCTAATATGCAATGATACCCATCCTGGAGTGGACGTGCGCAGAGATGGGCTAGTATCCACGTATCCTCGGTCAAAGGAGCCATGCTACCATGACCTGCTTTCTGGAGACCTGGTCTGAGATATCTTTCTTTTGCCTTGTCAAATCCTGACTCACCCCACATGGTGAGAAATTCCGGGCCATTGGATACTGAACTTAAGAGAGGGTTGTTCGGCATGACATGATAGGGACCTTCCAATGATTTACTACGAGCCATGGTGATGGCATGCGCGTAACCAGTGCCACCTTCAGCGGTCATAAGATAATAGTATGAGCCATGCCGATAGACATGTGGAGCTTCTGTGAATCCCAGTTCGGTACCCACAAATATTCTGTGTGGATCTCCAATCAGACACTGTTGTTCCATGCTATATTCCTGCATGACAATACCGGCAAAGTTGTTTCGCTTTATCCGATAATCCCAGAGGACATTTACCAGCCATTTTTTTCCATCTACGTCATGAAAAAGCGATGGGTCAAAACCTGAAGCATTGAGGAATACAGGCTTTGTCCAAGGTCCTTCGATTGCTGTTGCCGTCGTGAGATAATTCAGGCAATCCTTGAATCCATGATTCGTATTGTCCTTTGTTCCATCCCAACTCTTTACATCGGTATAGACAAGCCAGAATCGACCATCAGCATACGAGAGGCAAGGAGCCCAGATACCACCGGAAGCTGGGTGGCCAGAAAGATCAGGCATGGAAGCCGTGTCCATTGGCCTGGGAACGAGTTCCCAATCACGAAGGTTCTTGCTTCTATGAATCGTCACGCAGGGAAACCATTCGAAGGTACTGTTTGCAATATAAAAAGTATCATCAACTCTGCATATCGATGGATCAGGATGAAAGCCTGGCAAAACAGGATTTATGATTTTCATATTGTCATTTCCCTGGCATCCATTGGTTGTCGTCCATCGATTTCATCGATCATGTTCAATACCAATAGGTTCCAGTTGATGAATCCACCGTTCATGATAGGTTTGCCCGATTCCGGGTCATAGTATTCATGTAGGGTCCCTGTTCGTTCCAGATCTTCTCCCAACATACGAACGGTTTTGTAACACAAGGACTTTGCCTGATCGAAATATCCGTATTTCATCAACCCTCGGAAAACAGCATAATTGGAGACTCCCCAGATGGGTCCCAGCCAATTCGAGGGATTGTTCGTTGCCGATAAGTCATACATTTTTTCATCCCGGGCAAGGGTCCGTATACCAAACGGACTGTTGAAGGTATTGGCGTCCTCACTATGAAGTGCAACAAGGAAAGCTGCCTGTTCTTCTGTGGCAAAACCTTCAAGAAGAGGAAGAAAGCCGCTCCAGGTTCTTATTTTGATGGGTAAGGTTTTCCAGAATACCCCCAGACCCTTGTGGAACCAATCATAGGAACGAGTCTTTACATCGACATCCACCGAGTAAAAGAACTTGTCTCGATTATCCCAACACTCAACCAGGATATGCTCAACGAGCATTTCTGCTTCCTTGCGATATCGCATTGCTGCCGTTTCCATTTTGTTGTGCGAAGCGATGATGGCCATCGATCGCAACTCCCCGACCATAAAACTATTGAGGAAGATATTTGCAGTGCTGAAACGAGGTCTTCCGAATGAAGCGGGATCATTGTCCATTCCAATCATGACGTCATCTGCCCAGACGTAAAGTCCTGCGTTTTCATTGTAGTAATATCGGTGATAACAGGAAAAGTATTTTTCCAATTGGTCCATCATGCCCTTGGTCCATCCAAAGTCATTCTCGAAGGAGGCTATGAGATAAATGTGTTGGCATAGAAAAGGCTTATGCATATTCAGGACGTATCCTTCTCGGTGCTTGTCTATAAGATAATGGCTTTGAAGGACATCAATATCATCGGTTACCATCATGGGAATATATCCATCATCCATCTGAAGGTCGAGAAAGTTCAGTATATTTCCATGGGCATGTTCCATAATATGCTGCTTCAGTCCATCTTCCATCGACACCCCTTCATGGGCAATGATCCCCAACAGCCCATACGTAGTCCAGTAACTATCCCAGTCCCAAAGATTTCCTATATAAACTGATCCGGGATCCATGAAAGGATGTTTGAGCAAGGTGTTGGGTTCCTTCAGTATCCTTGGAATGTTTTGAGTAAAAAAAACCCTGAGGGCATCGGCATATTCCCGATAATTTGTGTCTTCTTGCATATATTCCTATCCCTTGATGGCTCCTGCCGTCATGCCGCTGACAATATATTTCTGTAAGAAAAAATATATGAGTAAAATGGGGGTTATGACTGCCACTACATCGGCAAAGACGAGGTTCCATTTCGTTCCATACTTTCCGATATACTTGTAGACGGATATCGTCACAGTCCATTTTGAGGAGTCACTCAACAAATAGAAGGGCCCCATGAAATCATTCCAGACATTGATAAGTGAAATAAGTCCCGCAGTTATGAGTACGGGAGTAATGGTCGGAAAAATAATCTTGAAGAAGATACCAGGATATGAACAACCATCGATAAGTCCTGATTCATCCATCTCCCGTGGAATTGTTTTTATATAGCTAGTAATGAGGAAGATAGTAAACGGCAACAGTATTGCCGTGTAATAGGCTATCATACCTCGATAGGTATTGTGGATATGCAGATCCATGAGGGTCTTGATGGTTGGGACGATTGCCACAGGTATGACCAAACCGGAAACAAAGAAGAAATAGAGGAAATTGGTGAGTTTCGTCGACCAGCGTTGGAGTACATATGCAGCCATTGAGCCAAACAGAACAATCTGAAAGATGGAAATACCACCGATAATCAGGTTATTCAAGTAACCTTGCAGGATATTCCCTTCACCAAAGACGCTTTTGTAGTTGTCGAAGTTCCATTGACTCGGCATACCGAGACCCAAGCGTGAAGCTTCGGATAGAGGCTTGAATGAGTTAATGACAATCATATATAGGGGAACGATGACGACAAGGGATAATAGCATAAGACAACAGGGAAGAATCCACACTGTTTTGCTTCTGGTGCTCATAATGACACCTCACGTTTCTTGAGAAATCGTAACATCACGAAGGTAATGAGGGCGATGATGATTGTCTGAAGGAATCCTGCCGCCGAGGCATATCCCCAGTTTCCGGAGGCAAACTTCCGATAGACGAAAGTGTTGATGACTTCCGTCTCGAAGCCAGGACCACCTCCCGTAAGCACCAATACGATTTCGAACACCTTCAGGGAACTAATCATCGAAACGAGAAGATTGACCGTAAATGTAGAAGCAATCAAGGGTAATAATATATGGTGTACCCGTTGTAAATAGCTTGCGCCATCTACCCTTGCCTGTTCGAGTAGATCTTTATTGACTGCCTTGATACCTGAGAGATAGATAATCATGTTGAAACCACTGTCCTTCCATATCTCCGTTGCGATGATGGCAAACAATGCTGTATTGAAATCAGAAAGCCAGCTATGGGTCAGGGCTCCCATACCCAGCATCGTCAAAGTTTTGTTCAACAAACCGAACGTAGGATTATAGATGGCCTTGAATATGTATCCGACAATCAATGGTGCAATAACTACGGGAACGTAAAAGATTGTCCTGAAAAAACCACCAAGAATTTTCACCTCGTTAAGGGCCAATGCGAGAATCAGTCCAACAAGATTCAACAGGATTGTGGTGAACAAGGCATAGATGAGAGTGTTTGCAAGGGCATGGGGTAAAATACCTTCCTGAACCAATTCCTTGAAGTTTCTGAATCCAATGCGATGAATCGTAGGGGCATAGGTATTCCAGTCCGTAAAACTGTAATAGAATCCTTCGAATGTTGGAATGATGAAAAAGACGAAGAAAAAAAGCAAGGCTGGCAGGACAAGATAAATTGGATAGGTGAATTTCCTTCGTTGCATGGAATGTTTCCTTCTGTTGAATATATGAATGCCAGACAAGGAGCAGAATGTCTCCTACTCCTTGTTTTCGAATCAGGAAATCCTAAAGGAATTCTGAAATTTGTTTATTTCTTCCATCTTTCAGATATCCATCGTTGAGCATCGTGACTGCCTGATCTACGTTGCCACTCAGAATGACCATCTGGCATATTTTGTCAAAATCAGGGAAGCTTGCTTTTGTCTGCAACTGGATCTGAACCATGCCCTTATCACTGGTAAGATAGTTCATGATATCCTTCTGGGCTGTATATAAAGTGGAAGTCACGGATTTGTAGACTGGAATTCCAGAATTGAGTCCGTACCAAATATCGAGGTTATCCGTTTGAATCATGAACCGCACGAAAGTAAGAACTGCATCGACATTCTTACTTGCCTTGCTGACAAAGATTTGTTTCGGTGGATAGAGGGAAGCAACCCCCTCATCTGTTTCGGATGGCAATGGGAAATAACCAAGGTCATCGGCATTGCCAAATTTGCTCTGAATATCCGGTAACATCCAGTCTGCCTGAAATACCATGGCAGCCTTGCCTGAAGAAATGGCTTCTTCCTGCATATCGTAGGTTGCCGATCCTACATCTTCGTTGAGATATCCTTTTGTTTTCAGGGCATAGTATTTGCTGAAGGTATCCTTGACTGCAGGAATATCCTTCAATTGTATTTGGTTTTCGACAATCTTCTTGAGTCCCGAAGCTCCACCGATTGAGGGAATTATTGAGGATTGGAAGGCACAAAGTGTATAAATCTGGGTAGGCCACACGGTATCGCCAGCTTCATAGAAAGGTATGATACCTGCATCCTTTATGGTTTGCGCAATATCAAGTAATTCGTGGTAATTCTTGGGAGGTGTCAATCCAAGCTTTGCAAATACTTTCTTGTTGTAGTAGATACCCATGGCATTGTAGGTTCCCCATGGAATGCCATAGATTTTACCGTCTACAGTCTGATAGGTCTTGATTGCAGAGGTCAAGTCCGACAATCCCCGTTCACCGGTCATGTCGACCAGATTTTCAGAAGCACGCATGTTCGTATATTGGTTGGCCCCCGACCAGAACCAGAATGCATCCGGTGGATCATTGGTGGCGAACCGAGTTTTTATGATATTCTCATAATCAGTGGAATTGGGAAGGGCTTCCAAACGAACTTTGATGTTTGGGTTTATCTCTTCAAACTTGGCGATAATCTTGTTGAACGCCTCGATTTCCGTGTCTCCGCCGTTGATGACCGTGAAGGTAATCTGCTTCGCTTTCGATGACACTGTACCTTTTTCTTGTTGCTCTTTTGCTCCCGTTGCAAAGAGCATCCCCAGGGATGCTACAAGTACAACCAATGTAGCCAATATCTTTTGTTTCATATTGGTCATTCCTCCTTTTTAGGGGAAATTACAATTGCCATATAATACGAAAATGGTTTGTGATATTTCCCTTATAAAAATACACGTTTACCTTCTTATTCCAACACAATGTTTTCATTTTGTCAACAAAATACATATAAAAAGAGAATAAATGAAAGTATATGAAAACATAAAGAAAATATTATAAAATACATGAACCTCTTTTTATTAGCTGTGTTGTCGAAGTGTATTGATTTCCATCGTGCTATAGGTAAAGACAGGAGTGGTTTGCTACCCTCCCTATGATGAAGCATTTTTCTCCATTTACCAGCAAACCCAGCAAGAGGTCTTCCAGAGCCAGTCAATTTACACCAAGGAATATTCATGGGATTTATAGAATTCAGTGATGGCACACTATCCCTTGTTTTCATTTTAAAGTATTGGCTCATTTCGTGTGTTAGAGTTATTTCAGTATTTTTACTATTGATGAAAGATTGAGGTATTTTTCAGAATCACTAAAGCCGTAAACTAGCCATATTGCCTGTTGACGCATTTAAATTGTGTTTCAATTACATTATTTTCAGTTTCAACTATCTCAATAACGTACTACTTCCAAAGCTGCTAGTATTGAGTTAATTACTGACATTGACGAAAGCAGCCAAAGCATTTAATGATGATAAACATCAGTTACAATTCCAAGATCCTTGTATTTTCAGATAGTATCTCTGATAAATGGCTTATTTTCTAGCAACCATAGGAAAGTGTACAAGAGATAGCCTTCTGCCATCCTTGATACAGACAATCGCGCTCAGCTTCCTTCATGATCGGTTTGAAAGTATGTTTTCCAAGCACCGGGAAAATCTTGCTCTTTTCATAGAACCCCAAAGCAAGACCACAGGCAAACGCTGCACCTTGTCCAGACAACTCCTCAAGGGATGCGATACTGATTGTGGATTGCAAGATATCAGCCTGGAATTGCATCAAGAAAGCGTCCCTGGTGGCCCCTCCATCAACTTTCAACAGAGGGACAGAATAGCCAGACTCTTTTTTCATCAACTCAATGATATCCGCGATCTGGTAGCCAATCGACTCTTCTGCAGCACGAACCAATTCTGCTTTTCCAGTCGTCCTATTCATACCACACACCATTGCCCTGGCATTTCCCTCCCAATACGGAGCCCCAAGCCCCGAAAAAGCAGGAACAAGATAAAGCCCTGGGACAGGCTTTGCCTTCGAGGCAAGGGCCTCAACCTCTCGGGCAGAACCAAGTAATTGCAAATCATCGACCAGCCAGGTAATCGTTGCCCCTGAATAGTTGATATTTCCTTCGAGGACATACTGGATATTCCCTTCCAATCCCCAGGCAAGAGAGGTGACCAAGTCCTTGCAAAAAATTGGCCTATCACCAATATTCATCATGATGGACGATCCAGTACCGTAGGTTGCCTTGACCATTCCCGGTTGCAAGCAACCTTGGGCAAACAAGGCCCCATGGGAATCGCCCAATACGCCATGGAGAGGAATGGGATCATCAAAGATTCCACCGAAATCGGTATAGCCAAAGAGAGAATCAGAAGGATGGACCGGAGGAAGCATCTCCGGTGACAAACCAAAAAGGGAACATACATCCCTATCCCAATCCAATGTATTGATATTGAACAATTGGGTTCTGGAGGCGTTGGAATATTCAGTCAGGACAGAATGCTCAACGGTAAGCCGCTTGACCAACCAACTATCGATTGTCGAACATACAAGATGTTTTTCGCGTGCAAGTTCCTGTGCCTTGGGAACATTTTCAAGAATCCAGGCAAATTTGGCAGCCGAGAAATAAGGAGAGAGATTGAGCCCTGTCCGCTCCTTGATAAAAGTCTTGTGCCTTTCGAGACGCTTGCAAATGGCTTCCCCCCGCCCACATTGCCAGACAATGGCGTTGTAAACAGGCTCTCCCGTTTCCCTATTCCAGGCAAGGGAGGTCTCCCGTTGGTTGGAGATGGATGCTCCCACGATTTGTTTCGTGGATATCCCAGACTCATGTATGACACTCTTTACTGCATGCAACAGATTTGCATAAATTTCCAAAGGATCATGCTCAACCCACCCCTTCTCATCAATCAATTGTCTATGGGAAGTATCACTTCGCCTAAAAAGCTTTCCCTTTTTATCAAATAAAAGAGCCTTTGTGGTTGAAGTACTTTGATCTATTGAAAGAATATACTGGTCCATTGCTTATCCTTGTTTTCTTTTCAAGAGTTGAATGACGGCAGCTTTGATTCCTGTTTCATCAAGTCCATAATGCTTGAATAAATCCTGGGAATCCCCGGCAACAAGATATTCATCAGGGAAAGCCAAATTTATCACCGGGACTAAATGTGACCCACAAACAATCTGCGAGACAGTTGCGCCAAGTCCTCCATTGATACTATGCTCTTCCACCGTCAATATTGCCCCGGTTTCCCTGGCCGCCTTTTCAACGGCCTCCTGGTCAAAGGGCTTGAGGGTTGCCATATCCAGGACTCGAACGAAAAGGCCTTCTTGCAGAAGACTATCGGCAACTTCAAGGGCATGGTAAACCAATTCGCCACAGGCAATGATAGTAACATCAGTACCCTCCCTGAGGGTATTGGCTTTTCCATATACAAAAGGAGCGCAGGATACCGACTCATCATATATGATAGGAATCGCTTCACGTCCAACCCGAATATATACTGCTTGATCCATTTTCTCAATTACTTTGAGCATTGCCTCAGTCTGGACAGCATCGCTGGGAATGATGACAGAAAGATCAGGAAAGCAGCGTAAGGTGGCAATATCATGCAATGAATGATGCGAAGCTCCGAGAGCCCCATAACTGACACCTCCACTGACTCCGAATATTTTGACGTTCTGATGAGAATATGCTACATCTATCTTTATCTGTTCAAGGGCCCTTGTGGATAAAAAACATGCGGGAGCACATACATAAGGATGTTTCCCTACTGCCGCCAAACCTGCTGCAATACCCATTTCATCCTGTTCGGCAATTCCCGCTTCCACGAATTGATCAGGGAGTTCCTGGACAAACGTATTCAAGGAACAAGAGCCTCTGGCATCGGAACTGACGGCAAGGATAGCAGGATTTTCCTTGGCCAATTCAAGCAAGGTTGCAGAAAAGGATTCCCTGTTAGATTTAAATTGACGCATGTGCAAGCTCCTTCAGCGTTGTATCAAATTGGTTCATGGCACTGATAAAAAGCTTTTCATCTGGAACCCCATGATGCCATCTTGCAATATTTTCCATCTCGGAGACCCCCTTTCCCTTGATGGTATTTGCCAAAACGAGGGAAGGTTTCCCTTTTTCAAAGGGAATTTCGTGAAAAACCCTGATTATTTCTTCCATATCATTCCCATCAATTTCCCGAACGGACCATCCAAAAGCGCTCCAACGGGAAGCCAGAGGCTCCAAGTTCATTACATCTTCCGTTTTCCCGCTTATCTGTAAGTGATTTCTGTCCACTATCCCAATCAGATTATCCAAATGATAATTGGCGCCAGCCATGGCAGCTTCCCAGATGGAACCTTCTTCCTGTTCCCCATCGCCCATCAGTACATAGACCTTATTGGATTTGTGGTCTTTTTTAAGCCCCAAAGCCATCCCCACACCAATGGATAATCCATGTCCAAGAGCTCCGGTATTCATTTCTATCCCGGGAATCTTGTTATTGGGGTGACCAATCAAACGGCTCTCATACTGTGAAAAAGTTCTCAGCTCTTCCTTTTCAATGAAACCTTTTTCAGCAAGGACAGCCAAATAACCTTCAATACAATGACCTTTTGAAAGAATAAATCTATCTCTACCATCCCATTCAGGATTTTTGGCATCAATATTCAAAATATCAAAAAACAAGGCTGTCATAATATCAGCCGAAGATAAAGATCCACCTGTATGCCCTGTTTTGGCATTATAAATCATCTTCAGCAATGTTTTTCGAGTCTCCATTGCCTGAAGTTTGAGTTCCTGAATTTTCATAACCTAGCTACTCCTGTTTCTTTTCTCATACAGCATCTCATGAAAGTCTGTCCAGCAACTTTCAAGGCGTTCTTACAAAGTTACATCCTCGCCCCTGAGATACGCCTTGACATCTTCTTCGATAGGATCATAAAAATCAGGGGTAACCTTGATGTATTTGCATGCTTCATAGAGAATAGGAACAATATTCTGGTGTATCCCGACACAATGATGAATATAGGGACCACACACAATTTTATCTTCAAGACGCTTGATATTCTCCACTTCTATCCAAAGGTATGTTCCCATGCATTTAGGCCCATCTACACCTTCTGCATTGCCAAGCAACAAGGAATATTCTCCATTGTCACCATCAAACCTGCAGAGAGTCACCTTGCCATGATTGGCCTCGGCAGTCAAACTTCCCGGATGATCGAAAGCCAAAGGATAGCCTACCACAGGCTTTTCCTTTGCTACGGAAAGGGGCCAAGGCCCGCAATGCTGCAATAGTTCGCCATTCGGAATATCGGGATGCCGGATAGTCCAGTCGGCAAAGAAAGAATGATTTTTCCCCATTGCAGCGGCCTCAACAAGCAGAGCCGTAATTGCCCCATGGATATCAGTTTCGCAAACGACGGGAATTCCTTCATCATTCATCAGGGAATTGGCAGTACAAGGCATAATTCCCAGTTCAATTTGCAAGGCATCCCAACATTGAATGGCGATCGCCTTGCAACCATATTTTTTAACAAGGGCTTCCATGGCTACCTTCAAGGCAGCTACGTTTTCCAACTCATTGGGTTTTATCTTGATAATCATGGAAGTTTGCAAATATTCAATTACTACCTGGACTTCAGCAATATGCTTTTCCTTTGCCTCTTTTACTGCCTGAGTCAATTCAGTCATCGGAATAGGGGAAAGCTGAACATTAAACCTTTCGAGCAACTCACCTTCATTGCACATGGTCGTCAAAAAATCAAAAGGCCGGGTTGATATCTGCAGGATCCGTATGGATTGGAAAGTCTTTACCGTATTGCAGACTGCAAGAAAATCCTGTATCCCCCGTTCAAAGACAGGATCAGATAACCTACAGTTCGTCATGTATGTAAACGGAATCTGAAACCGGCGGAGAACTTTTCCCGTTGCAAATAAACCGCACTGGGTATCACGAAGTCTAACCCCATTCGGTTCGGGCCTTTCATCAAGCGGTCCCCAGAGCAATACAGGGACTTTCAATTCCTTGGCGAGCCTGGCACACTCATACTCTGTTCCAAAGTTACAATGGGGCAAAAATAACCCATCGACCTTTGCCGCCTTGAATTTTTCCGCAATCCTGAGCATATCGTCATCATTGTATAAAAGCCCTTCACTGTTTATATCGGTAATATCAACGAAATCGATATTGAGTTCTTTCAATTTATTGGCAGTAAGATCTCTATACTTTATGGCATCAGGGGCACTGAAGATACTTCTACGGGTTGGAGCGAAACCAAGTTTTATGGTATTCATGAAAGCCTCCTTGATTATTTCGGCTTCTAGATTATGCTAGATTGCAATAACAGTCAAGAATAATATCTTCGTTTATTTTCGTTTACATTTCATTTGCTTTCTTTTATTTGAAAATTCATCCAGTTTTTGCGCTCAAATACCCTATAATAGCTCTCTACTGCAATCCAATTCACGTATGAAAGGTAAATTTCCAACAGAAAAAGTAAAACATTTCAAAGCAATCTTTTCTTTACCAGCATATTGGAGTATCATTATTTTTGAATTCTACAGAAAGAAGAGGTATTTATGTTCCAAGATCAAAGACGAGAAAAAATCCTGCAATTACTGCAAGAAAACGGTAGTTGCAGAGTTCAAGAACTCAAAAAGCTCTTTAATGTATCTGAACCTACCATACGCCAAGATCTGGAATCCCTAGAGAAAACAGGAACAGTAACCAGACAGCACGGTGGAGCCTTCATCAATTCCCTATCCAACAATACCCAGATTTTTTCCTTGCCAAACCGTGGACACGAAGAACAAAAGGCAAAGATTGGTTTGAAAGCAGCAGAACTTGTTCAGAATGGGGATAGTCTTATCCTTGATTCCGGAACGACGGTCTCAGAAATGGTAGGACACATCAAGAGCTGCAAGAATCTTAACATTGTTACCAATGCGTTGAATATTGCATTGCAACTCGGGATGGAACCAACCAACAACGTATTGGTCGTTGGAGGAGTATTTAAACCACCAACGCTTTCCTTGACCGGGGAAAAAGGGCTCTCATTATTCGAGAATCTTTATGTGGAAAAATTATTCCTTGCCACTGGTGGATTCTCGTTGGAAGCAGGATTGACCTACCCTGCGTTCAGTGACATTGCCTTGAAAAGGGCTATGATTGCTTCTGCAAAAACGGTGTACCTCCTAGCTGATTCCAGCAAACTTGAAAAAGTTCTGTTTGCCTCCCTGGGGTGTACGGATACCATTGATTTCATCTTGACCGATGAGGGCATAACCCCGGAATATGTCAAGAAACTGGAAGCTGCCGGTATTCATGTCATCATATGTAAATAAAATTTGGCAAACAGATTTCAAGTAATCCCATCACAAATCAAAACAAATTAATTTCTTTAGTTTTTGATTGTTATTTTTTTGTTGCAGTTTTGAATAGCTCAGTTTAATATGGTTTTTGCATAGTAAATGAAAATATTCGAAAACGAATAAAAAACAAGGATGGAAAAAATGAACAGAAAATTTGTCTTATTGGCCTCTATTCTCTTTACTGTTTTTGTTTCGTTTGGGTTCGCAAATGGAAATACAGAAACATCAGCAAAAAGCATAGAACCAACAATCATTAAATTCTATGGATCCGACGGGGCTTATAATAAAAACATCATTGCAAAATTTGAGGCAGAAAACCCTGATATCAAGGTACAGATCGTTCCCATCGACTTTAATAACGCCGAACAAGTAATCAAGACTGGTATTGCATCAGGCAACCCTGTTGATGTTTCCTTTTTCTGGGGTTCACAGATAAGCGCCTTTACCAATGGCAATATGGCAACAGATCTCACTCCCTATCTGACTGCCGATAACAATGCTTGGTTAAACACGTTTGTCCCCAAATATATCGATGCCGGCAAGATTGATGGAAAATACTATGCAATATCCTATCAACCCGTTATCGAGACACTTTTCGTGAACAAGACGATTTTTACCGAGAACAATCTTGAAATCCCACAGACTTGGGATGACTTGATGGCAGTCGGTGCGGAATTAAAGAAGAAAGGCATTTTTGCAATAGGCAACTGGTCAGGACAAAACCACCAATTGTTGCCGTTTGCCTATCAGATCATGGCAAACAATGGCGTTCTTGAAGACGGTGCCGCCGGAAAACTACCGTTTGCAGGACCTAACGAAACCCCAGGGTTACGCCAGAACCTCCAGATGATCAAAGATGCCTACGATGCAGGTTATTGGTACCCCGGTGAAGGAGCTTTGACGGCAACCAGGGACCAAGTGCAGGCAGCTTTCTACCAGGGTAAGATTGCAATGCTTTTTGATGCTGGATCCAACGTAGGAACCTATGAGAAGAATGCAACTTTCGATTTGGGCGTAACAAAATTCCCCTTGGTAAAGAAAGACTCAAAATATGGTGTCAATGTAGTCACCAATGCCCTCTTCATCCCTATCAATGCAGCACACAAGGCTGAAGCAATCAGATTCATGAAGTTCTACACAAGTGATGCAGGACAAGCAGAGACCATGGCAACGGGAAGATTGCCTTCAATCAAATCCAAGCAGGATAAAATTGATAACAAACTCATGCAAGACCTCATGGATACCACTATGGGAGACAATGTTGTCAGCTATAGGCATCTTCAGAACATTTCCCCTGAAATCAATAGCTTTGTCTCAAATGACTTGATTGGTTCCGTATGTTCAGGCGAATCCATTGATTCAGTTTTG
Source organism: uncultured Sphaerochaeta sp. (assembly GCF_963676625.2). Lineage (GTDB taxonomy): Bacteria > Spirochaetota > Spirochaetia > Sphaerochaetales > Sphaerochaetaceae > Sphaerochaeta. Next base: position 1,029,791 of record NZ_CAXXYB010000004.1, read on the forward strand.
GCAAATCTCGAATCCTTGAGAGTCAAGGCAATGGGTAAATAAACCTTTCATTCCAGTATTCTTGGTTTTCTCCTGCTTCCAAGGTAGGAGAAAACACTTGAAAGGATTCCTCCCATTACAAATTATTCAGGAGCTTCGTAATGAAAAAACATGGACAAAGCGGACTGAGCAAATCCTACATTCTCAAAGGATATTTATTTCTGGTTCCGGCAACCTTGGTATATTTGATTTTTGCAGTTATCCCCTTCTTTGACAACTTTATCTTATCCTTCCATTCTTGGACGGGATTTGGAGATAGGGTTTTTACAGGCCTATCCAACTATATAAATGCCTTCCAAGACCAAAACTTTTTGAGAGCAATTTGGAATTCCGTGTATCTGGGAGTTATTTCTTCGATCTTCAGTGTCATTATTGGAGTACTGTTTGCTTGGTTGCTCTTATACATAAGCAGGAGAGCTGGAGGAGTTTTTAGGACAATATTATTTTCACCCAGCATGATTCCTGCTGTTATCACCGCCTTGATTTTCTCTTTTGTGTATGAACCGGAATTTGGAATACTCAACAAAATATTGGAAGCAATCGGCCTTGGGTCGTTACAGCATGCCTGGTTGACAAACAGGGCGACAGTATTGAACTCAATCGTGTTTGTCTCTGCCTGGAAACAAGTGGGATTAACCATGGTGCTCTGTTTTGCAGGTATGCAGGGAATTCCCAAGGCTCTTATGGAATCAGCATTCCTTGAAGGAGCCTCCGACTGGACGATGTTTCGCAAGATCATCCTGCCTCTTACCATGTCCTTTGTACAGCTAAGTGCCATTTTTGCACTTATGTCCGGATTGAAAATCTATGATACAGTCCTGGCTCTCACCAACGGGGGCCCTGGAAAATTTTCCATTGTCATGCCGATGTGGATTATGCAAAATGCCTTTTCCTTCAATCATTACGGGTATGGAGCGGCAATGTCCGTAATCTTTGTCCTCATCGTGTTGGCAGGAATGATCATAACCAAGAAAATTATCAGAGGAGATGCGTATGAACTCTGAGAAAAATATTATGCAACATAATAAGCCAATGGTAGCTATTTCGTATTTTATCCTGATTTTGGCAACACTTGTTGTTGCCTACCCACTTCTTTTCCTGTTCTTTACTTCCCTTAAAAACACCCAGGAATTCTTTACCAATCTATTTGGAATTCCCGGCAATCCGAAATGGGGAAATTATTCAGCAGCCTGGACAACAGGACATCTTGGCTCTTATTTCTTCAACAGTATGTTTGTCACGATTACTTCGGTCATTCTGACCGTGATACTGTCGACCCTGGGAGGATATGCACTGGGCAAGATGAAACTACCCCATTCAGAAACCATCATCATGGTCTTTATGGTATTCAATTTCATTCCTGGCATTGCAATCTACATATCTTTGTATTCCATGATGGCAAAAATGCGAATGCTCCAGAATTTTACGGCTCTCATACTTCCCTACACTGCCTGGCAAATACCTTTCAGCATGTATATCTTCAAGAAATTCTTTGAAACAGTACCCAGCGATGTAATAGAAAGTGCCCGCATCGATGGATGTTCGGAAATGGGTGTCTTCATGAAAATCGTACTGCCGCTTGTCACTCCGGCAATCGCGACGGTAACCGTATTTACTTTTATCAGTAACTGGGGAGAGTTGATGTGGGCCCAAATTACTACGGCAAGTTCCATGAACATGAAGACCCTTCCTGTCGGACTCCTGAATTTCAAGACTGAGATGGGTGTAGAATGGGGACCTTATGCAGCAGGTTTATGCATAGTCACCATCCCGCTTCTCCTTGTCTTCAGTTATTTCCAAAAATACTTTGTCGCGGGACTTACCCAAGGTGCAGTAAAAGGATAAGGCATCCAATTAAAAAAAAGAGGAACCAATGAGATACACAAACTATACATTTTCCGTACCGGAATCAAAGATTGTACGCGTTATTACCGACACTGATGCAAAAAACGAGGCAGATGATCAATTTGCCATTGTGCAAGCTTTGCTTTCGCCTAAATTCGAGAACGTAGGGTTCATAGGGGCCCACTTTGGCATAGACAGGGTAAAGAACAGTATGGAAGCAAGTTATGCCGAGTTGGAAAAGGTTTTTTCCAAAATGCACTTTCCCACAAAAGGGAATCTCTTTCATGGTGCTGCAAAACCCCTGGAACACAAAGGAACCCCCATTGATAGCGAAGGTGCCCGGTTGATCATCCAACAAGCAATGGCTGATGATCCAAGGCCTCTCTATGCAATATTTCTGGGACCGCTTACTGACCTTGCAAGTGCCTATCTTCTGGAACCGCGGATTGCAAATCGATTGACCGCTATATGGATAGGAGGAGGAAGCTATCCCAACGGTAGCATCGAATTCAACCTTGGTAACGATATCCTTGCAGCAAATGTTGTCTTCGGATCTGCCATAAATCTTTGGCAAGTACCTAAAAACATGTATGAAAGGATGACCGTTTCCTTTGCGGAACTGGAAAACAAGGTATATCCTTGCGGGGAAATAGGAAAGTATCTTTTTGATCAATTGAATGAACATGCGCAGGAGCCATTACCTGCAAAAAGTCCCTTTCGTTCCGGAGAAACCTGGGTGCTGGGGGATTCTCCCGCCGTGGGCTTGATCCTGTATGAACAACGTTTTGAATTTGACTGGATTCCCGCGCCCTTGATCGGTTCGGACATGCAATACATCCATACCAATTTGAATCGACCGATTCGGGTGTATCGATATATTGATTCTCGATTGATCCTTGAGGACCTGTACAGTAAATTGGCTTTATTTGCACAAAAACAGTAAGCAGATGAGGCAAGAAACCTAGAACACCTACAAGGAACCATCTGCAAAGATGGTTCCTTTCTTGCTTTCCAGACCTATTCTACAGATTTTTCCATTTGAGAAAGGAAAATTTGGCTGTTACGCCATCTCCATTGAGATCTTGGCAGCAAAGACCGACAGAAGTTCCTGTAAACCCATTGCCTTCAATTTCTTCATCACTCAGATGGTACATTTCCAAAGGAGCAGGATTTACCAGGATAGCCTCTTCTTCGGTATAGCCATAATAAAAATCCAAGTCATTCCCCTTGATCCTGGCTCGCAAATACAAAGGTCTTGCCGATTCCACAGAAATGGTCCCCAAAAGCGAGACTTGCCTTCCAATTACGGAAACTATGCAGACAATAGGAACAAGATCATCATCAAGAGTCTTGCAAAGATACTGGTAATTATCATTATTGTAATAGATTACAAGACCAGCTCCATGCAAGGAATGTCTTGGAGAAAAATCCATCAAGGTACAGTATTCACAAGCAAGGTTGGTCAAGCTAATTGCTAACAAACCCTGGTGAAATTTGGAACTCAAGGAATTTCCTCCTTGAATAAAAAGCTTGTCATCCTGTTTGCCAATGGATATCCCACATGCCAAAGCAGGCTCCCTAAGGCTCATGCAACGTACATCCAAGGCTTTTCCCGCCTTAAATAGTATTGCCTCCTCCTGGGGCTGCTCAACAGCTGAGGGAAGCTCCTTTACCATACGATGTGGAAACCTATTGGGATAATCAGAAAGGACCGGCCAGCCATCACTGGTCCAGATTATGGATTGGATTGCCGTCTCCCTTCCCAGGACACTATATTTTTCTGCAAGGGGAACGCTGCACAGGTAAACAATATACCATCCCCCTCCGGAAGTCTGGAAAAGAGTCCCATGTCCGGCTCTTTGGATGCATTTTCCACTCTTATTTGTCAAAAGGGGATTATAGGGAGAAACCGTATAGGGGCCCAGCAGGGAAGAAGATCTAGCAACAGTAACCTGATGCCCAAACTCGGTGCCACCCTCAGCTGTTACCAGATAATAGAAACCGTCACGGAAGAACAGATTCGGCCCTTCGGTTTTTCCTGCAGCAGATCCCTTGAAAAGAGTGTGTATTGGCCCAAAAAGCTTGTAGTCCGCCTTATTGAGTTGTTGCAACCGGACACCTCCGAACCTATTCCTGTCAGGACGATAATCCAGGCACACATTGCACAGCCAAAGGGAACCGTCCCCATTCCTGAAAAAAGAAGGGTCCCAGCCACTGCGGTTAAGAAAAATAGGTGAAGACCAGGGGCCTTGAATGTCTTCTGCTGTCACCAGATAGTTCCAGGTATCCTTGAATCGCGATCTATCAGTGTAGACAATGGTATACAGTAAATAAAAAATCCCCTGGTCGTAGGAAAGATGGGGCGCCCAAAGCCCACAGGAAGAATCGACACCTCGTAACTCGGATCCTAGCTGGTCCTGCAAAGGAGAAGGAAGTTGTTTCCAGTTGGCCAGATCAGAGGACATGAATAACTTGATCCCGGGAAACCACTCAAAGGTCGAAGTCGCTATATAATAAACATCATCGACCCTCAGGATACTGGGATCAGGTTTGAAACCGTGAAGAATCGGATTTTTAAGCATCAGAAACCAAACCTTATAAATGTATATGAGTCTTTCCAAAAACTGACCTTGGTGAGCGAACGGTCAATTTCATCTGCTTCAGTCTCGCGCTCACACCAGCTGAATACACCCTCAAAGCTCTGGGGACCAACACTATAGTTCTCACCCTTGATATGATGATGAGGACCCAGCAAATTGCGATTGCTGGCATAAAACACCAATCGCAAGGTATTCTTCCCCTCCACAAGATACTTCCCCAAATCAACGATGTACGGTGCCCATACCAAGGTTTTCACAAGCTTTTCATGTAAAAATACTTGAAGCATGGGTTGATGACAATTTCCTAAATCCAGAAAGAGACTCTTATCTTCACCACTTTGGATGACGAGAGTCTTTTCAATCTCCAATTTTCCTGCAAAGAACAACAACCCCTGGGAGGTAAAGTTCTTGCCAAACAGAAAAGTAGGTCTCTCCTTAATAAAGAAAGTACCATACGCTTCCAAAGAATTTTTCAAGCCAGGACAAAGAGGAACTTCGGTAAAAACCCCAAAGTCACCGATGATATAGATACTCTCGATTTCCATATCGTAGGTAAGTTTGTTCAACTCTGTCTCATAGACCTTTTCCCCAAACAATATATCGTAGACATGGGCTGATTCCTGAAATACTGTTTTCAGCAAGACAGTATTGGTACCCTGTACCAAACAATTCTGGATATTCAAGGAATCAAAGGAACGATCCTTGTACCATCCAGCAACAGAAGATACCTTCTGGCCATTGACCTCAATGCTATATTGATTGCTTTGTTCTATTACCAAGCATACGTTATCAATTGATTTCGTAGGACACAAAATTGAAAACTCAAACTCCAGCTCAAGGGCACAAGGCCTTTTCAGTTCCAATAACGTTCTCATCAGCTTGATGACAGGAACCTTGGAATGCCAAGCTCCACCATCTATTCTATACTTGCAATAATCGAGAGTCAGGGCATTGGGGTCCATTTTCTGGATGCTCCAGACCTCCGAACTATCAAAGGGGATATACTGCGGCTGTACGATTTTATAGGAATCCGAAGAATCAGGTTTGCTTTCAGGAAAAAGGAATACCATTTCCGATTGCATAGGAAGCAAGGATAGATTGAACTGGGTATATCCATTCTTGGAGACTGAAGAAGGAATGGCATGCCGTTCATTCTCCCATAGATCTGACAGCACTACGCTATAGGGGCCTTTAATCTCGACACACATATTCTTGTGCCTTTCCTGCTTGCTGTTATTGACCAAGAACAAACTCAAGCCATCCTCTTGTTCATGAAGGCAATAGCTTACATCCTCGACCTGTTGCCCTTCTTCGGTTATACCGACAGGTTTCACTAATTGGGATGCAATTGCCTTTCGTACTTTTTCACTGTTTTTCAGCGGTACGGCTCTTTTTTGCAAGGCCTCAAGCCTTACATCTTTTTTTCCTTCACATAACAGAGGAAACAAGCCCAAAGAATAGACAACACCACCTTGGTCGAGCAAGGTTTCCAATAACTTGATTGTCGAGTCATCCAAGGAAAGACAACTGGGCAAACAGACAATTCTATAGGCAAAAGAACCTATATGGAGATATCCGGAATCAACAGATCCATCACTTGCAAGAACTCCTTCGTCTCCCAAATGGTAGTCCAGATGCTGAGAAGAGAGCATCGTCGTTGCCTTGATGAAATCTTTATCCAAAGCTTTTATCTGTTCATTATTGGTTCCGTCGTATGCTATCCAGGCACTATGCATGGGGTGCAAAAGTAGGATTTCAAGTATCTTATGCCCTTCGATCAAGAGTGTTGAAAGTCTTCCCAAGTAATCTTGGAAACGTGAATATTCACCATACCAGGATTGTTGGTAGAACAAGGAAGGTGGATAATCCCGCTTCCTGAATCCTTTCAGGGAATAAGCTTGGAGATGCTGGCATACAATATTCACCCCATTGACAAACTGCCAATTCACTATCCAACGCATCTCTTCAAAATTCAAGTCCCACCCACTCATCGCAAAACTTTCCGTGATTACCCATTTCTTGCCAAACTGTTCGGCAATGGAACTCAATTGCTTGGGCATCCTGGGATCATTGATATTCCTGCGTAGCGAATCCATTCCCGGCATATGAAAAAATTTATAAAAGGGCATACTGCCAGAGGTACCGGTCATCTGGCTATAGAGACTCTCTTCCATCATCATATGTCCCGTGAGCTTGCAATGATGTGCCTCGCACCAATTGAAAATCTGTTCCATATAGGAATGCACAAAGAGCCTGCTTACCGTAACCCAATAATCAAATCGAATTTTCTCATAGCCTTGGCAGGGGACATACAAAGCCGGCAACTGTTCCAGAATGGAATAGCCATGGTCAGCCTGAAATTCCCGGGGAAGAATATAGGACCAAGGTATAGGCCCCTCAGAAAGTCGGGGCTCATCGGTAAAGAATCCTTCTGGGAGATTTTTTCCAAATCTCTTGAAATAGGATTCATGGGTTATTTCGAGAAAACTCTTGGTAGTAATCGGATTCAAGACATCAATATAATAAGGGCTGGACGAATGGGTCATGACCAGGAATCCCTCGAAATGGTCCTCGGTTCCAAACTCATGCTCAGGAATAACTTGAGAAAAGTCCGCGGTATAGCCAAAGACACCCAGCAAACTGTCGTCCCGAACTATTTTCTCGGGGGAAGGAACTATATGCATCCGTAACCCCCGGGCATAATACTTCTCTCCCAATTGAGGTACGGCACCTCCTGCAAACCCACTGGGCCAGCCTTCTTCATCATAGACCCAAGGTTGCAATCCCCGCTTTCTCCCTTCTCTCAATCCAACGGCAATACAGTCAAACCAAGGATCTTTCAGGTATTCTGTCTTGAGTCCACTGCGAGCATGCATAAAGAAACCCCCGACTCCACTTGCAGCCATTTGTTCAATTTGCCAGGACAACAACTCCGAGTCCAAAGAATCATTCCAGGACCAAAAAGGTATTGATCTATTTTCTGCAGGTATCGTGATTGAGTCATGTAATTGCATGGAACAATCGTAGTATGGGAACCTTTTCTCGTCAATAAATTCCCGTTGTTTTATTTCGTTTATTTTCTTTTGTTTTCTATAATATTCATATAAGTGCCAATTATTCGAAAAAAAGAAACAATCATAAAAACAAGCGTTTAATCCAGGCTCATTTACCATAATTCCTGACTTCAGGGATTTTCAAGGGTTCGGCAAGTCCAACTTGTCCCAACCTCTTCCATTTATTTACTTTTTCCAGTGTACGTTTGGACAGTTTGCCCTATTCATTTTTTTGCTAGAATATATTGCGTTTGCTTTCCCATTCCCTGTTGCACCAATCTATGGAAATCAACAAGTTTCCTTATACGCCTGTAAGCCTGGGGCAACGAAACGGAAAGAAGATTCGCAACGTCTTTGCGTTACACATATCCTTGTCTATCAGCAAGTTCCAAGATAAGTTCAGAATATCTCATTGAATCAATTCCAGTCTGTCTGATATAACCTGCGACATTATTTTGTTCTTTGTAAACCCTTGAACTGAGAATATAGAATCACCCCCTACCAGTGCCTCTGGCCTCGATCAATCCAGTTCCAGTCAATTGATCCAAAGCTACTTTCAATTTAGTCTCTTGGATATGAAGTTGTTCTGCAATATGGCCGGCAGTTCCCCTTCCTGTCCTCCCTGCAAAGCTAATCCGTTTTAAAGGTATCAGAGAAAGCTGGATTTCTTACATGAGAATCCGCAGTCAAGAAATTCTCGATAGATATCCCTTACTCTTGAAGCAGATTTCATGAATATACATAGTCCGTGCGTATTCGTGTGTATGCATGCAGTATATCGTAACAATATTCACAACCAACCCTATCGTTACTATGGTTGAAACTCTTTCAAAATCAGTTGAGAGAACAACCCGCAAGGTACAATTTGATACTCAGTGGTCAATTCTTTTGGAAACGGCGAAAAGCTTGCCGGATTGGTGAACTCACGCTTTCCTTCCTTCAGGTGCAACGGACCAAGCATATTCCGTGGACTTGAGAACACCTTCAAATCAATGCTATTAAGCCCTTTTTTGAGAACTTGCCCGACAGCAATTTCTCCCTCTCCCTTCCAAGGTATATCAAACCGTACTGAATTGCAGGTAATTTCTGCACAAAGACCTTTCCACTCGCCTAGGCACAGGATAGCCCCGGGAAGCTCTTCTGACAGGAAAACTTCAAAATGATAGGTAACATTCCCTGCATAATGGAGCAATCCCTGCCTGGTCCAATCGCCTACATTCAGACTGGTAACCGGTTTTTCAATTTTTCTACTCAGTGAAACCCCGAATGAACCAACAATAAAGATGGCCCCCAGACTCATTGCATTGGTATAACCGCATTCCAGGACCAGTGTATTTACTCCCTTTTGCAACAAGGGCAGGGAAACCAAGTCAAGACTCCTATCAAGGAAATATCCTTGGTACTCATAGTCCACCTTGACACCATTGCATAGCAACTTGAAGCGGGAACTCTCCTCCACGCACAGGTAACAAGGCTTTTCAGGAACCTCCGCTACCTCAAAGGAATATGACAAACGCAAGGGAGCACCGTCCTGGGGATGAGGGGTGTTGATCCAGAGATATCGCTGCGCTATTTCATCGGTATCGATCTGTACCATGGAAAGCCTACTCCTGATCGCTCGCTGAACCTCCCAGATAAACGCTTCCTGTTCACTAGATTGGTCATCTAACAAGGAATACCGACAACTATCGAGCACCAGGACATTGTGATGGTCGAGACTCACCTTGGCCGTCTCGGAAAACTTCATTACTTCAGTTCTCATTTCTTTTCTGGTTGGAGACATCCGCTCAAGCTTAGGCTCCTGACCAGGATCGATGACAAACAAACGGGAACCCACCGGAGAAAAGGAGGCAGTCCAAACCATGGCATTCTCAGTAACTGTCGAAACTCCGATTTTCTCTCTCTTTCCTGTCAGGGAATCAAAACACTCCACCCCGCCTATTTTTTCAAACGTCAAGACCACTTCCTGTGAACTTTCCCTGTCCGTATTGGCAAGAAACAGAATGTAGGTTCCCTCATATTCCCTCAATTGGGAAATGATGGTATCAGTATCGGTGCCATCCCTTTTTTTCAAGGAAAACAACATTGGCTGCAATTTTCTGGAAACGCGCAAAAGTTGTTCATTGTCTTTTACCGAAAAAACCTTTGCATTTTGGAAGAAACTTGTCACTTTTTCGCATTCAACTCCCTGAAGTTGATGGCAAAAAGGTTCAAGCACCACCAGCTTCCCCCCTTGCCGGACATACTGTTGAAGAAGTGCAAACGTAGAACCATAGAGAGAACTGAGCCTGGGCAGAACCACCAGGGAATAGGAGGCATACTTGAGCAATAATTGGTTCCCCACCACTTTCCCGTCCCTATCAAGCAAGGTTTCATCAGCCAAGTCGACATCGACCCCATGAAGGGACAGATACCGAAGCAAATCATTGAAATCATAGCCATACCGGTCTAGACCGGGAAGATCACGTTCGTTTCGCCGAACGGCATTGCCATAGGGACTGCACCCCATATGCGTCCATACCGTACTTATAGGATGGATGCACACAATCTTGCGGACAACCTCCCCTTTGGTCAGCATGGTCGACAACCGCGCAAAATAATCCTCTTCCAAGGATATTTTTTCCACAATACCTTGATGATAGTTGAAACTTGGGGGATAATCATGTTTCCGCTCTCCCCTCAGGCTATAGAGGGCCAGATGCAAACACCGGGTGGTCAGGCCAAGGGCATACTGCCAATCGCCAATCCATTTCATGCCTTCCAGGGAAAACTCCCAGCCAGTGGCAGCATAGGTTTCGGCTATCATTGCCTTCTTATGGTATTGGTGCACTACACTGCTGCATTGCTTCATAGTCAGGTATTCGTCTATCTTTTCACAGAGGATATCCACCCCGGGAATATCCTCATGCGTATAATGGGGCATGACTGAACCATTTACCCGGGTACAGAGCCCCAATTTATCTTCCTGGAGGTAATGCCCGGTAAAGGCCAGGTTGTGATCCCTGCACCAAGTGCCTATCTGGGCCGAGTAGCAAGACTCAAAGCGAAGGGCAATGCAATGCCAGTAGGCATGCCTGGCCGCTGCACTCCTCTCCCCATTGAAATAGAGAAAAGGCAAGGAATCATAGATGTCCCCAAACCCAAGGTTTGTATAAAACTCTTCCATATGGTACGACCAAGGAAGCCAACCACGGTGAGGATCAAACTTCGCATGACGGTCGGAAAGGCTTGGCTCATCAGAAAAGATTCCGGGAACCGCACTGCCAAAATCGCTGGCCAGATAGGTTGCATAATGCTCATGGGTCGAGGCAAGAAAGGCCTGGACACCCTCAGGATCCAAATTATCGGGAGGAGTCGAGCCATTGAACCAGACTGAACCCAAAGATCGTTCAAACCGTACGACCAAAAGGGTTTCCCCAGGCTGTAAAGTATCGAGCAAATCAAGAGATATCCTTCTGCATGAGAACATTTCATCGCCATCGATAATTGCCGCATACAGGGCCCTGACAGAAGAATCAGGTGAAAACTTCGTAGGCCCTACCTCAAGGGTCAACCCCTTGAGGCTATAATGCCCGTCCTGCAAGGCAGGGATATTTCCGCTGCAACTGCCCGAGGGGAAACGGTCTTCATCATACAACCAAGCTTGCATCCCAAGCTTCTTCGCCTCTTGTACGCTGGCCTGGATGCACGCATCCCAATCGGGTCCTAGATAAGGAGTTTCCAACCCATCGCGGGAATGCATGAAAAACCCTCCCAGACCCATTTTTGAAAACCCTTGGATTTGCCTGACAAGCTCATCAATCTCAAGTTTGTCATCCCAGGCCCAGAATACCGTGCTCCTACTGGAAAGCGGAGGAGTTTCAAAATCACCAAAATCCATCAGTCGGCCTCCACTTCGATAGTCCAATGGCAGATGAGCTCCCTCTTTTGGGTATAGGTAAGCATCAAGGAATGCTCACCAGTACAAATGATTGCAGGATAGGCATAATCGCCAGGACCATCCTCCAGCACCAGAAGCCGTTTCCAACTAAGACCATTGTCATCCGAGTAATCCAGGACAAGGGGAGTCCTGGGACCTTTGTAATAGTTGGGGAGGTTCCCCACCGGGTTATAGGCAAGAACCAAGGTCCCCTGGGGCATACGAACCAAGTCAATGCCACTGTTATTATTGGGAAGCCCCGTTTCATAGGCCATGTTCCAATTATAGCCACCATCGATTGAATCACTGCGAAAAATAGCTGAGGAAGTGGACCGGCAGAACATATGCAAAACACCTGATGCATCTTCCCACAAGGTGGGTTGGATCAACCCCTTGCCCCAGCACCGATGTTTTTCGTAGGGCTGATCAACCATTTGTATGGTATAACCGGCATGACGGACAGGAACAAACGAGCTTGACTCCCAGCTCTTTCCATTATCACGGGAAATATCGACAAAAGCATCCCAACTCTCCCCTTCAAGCGAAGCAGGAGCCACAATGGTCTTCCCGTCAGAAAGGAGAATCGGTTTGTTCTTGACAGGTCCCCTGCCTCCATTGCAATCGCCTTCAACCAATTCAAAAGGTTTGGACCAGGTTGTTCCGTCATCTTGGGAACGCAAAGCATAGGTTTTCCAGATATCGATGGTAACTCCGACCTTATAGAACAGGAGTATCGAATCATCAGGACAACGAAAGAGCACTGGGTTCCACATGGCCACACCCCTGACATCGGCAACTACTGATGGAGTTCCCCAAATTCCTCCAAAAGGGCGTTTGCTTAGCCAGATAGCTACATTGCAATCCTTCTCCCAACTACCGCCGAACCATGCTGAGAGTACACCTTGGTCATGTAATTGCAAAAGCGTGGAAGCATGCGCACTGTCGGTAGGACGCAAGTCAAAGGGTACAATACATTCTTTTTTTGCAGAAACCAGTCTCATATTTCAACCTCCAGGTTATTTTACTGTCAATTGCCGGTATTCCTTGGGAGAAACACCTTCATATTTATGAAAAAGCCGCAGGAAAGTTGCCCGGCTATCGATACCGACCAAACTGGCAATTTCCCCAATCTTCAATGTATAGTCAGAGAGATACTCCTTGGCCTTCTCCATACGGAGCCGGGCCAGATAATCAGATAAGTTTTCCTGAGTCTCTTCCTTGAACAACCGGGAAATATACTTTGGGGTAAGATTCAGGGCATCGGCAATGGAAACCAGGCTCAAGGGCTCGGCATAGTGCTGGCAAATATATTGCTTCAGGATTTCTATTTTACCGCTCCCCAACGCCTGCTGGGGAGGAAAACACAAGACCTGTATCGCAACCAGACACGATACAAGCTCAGGAACAAGAAGTTGCAGATCAGAATCGTCCAGATTTTTTTTGAGCTTGTCATACACTTGCTTGTATTGCGAAACTGAATTGGTGGTTTCTCCCCGGTCTTCCAGGACCCGGCGGCCGGAAAAGAGAATCTGTCGGTACAATTCAGCCATCAGATCGCTACCAATCTCTTTCTTTACGTTTTTATCGATCAGCTCGAGCAGATATCGTTCCAAAAGTTCCTGTCTTCCTGTTTCAATGGAACTGACAATCCCCTTTTGGTCATAAAAAGAAAAGGATACCTTTCTCTTTGCCGGCAATTCCTTGTAGCAACGAAGGGCAAAGGGAGCCTGCCCAACAAGCAAGGGAAGCGCCGAGGCTGCCTGCTTATGCGAACAATCCAAGCGCTCCAAGGTATCGATGGGATCCCCTACACCAATGAATATGGAAGGTCCCTGTGTATCTTCAAGCAAAATTGACTGTATCTTTTTCAGTCGTTCCACTATCTGGTCAAAGCCCTGTTCACTGGCATCGACAGAGAAGACACACTCCAAGAAATCCGTTTCCAGGGGAACAACAAGACAGCCCCCTTCATTACCCAGGGCTTGTTGCAGACGTTTTTCCACCGGTTGCCGTTCCCTATCCAGAGAAGGATTTCCCTCCTTGTCTACCAGCATCACCGTAGCGCAAACAAACTGGGATTGGGAAAACCCGCATTGGGTTTGCAACAAGAAACCAAGATGCTCGATTCCCTTGATCCTGATACCATTGAGCAACAAAAGCAGGGAATGCCGGAGAGAATCAAGTTGCAGGTTGTATTCATTTTGCTGGTGAATGCTTTCGTTGTCCAACAATTGCTTCACCCCTTCCTTGATCGAGAAAAGCTCGTCCCCTGTGTTTTCTTCGGTTCTGGGAAGAATTTTCCCCACATCCCGAATCGGCCCATAAATTATCTTGGAGAAGTAGAAGATCAGGGGAATACCTCCCAGGAGCATGAGAAAAACTAAAAAGCTAATTCCCCATAAGGCAGGGCCGAACGTCGAAAAATAATTCTTTTTGGAAAGCAAGCTATAAATCGTCCACCCAGAAGAAGTTTCCTGGGACCTGAAAATATAGGAACCTTGGCTTTTCGTCTTGTGCTTCGTAAAATCGTTCAGAAGGGTTGCAAAATCACCATCACCATTTTGCAATATCAAGTTCCCGTCCCCGTCACAGATATAATATTCGTCAAGGAAACCATTGCTGGAGGAGATGATCTGCTCAAGATACGCTACCGAGACATTGCAGACATGTACGGCTATATTCCCATATTGTTTTATGACCGTAACCAGGGGAAGCACCTGCACTGTTCCTGACTTGGTTGCCAATATCGTTTCGGGGAGAACGAATCGCCCTGGCTTGGAAAAATTGGAGGACCAGAAGGAAAGATCATAGTCCTTATAATTGCAGATGGTGGAAAAGAAAAAATCCTTGTCGTAGTTCCCGGCTCCGCCTAGTACCATCTGGTCCTGCAGGAAATAGACAAATTCATTGACTACCAAGGGAGACAGGGAACTTTCCGCCTTACGCAACAATTCCTGGACACGCCAAAATTCACTGCGTGCGGTTTCATCGCGAAGAGCCTCGGGTTTGAAGTACATGATCGAGTCAGATTCCTGGAAAAGCGATACTCCATGACCAAAAGCTATTTGGAGCTGCAGCGAAAAGGTCGAGGCAATGGTATCGAGTTGCGTCTGGTTCTGGGAAAGAAAGCGGTCGCGAGAATCAAAGTACGAATACATATTGGTACCAAGGACAAAGAGACAGGCAAAGGCAAAAACCACGAAAAAATCCCGCAGGAGTTTTCGAAAAAAACTTTTTGTATGTAGTTTCCCCAGCTGTTCAAACATTCTGGCCCATCCCCTTGGTTCGGTACATGCTGTTCCCCGTCTGGACAGAAGGGAAACAGCACCTTGATCACTTACCTCTGCATTGCCCTGGCATTGGCATCATTGTATATCTGTTCGAGTTCGCGCACACCCATGGATTCACAACGTTTGATGACTTTATCCCAATTCTGTACCGGCTCCAGCCCCATGATGTACTTATTGTACTCCTGGGCCAGCATGGTATTGAGTTCCATCAGGATATCAGCTGTACGCTCACTCTCCTCGATGGTAAGGGAGGGATTGATGACCGGTGAATGGTAGGCCTTGTCGTTGGCGACAATCTTCCAGTACTCATCCGATATGCTATCCCAGTTACCAAGCATTTTCTCAATCTCAAACCAAGTCTTGGTATTACATGCATACATACTGAAATTGAGCTTGGTGATACCGAGGTCAGAATAGATTGCATAATAGGAAGAAGGCGTGGCGTCCCTGAATTTCTCGACGTAATCCATCTTGAATTCAGGTTCCCCTGCTGCATTGTATTCGAAACTATAACCTTCCTTGCCATAGTTGGAGATATCGGAACCCTCTTTTCCATACAACCAGTCGACAAGCTTCACCACAGTCTCGATGTTCTTGCTACCTGCATTCACCGCATAGAACCTACCAGGCAATTCCTTGGGGTAACTGATGGCCCGACTCTCACCAAAACTATTCTTCGGTATGGGAATAATCTGGAGAACGGCGTCCTCATTGCCGGGTAGTTTTCTCAAGGCCTTGGTATAGTTGACCCCGAAACCACTGTTATCCAAGAAGAAGAAAGAACGGCCACTGGACATCTTCGACTCCAGTTGTTCACTGGTGGTCGTGGCAAAGTCAGGATCAAGCACGCCCATCGAGTAGGCTTTATTCAAGGTAGCAAGCACTGCCTTGAATTCCTGGCTTGCAGGTCCGAACACATACTTTCCTTTATCAAAATCATAGTAGATACCAACCTGCTCATATCCGGAACCCAACATGTAACTGGTGGTCTTGAGCAATTGGGTGGTACCCTTTCTTCCCGTCCAGGGAATGGAGTTCGGATAGATTTTCTTCAGCTGGGCAAGTTCCTGCAAGAGTTCATCGAAACTCTGGGGAATGGGGAGGTTGTTCGCCTTGAGTAAATCGGTCCTGATGACCGGTCCATACCCGTTGGCGCTCTCTTCTCGCTGAATGACAGGAAATACATACAATTCCCCGTCCAGAAGATATTTCTTCATCTCAGGGTATTCTTGCCAGAATTTATAGAAATTAGGCATGTCCTTTTCGTTCACGTATTGCATCAAGGGTTGAAAGATTCCCGTAGGTGCATAGGTGGCAACATCCTCGACCTTGATATAGGCAAGATCGGGCCAGTTGTTGGTAGCCAGCAGGATATTCTTCTTGTCATCATAACTGCTGAACGGAACAATCTCGTAATCAAGCTTGACCCCGGTTTTCTCAAAGATGGCCTGCTGAGCCGGCGCATAGTTTTTCAAGGGCTGCGGGGCAGAGTCGGTCATGAGGATGCGGATAGTAGCAGGAGAGCTTACCAGCTTTCCGGTACTATCAAAAGCATCGCCCTTTGCATTGGTCGTCTTTTCCTGATTTCCTGTTGCGAACAACAAGGCAGGTACCGAGCCGATCAACAACAGAATCATCAGTACCATACAAGAAATTGATTTTCGTTTCATTCTACAAACCTCCATTTGTTTTGCATATGTCAGCCTTTCACTGCTCCGACCATAACTCCTTTCGTGAAATGTCGTTGCAATAAAGGATATACGAGAAGAATAGGGATGATGGAAATGACGATCACTGCATATTTATAGTTGGTTGCAAGGATGTTGACATTGGAAGCGATATCCCCGGAATCGCTGGTCATATCCCCTGCAATGACAATATCGCGCATCAAAACCTGTACAGGATACTTGGACTGCTCATTCAAATAGAGCATGGCAGGAAAGAAGCTATTCCAATGGGCAACCGCATAGAACAGGGTCATGGTAGCCAAGATAGGTTTTGAGAGTGGAATGATTATCTTTGACAGGATCTGTATGTCATTGGCTCCATCTAGATAGGCAGACTCCGTAAGCGAGATGGGAATTCCTTCAAAGGAAGTGCGCATCACAATCATATTATAGGTACTGATGGCAGGAGGAAGCACTATTGCCCACATGGTATTTATCAGGTGCAGTTGCATGATCACCAGATACAAGGGAATCATGCCACCCGAGACAAACATGGTCAGGGTGAAGAAAAAGGTCCAGGCCTTTCTCCCAAACAAATCCTTCCTGGCCAACGGATAGGCACATAAGGTGGTCATCAGTACATTGATAAGAGTCCCCACCGTGGTATACGTGATGGTATTCATATACGATCGCCAGATTTTTTCGTTCTGGAAAACTATCTTGTAAGCATCGACATTGAATCCCCTCGGAATGAAATCCACTGCTCCCTGATTGATATATTGGGCACTGCTTACGGATACGACCAGAATATACCATACTGGATACAAGGTAAGGAAACTGACAGATACCAGGAAAATACCATTGAAGATATCAAAATAACTGGTATGCAATCGAATTGAGAATCGAGCTGCTTTCATTCTGCCACCCCTTACCATAGACTGGTCTCGCTCAACATCTTGGAGACCTTATTTGCAATCAAAAGCAGAACGACACCGATGACAGACTGAAACAAACCGACGGCGGTGGCATAGCTGAAACTATTTCCCAAAATACCACGGCGATAGACATAGGTTGATATTATATCGGCCGTTTCATAGGTTGATCCATTGTAGAGCAAAAGCACTTTCTCATACCCCAGGTTCATCATCTTGCCAAGGTTCATGATCAGCATGGTGGAAATGACCGGGGTTATGGCAGGAACCGTCACATGCCAGATTCGCTGGACTCTGTTAGCTCCATCTATGGTGGCTGCATCGAGAACTTCCTGGTCGATACCTGTCAGGGCAGCCAAATAGATGATCGAGGTCCAACCAGCGGTTTGCCAGATTCCGGAGGCAACATAGATGGTTCTGAAATACTGGGGATACATCAAGAACTGAACACTGCGATGCCCAAGATTTTGTATAATCTGGTTTACCAGTCCATCAGTGGACAGAATATTTACCAGCATACCGCAAACCACCACCGTGGAAATGAAATGCGGAAGATAGGTCACCGATTGCACCAACTTCTTGAATCTCCCATGCCTCAGCTCATTGAGCAGTATCGCCAGCAAGATCGGAACAGGGAAACCCCAGAGGATATTATAGAAACTCATGAGAAACGTATTTCTCACGACTTGCCAGAAATAGGGTTCCGAAACAAACTTACGGAACCATTTCAAGCCGGCCCAAGGGCTTTGCAGGATACCTTTGACGATATTGTAATCCTTGAAGGCAACCAATACGCCGTACATCGGGGCATAATGGAAAACTACGTAATACACAATGGGCAAAAATAAAATGATGTAGAGATACTTGCTTTTCTTCAGCTGTTTGAACTGACGCTCGAAGCGTGGGGAATAATGCTTCATTTTGTATCACCGACCTCCTCAACCCTTTCTGATACTGAATCATCAATCCTCATTTATCCGTTGTAAACGATTGTTTTTCTATTTATCGGCTCAATATTCCACTTTTACCTCCAAAAGAAAGGACAAAATATATGTAAGGGAAGAAGAACCTATCTTCTCCTTATTTTTTCAGATCATACAAATGTGCAAAGATATCCTACCGGTTTGGTTGCCGTTCAACAAAATCCTTTCTATGTTATTAGGTGTACAGACCAAAGACAAAGATTGACTCTCAGCGAAAAAAAACGTATGACTGTTTGCGAATATATCCTATGATAGAGGTACCATGTTAGAATTTCACACTCCGTCCGCAGAGGACAAACCGTTATTTGAGAAGAAAAGCAAGTTTCTTGCCTATGAATATTACTTTTCCTATTGCATGCTCTGGAAAGATTCCATTGGCATCACTATTTGCAAGAACGATACTGCCTTGTATATCCATATACAAGAAGATGATTGTTTCCTGCTTCCCATAGCCGAGGACCTTTTGAAGGCTATGGACGAACTCGAGACCTATTGCAAGGAGAGCGGAACTCGATTCCAACTTGAATGCGTTCCTTCAAAAGAGGCTCTTGAACTGCAGCAAAAAGGCTATGAAATCGAGCATGTAAGAAATCTGGACGACTATATCTATGAAAGCCAGAAACTCATCAAGTTACCCGGAAAACACTTGCAGAGCAAGCGCAACCATGTCTCCCAGTTTGAACGAAAATATACCTATGTGGTCCAGCCTCTTACCAAAGAGTTATTTCCTGAATGCATGAAGATGGTCTCGACCACCTGGCTCAACGGGAAAGAGATGAACAAGGAAATCAAGGACGAATTGCATGCAATTCAGACAGCCTTCGACAATTGGGATCTCTTGGGTTTGGTAGGTATTCTTATTTGCGTCGACCACCATCTCACCGCCTTTACCATCGGGGAAGTCATAGACGAGAAACTGGCCATCGTACACTTCGAGAAAGGAGACGTTTCCTACTCAGGAATCTATTCAGTCGTTAACCAGTTATTCTGCTCGATGTACCTCTCTGACGTACAATACATAAACCGTCAGGAAGATGTCGGGGTGGAAGGATTGCGAAAGGCAAAACTATCGTACCAACCTGTCATGATGGAAGAAAAATACAGGGTGAGGAAACCATGACAATAACAAGAGCCGAGGCTTCCGATTTTTCTCAATTGAAGGAACTCTGGTCCATCGTATTCTCGGAAGAACCGGAATTTCTGGAAAAATTCTTCTCCCTGCGGTTTTTCCCCGAGAATATTTTTGTTGCCAGGGAACAAGGCAAGATTATCAGTGCCCTGCATGCCCTTCCTTCGTTCTACCAGCAAAACAACAGGATACAGCGCTGCGCCTACATTGTAGGGGCTGCAACCTATATAGAATTTCGCAAACAGGGAATCATGTCAGCTTTGCTTACCTATACCAAGCAACAACTGAAGTGCCCTATTACTCTCTTTCCGGCTATCCGTCCTTTTTATGAAACCAATGGTTATCTGACCACTTCTGAAATGCTTTGCTTCAACCTGCAAGGGCTGAAAAAATACGAACCAGGTACACTGGTAAATCCCACAAAGGAAGAGCTCAATTCCATCTACCTGGAAGCAACCAGGCCAGGAGGAAATCTGCTACGAGATAACTTCGCTTGGCAATTTTTGCTCGACGGCTATTCCTTGCTTGCGGTAAAGGATGCCTATGCCTTCATCAAGGATAATAAGGCAGTCGAAACGATGGCTAAAAACAAGGATAGTGCCATTGCTTTACTTGGCTTACTTGAAAAAGAAGACATCAAGAGTTGTTCGGTCCTGCATGAATCGCCCTTTACGGAACTTCTCATTACCCAACCTTTTGAAGTACTTCCAATGGGTATGAGCACAGATGCAACCATGCAAGGATGCTATATCGCCGAGCAATACTGACAAACAGCTTGTTACGTGAAGCTTTCATTTTGAACCTTCACCCCTATCTTGCAAAAGGCCACTGCATTTCTGCAGTGGCCTTGGTCTTGATATCTTTTGCTAAACTCTTTGTCTTACTTCACCGTAAAGGAAATATTGCTGCTCCAGGTATTTCCCTTGTTATCGGAGAAGGTAACGGTAAAGGGAATTACCGTACCGCTTGGGGCATCTTGGGAAATTACGAAACTGAACGTATTATCCTCGCCTTGGATCGTCGAGACCTTGTTGGTCGCATACCTACCATTGTTGGTTACATAGGAACCGACAGGAAGAGAACGAATAAAAAGGGAATCATCGTTTATGGTGACATAGGAACTGTCGGTCTTCAATGTCGCCTGCAATCCCTGAAGAGAAATGGAGCCACTATTCTTGAGACTGAACCCAACATGTATCTGGGTCTGCGTCAAAAGCTTGTCCCCCGCGTAATAGAGAGGCTGTACAGCCTCGATGGAGAGTTCTCTCCAAAGAGCCTGGAAAGAGGCCCCCTTTCCCTTGAGCGTATACGATTTCTCATCCTTGAGCAGGGTTCCCGTGGTAGGGTCATACCAACCGGCAAACAGATAGGAATCATCAGGAGCCTTGAGGGTAGGAACATCTACAGCAGAACCCTCCTTGACGTCTGACTTGAGGATATCCGTCTTTGTAACCGGATCGAAGAATTTCACCCCGCTGGTCCAGATAGCATACAAGCTCTGGTCTGTATACGGCATTTGGATGGTTTGGCCACCCTTGTAGGTAACAGCATCCTTGGTAAGTCCCCAACCGGTCAAGATTCCAAGCTTTGCACTATCTACTGCAAGCTGGGAACTATCGGGAAGCGTGACATCACTTCCGGGAGCTACGGAAACTTGTTGCTGGAAACTGTAGTTGTAGGTATCGCCACTTGCAGAAAAATCAAGGGCAAGGGTCGGTTTGTAATACCGGCTATTTTTATAGAGCCAAGTAGCATGGGTCTTTCTGGCCGGTTCATCTTCTGCAACGATACGGGCAAGCAAGGTCTTGGTACCCTCTTGATCAAGTCCATAGGAGCCCAAGGTTGCCAGACGTTGATAGGCAGCATAATAGGTGTCGGCTTGGCCTTTGGCGGCGGCTTTGTTCATATCTTGCTGGGCTTGCTTAGCCTCTTTTGCGATCCTTTCATTGAGTTTGTCATAGGACTGGACGATTGAATCAATCGAAACGACATTCAAATCCAATCCTTTTGCCGTGGTGTAGAGTTTTCCGGCATTGGTCGAGGCAAAAAGCAAGGACCCGCTCAGGCAAAAAAGAAGGCTGATAAGAAAAATAGTAGATTTTCGCTTCATTATGAATACTCCTTCATCCTCCGATATAACAAGGGGATAGGACAAAGGCAAGAAACTAAAAAGGAACTTCACTCTTCCACTTCAATGCATTCAGTTACTTGAAGATTATATGAACTCTTTTTCAGGTTTTTGACAATTTTGTGTCAAGAAACCGGATTCAGTAGCTCCTCAAGACATTGGGTTTGCCAAGCTTGTTCGCTCGCCTGATCACCAGCTGCCTTGCATGCCGAAATTGAAGTATGGAGGGCATATTCCTTATTCTGGGTTGTTGTACAGGCATGACTGCAAGCATGGGCAACCTCGGAAGCCAAGGAGTTTCCATCTTTGAAAGCTTTCCTTGAAGCATCAAGGGAAGAGAGGGCTGCTTTCCTTGCCTCAAAGGTTGAAAGGGAACCCTTGGCCCAGGCCTTTCCTGCTTCCAAGGCAACTCGGGGCCTATCGTCCCCTGGATAAAGAGCTTCATACAAAGGCAATACATGTTCTGCACAGGCCGTTGCCCAGAGTGCTGCCGTTTTATGGTCCAACAGTACCACTTTATCCTTCAAGCCATTGCTTTCGGTCAGTATTTCCTGCTCCAATTCCATATGGATCTCTCCTTGGGCATCAAACCCTTCCTGTATAAAATAGAGCAAAATTGTTCATTCGCAAACAAAAACTTTCATAAATCGAGAAGTACCGAAAAACCAAGCCATCAGATTATAAGGAAGGACCAAGTACTTTTCCTTTGGAGTTTCCTTGCATATTCTCATCTTTATACCATCGTTTTGATTAACATTGCGTTCGCCCCTGCTCGACTAATCTTGCTATCCTTAGCGTACGCTCAGGTGGCATGATCGAGGAGGTTTTATTTCCCGCGGCAAGACAATGCATAACTTCCAAAGCCTCATACTCATAGCCAGAACCCTTATGGAGACAAGTAAAGGTTTCTACAAGCCTATTGCCTCTGTACAGCCTAGCTTCAGTTCCGTTCCAGAATGAAGGCAGTATGATATGTCCCTCGGTTCCCCAAAGCACAGTATCGCTAGCATGTTCACAATAGAAACCAATACGCATTACCGCAGACTGAGCAAATCCAAAATCCAATATTGCACTTGAAGAAACATCGATTCCATCGGATGAAAAATAGGTATTGGTCACCATCTTTCTGGGTTCCATTCCAAAGAAATCACAAACCATACCTATTGTATAAATGCCAACATCATAGTAACACCCTCCACCAAGTTCTTTTTTGAAAAGTCGTTCATTGGCAGGATCGGCCATATAATTGAAGGAAGTGTCAATTTGTCTGAGAGTTCCGATATACCCTGCTTCCAACCAATTCTTTGCTTTGCAATAGCTAGGTAAAAAAGTCGTCCAATAGGCTTCCATCAAAAAGAGATTTGCCTTTTTCGCCTCGGCAAAAAGGAACTCATCCATTCCAGGATCAGTACCCAGCGGTTTTTCACAGAGTACAGGCTTCCCATATGAAAAAGCTTTCATGATACAATCCTCATGAAGGGTGTTGATGGTCGAGATATAAACGACATCAATATCCTCACAGGAAAGCATTTCATCATAATTACCATAGGCCTGGGATACATTAAATTCTTTTGCAAAGGATTGTGCACGCTCCAAATTTGTCGAAGCAACCGCCTTCAATTGCGCATCATCAATGACAGAAAGGCCTTTTGCAAAGGCATGGGCTATCTTGCCAGGTCCAATTATTCCCCAATTAGTCGTACTTCTCATTACCTTCCTTCTTAAAATCAGGTTCCGTCTTCTTTATCTTTGCCTAACGGTCAAAGCTATGCGACCGGTTGCCATTTCTCCTGGAGACACAATTTGCAGTCCCGAAAGTTTGCAAAGCCCTTGATTATAAAGATTGATACTATCTGTTGCACAACTTTGGGGCTCCATGCATACAAAAGGTTGCCTCAAAGGAGTGTAGAGCACTACATAACGGAACTCGTCTGACCCCCTGATTGTGAGTTCACAGGTTCCCGTACGAAAAGAACTGGTCACCGGTTTGTCTGGGTCCTCCAAGACGGTATCAAGAGCAAGATTCTCGCATGAGACAAATCCGGAATAATCGGTTTTCAACTGTTTACCGGTTGGCAGATAATCCGCATCTGTCTCAAAGGCAAGATAAGCGGATGTGGACAAAAAGGATTCCCCTGGTTGCTTCTTAAGAAAGGGATGCAAGGCAATACCAAACGGCATAGTACAGGTTCCTTCATTCTGCACGGCATATTCCCAGACTATGCCGTCTTTTTGCAACTCAATATGCAGTGACAAACGGCTGAGAAAGGGAAATAGCGCAAAGGCTTCTGTATGGGCATGAAACAACAATTCACCCGTTAAGGAAACCTCATCTTCCTGGATAATATGGAAAGACAATAATCTGGCACAGCCATGCATTACCCCAGCATACCGCTTCCCCTCAAAAACGAACTGTTTATCCCTTATCCTGTTGGGAGTCGGATATAACACAGGAATGCCATAGGTCTTATGCGAGACCATCCTTTGATGATCATAATGAACCAGTTCCTGCCCATCGACCTTATAGCTTACCACGGTCATTCCGCGATTGGGGTCTATAAGCAATTCACTCTGAAAAGAGTGAAGCCTTATAACCTGATATCCATCGAACCACATGAAGAAATCCTTATTTATAGAAAGTCAATTTCTTGATGAAATGCTTGAAAAGGAAGTACAGTCAGGCAATATTTGAAATACTACCTGACATCCCTTTACCAAGTAAACAAACATAGGTTCCATTCCCCTATATATCTTCCTCAGGAAGCTTCTCACCTAGCAGAATCATCAAAAAAGAACAACAAGGGACTTACACCTCAATAAGATACAGATTGCACTTTTTTCCTGCATCAGATTCGTACAGAATCTTTTTTGAATTCCAACTCCAAGTCGGATGGCAGTGGGTGATTTGACCATTCCAGGACGTACCATGATGGCATAAAGTTTTGATTTCAGCTGTATCCGTGCGTATATCAATCAAATCCAGGTTATCAACATCGTCACCTACCAACAAAGTGTTATCGGTATTTGCATGATAATGATTGCAATAGAAAGGAAGAGCCAAGGTTCTCACCACTTCACCCTTCGCGTTGGCAAATCCTACATAAGGGATCTGATCCTTCTTGACGTTTGCCGAGGCTTCATTCGTGACAGCCTGGGTCCTGGAAACCGTAATCGTCCCATCATGTCCCGCCCTCCTGTTGTCAAAGAAAACAAGATTATTCCTTGTCCAGAATTCATGTCCTACACTATCGTCTTCCTCCTGCCGGAAACACGGAACAGGAACTCTTGACACTATATCAAGCAGCCAAATTCGTTGCTGCACATAATTCCAAGGACCTTCATGGCAAAAGGAAAGTAAGGTAGGCACAATAGGAGAAAATTGCAAATGTCCCAACTGATGGGTATCCGTCCAGACAATGATACTTTTACCTGGTTGATCCATGGGAACCAAAACTATCTGCCCAATTTTGGAGGCATACATTTTTTCCTTGAAACCAACATAGTTATCCCCACTGAAGAATCCTGTATTTTCATTTCTGACAAATCCGACATAGCGATGATCACTACTGAAAGAGGGCTGTTCAAGTGTATAATGCGGGTCTTCTTCCTGATAGAGTATCGTATTTTTCCCTGTTTCCGTATCCACCATTTTCAACGTGGTTCTTTTATTGCAGATATATAACAGTAACTTGCTATCGGGGGTTTTGGTATGCCCATCGTTATCAACCCCATCTTTTTCATCCGTGAGTTGCACCATCTTTCCTGTTTTCAAATCCATCTTGAAATAGTTGAAACAATTACGCTCCTGGCTAGGTCGTGATGAAAGAAAAACTATTTCCTCATCGCCCAGGGTAAACGAATTCTCAGTGAAATATAGATGATAATTTTGATAATCATTTGTAAGTTTGACAATTTCATGTCCGCTCAGTTCATCAGCATACCGGCTCATTTCCGATTTATATTCTTGCCCAATCATAGGTACCTCCATGCAATCCAATTAAAATAATCTGATACACAACCTCTTAGGATCCCTTCCTATTTTTCATGTTTTCATCCATAAGGTAGGTTGCAGCCTTATGTACAAGCAATCTGGCAATGGATAGCTATCCATTGCCAGTAGGACATCAAAATGCAAGAGAGAAATTTCATTACCTATTTATTGAAATAGGTATCATACTCAGTCTTTAGCTTGGTAACCGCATCATTCCAATAGTTCAGGAATTCTTTTGCACTCTTATTTCCAAGCAAGACATCCTGGAACATAGGAACCAATTCATTCCCGACTAAATCCGAATATCCGGGAAGATAAATCGGTACTGTAAACATTTCGACATTTGGATTGCTTGTTGCCGTTGCAGCACTTTGTATGTGTTGCGTATTATGGATGAAATCAGAATCAAGAGCAATTTTATTGGTAGGCAACTGTCCAATATTTTCATTCCAGAAAAGATTTTGTTCGGCATCATTGAAGAAGGCAACTAACTTGAACGCTTCTTTGGGATGTTTAGTTGTCTTGAAGATTCCGTAACCGATACAACCGTTGGCAGCAATGATATGCTTTCCACTTTTCCCTTCCAAATCAGTAATTGCCGCAAATTTTCCGGCCCCCAACGTTTTCATATGCTCGCCATAGGAACCAAGGTTATGATAGATCATTGTTGCAACACCGGTATCGAAGGCTGCCACCATTTCTTTGTATCCATTTGTAATATCTGATTCCGGGGTATATTTATTATAGATAGAGGCTAGCCGCTCAACACACTCCACATTGGCTGGAGCATTGATGGTACATTTACCGTTCTCATCAAATTCCCCGTTTATTCCGGAATATGAATACATCATCTGCTCAAGCAACTGGACACCACCACTCCCTCCTCGGATAGAAAATCCAAATTTTCTATTGGCAGGATCACTCGTTTTCTCGATATCGGCAAAAACTTCATCCCAAGTCTTGGGAGCAGGAATTCCTGCCTTTTCGAACAGGTCCTTGCGATACCACAGTACAGGGATATTTGCAGTGTTATTGAGGACATACAGTTTCCCATCAGGAGCACAGGAACGATTGCCATCCAAATAGCCTTTGATCATATCATCTTTGTTTGCCCAGTTATTAAAATAATCATCGAGCGGCAACAATGCATCGTTTATTACAAAATCAGAGATCCAGGTTTGCGCGACACCTCCTACATCAGGAGTCGTTTTGGATTGGATGGCAACATCATACTTGCTTTTTGCATCACTCCAGGGAAGTCCTACATAATTAACTTTGATTGTCGGATTCTCTGCCTCAAACTTCGCTATCATTTGCTGATAATACGGAGTGCGATTCGGACCTGCATTCTCATCCCAAAAGGTTAACGTCACTGTTCCCTCATCAGTATTTGTGACTTTTTCCTCCGAACCATTTGCAAAGACTGCCGTTGTCGAACACAACATCATTGCAACCAATAAGCCAATTGCTAAATACAACGTACGCTTTCTCATGAAATACTCCTTTTCCCCTTGCAAAGGGGTTATAACCTAACCTTTTATTGCTCCTGAAGTTAATCCTTGTACAAGATACTTTTGCAGATAAGAGAACAAAACAGCCGGAACAGAAATAGCTATCAAGGCCCCAGCAGCAAGAGCCCCATAATTGATGTTGAATTGCCCCTGCATATATTGAAGCCCAATGGGAATCGTAAATTTCTTTGGATCATTAAGGAACATCAGACTAAAAAGAAATTCATTCCAGCAACCGATGAAGGCAAAGGCGCCAATAGTAACGATTCCTGGACGAAGAATTGGCAAGATGACATATAAAAACCCTTTTATCTTTGTACAACCATCAACTCTTGCAGATTCTTCCAATTCAAACGGAATATTTGAGATAAAACCACGCATCAATACAGAATTGAAGGGCAATTGAAATGTAATATTTGCAAGAATGATACTTGTCCTGGTACCTATCAAACCCATGGTATTGAAAATATTGAACAAGGGAATCAACAACACGGCGGCAGGAATAAATTGCGTTGCCAGCAACACTATCATGAAGATGTTCTTTCCCTTGAATTTATATCGGCTTAGAGCATACCCCGCCATTATTGCCAGAATTTCAACAACGAGAACAGCCGTTACCGAAATGAGCATGCTATTGAAAAAATACGTTGAAAATCCTACATCGTGCCAGGCAAGCAGAAAATTCTGTATAGTTGCCGGATGCGGAAAATAGGTAACCGGCGAGGTAACTATACTCCCTTCAGTTTTGAAAGCAGTATTAATTGCCCAATAAATAGGAAAAAGTACAAAAATGATACTTGGTACAAGCGTACTGAGCAAAAGGGCATTCCCACTTATATTTCTCTTTTTCATTGGTTGCCCTCCAGGAACTTCGTGATTTTCAAATATCCCAAAGCAAATAGAGTAAGGATAAGAAAACTAACCACTGAAATCGCGGAACCATACCCATAGTTGCTGGTTCGTATGGCCTGCTCAGCAATATACATACTCAGCGTAGTGGTCTTTCCTGCAGGGCCCCCTCCTGTGAGACAATAAATAAGATCCACACTATTAAACTCCCACACGGCCCGGAGCAAGGTCGTAAGGATAATCTGTTCTGTCAGGAGGGGAAGCGTAATGAAAAAGAATTTCTTGATCCGTCCACAACCGTCAATCTCGGCAGCTTCATATAAATCATTGCCAATACTTTGCATTGCAGCCAGCATGGTAATTGCAAAAAAGGGAATGCCCCTCCAGAGTTCCGCAATGATTACCGACCCAAAAACCAGGGAACCTTTCCCCAGCCAAGCTACAGGATTATCAATGATATGCATCTTCATCATCAAATCATTGAGCACCCCCATATTCTCGTTATAGATCAAGGACCAAAGGACACTGGTAAGGACTCCAGATAAAGCCCAGGGAATAAAGGTAATCGTACGAATCATTCCTCGGCCCCTGAAATTACAATTCAAAGCCAAGGCAATCCCCATTCCGAATAGCAATTGAAGAAAGACTTCACTTACCACCCATTTCCCCGAGATGGAAAGTGTTTGAAAGAATTTAGCACTGGTAAATAGTTTTTTAAAATTTTCCAAACCTGCAAAACCGTTGTAATAAGGTTTTGACGGATTGTAGTTTTGAAAACTTAGATAAACCACTCGGCAAAGAGGATATGCAAGAAACACCAGAATAAAAACAAGGCTGGGAAGCAATAAGAAATAAGGGTCATAAACTCTACGTTTTTCAATTTTTCTGTCCATATCCTCTCCTCATCGGATTTTATTTAAACATAGGAAAATTCAGATAGATATACGAAAAATTGTGAACATTTCATGAGAAAATTAGTTTTCTAAAGATTTCTTTTTTTTATCAAAATTTTTCATGCTAGTATTGTGAAGCGGTGATAATCAATGAATAAAAAAAGGGCAAGATCTCTCAGGACAATTATTTTGGCAACAAGCATAACCGTTATGTTTGGATTCTCCATTCTTCTTTTCGGCATTATTTACAAGGCAGCATCCAGCCAATTGGAAAACAATATCCTTGATAACACCGAAGGGACCCTCGTTGCACTCTCAAACCAACTGGACCACAATATTTCCTCGGTATATGCCCAACTGGCAGCTTTTACCGATAGCAATACATTCAATCTTTTTCTTTGGAATATATATAATAACAATGAGGTTCAAGATAAATCCGTTTATATCAGGCTTAGCAATGAAATTACGACCCTATACCAACAGAACACTCACGTCTTTCATTCCGTGTTCCTGAATCTGGATAATAATTCCATTATGCTATACAAAGGGGACAACTCAATTCAGTCCTTGGAGGAATCACTGGATCCTCTATTTGAGACATACCCATATGGGTATCTTTTTTGGCAAAATCCAAAGGATGAAGGACCCTTTACTACTGTCTATCCGCAAAACAATTCATTTCGGCTTTCATTTCTTCTTGGTACAAAAGATACCACCCGGAAAGGCATTTTTACGGCAACAATCAAACCTTCTTTCATAACAGATATCCTTGACGACAATGCAGCCTTGACAAAAAACAGCCAGCTTGCTTTGTTAAATGGAGAAACACTCATCAATTCGACGCTTACTACCGAAACAATGCCAACTAGTGAAGAAATTTCAAATTTGAAAAAAGGACTGGCATCTTCAACTTTTTCCCAGTTCACAAAAAACGGCTATCTATATCTTTGCAAAGGATTGAAAACCGGGGACCTGAGTCTTCTTGCCATAGTTCCCGTAAAAGAATTGATGCTGCCTTCGGCAATGCTTGCAACTTACTTGAAACTTATTCTTATCTTTCTCTTTATTTTTTATATAATCCTTACTTATTTGTTATCGAAAAAATTTGAACAACCCATCAATGTCATCATCAATAAAATGTCTTTGGTAGGACAGGGCCACTTCGATACATATTTCAATGTTACGGGAACAAAGGAAATAGAAAGAATCAATGACAATGCACAGAAGCTTACCGAGGATATCAGAGACTTGCTAAAACAGATTACCAAGGAAAAAGACAACCTCAGAAGATCTGAATTCTTAGTCCTGCAAGCCCAAATCAATCCACATTTTCTGTACAACACTCTCTATTCAATACGGCAACTCAATGAAATCGGAGAATACGGAAATGCCATAAAAATGATTGATTTCCTGGCTGCTTTTTATAGGATTGGTGTGAGCAATGGTAAAAAAATCATACCACTAAGAGATGAGGTGGAACATGTACGATCCTATATGGCAATTTTGAAATTACGTTTTGAACAT
Organism: uncultured Sphaerochaeta sp.; assembly: GCF_963676625.2. Lineage (GTDB taxonomy): Bacteria > Spirochaetota > Spirochaetia > Sphaerochaetales > Sphaerochaetaceae > Sphaerochaeta. The sequence continues at coordinate 1,060,144 of NZ_CAXXYB010000004.1, forward strand.
CAATTTTCCACTGACATTTCTCTTGATCAGGAATTTCTGGATATCGCTATTCTTAAACTCACGCTTCAACCCTTGGTGGAAAATGCCATTAATCATGGAATACGGCCTACCCGCAGATGCGGGATCATCTCCATTACTGCAAAACACCAAGAAGAGAGTCTCTACCTTTTCGTCTCGGATAATGGCCAAGGAATGGATGAAAATACGTTGCAAGAGGTAACAAAGGAAATGACAAGCAGTGAAATCAGCGAAAATAAAAATAAGGCATATGGATTGAGAAATGTGCATCAGAGATTGCAAATTGCTTTTGGTGTTCCTTATGGACTTTCCATTCAAAGCAAGCTAGACGAGGGTACAACCATTACTATCCGTGTACCATTCAATAAGGTGGTTACAAATGATACGATTAATGTTTGTTGATGATGACTCCATATCCCAAAGAGCCATACGAAAAAGCCTTGACTGGAAACAATTAGGCATCGAACTATCCTATGTTGCCTGTGATGGCATTGATGCTCTTGAATACTTGCAAAGCAATACCGTTGATTTAATTCTCTCTGATGTCATGATGCCTGTACTGAACGGAATTGAAATGGCCAAGGAAATCCATGCAATATATTCAGATATCTTGTTCATATTCATTTCAGGATATCAAGATTTCATCTTTGCCCAACAAGCCCTGAAACTGAATGCCTTCGATTACTTGACAAAACCGATCAGCAAAGAAGATCTCAGCAAAACCTTGCTTGCAGCCTGCAAGCAACTGAACGTACGCAAACAAGAAAAACTTATAAAGGAAATAGGCTTGACGTTGGCTAAAAGAAACTATCTATCCGAGTTGCTTGCAAAAGATGCAACCAAACCAACAAGAGAAGAATTGGAACGCTATAAAATAGATTTAACTGAAGGTTTTGGTGCTATCGGCATTATTAAGATGGCAATGGAAACCAAGCTCTCTACCTATGGACATACGCAATTATGTGACTTTCTGGAACAAAAAATCCCTCATTCAATTTTTGTCCAACAGAGCTATTTGGAACTTTTGTTCTTATATTATACAAAAGCGATAACAAGTGAGATTTCTTATGAGACTGCCATGACTGAGGTAAAGCAGTCAATAAAAAAACTACTCCTTGAAAAAGGAATCCAGGAAGTGGATTTCAATATCGGTACACCTTTTGCTGATGGAAATGGACTGACTAATTCTTATTTTTCAGCTGTAAAGTCACGTACCGACTCAAATGCAAAATTGATTGAAATGGTCAAGGAATATTACTATTTGCATTATCAGGAAAAAAATTTGAACTTGAAATCAATTGCAAAAGAATTTGCCATAAATCCCTGCTATCTTACCGTAGTATTCAAAAAAGAAACGAATATAAGTGCTTATAGTTTCTTGATAAAACTTAGATTGAATAAGGCAAAAGAGTTACTATCAACCACCGATATGAGGATATACGAAATAGCGGATGCAGTTGGCTATAGTAGCAACCAATACCTCAGTTTCAGTTTCAAGGAACAATTTGGCATTACCATCAGTGATTATAAAAAATCACTGGAAAATCCTCATGCTCCTTGGGCCGAAAGTAATACTAGTTCAGGAGTCCCCCTATAGGTAGCAATATTATATTTCTCCAGATCTGCATCTTTGGTATCAGGATAAAAACCCATTGGACTACCAAATCACTCAGAGAACTTGAAGGACTTCATTGTTTCATTGATGAATTGGGCTGAGGCAAAAAATCGTTCCATATCTTCGGGGTCGATGGTCTCGATCAGCTTTTTGATATATGCCCTATGGCCCTCCTCAAAGGTCTTGGCTGCTTCCAAGCCCTTATCGGTAAGACTCAACTTAAAGACTCTTCGATCCTTGGGATCCTGTTCCTTGCTGATATACCCGAGTTGCAAGAGTTTATGGGCAACCGGGGTAAAAGACCCTTTCTCAAGATTCAACTGACGACTTAGATCAACCATTGAAGCCTGGGGATTGAGCCGCATTATCAGCAACGTCATCATATGGGTATGATTGATACTTTCAGGAAGTACATAGTGCATCATGAATTCCTTGAAGAACATATGCTCAAGGTTCAGTTTCAATTTTATGATACTTTCCAGCCGTTCATCCATCCCCATAATCAAACCTCCACCGAAGCATTTGATTTACGGGCCAACAGCAATACTATCACGGTTACCAGGATGGCAAGACCATCGGCTATCGGGGTTGCAGCCCAAACGCCATTCAAGCCCCAGAAGTTCGGAAGCACAAATAACAAAGGCAACAGGAATATAAACTGTCGCAACATTCCCAAAAACATTGAGGTCCTTCCCTTTCCTATAGCCTGGAAATAAGATACTCCAATTAAATTTATACTTAACAAGGGAAGCATCAAGAGAAAAATCCGAAGCCCATTGGTAGTTACACCAATCGTAGGGGATCCTGCAGTAAGGAACATACTGATAAACAGTGAAGGAAAAAGCTGCAGGAAGGCAAACACTACCGTGGAGGAAACCACGCCGATCGTAATACCAAGCCGCAAAGCCCTACTAACTCGTTTTCTCTGTCGTGCACCATGGTTATATCCAATAATGGGTTGCAACCCTTGGGTGATACCGATGATCGGCATGAGGAAAAAGGTATAGAGACTGTTGATAACCCCCATCGCCGTAACAGCGGCAACTCCCCCATAGGCAGAGAGTCCCCTATTGAGAAACAACATAGATACACTTGTTCCAAGGGTAGAGAGAAAGGTAGCAAACCCGATGGTGCAAATCTGTCCCACTATCTTCAATCTGATAATAAAATCCGAGGCAAGGAGTGCAAGGTGACTCTTGCCCCTCAGGTAGAAACTGAGCAGAATACAAAGCCCCGAGAATTGCCCGGCAATGGTTGCATAGGCAGCTCCTGCCACTCCCCAACCGAAAACAACGATAAACAGATAATCAAGCACAATATTGGTTATGGCAGAAACCAACATGGCAACCATGGAAAAGACAGGATGACCCTCGGTCCTGACCATACTGCTGAGAATGAAAGAAAACATCTGGAAAATAAATCCGGCAATGATGATCGTAAGATAGATGGAAGCACTGTCCATGACTTCGGTAGTGGCCCCAAACAAACTCAACAATCCATGGAGATTAAAGAAAACCAAGGCCAGGATACAAAGGGAAACGAGAAATCCAAAGCTCAGGGTATTGCCAAAGATATTGCTTGCCTTTCTTTCCTCTTTCTCTCCGAGCCGAATAGAAACCAAGGCTGCACCCCCGATTCCTACCAGGTTTGCAAAAGCAAAGATGATCATCATGATAGGAAAGGCTATGGTCAGTCCTGCCAAAGCCGTTTCCCCAACAAATTTTCCGATAAAAACCCTGTCCACCACGTTATAGATTGCATTTACAACCATAGCGATGACCGCCGGTATTGAGTATTGTGCCAAAAGGGCACCTATTGATTTCGTACCGAGTTCCGCTGTTTTGTCAATTATCTTGTTATTAGCCACGTTCTCTTCTTCCTTGATTTTCAATCATGTGCCAGTCTTTCAATGACACTATATAGTTTGTTTTCTAACTTTCAGAACAATAACCAGTTTTGTTATTTATGTAAATAGGTTTGTTTTCTAACTATTTATTTCTTCATATAAAGTTCCTTCTTGCCTTTTATCCCAATTTTTTTTATGTATATAGATACTATATTTTCCAAGGCACAACTATCCGCCCCTTAATAAGGATTTTTCAGATGTTCACCCTTACCGTCTTTCTTCCCTATGTCCTTATTACAACCTTCACTCCGGGGCCCAATAACCTTATGTCCATGTATAATGCAGGTACCTATGGATTCAAAAAGACGTTGCCCTTCGAGCTAGGGATCTTTCTGGGATTCTTTTTGGTCATGGCCAGTTGCGGTATCTTCAGTCTAGCCCTGTACAGCTACCTGCCTGCCTTCCATTCGTTCATGACTGCAATAGGATCTGTCTACATCCTCTATCTTGCCTGGAAGATCTGGCAAGAAAAACCTGAACAAGATACCAATAGGAAAAAAGCTACAAACAATATCAGTTCAGGATTCTTGATGCAATTCATTAATCCGAAAGTCATCTTGTATGGACTTACCTTGTTCTCGACGTTCATCCTGCCCTACACGACAGCTCTTCCGGTATTACTCTCGGTGGCATTATTTCTGGCAACCATGGCTCTTATTTCCAATAGTTGCTGGGCCCTATTTGGGTCCCTCTTCAAGACCTTTTTGACAACCCATTATACTTGGGTAAACAGAATAATGGCTTTATTACTGGTATATTGTGCAATTTCACTATTTATATAGAGTATTTAGGACATAATAAAAAATAGAATGACTATGGAAAATCAATTGGTCCATATCTCTTGTTGAGTTGAAGACGAGTTCATATTTGAAGGAAGCACAAGAATAATAGAAGGTTTTTACTCTTGGGCATACGATGTGTAAACGTCTTATCTTTAGGGAGTACTTATACGCCATGGAACAATAGCGATAGAACATAGATAACGTAAACAACTATGTGTATAGCCTATCGCAAAGCACTGAAACTTGTACTAATTTAACCGAATGGAATTGTAAAATTTAACCGAATTGTACTGTTGGGGAAAACTTTCTTATATGCGATTAGATGATTTTTTAAAGCTATTTTTCTGCAAAAGTCAGGAGACAAACCATTTCCACATACCTCAAACGCAAAAGCCTATTTATTGATTCAGTACGCAATCCTGAAATAGTCGAGATATTTCTTGAATGTATCCTGCGCAGTGAGGCAAGTGTCCAACAGATAGCCTCTTTCAGTCAACCATTCCTGCAAACCACGATAGTAGAACATCTTCATATCGTCGTCGATGATGAACGGCACAATACTGTTTCTCAAACATTCCTTGAATAGAATCAACCTGCCCACACGCCCATTACCGTCCTGAAAAGGATGGATGGACTCAAAGCGGTAATGGAAGTCGAGAATTTCCTCCAACGTCTTTTCTTTCGTCTGATTGTAAATTTCAAGCAACTTGCCAATTTCATCAGCCACTTTCTCTGGAGAAATTGTTTCCTTACCACCGACTTCATTGGGTAAGTGCTTGTATTCACCGACTGCAAACCAGTTTTTGCGAGAATCGCTGGTTCCGCCCTTCAGTGTAGCGTGTAATTGCTTGATAAGCTTTTCATTCAGTTTATCACCAGCGTGGTTGATGATCATATCGATGCAGCAAAAATGGTTGGCAGTCTCTACGATATCGTCCACATTCATTGCTTGGTTGTTTGCCCCGATAGTATAGGTTTCATAGATGTATCGAGTCTGGTCGTAAGTCAGGTGGCTGCCTTCAATATGATTGGAATTATAAGTAAGCTCGACCTGTACCTTATGATAGATACCACCGGTCGCCCTGGTTGTTCTTTCGACTTTTAGTATTTCCAATAGAGTCTTCGGCTCATCGGTGTGCTTGTTGCTACGCTCGGGCTTTTTTGCTGTCTCTGGTATATTCCAGGTCTTTCCTGTCAACAAGGCATTTGGAATACGATCCTGGGCGCAATAGTTACGAACGCTTCGCTCAGATATATTCCATAATTTTGCAGCTTTGGAAACTGATATATATTTCATTCGGCATCCCTCCTGTAATACTCTTGTATCATACTACTTTATCGGCAAAATTTCAATTTTATAATACATTTTTTATATTATTTATTGCCGGTAATGGCAACTTTGGCATCAATGAGTTCTGAGCTTCCATAGTTTACTGGACAAGATCTTTTGGAATATGATACAGGGATAAAAGGAGGAAACCATGACAACACACAAAGGATCTTGCCAATGCAAAAAAATAACCTTCGAGGTATTGGGTGATTTTGAAAACTTCTTCCTCTGCCATTGTGAACAATGTCGCAAAGACACAGGTTCAGCTCATGCGGCAAATCTATTTTCATCTACAGCTTCGTTGCATTGGCTCACGGGAGAAACTATGGTAAAAACCTTCGATTACCAATCAAGTGGGCACATTAAAAGCTTTTGTCCCGAGTGCGGTTCGGCTCTCCCGAATCTTCAAATGAACGGAACTCTATTGGTAGTACCCGCTGGTTGTCTCGATACCGATGTCCTAATAAGACCACAAGGTCATATTTTTACCGCTGATAAAGCAAATTGGGACCATGATCTAGAGCAAATACAGGAATTTGCAAAACTTCCTGAATAAGAATGACAGGAGAATCAAAGTAAATGAAGAAACTCTATTATAGTGCTTTTATCTCTGCAATCATCGGACTCGCTTTGGGTGTGTTTTATCGTGAATATACCAAACTCGGGGGATTCACTGGGGTGACAACCCTAAGTCTCTTGCATGTCCATACCCTTGTTCTTGGTTGTCTCTTCTTTTTGATTGTCCTGGCCTTGGACAAGCTCTTTGCCCTTACAAACCAGAGACAATTCCTTGCTTGGTTCATTTGCTATCACATCGGATTATGGGGGTTGGTCATAACGCTGGCAATCAGGGGAATCATGCAAGTAAACGGGACCGATATGATAGGTTTCAACCATATTGCGGGAACCTTCCACACGATACTGGGCATCGGACTTATTTGGTTCTTCCTGCTTCTGAACCGAGCCATCAAAACAGAACATTGATTCCAGGAAACTGTATTCTTGCCTATTGATTTACTTCCGCACTGGTCTGATATATTTAAAAAGTCGTTCCGGATTATAGTAAAGATATATTATTCTTTCAGGGGAAGTATCAAAGCAATAACCAGTGCCTGCAAAATCAAAAGTGGCCATTGCCTTTTCAATTTTTTCCTCTACACTACGATTTTCCTGTTCATAATCAAATGGACCATGTTCAAAAACAATATACTCGGCTTCGGGAATATCAGCCATAAGCATTTGTGGAGGTACTTCGCCTTTATAATCAAAAGGAAGACGCGTACCATAACACTCTGTGCGTGGGATTCCCCAATCGCAGAGCCTGCCATCAGGATCATTGATGTACGCCATAAGCTGACCGCTGCCGCTGTTGGATTCGCTTCCACCATCGTCATCCAATTTACCCTTGATGCTATCGAGCAAGCCGCAAATTGTTTCGCAGTCCTGTCCCGGAATAAGACTTTGCTTTTGCCAAAAATCCCAGTACCCATTACTCTCATAGTTCTTGATGTGCAAAAATTTGTGTGCGGGAATGGTTACAAAATAAATTTTGACATCCTCTGTAGATTTCACCATACCAATCTCTCCCAATCCTAAAAAGTAGCGGTCAAAAGGGTTTATTTTTGTACGAAGCACGACAGGCCTGGGCTTTTTTCGATATTCACTTGGAGTTATACCATAGACTCCCTTGAAAGCTCTGGTAAAAGCCTCATGTGATGAAAACCCATAATCAAAAGCAATATCCAAAAGGCTTTTTTCACTATCCCGAACCTCTTTCAGAGCAAAGGCCAGTTTTCTATGCCGAAGATAATCCCTGAATTGCATACCCGATATCTCTTTGAATTTTCTCGTTGTATAAAATTCGGAATACCCCAACCTGCAAGAAAGAAAGTGCAGCGTCAAGGCTTCATCATTATAATTTTTGATACACTTGTCAATTTCATCAACGACTATCTGAATTTGCTTCTTCCACTCGTACATTCGTCTGTCCACTCCGTTTCAATCACCCTACATTCACCATAAAGGAATAGAGAGCTTACTGCTTGATTTTACTTGCTGTTATAGTATTTTGAAAAAAACAAGACAGGTAAAGTCAAGTTTTCAAAAAAACAGTCGATCATTTCGGAACATCCAAAGAGAAAAAAGGATACTGCTTTCACAATATCCTTAAATCATACAATATTTAATTTCTTGTGTTCCAAAAGCCTACGCCTATTGCTACTTTTGCGGCAACGTAGTCTTTGAGGTATTTGGTCCGGCACATCTCAGCCTCGCCTGTAAATATGATATACCTCTGAATTCAAGTATTTCTACGAATTCTCTCTTTGTAACAGAACAATAGTCTCTACATGGGTGGTATGGGGAAACATATCCACTGGTTGGATACCAGCCACTTCATACGGACTGAACTTGAGCATGTAACGAAGATCCCTCTCAAGGGTAATCGCATTGCAAGAAATATATACTATCCGCTTGGGAGCCATCTTCAAGGCTGCCGCCAGGAAACGCTCGTCACTTCCACTGCGAGGAGGATCGAGGAAAAGTACATCGCAACTCTTCTTGTCCTTGGCCATTTGCTTGAGATAGGCAGAGGCCTCTTCACAGACAAAGTCAACGTTGGAAAGATTATTGTTCCTGGCATTTACCAAGGCATCTTCTACAGCATCGGGACTCACTTCAATACCGAGCACATGCTTGACACCTTTACTGGCTGCAATGAGAGCGATGGTCCCAGTACCGCAATAGGCATCGATCACTTCATCGTTCTCGGTCAATTGGGCCATTTTCATGGCAATGGTATAGAGAACTTCCGTCTGTACGGGATTTACCTGAAAGAATGACTTTGCAGAAATCCTGAACATCAAACCGCACAATTTTTCTTCGATGAAGCCTTTGCCATACAAAATTTTCTCAGGAATTTCACTGAGCACCATACTGGTCTGGTCAGAATTCATGTTCAAGGAGATGGTCGCGATCTCGGGATGCTGTTGCTTCAGGGCACTGAGAAAATCATCCTTTGAAGGAATTGGCCATTGCCCGCAAACCAGGACAACCATGGCATGTCCGCTATAACGGGAAATCTTGATAAGGACATGGCGTATGTATCCCATCTGTTCATCCTCGTCATAGGGAGCAATCCCGAAACGAGTCATCAGGGAACGAATAGTGGCAAGAATCTTGTCTGCATTGGCATCCTCTACCAAGCAATCACGAATGGGAACAATATGATGGGTACCTTCACGATAGATTCCACTGATGACTTTGTCTCGGATATCCCTACCGAATACAGCCTGGATCTTGGTCCTATATCGCGTGGGATCCTCCATACCGAGAATAGGTGCAATAGGTCCAAAAGCCCCGAGCATTTCTTCTTCATAATCCTGTTTATATTCCAACTGGACAGGATAGGGGTATTCCATCAACTGGCAACCACCACACTCCCGGGCGAGGGGACATTGTTTATAATTTTTCATAGGTATACGGTGCCGTCAAAAAGCGTCTTTGTCAATTGTCTTTCCGATTCACCTTTGGTATGATTGAGTTATGAAATACCTACGCTTTTCCTATCAAGATATAGTGCATTACGGTATCCTTGACAACAATACCGTTCAGATCCTTGACGGTACGCCCTTCGGCGCCTATACCGTCACCGACGAAACCCTTGCCCTTGAAGCTGTAAAAATCCTTTCTCCCTGCAACTTTTCCAAGGCTGTTTGCATCGGACTCAATTATCGGGACCATGCCGAGGAGTTCCAACTCCCCATACCCACCGAACCGGTAGTCTTCATAAAACCCTCAACAACCAATCTTGCCCCACTGGGAATCATCGAATACCCTCCTCAATGCCACCGCCTGGATTACGAGGCAGAACTTGCCATCGTAATCGGAAAGACCACCAGGAACATCGAGGAGAAAGATGCCAAGGAGTATATCCTCGGCTATACTTGCGCCAATGATGTCACGGCCAGGGATCTCCAGCCCAAACAAGGACAATGGACCATTTCCAAAAGCTTTGACACCTTCTGTCCCTTCGGTCCCTTTATCAGTGACGAGGTGGATGCCTCTAACCTGAGTATAGAAAGCAGAGTCAACGGAAAGACCATGCAGAAATCAAATTCCAAGAACCTGATCTTCAAGATTCCCTATTTGGTCAGCTACCTTTCCAAGGTCATGACCTTGCTTCCAGGGGATATAATCCTCACAGGAACCCCGGGAGGGATCAGCGGGATGCATAAAGGCGATACCGTCGAGATCATCATCGAGGGACTGGGTACATTGAAGAATACCATCGGGTAATATCCTTTCTTAAAGGGGGGTAAAAACATCTTACTGCTCACATGCGTTCTCCTTTACTTGGCAGATTTGGTTATCCTCAAGTATAGGGTCACATGTCCCTTTATTGTATTGGTTCTTTTCTACCGTCTCTGATGGGGTTGTTTTCGCCCGGCGCTAGCACTTTAAAGGATACAATACATTCAAGCCATAGACTTCATAGTGTTTTGCCTATATTTTGCAGGAGTATATCCTTCGGCTTCAATGAAAAGTTTGTTAAAATAGCTTTGGCTATGATAACCAGTTATAGAAGCTACTTCCTTGATTGAAAGCGTCGTCTCAAGAATAAGTTTCCTTGCATTAGCTAGACGGATGCTGGAGATATAATTTGAAATCTTTTCTCCAGTCTCATTGAAAAATAACGTACTAAGATAATTAGGAGAAAAACCAAACAGATCTCCAAGCATGGAAACCGAAAGTTCTTCAGCAAAATGATTTTTAATATAATTTTCAATCTGTAAAATTTTCGTGTTTGAATCGATATCACCAAGAAGTTCCAGTCCTCTTTCGTCAAGGACCTTCTTTAACTCATCAAAACCATCTTCATTAATGTTAATCGACAAATGCTCTGAAAGAAAGGTTGAAAGGAATGCTGCAAGGTTGGTTTGTCTTGTCTTCAACTCTGAGTTATCCCTTGATTTCTTGAGATACAAGATAAGACTATTTGAAATAGTATGATACTCGATATAATTCTTTTCTAAATATGCTAATTGCAAGGCACAACACAGAGAGCAAACAGTTTCATTCCCTTGACTTAGGTTTCCAGAGGTATATACGTGTCCAATTCCATTAAGAACACGATATTTCTCCAAGGAAACTAAAGATCGGTATTGTTGAGACAATTCACTTGCAGCATTAATTTGGGAACTTACGAATAAGGAAAGATTCTCCAAACCATCAGTTGCCAAAAGAGATCTGTAGAGCGACTGAATATCGGACGCCTTATCTGAAAAAAATAGAGTTATCGTTTTTTGTTTTATCGTGGTAGAAACAAAAAAGATCAAATCAGAAAAAATGCCATCTTTCAGAACTCCTTTACCTATACCATCTTCCAACTGCACCAATATGAGAAAACTTCCAAGTAATTTTATTCTGGGAAAAGAAGATAAATTATTAATCATATGATGAAGAATCAACTTCAACTCATCCTGCGTCTTTATATTATTTTCTACTATTTGCAAATTAATACGCTCTAGAACTGAGTTGAGAGTTTTGTAATCTACCGGCTTAAGAAGATAGTCCGCAATTCCAATCTGTAAAGCCTGCCTAGCATACGAAAATTCGCTATAGCCAGAAAGAATAAAAAACAAGGTGCGGGAACAGGACTCCTTAATTTTTTTTATAGCATCTATACCGTTAATTCCTGGCATCTTTATGTCAACAAAAGCAGCATCAAAGGTCTGTCCATTCATGGCATTAAGAAATTCATCCCCATCAGAAACTTCCTTTATATCGATAAGAGGATCAATCTTTAAAAGCATCATAGCAAGATTTTTTCTGACGAAAAATTCATCATCAGTGATTAGTATTCTCATTTTATACTTCCTTCGAAAAAACAATCTGACAATGTGTACCTACTCCCAAGGAGCTAGAAATCAAGAATTGTGCATCTCCATTCCAAAAACGCAATCTTTCCTTCACGCTAGCGATACCCACCCTATCATTTGATAAAGAGGCTAGATCAAATCCAACACCGTTATCATTAACATCAATGACGATATCACTATCATTTTTATAGACTGAAACAGTAAGCAAACAAGCTTTCTTGCTGGGTTCGATGCCATGAATTATCGCATTCTCGACAAGAGGCTGGATCAATAAACGCGGAATAAGAACATCCTTAAGAGATTCCTCACATCGAATAATATAAGTAAAGCGAGCTGTAAACCTCAGTTTTTGAAGAAGACAATAGTCTTCTAAAAAATCCAGCTCATTATTTATGGTAGTCATGCTGTCATTCCTGAGAACATACCTCAGTAGTCGAGAAAAACTAAAGAAACACTCTTCCAGTTTTTCTTTCTCTCCAATTTGATTCAAATAAATAAAATTATTAATCGTATTAAAAATAAAATGGGGTTGTATCTGGGATTGCAATGCCCTGAGTTCTGTATTTTTCTGCTGTAAAGTCAAGAGATATTCATCTTTTATTTTCTCATCAAGACGGACAATCATTTGATCCATTGATCTTCCTAATGTATCCATCTCTTTGATATTTATTTTCTCACTTCTTGCGGAAAAATCACCATTTTCCACTTTTTGGGCAACCAAGCAAAACATCGAGATCGCACCATTCATCCATTTGGAAAATCCAGAAAACATAAAGAAGGCAAATAATAAACAGCAAAAATAGATAAACATTGAAATGAGAAAAATCATCGTAGTCTGTTTCTTGGCTTCAGTTTGAGATATAAGCAGGCTAATTTTTAAATTGTAGGTATTAATGGTCCTTTCCCCTATTGTTTTCCATTCATTTTTATTGAATTTATAGTCATGATTTGCTTGGATATTCTTGAAAAAATCTTTGCTGATTGGTTGGGAAGAATAAAGAAACTTTTCATTTCCATCAGTAAGGATAAGGATATGTGGAATAAAATAATTGATATGCCCAATAAGTCGTTCCAGATATTTAGTATTCATATTGAGCATTATGGTATTAACCTGTGATAGATCTGCCAGATTAGTAATACGTCTTACCACAGTAAAGAAAGAATTATCCAAAATGCCATTTTCTTGATTTGTATAAGGGGGAACAAATACAATCTTATCTGGATTGTTGAAAGCGGTCTGATACCATGTCTCATTAGTTAGGGTATTACCCTCATAGTAATACCGATGCCAATCGACAGCTCTATAATACATTACATTCCCATTGGATGTAACAACAATATCTCTCAGATCATTTCGTGAATACTTAGTGAGGCTGAATAACTGACTCATCTCTGATTCAAATGAGAATTGATCCATGGAATTCTTCTCTTTCTCGTTTTCCTTTTTTTTAAAATAGGAATGGTAATAAGGGGCCATGGTTATTTGATTTATGTCATCAAGATAGGCGCTGACACTTGAAGTAGCAAGATCAAGATATGTTTGAGAAGCTTTTTCTGTGTCGCTCACATATTTTCGATTATAGGTAAAAGTAATAATACCGATACAAAGTACCATAGGCAATAAAGTACTCAGAGCAAAAACGATGAAAAGTTTTCTTCGCAAAGAAGTTTGCTTTTTAGGTATATACATGGGGTTTAAACATTTCTCCCGTATCCATGAAGTCTAAAACAAGTGCATTAAATTTACAAGATTATTAACCTCAATTACCATAATATTTATTATATAACTTAATATAAAATATACAAATATCACAATCGTAGAAAATAGCAATAAAAGCGTAGATATTTATTATTGCGAACACTTGAAACTAATTGTTTAATGAATTTATACGTTTGGAGATAATACGAAATGAGTTCAATTAGGCTAGAAAATGTTACAAAAGTATTTGGAAAAGATGTTGTATTGCCCCAATTATCTTTGGAAATAAAAAATGGTTCCTTTACTGTTTTAGTAGGTCCGTCAGGCTGTGGGAAATCTACTACATTGCGTCTTATCACAGGACTCGAAACCCCCACTTCAGGGAAAATATTCATTGATCACGAAGATGTTAGCGAAGTCACTCCAGGAAAGAGAAACATAGCAATGGTTTTTCAGAATTATGCATTGTATCCGACTATGACAGTGGAAGATAATATTGGGTTCGGATTGGCAAACAACAAGGTTCCAAAACAAGAACGAACTAAGCTCATCCATGAAATATGCGAGACAGTGGGCCTAACTGAATACCTTGGAAGAAAGCCAGCAACTTTATCTGGAGGACAGCGCCAACGCGTTGCCTTGGCACGAGCAATGGTAAAAAAACCACGAGTATTTCTCATGGATGAACCTTTATCAAACTTAGATGCAAAGCTCAGAGCGCAGATGCGAGTTGAACTGATTAATTTGCATAAAAAACTCAATACTACATTTATTTATGTAACTCATGACCAAACTGAAGCAATGTCAATGGGAGATGATATTATCCTGATGAACAAGGGAATTGTCGTTCAACAATCGTCTCCTAGAAATCTATATCATAATCCAAAATCAGTATTTGCAGCACAGTTTATTGGAACACCTCAAACAAATATCATCCGAAATATTCTTAATAATAAAGGAAGTTTTGGATTTAGACCAGAAAAAGCTCTGCTCAAAAATACAACCAAAGAAGGAATTTCTTTTTCTGGACATGTAGCCACAAAAGAACTTTTAGGTTCAGAACTAGTGTATTCGATTCAGACAGATTTTGGAACAGTGATGGTTAAATCTGAAAAAGAAGTAGATGACGATGCTCAGGTTGTTTTATCAGTAGATAAGGAGAATTTACTATTCTTTGACGAAAATGACAAATTTATCAGTGATTCTGCAGACATTTCCTTAGAGTTAATAAAAAGATTCCCTGTAAGAAAGGACATTTAAAATGAAGAAACAAAATCGTGAAAAACTTACAGGTTACTTAACCGCCATGCCAGCTATTACTTTCTTGCTCGTTTTTACTGTATATCCTGTTTTCTATTTAATATATGCTTCATTCTTCAATGGGAGCCTCATCCAAACTAAAAGAAAATTCATCGGACTTGGAAACTATATATATCTGTTTAAATCTGAAGATTTTCAAATTGTATTACGAAATACCATTATATATACCATTTTGTTGGTAATGATTGTTATTGTGCTCGCAATTCTTGTTGCCGTCTGGCTCAATGGGAAAAAACACTCTCGTCTAAACAACTTTGTACAGAGCATTACTTTCATGCCCCATATCATCTCTCTGGTTTCTGTTTCCCTTGTTTTCCTGTGGTTGATGGATGCCGATAGCGGACTATTGAATATGATGTTCAACATACTTGGTCTGAATCCTTATCCATTTCTCACGAGTCCTCAAACAGCATTGTTTTCATTGGTCATTGTGATGATATGGAAAAGCCTTGGATATTATACATTACTCATAATGGCTGCCTTACAAACTATCCCAAGTAATATTTATGAAGCGGCAGCTGTCGATGATATTTCCCCTATCAGAGTCTTTTTTAAAATCACATTGCCAATGATTTCACCAACAATTCTGCTTACAACTGTAGTTGCAACCATAAATTCGTTCAAGGTGTTCGATACCATCAACATCATGACTCAGGGAGGTCCTATAAATTCAAGTAACACATTAGTTTATTATATTTATCAATATGCCTTTAAATATTCCAAGATTGGACAGGCAAGTGCTGCAGGTGTAATTCTTCTTATTCTCGTTTCAGTACTCACTATCATTCAGTTCGGTGTCAGTAAAAATAAAGTACAATATTAAGGCCAGGAATAATATGAAATATAAAACTCCCAAAACAGTCTTTTCTATTTTAAATATCATAAATAGTATCATTAAATTATTTCTGGTGTTTATAATGGCTTTTCCATTCTTCTGGATGATATCAACAGCTTTTAAGACAGTTAAAGAAGCCATTGCATTTCCTCCAACACTTTTTCCTCATACGTTGGAATGGGGAAATTTTTCCCACGTCATACAAACTGTACCCATTTTTATATACACAAGAAATTCAATCATTGTGGCTTTAATGGTATTATTACTTCAATATCTTATTATTGTACCTGCAGCTTATAGCTTGGCTAGATATGAGTACAAGGGGAAAAAGATAGTATTTGCAATCGTTCTTATGGGAATGATGATTCCCCAACAAATCACTTTTGTGCCTGTATACATGATGTTCAGCAAAGCACATATGTTGAATAGCTATTGGCCATTGACTTTACCTTTTGTGGCCAACTCTTTTGGAATTTTTATGCTACGACAATACTTCATGCAAATTCCGGGAGAAGTGATTGAAGCAGCAAAATTAGATAATGCCTCAAGCATTAAAATAATGTATAAGATCATGATACCTATGGCACGCCCGGCATTATTAACCATAGGATTGCTTTCCTTCATCTCCAATTGGAATAGTTATTTTTGGCCTTTGATTATGACCACAAATGAAGCTTCTCGTACACTTCCTGTAGGTATAGCAACATTGAAAAGTCAGGAAACAGTTCAGATGTGGAACTATATTATGGCAGGAAATGTATTATTAGTTATACCAATCATCATTGTATATATCTTTGCAAATAAGCGTATCCGCAATTCATTTGTATACTCGGGAATTAAATAAGGAGGCTTCGTTATGGAAAAAAGAAGGTTATTCGTATTATCAATAGATGCATTATTCGATGAAGATTTGGGTTTTATCCAAAAAGCTTGCCCGAATCTTAATGAAATCCTGAAAAGATCTTCCAAAACACAGGGAATGATTAGTACTTATCCGGCAATGACCTATGTAGCTCATTCTTCAATTATTACAGGTTGTTATCCCAACGAACATGGAATTGCTCATAATGAACATATAGAAGTGGGAAAAGCTCACCCTAGATGGAATTGGTATCGAAAAGATTTAAAAAGAGATTCTATTTTTGATGCAGCACATAAGGCAAATTATTCAACTTGTGCAATAAATTGGCCCGTTACCGGTGCTGACCCAAACATAGATTATAATATTCCGGAAATATGGTCAGATTTGCCATCAGGATGCGGAAGGGAAAGATTCCTTAGTATTTGTTCACCCGGTGCTGAGAAACTCTATGATAAATATTGCAATATACTAAGATGGAAGAATCAACCTGAATTGGATATTTTTGGAATTTGCTGTCTTCTTGATATAATCAAAGAACATCAACCTGAGGTGATATTTCTTCATCTTTCTCAATTGGATCATTCTAGACATTCTACAGGACCTTATTCAGATACTAATAAACGAAGTCTTGAAGAAATTGATTTTCGTTTTGGGAAGATAGCCAACGAACTTAAAAAGCTCGAACTTTATGATAAGACTGATTTTATCGTACTTGGAGATCATGGGCATATAGCAGTGAGTCAAATTTTTAATCCAAATATTCTCATGATAAACGCTGGTCTTATTAAGCTTGATTCCCAAAACAATATTGTTTCTTGGGATTGCTATTGCCATTCCGCAGGACTTTCCTGCCATGTGGTTCTTTCTCATCCGGAAAATGATTTCCTTAGGGAGAGAGTTATTCAAGTTCTCGATGATATCATCGCCCATAAGGAATATGGTTGTTCAACTTATTATACAGTAACGCAACTAAAAGAGAAATTCCACTTGGAGAATGGAATTGATTTTTCCATCGAGAGTGAAGATGGAACGTCATTTGGAAACAGTTGTTTTGGTAAACTAATAGATAGTCCTGATAACACTGATTACAAGTTTTCAATTTCTGGACATGGACATGATCCTAGCAGAGGACCAATGCCAGCATTTTATGCAGCGGGACCGCATATAAAAGAAGGTTTGACACTGCCAAAAGCGAGACTTATTGATGAAGCCCCAACTTTTGCAATGTTATTGAATATTAATATGCCAAAGGTGCAAGGCAATACCCTAAGACAGTTAATAAAATAGTTTTATTCAATCAATGGAGGTTGAAATGAAAAGAAGAAATGTGATTCTCTTATTTTTTGTTGTACTTCTTTCAGCATCTCTTTCTGTCTTTGCGAATGGAGCCAAGGAAGAAGAAATAACGAAAGGGCCAGTTACCATTCAATTCTGGCACAGCATGGGTAGCAAGCGTGGTGAGTTGATGCAACAGATTGTTGCTGATTTCAACGCTTCACAAAGTGATATCATTGTTGAAAGCACATATCAGGGTAGTTATTATGATATTGGTGCAAAACTTCAGGCGGCTGTCGCTTCAGGATCCGCTCCAAGCGTAGCTCAAATGGAAATTGGCCGTATCGGTATGTATGCATTAGCTGATAAATTAGTTGATCTAAAACCTTTCTTTACAGAAGACAAAGAAGATGTTAATGATCTTATAGGTGGTTTGATGAATTATTCTTACTACAATAACAAACTAATATCCCTCCCTTGTGCGAGAAGCACACCTGCTATGTATTACAATAAAGCTTTATTCAAGGCAGCTGGTCTTGATCCCTCAAAAGGACCTGAAACCTGGGATGATTTAGAAAATTATGCCGCTAAGCTAACAAAAAATGGAGTTTATGGTTTTTCCGTTCCAATTGATTCCTGGTATTACCTTTCCATGGTCATGGCCGCCGGTGGCGATATCTTCAACAAAGAGGGCAACAATATCGGATTTAACAATGTATCAGGAACTAAGCCCCTGACCTTCTGGTTGGATATGATCAAGAAGGGATACATGTTAGTTCCTGCTGGTCAGGATTACAACTCTTCGGAAGCTTGTCGTTCTGCTTTCACGGCCGGAAAAACAGCCATTATTATGCAAAGTAGCGGTTCCTATAGTGAACTTGTAAAAAACAGTCCATTCGAAGTTGGAGTATGCTTCATGCCAAAGGATGTTCGTTTTGCAGTGCCTCCAGGAGGGGCTAATCTTATCATGCTCACTGGCAACCCCACTCTTGAAGCAGCTGCCTGGACTTTCTTGAAATATATGACCAATGCGGAAAATTCTGCTCGCTGGTCAATCGGAACTGGTTACTTTCCGACAAGGTACTCTGCTATTGAAAATTCCGCATTTAAAGAATACCTGAGTTCCAACAAAGAAGCACAAACTCTCATCGACCAACTGAAATATGCCGACTACCCAAGTCCATTTCAACCTGAATATGCTGAAGTTAAAGACGTTATCATCAATAATGAAATTCAGAAGTGTATTCTCCAATCGGAATACACACCAGAAATGGCAGTTAAGAGCATGTACACTCGTACAGCCGAATTATTCTAATTTTCTTGATTCAAGGAGTAGAAATACAATATTTCTACTCCTTTCTTGATAACGTATACTGAAGTTCGCAATTTGAGAGTAGATTGAAAATGGTCATGAGAAGACCCATACTAGTAAGTAACCAAACCACACTAGGAGGGAAAAACAACTCATGACCGACTCAAATAGTACCAAAGAGCTGGAGAAAAAGCTACTGTCGTTCATCACGGAAGAGGATCCGATGCTGTGCATGTTGCAGTGGATCACCGAAAAGTTCATGGAGATCGAGGTAGCCAACAAAGTGGGAGCACAGAAAGGCAAACACAGTGCAGAGCGTACTACACACCTCAGTGGAAGTCGTGTCCGACGATTCGATACCAGGATGGGCACGATGTATCTGACCATCCCCAAATTGCTGCTTTTGATATTCTATAACTCCCCAATGGGGGTGAAGACATTTTCTTGGACTTTCGAAGGAGCAGGGAATGTATTCATATGAAGAACGAAAGAAAGCGGTATTCTTGTACATGAAGTATGGCAAAAGCATCAGTGCAGTAATACGTGAATTAGGATATCCGGACAGGAAGTCGCTTACTAAATGGTATCAGGAATTCAAAGTGTATGGAGATTTACCAAAAGCAAGCAAACAACGATATACCGAGAAGCAGAAAAATGCTGCTGTTACCTATTACAAGGAATATGGGAGAAGCCTCGCCAGGACCGTGAGGATGCTGGGCTATCCAAGTCGCGCAATCCTGGGGGAATGGGTGCATGAGTATCTTCCTGTCTCTTGCCATCCTGTGAAAAGGGGAAAGTCTGTTGTACAGTATACAGACGAGCAGAAGATAGACGCGGTAATCTCGGTTGCCTCAGGGGAGAAAACTGCAAGAGAACTGGAAACGGAGATCGGAGTGACCAGGAGTGCCGTTTCACAATGGAAGCGTCAGTTGTTCGCAAAAGGAGAGAGGGCAACGATGGGCAAGACAAAACCAGGGGAACCAGACAAGGATAAACCTGGACGAGATGCTGAACTCAGGGAAGAATGTGAGATCCTGAGAGAAGAGCGGGACAGGCTGCAAAGACAAGTTTGCCAACTCCAGATGGAAAAAGACATTCTGGAGAAAGCTGCATCCTTGCTAAAAAAAAGGAAGGGCATCGACATTGAAAACCTGTCGAACAGAGAAAAGGCCGTGTTGGTCGATGCCCTTGCCAGAAGATACCGCCTAAAGCATCTACTGGCTTCTGTACACATGGCAAAGAGCAGTTTCTTCTATCAAAGAAACGCCATGCAAAAAGATAAGTATGCCTCGGTAAGGGAACGCTTGAGGACTGTATTTGAGCAAGCCAGGAGTTGCTATGGCTATCGTCGCCTACACGTAATTCTGACAGCGGGCGGACAGGTCCTCTCCGAAAAGGTTGTCTTGCGTCTGATGCATGAGGAGCGATTGGACGCAGGCGTTTCAAAGAGGAAGAAATACAGTTCGTACATGGGCGAGATAGATGCCGGGGTCACGAATCTGCTCCAACGTGATTTCCATGCCGAGAATCCCAACGAGAAATGGCTGAGCGACATCACGGAATTCAGCATTCCCGCTGGGAAAGTATATCTCTCTCCTATCGTTGACTGCTTCGACGGCTACGTCACCTCCTGGACCCGGGGACCGAGCCCCAATGCGGAGATGGTGAACTCGATGCTGGATAAGGCCGTGGGTACATTGAAAGACGGTGAGTGCCCACTGGTACATACCGATCGGGGATGTCACTACCGTTGGCCCGGCTGGATCGAGAGAATGGATAATGCCGGATTGGTACGGTCGATGTCGAAGAAAGGCTGCTCTCCAGACAATTCGGCGTGCGAAGGTTTCTTCGGAAGACTGAAGAATGAGATGTTCTATATCCGTTCATGGTTTGAGGTATCGATTGAGGAATTCTGTACACAGCTTGATGATTATATCTGTTGGTACAATGAAGAGAGAATTAAAATGTCGTTGGGTGGCAGAAGCCCTATGGAATATCGTAGGAATCTTGGGTTAATATCGTAGAAAAGTCCAACTTTTTGTCCTCACCCCCAATTGCGCAAGGGAGGCTATGTACCCTTCTTTGTGACAGCCAAGAAGCGAAGCGAGCAGGCCTTGATGCAGATCATCCAGGAAGCCTGGGTGAGTGGCATCTCCACACGGAAGATCGAACGGCTTGCCAAGAGCATGGGAATCGAGCAGATCTCAGCATCACAGGTATCGGCGGTGAACAAGGAACTGGATGCGATGGTGGATGAGTTCAGGAATCGTCCCCTTCAGGAGGAATATCCCATTCTCTGGATTGACGCTTTGTACGAGAAGATCCGAGAGAACGGCCATGTTGAGCATATGGCTGTATTGGTAGTCAAAGGGATTACCCTTGACGGTACTGCCCAGATTCTCGCCATAGAGCCGATGCATAACGAATCTGAAGAAACGTATCGCATCCTGTTTCAGAACCTGAAAGGCCGAGGAGTCAAACGGGTCTGGTTGTGCATCAGCGATGCCCACAAGGGTCTACAGGCAGCTATCAGGAAAGAGTTCATAGGAACCGATGCAAGGTCCATTGCATGCGCAATATCCTTGCGCATGTGGGGCATCGTCATAAGGACATCTTTGCCAAGCAGCTCAAGCATATCTGGTTGCAGCCTGATGAAAGACAAGCTCGCTGCTATGCAGAATCACTGATGCAGTCCCATGAAGAACAATTTCCTGATGCAATCCGCTGTCTTGAGGAGGGGCTGGAAGATTCCCTGCAATTCTATCGGTTCGACCAGATAGACCATCGCAAGATATCTTCAAGCAACACCCTGGAACGATTGACCCGTGAGATTCGTAGACGTTCAAAGGTTGTCGGTATCTTTCCGAACAAACTTTCTTACATCAGATTGATTACCACCTACCTCATCGAGTATGAGGAGGAGTGGCAATCGGGAAGAGCATATGTGAGTGTCCAGTCGTTGACTGAACAGAGATTGAAATTGGAAGAGGTTGCATAATATGTGTGGCTTCTCATGACTGGTAGTGTAAAATCAAGTTTGCAATTTGGAATTGAAAAAGGTCACTGGGAGTTCCATACTGTTTGATAACGACACCAACAGGAGGGACTTACCCAATGACCGAGACCAATGATAGCATGTTTTTTGCAATGAAACTACTGGAATTCGAGGATGCAGACGACCCTTTGCTGGCAATGATCCAATGGTGCACCTACCAGATGATTGAACTTGAGGTTGGGCAAAAGTACAATGGGGAAAGAGTGCATAGTTCTGGAACAACATGCCAATATTTCGTTTGTGGATAGGGTCTCCGGTAATATCCTTTGTATTTGCCACTTTGGATCTCTCTACCCTCTATACATGACAAGAGCCTCCCTATGGATTATTCCAAAGGAAGGCTCTATTGCATACCCAAAGATTTACTTTGAGGGAATATAGGAGATTTTCAGGGAAGAAAACAAAGTAAGGGCCGTATCCAGGCCGTCGAGCCCTTCTTTGACGTTCCCATTGGAACCATCAATCGATCCCGTTCCATAGGGTTTGAATACTGATTCAAAGGGAACATCCCCTATGGTTATGACAGCTTTATACACAACAGAAGGTTGCCCGACTACACCTACCTTGCTTTCGGGGTAGGCCTCATTCCAGTCATAGCTACGATTTGTTTCCAATTTTACCACATAGGTGCCATTTGGCAATTTCTGGGATAAATTCGAGTCGCTGAGGGTTTCCCCCTTGGAGGTGGCCGCGGAAACAGCTTCGGCCTTCTGGTCTTTCACATGGTTCCAAACAGGCAAGGCCTCGGGACGCCCATTTTTGGGAGCAGAACGCCAATTTTCTTTCTCGCCTTTGGCTGTTACATATATTGTCTCAAGATAATCCCCATTTGGGTTTTCCAGCCAGACTGCAACCTGGGGATATACCGTGTAGGCAAAAATAAACCAACCCTGCTTTGCCTCGTAGCTTTTCCCTGGAGTCAATTCCAGGACAAACCTAGTGCCATCAGAAGCATTGGTCATTGAAACCTCAGGATCTTCGGTACCCTTGCAATATCCACCCACCAAAACCACACAAATTATGAGAACCACAAGAACCAATGATTTCTTTTTCATTGAGATAATCCTTTTCCAGTTGAGATGAAGCAATCTTTCAGTTTGAAACTCGTAATTTTACCTTGTATACAGTGAACATCAATACGTACCAGAATCCTGGTAAAAGGAATTTCTTTCTTGAAGCTTACTGTAATCAGCATTGGCTTCGATGTCTACAAGGACTGCTACGTTCGCTATTCCTGTTCGTTTGCACTTTCAGTCAGGTAAAATAGTGAAGCCCCCCTCGGATTCTTCCAAGGTGGGCTTCAAGTAGGTAGCTACGTAAATCAAACGAACACTGTTATTTATTATAGGCTTCGTCATGAACTCCGAAGATTGCCCTTCCGCTGGGCTCGTTCATCTTCTTGAAAGATTCATCCCATTCCAAGGCAATCGCAGTAGAACAGGCAACCGACGCTTCGTGGGGCACGCATTTTGCAGCACTTTCGCTGGGAAAATGACTGGCGAACAACGAACGATAGTAATACTCTTCCTTGGTGGAAGGAGTATTGATGGCAAACCGCTTGGAAGCAGAAGCAAACTGCTCATCCGTCACTGCCTCGTTGGTCATCTTCTTTAAAGTATCGATCCAGCTATAGCCAACACCATCACTGAACTGCTCTTTCTGTCTCCAGGTAATTTCCGGTGGAAGATAGTCCTTGAACGCTTCACGAACAATCCATTTCTCGATACGAGGTTTGCCATTTTCCTGAATCGGGGACATTTTTGCCACAGGATTGAGATTCATGGCAATATCCATGAATTCCTTGTCCAGGAACGGAACACGACCTTCGACCCCCCAGGCGGCGAGAGCCTTGTTAGCCCTCAGGCAGTCATAGAGATGAAGCTTACTCAGCTTACGGACAGTCTCCTCGTGGAATTCCCTGGCATTCGGAGCCTTATGGAAATAGAGGTAGCCACCGAAAAGTTCATCACTTCCTTCACCGGAAAGGACCATCTTGATACCCATCGATTTGATTACCCGTGAAAGCAAGTACATCGGGGTAGCAGCTCTGATGGTCGTGATATCATATGTCTCCAAATGGTAGACGACATCATCAAGGGCATCGAGAGCTTCCTGGATGGTAAAGTGCACTTCATGGTGAACCGTGCCAATGAAGTCCGCCGCAACTCTTGCGGCCTTGAGGTCAGGAGATCCTTCCAACCCAATGGCAAAGGAGTGCAAACGAGGCCACCAAGCGGCTTCCTTGTCTCCACTTTCGATACGTTTCTGGGCATACAAGGCAGTAACTGCCGCGATGACTGAACTATCGAGGCCACCGGAAAGCAACACCCCATAAGGGACATCACTCATCAGCTGACGCTTTACTGCCGCTTCCAGACCATTCCTGACAGCTTCCACGCTCGCATCATTGTCCTTGACGTTATCGTAATTTTCCCAGGAACGGGAATACCATTTGGTAACGGCCTTATCAGGACTGTAGAAATACTGCCCGGGGAAAAATTCCTCGATGGTAGTACAGGTTCCCTCGAGAGCTTTCAGCTCACTGGCAACATAATAACGACCTTCCCCATCCCAGCCCTGGTACAAGGGAATGATACCCATGTGGTCCCTGGCTATGAGGTAGACGTCCTTTTTGACATCATATAGGGCAAAGGCAAAGATTCCATTGAGTTCCTCAAGGAAATCAGGACCCTTATCCTGGTAGAGAGCCAAGATGACCTCACAGTCACTCTGGGTCAGAAATTCATATTTGCCTTCATACTGCTTGCGGATTTCCTGATGATTGTAGATTTCGCCATTGACCGCGAGGACCAAATTCCTGTCTTTGCTGTAAAGCGGTTGTCCTCCACTGAGAGGATCGACAATTGCCAACCTTTCGTGGCTGATAATCGCATCCTTTCCGGTATAGACTCCGGACCAATCCGGACCCCTATGACGAATTTTCCGTGACATATCCAGTACCAGAGCCCTTAAGGGAGCACTGTCACCTTTGATGTCAAACATACCTACGAATCCACACATACTCAGTACCTCCAGATACAAAAAAGGCGTTCCTCACCTGTTGCTCGGAACACCTTTGTTCTTGGGAGGATATTACTTGCTTCAGGCTAAAGTTGCAAGACTTGAATCGACTATTGCAATCGCTTTATCGATGTCAACCTTCCCAACGGTCAAGGGAGGAACAAACCTAAGCACATCATATCCGGCTGCCAAAACCAATAGGCCCCGCTCAAAACACGCATCGACTACCTTACGTGGAGGAACAGTCAATACCAATCCATTCATCAAACCCTTGCCACGGGCAACCGTGCAGAGCGAGGGATATTTGCTAACCAGCTCATCCAGTTTTCCCCGCAGGTATATTCCCATTTCCTCGACATGGGCACAAAGGTCGGTATCCTTCAACCGGGAAAGCATCTCACAGGCACCAGCCATGGCCAGTGCATTTCCACCAAAGGTGGAAGCATGATCGCCAGGGGTGAAAACGTTATTGGCCTTTCCCTTGGTCACTGTTGCCCCTGCAGGGACCCCTCCGGCCAAGGCCTTGGCCAGGGTGAGGATATCGGGTTGCACGCCATAGGTCTGGAAGGCAAAGGGTTTGCCACTGCGGCCCATGCCACATTGCACTTCATCAAAGATGAGAAGCATATCCTTCTCGTCGCAAAGAGCGCGCAATCCTTCCAAAAAGGTTTTCTCGGCAGGAATGATCCCGCCTTCTCCCTGAATGGGTTCCACCAGAATGGCACAGGTGGCATCGGTCACCGTTGCCTTGACGCTTTCCAGATCATTGAAAAGTGCATAGGAAAAACCTGTGGGAAGCGGATCAAAATTTGCATGGTATTTATCCTGGCCGGTGGCAGTAATCGCTCCATAGGTCCTTCCATGGAAGGAGTGCACCATTGTCACGATATCCGTGCGAATCGGCGAGGAACGATGCCCGAACTTTCTGGCCAGCTTCAAGGCTGCCTCATTGGCCTCTGCCCCGCTGTTACAAAAAAAGACCCGATCCATACCGGCAAGCTCGGTCAGGGCCTTGGCTGCCTTGATCGCGTATTCGTTGTAATAAAGGTTTGAACAGTGCAAAAGCCCACTATCGAGAACCTTCTTGAGAGCCAGGGAAAGACCGGCATCACCATAGCCAAGTGCATTTACGGCAATACCACCGACAAAATCGAGATATTGCTTACCCTCCACATCGGTCAGATAACAACCCTTTCCTGTTGCAAACACAACGGGAACTTGGCTATAGGTATCAAGCAAATAGTGCTTGCCCTGAGTAATCAATTCTTGTTCGTTCATCTATTTTCCTCCGCTGTAACCATGGTTCCGATACCTTTGTTGGTAAAAATTTCCAACAAGATCGCATGAGGCATCCTGCCATCGAGTACGTGTACGCTCTGCACACCCTTTTCCAGGGCATCGAGACAACACTGGACCTTGGGAATCATTCCCCCGTTTATCGTGCCATCCGCAATAAAATCAAGAGCCTGGTTTCCTGTCAAGAAACGCAGAATGGAAGAAGGATCATTCTTGTCCTTGAGAATGCCTTCCACATCCGTCAGGAAAATCAACTTCTGGGCTGAAAGAGCCCCGGCTACGGCACTGGCAGCATAATCAGCATTGATGTTATAGGTCTGGGAAAGATCATCGACCCCAACAGGGGACAATACGGGGACAAACCCATTGTTCAGCAATGTTTTGAGCAGGGTGGTGTCAACCTTGTCAATCTTTCCGACAAAGCCCAGATCCCGGCCTTTCTCGTCGAGTTTTTTTGAGGCGAGGAGCGTACGCCCGTCCTTGCCACTTATCCCGACGGAGGGAATTCCGATTGCCTGCAAGTCCTCGACCAGATCCTTGCCAATGGAGCCTGAAAGTACCATTTCGGCAATCTTGGCAGTCTCCTTGTCGGTGACTCTCAAGCCATCGAGAAAAACCGTCTCCTTACCCATTCTTGCTAACATACCGGTTATCTCTTTGCCACCACCATGCACTACCACGGGATTGAGGCCAATATATTTCAACATGGCGATGTCCTGGACAACCGATTTCCTGAGCTTCTCATCGACCATTGCCGATCCACCGTATTTGACAACCACGATATTCCCGGCAAATTTCCGGATAAAGGGAATGGCCTCGACCAAAACTTCGGCCTTGAGGATTTCCTGTTCCAAATTCTTCATCATCAACTCCTGTAATCCCCGTTTATCCGTACATATTCGTACGAAAGGTCGCAACCCCAAGCAGTACCTGCTCCAGGACCATCACCGACAGAAACCTCTACCTGGACTTCTTTTTCCAAGAGAATCTCCTTGGCCTTGTGTTCATCAAAGACAATCGGCTGGCCCTGGCTGACAACCTCAAGGCTTCCCTTGACTGAAGAAAAAGAGAGCGTAACACAAGCTGGGTCGAAGGCAGCGCCACTATAACCCATTGCACAGAGTATACGTCCCCAGTTCGCATCGCTACCGAAAAAGGCCGTCTTTACCAGATTGCTTCCCACCACGGAACGGGCCAGAATCTGGGCAGTCTTCTTGTCGGAGGCTCCACCTACATGCACTTCAATGAATTTCCCGGCACCTTCCCCATCGCGGACAATTGCCTTGGCAAGATAGGTATGGACATATTCAAACGCTTGCTTGAAAGCATCCCAGCAAGAGCTATCTGGGGTAAGGGTCCCACACTGGCTCATACCATTGGCAAGCACCAGGACCGTATCGTTGGTAGAAGTATCGCCATCAACGCTGATCATATTGTAGCTATCGATCACCGTCGTTCCCAACAGCTTCTGCAAAACTTCTTTTTCTATGACTGCATCAGTAGTAATAAAACTGAGCATGGTAGCCATATTAGGATGAATCATTCCTGAACCTTTGGCCATACCACCGATATGGACCATCGTACCATCAAGTTCGACCTCTACGGCAATTTCTTTACTGAAGGTATCGGTAGTACAGATAGCCTCGGCGGCGAGGGAACCTGCTTCCCTGCTTCCCCCTAGATTTTTTGCACAAAGATCAATGCCTTTTCCCAAGATTTCCATGGGAAGAGGAACCCCGATGACTCCTGTTGAGCAAACAAAAACCTGATTTGCCTGTACTTCTTGCCCAAAAGCCTTGGCGGCTAGGGTGGCCATGGCGGAGGCATCCTCCAGTCCCTGGTTTCCCGTACAGGCATTGGCATTTCCACTATTTATGACAATGCCCCTGACTGATGCAGAATCTTTCACCAAGGCCTGGTCCCAAAGCACAGGTGCCGCCTTTACCAAGTTGGTGGTAAAGGCTCCCGCAAAGGAACAATCCTTCTGGGAAAGAACCAAAGCCATATCCTTTTTTCGTTTCTTGATGCCACAGGCAATCCCGTTGGCCAAGAATCCTTTTGCTGCGGTTATTCCGCCTTCTATTGTTTTCATTTGGACTACGCTCCTATAGAGGGTTCACGCAACAAGTGTCCAGACCAGTCTGTTCACCAAGGTTGCATCGTATATTCATATTCTGTACGGCTTGGCCGGCAGCACCTTTTACCAGGTTATCAATGGCACCTACTGCAATAACGCGGTTGGTACGGTGATCGAATACCCATCCGATGGCACAAGTATTGGTCTCCTTTACAAAGCGGGTCTCAGGAAGGGAAGAACCCATCAAACGGATGAACGGTTCGGTACCGTACCATTTTTGGTAAGCCTCCGTTATTTGTATTTCAGTTATTCCTTTCTTGAGATTTCCATAACAAGTAGAGAGAATGCCACGATTCATGGGAGCCAAATGCGGGGTGAATTGGACCAAAAGCTTTTCCTTTGCAAGCAAGGAGAGCTCTTGTTCAATCTCGGGGGTATGGCGATGGGTGACAACTCCATACGCCTTGTAGGATTCATTGCACTCACAAAACAAGGAGGCTGTTTTCTCGGCTCTGCCTGCTCCCGTCACTCCACTTGCACTGTCTATGATAATGGAGGATCTGTCGATCAAATCCTCGGCTACCAAGGGGGCCAAGGTAAGGATGGAACACGTGGTGTAACATCCTGGATTGGCGATCAAGGAAGCAGTCTCGATCTGTTTGCGATTGAGTTCGCTCAGACCATAGACAGCCTTGCCCAAAAGAGCCGGGCTTCCATGACTGGCCTTATACCAGGTTTCATAGGTATCGACATCGTGAAGTCGATAATCCGCCCCAAGGTCAATGACCACACATCTTGAAAGGATTTCCTCGGTGACCAGGCTACTGGCCATGGGACTGGGGAGTGCAAGGAAAAGCACAGAACAGCAAAGACTGGCTTTCTGGATATCCTCTTCCTCCAGGACAAGATCACACAAACCTTGCATCGAAGGATATACTGTCGAAAATTTCTTGCCTGCATAGGAATGCGAGGCTATATAAGAGATCGTTACCTCTTTATGCTTGGAGAGCAAATATACTAAATTTGCTCCTGCATATCCGGTAGCTCCAATGATTCCAACCTTAACCATACCAACCTCCAAGAACGTTAGTGGTATAATTATACAAAAAAAAGAAAGAATGACTAGCTTTTATGTATAATATTTCACAAATTAATGCATAAATATTAAAAAAACCAAGTTATTTCACTTTGAGCAAGGGTAAAACCCAGTTTTTCATGCAAAGCCAAGGAGGCTGTATTGCCTTTTATTATATGGCAATAGGGAATCTTTCCTTGTCCCAGCAAGCGATTGCAATAATGACGTTCCAAAGCAAGAGCCAATCCTCTTCTCCTGAACTCAGGAAAAATTACCAACATTCCCAGCGAGCCCTCTTCATGGAGGCCCATGAAACCGGCAAGTACTCCTTCGCAGTAAATACCTTCAAGAACACCGGAAACGATTCTCTCATGGATATAGGCAGGAGACTCCCTCTGATAATGTTCTTGGACCAAAGGCTCCTCAGCAAGGGTAAGTGGCTTGAATTGTTGATCAGGCTCCAAGGGGAAGAGGTCTTTTTTCAAATAAGCAGCCTGGCAACATACAATATCTGGATGGAAGCGTGCAGCCTCCAAGAAAGGAACCGAGAATCTCTGATGGCTGCAAACAGGGGAATCATCATGTACAATCTGCGCGACAAAGCGTTCGGTTGCAGTTTCCTCAAAGACAGAAAGCAGCCAGGCTCCTTCCCTTGAAACTTTCAGGAGAACCCCAAAATCATCTGCCTGCACCACATCTGCACGACCTTGCCGCAAAACCTCCAACATATCAATATGTTCAAGGATTCCTTGTTTCGCAAGGATTTCCATTACCTCATTCATGTGGCAACCATACTGCAAAAGCCAGAAATTTTACAATGAATCAAATGTAGTTTTTACCTGTCTCTGGAGAATTTGATCAATCTCGATCTCAGAAACCTTGTAGGTTGCACCATATCGGGGATTCCCCATAAGGGTTGTGTAGGAAGAACTGATCCAATCGACTGCTTGCCTTGGGGTAACCACCCCGGTATCAAGTACCAGATCAAAATCTTGGGCATCGTTCAGGTCAAGGTGCAGATCGTGCTCCAAAAACGATTTTCTCACCTTGTCATTGACAGTGACATGGAGTTCTGCATCTTCCTTGCTCATTCCATGTTCCTTCATCTGTCTTTGGACTCGAAGGCCAAAGGGAGCCTTGACCCGTACATTCAGCACATCTGCATAATCATGAAAGATTCCGAAGCCTCCCCTTCCTACAATGACTACATCATCCCGTTGGGCAATTGCACGCATCGTCTGGAAAAGAAAATCCACCGTATTGGCCCGTTGTGCATCAAAGCTCTCCCAGAAGTTGGGCTTATTATCATAGACTTCATCGAACTGGCTGAAACCATATTCGCGCATGATACGACCGATGAACAGCTTGTCGACATACACCAAACCAAGTTTCTTTGCCACTTCCTTGCCAATATAGGCACCTGAACTACCCATTTCCCTGGAAATTGTGATAACGCCCATGTCCGCCTCCCTCGTAGGTTTGTAAAAAGGATGACCGATGCATCCTCCCCACAATTTCATTGTAGGCATCACAAAACTGAGAAGTCAAGGAACCACCTCTTTAAAGAGGGTCTATTACTAAAACATACTTATCTGGCAGGATTCTCATACTTGGTTAATGTCTATGAAGTGATATTCAAGTGAACTATTTTTCGAAAATCACAGAAAGGGGCGTACCATATGCGATTCACTAAACACCTTGGTTTGACACTCTTGATATGCAGTATTTTTCTTTTCAGCCTTGCAGCTGAAGGAATAAAGGAACAAGGAAGCACCGGTGCAACAGCCCAAGGGATAACCATCAGTGAAGGAATTCACAATCCAAACGGAGCCTTCAGCAACGTGTTTATAGTACGAAAAACTCCAGGGATCAGCAACATTCCCGAAAAACTGACAAACACCCCATTCCTTCGCCCTTCGGTCAAGCTGACTGTGTTTCATATCAACGATCTGCATGGGCATATCACGGACCAGAACAAAACCAAAGGAGATACCCACAGGGTTTCCCAGATGGTTTCCCTTATCACCAAAGAGCGGTCTAATGAAAAGACAAATGAAGTGGTGCTCTTCGTATCCGCAGGAGATGAACACACGGGAACTCCGTTCGATGAACTTTCAGGTTGGTCTACACAGGAATACAAGAAAGACCCTGCCTATGAAGTTTTAGGAAAAGCAGGGCTGGATGTTTCGGTTATAGGAAACCATGAGGTCGACAGGGACTATGATATGGCTGCCTATGCCATAGAAAAAGATGCCTCCTTCCCTGTTGTCAGCGCAAATATCGCAAAATCAGCATTCCTGAATAATAAAACGATTTCTCCGGCAATCATTGGCATAGCCAATGGACTGAGAATAGGTATTATAGGACTGACTACCCCAGACGAGACCAAAGAACATACCGCAAAAGATCCCCAGGCCGAAATAACAGCCCCACTACAGGCTTTGGACTATTACATTCCCAAAATGGAAAATTATGTAGATGTTTTCATCCTTTTGGATCATCTTGGCAACGAAGCTGATACCCGCCACCATGTTTCTGTCGGAGATCAGGCAGTAGCAAAAAGAGCAGCCGAACTGAGTTCAAAACCAATTTTGGTCATCGGGGGTCATACTCATTCCGAATTGAACAAAGACGGCCTTGACAATAAAAACGTAATTGACGGCGTACTGGTTGCCCAAGCTGGTTCCTACGGTCAATATCTTGGAAAAATCCAAATCCAGCTCGAACAAAAACTTGGAATCTATACAGAGGCAGCAAAAGAGGCCCAGTTGATTCCCATAAAAACGAGAGACGACCGAATCAAACCAGGAAGTACTGCCTTCAATTCGATGGAACATGATTCTGATTATGATATTGCTTTCGAACGTGCGGTAGTCAACCCAATTCTTTCGCTTGTCTCCGAAAAAATGGAACAACCACTGGCAAAGGTATCAAACGACCCCTCATTCTCCACTGAACAGGTACTTGCACAACGTTACCTTGGGGAGTGTGGAATGGCGAATTATATGAATGACTTGATTGTTACCCAAAGCAAGAATTTTCCGGGAGGTGTGGTCGATTTTGCAGCATTCAATGCCTCAGGGTTGGCAAAGGGAGTGAATTCTCTTTCGGAGGTTACCTATGGTGCTTGGTTCTCCGTAATGCCCTATGCCGACAATATTGTAGTCTTTGAATTGACGGGAAGAGAAATACAGGAATTGTTGCAAAGCAATGCCAAACGCTTGGTAAGACCTGAAGAATTGATAGGCCCAGGAAAAGCAAACCTCGAAGATTTCATTTCACGGGGCTTCCTCCACTTCTCCGAGGGAATCCGGTACACCATCTACTTGGGAAGCGAAGCCTCCAAGGCAACAGCAAAGCAGATTACCCTCAAGGGACTCCCGATTGACGAAGTCCTGGACAAGACTTACAGAGTGGCTTTCAGCAGCTATATTGCCAGCGGTTTCGAAGGGTGGAAAGGAAATACTATCGGATCAGGACTGGATGAATCCATAAAGGGCTGGGACCTCGCAAGGTTTGACAAGCTAGATACCGGCCTTGTATATCGAAACGAAATCATCTCTGCTATCAGGGAAAAGGGAACCATCGGGCCAAAGGATCCCACAAGGACCTTGCTTGATGGTCGTGTGGCAGTCAAGCCATAAATAATACTATTCCAGAAGGTTTCTGTATGCATCTTGTCCACCTGTCAGTCAATTCTCACCATCAGAAACAACCATATAGGTTGCATTGGCAAGAAGCAAGAGAGAGAAATTATGCGTAGGCTGACAATAAAATCAAGTAAGTTTTGCCAGCAATACCTACCTTTTTCAATAGGTCAGACCAAGCCCTCCCAATCAAGTTGCAAGAACTGTTCAATGAAAACCCTGGTAAGATCAGGGTCAAACTGGGTACCGGCATTCCTCTTGAGTTCCAGGGCGGCTTCTTCTTGCGAGACCTTCTTGCGGTAGGTCCGGTCTCCCGTCATTGCATCAAAGGAATCGGCAATCGCGATGATCCTAGCCTGAAGGGGAATGGCATACCCCTTCAATGCCATCGGATAACCTTTCCCATCGAATCGTTCATGATGCGAAAGTACCGAAGTGGCCAACCCGGCCATATCCTCCACTGAAACAAGAATTCTGTAGCCAATCTCAGAATGTCGTTTTATCTCAGTCCATTCCTCCGGAGTCAGCTTCCCTTCCTTGTTCAATATTGCCTCGTTGATTGCAATTTTGCCAATATCATGCAATAAGCCCAATAGCTTCATCTCATTGATCTGACGTTCATCCATGTTCAAGACACGTGCCAGACCTGCACAAAGCGTCGAAACTCTCCTGGAATGGAGTTCCTCACGTTTATTTTTTTCATGCAAAGTATTGATAATTGCATATACGGCACGTCCCCGTATGTGTGGAGTTTCTATGATTTTCCTGCTTCCAAGGTCATGCTCCGCTTTCTTGATTCCCTCATTTATATCTGCATTGAAAGAATTCAGTTCACATACTCCAAACGTAATGGAAGGATGTACGGAGGACATGACAAGAATTCTCGCTACCTGCTCCTGAATCGAAAGAAGCATCTGTTCTGCCTGTACCGCGGAAGTCCGGGGAAAGAGCAAAGCAATTTCATCACCCCCTACCCGTGCGGCGTAATCACCTTCACGCAGGAAAGTTTTGATAATTTCGGCAATCCGTTGAAGCAAGAGGTTACCCTCTTCCCGCCCAAAGGCCTCGTTGACAATCCGCAACCCATTGACATCGCCAAAAACCACGGAGAACGGTAGTTGGGAGGTCGAGCAAAGGTCGCGGATAAAATCCTCAAAGTGTGCCCGGTTATGGAGACCTGTCAGTTTGTCGTGGGTGCTTGCATACAGAATTCGTTGCTCTTGGGTTTTCCTGCTGGAAATATCCGTGGTCATGCAAAGGACATTCCGTTCCTTATTTCTTCCAAGCTCTATCACAGAGAGGGCAAGATCGACCCAGACAAGTTGACCATCACTGCGGACAAATCGTTTTTCGAGCGAAAAGGGTCCATTGGAACCCTCCTTGATCTCCTGATTCAATTTCTCGGAAATACCAAGGTCTTCAGCATACGTAATATCCTTCCATTCCAAGTCCAGAAGCTTCTCTCTCCTGATTCCCAGGATATCGAGATACTGTTGGTTTACATCGATGATCTTTCCTGTATCAAAAGAAGTCAGGGACATCCCAATGGGAGCTTGCTCAAACATGGTCTTGAACCTAAGCTCACTATCTTCAAGGTTCCTGATAATGTTCAGCCGATGGATTTGGTTGAATACCAGCAAACAAAGCAAATAGGTTCCTATCGGATAAAAGACAAGAATGGGGACTATCATTTTTCCTAAAACCAGGGAACGAGACGGTTCAGGCAAAAAGAACATGCAAAGCAACATTCCGACATGATTTATTACCCCTACCAAAAGATATTCCCACCCAAAGGACTGGAACTGGGAACAAGCATGCTTGAATCGAAGGGAATGCCAGAGAATTCCGGTGAAGGCAGAAAAGGCAATGACTGCCAAACCAACGTACATACCCGATCCACCCTGAAAAATGCGAAAGATAGCCATCATCAAAGAGGCCAGCAAGGTCGGGAGAAAACCAAAGGTCATACCAGAGACACAAATAAGAATGGAGCGGGAATCAAAGGTGAGCCCGGAGTCAAACACATAAGGATTTGTCATGACCAGAATTCCCACCAGGCCAATGCAAAAACCAATGAGAAGCTTATGGTTTTGCAGCGTGCCATAGTTCTTGAAGGGATAGGTTGCAAAAAAGACACTCAAGGAAAGCAATAGTGCCATATTATAGACAACATTGATAATCATGAATCCTCCGTTTCCAAAAAATGGCCGGACAAGGAGTAACCCAAACCAGAAATAAACACCATTTTTCCCGTAACCTATTGCAAGAAAACCACTTTATTCCTACCTGTTTCCTTGGCTTGGTACAAAGCTTTGTCAGCCCTTCCAATAAGTTTGGAAATATCAGTATCATACATCGTAATTTCTGAAACCCCTATGCAAACATGAACATATATTCTCTTATTCTCATACAGGAATTGATGATTTTGCACGGCAAGACGTAAAGCCTCGCATTTTTGCAAAATCTGATCTGTACGCAAACCAACCACAGAAATTACGAATTCATCACCTCCAAAACGGGCAAGGGTATGGGAAAGATCAAAAATTTCCTTGGCAATCAGGGCAAAATCCTTCAACACCTGATCACCTGCCAGATGTCCGAAATTATCATTGATAAATTTGAAATGGTCGATATCACACAAAAGAACATGAACCGGCACCTGATTGATCAAGAAACACTGGAGCTCCTCGGTGACGCGCTCAAGAAAGAATCTCCTGTTTGCAATCGCAGTAAGCGGATCGAGATACGAAAGCTCATTCAGGCGCTGGTGAAGCATTTTTCGTTCCGAGATATTAATAAGCAGAACGGAAACGGCACGATGACCTTTATACGGTTTTTTCATCGGATACATCCGCGCTTCAAACCACTGCAAACCGCCGGGCCCGTTCTGCTCAGGAATATCTACCCTATCGGTTTGAAGCTGGTACTCAAAACAGTTGAGGGTAGTTCCCTGAAGGGTCTGGGTAACCTTACCCATGAAAAAACTGACAAATTCAGGGTCAAGGAAATCGTGGATATTCCGATTTTTCAAGGAGCTGGCATCATCATACAGGGTTCTTTCAGTTCCCCCAAGAACCTCAAGATAGATACCATCTTCGGAGACGACAAGAAAAGGATCAGGAATCATATTGAAAAGAGATATGGATAACTCTGACAGGTCATCTTCTTTCATAGCATTCCTCCTCCTGTCTCGAACATACCAAAGACTTGCAGTAAATACCATAAGCATACCATTCTTTCTCTCAAAAAGGGCGAAAGAAATTCATATTCCAAAAAATGCACAAACCAAGCAAAAGACGTGAATGAGGCCTCCTTGTCAAAGGGAGGCCTCAAAGGAAGAAAAAAGGAGGTTGCAATACAGATAAGGGAATTTATACGGAAAAGAGCAATTGCTCATAGGTTGGCAAGGGCCAATCCTGATCCGATACCAACAATTCCATCTCATCACAGATAGCACGGGCCGTAGCCATTGGAGGAATTATCTGTGCATGATAGAATCTGGCACTTTCCGTTGTATTACCAATCATTTTCGCCTCTATGACCAGTTTCTCAAGTCCCTCGGTCTCCTTGGCAAGACTATCGGAAAGATCGCTCAAGCGAGTAATCAAGCCAGTCTCGTAGGAAAGGGCAAGAGCCGGTGTCACAAGATGCTTGCTATTGGCACTCGAGGCAAGAGAGCCAGTAAATTTACTGACAGCAGGTAAAATCTGTCTTCTGATCATATCCACCATGGTCAAGGCCTCGATATTGATGGTCTTGGCATAGTTTTCCATGACAATGTCATACCTGCTGTGAATCTCGGAACTCGAGAAGATATTGAACTTCTTGAAAACATCAATATTCTTCTTTGCAATGAAGGTTGGCAATGCATCGACGGTGGATTTAAGGTTGAGCAAGCCTCTTCGAGTTGCTTCCTCAAGCCATTCGTCACTGTAGTTGTTGCCATTGAATACAATCCTGCGATGCTGTTGGTAGGTCTCTTTTACGAGTTTGGCCAAGGCAACGGAGAAATCCTTCGCACCTTCAAGCTGCTCGGCAAAAAGTTGGAGCCTGTCGGCAATGATGGTATTGAGAATGATGTTCGGGCCAGAGACACTGAATGAAGAACCAAGCATACGGAACTCGAACTTGTTACCGGTGAAGGCAAACGGGCTGGTACGGTTTCTATCGGTAGTGTCCTTGATGAAATGAGGAAGAACATGTACGCCAAGAAGCATTGATTCAGGTGCTTTGTTAGCCGAAACGGTTCCATTTGCAATGGAATCGAGAATTCCTGTCAGCTCATCACCGAGGAACATCGAGACTATGGCAGGAGGAGCTTCGTTGGCACCAAGGCGATGATCATTTCCGGCACTTGCAACAGAAACTCTCAACAGATCCTGATAATCATCGACTGCAGCGATGACGGCAACAAGGAACAACAAGAATTGTTCATTATCCTTGGGACTGTCACCAGGCTCAAGCAAGTTGATTCCCGTATCGGTGGAGATCGACCAGTTGTTGTGCTTGCCGGATCCATTGACCCCTGCAAACGGTTTTTCGTGCAACAGGCAAACAAGTCCATGACGGTCGGCAACCTTTCTCATCAACTCCATGGTCAATTGGTTATGGTCGGTGGCAATATTGCTGGAAGTAAAGATAGGGGCAAGCTCATGTTGGCTCGGCGCAACTTCGTTGTGCTCTGTCTTGGCAAGGATTCCCAGTTTCCACAATTCAACATCCAGGTCTTGCATATAGGCAGCTACCCTAGGCTTGAGGCTTCCGAAATAGTGGTCTTCCAGTTCCTGGCCCTTGGGAGGACGTGCACCAAGCAAAGTTCTTCCGGTGTTGATCAAATCCTTGCGCTTGAGATAAAGAGCCTTGTCCAACAAGAAATATTCCTGCTCGGGACCTACTGTGGTTATTACTCTCTTGATCTCAGACTTTCCGAATAGGTGGAGGATACGCACTGCCTGTTCACTGATGGCTTCCATGGAACGAAGCAACGGAGTCTTCTTGTCCAGGACTTCACCACTATAGGAACAGAAAGCTGTGGGGATGCACAGGGTCTTTTCCTTGATAAAAGCATAGCTGCTTGGATCCCAGGCAGTATACCCTCTTGCCTCAAAGGTTGCCCGAAGGCCACCAGAGGGGAACGAGGAAGCATCAGGCTCACCCTTGATCAATTCCTTTCCGGAGAATTCCATGAGGGCACAGCCATCCTTGGTGGGGGTAATGAAGCTTTCATGCTTCTCTGCCGTAATCCCGGTCATTGGCTGGAACCAATGGGTGTAGTGGGTAACTCCGTTGTCCAGAGCCCATTCCTTCATCGCATGCGCAACAACGTTGGCAATGTTGATATCAAGGTCTTTTCCTTCCCTGACAGTTTCCTTAAGAGCTTTATATGTCTCCTTGGGAAGACATTCATGCATTTTCTTGTCATTGAATACCATAGAACCGAAATAATCCGCTACTGTTTCCATTCCCTTTTCCTCCATAACATTCATTAATAATGGGGTATCTGGCTACACCCTTCGTCAGTCTGAACACCCGTAGGCCGCGACAGAAAGGAGAGCCACCCAACCCCTCCCCGATTTAGTTTTTTTAATCGGGAAAACAGAAAAAGCGCTGTAGTCTCTCTATACAACGAGACTACAGCGCCTTTGCTGATGGTCTTTTCTACAGCAAATAAGCCTTGCTTGTCAACGAATTAGTCCATTTTTTTTGTAAATTTATTTTTTTGTCACCCCCGTGACAAAATTCTCCTTCTTCGTTATGATGTTTCCAATTAACTCTGGACAAAGACGTCCATCAAAAAAGGCTTGTCAGCACAAGTCTCATTTGATGGGCGTCTTTTTCATTTTTTTGAGGGAGAACAACCTATGGACGAGTATCACCAACGATTACCCCTTGAGGGAGATGAACGGTATCCGAGCGGATGTGCCATCAGCGGTATTATCAGCAAGAAAGGAAAGCGATTTTCCGGTAGAGACGCAATTACGTCAATTAGCATCATGCACGACCGTTCGAATGGACTGGGTGGAGGATTTGCTGGCTATGGGATTTATCCCGAGTACAAAGACTTTTATGCCTTCCATATCTTCTATTATAGTAATGAAGCAAAAAAAGCTTGCGAAGACTACCTGGAAGAGCACTTTGATCTGATCAACCTTTCAAAAATCCCGACTGAAAAACATACCAGAATCACGGATGAACCATTGATCTGGAGATATTTTGTCACCCCCTTGCCGACAAAATTGGCAAATAGTCAGTTGGATGAAAAAGAATATACGGCACGTTGTGTCATTTCCATCAATGCAGAGATAAAAGGTGCCTACGTTTTTTCTTCCGGGAAAAACATGGGAGTCTTCAAGGCCGTAGGCTATCCCGAGGATGTCGGTGAATTCTATCGCCTGGATGACTACAAAGGGTATTCCTGGACCGTCCATGGTCGGTACCCTACCAATACTCCCGGCTGGTGGGGAGGCGCCCATCCGTTTGCCTTGCTCGATTACTCGATTGTGCACAACGGCGAAATTTCCTCCTACGATGCCAACCGTCGTTTCATAGAGATGTTCGGTTATCATTGCACGCTCCAGACCGATACGGAAGTCATTACGTATATGATAGATTACCTGAACCGAAAACAGGGCTTAACCCTGGAAGAAGTTGCCCACGTAATCGCTGCTCCCTTCTGGACGACCATCGAGCGCAAGAGCGAGGAAGAGAAGGCTGAGTATACCTACCTGCGAAATACGTTTGCAAGCATGCTTATCACAGGGCCTTTCTCGATTATCCTCGGATTCAACGGCGGCTTGATGGCTCTCAATGACCGTTTGAAACTACGATCTTTGGTAGCGGCGGAAAAAGACGACATGGTCTATCTGGCAAGTGAAGAAGCGGCCATCAGAATTATCGAACCCAATCCGACACGGGTCTGGCATCCAAGCGGCGGACAACCGGTAATCATTACCCTCGACAAGTAAAAGGAAAGTCTTATGGCAATCAATTATTTATATCCCGACTTTGAAGTACATAGAGATATCCAAAAGTGCATAACCTGCCGGGTTTGTGAAAGGCAGTGTGCAAATGAAGTTCATAGTTATGACAAGGAAACCAACAAAATGGTCGCTGACGATACAAAATGCGTCAACTGCCACCGTTGTGTATCCCTTTGTCCCACCCATGCCTTGAAAATCGTCAAGACCGATCATTGTTTCAAGGAAAACGCCAACTGGAAGGGCGAGGTAATCCAGAACATCTACCGGCAGGCAGAAAGTGGCGGGGTACTGCTCGCCTCCATGGGAACTCCCAAGGATTATCCTGTCTACTGGGACAAGATGCTTATCAACGCCTCACAGGTAACCAACCCCTCCATCGACCCGCTTCGCGAACCCATGGAGACAAAAACCTTCCTGGGACAAAAGACCTCAAAGGTCAGACGAGATGAGAACGGAAAACTCATAACAGAGACTCCTCCCCAACTCGCCTTGAACATACCTATCATGTTCAGTGCAATGTCGTATGGATCGATCAGCTACAACGCCCACAAGAGCCTTGCCCTGGCCGCCCAGAAACTCGGTATTTTTTACAATACCGGTGAAGGCGGTTTGCATGAGGATTTCTATAGATATGGTCCGAACACCATCGTACAGGTAGCCTCCGGCAGATTTGGGGTACATCCCGATTACCTGAGAACTGGTGCTGCCATCGAAATCAAGATGGGTCAGGGAGCAAAACCCGGTATCGGGGGACACCTTCCGGGGTCCAAGATCGGGGAAGATATCTCCAAGACCCGAATGATTCCCGAGCATGCCGATGCGATAAGCCCTGCCCCTCACCATGACATCTATTCCATCGAGGATTTGCGCCAGCTCGTCTACGCCCTCAAGGAAGCGACCGAATACAAGAAACCTATCATCGTAAAGGTAGCGGCTGTGCACAATATCTCGGCCATCGCCTCTGGAATAGCACGAAGCGGAGCTGACATCATTGCCATCGACGGCTTCCGTGGAGGCACGGGGGCAGCCCCCGCCATGATCAGGGACAATGTCGGCATCCCGATTGAACTTGCCCTTGCCAGTGTCGATACCCGCCTCA
Source organism: uncultured Sphaerochaeta sp. (assembly GCF_963676625.2). GTDB lineage: Bacteria > Spirochaetota > Spirochaetia > Sphaerochaetales > Sphaerochaetaceae > Sphaerochaeta. Next base: position 1,101,227 of record NZ_CAXXYB010000004.1, read on the forward strand.
GGCAGGAAGGGATTCGCAACAATGTGAGTCTGGTTGTCGGAGGATCCATCCGAAGCAGTGCCGATGTCATCAAGGCAATCGCACTCGGAGCCGATGCAATATATGTCGCAACCAGTGCCTTGCTTGCCTTGGGTTGCCATCTTTGTAGGACTTGTCAGTTGGGAAAATGCAACTGGGGTATCGCAACGCAACGACCGGAGTTGGTAAAACGCCTCAATCCTGAAATCGGATCCGAACGGTTGGTAAACCTCATTACCGCCTGGAATCATGAGATCAAGGAAATGATGGGCGGAATGGGTATCAACTCCATCGAGGCTCTGAGGGGAAACCGTCTCATGCTCAGGGGTATCGGGCTTACCGAAACCGAATTGGAGATCCTCGGAATCAAGCATGCTGGACAATAGGAGAATATAATGAAAAGGGTTTACGTCAACGAACAATGGTGTCTGGGATGTCATCTCTGTGAATTCTACTGTGCCTACGCGAACTCCGGCGAAGAAAATATGGTCAAGGCCCTCAAGGATGCAATTATCAGACCAAGAATCAAGGTCGAGGAAAAGGACGGCATCAGCTTTGCGGTAAACTGCCGTCACTGCACTGAGCCCTTGTGCGTAAAGAGTTGCATTGCAGGCGCCCTTACCCAAGTCGATGGTTTGATCGTAATCGACCAGAGTAAATGCGTCGGGTGTTTTTCTTGCATAATGGCTTGCCCCTACGGAGCACTCATGCCGAATGAAAACGGCGTGATGCAGAAATGTGAACTTTGTACCACCAATTCACATGGAACCCCCGAATGCGTAAAAGGTTGCCCCAACAAGGCAATCGTCTTTGAGGAGCGGTGATATGAACTATGTAATCATTGGAAATTCAATTGCCTCGGTCGGCTGTATCGAGAGTATCAGGAAAATTGACCAGGAGGGAACGATAACCGTTATAGGGGATGAGTCACACCAGTGCTATTCCCGCCCCCTTATTTCCTACTTGCTTGAGGGCAAGACCACCAAGGAAAAAATGGTTTACCGTTCTCCGTTGTTCTATGAACAAAACAAGGTGAGGCTTGTCCTGGGCAAGAAAGCCACCAGCCTCGATACCAAGAAAAAGTTGGTTATCCTGGAAGACGATTTGCAATATCCTTACGACAAACTTCTTGTTGCAACAGGTTCTTGCCCTTTCGTCCCACCGATGAAAAACCTTGAGCATGTAAAGAATCGTTTCACGTTCATGACCTTGGATGATGCCAACAGTCTTGAGAAAGCCATTTCCAAGGATAGTAGGGTCTTGATTATCGGTGCCGGCCTTATCGGACTTAAATGTGCCGAGGGAATCCTGGATCGAGTTAAATCGATAACTGTGGTAGACTTGGCAAAACGAGTGCTACCCAGTATCCTTGACGAGGAAGGGTCTTCCCTGGTAGAAAAGCATCTGAAAAAACGAGGAATTACGTGTATTCTGGGAGACAGCGTCGCTGAATTCCAGGACACTGATGCCTTGCTGAAAAGCGGAACCGTAGTAGGTTTCGATGTTTTGGTACTTGCAGTCGGGGTTCGCCCGAATATTTCCTTGGTAAAAGAAGCCGCTGGAGCTACGAATCGAGCCATCCTGGTCGATGAACAATGCAAGACCTCACTTGAGGATGTCTATGCCGCTGGGGATTGTACCGAAGGTTTCGATCTGGTAAGTGGTGAAAAGAGAGTACTGGCAATTCTTCCCAATGCCTACATGCAGGGAGAAATAGCAGGGAGAAATATGGCAGGGGAATTAGCTTCCTTTGACAAAGCCATGGCAATGAATGCCATTGGATTCTTTGGTTTGCATATCATCACTGCAGGAGCCTATGTAGGAGATGATACGGTAATCAGGACAGAGACCGGCTACAAACGATTGTTTGTACAGAATGGATGCCTTGTCGGATGCATTCTTATCGGGGATATGATCGACAGGGCAGGCATATATACCTCCCTGATCAGGAACAAGACAGACCTTTCCACCATAGATTTCGCCTTGATCAGCGAAAAACCCCTCCTCATGGCTTTCGCAAAGAAAGAACGGAAAGAAAAACTGGGAGCTGCACAATGAAAACCATACAAGTAGGATTGACCCATTTCCAGGACTTGAACAGGGAAATCAGGGAATGCGAAGATAAGGACTTACAACTCGATGATGTCAATGGCCAACGATATATAGGTTGTGCTCTCAAGGATAGGAATATCATCATCAATGGAACAGCAGGCAATGCCCTCGGCTCCTACCTTGATGGTTCTACCATTACGGTAAACGGAAATGCCCAGGATGCCACCGGCGATACCATGAACGAAGGCACTATCATCATCCATGGCAGTTGTGGCGATGCCGCCGGTTATTCCATGCGCGGGGGAAGGATCTTCATAAGAAATAGCTCGGGCTACCGAGCGGGCATCCATATGAAAGCCTATCAGGAAAAGCAACCGGTACTGATAATCGGTGACAGGGCCGGCAGTTTTCTCGGTGAATATCTCGCCGGTGGAACAATAATCGTCCTTGGTCTCGACCAAGAAGGCAAACCTCCTGTAGGATATTTCTGTGGAACGGGGATGCATGGTGGAAAAATATACCTAAGATGTGATACCCTACCGGTAGATTTACCTCAGCAAGTTTCTGCTTCCGATGCAACACCGGAGGATTTGGAAGAAATTTCTGGGTATCTTGATGCATATTGTGGGGTATTTGACTTGGATAAAGATACTTTGTTGTCACACCATTTTTATGTATTGAGGCCAAATTCGAGTACACCGTACAAAATGCTCTATACATATGTTTAATTCGGGGAGGATGGTAATGACCAATACACAAGAAGAAGTAATGCAGTTTATCAAGGAGCAAGATGTTCGTTTTGTCCGCCTTGTATTCTGTGATATCTTTGGTCATATAAAAAACATTTCCATCGCCGAGGATGAATTGCCAAGGGCCTTTGCCACAGGGATTTCGTTTGATGCCTCTGCTGTCAAAGGCTTTCTCCAGATTGATGAAAGTGACCTATTCCTATTCCCCGATCCCTCTACCCTTGCCGTTCTTCCCTGGCGCCCTTCCCAGGGACGGGTAGTACGATTATTTTGCTCAATCATGCGACCGGACGGAACGCCCTTTGAAGGAGATGGTCGCTCCCTGCTTCAATCAAAAATCAGGGAAGCTGCCCTCGATGGATATAAAATGGGAATTGGGCCCGAGTGCGAATTCTACCTTTTCAAGAACGGTGAGGATGGCATGCCTACCATGACTCCCCTTGACAGGGGCACGTATCTTGATGTAGCTCCTGTAGACAAGGGAGAAAACGTTCGCCGGGAAATTTGCCTGATGCTTCAACAGATGGGGTTTTATACGGAACGATCCCATCATGAGTCAGGACCTGGCCAGAATGAAGTTGATTTCAAGTATGGACCGGCTCTGGAAGCCGCAGATAATTTCTTGACCTTCAAGTCAGTTGTGAAGACAGTCGCGGACAGAAGCGGACTTTTTGCTTCCTTTTTACCCAAACCCCTGGAAGGAGAAAGTGGCAGTGGCTTGCATATCAACCTTTCCCTTTCAAAAGAAGGGGTCCCGGATCAATATCTTGAGGAAGCCATGACTGCAGGAATACTGAGGAGAATCAGGGAAATAACCCTATTTCTCAACCCGATGGTCAATTCTTATGAACGCCTTGGAGCTTTCGAGGCCCCAAGATACGTTGGCTGGGGGAAAGCCAATAGATCCTTGCTTATCAGGATTCCCCCTTCCAGCGGAGAATACAGAAGAATTGAGGTCAGATCCCCCGACCCTTCCTGTAATCCCTATCTGGCATTCTCTCTTCTTATCGCTTCAGCTATGGAAGGTGTAAAGGAAAATCTGAAGGTCCCGGCAGAATATTGTGGGGATGCATTCCAAAAACAGAATGCCCCGACACTGCCTGAAGACCTAGCAGAGGCAATGGAATTAGCAGAAAACAGTAGTTTTGTGCGTTCTGTAATTCCAAAGCGGTTGTTTACTTTTTTCCTTGAAGGCAAACATGCCGAATGGAAGGCGTATGAAGAAAGCAGTGACAAAAACCAATTTAGCCGCAGTTCTTTCTTCCTGACAACCTAGACCCAGGAGAATTTATGCTTCGTGTCCTTGTAGTTTCGTCGACAGTGAAAGGGAGTGAGTCCCTTTCAACCCTCATCAGGGAATATGAGGGATATGTTGACATCGCTACAACCACGTTCTGCAGTGAAGCCAGACGAATGATTTTTGACAATGAATTCGACCTGGTAGTCATCAATGCTCCCCTCAGTGATGAATCAGGAGAGCAACTAGCCTCCACAATAACAGAACAAACCCTTGCAGGGGTAATCATGGTAGTCAGGAACGAATACCTTGAAACCACGGAAACCATCATGGGAGCCAGTGGTGTCCTGGTAGTTTCCAAACCGGTAATCAAACAACTCTTTTTCCAAACGTTGGGTCTCGCACGTTCGATGCGCAGACGACTTACCGTGATGCAAAACGAAAATGACAAACTTCAAAAGAAAATTGAGGAAATAAAACTCATAGACCGGGCAAAATGGACATTAATCCAGAATCTCGGTATGGATGAACAGCAGGCACATCGTTATATTGAGAAGCAGGCAATGGATTTGAGAAAAAACCGTTATGATGTTGCTTCTGCAATTCTGAAAACATATCAATAGAGGAGATTCAAAATGTCCAAACATATATTTGTGACAGGTGGGGTCGTTTCAGGCCTAGGGAAAGGAATTACGGCGGCATCGCTAGGAAGACTGCTGAAGGCACGCGGATTGAAGATCGCTGCACAGAAACTTGACCCTTACATGAACGTGGATCCGGGAACCATGAGCCCATACCAACATGGGGAGGTCTTTGTAACCGACGATGGGTCGGAAACTGACCTTGATTTGGGCCACTACGAACGTTTCATCGATGAGAACCTGAATAAGTACTCCAATATGACCAGCGGAAAGGTGTATTGGAATGTTCTTACCAAGGAACGCAATGGAGAGTTTCTGGGATCGACAGTCCAGATCATTCCCCATGTAACCAATGAAATCAAGCATTTCATTTACTCCTTGGGCGAAAAGACCCAGGCCGATGTAGTGATCACCGAAATCGGCGGTACTACCGGCGATATCGAAAGCCAGCCTTTCTTGGAAGCCATAAGGCAGATCGGGCATGAGGTTGGCCATGGCAACTGCCTGTTCATCCATGTTACGTTGGTTCCTTATCTCAGAAGCAGTGGCGAGCACAAGAGCAAGCCAACCCAGCATTCTGTCAAGGAATTGATGGCCTCGGGAATTTTCCCGGACATCATCGTAACCCGTTCGGATGAACCGATCGAACAAGGGATCAAGGACAAGATTGCCCTGTTCTGCAATGTAAAGAAAGATTGCGTCATTGAGAACAAGACTGTTCCGGTACTCTATCAGGCTCCGATCATGCTCAGGGAAGAAAATCTTGACGAAATCGTCTGCAGGGAACTCAAGCTCAAGACAAAGCAACCTGACTTGAAGGAATGGAAGGCAATGCTCAGCCGTATCGAGAAGGCTGACAAGTCCGTAAAGATCGCACTGGTAGGAAAATATACACAACTCCATGATGCCTATCTCTCGGTCATGGAAGCTCTCAAGCATGCCGGTTGGGAAAATGAAAGCCAGGTGTCGATTTCCTGGGTTGACTCGGAAACCGTCAATCCAGAATCAGTGGAATCCCTTCTGGGAGATGTCCAGGGTATCCTGGTTCCCGGAGGATTTGGGGACAGGGGCATCGAAGGGATGATCGAAGCCGCTCGTTTTGCCAGGGAACGCAAAATCCCCTATCTGGGAATTTGCCTTGGCATGCAGATTGCCGTCATTGAATTCGCTCGCCATGTATTGGACCTGGAAGATGCAAACTCACGGGAATTCAACAAGAAATCGAAACATACGGTTATCGACCTGATGCCTGACCAGAAAGGAAACATTCCCAAGGGCGGCACCATGCGTCTGGGTTCCTATCCCTGTGCAATATCAGAGAATACCATTATGGACAAAGCCTACGAACAAGAGAAGATGATCTCGGAAAGACATAGGCATCGATATGAATTCAACAATGAGTACAGGGACCAGATGGTAGAGGCCGGCCTGATTATTTCCGGTACCAGTCCTGACGGTAAATTGGTTGAGGCCGTTGAATTGAAGGGACAGCCCTTCTATCTCGGCGTACAGTACCACCCCGAATTCAAGAGTCGCCCGAACAGGGCCCATCCGGTATTCAGGGAATTCATTGCATCGGCATTGAAAACGATAGAGTAAGGGACATGCAAGAAAGGCAGACCAGGAATGATTCTTAAAAGATCCTTCCTGGTTCCAGGCCTATTGCTCCCTTGGGTGCTGGCAGTTGACAGTTTCCGCACTCTACAGTAGTTTGTCATATGTAATTCTGGGGCCATAGCTCACCTGGTAGAGCGACTGGTTCGCAATCAGTAGGTAGAGGGTTCGAGTCCCTTTGGCTCCAAAAGAAAAGGAACTTCCAATATGGGAGTTCTTTTTTTAGGTTCATGGGAAAAATCTGTGGGAATTGAGAAAAGAATAGAAAGCAACTAACCATTGAGAAATAGAAAGAGGGCAATCCTTCTGTTAGTATTGAAGTAACAACAAATCAAGCTAACAAGGAAGGACGCCCGTGGACCAGTATACCAATTCCATCCTGCATTTACCAGATTTCCTGGTGACAGGCCCTGCAACTATCAAGGGAAAAGAGACCGAGTCCGGTCTTGTCATCGTTGAAACCATCCACGGGAGAATGACAAGTCCCCTGCCCGCGTGCTGCCCGCATTGCCAGGCAAAGATGCACGTCAACCAGCATCTGGACATCCTGCTGCACCACCTGAGCCTGGGAAACAGGAAGATCATCCTGGAGGTGGGCTACGAGCAATACCTGTGCACGGGATGCCACAGGACCTGCTGCCAACCGATTCCCTTCAAGCAACCCGGGCACTTCGCCACCACTTGCTTCCAGAGCATGGTGGAAGGATTCCTCAGCCATGCGGACATGACAGTCAAGGGGCTTGCCACCGCACTCCATACCAATCGCAAGCTGGTCAGGGAGATCGACAAGTCCATGCTGCAAGGCAAGTACGGGCAGATGCTGCCCACCCATTACAGCGCCCATCTGTGCGTCGACGAATTCTCCCTGCACAAGGGGCACCGGTATGCCACCGTGGTGCTTGACTGGCAGACAGGGGAGATATTGTTCTTGGAGGAAGGCAACGGAGAGAGGCAGCTGCTGCATTTCTTCGGCAAGGTCGGCCATGCATGGATGGCGAGGGTGCGATCGATATCAATGGACATGAACGCCCAGTATTGCAAGGCCGTGAAAAGCCTGTATCCCCATATCCATATAGTCTATGATGCATTCCACATCGTCAAGAACTTCAACGAACGGATATTGACGGAACTGAGGAGGCTCGAGCAGAACCGCTTGCGCGAGGGAATCGCCCAGTGCAAGGCCCGTTGCGCCAGGCTGAGGAAGGCCTGCAACGGTGCCCCGCCGGAAAGGAAGCAGGCCTTGCTGGCGGAAATCGCCGAACTGAGACTGTCCATCCAGGAGGCAGGGAGGAAATATGCCTCGCTCAAGGGTAGCCGGTATGTGATAACCAGCAGCAGGAAGGCCCTGATGAAGAAGGACGGGATAGCCCGGGAACACAACAGGGAACTGGCGGACAAGTATGAGGGAAAGGGGCTTCCCATGCCGGAGGGCGAGCACAAGTGGTCGATACGCAACGAGAGGAGGCTCGAGGAGATACTGGGGGAGGACCAGGACCTGAACCTGGCATTCTTCTTGGGCGACCAGCTGAAAGCCGGGCTCGAAAGCACCGACGGGCAATCCATGAGGGACGGCCTCGAGCAATGGTTGCGGCTCTCGGGAAGCTATGTCGCGCAGATACCGATGCTCGGGGCATTCAACAAAATGATTCGATCCAGAATGGATGGCATCGTCTCGCGTGTCCGCTTCCCTGTCTCCAACGGTCCGTTGGAGGGAACCAATAACATGATCAAGACAGTGCGGAGGCAGGCCTATGGCTATAGGGATACCGAATATTTCTTCCTCAAGCTTTGGGACAGGAGCAGGCGAAATCCCAAGCACAGGTCACTCGACCAGGTCATTGAGAAACGAAAGATGCTGAATGCGAAGGAACAGAAATCCCACAAGAAAATCTCATGAACCTTTTTTTAAGCCCTTTTCTGGTCAAGCCTCTTTCTGATTATCAACGAAAATATTTCTTGGGTAGATACAGGTATTTCTTTTTAAATAAACAAATCATAAGCATCATAACAATTCACAGTCTTTCATTATTTTTTCAATAGTCATCCAAAGATCTGAGGAAGGAGCATCTCCATAGTACGAATACCCAAATTGCTCAATTGGCTTAATATTATTTTCCTTCTTAAAAGTTTGAATTCGTTTAGCTCTCCTAATTGCATCAAAAACATCATCCAATGATAATTTATTGAGAATTCTGGCAAAATTATCCTCATGCTTATAATGTCGCAAGTCTGAAAAATGCTCATCATAGGCCCTATTAATCGGTACAAGGTACTGTGTTCTATTTTCAAGCATTCCAAAGCAGTCGGCCTTATGAAGAACAATCCAAAGTTCAAAGGTAAAGTTGCTATATCCCAAGTAATAAACAATCCCATTTTTCAGTTTTTTTGCCCTTGAAAGATTTCCCAGCATCTCCTGAAACTGAATCCTATGAACCTCTTCGTTGCTTTCATAATCCGAGACATGAGTTATTTCTGTTGTCTTTTGAATAGTTGAAAGTCCTTTTACAAATGAGACAGGATTTTTCTCTATCTTGATAACAAAACTTACCCTTGCTTTTGAACATTCTGTATTGTTAATAGTTTTCTGAAGCCATTGTAAATACCATTTCTCAGTTTCTCCCTCTACGGAAAAATAGTATTTACGAGTACTTTTAATTTTTCCCATTTCCCTGCTTCCTTTCAATGAACAAAGGTGCTAAATCAATATCGCTTATAGCACCATATTTGTTTATAAAATAATTCTTCAGGTAATCTTCTCCTTTACGCACACCATTTTCACCACTTGTCTTAAAATCAGAAAGGGCATAGTGAATACTCTCCTTTGTTTCTGTACTACGCTCAACAAATTTTATTTCATCTCTGCGGAATAGATTGGCATTAAGAAAAATCGGGTTCTGCGTATTAAAAATCAACTGGGCCTTATTTATATTGATCTCATCATTATGAAAGATATTGATTATGCTCATAACAGCCATGGGGTGAATTGAGGCATCGAACTCATCGATAACAAGCGTAGATCCTTTTTGAAGAGCCTCCCACAAGATAGGAAAAAGGTTCATGAACCTAACCGTTCCAAAGGACTCAAAATTCTCCATAGGAATAATAAGCTTCTTATTTTCTTCAAACACCGAGTAAAGATGTGCCACGGTCTCACCTTTTGGTGCAAAATAACCAAGATTGCTGGAATTGACCCCGAAGGCTTTTGCAACGGTATTCGCAAATTGATTGATATAGACTTTCTGATCATTGGGATCTGTCAATAATTTCCCGGATTCAAGAGAATTAGCTCGATAATACACAAGAAAACGATGCTCAAACCAAGAAGAAATAATCGAGGATAACGTAGGAGAATACAACGTCTTGAATCCGTTAGTCAAAAACAATTCCTGGTCATTGAGGGATTCTTTGCTCAGATTCTCGAGCATTTCCATCTGCTTGGGCTTATATTCTTGGCTGGTATAATCTGAAATTTCTTTTGTTTCAATATGAACTGCATTGTTTCCCTTTCTCTCATACAATAATTTTCCATTTACCTTTAGAGACTCCTGTACAATTTTTCGGCTGTACTCATAATCCGCAAATAATCCAAGATCCAAAGAAATAGAATAGGAAAACAAATATCCTGAATCAGTGAAATCAATGGAGAGATTAACAGGTTCTGGTTTCTTGAGACAGCAATTTGGAATCAATTCAAGACTATTGGATGCAGGGTCGGGATTATTATCTTCCTTCATATTTCTGATGTGCCCTCTGATAACTATCATTTTCAGCACATGCATTGCCCCAATGATGTTTGACTTCCCAGAAGCATTGGGCCCGTATATCACAGCGGTACTCAATCCCTGATACTCCTTCCCTGCAATGATGGTAGATAAAATACTATAAGGAAGGTCCTTCTGTTTAGGCGCAGGTTTCATTTCAAATACAAGGGGTTCCCGAAAAGATTTAAAATTGGTAGCAGAAAACGTCAATAGCATTGGTTACTCCTTAATACTAATTCCATATAGTTAATATTATTCTAAATTGTTTATAAAATCAAACAAAATACCAATATATCTATTTATTTTGCGAAAATTTCGCAAAATAAATACTTTTATGCAACAAATTCATTGTAATCATAAAACAACTGATTTGAATTTAAAAAGTCCTGTATTGGTGAATGGTTTGAAAGAAATCCAGAATTTTCCGAATAGGTGACATGATATTACTTTGAATTAAGGCAAGCTTTTGCAAATCAGTAGGGACAAATTAAAACCCTCCGCTACGGAGGGTTCCTTGGCTACTGTGGGTGTTTCTTCGGTTATTCCCCAGCTTCGCCACCACAAAGAAATTGTATCATCGAAAAAGTACCTTGTCAATTTTTTTATATAATATGATATTGACAATAATGTGTATCATACAGTATACAAGACAAGGAGGAAGCTATGGACGAAGAGCAGATGATGAACAATCTGGTAACCGAACTCAAACGAGGAACCTTGGCCCTTTGCGTGCTCAGTCAACTCAAGACACCCCAATATGGGTATTCGCTTTTGCAACTCCTCAAGGAAAACGATATCGATATCGAGGCAAACACCCTCTATCCCTTGCTCAGGCGTCTGGAAACCCAAGGCTTGCTGACCAGTATCTGGAACACTTCCGAAAACAGACCCAGAAAATTCTACCAACTCAACGAGCAAGGGGAAAACCTATATATCCTTTTATTGACTGAGTGGAAAGAAAGTACCATGCATATTTCTCGACTTATCAGGGGGAACCATAATGAATAGTCTCATAAAACGGTATGTTGCGGAGGTATCCAGACATCTTTTGGAAAAAGATCGGGAAGAAGTAGCCAAGGAACTGGAAAGCAATATCCTGGACATGCTTCCGCCAGCTTATAGTGAGGAAGACGTCAAGAAAACCCTCAACGCAATGGGCAATCCCAGTAAACTGGCAGACACCTATAGGGCAAAGGGCAGGTATTTGATCGGGCCTGACACCTTCGATCTATACCTATACGTCCTGAAACTGGTGACAGTGGTACTCGCCTCGGTTACCGTTGGTATCAACCTGATCGAATTGTTCCTTACCTCGGTGCCTACCATTGCCTCGGTCATAACCTCAATCCTGTCCAATGTCGCCGAAGCTCTTTCAGGAGCTTTCCTATCGGTCACGATTACCTTCGCCATCATAGACTTTTTCCAGGTGAAGATAAAAAATGATGAAAAATGGACAGTTGAGGAACTCCCCCAGGAGATAGAGCCCCAAGGTCCAGAAATCAGGAAATCAGAGAGCATCGCCAATATTCTGGGTTCTGCCGTCTTTATTGGCATTCTTGCCGGAATGCTCTACAAGAATCCCGACATCATCGCGGTCTATTACAAGGGGAATCCTCCGATACCCTTGTTCCTGGCACCGATGATCAAGCCTTTCATTCTGGTACTGATAGCATTTCTTGCCTTCTCTTTTTTCAAGGGAATCCTGGAACTCATCACAGGTCGTTGGACAAAACCACTTTTGCTCTATAACGGCATTCTCAGTTTTGGTTTTTCCCTGTTCATCCTGTACTCTCTCAACCGCTATGACTTGATCAATCCTGATTGCGTTCAGTTGCTTCCCAACGGAATGGATACCTGGGTGCAAATCACGAGGCTTGTCTCGCTATTGGTGGTTGTTCTCATGCTTCTGGATATAGGATTGAAAGTCCTGAGAGTATGGAGAGGTTCACAAAAATAGGCTTAGACAATTTTCTATCTTTGTATAAAAATTACCCATTTTCTCGATTTTATTGATTGTCTTTCTCCAATTCTATGCCTACTATATATATGTATTTTGACACATAAAGCAATAAGTGTCATAATATATATAAGTGGGGATTTGAGTATGGAATTTTATCCTGAGAAATTTGGAGCCATTCTTATTCTTAGCCAGATTGCCGCATCGTTGGTGGCTGACCATCTTTCGATGGAAAACCTGCAATCCTTGAGAAAGAGAATGAGCAGTCTTCAATGGGAACAAGACGGAGAAATCTACCAGCACTATTTTCGGATAAGGATATGGAAAGACAAAGTCCCTGAAATGGGAAACCAGTTCAACAAGGCTCACCTGGCTGCAATTTCAGAAGCGTATCTGGAGCAATTCATACTGGAATCAGAGCGAGCTGAACTTTGCCATGGACTCGCCTTGGTCTTTGCCCTCCCGATCCTGCTCAATGCAGATCCATCCGTAACAAACTGGGCAATCTTGTATTGCCTTGTTGCAAATGTCCCCTTCATATTGATCCAGCGATACAACCGTCCACGATTCGAAAAGATACTGAAAACGAGAAAGAAGACTGAAGAAGCTTGTACAATCCAGACTATTCCGGCGTTATCCCGACGCTAGGTCAGAATACCACTGACTTGACTTGCTCAATCAACTGCTGGCTTATCTGCTTCGATTCAAGGACAAACGGATTGTCATTGAGGCAACCCAATACCGCATCACGCTCGGCATGACTACGATAGGTGCTCTCTCGGAAGGTATTGCTGAAATCCTTTTCCTTGGTCTTGAACACTTGTTCCTCAATGTACGATCTCGTCTCGATTACCTTGGCTACCAGGCCCTCCCAGGTCTCTTGATCAAGAACTGTGAGGCCCAATACCTCTTTCAGAACCAAAAATCCATTGAGTGCCTTATCCTTGTTATACGATAAGAACCAAGTCTCATACATCTGATGGACCGCAGTCCAGCTGGTCAGTAAACCTTTCTTGAGAAGCTCCTTGAGCGCCTCAACCTTGAACTCAGGGACCAGTTGTCCTCCCAGATTCAACCAGGTCCCATATCCTTCGGTACTCTCTTGCTGGAAATCTGAAACCTTGATTGATTGCTGACAACACCATTCGCCAATAGATTTCGCTCCATAGAAAAGCAACATATCGGTATACGAACGATACGCTTCCCGTACCTTGAGTATTTCCATTGGTTTTGAGCCATTCTCCAAGGAAGGCGCTGTCACTTTCAAAGTTGCAAGCAAGGAACTCTGTTCCTCCAACAAGGACTTTCCCTGTCCCTCCAACTGTTCCCTTGAATAGGTGCGATCATCACAGGCACGTCTGTTCCAGCTCTGGGCTACCCATTTTTGCAGGAGCCTGCGGGCCAAAAGTATTTCCTGCGCTGTATCAGGGGCAAGATAATCAGTCTCGATATGCTGGCGAATGACCTTGCGCTTATCCCGTTTACGATACTTGTAGCTGTTCCGTTCCAGGGCATAGAGGTTATACATCCACCAGTAGGCTGGCATGAGCACCCTTCGGTCTTCCTTGTTATTTGCACTCAAGAGGCTGAACGGAAGAGGAATATTCATCTCATACGGATAATTTCCCTTGGCTATCAGGACATAACTGGCAAATCGGCAATCATATTTGAGCGTACTGGACAGAGCAGGCCAAAAACCTCGGCCGGCAACCAATTCTCCATCATTGCCCCTGCTGTTATGATTGGACCCTATGTTTGCCCCTGCTGCCATATTGGATTGTCCCTTGATGAGACTGGCAATGAGAAACGAGTTATTATGGTGTTGCTCATGCCCGGGAAACACAAGATTGCTGAGCATCTCGCAACAACTGACTGTTGAGTTGTCACCCAGGATGGAATGGATGAGCCGGGCCCCATACTTCAGGTTGCAATTATCTCCCATGACAAAACGAATTGCCTTGCATCCATAGAAAACACGACTTCCAGCTCCGATGATCCCGTTAACCAGTTCTATGCCTTCCCCTAGCTGGACAGGCTCCTCCAAGGTGGAACGAAGCGTAAGGTTCTTCAACTTGTTTGCACCCTTGATATAGGAACCTTCCCCGACCCAGACATCCTTGATGGTATCGCAGGACTTGATTACCGATTGCTGTCCGACATAGCCATACCACCCACGGCTCTTGTCGCTTTCGTTATCGGCCATCCTGGAAAAGCATTCCATAAGAGCAGCATCATCACGGTAGGTACCCCACAACCAGGCATCGGAACAACGAATACCGGAGAAAGGATAGATTGCCCTGCCCCCTGCCTCGTTCATGATATCAATGGTCACCCTTACCTCGGGATCCTCTCCGTCCTTGACAATACCATTGCCGAATTTTGCATGATTGGTGGCAAGCATCTCCCCTATCCGGTAAAGAATTACATGCTTGTCAATAATATAATGGCTCAGGTAGGAACAGTCGAGAATTGCACAGTCATCCCCGATATCGCAGGATACAAGCCGGCTATTGCTTATCCCTATGGGAACGGCAAAATCATGGAAACTCACTACTTTTCTCTCCATTCGCCCCAGCCTTACCAATCCAAAGAATTCTGAATTCTTTATCAAGGAAGGGTCAAAGGGATCGGAAACCAAAAGATCGTTCCAGTTCTGGCAACTATTGAGATTCTTTAAAAGAAGCGCAATTTCCCCTTCGGTCAAATGCCTCCATTGCCGGGAACTGGCTTGTACCTGCCTGTTCCTCAGATAATACTCATCCATTCCCTCAGGAAGAAAAGAATCAGCAATGAACCCATATCCGAATTTTTCACCATTGAGAACTTTTACCGTGTTTTCCATATGCAAAAGTATAGCAATCACATCAATTCTCTTCAATGAAAATCATCAGAAGTTTCATGCTCCCTCAGGCCTTTACAGGGTAAGCCAAGGATGTGATACACTATCGGGCAAAAGGATATTCAAATGCATGCAATAGATTGGAAAACCTTTGGGACCCTGACAAACATTCCCCAGAATCTAATGCAATGTTTGGCAGAGATCTCTCTTCAATTACAGGATAATGTTCCGGTTGAAGCCCTTCTTGCTGAAGGGAAACAGGCAATCGAAGAACAAAATGAGAAAAAAGCCCAGGCCTACATCCAAAAGGAATGTGCGTTGGTTGATGCTTCCCTACAGGATTTATTCCCTTTGATATTCATGGCATATGTACTGCCTGAATCAGTGAAACTATTTGAACAAAAAAAAGTATCAAGACAGATACTCCTCGACACCTTTTGTGATGTAGGACGATGGGTCGCCGTATATGGCAGGAACCATGACAGAGCCTATGGATGCGACCGAAACCGTTGGCTTATGCACCACTTTTGTGCACATCTGTTCCAATTGGGAAGGTTGCAATATGAGATACAAACCTTCGAATTTCCCTATTCTCTGTATTGGTCTACCGACAAACAGGATTTTGTCTGTCTGGCCGAACACGGTATACCGGTCAATCTGGAAGGCCATATTTGCGGAACCAACGGAATTACTGAAGAAAAATACCGCACCTTCAGAAAGGAAGATCCCACAACAATTTGGGCAAACCCAATTGACTTGGCACAGGGAACCCTCAAGCAAGAAAGAGAATCCTTTTGCAAATCCAGTCTGAAACCCTTGGTCGTTCCCCATTCCCCTATTCTCGCCCTCCATATTCCCGAAGGACCTTCCCTTACCCCCTCTGTCGTCGCTGAATCGATAGAACAAGCAAGGGCATTCTCCAAGGAACAAAATACCCACTTTTGTGGAGTCATTTGTGACTCTTGGTTGCTCGATCCCAATCTTGCCGGATTTCTTCCGCCAGAAGGAAATATTTGCCAATTCATGCAGCGTTTCTTAAAGTTTCCCACACTTCATGCACAGCCTCAGATATTTGAACGGGTATTGGGCCCCTTGGCTCCACAAAACCCAGGTTCTACGCTCAAACTCCGACTTGAAAAGTATCTTGGCAAAGGGGGAAAGGTATATACAACCGGTGGATTCCTCTCTGGGTGGTACCCGTCGCAAACATAAAAAAACTGGGCAAAGAAAATCTTTGCCCAAACCTTTTTCCATTTCGATATTATTCCACTGCCAGCTCGAGAAGCCTGACCATCAAACGAACACTGTCTTCCATTGCCCGAAGGGCAACCCATTCATAGACAGAATGCCGGTTGTATCCCCCGGTAAATATATTCGGGCAGGGAACATGATGCGCCTGAGCCATCCAGGAGCCATCTGTTCCTCCACGAATTACGGTCTCCTTCAAGTCCAGCCCCAATTGCTCTCCGGCCTTGAAAAGGGTTTTTACGGCTTGGGGAACCTTTCGGGATTCCTCTGCAAAATTATAGTATTGATATGCCGTATCCAAACTGATGCTTGATCCCGGGTACATAGCTTCCAACACCTTTGCCAAATCCTGTATGGCGGCAATACGTCGATCAAGTTGCTGCAAATCAAAATCCCGAAGAAAAATATCAAGCTGGGCCTGTTCAGCGGTCCCCCCTATCTTCAAGGGGCAATAGTAACCATAGCGCCCATCGGTTGCCTCCGGGCTCTCAGCCTGGGGCAACGCATTGATCATGGCTCCTACAATAGTGACTGCATTGACCATACGCCCTCTTCCTGCTCCAAGATGATAACTTATACCCTTGACGGTAACCTGTACGGCTGCGGCATTGAAACACTCGGTATCGATGCAATCCCGCTTCTCACCATCTACCGTATAACACCAATCGCAAGCAATCTTGTCATAGGGGAAATAGTTCATGCCACGATCAATTTCCTCATCCGGAGTAAAATACAATTCAATCGGACCATGAATAATGGAAGGATCGTGTACCAAAAGATTGGCCACTGCCAGGATCTCGGCAATACCGGCCTTGTCATCTCCCCCCAACAAGGTAGTCCCATCGGTTACTACAAGAGTCTGACCTGTGTAGAGGCAAAGTTCCGGGTTGTCCTTCTTAGTGAGAATGCAGGAAGCATTGAGACGGATATCCCCACCCTCATAGCTTTCGATCACCCTTGGTTTGACCTGGTTACCCATTACTGCACTGGACGTATCCACATGGGCCATCAGGGCAATGACAGGAGCTGTACAACTGCAGGTAGCCGGAATCCTTGCAATAAGGATTCCCTTTTCGTGCATTTGTACATCAACAATTTTCAGATCTTCCTTCAATTCCTTTTCGAGCAACCGAAGCAATTCCCATTGCCCTTCGGTGGAAGGATGAGACAATGAAGAGCTATCGCTCATGGTATCCACTGCTACATACCGTAAAAACCTTTGCAAGATATCACGATCCAACGAGTGAAGATCCATCGTTTATTCCCCCATTCCTAAAAATGGAATTCCCAATGGGGAAGACTCTCGAAGGCTACCTGTTTTTCAGCAGTCTCGACACAAATGACAAAACGCTTGGTTCCATAATATTTGGCAGGAGGAAAGAACTCCCAGAAATTTTCATTCTCGCTGGTCTTTTTCTGTACAAAACGAACCTCTTCCTTTGTCTCCAGGATATAGGCCTTCACTATATTCGCTGCAATGGACAAGAGATAAAAACGCTTCATCTCCTTGATAATATGTATGAAAAGACGGTGTTCCTTGGTGGTGAAAAGCGCCCAGGACAATTCATAGGGATAGAACCCTAGGGCATGGGTACCGTAGATGCTCTCGGCATTGGCATTGACATATTTTGCGACGGTATCCAGGATATCGATGGAAGCTTGTGGAATATTGCCATTTGCATCAGGACCAACATTGAGCAGGTAATTTCCGCCTCTTCCATTGATTTTCAACAACAAATTCAAGATTTCCTCTGGGCTCTTCCAATCGTGGTCACTCTTTTTGAATCCCCAGGTTTCATTGAGTGTCGCCGGTACTTCCCAGTCACCATCATACGGAAGCAAGGGGATGAAATTATCGTTAGTGGACAGATAATCACCAAGGTTGTTCCCGATACGACCACTTACCAGACAATCGGGTTGCAATTCGCGAACCACCTGTACAAGCCTATTGCTCTGTTGTTCGGTCATCGTCAAAGGGGTATCGAACCAGATCATGGAAATATCCCCATAGGTTGTCAGTAATTCCTTCAGTTGCGGTATGCACTTGTTATCCAGGTAGATATCAAAATCCTTTTGGGAATTATCGTGCCCGGCAGATAAACCATTTGGATCATCCCAATCCTGGGCCTGGGAATAGTAGAGTCCCAATTTCAGGTCATACTTGTCACAAGCTTTTTTCAATTCACTGACAATGTCGCGCTTGCAAGGAGTTGCATCGACAATATTATAGGGGTTGCACTCAGAATGATACATTGCAAAACCTTCATGA
The DNA here is from genome assembly GCF_963676625.2 of uncultured Sphaerochaeta sp. GTDB lineage: Bacteria > Spirochaetota > Spirochaetia > Sphaerochaetales > Sphaerochaetaceae > Sphaerochaeta. The sequence continues at coordinate 1,119,612 of NZ_CAXXYB010000004.1, forward strand.
TGCTTTGCCGTAAAAACGACATATTTCATTCCCCATTCCTTCGCTTTCTTGACAACAGCGTCGGCATTGAAGGCCTTCGGATCAAACTGGGAGGCAAGTTTTTCGTATTCGGCAACGGGAATATCCATATGGTTCATGATCCATTCCGCGATGTTGCGGGTTTCCTTACCCTGATATTCCCCGGCAAGAATCGCATATAATCCCCAATGGATGAATAGACCGTATTTTGCATCCTTGAACCATTGAGCCTTTGTGTCCTTCAGCATACTGCACTCCTTATGAAACAACTCTTTCTATACGGGATTCTCCCAAGAGACCCAAAAAATATTACGTTTATTCTTTCACTGCACCGGCGACCATACCGGCCTGTATTTGTTCCTGGAACAACATATAGATAACAACCATGGGAATTGTTGCAAGGACGATTCCCGCGAACATAGGGCCCATATCAACAGTTTTCTCCCCGGAAAAATAGAGCATCCCAAGGGAAATGGTATATTTGGCCCTGTCACTCAAGAAAACCAGGGCAAAGGTCATCTCGTTGTAACAATGCAAGAAAGCCAGGATACCTGCTGTCGAAATTGCCGGGACACTTATGGGAAGCAGGATATGGAAAAACAAGACAGGAACAGAACATCCGTCTATGATTGCCGCTTCTTCCAATTCCTTGCTGATCCCCTTCATATATCCGGTCAGTATGAATATGGAAGTTGGCAAATTAAAGGCAATGTAAAGCAAGATCAGGGTACTGAAACTATTGCTTTTCATGAAAGGAATATGGGTTACCATCTTGGCAAGTGGAATGAGCGTTGCATAGATGGGAAGCACGATGCCCATGAGGAACAACGCAAAGATTGCCTTGTTGAACTTGAAATCCGTTCGTGCCAGGACAAAGGCGATCATGCTGGAAAACAACAAGATTCCCATAGTCGAGAAAACAGCGACGATAAGCGAATTGAAAATACTCCTGTCAATTCTGGCACCGACAAGCGCCTTGATATAATTACTCCAGAGAGGATGGGTAGGAACCTTGAGCATATCCCCTAATATTCCATCATTGTCCTTCAAGGAAGAGAACACCGCAATCACAAAAGGATACAGGGTGGCAAAAGCCCATAGACAGGCAAATATCAACAAGATCCAATACGATTTTTCTTTACGTACACCTTTCATCCTAGTCCTCCTTCCTTGACAACAACTTATTCGTAAGGAGACTCAGGGTGACACCAGATACCAACAGGAAAACGCCTATGGCATTTCCGACTCCGAAATTACGGTATTTGAAGGCTTCGTTGTACAACAAGGTTGCCGGCATCTCCGAGGCATGGGAAGGACCTCCCCCTGTCATGACAAAGACCAGATTGAATTCCATTATGCATCCAGTGACGCACAGGACGGAGAAAATCCTGAAATAGGCATTCATCAGAGGCAAGGTAATATATTTTATCTGTTCCCAGCCACTTGCACCGTCTATTCGTGCAGACTCATACAGGCTCTCGGGAATGGAGACCAGACCAGCGGAAAAGATCAGCATATTAAGCCCTGCATAAATCCATTCATTGACCAGCACGATGGATTTGGCCGTCCACTTTGGATCTCCGAGAAAGTTCGGGGATGAAATATGGAAAAACTTCAAGAACAAGGGAACCACTCCACTTTCGGGAAACAGCATATAAACCCACATGAGGCCTACTGCCGCCGTAGGAAGAACCACCGGAAGGAAATAGGTGGCCTTGAAAAACTTCTTCAAACGAAAGCTTTTATTGATGATGATGGCCAGGATAAAGGAAAGTGGCATGAGAACCACAAATCCCCCAATAAGAAACCAACCGACATTTTGCAACGAGTTCCAAAAACTTTGGTCCTTTGCCAACGCCCGGTAGTTATCCCAGCCAACGAATTTCATGGGAGAAATGGATATGCCATTCCAGGTATAGAAAGATTGGATTACTGACTCACCGATGGGAACCATTACCAGAAAAAGGAACAGGAGAACCCCCGGAGCCAGGAATACGAGATACCAACCTTTTTGCTTTTTATTCCCGACAATCATCGTGCCCTCCTTCTTTTGTGTACATGATCGAGTAGGCGGGGGCCACTAAGCCCCAACCTCTCACACCACCGTACGTGCCGTTCGGCATACGGCGGTTCAACCAAACAGACTATTGTACCGGAAATCCAGCACAATCCCATCTTGCTCCATACGCACAGTATGGAGCTTCTTGTAATAACCCAGAATATCCACCAGTCGGTAATGCTCATGAAGGCTCTCATTGCTGATGAGATAGTTCATGGATTTTGCCATCTTCCAGTACGACCTGCTGGCAAGTGTCCATTTCTTCAGCTTCCACTCTTCCGCTCCCAGTTGCCTGATGCGGTGTTTCCGGTTATTCCCGGACTTCCACTGTTTCCATAGATACTGGCGTATGCGCCTCCGAATCCACTCCATCAGGCCCTTGAGGTATTCCTTGATGGCACTTCTTGCAAAGTACCCAACCCAACCCCTCAGGATGCTGTTGAGCTCCCCAATGACCGTCCAGATGCTCACTCCGCGGTTGCGCTTCGTGACCAGCCGTATCCGGTCCTCAAGTTTCTTCAGCTTTTTCTCGTGGGGAACGGTCCTCCCAAGTTTTCCTCTCTCGCCGTATGTCCGGAATGTGAATCCGAGGAAGGTCGAACCTACGGCCCTCCTTGCCTCCGTCTTCTCCATGTTCACTTTCAGTTTCAGCTTCCGCTCCAGATAGCTTTTCGCGCTGTCCCTCACCCGGTAGGATGACATCTTGCTCTTGGTGAATATGTTGCAGTCATCGGCGTACCTCACAAACCGCAGTCCCCGCTTCTCCAGTTCCCTGTCGTAGGGGGTGAGATAGACGTTCGACAGCAGGGGCGACAACGGGCCCCCCTGCGGGGTACCCAGTGCTGTTGCCATCATGCTCCCGTTGGTCATCACTCCGCTTTTCAGATATACGTAGATGAGCCTCCTCACGTCCTTGTCGTCCATGTGCTTGTCGATTAGTCCCATGAGGATGTCATGGTCGACCGTGTCAAAGAACTTGGACAGGTCCAAGTCAACCACGTGCTTGTACCCTTCGGACATGTAGGTCTGGGCGAGTCGGACCGCATCCTCGGCGCTCCTGCCGGGCCTGAACCCGAAGCTGAAGTCGCTGAATGTCGGTTCGAACACCGGGGTCAGAACCTGCACCAGGGCCTGCTGGATTACCCGGTCCACTGCCGTCGGTATCCCCAGCAGACGCACGCCCCCGTTGTCCTTGGGTATTTCCCGTCGGAGCACCGGTTTGGGTTTGTACGTCCGAGTGACAATCCGCTCGCGAATCAAGGCCCAGTTGGCTTCAAGGTAGGATGGAAGTTCAGTCACTTCCATCCCGTCGATTCCCGCAGAACCCTTGTTCTGCATCACCTTCCTCATCGCTTGCTGGATGTTCGCAAGGGAAATCAGTTGCTCGCACAGTCTCGTGTTCGGTCTTGACCTGTCTTCCTCTCTCATTCGTTCCTTTCTCACCCGCATCATCACTGGTAGGCTCTCGCCGTTCGGATTTGCGGATGGACCTTTCCCTTTCGAAAGGCGTTTGATTGTTCGGCCCTTTGCGTCCGTTTCCCCGGTCGCTACTACGGCCTCTGCTGACTTCTCCACATTCGTTGTTACTACGTCGTCATAAGCGATGTTGCAGCCTCGTACGCTGTGGAGACCTCGCGGGATAAGTCATCACTCTTTCCTCGTTTACCCGCCTGATTTACAGATGAAGGTCACATTGCCTTTGGGATTCACTGATAGTAGCCAGCTTGTCCCCTCCACCTGCCTACTATCAGGTTTCTGTCCGTCGGGCCACGATTTCGCTATTGCTTCTTCCCTCCCACACCTCGCGGCGTGAAACTTGCAAGTCGCTATCGGGTTCGTCGGCAACTACGCCCCTTGGGAATTTCACCCAAGAATGATGACATGCCCGTCATACTACCCAAGGGAACGGATAATCCGTCCCCTTGATGAATTACTATAAATGAACGTGTCTTTTAGTTTCCGGCATTCACTACTGTCATGATCTCCTGGGCGCATTGCTCAGGGGTCTTGCCGACAAACAACCCTTGCAAAGCCATGCGAACAGTTTCCAGCATCTTGGTATTGATATCGTAGTTCTGGATGTCAGTCCTGAATTCCTTGGACGTATCCAAAGCCTTGGAGACTTCGATGGAGATGGCAGAAACCTTTGAGGTATCGGAAGTAAATTTCACGGGATAGATCCCTCCTCCGTTGACAGCTTGCTGCGCTTTGGCAAACTCGCTGTTGGTCAAGGCCTTCACTACCTGGACAGCTTTGTCGATCGCTTGCTTATCCCCGGTATTCACAACTGACAGGCCACCATTGTTCCCCCCCTGCCAGGAACCGGCAAAAGCAGGATCAATCGTCGGAAAGGGAATGAATCCCATATCATCGGCAATCGCGCATTTTGCTGCGGTGCCAAGATACCAAGTGCCATCAAATTGCATGGCTGACTTTCCTGCATGGAAATCGGTACGAGCCATACTGTTGTCTTTATTGATTGCATTTGGCCCGAAATAACCCTTTTTATTGAAATCGGAGATCATCTTGTACAATCTGATCATCTTGGGATCATCATAGGCAAGCGTCCTGTTTCCCAAGGCAGTTACGGCTTCAGAACCGTAGGCCTTCAATACCAGATTATTCAGGAGGTGTCCGGCACGGTAGCTGTCTTTCTCACCGAGAGGCATCGGGATATACCCTGCAGCAAGTAATTTGTCGCAAACAGCCGTGAACTCTTCAATGGTTTTGGGAGGTTCAAGACCAAGTTTTGCAAAAATAGCCTTGTTATAGAAAATACCGACTACATAAAAAGCTGTGGGAACACCATATACAGAACCGGGATAATCGGAATATTCCCAATCTTCAATGACATTCATAAAATCATTGGCCCACTGGGGGTCTGCATCAAGGTAAGGCCTAAGATCGACCAATACACCACTCTTGACGTAATCATAGGAGCGAGCCCCACCAAAATCTTCAAAAATGTTGGGAAACTCACCGGTAGCAAAACGGGTGCGCAACTTATTGTAGTAAGATGTCTCATCCCCTATCATTTCCTGATCGACCTTGATTCCATTGTCTGCTGCATCAATTTCGGAAAGTTTGTTTCGGAAAATGACACTTCCGGGAGAGTCCCCGGACCATGTGGACATAATGGAAACAGTCACATCCTTTTGGGAAGCAGGGACTGATCCGGCCTCTTTTCCTCCCTGCGCAAACAAAAAGGAAGGAAATAGCAGAGCAAGCACGAGAACTGGCAAAAACCGTCGTTTCATGTTCGTATCCTCCTATGGATGGTTCATTGTACTGAAAGAAAATGCAACCAGCTATAGAGGAAATTAAGGACCTATCGGGAATATTCTCAGTTGGACGGATCCTGGAAGTTCTTGGGCGAATACCCGTATTGTTTCTTGAAACATTTACTGAAGTACCCGGAATCCAAAAAACCTACGGACAGAGCTATCTGCTTGCAGGATAATTGGGTAGTCTGCAAAAGCGCTTTTGCTTGCTCGAGCCTGAGAGAAGTAAGATATTCGATGACCGTACTGCCGGTTTCTTCCTTGAACCGGGTACTCACGTAATTGGGATGGGCAAACACCTGCAACCCAATTGTCTCCAGATTCAGCTGTGGCTGAGGATAGTTGGCAAGCAAGAAGGATCGAACACGCTCAACCAGGGGCAAACTGGTATCCTCGGTCTCGGGAAACAAGGAAGAGGCTACATTCTGGAGATACTCGATGTATTGGGAAAGGCTCGTAAAACGTTCCAGGATCCACAAGGGAGAATAGGCTTTCCAGGGAAATCGTTGCGCATCAGGGGAAAACTCCCCAAACAACAAAGCCATATCAGCAGTATATGATTCCAAGGCAAGCGGATTATCAATTGCCCTCACTTCCTTTGCAAGTAACTCGCGCAATCGGAAATATTGTTGCTGCCGGATCAATTCCCTATTTTCTTCGGAAAAATCAGCAGATACCGATAGGGCCTCCCTGTAATTCTCCTGATAGTATACGTGCACTTCGGGCGTAAAGAATCGTTGTAGCAAGGTTCTTCGCAACAAAGGAAAATTGCTGCGTAGTTGTTCTACATCGGACAAGGGTTTTCCCAAGGCAAGATACCATTGATCCCTGGGAAAACGATTCATCAAATCCGTCGTACCAGCTTTCAAAAATACGAGATGAAGACCATTTGGCAAGAGGTAATGCAAGGGCGAGACAGGTTCCAGGGGTTCTGTCCCATAGGCTAGAAGAAGCCGATAGGTTTGTGGATGCTGCAAGATAGCGGAAAGCTGGGAAGAGAAGAGCTGCGAAAGATCCTCTCCTGAAAGAAACCGATAGAGTGCTGCGGATTCCTTGAGATTTGCATAAGCACTGGCCAGGTTCTGCTGTTTTCGTTCAAAGGCAATCTCCTTGCAGGCTCGTTCGGCGGCCTTGATCAACTGGGAAGGATCAATGGGTTTGAGCAGGTAGTCGGTAGCTTTGTTTTTCAGTGCAGTGAGGGCAAAATCAAACTCATTGTATCCAGTGATAAAAATAAATTTGGCTGTATTTCCCTCTTCCCTGGCTTGTTTGAGAAGTTCAATTCCCGAGACAAAGGGCATGGCGATATCCGTAATGACAATATCCGGTTGAAGCGAGATCAAAAGCTGGGAAGCTTCCCTTCCATCCTTTGCAAAGCCAACGATAGAATACCCTGCTCTCTGTAGGTGCAAGGCAATTCTTTGACGAATGATGGTTTCATCATCCACTATGAGAATCGAGATGTCAGTAGCAGGTTGTTCATTCATCAATAGTACACTCCCCGGGAAGTCTGATCGTAACACAGGTCCCGACATTTTGCTCGGAAACATAGGAAAGCCCATACCATTCCCCAAAGGCAAGTTTGAGCCGTTGGTCAGTGGCATATACCCCCACTTTCTTCCTTGTATTCCAAGAAGAATTACTGTCTTTTTCCAATATCATCCAAAGGGTCTGGTCATCCATACCCACCCCATTGTCCTTGATGGTCAATACAACATCACTTCCGTCAGGTTCTCCATCAATGGCAATGAACCAATCCCCTTCCTTTTTCTTCAATCCATGGGCTATGGCATTTTCCAATAACGGTTGGATAGTCAATTTCACGATAGGGGCATCCTTGATCGAATCCTTGACATCTATATGAAAATGAATGCGATTGTCATATCGCACATTCTGTATTCTCAAATATAGATTGGCAATTTCCAGTTCCCGTGCAACAGTGACCATTACTTCGCCCCCGGAAAGGACAGAACGATAAAAAGAAGCTGTATCCATAATCAGGGAAAGGGATTCCTCTTGTCTTCCAAGTTCGACCAGCCCACTGATATTTTCCAGGATGTTGTTGAGAAAATGAGGATTGATCTGCGCCTGCAACAAGGAAATCTCATATTGGCGAATCTGTTTCTGCTCGGCATTATTTTGCTCGATTGACATAGCTATCCTATCAATCATCTCATTGTAGACAGTTGCAAGACGGCCAACTTCATCAGTACCGATAACCGGTACATGTTGGAGGGAAACAGGATCCTTGAAGCCACTCATCGACTGTTCCATCACCCTTAGGGGTTTTGTAATGCTGTTGGAAAGATAATAGGAAACAATCAGGGTAATGAACAAGGACAATACTCCCAGTAACAACAAACGCATTATCAAGGGATGGGAAACCGAAACCAAGTCATTCAGGGAAACAATACTGACAAGCAACCACTTCGAAGCAGCATACGTCCTTGCTTCATAAAGAGATGTATTATGCATTATTTGTGGAGCCCCAATCGAGGCCAAGCAAAAGGCTACTTCCTCTTTGCTGAATTTCCCAAGAATTTTTTGGGGATCTCGGTTGGCCAGGATCGTTCCGTTCTTGTCAAGAATATACAGTTCCGCTGACTTTGACGTATCATTCTCCGTAAAGGACTCAGAAAAGAGATAGAGGGGAATATCGCTTTCCAAGAGACCCAGGGGAGCTCCTGAATATCCATTGTAAATTTTCATGAAAATAGGAACAGTATAAATTTCCTGAGTACCGGCATTTGGGGATACTTGTGTCCGGGGATCTCCCCAAACAACCAAATTACCGGGATTCAGGCTATTCTTGATCTCCTCGATCTTCTCGGCAGGCAACTCAGTCAATGCAGATGTATTGATGGTGGAATACACAGAGCCACTGTTGAAATCCAGGATGCTCATGGATTCAATGTCCGTCCGGGGTTTTACGAACGTACGCAGGATTCCTGAAATGGTATTGTTCTTGTTATAATAGTTTACCTCGTCTGCTTCCTGATCGGAAAAAAACAATTCTTCCTGGAGCGAAGAGTCCGCGATGGCCATCTTGGAAAACGTCTCAATGTCCTGGAAGGTCATATCAAGCTTCTCGGAAATATAATACAGATTCTTGCTGGAAGCCTTCTTTGCCTGGTCGATGATGACGCGTGAGGATAACCGCGATGAGATGAAAATAACCACCGACAGGGTAGACAGACTGATCAAGAACATGATTACCCAGATTTTTCGGGCAATGGAAGTATGGGCCAAGGTCTGTTTGATTGTCATGGGAAATATTGTATGCCTGATGTTCCGAATTTTACAATCATAAAGAAGAGTCATATGCAAATCATGCATAAAAATTCAATGCTTGGTCAGAAATGGATATATGGATTTCACATATTTGTCACCAACTGACTATAATTAAATCAGTTAGAAGTTTTTATCCTGATTTTGTTTGCCAATTCGCAGTTTCTCCCAGACAGGCACTATCTCTGCGCTAAGCAATTTTTCTAACCAGAATTGTACCTGGACATTCGAAATATCAGATTCTGAGGGGTAATTGCTTGCACGCCCTACAGTGTTATACTACGATACATAGTATGGATAATTATGATTTATCTCCAAAGATGAAACGACTGGTGGCACTTATCGAAAGAGTTTCTCCAAACGACCCTGACGAACTGACACCGAAACGCATCCAAGAGATTAACGATATTTCGATTCCCAACAATGCAATCATGAGAAGGCTTCTTGGCAAGAAAGCCTCAAATATCGATAGCAAGACTTTTATCATTCCAGTCACCGATGGAGTTGTCACCGGCTATTATTTTGAGCAGCGAGGAAAGAGGGACCTATCGGATCTTACTCCTCTCATCATTTTCTACCATGGAGGAGGTTGGGTATGGGGAAATATGGCCCTTTACAACTTCTTCTGTGCCCGACTGGCCGACATAACCCAAGCTGCGGTCCTTTCTGTCGATTACCGCTTGGCCCCGAAATATAAATTCCCCACGGCTGTCGAGGATTGCTACGATACCCTTATCTGGGCTGCCGCAGGTTGTCGTTACTGGAAAACTGACCCGGACAGGATATTTTTGGTGGGCGATAGTGCCGGAGGCAATCTTGCAGCAGTTGTAAGCAAGTTGGCCAGGGACCGCAAAGGCCCTCCCATTGCCGGACAGATTCTGCTATATCCGGTAACCGACGGAAGAATGAGAACTGATAGCTATACCAAATACAAGGATTCCCCGACACTCACGGACAAGGATATGGCCTTCTTTATCAATAATTACCAGAAGGAACCCAAGGATATCTTGAATCCAAATTTCTCTCCTCTTTTGGGAAAAGACCATTCCAGATTACCCCCGACCTTGATCATCGGGGCAGAATACGACCCACTCCATGATGACGGTATGCTCTATGCCGATGCCCTTGCCTCCGCCGATACCCCAGTAAAATATCTTGAAGCCAAAAAAACAGTGCACGGCTTCATCAATTATCCCAATGCCACAGGATCAGAAGAGACTGAGTGTGCAATAGTCCAGTTCATAGGAGGCAGGCCGGTAGAACAGGTAGCCCTCATAACTCGCAGTCAATGGGATAAAGCAAACAAGAAGGAACTCAGGAACATCAAGAAGCAGAGCAAGTATCATATTGAGGCTGAGATACAGTAATCATCATTGATTTTATTTTCAGGTTTATTTTATGAAACCCTTCAAGACTTTTTTCTTTTTCCTGCTGCCTCATCCGTATCCTTGTACGGATAGTATTCAACTCTGCACTAGGTGACATTTCGATAGGTAGCAGGTGTCAATCCAGTTTCCTTCTTGAATATGGAATAAAAATAGTTGGATGTGGTAAAACCAGTAGCTACAGCAATTTCATTAATGGTCAGGTCACTATTTTGGAGCAGTTCCTTCGCTTTCATTATTCGTACCTGCCGAATATAATCATTGATATACAATCCATTGATAGATTTAAAAATACGTGCAAAATAACTGGATGAATAACGATATCTATCTGCCAACACATCAACATTCAAATTCAAATCCGTGTAATGAGCCATTACATAGGCTTCACTTTCCTTAACGTTCTGATAATGCTTGTTGCCCTTCATTTTCTCAACTTCATAAACACGTTTCTGGTAACCTTTGAACAGATTAAACATAACAGAACGGCCTTCTTCCAAAGTACCGGGTAGGGAAATCCAACCTTCAAGATAGTCATTTTCTACATGACTTCCTGTATTTTGCATGGAAGAGAGAACATCAAGATAAAGCCTTGCAAAAAGCAGAGAGGCTGTCTTATATGTATATTGACGCAGAGTTTCGATAAAAGCATCCAGTTTTTCTTCAAAATCCGGTTGGTTATTCCTAATAATGGATTGTACGATTTCCGTAATGATTTTATCGGGATATGTAATCGGATTCTCAAACAATTCCATTACGCGTTTTGGATAAATAATCTGATTGTCTCCCATGACAAAACGATTATTCTGCAGTTCTTTTACACGCTGGTAAATCTTATTGCAATCTTTTGCAGAAGCGAATATTCCGTCGAGACCAATAGTAAGGGAAATCGGATATTCCCCGAGAATTTCTTCCTTGATCTTTTCCAATGCCTTTACAAGTATATCAAACGTGACAACATTTGAAGTATCCTGTGCATTGATCAAACCTACCACCTCATTTACCCTTAGCGAAATATTTTCAAGATAAAATGCAGGTGTCAAGGAATCATTCATCAGTTGCTGGATCCTAGCACGTACAAGCGGGAAAAACAGACTGTTATCCAAACTTTTATCAATGACAACAGAAAACAGGAACATGCCTTCAAAGGGGATATGATATTCACCCTTTTCCAGTTTTTCCAGTGTTTCGGAGTTTTCCCCTGAATTCAAGATAAGATCCCTCAACAGTTCGTTTTTTTGCTTGCAAGCCAAAATTGCTTTTTCCTGTTCCAGATGATTGATTTCATCCATTGCCATCGTATAAAAATGGTGAATCATTTCGAATTCATTGGTGGTGGTCACTGCCTCATTGGTATTGAACTTTGAATTACCCAATTCGGTCGTGATGGTTTTGATCGGTTGGTAAAGTTTTCTGGAAATGAAAAATTGCAGAAGAAGACTGAGAAACATTATTGATATAGAAATTGACAAGAAAATATTGCGCCTCTGTGTCATGGAGGAAAGCAACCTGTCATACGTCGTTAAACTTAGATATTTTCTCCCACTTGCAGTCTCTTTGGCAAAAGAACAGATATATTTGGTATGATTGAAAGTAAAAATATGGCTGCCTGTATCCTGGTTTTCCCCATCAATCCAAGCCAATGATGCATTGAGATAGGATTGATCATCAGAAATCTTTTCATCTTGGATATGCAACAAAATATTGTTGTTACGGTCGGCAATAACCTGTTCACAACTATAGGGACCTAAAATATGTTCAGAAATATAAGCCTGGTCCATAACGATAAAGACACCATTGGGAGCATCGTTATAGGTCATCGCATAGAAAGGATAGGCGAAGACCAATGCTTTCTTTCCATCATCAATACCCGTAAGTTCAGTAGTATAGACAAGAGGGCCTTTACCGTCGAGAAGTTTCTGCTTCCCCTCTTCAAGATTCAATGTATCCTTCCCACAGAATATAGTATCTTCCGTCAAGATATTGCTCAATCCGATGGCATACACATAGGGATTGATCATCATGATTTTTTTCAGGTCCAAATAGGTCCTGTAGTGCGTAGTTGGATTGAATTGTGTCAATGAAATAAATCTATTGGCTTCAGAATCGATATTGATCGTTGTATATATTTGATGTGCTTCATTTTCCAGATCGCGAAATGCCAGCATATCTTTTTTCAATTCATTGATACTATCATCGTAGTAATTTCTTTGGACAACTCCTGAATATTCCTTGTAAAAATATAAGGTCAATATAACTGATGTAAAAGCAATCAGAAAAGTATATAAGAAGATCATTTTCTTGAAATATGTTTTACTGGCCTTCTTCTTTTTTTTCATATTTTCAGTATATGACCATATAGCAATAATCTTCTATTTTTTACATAAACAGAACCCAAATTTCATTGTTTTTGCAGGAAAAGTATAGTTTTTATAGCCAATATCCCTACTGTATTTGACAATATTCAAAGTAATTCCACTGTCTTCAAAGTTTACGACCCCAAAAGGGCGACCTATAGTAAAACCGTAGGCGGATATAGTATGAAAAACAAAAACATCAAGATCGGAACCATCAATCAGCATTTTACGGGCTTCAAGGGATTCCTTTATGAAATGCATAAGAACTCAACTCTTTATAGTATGTTTATTCCTGCAGCAATAGTTTTGTTCTTGTTCAATTATCTTCCGATGTTCGGACTGTTGACAGCTTTCAAGGATTTCAATTTTAGGGAAGGTATCCTGGGCAGCCCTTTCATAAAACCCATCTATGGTAATTTCAAATATCTATTTTCTACAGGCTCCGCTCTAAGGGCAACAAGAAATACAGTGGGGCTGAATCTCCTTTTTATTTTATTTGAACTGGTTATAGAAGTAGGATGTGCCTTGCTGTTTGCGGAACTGCATAATAAGAAATTCAAGAATGTTGCTCAGTTTTCGATATTCTTGCCCTATTTCATCTCATGGATCGTTGTAGGGCTTTTTTCGTATAATCTATTTAATTATGAGCATGGGAGCTTGAATAATTTACTCTCGGTATTTGGCTTGGATCCAGTCAATTGGTACAGCAATGCATCAATGTGGATCGTAATCCTGGTTATCTTCAGGATCTGGAAAATGGCCGGTTATGGAATGGTCATGTATATTGCAGCATTGGGATCCATTGATTCCACCTTCTATGAGGTGGCAGAAATCAATGGGGCAACGAGATGGCAGAGAATCCGATATGTCAGTATACCGTTGATAGCACCGACAATCATCACCTTGCTCTTGTTAAATTGCGGAAAGATCATGAATGCAGATTTCGGAATGTTCTATGCAATGATCGGGGACAATGCCCAGTTATACAGAACAACGGATGTTCTGGATACATTCATATACAGAAGCCTTCGTTTGAATGGTGATGTCGGAATGGCTTCTGCCGCAGGATTCTATCAGTCAATATTGTCAACTTCAATTTTGTTGTTAATGAATAAACTGGCCCGAAAGTATAATCCAGAAGGTGCTTTGTTCTGATTCAAGGGAATTTGAGGGAATACCATTGCTTCAACCAGAAAATCGCATCCACAAATAAGTAAGAGTGCAAAAATGAGGGAATATGAAAAAAAATAAACTTCCTTGGGAGAATCTTCCAATTGTAATCATCCTATCGCTGTTTGGCCTCCTATGCATTTTGCCCTTTTGGCTAGTTCTTGCAGGATCCTTGACATCGGAAAGTGAAATTGCCTCAATGGGATATGGACTATGGCCGAAACATATTGATATCTCTGCCTATACGATCCTGTTCAATGATTTCGGAAGAATTGCCTCAGGTTACAAGATTACCATTACCGTTACGGTCATAGGTACCTTACTCAGTCTACTTGTTACTTCAATGGCAGCATATCCTATTTCTCAAGATAGAGTTAAATATCATAGCATATTGAATTTCATAGTCCTCTTCACCATGTTGTTTTCTGGTGGAATGGTTCCCTGGTTTATCGTTTGCCGTCGTTTCCTGCATCTGACAGATAGCATCTGGGCGTTGATCCTACCCTATCTGGCAAATGCCTGGTACATCTTTCTTGTCAGGAATTATTACAGAAGCATTCCCATTGCGATGGTTGAAGCAGCTAAAATCGATGGGGCCTCGGAATACAGGATTTTTTTCCAGATCATCACTCCATTGTCAAAACCCGTTCTTGCTACGATTACACTTTTTATTAGCTTGAATTACTGGAATGATTGGTGGCTGGGCATCATGTTGATTGACGATCCAGATAAACAACCCTTGCAATTGTTGCTCAGGACAATTACTTCCAACCTACAATTCTTGAGTTCCTCCTCCAATGTAAACGTCGTCAGTGAGGTGATGAAGAATATGCCAAGTGAAGCAATTAAAATGGCAACATGCATTGTCACGATAGGTCCTATCCTAATAGTTTATCTCTTTGTACAAAAATATTTTGTAAAAGGGATTATGGTAGGGGCAGTCAAAGGATGAAGAAAATTCCCTGATATGTTGCAGGATGTACTATATTTGCCCTGAAATTCGAAAACGCAATAGGAGGTTTTATGAGTTTGGATTCAAAAACCAACCACTTCGATGACAGGGTAGGAAATATAATAGAAAAGGAGAAAATGGTAATGAAAAAAAGAGTGGGTAAGAAAATGATTACTATCATTGCTGCAATGGTTATGGCGGCAATGGTCCTTACAAGTTGCGGTTCCTCGGGTTCAACCACCTCGGAGGCGACAACCTCTACTGGTACGGCTACCTCGTCGGCCACAAATCTGAAACCTGTCACATTGACTTTTTGGTCTTGCGGCGATAAACGCTCTGCGCAAGACCAGGTATTGGCGGCTTTCTGCAAAGAATATAAATCAGAATTGAATATCGATAAGATTAAATTCAATTATGTTTCTTTTGGTGACTATGAAGATAAGATGACATCCCTTGTAGCCGGTGGGGATGACTTTGAGGGATGCTTTGTAGCAGACTGGATGCTTTATAATAAAATGGCAAACAAAGGTGCATTTTTGAACCTCAACGATTTGCTGGCACAATATGCCCCCACACTTTACAAAACATACAAAGATGCCGGTGTAGCAAATATATGCAGCATCGATGGACAGATGGTCACCCTTCCCTGGTTGCAAAAAAAATCATCCAAACCAATTTTGCTTTTCCGTAAAGATTTAGCTGACAAATATGGTGTCGATTATTCCAACTTGCAGACCATCGAGGATATTGATGCATTTTTGGAAGAAGCCCATGCAAAGATACCAAATATCACTACTTTTGAATCTGGATTTCCAAGAGGTAATACCTACAGCGATGTACTGGCAATCCTGAATTCCAAATACAATATGGATACCATGAATTACCATATGCTCACAAATAATTTTGACACTAAACTAATTCCGATCGAACAAACGGAGATGTTCAAAAAAGCAGTTACCTGGATGCAGAAATGGTATAACGACGGATTTGTCAGCAAAAGTGAATTGTCTGAAACAGACACCCAGGAATTTGCCAATGGCAAGACTTTCTGCAGGGTTGGGTTATATGAGAATGCGGTACAGGGGATAACCTTTAATGTGAGCGGGGCAGAACTCGGATGGGCTGAACCTTATCCTGATGGCAAGTTCAGATATGACTCTCCCTTGAACAATGCTTTTGCAATCAACAAGAATGCCGCAAATCCTGAACGGGCCTTGATGTTGCTGGAACTTCTGGATACGAATGAAAAGGCATATGATATGTTCATGTATGGAATAGAAGGCAAAACCTATGTAACGGAAGCTGATGGATCCATTGGTTATCCCGAGGGTCAGGATTCTTCGAATTCAACCTATCTTGACTGGTTCAAGTGGCCATTCATACGAACACAGTTTGAAAAACCATCAGGATCCAATACACAAAAAGCAATTGACATGAACAATACCTGGCTGGCAAAAGATAATTTCATAGTGGCTCCCCTTATAGGTTTCGGGCCGGATACCAGTCCAATCAAAACGGAGCTGGCACAACGTGATCAATTATACGATGAACAAGGTAAACTGCTTTTGGCAGGAATCATTGAAGGCGGAAATGTCGATGTTGCAGTCCAAAATTATATCAAAGCGCAAAAAGCAACAGGTCTGGACGATATCCTGAGCTATCTTCAAACGCAAGCAGACTCCTATGCAAAATAGAAGGCTATTCCAGGCAGTGTTGCTTTAGAATAGCGCATAGATAATCTACCGAATAAAAAAGGTATCAATACAGACTGCAGTACAGCAAGACTACTGTGGTCTGTATTACCTTACCCAGTAGCTATCATGTATGAAAAACTATAGGGGGAGAGAAGCATTATGCAAGAATATTCATATCTCAGTTTTTTCCAACATGTTTATCAAAGGAAAAAGAAAAAACTCAACTTTGAGGCGAAAACTGTGCAAGAATTTTATCAATGGCAAGCAGAGAGCAGGAAAACCGTACAAAGTTTGCTCGGATGGGATTTGTTGGAAATGGTGGATCAGGAACAGAAAACTCCGCTATCGCCAGTGGAACTGTCAGTAACCCAAAAGGACAGCTACACTATTCGGAAAATGGAAATCACAACACTACCGTATGTAAAAATGCCATTTTATCTGATGATACCGAATGATATCAAAAAAGGAGAGCAACGCAAGACCATTATCTGCCTACCGGCTCACGGTTCGAATAAAGAAGTTGTTGCTGGTATACAAAATAATGAACAGGTCCATAAGAAGATCCAGGAATCACCACGGGAACAATATGGAAAAGAGTTCTGTGAACGTGGGTATATCACCGTTTGTCCGGATCCTTCCGGTTTTGGGGAAAGGCAGGAACTTGTCGCCAGTGAAGACATCGCTTTCAAAGAGAATAATCAATGGAATGCCTTGGCCTCATCCTGCGGTAAGTTGTCAGAGACAGCAGAGGCAATGGGCCTGAGCCTTGCAGGTCTTATTGCATGGGATAATAAAAAACTGCTGGATTTTCTTGCCACCTTGCCCTATGTGGATATGAATCATATCGGTTGTGCAGGTTTTTCCGGTGGAGGATTGCATACCCTGTGGTTGGCATCATTGGATGACAGAATTCAGCTTGCAGTCATCAGCGGTTATATTCATGGATATTATGACAGCATTCTGGACACCCATCTATGTGCCTGCAATTTTGTCCCCAAGC
Source organism: uncultured Sphaerochaeta sp. (assembly GCF_963676625.2). Lineage (GTDB taxonomy): Bacteria > Spirochaetota > Spirochaetia > Sphaerochaetales > Sphaerochaetaceae > Sphaerochaeta. Next base: position 1,136,813 of record NZ_CAXXYB010000004.1, read on the forward strand.
TATGGGAATATGCTGATATCAGTGATATCGCCTCATTGATCGCACCACGTCCGATGTTTGTAGAGAATGGAATTGAAGATCCCTTGAATGGCCACCGTGGGGTTGCAGATCCCAAAGAACAGGTAGAAAAAATCAAAAGAGCATATGCACTCTTCAGATCAGAGGACAAGATGGAACAGTATACCCCAGAAGGACTGCATGCATGGCATGCCGGTTGTTTTGATTTTGTTGAAAAGAATCTGTAGGCTTTTGGGGATTCATGCATTTTTACTGAAAGCTGAAAAAAGAAATTAAGTGGGAAAAATACCAATTGGCATTTCCTTTCGAACAAGACAGGCAAGAAACGTTGGCTTCCCGGTTTAACTGTAAAAATCTGTTATGAGGATTTACTCTTCAATCATCAATTTGCTCATTTCAATTTGTTTAAGGATAGCGAACCAACACAACGCCCAGATATTTTTTGCATTGATTCATCGAAGAAAACAAGGGAAAGAATGAAAGAAAATGATTGATTGCAAAACCGAAAAGGTAGCGAATAATGGAATTTGATTGGCGAACACCAAAGAACAGGGATGATTACCGCACAATGATGCTTACGATACTGAATCCCCTAAAGCCTTATTATAGTGAGAAGAAAGCAAATCTGGACATTGGTGCGACATCTGCACATTATGCGAACAGAACAATACCGATGGAAGCTTTTATCCGACCATTGTGGGGTCTTACTCCCTATTGGGCAGGTAGCCAGGAATCAAGAAAAAAATCTGAAGATCCCACGAATTTCCAAAATATATATATCAAGGGAATTATTTCAGGAACCAATCCAGAATGTGCAGAATATTGGGGAAAATGTCAGGATTTTGATCAAAAATTCGTAGAGATGGCAGCAATAGCCTACAATATGCTGATGGCTCCAGAGGCACTCTGGGAGCATATGTCCAGACAAGAACAGCAAAACCTTTGTGAGTGGCTACAAGAAATCAATAGGCATGACTGCCCTATCGGGAACTGGTATTTCTTCAGGGTACTGGTCAATGTGGCATTAAAGCATGTGAACGCGGATTATGATGAGAAAAAACTGCAAGAAGCCCTGGAGGTAATCGAAACTCTCCATTTAGGAGGAGGTTGGTATCGTGATGGGAAAGGGAATGCCCATAAGGATTATTACATCGCCTTTGCCTTTCAATTTTATTCGGTAATTTATTCCATGTATATGCAAAAAGAAGATCCTCGAAGGTGTCTGGTCTTTCAGAAAAGAGCAATGGAATTCGGACGTGATTTCATATACTGGTTCGATGCAGATGGCAGTGCCATACCCTATGGAAGATCACAGACCTATCGGTTTGCACAGTGTGCCTTTTTTTCCATTTGCATCGTGGCAGGAATAGAGGTATTCCCTCTTTCAGTCATGAAAGGAATCGTAACCAGACATGTAACAAATTGGCTTTCACAACCTATTTTTGACCATGCCGGAATTCTTACCATCGGTTACGGATATCCGAATCTGAATATGTCCGAGCACTATAATGCCCCAGGATCTCCCTACTGGTGCATGAAGGCCTTTGCTTTTTTGGCTCTACCGCCAGATCATCCATTTTGGAATGAATCTTGTGCAGAACTTCCTGATATGGAGGGAATCACCTTTCATCCGAATGCGGATATCTTGATTCAGAGAAGCGAGGGACATGCCATTCTGTTTACACCAGGAGGTATGTTGCGGGGAAAGCATTGCCATCAACAACCTCATATGGAAGAAAAATATGATAAATTCTGTTACTCAAGTGTATTTGGATTTAGCTGTGGACGTTCTCAGATGACAGTTGAGGAATGTGCACCGGACAGTGTACTTTCTTTTGAAATCCTTGGTCAGATTTTCATGAAAAAAGAGAGCTCTTCTTTTCATATCAATCAAGGAATATTGACAATCCACTGGTCTCCTATAACAGGAATACGTATAAAGACCACAATAAAGCTGACTTTAAGCGGGCATATACGCGAGCATGAAATTGACAGTAAGTATGATTGCATTGCATATGATAGTGGTTTTTCCGTCTCGGTAGATGACAGGCAGGACGGAATTGAAACCATGCAACGAGGAAAGAAGGCAGAAGCAAGAAATCAAAAAACCTTCTGTTTGGCAGTGTGCAGGGAAGGCAAGGGAAAAGGTAATCTCATTTATGCCAATCCCAATACCAATCTGATCTACAGCAAAACGGTGATACCCTCGATTCGGTACAGGATCCAGAAGGGAAAGAATTATCTGGTTACCAAAATAGTTTATATCTCATAATTTTTTATGGGTGAGAAACATGAATAAAAACAAGATTCCCTATATCACTGTAAATAGTTCATAAAGGATACTGAAGGAAGGTATCGCCAAGTTGAGTGCAAATTATCATTCAAAAGAGACGCTTACCCTTCTGGTTTTTGGAGGAGATTCGAGCTCTTATGCAGGACAAGGCTCAGAACCCTGGAAGGAAAAGAATACTGAGGGCAACCATTATTAAGGAAAAGCAGAGCAAGTATCATATTGAGGCCGAGATACAATAGAGTTAACGTTAATCCTATTTTTAGGGTCTTTTTGGGGCTAATGCCCCATAAATTTCATAAGTAAACGTGTTTTCATGTTAACCTTAACCCGTGAGTATACTATTAAAGGATATTGCAAGGGCAACAGGATTCTCGATCAATACGGTCTCCCGCGTCATGCGTGGAGACGAAAAAATATCAACTGAAACTGCCAAGATTATCAAGGAAACGGCTGATAAGCTTGGCTATATCCCCAATTCCATTGCCTCAAGCATGCGTTCCAACCGATCAAAGATGGTCGGTATCATTTCTGCCGACTCCGCCAATCCTTTTTTCAGTGAGGTGGTTCGGGGAATCGAGGAAATGGCGAACAAGGCCGAGTATCATATTCTTTTGGCCAGTACCGAAGAATCCATGCAGAAGGAATGCGAATTGATCCGAATGTTTCTCTGCAGGAAAGTCGATGGCATCATCTCGATGCCGGTATTCGATAACAGCAGCAAACACCTCCAACTCTATCAAAACCTCTCCATTCCCTTCATTTTCCCGGGACGACGTCTTGAGGGCTTGAGCGAACACAGCATATTGCACAATGACAGGGAAGGACAACGACAAGTAATAGAGCATCTCATATCCAATGGGCATACAAAGATATTGTATATGGCAGGGCCAAAGAAAGTAAGCAATACCATAGACCGCCTTGCCGGTTTCGCAGAAGCCTATGCAAACAATTCCCTTGAGGTCGACCCAGCCTATATCGTCGAGGCCTCCGGTCATATCGAGGATGGATACTATCTTACCAATCAAGCCCTGAATAAAGGTCTGGGATTCACCGCCATAGCCTGTTTCAACGATATGGTGGCAATGGGTGTGCTCAAGAGCCTGCATGAAAACAATCTAAGGGTCCCCGAGGATATCGAGGTATTCGGCTATGACAATCTATATATGTCCCAATTCATGCAACCCAGTCTCAGTACCGTCGATGTACCGAAGTATCGTCTGGGATATGTTGCCATGGAAACCTTGATCTCCCATATCCAGGACCCAGACCTGGAATACGTAACAAAGGATTTTTCAACTCGGTTGGTTTTCAGAGAAACCTCCCGTTAGAAAAAATATCAATTGTGCATCTAAATTAAGGAGGATTCACATGAGAAAAAACATTTTGCTGATTGCAATGGTGGCAGTACTGGCTTCCGGGCTCTTGTTTGCCCAGGCAACCCAGGAAGAGCCAAAAAAAGAGGGCCCCATTGAACTGACCTTCTGGTCGTTGTTCACTGGTGGAGACGGAGAGTATTTCGATGCAATGATCCAGGAATTCAATGCATCCCAAGACAAGATTGTCATGAAGAATGACATGGTCAAGTTTGACAACTACTATACGAAGCTGACTACGGCACTCGCTGCAAAGACGGCCCCGGACGTAGTGGTCATCCACCAAGGCAACTTGCTTAACTATGTTCCGAGTGGCTCCTTGCTTGCCTTGGATGGTCTTGTTGACAGCACCACACTCGCTGATTTCCAAAAGGCTCCCCTCGATGGTTGCAGGTTTGACGGGAAACTCTATGCACTTCCATTGGATGTCCATCCGATCGTGATGTACTACAACAAAGACCTTCTCGCAAAGGCAGGAATTACCGAGATTCCCCAAAGCGCACAGGATTTGATCAACGCAGGGCTTGCTGTCAAGAAAGCAACCGGTAAATGGGGCTTTGCAATTGACAATACAACAGGCACCTACAAGGCCTATACCCTGACAAGGCTCTTCATGTCCATGGTCGCCCAACAGGGAGGAAGCCTCCTCACAGCTGATGACAAGGCACCCAATTTCGATAATGCCTATGGCTTAAAAGCCTTGAAATGGCTTCAGGAACTGGTCAATACCTATAAGATCAATCCAACCGAACTCGATTATGACGGCGCCATGAATACCTTCAAACTTGGGGATGCTGCTTTCTATTTCAATGGAGTCTGGGCAACAGGCACTCTTGAACAACAGAAAGGCCTTAATTTTGGGGCAGCCCCACTTCCGGCGATCATGGGAGGCCAAGCAGCCTGGGCAGGTTCCCATACCTTTGCCATTCCTACGCAAAAGAACCAGGATCCCCAGAAAGTAAAAGCTGCAGTGACATTCATCGAATGGATGACCAGTCATGGGGAACTCTGGGCCAAGGCAGGTCATATTCCTACCAGAAAGAGCGTGGCAGCCAAGGATAGTTTCAAGGCACTGCCGTATCGAGCGGATTATGCCGCTTCAGCCGCTTTTGCCCTTTCCACACCCCGCACCCCGGCCTGGGAGGAAATCTATGGAACCCTTAGCGACAAACTGGAATATGCGGTGACCAAAAACCAGGATCCCGCACAAGCACTTGCCGATATGTCCAAGACAACAAAGGATATCCTCGCTTCGTATTGATTTATTTCATTCGCATCAGTCTCGCCCCCTACCTCAGGGGGCGATTTTCCAGAAGGAAGGTTATCATGATACCTGGCAACAAGGACAACAGGGATGGAATCCTCTTTTCCCTTCCCTTCCTATGTATCTATACTGCATTTCTGATATTTCCATTGCTATATGGTTTTTATATAAGTTTTTTCAACTGGAATATCTTATCCTCTGCAAAATTCATTGGTTTGGGAAACTACAAAACCCTCTTGACCGATGAAAAATTCTACTCTTCCCTTTGGCATACGCTCCAATTCGTTTTGATCACCACCCCATCCCTTTTGCTTCTAGGTTTCATTATGGCCTTGGCAGTGACTTCAAAATCCCCATTGACCAGAATGATGGAAAATGCCTTTTTCTTCCCCTACATCTTTTCCATGACCGTAGTAAGTACTCTTTGGGCCTGGTTGATGCAAAAAGACTTCGGATTATTCAACCAAACCCTGATTTTTTTCGGCCAGAATCCAGTAAGTTGGCTGACCAACGAACAAATGGCCATATGGTCAGTGTCATTGACAACCCTCTGGTGGACAGCAGGCTTCAACATGGTACTTTTCAGTGCCGGGATAAAACAGATACCCAACGAGGTTTTTGAATCAGCAGCCATCGATGGAGCTTCCTACTGGCAAAGAACCTTCCATATAACGATTCCCTTGGTATCATCCACCACCGTGCTTTGCTTGATTCTCCAAATCATTGCTTCCTTCAACGTATTCGGCCAAGTATACGTCATGACCGGGGGAGGTCCCCACGGCACGACCAGGGTTCTCGTCCAATACATCTATGAATCAGGATTCAAGTACTACAAGATGGGTTACAGCGCTGCCATGAGCTATGTGCTTTTTGTCATCATCATGATTGTCTCCGTCGTACAGTACCTGGCACTGGGAAGGAAGGAAAATGTATGAACAAGACCAATCATTATAAAAAGCTCCTGCTAAGGCTGCTTGAATTGACCTTCATCCTCATCTGGTTCCTTCCCTTGGTCTGGATGGTGCTCACCTCCTTGAAGCTGGAGAATGAAGTCATAACCAAGACCTTCTCCTTTTTCCCCGCGAACCCTACGCTGGACAACTATACAAAGGCCTTTACCTCCACCTATATACTTCATTGGATGGTGAATTCGATCATCGTCTCTTTCGGAGCAATGGTGCTGACCCTCATTGTCGACGCACCGATAGCCTATGCCTTTGCAAAAATCAAGTTCAAGGGAAAAAATCTTCTGTTCTGGATTGTCATGGGAGGCATGATGGTTCCTTTTCAGGTCCTCATTGTTCCCTTGTACCTGCAATTCAACTCCTATGGTATGGTAAATACCCTAGCCGCAGCCCTTTTGCCAAGGATTGCCCTTCCCATCGGTATTTTCATCTTGAAACAGTTCTATGAAGGCATTCCCAATGACCTGGAAGAAGCTGCCTTTATTGATGGGTCTTCCCGACTCAGGATTTTTCTGCGTATCATCCTTCCCTTGGGGCAATCGGCAATGGCAACGGTCATCATTCTCTCCTTCATCAATGCGTGGAATGATTTCCTCTGGCCCCTGATCGTCATAAACGATACCATCAAATACACTATTACTGTCGGAATCGCAAATTTTCAGGGAACCCACGGAACCCAGTATTCACTGATAATGGCAGGGGCCACCATTGCTTCGGTTCCCCAAATCATTTTCTATATTTTCTTCAGAAAAAAGATTATAGCAGGAATTGCCACCAGTGGAATGAAAGGATGACACAATGCAACTCATAAAGTTAGGCAATGACAAAATCCTGGTACAGGATGCGGAACCGTTTTGCATGGTTTCCTATAGCCTCAACCATAATGGAAACAGAGTCCCCTGCTCTGACCTTCTTATCCAAGGGAATGACAGAGTATCCGTTTCGTTTGGAGAAACAGGAAATATTCAGGACATCTTCACGTTCAGTTCCGGTTTTCTGACCTTGCGACGAACCTGGAATCTTGATCAAGGCGGGTCCTATCGGCTTCATGCCGCTTTCTCGTATCCCGACGAGAACAAGGAAAACACGTTGCTGATTCCCTCGGTATGGTACCGGGACAATATCCAGGGGAAAGGTTGTTTTCCATCTTCTGAGAAAGCTCCCGTCTGGTCCTTTCTGGAAACCAGGATGCCAATACCCTGTTGCGAACAATTATCCAATGGCAAGCAGTTTTTTACGTGTGCTACGGAGAAAGCCACAGAACAATGCTTTCTTGCATCGGTAGCCAATGAACGTCACGGAATCATCATATCGATTCCCGGTAGCGAATGGCCTTTCAGCTATGAGGGGAAAACCATCCTTGCCGATACCTCAGATGCAGCGTTGCCGACCTTGCAGGTCGAAACCCTCCCCTTTTGCTATGAACGATCCTTCTTCATTGCCAACCAATCGGCCAAGGATAGCCTGGAAGCCTATCGTTTTTTTGTGGAAGGCTTTCCCCTTCAGTCGAACCAGACCAAAAAAACAACCTTGCTCTGGCCTCAATGGTATGAATACAAGCTTACCAGACTTCTCAACCTCCTGCAAAGAAGCGAAAAGGGATACGCCTTTCTGATCATGGGAGAAGGGAACGGAAAGATCCAGGAAGTATATAATTATACGGCCGCTTCCTTTTTGGTAAAAAGTCTCGAGGCAGCCTATGAGCTTGCCCTTTGCACAAAAAGAGAGGCAAACTCAAGCTTTCTGCAAAAGGCAAGAAAGCGTGTTGCCGATTTATTCGCCCTTCCTGACGATTCCCTGCTTCTTGCTACGCTTGCCATGAAAATAGGACAGTTCTTCCTTGCAGGTGAGATAGAGGACGGAGTGTACCAAGACTGTTATGACCTGAAGGAACAGTGCTGGGGAGGGTATCTTGGCATTGGGGAACATGATGAATTCAGGCATATGGTCAATAGCAGATGCAATGGTGAGGTAATGAAGCACTATGTCCTGCTTTTCGGGGAATTGAATACCCTGGGAATTCGACAGCCCCAATTTTTGAATCTGGCAAAGCGGGTAGCCAGATTTTATTGTGATTGCCAGCTTTTGGGAGGGTCTTTTGGACGCTGGTGGTCCAAGAAAGGAAAACCCGTGGATATCAAGGGGACCAATGGAGCCTATATTGCATCCTTTTTTTCTGCACTCACTCCCTACCTCAATCCTTCAGAGCCACTGAGAAACGATATCCTTGCCGCGCTGCATCAATCATATTGGTATTATGGACAAATGGCTAATGAAGGGAATTTCTACGGGGACACCCTCGATGCCGATTCCTGTGACAAGGAAGCAGGGGTCACCTTGCTTTCGATGTTTCTGGATTTGTATGAGATGGAACAGGATAAAAGACTTTTGGAAAGTGCACAAAAAGCTGCCAATTTCATTCTGTTATGGATTTGGCAAACCGATAGTTATCTTCCAGCTGACAGTGCACTGGGAAAACAAGGTTTTCACACAGAAGGAATGACGTCGGTTTCCGTTGCCCACCATCATCTTGATTTCTATGGAATGGAAATAGGCTACCAATTTCTCAGGTTGGCAAAAGAGACCGGGGACTCGTTCTACAAGAACCAGGCAATCAAGATGATTCGATCTTGCAACCAACTTGTGGCAACCAAAGAGAACGGGCTTGGCCGGGACAGCTCCTTTCTGGGTTGGCAGCCTGAACAGATCAATCATACCCGATGGGATTATTTTGACCGGAAAGCCTATCAACAGGGCTCGTTTGATATAGACGTTGCCTGGGTCACCGTCCTTACCCTTGGATCCTTTCTCCAAATCGAAAAGCATTTTCCTACCGTACTTGCATAAGGAGTGTAATTATCGTGGAACGAATCAGCATCATATCGTTGAATCTCTGGAATACAGAGCACTGGGATGCCCGTAAGGAATGTGTAACAGCGTTTGTACAAACCTATTGCAGCGATATTTTTTGTTTCCAGGAAGTCAGGGAAACAACCTTGGCTGTCTTGGATAAGGCTTTGCCTGAACACCAGCGAATTGTGGGTACTGAACCAGGATGGATATGTGAAAACAGCATCTATGTCAAGAAAGACAAGTTCACCATCCTGGATCGGGGAAGAATAGAGCTAACCATGCCGGAACCCTACAGGGGAGTATTCTGGACAAGGCTCAGGACCTTGGAAGGAAAAGAGCTCTTGGTCGCAACCATGCACCTTACCCATCAATTGAACGCCGATGAATTGAAAACAGGTATACCGTACAGACATGCAGAGGCCAATACGGCAGCAAGGGAACTGAATCTTCTTATCCAGGAAAAAGAGGCCATCGTTTGCGGGGACTTCAATGATCCGGTCCATCCTTCCAGGATACTGCATGAAATTGCCTCTTTCGAGGATGTATTCGAGCATCTGGGCCTTTGTGCTCCCGTTACCTTCCCCTGTCCATTTTTAAGCGAAGAACGATACCTGGTCGAGGCAATCGACAAGATAATGGTCAGGGGAAACCTTACGCCGCTTATGGCGATGTCCCCACAGTATTTCCACAAGGGAGGCGTGCTCTCCGACCACTGGCCTGTCATGGCCATGCTGGAAATCTAGATAGCTATTTTTCTTTCTTTCTTGAAAACCCGGGGATTCTGAAAGAGAGAGGTGCATGACTCTTTTTAGGAGTCGGGACTTCAGGAATTTCGGAAGGAATAGGTTTCTCCATGACTTTTTCAACGATCGGGACTATAGGCTCCTCAAAGGAAGTCTCCCGTTCGTCATTGAACTGCTTTTTGATAATTGGCAGCAAAGCCTTTGCCAGATGTTCGTGATCCTCTGCTTCCATATGAAGTTGGTCTGTTTCACTTGGATTTGCAACTGTTGAGGCATCGAGGAAAAGACAACCATATTCCTGAGCTACTTTCTCAAACAAAGGGGCCAACTGAAGACTTTTCTCGTAGGATTGATAGTCATAGCTGGCAAAGCGGGTGCTTTCAATATCCTTTCCGATTGTTATGGGAGAAATGACCAGTATTTTAGGAACAGTTGCATCATCACCTTGGGAAGTGGTCTGAACGGTCTTGATCAGATTCTCCAGCCCCTTTGCAATGATTTTTGGGTTGGCATTGAAAAGTACCTTGCAATCATTGGTACCTAGGGAGAGTACAACCAAATCCAAGGGTTTATGACTGTTCAAGGAGACAGGAAGCAAAGCCAATCCGTTTCTTCCTGGTTCCAAAGGATCGTCAAAGATTGTATTTCGTCCGCCCAGGCCTTCTTCGATGACATAGTAATCAGATCCAAGGAATTGCTGGAGTAGCCCTGTCCAGCGAACAGAACGGGGCCATCGTCCACCATGGGGGTTTGACCCAAACGTATTTGAATCACCAAAACAAAGAATCGTATGCATGGAACACCTCTATAATAACAATCCAGCACCGTACTGATACGATGCTGGCAACTGTATTCATTTCACGTGCTAAAGAACTACACCTAGATCAACAAAAATACAAGGGGTATTTATCCCTGATAGCCGTTTCGTCGATTTTATTATAGAACTAGATAGGTAGCAACTGATTTTCAAAAATGGTTCTCTTTTCAGAAAGGCAATCGTACAATGCAATAAAATCTTCAGAATCCCATAACCTACCCAATCCATTGATACAACCTACTATTGATTGATGGTTTCAAGAAAATTTTCAGGAAATACTGTACTCTTTTTAGGATAGCACAGACTATTTTTTGCATCATTATATGTAAAAATTTCTTGATGGAGAGCTACAATTTTTGGGATTTCATTGCTAATTCTTGACAAATGTTGGTGAAGGATTTTCAATGCCAGTTCTTCCTTGTTTTCTTCAACAGCTGACAACAACGACGTATGGGCCATTACAACAGAATTTGAAGTACCGCCAACCGAAGAAAGGGACAATAATCTCAGTCTATGTTCATTGAAGGTAAAGCTCAAGGAAAGTTGCCAGCAAGAAGGTTTATTGATTGCCTTGAAAATCTGCTCATGAAAAGCATCATCCAATTTTAGGAATTCAATGATATTTCCAACCTGCAGTGCAATTTTTTGTCTCTCAATCAAGGTTCTCATGGTCTCGAGACTTTCATCAGTATGGTTGGTAAGAAATTCCTTGAGAGCAGATTCTTCAAGACTTTTTCTAAGAAATCTTTCTTCGCTGACTTTGTCGAGATTAATGAGAGAAACCCTTGTTCCGATTTGCGGAAAAATTTCTACAAGATTGTCTACAGCCAGTTTAATCAAAGCTTCACGAACAGGAGAACGACTTACATTCAATTCCTGAGAAAGTATCGCAGCACTCAGGCTATATCCCGGTTTATATTGGAGATTGAGGATTCGTTCCTTGAGAATTGAGTATATATCTTCCGTAGTTGTATTTCTTGTCATATGAAACCCCAATATTTGTCAAAATAATTATACAAGTTTATTTTAGTTAATACATACTAATCGATTAGCTTTTCATTATTATATACTAACATATCAATATAGAAATAAACACCTATAATTTAGCCAAAATAGAGTATATTTTCTTAGTTTCTACCAAAAATAAAAGAAAATAAAAGATTTGACTTCAAAACAAACCAATGCTAACATGCTAGTATGTTAATTCATAAGGAGAGAATCAAAGTGAAAAAAAGGATTGCTTTTGTTTTTTTGCTCGCAGTGATAGGTATGCTGGCATTTGCAAATGGTTCAGCTGAAAAGACTGAAAAAAACTACACCTTGAAGATTGGAACTGTTCTTACCGAAAACGACCCTCTGTTCAAGGGTTTGGAAGGGTTCAAGGCCAAGGTCGAGGAAAGAACGTCAGGAAAGGTAAAGGTGGAACTTTATTCAGGTTCACAGCTTGGTGCCGATGAAGATATTCTGGAGCAGGCAAAAGTTGGTGCGGGTGTAGGGGTAATCACGGATCCAGGCCGAATGAGTAATTATATCAAGGATTTTGGGATTCTTGGAGGACCTTATATAGCTACAGATTATCAGGATGCCCTCAGGCTTATGGACACTTCCGTATATAAAGAACTTGTAGGTGAATTTGAAAACTATGGCTTCAAGATTCTTTCTTTCAATTTCTTCCAAGGTAGTAGAAATCTCTATACTAAAAACCCTGTGACAACACCAGAGGACCTCAAGGGACAGAGAATTCGCTCTTCAGGATCCGCAATCGTAACAAAATCCCTTGAAGCAATGGGAGCCAACACAACCGTCATGCCTTGGTCGGAAGCTTATCAGGCACTTCAGCAAAAAGTAATCGAAGGAGTTGAGGTTCATAACTCTGCGGCTTATGGTGCAAGTATCTATGAAGTCACAAAATATGTAGCAGAGACGGGCCATTTCCAACTTCTTACGGGATTGGTCATTTCAAATGAATGGTTCAAAAAACTTCCAGAGGATTATCAGAAAATACTCGTAGAAGAGTCCTACAATGCCGGTAAGGCAGCTTCAGCCGTAGTGGTTGCCAATGATGCTGAATATCTCAAGAAGAGTGTAGCGGCCGGAGGCCTTACCGTTACGACTGTTGACAAACCAGCATTTATTGCAGCAGCGGAAAAAGCTTACGATGAAGTCGGATATAGGGCATTGAAAGATAAAATAGATATGGAACTTGGTCGTTAGTTAGCTAGTAAGGAGTCAACATGTTTGTGCATAAATTTGAAGGGCTGTTTGTAAGTATTGGTCTTTTATTATTGATATTACTTGTATTTCTTGCAGCCGTACTAAGATTTTTTGGAATAGATATGTCCTGGTCTACTGATTTGGCACAATTGACTTTTGCTTGGGTCTGCTTCATTGGAGCAGACCTGGCTCTCTCAGTCAAAAGACACATGGGTGTCGATATGCTGATTGAAAGATTTCCTATAAAAGTCCAAACGCTTATTAGATTGATCAATAGTATACTGATTCTTGTTTTTCTGGCTTTTGTTACTGTCTACGGTGTCAACTTAAGTATTGTAAATAGCCAAAGAAGCTTTCAGACTTTGCCTATCAGTTACTCATTTGCAACAGCAAGCGCCCCTTTTGGATGTTCTTTAATGATTATTACTATAATCAAACAAATCATAGAATATACCAAAGCGTTAAAAATTAATTAAAAAGTTGGGATGGTATATGATTTTTCTAGCAATTTCATTTATCGTAATGCTGGCCTTCGGGATGCCCGTCGCCTTTGCCGTAGGGATTTCCAGTAGTTTCTATTTTATAAACGAGGCTGTTCCTCTTCAAATCGTCGTTCAACGTATGGTAAGCAGTACTCAATCTTTTTCACTCCTCGCTGTACCCTTTTTCGTTCTGGCAGGAAATCTAATGAACGAAACAGGAATAACCCGCCGTTTGATCAAGTTTGCGACGGTCATTACGGGCCATATGTACGGGGGCCTTGCCCAAGTATCTGTTGTATTAAGTGCCTTGATGGGTGGCATTTCAGGTTCTGCAACAGCTGATGCTGCCATGGAAGCCAGAATTCTCGGTCCTGATATGGAAAAAAGAGGCTTCTCCAAGGGTTTTACAGCTGCAATATTGGCAATGGGAGGTTTAATTGTCTCTACAATACCTCCTAGCATTGGATTGATTCTCTATGGTGTAACCGGAGAAGTTTCAATAGGTAGGTTATTTCTTGCCGGAATTATTCCTGGAGCTTTAATGACCATCGGCTTGATGTTTTCAGTATATTTGATTTCAAGAAAGCGTGATTATAAAAGGGAACTCGAGAAACCTGCATCCTTCAAGGAAGTGATGATAGGATTAAAAGAAAACATATGGGCAATTATCTTCCCGCTTATCCTGATTGTAGGTATACGCTTCGGTATTTTCACGCCTTCGGAGGCAGGAGCCTTTGCCGTAGTTTATGCGTTGGTAATCGGACTTTTTGTATATCGGGAACTTACATTCTCCAAGTTACTTGAAGTCCTGCACCAAACATCGATTGATCTTGCCGTAATCATGATCATCATCATCTGTTCGAATGCTTTCGGATATGCCTTGGTTACCGGACAAGTTCCACAAACTCTTGCAAGGGCCATTTTGACAGTTTCAACAAATCAATATCTTATACTCCTGATAATTATGGTATTTGTCTTCATAATTGGAATGTTTATGGAAGCAACGGCAAATGTACTCATCCTTACACCAATTTTTCTTCCTATCATAACTCGATTGGGATTTGATCCTGTACATTTTGGAATCCTATTTATGATACTGATCACGATGGGAGGAATGACGCCTCCAATTGGAGTGACAATGTATTCGACTTGTTCGATTCTTGGATGTCCAATTGATATCTATACAAAAGAAGCCTTACCTTTTATCGCTACTATCGTTCTGTTGTTGGTAGTGCTGGCAATATTTCCTCAAATTGTACTATTCCTACCCAATTTAGTTTATGGCATATAGAAATTAAAATTGTTCGTTATGAAATCCAAGGAGAAAAATATGAGACTTTCATTTGATGAGATTCAGAAAGAAATCAAACGTGTTTTCGTAAAGTATGGAATGACAGAAGAGAAAGCTGATACCTGTGCAAGAATCCATACAGAATCAACCTATGATGGAATTTATTCCCATGGTACAAATCGAGTTGCCCGTTTTGTTGATTATATAAAAAAAGGTTGGGTTGATATCAATGCAGAACCGACGGTCGAAAAAGAATTTGGGGCAATTAAGATACTCGATGGAAATATGGGACCAGGAGTCCTTAATGCTTTGTATGGAACCGATTGCGCAATTGAATTGGCGAACGCTTATGGCATTGGAATGGTAGGCATCAAGAACACAACCCACTGGATGCGTGGTGGCACCTATGGTTTGTATGCTGCCAACAAAGGCTATATAGCTATTATGTGGACCAATACTGAATCTTGCATGCCCCCATGGGGAGGTAAGGAATGTCGGCTTGGCAATAACCCCTTTGTCATGGCAATCCCTGGACCAGAGGGCAAACCTGCTCTCCAACTTGATATGGCCATAAGCCAATATGCCTACGGAAAACTACAGGTAACCAGACTAGCCGGCAAAAAGCTTCCATTTCCCGGTGGCTTTGATAAAGATGGAAATATTACCGATGATCCCGGTGCAATTGAGGAGTCAATGCGCATCATGCCAATCGGTTATTGGAAGGGTTCAAGTTTCTCTTTCATGCTCGACATACTAGGAAGTGCACTTACTGGTGGAATCGGAGCCGAGGATTTAGACAAAAAAGGCATGGGAAGTTGCGGTGGAGCCTCACAAGTAATCATTGTTATTGATCCAAAACAAACTTGCGATCGTTCCTATATGTCAGAAATTGTCGAAAAAGCTACAGCATATATCAAGAGCTCGGCATTGTCTGAAAATTCCACTGGAATTTATGCGCCAGGTGAAGACTATGTAGCTTTCAGAAAACAACACGATGAAAAAGGTATTTTTGTCGACGACTCAGTATGGGCTGAAATTAAAACATTATAGGAAAAGAACAAATGATATTTGATCACATTCAATATGCTGAAAGGTATCAGCATATTGATGAAAATTTAAAAAAAGCTTTGCATTTTATTTTTGAACATGCTGATGATCTTACTCTTGCTGACGGTAAATATGAGATCGTAAAAGATGAAGTCGTGGCATTTGTGGTCTCAAAAACAACGCAACCTGACAAGCTACAAAAGATGGAAACTCATCAAAATCTTATGGATGTCCATTACGTCCTTGTTGGTTCAGAGGTTTGTGGATTGACCGCGCATTTTGGAAAAGATGGTGCATATGATTCTGCAAATGATATTACATTCAGCAATTGTGATACAGAAAATTCGCTGCTTGTTCAACAAGGTGAATTTTATGCTGTTTGGCCAGAAGAAGCGCACAAGCCTCTTGTCAATGCAACCAAGGAATTGGGGAATGTGAGGAAAATCATCTGCAAAGTCAAGCTTAAGACCATAGGGAATAAATCATGAAAGCTATACGAATCGAAGAACCTGGTAAAATTGATATAGTCGACATCCCTATGTCAAGAATAGAAAATGACAATGAAATACTTATCAAAATCATGGCTGCGGGAATTTGTGGCAGTGATATTGGTATCTTCAAGGGAAGCAATCCAGTTGCAACATATCCACGTATAATCGGACATGAAATGACCGGGATTGTTACTGAAATAGGCCAGGGTGTTACTAAATTTTCTGTTGGCGACCACGTGATTGTCAAACAAACTGAAAGTTGTGGTCATTGTTATGCTTGCGAACATGGACGTGATAACGTTTGTGTGGATTTAAAAGTACGGGGAGTAAACATTGACGGTGGCTATCGGGAGTACTTAACTGTTCCAGAGACTTCAGCATATAAAATTGCGGATGTGCTGGATTTTAAGACAGCAGTATTGATCGAACCCTTTACCATTGCATTTCAAGCATGTTCAAGAGGTCGGTTACAAGAGGATGATGTGCTTCTTGTGTATGGTGCAGGAGCTCTTGGTTCAACTATAATCGAAGTAGCCCACAGTTTTGGTTGCAAGATTATTGTCATTGATATTCAAGAAGATAAACTTCAACAAGCACTCAAACATGGGGCTTCCGTCGTACTCAATGGAAAAAGCAAAACGTTAAAACAAGAAATCCTTTCAGTCTCAAATAATTATGGACCAACTATTTGTATTGATAGTGTCTGTACTCCAAGTTCTATCGAATTTCTGCTTGATGTAGTCGGAAATGCTGGTCGGTTGATAACGATGGGATTCGATCCCCGTCCCTCAGCAATCTCCCAATTTAAAATTACGGCAAGGGAAATAGATATCATCGGTTCCCGCCTTCAACACGGAAACTTTGAGAAAGTAATCAAATTATTCGAAAATGGGACAATCAATCCAACTGATATGATATCCCATATTTTTCACTATACTGATGTCAAAGAAGCTTTTGAAGTTATTAAAAGTGGTAATTTCAGAAAAATTGTTTTGGATTTCAGCAATTGAATCAAGTTCCTGATCCAAAGAAATCACCTTCTGGCTCGATTTCTTTGGATTGGACAATCCCCCAAGAATGTCAAGCAGAAACCACTTGTCCAAGAACTAGAAAGCAAGATTTTGAATGCTTTGGTTACCATGAGATTAAAAAACTTCTACAAACAGATTTTCCTATAGGCCAAAAAACCAAGCAATCACAATGTCTTCAAAACTATCTACTATCTGCAGAAGAAAATCTTAATCTGTTCGGAAGGTACACGACATGAAAAAAAACAATTACTGAGGGGAAAGACATAACTGTTTGAATATTGCTACTTGATAGGGTCGTAGGACAATTTCCTTGTTATCAAGATTCCCGAAATCCTCTCCCATCAAATTCTCGAAAGGCCCCAAGAAAGAAGGTATTCCCTCAAGACAGAGAACTTGATCGAGGGAACTTACATTCACCACTACCAACAGACTTGCTGAGTCTTGGTGCGAGCGCCGTTCGATGATAAAACAGGAAGGGTTTGAACATTCAGGAATGTCTTGGTCTGCCGTTGCAGAAAAAGCAGGTTCGGCTTTTCGAAGTTGCAAGAGCTGAAGTTGTCGAGAAAGGACTTTTGCCCGTATGGAGGAAGAATCAGAAAGCTCTGTTTGCAGGGCCTCAAGATTCAGTTGCTCCCTATTTATCCTTCGAGGATGGACCTTGAGTTCCGGATCACCATACCAGTTTTGGGAGCCTACCAGACTATGGATATAGATGCCCGGAATACCCTTGAAAAATATCATGATGGCACAGGCGGCCACGAATCGATCGATGGCCATTGTTTCGGATTCATTCTCAACCAAGTCGGATAATGCAGAAAAATAGTTGATGTTCAGTTCATAGGGACGAGTTGTTCCATCGGCCTCGTTCTTCCTGGAAACAAAGCCACCCTGTGCAATTGCATGCTCTGCCATTGCCTCTATCTTTTTATCATCAAGAATTCCCACGACCGGCATGAGACCAATGCCATCATGAGATGCAAGGAAATTAAGGAACGAGACTTTCACTGAAGGCAAACGAAGCGTTTTGGCCCAAGAATGCAAGGCTGTGGCATCCTGGGAAAGAAAGGTATGGTATACAAGCGGAGGCAAAGGGAAATTATAGACCATGGTCGCTTCATCGCTTCCATTCCCGAAATAGGAAATATTATCCCGATGGGGAACATTCGTTTCGGTCAAGAGAAAACTCTGGGGAGCAAGGATATCGAGAATCCAGGAAAAAAGCCTGATAATTGCATGGGTCTTTGGATGGTGTATACACGAAGTACCGAACTCCTTCCAAAGAAAGGCAACGGCATCGAGCCGAACTATCGACACACCTTTGCCGACATAGGCAAGAAACACTTCCAGCATGGAGTAAAGCACCTTGGGGTTATGATAGTTCACATCAATCTGATCCTTGCTGAAAGTAGTCCAGACCAAACGTTTCCCCTCTGAGGTATCGACGGAAGTCAGCAAAGGAAGCGTCCTGGGCCTGAATACATAACGAAGATTTTCCTCCCCGGTAAGGAAGATGGCAAAATCCTTGTATTCAGGATTCCCCGAGAAACACTCCTGTATCCAGTAATTCGACCGGGAAAGATGATTGGCGACAAGGTCAAACATCAACTGATACCTACTGCCAAGCAGTGCAATATCATCCCAGGTCCCAAGCCTCGGGTCAACCGCAAAAGGGTCAACCACCGAAAATCCGTCGTCGGAGGAAGAAGGATAAAAAGGCAAGATATGCACGGTGGAAAGAGCATCACCGACATAGGTATCCAAGAATTTCAGCAAAGAGGCAAGCGGGGCTAAGTTCTCGGAATACAGGGAATCTCCATAGGTTATCAACAGTGCAGTATGCCGGTCCAATCTGTTCTGATGGCTTCCAACAGGCCTTCCGTTTACTTGGATGAAAGAGGCTATCAAATCATAATATCGTCCGGTCCATTCATCTGCGATTTCTTTCCCGTATATTTCCCTGAGTTGCCTATTCAGATTTCTCTGCAAGACTTCGTTTGTCATGTGGATTTCCTGATGATCAATTCAGGTTTCAACAGGATCTGTCGATCTTTCAAAGCTTCTTCAGGAAGAACGATACCTGCATTCTTTTCCTTGATGGTATCAAGAAGCAATTTTGTCACCATTTTTCCTATTTCCCGAATGGGTTGCCGGATAGTCGTAAGTGCCGGACGATACATCGAGGCCATGGGAATATCATCAAACCCAGTTACGGCAAGGTCCTTTCCAATCTTCAAGCCCTGTTCCTTGGCTGCATTGATGGCACCAAAGGCAATGATATCATTGAACCCTATGATTGCCGTTGGAGGATTGGGAAGGGATAAAAGGCTCTTGGTTTGTTCATATCCGTCTTTTTGGTCGAAACTGCCTTCCCGAATCAATTGAGGATCCAAGACAAGTCCCAGTTGTTTCATTTTTGCTTGTACGCCTGATAAACGCTTTGCTGCAAACAGTACCGATAAAGGAGGACAGATGCAGGCAATACGGGTATGTCCCTTGGAAACCAGATGCTCAACGACCAGACCCATCGCATACTCACCGTCTTCTTCCACATAGGGAAGGGAAGAAGTTCCCTCGATCATACCAAAGGCAGCAAAGGGGAATTGCAAGGAATTGAGAAATTGAACCCGAGGGTCATCCCTTAACGTTCGACTTAAGATAAACCCGTCTACCCTGCGTCCAGAAATCAACTTCCTATAGTTGGAAAGTTCATCCTCCTCCTGCGCGTAGGCCACAAGCAGATCGATACCCTGATTTGACGCTTCCTCCCCGATTCCTGCAAGAAATTCACAAAAGAAAGACTCCGCATAGCCCTTGGAGGAAACCGGAGCAATGACTCCTATAGTATCCGCCGACTGTTTCTGTAGACGTTGCGCCAAGGTATTGGGAAAATATCCCATCTCTTCTGCTGCCTTACGTACGATGAGTATCGTATCGGGACTCACATCGGAACACCCAGCAAGGGCGCGAGACACAGTCGTGACAGAACGGTTTACCTTATGTCCGATATCTTTCAAAGTGACCATTTTTTCTTACTCCAAATTTCCCAGTATTTTTTCAGGGAAACAGATAAAGCATCCAGGGAAAAATGTTTCCTGGCTATCCTAAAATTCAATTCTACCATATTCAACCTGACTTGTCTGTCAAAGAGAACTGACAAAATCTGCCTGCAAGCTTCCTGTATCCGCTTTTCACCCACCTTGGCAAACCCATCCTCATCAAAGTCAAAAGTATCACCCAACGAGATTGTCTGAAAACCAAACGAAGCGATATCCTTCTTGAAAACAGGATATTCAAACAAAAGAATCGGCAATTTCGCCCGTACTGCTTCAAGGAATTGATTCCCCCAACCTTCCCAATAAGAAGGATAGGAAACAATATCGGCATTGGCATAGGCATCCCAAAGGCTATACGTTTTCTGTCCATTCGTCTCACTCCGTTCAGAAGCGATCCGATTTCCAAGATACAGAAGCTCCACGCCTAGAATCTTTGCCTTGTTTTGCAATCGATCCAGGTAATTTGATTGATCATCCTTGCAACTACCTGCAAGGACAAGAACAATCCTGCTTGTTTGACTGTATGGTAAGTCTTTGTAGGAATTTTTCCCGATATATCCTGCCATCTTCTTTGTCAATTCCGCAACCACATCGAGGGCCAGCTCTATTCCCTTTCGGGGAATGATGCGCGTTGCCTGGAGAATGACAATATCATCAGCAAAAAGATTGAAAGCAGCTCTGAAATCGGCATTGAAAACATCAATCTGCCAAGGTTCCTTCGAGAAATCAAAGACGTTGGGAATTACGGAGGACTCAAGCCCCTTCCGATCAAGCAAAGCCTTCTGTGCAAAACTATTGATCACTACATGAGAATAGGATTGCTCATGGGGAGGAAGGAAACAATCGGCAACTTCCATTGCAGTCTTGCAGGTCAGGGAAACCTTTCCCACCCGTTCCCAATAGAAATCATGGTTGTGGGACAGCACCGATAGTCTTGGATGTAGGACAATCACCTGATTTACTGCAATGGCAGCAGAAGGATGGACGCCTACGGACCAAATATTTTCCACTATCAGCACATCAAGGGCATTTTGTTCAATCCAAGTATCAAGTTTCCCCTGGATCAAGTCTGCCCAGTGGTATAACTTTGTACGATACTGATCTTCATCCTTGTAAGGAAGCAAGGAAGAGAACGTGGCTCCATTGAGTTTTTCAATTTCAGGCAGATGATACGCAAGCTCTTGGATGATGGTGCAGTTTTTCAATGAAGAGGCATTTCCCGCCTCCCCGCTACAAAAGAAAACAATATGCCCTGCTGTTTCAAGCACCTGTTTCCATTTTTCCATTTCAAGGGAAACTCCATCGGTTTCACCTATCTTGAAATGAATCATTCCTATGTGAAGGGATTTTTGTTCTGTGGCCTTCATTCCTTTACACCCCCGGCAGAAAGCCCTTGCGTAAGATTTTTCTGTATGGACATAAACAAGATCATTACGGGAATCGCAGTCATCATGGAGGCTGCCATGATACGATCCCAGATTGCATTTTTCGATACAAACAAGGTCTTCAATCCCAAGGGAAGTGTATAGAGGTTCTTGAAACTCTTCAGGAAAACAGAAGCAAACATATATTCATTCCAGGCAATCATGAAACAATAGATAAAGACTGTAAAGATTGCACCAATTGAAAGAGGTATGATTATCTTTATTATGGTACCAAATCTACTCAAGCCCTCGATCATTGCAGCCTCTTCGATGGAATAGGGTATCGTCCTGAAATAATTACCCAGCATATATAGGGAAACAGGAAGGGTTTGCACGACATAGACAAGGATAAGGCTTGCCATGGTCCCTCCGGGAGTACCGAGAAATCCCAGGGAGGCAAGAATGCGATAAAGGGGAATAAGAAGCAAAATCCCCCCGAACATATAGACAAACAAGACGCCCCGCTGGATTACCGATCGTCCTATGAATTTCAACCGGCTGAATGCATAGGCCCCGAAAATCGCGAAACATACGGAAATGAATGAAGCTATGAAAGAGACAAGGGCAGAATTCCTGAAATATTTGAAAAAGGGAAAGATATCCCCGGTATTCCGGTACTTTGCAATAATGGTCTTTTTTTGTGCAGCTGTCAGATCAGGGGATTCCTCAAGTAGCATCCTAACCGATTCAGGAACTGTTTTCATATCAGTACCGATATTCAGCAATTCACTATAGGCTTCAAGATTTATCTTTTTCGGAATCCAGGAAGGGTTTCCCCAATCCCAGGAATATTTAAGGGAAAGGGAAAGCATTTGTCCAAAAGGAAAAATACAGAACGCCACGATTGCCACTATCATGAGAAAAAATAACAGGCTCTTGAAAAAGTTCTTTCTTTTTACCATTTAAGGACCTTCTTTACATAAAAGAGGATAAAACCTATCAGCAAAACAAACTGAATGACGGCAAGGGTTGCTCCTTGTCCGAGGTTCATGGTACCGGTAAAGGCTTTTAAATAAGTATATACAGAGAATACCTTTACATTACTGCTCAATAAATAGACCTCGTCAAATTTATTGAAGTTCCATATTACCCGTAGAAGGATGAGGGCATTGACCACAAAATAAATCTCCGGCAAGGTAATTGCCTTGAATTGCTGCCAGGAGGAAGCTCCATCGACCTCCGTAGCCTCATACAGATTTCGGTCAATTGCCTGGAGACGGGAAAGAACCATAAGATAGGTGAACGGAAAGTTTTTCCATATGCTAAACAAAATGGCGGCCCATACAGCGGTCGAGGGGTCTCCTACAACGTTTATTCGATGGGAAAGCCAGCCAAGTTTTGAATAAAAAACATCCATGAATATTCCATTTACCGGATCAAATACAAACTGCCAGGCAAATACCACGGAAATCACGGGAGCAACATAGGGAAGAAGCACGATACTTCGGACCAAACCTCTCAAAGGGAATTTTCTGTTAAGGGCCAAAGCAACGACCACTCCCAAAAAAGTTGTCCCGACAGTAGTGAGAACCACATAGAGAACCGTCGTTGCCAAGGCAGAACGAAACTCCTGGTCCCTCAGGACATTCTTGTAATTGGATAACCCGACGAATATTCGTTTTCCCGTGAGGTCAAAATCAAATAAACTTAAATACGAATTATAGAGAATCGGGTACAGGATAAGGACTACGATAATTATTACCGAAGGAAGAACCAAGGACCAACCCAAAGCCTGATCCTGCTGGGACCTTGTAAGGGAATGCCTGCCCTTGACAGGATATCGTTGGTTGTCAACGTTCTTTAGCACCATACAGCAGTACCTCTACCAGTATTGAATTTTGAAAACTGAGAAAAGACAGGGAAAGGAAAATTTCCTTTCCCTGAATGAAAGATCTACTTACTTTATTATCTTCTTCATTTCTGCCTCGGCCCAGGACATTGCCGAATCGACTGGCATATTTTCCTGAGTGACTTTATAGAGCATCTGGGGAATGATTTGCTTTGCCGTAATCTCACTTGCAGCTTCAATCCTCACTCCATCCACAATACTAAAGGTCTTTATATTTTCCAGTCCCCCGATGATCTCCCCCATCTTCTTCTGACCATAGCGTTTGAACAATCCTGAAGGATCATTCTGGAACCGTGGATTCGTGGCAATTTCCTTGAGCATGGGATTCATCCCACCGGGAGCCATATGAAGGAACGTGATATAAGCATTCTGGGTATAGAGATATTCAACAAACTTCATTGCAGCTGCGGTTTTCGCCTTATCAGTCTGATTGAACAGACCAAGGGCAACGACCGTCCCATACCCGGCAGGAACCTTATGGGAAACAAGGGAGGCAATCTCGGTATTGTTTACCAAGTCAGGATCAAAACTTGAACCTTTCAGGTCCTTGAAATTCTCTCCGGTCAAGGATCCTGCAGCGGCATCCTGCACCGCAAGATCATCCATGATGTAGGTCGAATAGAAGAACATCGCCATCTTTCCCTGCAGATAATAGTCACGGGCTCTCCAAGTCTGAGGACCTGGGGGATTGTATTTTGCAAGTTCAGCATAGTACGTAACCGCTTCCTTCATCTCGGGAGAATTGAAAATCAATTTTTTATCTGCATTGAACAAAGCCGCCTCATTCGACATGGCAATCGGGGTAAAGCATTGTTCGGTATAGGACTCAGGCAGGGTACCTACCAAGATTCCATACTGGTTCTGTTCTGGTTTATAAAAATACTTGGCAGCCGCGAGAATATCTTCCCAAGTGGTGGGAGCTGCAAGCCCGGCTTCCTTGAACCAGTCTGCCCTATACCATATTCCCTGGACCCATCCATGATATGGCAGTGCATAGTATTGATCCTTGGTTGTGGTCTCCAGGACTTTCAGGGGACCGGAATAAAAACGATCGACACCAATACCCTTTATGATCTTGGTAGCGCTTACGGTATCAAGCATATTCTGGGTACCAAAAGATACTACTGTCTCGGCAGGGCCTTCAAAAAGTGCAGGTAAAGCACCCGTGGCCTTTGCCGTCTGGGCCTGGGTGGATAGATCATTCTCGTCGACGGGAATCACGTTGATCGCGATATCTGGATTGAGTGCCATAAAAGTATCGACGAGAACCTGTATGGTTGCCATCCTGTCAGATTGAGTTTCCGTTGTCCAGAATTCAATCGAAACAGGACCTTTCGAGGATTCTTCAGCTTGGGCCTGGGCAAATAAAATTCCAGGGGCCAATATTGCCAAAACTAGAACAGTTAGCAGCAACACTCCTTTTTTCATCTTAATCTCCTTTTTTTTCTTTGATTGTTGTTTGTTTTTCACAACAAAAGTAATCCAAAACGTTTTGAATACACTTAATACTAAATCCAAAACGTTTTGGGAGTCAAGAAAAAGTTTGTTTATTTTTAACCGCTCTTTATCTCTCCATAATAAATCACCTAGGAAAACCTCAAAATGAGCAAGAATTTCTATCTTAAAACGCTAATTAATTTAATGTGTAAATATTCTTATGAAACTAATATTTATATAATTAATACATAATTATCATGTTTAATAATCTATTTTTCACATTATATCTGTTTATTCTTTACTTTTCGTATCGATTTTACGAAAAACATAAACTTCCCTTGACCTGACTTTCTTTCTGACATATATTTGTCATGAGCAATAATTGCTACTAAGAAATATATCGGAGTATCATGATGTTGGACCTCTGTTCTATACGAAAACTGCAAACAGCCATAAGGACCTTTGAGGAAAACCTCAAGAAAGAGACGGGACTATCCTTGAACGATGCCCTGCTTCTTTGCGCAACCCGTAAGGGAATCAACGAGCCGGGAGCCTTGGCCAAGGAACTTGAACTCTCTCCCTCACGCCTTACCAGGGTGCTCGATACCCTGGAAAAAAGAGATCTCATTGTACGGAAGGTATCACAAACCGATAGAAGAGGCATTTCCGTCTCCCTTACCGAAGCAGGCCAGGAATTGATTGGCAACTACAGTTGCAGCGGGATACAAGTTCCTGAAGAGCTCAAATTTACCCAAACAGAACAAAACAACTAATCTTAAGGAGGAACTATATATGTCTAAATACGTTATCGTCGGAGGAGTCGCAGGAGGCGCCGGAACTGCTGCCAGACTCAGGAGACTTGATGAGAAAGCAGAGATCATCATGTTTGAACGCGGGGAATATATCAGTTTTGCAAACTGTGGACTCCCCTATTATTCAGGCAACGTCATTACCGAACGCTCCAGATTGTTTGTCATGACCCCTGAAAAATTCAAACAGTCACTTAATGTAGAGGCGCGAGTCCTATCAGACGTGGTTGCCATCAACCGAAAAGAAAAATCCGTCCACATCAAGAACCTGAGAGACAACACCGAATATGATGAACGCTACGATGTGCTGATCCTCAGTCCGGGTGCCAGTCCCATCAAGCCACCGATACCAGGCATTGACAATCCCTCCATCATGTCCCTCCGATCGGTATCGGATATCGATAAGATCAAAGAAAAAATCGATAATCCCGCAACAAAACGCGCTGTTGTGGTCGGCGGTGGTTTCATTGGCCTGGAGATGGCAGAGAACCTCAAGGAACGAGGACTCGAAGTCTCGGTCGTTGAAGCCCTTGAACAAGTGATGAATGTCATTGATTATGATCTTGCAGCCGAAGTTCAGCAACATATGCGACTGAAAGGTGTTCATCTGTATCTCAAGGATGGTGTCTCTTCCTTTGAGAAACATGAATCCCTGGTAACCGTTCGTCTATCCTCAGGCACCCTTATCGATGCAGATATCGTCATTCTCTCCATCGGAGTCAGACCGGATACCTCGTTTATCAAGGAAGCCGGGATAGAAGTGGCCAAGAACGGAGCCATCAAGGTTGACCAATATTTCACCACCAACGACAAGGATATCCGTGCCGTCGGCGATGCCATTGAATTTATCAGCCCCCTGACCAAGACAGCTCTCACAGTCCCTCTTGCAGGACCTGCCAACAAACAGGCAAGACTTTGTGCAGACAACATCGTGCTTGGCAACAAACACCCCTACGGCGGAACCATTGCAACCAGTATTGCCAAGGTATTCGACTTGACCGTTGCCTCGACAGGCTTGACTGAAAAGGGTTTGAAGAGAGCCGAACTACCTTTCCGTGAAGCAGTGACCCATGCAGGAAGCAACGCTGGATATTACCCTGGTTCCAAGCAAATGACCTTGAAAATTCTGTACCATCCGACAACCGGACAAGTCTGGGGAGCCCAGGCAGTAGGATATGTCGGTGTGGACAAACGTATCGATGTCATCTCCGCTTTCATTGGCAAGGAAGGAACCGTACAGGATCTGGCTGAATTTGAGCAGGCCTATGCTCCACCGTTCTCAAGTGCAAAGGACCCCACCAACATGGTTGGATTCATCGGGGAAAATGTACTCAACGGACTTTCCGATACCATTACTTGGGAAGAAGCCGCCCAAAAGCAGGAAGCAGGGGCTTTCATGCTCGATGTGCGCAGCCAAGAAGAGTTTTCCCTTGGCAAGATTGAGAATGCCCACAACATCCCCCATACTGAACTGAGAAACAGACTTGCCGAGGTTCCCAAGGATACGGAAATCGTCATCAACTGTGCAATCGGTCTTCGTGGATATTTAGCTGAACGCATACTCAGGCAAAATGGCTACACCAAGGTCTACAATCTTACAGGAGGATTCAAGACCTGGGAAGTTGCAATGCGAGAAAAGGAACTTCTTGAAAACAAGGGTAAGGAAACTATCAAGCTTGAAGGAGCCCCTTCGACCCTCAATGAAGACGGAAGCTTCCGCAAGCCTTCCGAAGGCAAGCTTTTTGAAGTTGATGCCTGTGGCCTGCAATGTCCGGGTCCCATCATCAAACTCAAGAAAGAAATTGACAAACTTGAACATGGTGATCGTCTTTTCATCAAGGCTTCCGACCCAGGATTTGCCGTTGACGTACAGTCTTGGTGCTCGCTCACCGGAAACGACCTTGTTTCCTTGGTTACCAAGGAAGGAATCGTTGAAGCTGTCATAGGAAAAGGAAATCCTGATATCTGTTCGATGCCCGATTCCCTTTCCGGATCAAAACCAGCCATCTGCAATCCTGACAATGGTGCTACCCTGATCGTATTCTCCAATGACCTGGACAAAGCCCTCGCCTCCTTCGTACTCGCCAATGGTGCGGCGGCAACAGGCAAGACCGTAACGATGTTCTTTACCTTCTGGGGACTTTCGGTACTGCGAAAGAAAAATGCTCCCAAGGTAAAAAAAGATTTTGTGGCCAAGATGTTTGGCGCCATGCTCCCCAAGGGGATGGAAGATCTGTCTCTCTCATCCATGAATTTTGGCGGAATGGGAGCCAGCATGATGAAAGGCAGGATGAAAAAGAAGAACGTCGACCAGGTACACCAGATGTACGCCCAGGCAAAGGATGCCGGAGTACGTATGATCGCCTGTCAGATGTCCATGGATATTATGGGTATTACAAAAGAAGAACTGCTTGATGGAATCGAAATCGGAGGAGTAGCAACATATATGGGTGCTGCTTCCCAGAGTAAAGTCAACCTGTTCGTCTAGACACAATCAATAATGGGGCGGCCTTCGGCTAGGACGGAGGCCGTCTCCTGTTTCTTCCATCAAGTCAGATACTTTCTTTTCCAATTTTTCCAGATGACTTTCCAAAAGAGCAATCTCTTTTGCCTGCTCAGTCACTATTCTATTGAGGGTCTCCACCGTTTCTTCGGAATATGAAAATTTCATTTCCAATGCATCCAGACGTTCTTCAATCATATTGATTCCTTTTGTTCATCGTACCATGCAAGGGTATAGGCATACAATGTCCTTTTTTTGTTGCATTTTCAACAAACACAGAGCTTTTTTTATTGTCTCAAAACAGTTTCATGCTATACTGGCATAAGATTTGTTGCAAAATGGTGCACGAAAGGGGTAACACATGAAAGGTGAACGAGTAGCCCAACTCGAATTATTACTACATTCACACCCTGAAGGTTTACGCAGGGCAGAAATTGCCAGACGCCTGGGAGTCCATCGATCGACGATAAGCAGATATGTAGACGAGCTGAAACAATATATTGATGTATATGAAGACAATAACCTCATAAAAATTAAAAACAGGGACGGTGACGAGAATATTGCACTCAGTGTCTATGAGAGCCTCGCCTTCAATCTCTCTGCAGAAATACTGGCAACAAATTCCGAATTCCAGAACCCCCATCTTGCTTCTGGACTGCGAAAAATAGCGGTGAACATGCGCTCGTATGCTCCAAAAATCAGCGACAATGTCATCAACCTCGCTGAACAAATCGATAAGCAAGTCCAATTGAAAAAAGAAAACAGCAAGTTCAATTCAATCCTTGAAGTCCTTATTGATTCCTGGGTATCAGGACGTATCGTAAGGATTGTCCAAACAGAAACTGGCCTGGAACCAATGGAAACCGAATTGGCTCCCTATTTTATCGGATTCAGGGAAGAAGATAGCGGGGGAAGAAATCCCATAAGCGTGACTGGTCGGTTACGCCATACCACAGAGATCATCACCATAGATATCAGCACAATTACCAGTGCAATAATCCTTGATGAAACCTATACGATTCCAGACAACCTCAAACCCTTTAAGCTGAAGGAAAATGAAGAACGTTACGAAAGCATGGATATGATCCCACTACGATTGAAGCTCAAGGAACAGTCTGCCATGAACGCTTTCCATGCAGTGGTCCATGGAACCCCTGAATTTGAAAAACAAAGTGATGGATCCCTTATTTGCAAGATGGATGCCGAAAACTCCATCGAGCTTTTTTTGAGAATCATACAATGCGGGGATTCAGTGGAAATCCTGTCCCCTGAAAGCTTCAAGAAGAAATTTTGCAAGATGCTCAATAAAATTCTTGTAATTTACCAATAACTTCTTATTGCCCATAGCTCATATTATCGATATTGTATTGAATAGGAGGATACGACAATGAAAGAATACGAATGCGACCTTTGTGGCTATATTTACGATCCAAAAGTAGGAGATCCTGACAACGGGGTCAAACCAGGAACAGCCTTTGAAGATTTGCCAGATGATTGGGTTTGTCCTCTTTGTGGAGCAGCAAAATCTGATTTTTCACCTCGCTAAACAGCATATGTACCAAAAGGGAATTATCCATAAAACAATTATTGGATAATTCCTTTTTTTTTCATCAAACCCCTTGTTTCCCTTCTTATTTTTCCCATACTTTTATTCAGTTTTTATTCATTCTGTTAGTAACAAGAGCATGGTTATGCAAAATTGATACATAATCTTATGAAAAATAATAAAAACATGCTAATCTAGAAAGACACAAAAGAGGAAACCAAAGATGGATCAACAAGATAAAGCAACGGTGATTCTTTTATGTGATGAAAATCCAACAAAACAGGATTTATATAAGCTTCTCTCAGAAAATTTTACGGTAATTGAAGAAAATACGGTACAAGACACCCTGGATTTGCAACAATCCCTAACAGAGGCACCTCTTGTGGTACTGGATCTGATCAACTCCTACGATAAGGGCTTCTCCTATCTGAATGCACGAACAACCCATGCAGCGGCAATGAAAAGCCCCGTTTTATCCATGATACATCCTGAGGACCGGCAAACCATTGAACAGTCCTTTGCCTTGGGCTCTTCCAATTGTTTCTTTTTCCCGATGGAACCGGAATTACTCAAAACCATGATATTGGATATCCTGGAAAAACAACAAAATCCCATACAAGAAAGGCTCTCGTTCCAAAAATCCTACAATGGCATTGCTTTCTTTGAATACACGGCCCATTACATGAGACCGATTTATATAAATGCAATGGAGACCTCCCAAAAAGAGGGTTCTTCGAAGTTTCAAGATTTTTGTATGAAAGTACCCAATGCCTTCAGTTTGTTCACAGCAAATTCACAATTGCTACTTGAAGAGAAAATTCTGGAGATCCTTGAAACCAAGGACACCTATACCCTCAACTTGGAAACCGGTAACAGCTCACAACTCCCTCCATCTTGTATGTTTCAGATTTCCTGGGTTCCCTTTTCTAGCTCAAATCATCCAGTTATCCTGTTCGTAGTACTTGAAAGCTGGGAACAACATGCAAAGAAAAAATGCATGGAGGCTCAGTTGCAACTCGATCCCCTCACCAATCTCTATAACAGAGAAGCATTTTACAAGGAAGCAAATACTCTCATCCAACAAAACAGGGACACTACATATCTCTATATCCGTTGGAATGTAGTCCGATTCAAGATTATCAACGATATGTTCGGTAACAAAACAGGAAATTCAGTTCTCAAGCATATTGCAAAGGGCTTTTCGACCTGGGTCGGCAATCGAGGAATTTGCGGGAAATTCTATTCCGACCAATTTGCTTTTTGCATTCCACAAACAGGTTTCGATCCTGAGCTCTTTTCCAGTTATTCCCTCGCCTTGCTCAAGTCGACAGGAGTAAACCTGACTCTCCAGATGACGTTTGGAGTATATGAGATCACTGATATCACCCTTCCTGTAGAAAGGATCAACGACCGAGCAAAATTGGCAATGAGAAGTATTCGTGAAAACAGTGCCAAACCATATTGTTTCTACGACGCGGCAATGAGAGACAAAGTACTCTCTGCACAGAAAATTACGGATACAGCGGAGAATGCCTTGCAGACCGACCAGTTCATCATCTACCTGCAACCAATTTTCAACATCAATGAAAATCACTTTGTCGCAGCGGAAGCTTTGGTTCGATGGGTGCATCCGATAGAGGGCATAATCTCTCCCAAGGACTTCATTCCACTCTTTGAAGAAAACGGGTTTATCGAAAAACTCGATATGTATGTACTTGAACAAACCTGCAAGCTACAACGATCCTTGATCGACGAAGGAAAAAGGGTACTCCCCATTTCCATCAACCTCTCGCGAATTGACTTTTTCGATTCAGAACTTTGTGAAAAAATCATACAGATGGTTGATCATTATGATCTCTCTCATGGCCTCATTTATCTCGAGATCACGGAAACTGCCTACATGGACAATCCCAAACAACTGCTCGATACAATCAGCATTCTGCAAAAGCAAGGTTTCAAGATACTGATGGATGATTTCGGTTCAGGATATTCTTCCTTGAATACCCTGCAGGATGTCCCTATAGATATCTTGAAACTTGATATGCTTTTTTCAAGGCAGATAGGAATTTCAAACAAGTCTGAAACCATTGTACAGAGTATAGTAAACATGGCACGGGGTCTCAATCTACCTGTCATTGCCGAAGGTATCGAGACACAACAGCAGGCAACTTTCTTCAAATCAATCGGATGCCCTCTCATACAGGGTTATCTTTTCTCAAAACCCTTGCCAGAAAAAGAGTATAGGAAACGCATCTTCCAGGAAGGGACACAGATTGCCGAAACCAGACAAACCAAGACGATTCCCCTTCCGATGAACAACCTGCTTGTTTCGCGTTATAGGAAACTCCTGGAGACAGTGTTCATAACAATTTTCGAGGTAAATTTTTCGCAGAATACCTACACAAACCTCTATGCCGACGACGGCTTTACCCTATTGCCCTTTGGTATCGCAGGTTCCTTGCAGGAGGCTGAATTGTTTGTAACCCAAAAACTCATACATCCGGATGATCGTAGGCAATACGCAGAACAAAACAAAAAT
The DNA here is from genome assembly GCF_963676625.2 of uncultured Sphaerochaeta sp. Taxonomy (GTDB): domain Bacteria; phylum Spirochaetota; class Spirochaetia; order Sphaerochaetales; family Sphaerochaetaceae; genus Sphaerochaeta. The sequence continues at coordinate 1,168,855 of NZ_CAXXYB010000004.1, forward strand.
ACTGCCCAAGCAACCAAGGAAAAACCAGGAAGCCTGCAGACCTCTGAGCTGAGACTCCTGAATCGCAATGGCTTCTATTGCACGGTCCAACGCTTCCTGGTGAAAATGGAATCAAGGACCAACGATTCAGTATACCTCAGCTTGCTGGCCAAAAAGGAAAACAACCATTTGGCTTCTTGTATCCTTGAAGCCATAAGCGACTTGGAGGCCCAAAGAAAGGGAGAACAACAGTATTGCATAGACAGATTGCAACCACGACCATTACCTTTGAACGGAATTTAAAAACGAAATACCGTATCAGCAGGAAACCCTTCAATTTGGAATAAAATTCAAAAGGAACATAAAAGAACCAACACTAGCTTTTTGAGAAAGCCTCCAAGGAAGGACCTGTCAACCGAAAGACAGACCAGTCCTCCTGGGGACAGGCTCCAAGACTTTTGTAAAAATCGATGCTACTTTGGTTCCAATCCAGACAAGCCCATTCAACCCTTGCACAGCCTTCTTTATTTGCCAACTGGGCAATCTCTGTTATCAAGGCCTTTCCAAATCCTCTGCCTCTATACTCTTTTTGAATATACAAGTCCTCAATATAGAGACCACAGCACCCTTTCCAGGTAGAAAAATTATAAAAATAGAGGGCAAACCCTATTTCCAAGCCATCATTACAACAAAACAGTACCGATGCTTTTTTCTTTTCAAACAACCACAAACGCATTTGTTCAGGGGTCGCAACCACTTCACTTTCCAACTTCTCATATATTGCCAGTTCTCTGACAAACTGTAAAATCCTGGGAATATCATTTTCGTTAGCTTCTCGAATGGTCATCATTGATGGTGCACTATCTCCTTTTCAATTACATTGGTAAGTCGTTCCTCTTCGGTGATAATCAATGGAGATTCCTTGAGAAAGGTACTTCCTATCATGCAGGCAAACATTAATGTAGCAAAAAAAGCAAGCATCCTTCCTGCATAAGGAGCTCCTCCCAAGAGGGTAAGAATCATGAGGACAGAACCAATGGCCTGGGAGCAAAGCATAATCACGGCCTGGATAATCTCCTCTGAAACCCCTTGTCCCAATTCCGCGGCATATTGCAGACCAATGGGAATTGAACTCAGCAAGAAAAAACCAAAAATGGAGGTCCCCAAAAGGGCCACAGTCGTATTGGAAAAGAAAAATTGACCGATATCTTGGCTGAATATCAGAAGGAGAAGACCGGGAATTGAGCAAAAGCAGCAAAGCACATAGAAGAATTTCCGTTTACGGAATTTATCGGAAAAAGAAGGCAAGACAATTGCCCCAAGCATACCTCCACCAAGCAAGGCAATTCCTAGCTTTCCATTGGAATCAGGGAAACCCAACAAGGAACTTACAAAATCGACCTTGCTCAAGAAAGTCATGAGCACGCCCCATCCGATGGCAAAGATAAAAATCAATCCGCGAAGGGAAGGATTCGCACTCATAATGGCAAAGGATCGGAAAAAAGAAAACTTGGATTCTGGCTGGAAAGAAGAAGAAGGTGAATGAGGATTCTCACGCATCAGCAATGCGGCAACCAGGGCAAACACGCCACTTATTAGAGAATACACGATGATCATTTTTTCAAAACCACTGCCATAATTTATTGAGGCTGCATCGGTGATAATAAAGAGAGGAGAGAACACCATAACAAAACCCAACGAAAAATACTGGGTGGCCGATATGATACCGACGGCCATTCCCCTTTCACGGATTGAGAACCATCTGGAAATTATCTCAGTAATACTGTTCAAAATCAAAGCCTGGGCTATAGCCAGAATAAATTGACTGAAAAGAAAAATCGAAAAACTGTCCACATACACACCTTTGCACAGACTTGCAAAGATAATCAGGGAAGAGGCTATCCATATACTGATGGTGATTCCAAAACGATGTATCGCATAGGAACAAGGTAGGCTCGCAACAACGAATACCACCATATAGGTCAAGGAAAACAAATCAATGGGAGAAGCAAATGATTCACTGAAGTGTCCTTGAAAAAACAGGTTGGCAACTCTTCCGACCGGTGCAAGATTCATCCATTGAATCTCTACGGCAAAAACCAAAAGCATGAGGGAAAAGAGGATGAGCCATCGATATCGGTAAACCTTGACGCTTTTCATATCGTTCATGATAGCTCAACTCTCGTTCTTTGTATATCTTGTCCAATTGCATCTTGGCATAAGCCAATTTCAACGGTTATAATCATTGTATGAATGAAACTTTGAATATACTTGATAAACGCAGATCAGTTCGGTCTTTTCTTGAAAAGGAAATAACTCCAGAAGATGCCAAAGCCATCAAAATAGCAACCCTTCGTGCACCTACAGCAGGAAATATGACCCTCTATTCCGTAATTGAAGTTACCGATCAAAAGGAAAAGGAAACTCTGGCGACACTTTGCGATGACCAACCCATGATCGCAAAAGCTCCCATGGTCTGGATCTTTCTTGCCGATATGCAAAAATGGGTCAACTATTTTCAGGAAGGGGGCTCCAAAGCCAAGGGAGAACAGAAAAACCTGGCTGCCTGGAGAAATCCTGGACTGGGAGACCTCCATCTTTGTTTGCAAGATGCCATCATTGCTGCCCAAACATCGGTAATCGCTGCCGAATCCTTGGGTATCGGCTCCTGTTACATCGGGGATATCCTGGAAAACTTTGAACAGGTCAAAACCGTGTTGAATCTCAGTAGCTATACCATTCCTGCGTGTATGGTAGTCTTTGGATACAAGAAAAACCAACAAGAGATAAAGCTGACCCCACGATGTCTTGAAGAGTCAATATTCATGGAGAATCAATATCAAGAGTTGCATCTTGATCAGTTGGAAGCGGCTTTTTCTCCCTTGGAAAAACAAAGAAGGGCAACCAATAGCCTACCTTTTGATAATACGGGATCCATTGCGGATTATTATTACTTCAAAAAGCATACCAGTGATTTCATGGAGGAAATGAACCGTTCAACCGCTGTGATGTTTGACCATTGGACAAAAGCCTGACAGCTCTTGGATTTTCTTGCGTGTTGGTGTTTTTCATACTACCATATATCCTATGCCATATAAAATTCTGCTAGTAGATGACGAAACACCAGTGCGCGAGGGCATCCGTGACAGGACTCCCTGGGAGGCCTATGGGTTCTCCATCGTGGGAGAAGCCGGCAACGGAATAGAAGCCCTGGAAATAATAGATGAACTGCATCCTGATGTTGTCATTACCGATATTCGTATGCCCTATCTCGACGGCATGGAACTCATCAAGCAAATACGGTATTCCTATCCACCGATAACCATCATCATCCTCAGTGGCTATGATGAATTTACCTACGCCCAGCAAGCCATCAGATATGATGTGAGTGAGTATGTTCTCAAACCTGTTTCCGTCGAGGATATTTGCAAGCTACTTGAACGGACAGCCAAACGCCTCGATGAGGATATCATCAGGATGCAAGACCAGAACAGGCTAAAAAACGCCTATCAGCAGGCCTTGCCCCTGATCAAGGAAAAGTTTTTGGTCTCTTTGCTTACCTCTGTACACCAGGTCTCAGACGATTCCTTCATTGCCAAGGCGAAGGAATATGGATATGACCTTGCCGGTGATGAATTCGTGGTAGCAACGTTTGAGACAGACCACAAGATGGAAAATGATCCCCTGCAGGCTATGGCGATGCTTCAGATAGCCGAAGAGGTATTGCACAAGGATCAGGGGCCAAATGTTTTCCAGTTTGAAAACCAAATCATAGCGATTTTTACAGGAAACAGCTTCAACCAGAAACACTATGATTCAAATTTCATGAAAAAGACCTTCAGGCAAGTAGAACAACTCCATGCCTATCTCAGCAAGTATTTTACGTTTCCCATACCCATTGGTTTGGGTACCCTGGGACATACTCCCTCAACCATTGCCTTATCCTATAGGCAAGCCTTGGCAGCCTTGAACTACAGTTCTTTTTATCCTGATCAGAACATACTGTATATAAGTGACTTGGAAAAACCCAATGCAAAGCTGGAAAAAAATAATTTCGAAACGCTTTGCAGCAATTTCATCATCTCAGTGAAAATGGGCTCAGAAGAACAAATGATCGAGAATGTCGACAAACTCTTCGGAGAACAAGTAGCCCTGCTTTCCATCGAAAGGTTGCAATCGTATATATTGGGTATCCTTTCCGCCCTTAATGAATTAGTGGTAGAATATAGTTATTCGTTATCTGATTTCAACGATGACCAGGAAACAAGAAACTTTTTCTCGGAAATCGGTACCTTGACCACTCTGGGAAAAGCTCGTCGATGGTTTTCCCGATTGGCCGGGAATATCCAGACCACCATCAGTGGACAGCGGCAAAATTCACATATCCAGTTTGTCGAACAAGCCAAGGCCCTCATAAACACCCACTTTCAGGAAACAGGATTTGGTCTTGATGAGGTCTGCGATAGTATCGGAATCAGCCCCTCTTATTTCAGCACGACGTTCAAACGGGAAACAGGTTTTTCCTTTGTCCAATACCTTACCAATACCCGCCTTTCCCGCGCCAAGGAGCTTTTGATAAAAACAGAGGACAAAACCTACGAGATTGCCAGGGCCATAGGCTTTACCGAACCAAACTATTTCAGCTTCTGCTTCAAGCGATATGAAGGGTGTTCCCCTTCACAATACAGACAAGGCCACAGGTAAAGGAATGCATACCAACCTCCAGGATAGAAGTATCAAAACCATCCTTACCATTGCAATTGCCGTGGTTTCTATTTCTTTTACCCTTTTCATCACTATCATTCTCTACCATGAATTCTCCAATACCATCAAGGAAAATGCAACTGTCTCCACCCGAGAGATCGTCCGCCAGGTCAATGCAAACCTTAGTTACTATATCAATGATATCGTAACCGTTGCCGGGTATGCCCGGGAACTTGCAAAACAAACAGACCAATATTCAACTAAGGAAATCGAAGGGAAACTGAAAGCTATCCTTGCAAGTCGTCAGGATATCGTCTCCCTCATTTTGTTTGACATGGAGGGAAACAGACTTTTTGGAACATCCCAGACTCCAATACGGGAATCCCAAAAAATAGTTGCCCAACAATGGTTCACCAGGGCCATAGGAGGTGAAGGAAACTTCTATTTTACAGGACCACATGTACAACAACTATTTCCTAGCCAATATCCTTGGGTCATCACCTATAGTCAGCAGATCAGTTATACCAAACCAGGAGGAGAACTCGAACAGGGACTCTTGCTCATCGACATGAATTTCTCAGCCGTCAGCGAACTCTGCCAAAGTGCAAAACTAGGAACCACCGGATATGTCTATTTCATTGATAACAACGGAAAGATTGTCTACCATCCCCTTCAGCAACTGATCAATTCCAATATCTTCAAGGAAGATCTCGACGCGGTCAATGACCATATCTTCGGAACCTTCACCAGCACGTTTGACGGACGAGAAAGACTCACCATCATCGACACTGTCAATAATTGCCGCTGGAGAATCGTAGGAGTCGCCTTCATGGATGAATTGATGCGAGGCTTGAATCAATTCACTACCCTGATGATACTCTTGGTTCTTGTCTGTATCATTATCACCATCTTTCTTGCCAGACTGGTATCCTCTTGGATCAGCAGGCCTATACGACAATTGGAAAAATTGATGATCTCAGTGGAAAACGGGGATCTTTCGGTACCTCCCCCGGTAAAGGGTAACAAGGAAGTGGCAGCCCTCTCCCTCTCCTTTGCAAAGATGATTCAACGAATCCGACAACTGATGGACGATATAGTAAAATCCCAGGAGATGAAAAGAAAGTTTGAACTTGATGCCCTCCAGGCAAAGATCAACCCACATTTTCTCTACAATACCCTTGATTCAGTCGTTTGGATGGCAGAGCAAGGGGATACCGAAGGGGTTATTAAAATGATTACGTCCCTGGCCAAACTTTTCCGAATTTCCATCAGCAAAGGCCATGACATCATTACGTTGGAAGAGGAACTGGAACATGTCCGCAACTACTTGATCATCCAACAGACACGCTATAGGGGAAAATTTGAATTCTCCATCGATCTTCCTGCCGATATGCTGGACCTACCCACCATCAAGCTCATAGTCCAGCCCATCGTGGAAAATGCAATCTACCATGGTATCAAGTATCTACAGGAACTGGGGCATATTGATATCAAGGTTTTCAGAAGAAAACCAGGGGCCATCGTCATTGAAGTGAAGGACAATGGGGTCGGAATGGATGAGAATACCCTATTGCATATACTTAAGTGTTCGGCAAACCATCTCCCTGATGGAAGTGGTATCGGTGTAAAAAATGTCCACCAAAGAGTCCAATTATATTATGGTTCGGACTTTGGACTGGAAATCTCCAGTGAACTGGATGAAGGAACCTTGGTAAATATCATCATCCCGGAGAACTCTCCGATACACACAATCAAGGTGGAAAAGAAATGAAACGTACATTTTCCCGATATCTGATAATTCTCGTTATTTCCCTCCTTCTATTTTCATCTTGCGAAAAACGAAATGAAAAGGATAATCCCTATCGAATCGCGGTCATCACCATGATGCAAGGAGGAGAATTCTGGGGGGAAGTAAAGAATGGGGCCCGGAATGCACGGACCAAGACTGATACTGTTTTGGAATTTCTTGCCCCGGTAAATGAATCTGACTATGAAGGCCAGATTGCCTGCGTCGAAAAGGCAATCGAAGAAAAGTTTGATGCGATTGTCCTATCTCCCAGCCATAGCATCAACCTTGAGGAGGTTGTCCGTAAGGCAAGGTCAAAGGGTATTGAAGTTGTTCTGGCAGATTCTTCCCTCGCCACGGAGACTGCCGATTTTTCCATAACAGCTGATTACAAAAAGATCGGCAAAGAAATGGCCTACCATGCGTTCTCCCTGTTTGCAAAGGATGAAAGCATCAACGCAATGGTTCTGGGATCCCTACCCGACAGCACGCCCATGACCAATATGATGCAAGGTCTCGTGGAGGTTTTCAATACCAACGACAAGGCAACCATTCGTTATGCAACCTATAGCTTCAGCGACGAATCAAGAGCCAAGGACATTACCCAAAAAACCATCAGTGAGGATACCTCGGTAAACCTGGTATTCGCCTTGGAAGAAAATACAGCCCATGGAGCGGCCGATGCAATCAAAGGAAAAGAGGGTATTCACTTCATAGCTTTCGGGACCACCCAATATGAAATCCAATTATTGGAGAATAACGGTCTGGATGCCCTGGTGGTGGTAAATGCCTTTAATATGGGATATCGCTCGGTACAAGCTGCCGTGGATCTTCTCAATGGCAGGAAACCTGTAGAGAAGACGGTGGATTTCGCCTTGGTAACCAAAAAAACCATGTTCAATGAAGAATACCAGAGATTATTATTCCAATCCCTGAACTAAAGAAAGGGGACCATCTCCAGACAGTCCCCTGTAACGGAAAAAGAAAGAACTATTTCTTCTGCACGTATTTGCGGATATCGAACGAAACCGCAGTAACAATGATCAGACCCTTGATGATGTTCTGCCAGTACGGATTGACACCAATAAAAGTCAGGCCATAGTTGATGAAGGAAAAAATGATAACACCGGCGATTACCCCGCTGACCGTGCCAACGCCACCGGTAGTGGAAACTCCCCCGACTACACAAGAAGCGATGGCATCAAGTTCATAACCATTACCATAGTTATTCGTAGCACCACCAGTTCTTGCCGCTTCCAATACCCCTGAGAAAGCAATGAGTCCACCGCAGAGACCAAAAAGGCCGACCAAAGTCTTGGTGATATTGATACCGGACACGGCTGCAGCCTCAGGATTGCCACCGACTGCATAGATATTCTTGCCAAATACTGTCTTATTGAGTATTACCCAGACAATCACGGCGACAACAGCGGCAAAAATACAAATGACAGGTATGAAACCTATCGATCCAGACCCAAGAAAGGTGAAATCATTCCTCAATCCTCCGATGGGTTGGCTATTGTTTGGGGTCATATTGAAATAGATGGAAGTCACTCCATAGATTATCAACATTGAACTGAGGGTTGCAATGAAGGCAGGAACCTTGAATTTAGCTACTATCATTCCGTTTCCCATTCCAAACAGCGTCCCGACAAGAACAGCCAACAATATGGGAAAGATAATGGATATCTGTCCAAGTTCAGGGTAGAAACGTCGAACATAATCAGGATTCTGCAAAAAGGATGCAGAAATTACTGCTGCCATACCAACCATACGTCCACCACCAAGGTCAACGCCACCAGTCAGAATAACAAACATCATCCCCAGGGCCATGATGATTTTCGTCGAACTCATCATCAAGATATCACGGACAACACGTAGGCTTAAAATTCTTGGATTGATTATCGCTATGACAACAACCAAAAGCAAAAGAACCAGAAAGATTGCCTTTTCCATGGCAAATTGCTTGAGGGTTTTCTTTCCACTCACCAGATTGTCAGTCGCAGTATTATTATTTTTCATATTGACTCCTTACCTAGCCGACATACTTCGTCGCCAGTTGCATTATTTCTTCCTGGTCAGTCTTCTTGCTGTCTACCGTACCGGCAACACGCCCTTCACTCATCACCACGATTCTATCAGTCATGCCGATCAATTCCGGCATTTCCGAACTGATCATGATGACACCTTTGCCCTGGGCTGCAAGAGCAGACATAATCACATAGATTTCATATTTTGCCCCAACGTCTATACCTCTGGTCGGTTCGTCAAGAATCAGGATATCGGGAGTAGTCAGCAACCAACGGGCGATCAATACCTTTTGTTGATTCCCTCCGCTAAGACTCTTTATGAGGGTTTTTGCAGAAGGGGTCTTTACATCCAGTTCCTTGAGGCTTTTATCGACATCGGCACTCATCCAATTATTTACGAGCAACCGGGCCTTATTCGTATAGGAAGACATATTTGCAATAAGAAGATTATCCTGAACAGAAAGTACCGGGAAAATTCCCGTTGCCCGTCGTTCTTCCGTCAACAGAGCCATTCCCAGTTTCTTGCCCTCATAGGCACTGTTGCAAACCTTTTCCTTGCCCTTGATATACAAATGTCCTTCACTGTGAAGACGAAGACCAAACACAGCTTCCATGACTTCCGTTCGTTGGGCTCCGACAAGTCCCCCGATTCCAAGAATCTCGCCCTTATGGAGGGTCATGGAAACATTTTGGAAACTTCTCTTGCTTGGAGAGGTATAATTTTCGATGCGGAGCAACTCTTCCCCGATCTTGCTTTCACGCGCTGGAAACCTATTGGTAAGATCGCGTCCTACCATCTTCTTGATTATCAAGGAGGTGGTGAGTTCATTGGCTGCCCAGGTCCCGACATTCTTTCCATCACGCATAATGGTTACTTCATCGGAAATCTGCAGGATTTCTTCCATTTTATGAGAAATATAGATGATAGCCACACCCTTAGCCTTCAGGGCACGAATAATGGTAAACAAGTGATCTACTTCGTTTTCCGTCAGGGAGGAACTGGGTTCATCCATAATGATTATTTTCGATGCATAGGAAACAGCCTTGGCAATCTCAACGCTTTGTGCCTTGGAAACAGAAAGCATACGTAACTTATCGTCGGGCTTGATAGTCAGATTGAGTTCCTTCAACAATTCATCAGTTTTCTTGTACATCACTGAATGGTCGACGAAAGGACTTCTCTTCCCTCCAATCCGCGGAAAACGTCCCAACCAGATATTTTCCATGACCGAGCGATAGGGAATCAAATGCAATTCCTGATGTATCATCGAGATTCCAAGATGCAAAGCCTCTTTTACGTTTTCAATTTTTACAGGTTGTTCATTGAAAAGAATTTCACCTTGGTCCATTGAATACAGGCCAAACAAACATTTCATGAGCGTGGATTTACCTGCTCCATTTTCACCCATCAATGCATGTACTGTTCCTGGTCTTACTTTTAGCGTTACATCATCCAAAGCCTTAACACCAGGGAAAGATTTGGAGACATGGTTCATTTCTAATATGTACATACGGTTCCTTGGTGGCACTGGTCGCCCCAGAGCCCTTCTCTCTTATAAGAAACCCTCCGGATTTTCAAGAACCCGGAGGGAGAATCTACATCCAACCAGTCTTATTTAAACTGCTTGTAGTTTTCCTTGGTGACTTTCTGGTAAGGAACCCATACATACTTGCCATCAGAAATGGTATATCCGATAGAAGCAGAAGTCGGGGTTTTCCCAGTGGCCAATTCATAAGAAAGCATGAAGGTTGCACGGCCTTGGTTGACTGCGTCATTCAAGACGGTTCCAAGTAAGGTACCTTCTTCAAGAGCCTGAAGAGCGGGAGCAGTGGCATCAACACCTACGACGGGCATGAATTTTCCATCCTTGAAATAACCGGCAGCCTTGAGAGCTTCAATGGCACCAAGGGCCATGTCGTCGTTATTTGCAAATACGGCTTCAATCTTGTCGCCTTGGGAAGCAATGAAAGCAGCCATTTTTTCCTGGCCCTTGACGCGATCCCACATACCGGTATCTTCGGCAAGTTTCTCGACCTTCATTCCATTGTCCTTGAGACACTTGATGGAATATTCGGTACGAAGCTCTGCATCCTGGTGTCCGGGCTCACCTTTGAGCATGACATACTGGAGGACTCCATCACCATTGCGATCCATGGTAGCCTTATTGGCTTTCCAGTAATCGGCAATAATCTGGCCACTCATCGTCCCTGATTCCTCGGCCTTTGCACCGACATAGTATACCTTGTCCCATTTTGCCATATCTTCGGCAAGTGGTTCACGATTGAAGAATACTACGGGGATATTGGCTTTCTTGGCTTTGTCGATGATTACACCGGCGGCAGTACGATCAACAGGGTTGATTTCCATGGCTTTGACACCCTTGGTGATAAAGAGGTCAACCTTTTCATTCTGCGTGGCCTGGATGTTCATTGAATCAACAACATCAATCTTGGCATCAGTCTTGGCAGCTGCGGCAACGATGGCATTCTTGACCCCAGTCATGAAAGTGTCATCAAACTTGTAAATAGCACATCCGATCGACACGGAATTACTTTCACCTTGTCCTTGGGCGAAGACCGGCATCACAAGCGTGAGAGCCAGACTCAAAACAACAGCAAACTTTTTCATGTAATCCTCCTAAATGGATTTTCTCTATAGAAATTCTTGCATACCCCTTGCCTCCCGTATATGCAAAATTTTTGGGACAATCTTGGTTTTTTTTTGATATTGGATGCAAAACACCAAAAACCCTTAAGGAACCAAAAGTCAGGAAAACAACAAAGCACTTTGCAATATATCAAAACAGAGGACAATCCCTACAAAAAAGGCAACGATCCTGTTCGGAATGCAGAACGATAGTTCCCTTATTCCAGACAGTTCGTTGCCATGATTTTCCTTTCCTTCACAATGAATTCACAGGTAAAAGAAGCGGAAGAAAAACACTCAAACTATAATAATTTATTCAGTTCAAGATCTTTCAAGTTACTTACCAAGAGAGCCAGGGGAATGGTGCCCAGAGAGGTATTGCCTACACCCAAACAAGTTTTTGCGGCCTTGGACAAGACTCGGATATCGTACCAACCGGGATAAATCTCCTCAACGGGTTTATTCAGGTCCAGCAACCCGTAGACAGCCATCATTGCTGTGCGTACCGAGTATTCCACGGTGAAGACACAATCATGGGGAACTTCGGCATATTGGCCCAAGAATCCAAAATTCTGGCTTCCTGCGGGAATAACCTCAGGACGATCACCAGCAACACGAGGCATGAACTGTGAGGTAATATAGGGCATCATCGAGGGAATGACGTTGACGGTATGGTCAAGAATCGCAGGAATCTGTTTCTCCAAGCCCATATGGTACAGCAATTCCTCAAACATCTCGCGACCAGTGCATTCTGCATAGGTTTTCTTGATGTAGTCACCGGGGACATCCAGTTTCAAGGCATAGGCCCACAATACCTTGACGTTATCGGGTTGATCGATGAAATGAGGATGCTTAGGCACCACCCAGCTCATCAGCCAACTGGAATCCTTGATCGTTACCAAGCCACCCATTCCCGGCTTGTCACCAGTCAATTTGGTGAGGTACGGAAATACGATGTCGTCGTCTTTCAAGGTAACGGTGAAACTCATCCACTTGGTCTTGTCGACATCGGAGCAAAAAACTTCAGGATGTCCGAATTCTGGTGATTTTTTTGCAAGTTTTTCCCAGACGGAGAAACAACCCTTGTTCTCGGAACGATTGAGGGGAGCCGGGGTATTGAAATCACCACGTTGTGTATTCTGTGTCATGGAACCATTGGTGAACAATACAAGATCATCTGGGGCAACATCGATCTGTCCTGCTTTACCACTCTTGGTGAACAAGATACGTGTAGCGGTTTTCTTGCCATTTGAGAAATCAAAATCGATATCGGTTACATCACAACCCATCTGGAATTGCACACCATTGTCCTTCAACCAGGTAAGGAGAGGAAGGATCAGGGAATCAAATTGATTGTATTCGGTATGGAGAATTCCTTTCAAACAATTCATTCCCCCGATAAGATGCATGAATCGTTCGACGTAACGCTTTACCTCAACGACACTATGCCAAGGCTCAAAAGCAAACATCGTAACCCAGAAATACCAGAAATTTGTTTCGAAGAAACTAGGTGAGAAGAACTGTTCAATGGTAGTCCCACCCAGAGCCTCTTCTGTCAACATGTGCAACTTTGCCAATTCAAGGGCGTTTGCCTGACTCAATCCAAAGGAAGAGAAGTCGGAGGGAGTACCCTGTTTCTCCACCAAACGACAATGGGACTCAATCGGTTCTTCAATGTTCAGTTGGCGAAATTCATCCAGGATGCTGATATTTGGGTCATTGAGTGAAGGGATGAAAGAATAGAGATCATTGAAACACTCGAAATGGGATTCAATCTCACGACCACCCCTGGCAGTGTATCCTTTCTCGGCAGTTCCTGCCCCATCCATTGAACCACCTAACAGATCAAGCTTCTCAAGTATGTGAATATTTTTCCCTGGCATATGTGCATCATGGATCATAAATGCTGCTGCAGAAAGAGATCCAATGCCGCCACCAAGCAAGTAGGCATGGCGGTTTGCAATGTTTTCTGGAGTTTTTGGAGTAATTCTTTCGTAATTGTTCATAGTATTTTCCTCGTTCTTCTTTGCTTTTGCTCTTCAGGAGGAGCATTACAGAAACAAGGATACCCATGGGAAAATGGCTAATCAATGAACAAAATTACATGCACGTGTCATAATTGCACAACCAAGGCAAAGTGTATCGGAATACACGCATTATAGTTGTTTCATATCGAATTTTTGCAAAGTATGAATGATACTTCCACTCATGACCCGGTCAATCTGATCCGCCATCTGCTGGGGAGATTTCTCAAGATTGGTCTTGAGCCAGGCAGTAAAGACACCGACCAAGGCATTCGCATAAAATTCGCAACATTCCTGTTTGATTCCCTTGGGCAGGGTCATTGTTTGACTGATCTTTTTGACCACATCCTCCAGAAGCTGAAAGAAAACCCGATACAGGAAACCTTCCAGATGATCACGTCCCAAGGAATGAAAGGTATTCAAACAGATAACGCGGTTCCGTTCCGTATATTGCAGGACCAACAGAATACCTTCAGGCCATTGTGCAAGCGTGCAATACTGATCCAGCCCTTCGATGACTTCCTGATCGTATATCCATCCCAGCAATTCATACACATCACGAAAATGATTGTAAAATGTATGACGGGTAAGCCCACAATCATCGGTTATCATCTGCACATGTATGTGGTTTATGGGAGTGTTTGTCATAAGCTTCTTGAGCGAATCAGCCAAGGCTCTTTGTGTTATGGATGTATTGGACATACCTTTCCTCCACTGCTATCTGCCTTCCCTCTGTAGAAAAAGCACCAGCCTTACTATACAAGGATATCTTTCATAGTAATAAAAAGAAGGCTTTCAGGACACCCATGAATCAAAAGCTACCTAAATTGTAAATGGAACTCTTGTTTGTGATAGAAAATCTCTCTATCAGGAAACCTCAAATTCCTTCAGGGTTTCAGCTCTTTGTTTTTCATCAAGAAAAACCCTGTTCTCCCCTGGGAAAGCTACCGCACCAGGGCCCGTACTCCCCGATTCAAAGAATCGTGATTGCTTGGGGGTAAAGAAGACCTGGGTGCCATCAAGGCAGTTGGCATGCATGAAGGTCCAGCCTTCCTTATTGATATGCTCATCAAGAAAACAATCGATCAGTCCTGCATAGGAGACAATCGGGGGAGCTGCCTTGGGATGCCAGGGTCTTCCGATAAAGACACTTCTCGGAAGCACTTGATCTACTTCACTTAAAAACCTGCATTTATAAAATAAGAAACCAAGTGAATTTTCAAAAGTTGAGGGAGCACAGACATATCCACTTGCCTTTGAGAGTATCGAGCAATCGCAAAAGAGACTCTTTCCCTTTCCAAAGATAAAGTCTATGGATCCTTCTATGTAGCAGTCCTTCAATACATGGCTTCCTTCGTCAAGATATAACGTATCCTGATAACCCAGGAAACGACATCCACTCAGGTGTGTATCATCTGCCAAGGCCGTGGTCATGAAAGCTACTGCTTGCAAGCCTGTTTTCATTCCGGGGTTGTCCTTCACCAAATCCCAATGTGCAAAGTAATCGAAATCATTGGCAAAAGTAAGATTCTGGGCTTTGAACCGGGGAGCTGCTACGGTAACAGAAGCACTGGAAGCTGTTCCCAGAATTTTTCCACCTTGTTTTTGGGACGCAAAATCCCCATAGACAATTGTCGTACTATATGGGGAGGTACCTCGAAACGTACAATCAGGACGCTCAATGCGAAGTTTTTCCCGATACTCACCGGGAGCAAGAGTAAAGACAACTTCCCCTGTCAACCTCTTGCTAGCTTCCAAAGCCTCTCCTATTGTCAAGAATTCTGCGTCAGGCCCTATAGCCAATATATGTTCCTTCATGCTTCCAGCATACTACTGCAGGGAAATGACAGCAATTGATTCGCGTATTTTTCTGCTCTTGAAATCAACCTGTATCGATACCTAAACAAACAAAAAAGGAACTACCCGATAAGAGTAGCTCCTTTGGACAGACAAACTATGCAATCATCAACAACTATATTGCTGAGTAGGTGAAGGTGACAGTACCGGTATAGTTATCTTCGAGAGCTGCTGCATACTCTGCTGCATTGACCTGAGCCGAGACTGCATAACTGTAACCAGTAAGACCGGTGAGGTTGGAAGATGAAACCGTGTTATTTACATTGGAGGAACCATTGGCGGTGTTGAAGGTTGCATTACTGCCAGCCGTTACCGTGTAGTTGATCTTATAGTTATTTCCGGAAGTCCCGGCAAGGGCAGTTGCTGTCATGGTTACCTTGAAACCAGTCCTTCTATTGGACAGGACGTTCAGATAGGCAATGGTGCCGGTATTGGCTGAACTTGTAATTGTTTTATCGGAAACAGGATGCGCAATAACTGTATTATACGCGGCAACCGTATTGCCACCAATTGCATCCTGGGTAAGCGCCATATAGTTGATACCGGCGATTGACGTATTGAGAGTAAGATTTTTTGCGTCAGGCAAGGTCTCTGTGGTGACTGTGGCAAACAAGGAGAGAGAGGTGAACAAGGCTACTGTCAAAAGTGCAATAATATTCTTTTTCATTAGGTAATCCCTTAAGAGCCTTGGAAAGCTCCTGTGCAAGTTTTTAAGTCCTTTTCCTGAACTTGGCTTTATAATAGTCAGAAGTAAGACTTATGTCAATAGTTGTAAATTACTATTCTATCTTTTTTTAATTAAAATCTAAAAAATATTTTATAATAATATATTATATAGTTTTAACTTATTTTAACATATATTAAACTTATGGCATCATAATCTATTTCTATGACTATATATGTAAATATAGTAAGAAATAAAAAGCATAAATCAAATTTTCATATCACAAAATCATCTGTTTAGTCACAAGTAGGTAATAAGAATAGTACAGGTATAAACAGAATCCTCAAAAAGATGCAAACTTGGCACAAGGAAAAATAAAACAATATTCCTGGATGAAGATACCAGGGAATACAGAAAGGACCCGTTGCAAATATTACACTTGCAACGGGTCCTGGTTTCTACATCAATACATTGTCCTGGCCGAAAAATCAACCAAGGCAAAACTTACATAAGAGGACCAAGCTTCTCATAGAAACTCATGCGATTCTTTGCATCTGCCTCGGCTTTTGCAAACAACTCATCCGCATGCTCAGGATTGGTCTTATACAATGAAGTATAACGAACCTCGCCCTTGATGAAGTCCTGGAAGGAACCAGTGGCTGGCTTGGTATCCCAAACAAACTTCTTGCCCTCTTCCATGGCAGGATTGAAACGATACATCGGCCAGTAACCTGCATCAACAGCCTTCTTCTCTTCAACCTGGCTGAAACGCATGTTCATTCCATGGTTGATACAAGGAGAATAGCAGAATACGATCGAAGGACCGTTCCAGGCAATTGCTTCTTGCAGAGCCTTCTGGGCATGAGCCCTGTTGGCACCCAAGGAAATGGAAGCGACATAAGCATGTCCGTAGGTCATGCACATGAAGCCCATGTTTTTCTTGCCAATCTGTTTACCGGCATTTGCAAACTTTGCAACTGCGGCAATCGGAGTAGCTTTGGAAGCCTGTCCACCGGTATTGGAGTAAACCTCGGTATCAAGTACCAGAATGTTCACATTCCTACCGGAGGCGACGACATGGTCAACACCACCGTAACCGATATCATAAGCCCAACCATCACCACCGATAATAAAGACAACCTTGTCGGAGAAGTAGTCCTTCAATTCGACAATCTTCCCCAGGACTTCCTTTTCCTCATTGGTCTTGGCAGCTGCCAAGGCATCGGGAAGCAAAGCCTGAACTTCTTTTTGTGCCTCAACGGCAGCATCGGTAGATTCGGTCCAGAGAGAAAGGGACTTCTCTATGGCGGCCTTGAAAGCAGGGGTCGTTCCGAGTGCAAACAAACGGTCGATGTAGATCTTCAACTGGTTGCGGTTGCTGTCTACAGCGAGCCTCATACCAAGACCATACTCAGCGTTGTCTTCGAAAAGACTGTTTCCCCATGCCGGTCCACGACCATCAGAGGTACGGGTGGTATAAGGAATAGAAGGGAAAGTACCGGAATAAATGGAGGAACAACCGGTTGCATTGGCAGCGATCATACGGTCACCGCAAATCTGCGACACCATCTTGACATACGGAGTCTCGCCACATCCAGCACAAGCACCGGAGAATTCAAACAGAGGCTGCTTGAACTGAAGGCCCTTGACTGAAGTCTCGAGGGTTCCATCAAGAACATCATACGGCAACTTTTCGAAGAATTCAGAATTGGTGGTCTCGCCTTTTGCCCTTTCGTCGGCAATTGGACTCAAGGCCAAAGCCTTGTTCTTTGCAGGACAAGTCTCTACACAAACACCACAACCCTGGCAATCTTCAGTATAGATCTGAATCTTGAACAGAAGGCCACGATCATTCTTGGTATTAGACTTGAGTGTATTGAAAGTCTCAGGAGCACCGGCAAGATCAGCAGGATCAATCTGCTTGGCACGAATTGCAGCATGTGGGCAGGACTGTACACATTGGTTGCACTGGATACAATTTTCGGCAATCCAATGAGGAATGAAGGGAGCAACACCACGCTTCTCGTACTTTGCGGTACCGGTAGGCAAGGTGCCATCGAAGGACATTTTGGAAACAGGAATATCATTGCCATTGAGGTGCATGATGGGTTCCATGATGTCTTTTGCAAAATCACTGGCATTGGAGGGAAGCAGTGCCTTAGGCACAAAACTCTCGGTAATCTTTGCAGGAATGACTACCTGATGCAAAGCAGCACTTGCACCATCTACAGCTGCCCAGTTCTTCTTGACGATTTCCTCGCCCTTCTTGATAAAGGTTTTCTTGATGTACTTCTTGATCAAGTCGATGGCTTCCTGTTCAGGAAGGATTTCACTGATCTTGAAGAATGCTGCCTGCATAACCGTATTGATACGGGTACCGAGGCCAGCTGCCTCAGAAATAGCCAAGGCATCGATATTGTAGAAACGAATCTTCTTGGCAATGATCTGTTCCTGCATTTCCTTGGTCAAGTGATTGAACACTTCATCAGAAGGAATCTGGCTATTCAAAAGGAACACACCCTTTTCTTTCAAAGGACCAAGCATATCGTATCGTCCGATATAAGCAGGGTTGTGACAGGCTACAAAGTCAGCATTGTCAATCAACCACGGCATATTCAAAGAACTCTTGCCGAAACGGAGGTGACTGATCGTGATACCACCGGACTTCTTGGAGTCATATGCAAAATAAGCCTGTGCATTCTGGTCGGTATTGTCACCAATGATCTTGATGGAGTTCTTGTTTGCACCGACTGTACCATCGGATCCAAGGCCCCAGAACATGCAGGAGACAACTCCGGCAGGAGATACATTGATCTTTTCCGTAACTGGAATTGAACGTTTGGACACATCATCATTGATACCAACGGTGAAGTTATTGAAGGCAGCACCGGCAAGATGATCATATACAGCCTTTGCATGGGAAGGAGTGAAATCCTTGCTGCTAAGACCAAAACGACCGCCAATGACCTTGATTCCTGTCCGTCCGGCCTGACTCAGGGCGGTGACAACATCAAGATAGAGAGGTTCGCCAATGCTTCCGGGTTCCTTGGTACGGTCAAGAACTGCAACACGCTCGGTTGTTTCAGGAAGAGCAGCAATGAAGTGCTCAACGCTGAACGGGCGATAGAGACGGATTTTCAGGACACCTGTCTTTGCACCTTTCTTGTTGAGGTATTCGCTGGCCCATTCCATGGTATCTGCACCGCTACCCATGACAATTACGACATCGGTGGCCTTGGGATCGCCAACATAGTCAAACAAGTGATAGGGGCGACCGGTGATCTTTGCAACCTGATCCATGTATTTCTGGACCATCGCAGGAACAGCATCATAATACAAGTTGACAGTCTCACGTCCCTGGAAGTATACATCTTCGTTCTGTGCCGCAACCTTGATTTTTGGTTGTTCAGGACGCTGGGCCCTTTCACGGAAGCGAAGGATATACTCTTCGTTGACGAGAGGACGAATATCGTCATAGGAAATTTCCTCAACCTTCTGGATCTCATGGGAAGTACGGAAACCATCAAAGAAACTGAGGAACGGGACTTGGCTTTCCAAGGTAGCAAGATGGGCAACCAAAGCCATGTCCATGGTTTCCTGGACACTGGATGCCGCAGTCATTGCAAATCCGGTGTTTCGGCAAGACATGACATCAGAATGGTCACCAAAGATTGACAGGGACTGAGCTGCGAGAGACCGGGCAGACACATGGAATACGGTGGGAATCATCTCACCTGCAATCTTGTGCATGTTCGGAATCATCAGAAGCAACCCCTGACTTGCAGTAAAAGTAGTAGTAAGCGCACCTGCTGCAAGAGCACCGTGGACAGCCCCGGCGGCACCTGCTTCGGATTGCATTTCCATGATCTCTACCTTTTTACCCCATAGATTCACTCGACCAGTACTGGCCCAGGAATCTGCATATTCGCCCATCGGCGAAGACGGGGTGATCGGATAGATTGCGGCCACTTCACTGAAGGCATAGGCAATATGCGCGGCAGCAGTGTTTCCGTCAATAGTAACCATTTTTTTGTTACCCATTTTGACACTCCATAAAACAATATTTGATGAGACCCAATAGGGGGCCACACTTTGCAAAATTAAAAAAACCCAAAAGTCAATTCCAAGAAAGAATGATAAACCAATAGGCTATCGATTGCAACCTTGGTCGATTGGTTTTGCCCTTGAATCTTGGAACCAACCCCTTTTTTACGCTCCAAAACGACGGTACATTTTAAAATAACAGAAAACAAGAAAAAAACAAATTGCCGACATTACTGACCAGAGAAGAAAATAATTCCCCTTTCCCAGCAACAAAGCCCCAAGACTGGGTGCCAAGGCATTCCCCAGACCTCCTGCGGCAATCGACACGGCATTGAACCGAGCCCTATACCTGACAGGCGCATAGGCATTGAGAAACACATTACCATTGGTTGCTACCAGGATCTCACCAAGTGTCCATACAAAAGTAGCAATCAGAAAAAAGGGATAGCCCGTACAAAAAGCATACATTCCAAAACCTATGGTATAGAAACACATGGCAAGGCGTATATTTTTAAGCTGATGTCTTTTTATTGTAAGCTGAGTAAGCAGGGGGGTCATAACCAATACAGTAACTGCATTTACCGTCATCAGATACCCATAGTTCACCGCTCCCTTATTGATTCCGAACAATGAAGAAAACTGCAGGGGAAGTGCAAAGGTAGTCTGCCCGTAGGTAAAACAATACAGGACCAAACAGGCAAGATACCAGACAACGGCAGGGGTTTTGGACAACTCCCTGAAAAAATGGGTTTTCTTGCCTATTTCTTCCCTTTGCAAAGTTTCGAGTCCAATCAAGGGAATGAAACAGAGCAACATTATCGTCGAGAGGGCAATCAGAAGTGCAGACCCTCCGAAAAGCAAGGGAAGAGAATGAGCATAGAGGAAAGCAGCGGCGAGAGGACCAATGGCCACCCCGATATTTGTCCCTAGATAAAGCAGGGAAAAAGCACGGCCTCGGTCTGAATCAGAAGAAAAATCAGCTACCATAGTATTGGAGACAGGTGCAGTAGCTCCCCGAAAAGGAGAGCAGACAAGGATAAGGGGCGGAACTAGATTGGAATGGGAACCTTCGATAAGCAGGGCACATACCAGATAGCAGAGAGAGACCATTCCCTGACAAAAGGCAAGCACACGTTTTCGGGGAAGACGATCGGCAACAGACCCTCCTGCCAACTGGCCAAAGGAAGTGCAAATCAAGACCAAGGTAATGTAAAAACCCGTCATCTGGTTACTCATACCTAGTTTCCCGGTCAAAATAAGCACTAAAAGAAGTTGCACGAAGTCACCAAACCGGTTTATTACCCGTACGGCAAAAAGAATGTAGATATTTTTCCCGAGGCCTTTATACAAGGCAAACCCCGCATTCCTTGGAAAGCGGGGTTTTGTAACTGAACTACTCATGCACCTCTGACTCCAGAGCCAGATTAAACAAACAAGCCCTGTTGGTCAACATTCACTATGACCACAAGAAAAACATTTCTTGCAACCTTCTATATTTACAAAGGTCACGTTTCCGCAAATTGGACAAATATCAGGTTTTACACTGTTGACCGAAGGAGGAAGGCCCAAATCAAGTTGGCCGGCATCCACAGGTTCATCCTCCTCATCGGGAAGATTCGCAACAGGCTTTTGGCTTTCCAATGAACCAAGATGCTGCTGCAACACCTGCGCAACCGCATCGGCCAGGCTCATGACGCGATTCTTCCCGAAGCCCATGGAACGACCACTTCCTATACCCGCGAGCTGGGCGATAATCGCCTGGGCTCTCTGTTCGGGGTTCAAAGGAGAAGGCATCCTGAGAATCAGGCTGATCAAACGTCCAAGACCTTCAGCGTCGGCCGCAACATCGGATCCCACCTTGGCAACATTGATAAAGACCTCAAACAAATCGGAGGGATTCGGACCATCGCAGTTAACCGTGATATAAGCCGTCCCTATAGGGGTAGCCTTCCTATATGTCGTTCCCCTGAGTACCGTGGAACGAACCCTGGATTTTGGTTCGGATAACACCATTGCAGGAGCTACCGTTTCCTCTGGTTCCTTCTCTTCCGTCCTTGCAGTCAGAACCTGGGTATCCCTGGACCCATCCCGATAGGTGGTTCCGCCCTTGCATCCCAGATCATAGAGCAATTCATACAGCTTTGCAGTCTGTTCAACCGTATATTCCTTGGGGGTATTCCCGGTTTTGGAAATCGAGGAGTCAACCCATTTCTGAATCGCGGCCTGGACCTTTACATGCCCTTCAGGAGCCAAATCCATGGCAGAGACAAAATAATGCGGACGCTTTTCCCCGGGATGAGCTTTTACCCATTCATCATAGACAGCTACCCGTTCGATGTTCGAGCCCATGCGTCCGGTCCGTTCCCATTCCCAGAAGTAATACGGCTCAATGCCCGTACTGGTGTTCACCATGGTCCCCGTGGTGCCTGTAGGAGCCTGGGTAAGGAGCGTCACATTCCTGAGTCCCTTTTCCTTGACCTCTTTTCTGATATTGTCAGGCATTTGTTTCATGAAACCGCTCTCAAGAAGCTTGTCCGCATCGAAATAGGAAAAACTACCTTTTTCCTCAGCCAGACTAGCACTTTCCAGATAGGCTTCCTCGCAAATGAACCGATAGAGCTTATCGATAAAAACCAGGGAGTCAGGACTACCGTAGGCCAACTCCAGTTTAATCAACATATCTGCAAGCCCCATCGTACCGAGCCCTATTCGGCGTTCCGATTGCTGCTGCTTCTTATTTTCTTCAAAGAAATAGGGAGTATCGTCGATTACATTGTCCAAGAAACGAACTGCATCACGAACAGTACGCCCCAAATCTTCGAATAGGACCTTCTTGTTCTCTACAAACTTACTGAGGTTTATGGAACCAAGGTTACAAACACCCCAAGGAGGAAGTCCCTGTTCTCCACAAGGATTCGTACTCTGTATTGTGCAGTAATACCATGAGTTGGACATTTTATTGTAACGATCGATGAAGAAGACTCCTGGCTCCGCTGAGGCCCAGGCACTTTCTATGATTGCATTCCAGACATCCCGGGCCTTTAAGGTTTGGTAAGGAATGACTTTCTTGCCGGCTGCTTTCCAAGCATTGATATCACCGTTCCAGGTCTGATTATACTCTGGGTCAGTGGTGTCAGGAAAACAAGTTTCCCAGGTACCGTCATTCTTCACGGCTTCCATGAAGTCATCGGTGATGCCAACACTGATATTGGCATTGGTTATCTTTCCCATTTCCCGTTTGCTATTGATAAAATCAATGATATCCGGATGCCAGACATTGAGAATCAACATCAAGGCGCCACGACGTGACCCCCCTTGTTCAATAAGCCCGGTAACAAAACTAAAAAGACCGCCCCAACTGACAGAACCACTGGATCTTCCGTTGACACCCTTGACATAACAATGCCGTGGACGTAAGGAAGAAATATTCATACCGACACCGCCACCACGACTCATTATCTCGGTCATCTGTCCCAAAGAGGAAATGATACCACCTCTGCTATCCTTCGGTGAAGGAATTACATAACAATTGAAATATGTAAGGTTCTGGTCTGTACCGGCTCCTGTGAGAATTCTTCCCCCGGGGACAAATTTCCAATCTTCCAGCAACCAGTTGAATTCTTTTTCCCACTTGGACCGTACTGCAGGTTTTTCCTGGGAAGCAATTCCCTTTGCAACACGGGAGAGCATCTGTGCCGGGTCAGTCTCCAAGGGCTTGTCGACATCATCCTTCTTGACATTCAATATTGTCTCATCATCAAGTTTGACCGTAATGGCATCGCCTACTCCAAGCCCGGTAACAACACCAATCTCTCGTTGACCAGTTTGATTATTGCTTACTGCAACGACAATATCTCCCTCTACCAGGGTTTCTTTCTGTACGTCTTTCAAAGCATATCGGTCCAAGAAAATCTTGCGTCCCAATGGGCTCAGTTCATTCTTCATGTAATCCCTCTCTATACGTGTAATATTCTGAATATGATATATTTAAATTCCAATGCATCAGTTACCATATGCGCAGTTCTAACGATAGCATGGCTATCAATTCTTTGCAACAAGGATTACAACATTTGTAGCGCATACAAAACATCAATAACACTGTATATAGTGTTATATCGGTTTTATAGCATACATGTATGGGTTCTTTTATTCTTCGGTTTTTTGCAAAAAAAACCATGAAAATTCACCTATGGTTTTCAACCAAATTGTTATCCGGTCAAGGAGAAAGAGTTGAAAATCACAAAAACTGGGATTCAGGTTTGTACCTAATCCTTTCCCCTGGCAAAGCTCATAATCGCTTATTTAATTAAGTTTCTACCCACTCGCTAGTGTGGTATTTTATAATCGTTCTCTTCCCTTGACAGAAAAACAACAACGATAAAAACTGAGCCAAAGAGGCAAAATTATGAACATCGCTCCTATAACCAATGCCCAGGAACTATCGGCAACCGTGGAAACCTTGGGATTCCTTCCCTTTTTCCCCAATGCCTTCAAAGGCTTTTCCCTGAAGGAGTCAACTCCTCTGGAGTATTGGTTTGTCAAAGGAATCGAAGGCCCCTGGGAATGGAAAGAACAGGTCACCAGGGAAGGGAATCTTGCCTATGGTACCTTCTTCAAGGGAAAAACAGGGTTCATAAACCTCCCGTGGTATGCTCACTTGGCTAATTACAGACGGAAAGGAGATGATTTTTCGACCCATTATCAAAAAGGCTTGGCGGGACAAATGGAAAAAAAGATTATCGAAAACCTTACAAGAAGAGGACCTTTGCTATCTTTCGAGTTGAAAGATCTGGTAGGAAAATCAGGCTTCAGCCAAGCTCTGGCAAAACTCCAGATGAAAACCTATGTGGCAAACTATGACTTTGCCCATAAAACGGGAAAAACCGGAGAAAACTATGGTTGGGGAGTGGCCCTGCTTGCCTTGAGTGAAGAAGTCTATGGCGAGGAACTTATCCTTGGCCAAAGCGGACTATTACCAGAAGAGTCGCTGGACCTGATGGCAAACCACCTGCAAAAAATCCTTGGTGTGGAAAACAAGGAACAAATAACAGGATTCCTGAAATAGAAAAAAGGAGATAGCCAGATGGTTATCTCCTTTTCTCAGTACAGTATATAACAAAAGAACCCTAGTAACCCATTTGCACCATGGCATCAGCAATTTTCTTGAAGCCGGCAATATTGGCTCCCTTTACATAATTGATATAGCCATTTTCCTCAGTACCTTCCGAAACACAGGAAGTATGGATATTTATCATGATATCATGAAGTCTCTGATCGACCTCCTCGGCAGTCCAGCTGAGATGCATGGCATTCTGGCTCATTTCAAGACCAGAGACTGCAACACCTCCGGCATTGGCGGCCTTTCCCGGGCCAAAAGGAATTTTCCTTTCCTGAAAATAGGTAACGGCTTCTGCCTGACAACCCATATTGGAAGTCTCCACGATATACCTGACTCCATTCGCTACCAAAGTCTTTGCATCCTCAAGGGAAAGTTCATTCTGTATGGCACAAGGAAATGCCATATCCACACTCACTTCCCAAGGTTTCTTTCCGGCAATGAACTTTGCACCGAACTTCTTGGCATAGGGTTCTACGATATCGTTGTTCGAAGCTCTCAGATAGGTCATGAAATCCCATTTCTCCTGGGTTCCGATACCATTCTCGTCATAGATGTATCCATCAGGGCCACTGATGGTAACAACCTTGGCTCCGAGCTGGGAAGCTTTCATTACAGCGCCCCAGGCAACATTGCCAAAACCACTTATGGATATCGTCTTTCCCTTGATGGTATCATTGTGTGCCTTGAGCATTTCATCGGCAAAATACATGGTTCCAAAACCGGTTGCTTCGGGACGAATCAAAGATCCCCCGAAATTTCGACCTTTTCCGGTAAGAACGCCGGTATTCTCCCCTTGTATTCGCTTGTATTGACCATACAGGAATCCAATTTCTCGGGCCCCTACGCCAATATCCCCAGCGGGAACGTCCGTATCGGGACCAATATACTTTTGCAATTCTGTCATGAAAGAACGGCAGAATCGCAAGATCTCGGAGTCGCTTTTTCCACGGGGATTGAAATCGCTGCCGCCTTTTCCTCCTCCCATGGGAAGAGTCGTGAGACTGTTCTTGAACATCTGTTCAAAACCCAGGAATTTCAAGCCACCCAACGTTACGCTGGAATGGAATCGAAGGCCGCCTTTATAGGGCCCAAGGGCATTATTGAATTGCACGCGGTATCCACGATTTACCTGAATATTTCCCTGGTCATCCTCCCAGTCAACCCGGAATAAAAATGTCCTATCAGGTTCGGTAATCCGTTCCAGTATCCGATTTTTTTCATAAACGGGGTTATCGTTTACTACATCTATTACACTCTCCAGGACTTCCCTTGCCGCTTGGATGAATTCCGGCTGGGCAGGGTTTTTCCTTTCAAGTTCCGCCATGAATGGCTCTAGTTCATACATTTGTTCAGTCTCCTTTTTATCGGAAAAAAATCTGGTTCCATCGAAGGCAGAGTAAACCTGCATATTCAATCTGTCAACTCATTTCTGTTTAAGCTTATCGCAATATTTTTAATATTTTTTGATGCATGTATCAAAATTTTCATTAGTTTCTGTTTTTATCCATAATTACATAAGAATGAGTTTTCTCTTCCCACCAAGCCTGCCGCATGATAAAATACAGACTATGTATACATTGGATCCAACCTGGCTGCCTTTCAGCAATCTCATGCTGCGACATATTTACAACGTATTGCTCATTTGCAGCGACTATGATCGTTTTCTGTTGGAGGAAGATGGCAGGGTCGAGGAAGAGCTCTATTTAGAATACACCCAACTCGGACTGAACAATCCCCCCAAGATTACGCATACCAATACCGGGGAAGAAGCCCTGAAACTCCTTGGAGAACGAAAATTCGATTTGGTCATCACCATGCTTGATCTTGGCTCCGACCCGGTAGAGCAACTGGCCTTTGACATCAAGGCAATCCAAAGTGATATGCCGATAATTGTCCTCTCTCCCTCATCAAGTCATCGCCGCAATAAAATGATAAAAGGAGCCTTTTGCCCGGCAATCGATTATTTCTTTTACTGGCAAGGAGACCCAACCATTTTCCTTGCCATGATCAAGCTCGTGGAAGATAGCATGAATGTGGAACACGATACCCAGGAAGCAGATGTACAGGTCATCATCCTTGTGGAAGATTCCATTCGTTTCTACTCCTCCTATCTTCCCCTTATGTATACCTGCCTTATCCAACAAAATCGTTCCAGTATTCTTGAAGCTCTGAACAATTGGGGGAAAACGCTCAGGATGCGCGGTCGTCCTAAAATTGTTTTGGCCAGGACCTACGAAGAAGCCTTCAATCTCTATAATCGGTACCGTCACAATATTTTGGGAGTGATTTCCGATATGTCCTATTCCCATGAAGGAATCCAGGATAAAAAAGCCGGCATGGAACTCGCAAAAAACATACTCGCCGATAACCCGGAAATCCCAATCCTCATTCAAAGCACTGATCTTTCCTTGAAGGAGTCTTGCGAAGACTTTGGAGTCAGCTTCATTTGGAAACTCAGTCCTACGCTCCTTGCCGAATTGAACAAATTCATGAATACCCAGTTTGGGTTTGGCCCCTTCATCTTCCGAGATCCCAAGACTCTCAAGGAATTGGCACGAGCCGAGACAATGCGTGACCTGCAACGATTGCTGCCCACGATTCCCCCTGATAGTTTTGCCTTCCATTGCAGGAGAAACGAATTCTCCCGGTGGCTCAGGGCCCAGAGCCTTTACATCCTTGCTTCAAAGATAAAGAACCTGCAACTACCGGAAAAGGGGGATCTCGGAGAAGTCCAGCAGCAGTTGATTGAAATAATCAGGAACTACAGGACAGAACGAACCAAAGGTGTAATTGCCCAGTTCAGCAGAAACAACTATGACGAGACGCTCTTCTTCAGTCGTATCGGCAGCGGATCGCTCGGAGGAAAAGGAAGAGGTCTTGCCTTCATTGACATGGAATTGCGGTCGAGCGGAATACTGGACAAATATCCTGACATCTATCTGTCCATTCCCCGCACGGTGGTACTTACCACTGACCAATTTTCCCAGTTCATCGAAGAAAATGCACTATCGGATATCATCAGCAGTGAACTTCCCGATGAAACCTTACTAAAGATTTTTCTTTCAAAACCTCTTTCTTCTGAATTGGTGCTCAATCTTGCGGAAATCATTCAGGTCATCAAACAACCCATTTCGGTACGTTCCTCCTCGTTATTGGAAGATTCACACTTCCAACCCTTTGCAGGAGTCTACGAAACCTGCATGATTCCCAACACAGGGCCCGACAGAGAGCGACTGGAAGAACTTTGTGATGCCATACGCTGTGTATGGGCCTCGACCTATTTTCATAAGGCCAAGGAATACCTCAAGGCAACGGACCACATGATGGAAGACGAAAAGATGGCTGTCGTCATACAACAAGTCATAGGAAGTGAGCACGGAACATATTGGTATCCCAATATCAGTGGAGTAGCCCGCTCTCTCAATTATTACCCGATAGGGGGTGAAAAAACTGAGGATGGGGTGGGAATGCTCTCCTTTGGATTCGGGAAATCAGTCGTGGACAATGGCTCTGCCCTTCGTTTTTCACCTACCCACCCCAAGCATCCCGTCCAGTTTTTGGGAAGCAATCAGGTCAGCTCCCAAAACAGTTTTTATGGCTTGAACCTGCATAATGGATACCATCCACTGGAAAAAGATGGACCAGAGAACCTGGAACTCCTGGACTTATCCGAGGCAGAAAAATATCCAGAGTCCCTTCGCTATATTGCAAGCACCTATGACCTGGCCACAGGAACCCTTACCGAAAGCACCCGTGCAAAGGGCTTCAAGACCATTACGTTCAACGGAATCCTTAAATATGACGCCTTCCCCTTGGCCGCAATCGTCCAGGATATACTGCTTTTGGGAACCAAGGCCATGAGTACTCCCATCGAGATAGAATTTGCCGTCAATCTCAACAGAAAAGCTCCCAAGAAACCTGAGTTCAGTCTATTGCAGATACGACCCATTGCCCAAGGAAACGAGGGAACCGATGTTCATATTACAAAGGACGAGCAAACCGAAGCCCTTGTCTATTCGACAGTGGTCATGGGAAATGGCAAGATATCTGATATACGGGACTTGATTTACATCAAGCAGGAAACTTTTGACCCGGCAAAAATGCAAGCAATGGCTCAGGAACTGGACCGTCTCAATGCAACCATGGTACTTGAGGAAAAGGATTATGCCCTGATAGTAGCAGGACGTCTTGGTTCCTGCGATCCTTGGCTGGGAATTCCTGTCTCCTGGTCGCAGATCTCTCGATCCAGGGTCATTGTGGAAACCGGCTTCCCCGGTTTTCAGGTGGAACCGAGCCAAGGCACGCATTTTTTCCAGAACATGACCTCCCTAGGATGTATTTACATGACGGTAAACCCTTCCTACCAAGCAGGAAATCTTGATCTATCCAAGCTTCAGGATTACACGTTGGTCGAGGAAACCAAACACTTTCGGCATATAAGGACAAAAAAACCGCTCACTATCAAAGTGAACGGCTTAAAGGGGGAAGGAGTGATCTGCCTATAGCCTTCTAGGCATTGACCACATGTATCGGATGGCCTTCCTTGAAATTCTTCAGGTTGTCGACGGCAATATCCATCAACCGAGACCGACTCTCTTTCGGAGCCCAGGCAATATGCGGAGTGATGAAACAATTCTTGGCAGTGAGGAGAGGATTGTCTGCCTTGATGGGTTCCGTGGAGACAACGTCGACTCCTGCTGCATATATCCGCCCAGCATTCAGGGCCTCGGCCAAATCCTCTTCAATAATAAGGGGCCCCCGGGAGGTATTGATAAGAATGACACTGCTCTTCATCAGGGCAATTGTATTCTTGTTTATCATCCCCTGTGTCTCGGCAAAGAGAGGACAATGCAAGGAAATCACATCCGATTCAGCAAAGAGTGTTTCCTTATTTACATAGTCGGCTATCGCACGACCTTCTTCATTGGGATATTCATCATAGGCAAGCACCTTCATTCCAAAGGCTTTGGCAATGGAGCCGACAGTCCGTCCTATCCGTCCAAATCCCACGATACCCATGGTCTTTCCCACAAGTTCGATAAGAGGATATTTCCAGAAGCACCAGTCAATGTTGTTTGTCCACTCCTGGGCCATTACTGCATCATTATGGGCAGCCACGTGGTGGCAGATCTCGAGCAGATGAGCAAAGACAAACTGCGCGACGGCAGTAGTCCCATAGGTAGGTATATTGCAAACCACAATATTTCGTTCCTTGGCAAAGGCTACATCAACCACATTATAGCCAGTGGCCAAAACTCCTATGTAGACAATATGGGGGCAAGCAACAAGGGTTTCCCGTGCAAGGGGCGTCTTGTTGGTAATGACAACCTCGGCATCTCCGATCCGCTGGATGATAAGCTCTGATGGAGTTCTCTCATATACGACAAGCTCTCCCAAATCTGCAAACCCTTTCCAGCTCAAATCCCCCGGATTTTCCGTATATCCATCCAATATTACAATTCTCATGGTAGGTACTCCTTTCTTAAGGTATTTAAACTCTTGGCCCTGGAAATCAATTCTGTGCAGAACCCTACCTGCATCAGATCTTGTTAAAAACAATAATAGCATCTATCCCATAAGGGCCACAGATACGACCATTACAATTTGGGGAATTTGCATAGGTGTGCTTTAAAAAAAGCAAACAGATGAAATCAATTCCACTAGGTTCAGAAATCCACAAAAAGGCGGTTTTCTTACTACCGGAGTATTCTTTGTCATGCAAGATACCTTTCCCTGATCTTCGATTATAAAACCTCAAGGATACGGACATAACAAAGAATACCATCAAACCTTTTTCACAGTTCCTCTTTTCTTCCCAGTTTACAATTCATGCTAGAAATACATGACATTCAGAAAGGTACATCAGATCTTTGGATTTTCAGGATGCAACATGGTTGCGATAACCTTGTCGAGCACGTCTTCATCCCAAATTTTCTTCCAATCATCCCGGAGCACCAGTTTATCACCTAGACTAATCGCAACCTTGCAGGCATCGGAAACCGGAGTATTCCCAAGAAATCCTAGAAAATTCGCAGAAAGATTGTAGATATGCCCTGACAAGAAAGAGACTGCCGCTTCCTTTTGGATACCTCGTTTCTCTGCTTCCTTGACAGTCTCAGCCATTGCATACAGGCAAGTGGCACCTAACAATTCCACTAATGTCGGTTCCAGAAAAGCAATATTCCGGGCTTCCATGACATAACTATGTTCCACAGGGGCAAACATCTTTTCCGCTACCTGGCGCATCTGGGAAAACCGCTCATCATCGCCTTGGATCTTGGCCATTACGATATCTTGCTTTCCGCCCAATCCACCAAAATAATCATGCCTGGCCTCATAGGTATCCTGATCAAGAAAATACGAAGGATGACAAGGATGAACTACGCCAAACGTACAATCATCACGCAACGCCAATTCCTTTGCCACTGCAGCAGCTGGATCAAGGATCAAAAGGCCTGCACCAGGAGACATAAGGGCAACAATCCCCTCTGAGATAACCTTTATGAAGGTATCCGGGACAGCAAGGACAACAACATCAACCTGGGAAATGATATCTTTTGCCTCATAGGCTGTAAAACCTCTATCCCTGACGGATTTAAGCCCTTTTTCTCCACTTTCCACAAGATACAATGTATAATCTGCAACCTTTGCGAGATTATTGCTCGTACGGGTTCCCATTTTTCCACCAGCACCGACAACTGCAACTTTGAGTTTATCCATACCCTTACCTCTTTTCTCTCTTATTGATTATTCTTTACGATCCCACAAATATTTTCAGGACTGAACCCGTAACTATCCGCAAGTTCCTTTGCCATGCCAGACTCTCCAAAGGAGGTCAAGCCAATCCGGGTTACCGACTTCGGATCATTTTCACAGGAAAGCTGGCAAATATATGATCCCAAACCACCGTTTATGTTATGGTCCTCAACGGTGAACAACTTATGCCCCTGCTTGATCAAATCCACAATCTTTTCAGGATTCTTTCCGTGCAGGATGTTCACATCAGCAACCGTTACACCTATCCCTGCCTGTTTCAGCAACTCGGCAGCCTCGAGCACACGATCAAGAATGAAACCTGAGGCAAAAATCACATTTTTCTTTCCGTAATCCTTCAGAATCGTGACACCATCCATGGAGAAAGGAGCTTGCCTGTCATAGATGTCATTTTCCCTGCCACTCGCTGCCCGAATGTATACGGGTCCAGAAATTTCATAGGCCTTACGAACGGCCCAATATGTCTGGGCGGCGTCAGCGGGAATAAAGATAGTGAAATTGGGAATACTTGAAAGGATCCCCAGGTCTTCATAGAACTGATGGGTTACTCCCTCTCGTTCACCGCCGATAAGCCCTGCATTCACTCCCAGAAATTTTACATTCAAATTCGGGTAGGCGACAAAGGTCCTCATCTGCTCGCAAGCCCTCATGGTCAGAAAGCCGGCATAGGTTGCCACAAAGGGAGTTATACCACACGTTGAAAGTCCTGCGGCAACATCCACGCTGCATTGTTCGGCAATACCTACTTCCACATATCTATCAGGATATTGCTCGGCAAAAGGAACAGCTCGCATCGCCTTCAAGGAATCTGGCGAAATGAACATTATATCTTTCCCTTCGTCTGCCATATCATTGATGGCACTTGCAAAGGCCTCTCTCGTTCCTTTAAAATCCTTCATCGTACACCCCCCAACTGTTGGACAGCCTCAAGGAATTGTTCCTCGGAGGGAACGCCTTTATGCCAGGCATTGTCATTTTCCATATAATCAAGACCCTTACCCTTGATATCATCGCAAACTATTACATGCGGTTTGCCTGAAATGATCTTGGCTCTCTCGATGGCTTGCTTGATTGCATCGATGTCATGTCCATTGATTTCCTGTACATCCCAGCAAAATCCCCGAAACCTCTCGGCAACATTATTGGCTCCGATCGTTGCTTCTACGGAAGAACCACTTTGCCATCCATTCTTATCCACAAAAACAATCATATTATCGAGTTTATGAGCGGTTGCTACATTCACTCCTTCCCAGACAATCCCTTCCTGCAATTCACCGTCTCCAGTAATCACATAGACAAAATAATCTTTTTTCTGGACTTTTCCGGCAATCGCCATTCCTGCACCAAGAGCAATTCCATTGCCCAAGGATCCACTGGTCATATCAACGCCAGGAGTCTTATTCATCACGGGATGTCCCTGGAACTTACTGCCAAGCGCACGTAGATTGAAATGTTCTACTTTCTCACCAAAGTATCCTCTCTCGTTCAGCGCAGCATACCAAATTGGGCAAGCGTGACCTTTTGAGAGGAGAAATCGATCACGATCAGGCCAGTCAGGTTTTGAAGGATCAATATGCATGACATCAAAATATAGCGTTGTTACAATATCTGCGATGGATAAGGCAGGACCAGGATGCCCATCTTTTCCCTCATACACCATGCGAACAGCTTCCAATCGTAAATGGTTTGCCATCTTTTCCAATTCACTCGTAACCATGGCAACCTCCTTACTAAATATATGATTAGTATAACACCAAACATTAAACATCAGATGTTTAATGTATTTTTAACGTACCACTGTTTTTTTACCATGTCAACAACTTATTATTTCTTATTTCCAGGCAAAACTCATGGATTGGAAAAGACACGTCAATGAAACCATCTAAAAACAATTGTATCGTCGTATCTGGGAAACATAGCTAACAGTCAAGAACCATCCTTCCTCGTATATTTCTTTGCCAAAATGTAAGACAAACTCAGAATTTAAGCTTATAAAGCAATATGGCATTTTTATAGAGAACTTTGTCCAGATCCTCTCTGTTCTTTATCAAGGAACGGTATTTTGCAATTTCCACAGGAATATTAAAAATATTGTCCGTGGAAAAAAGAATTTTTGAACAGCCTATTTGCTCAATCATTTTTTTTACACCGAGGACGCCAACCCAACTAGGTTCCAGGAAAACATTATCAAATTTTTTCGCTAAGTATAAAGCTTGCTGGTTATGCATTTCAGACCCTGCATGGGCAAGCACACAGGGAACGTCCCTATAGAGTTCCAAAGCAGGCGCCACACTGATAGGGTCAGAAAAAGGTATGCCAGCCCCTGTATGGATCATAAGGGGCACCTTCAGCTGCCTGCAAGTCTCCCACACCACCATTGCATCCCTTGAGGATGGATGGGTTGCATGCCCAATTGGAGTAATCTTAATTCCCACAAATCCCAAATCCTTGATGCAACGTACGGCTTCCTTGACATAATCCTCTTCGCGGAAATGAGGATTTATAGAGGCCATTCCCCAAAAATGGTTCTTCTCTGACTCAATTTGGGTAAGGCGGAAAATTCTGTCGTGGATGGCCATATGGTCTTCTAAATAGATACGGGGGAGATAGGGTTGCACAATTCCTCCAAATACTCCATTTTCCTGATAGGCTGCTATCAATTGGTCTTCATTCAATTCTTCATCAAAAACCACATCAACCCCTAGATGGGCATGCACATCAATTATTATTTGTGTATCAGCCATAATATCCCCCTATTTTCAACATTTTTTTTCTTTCACTGAACTATTGCATTGGAACGTCCCTATCAAGACAACAAAAAGAACTATCAACCCCTTTGCTATCTTCTGGGCTCCGACTGACATTCCAAGAATCTGCATGGCGGTTACAATAAGTCCGAGAAACAGACATCCAGCCAGCGTTCCCGGTACACTTGCATCACCTCCTGAAATCAAGGTACCTCCCACCACGACACTTGCTACGGTTTCCATTGTATACGCATCGCCCATTCCCAAAAGAGCTCCCCCAACCCGAGCAGAAATGAGTATTCCCGATAGACCTGCAAATACACTGCTGAGACAATAGGTGATCATTTCAATCTTCACGACTTTGACTCCTGCCAATTTGGCAGCTTCATAGTTTTGGCCAATTGCAAGAAGGGATTTCCCATAAGAAGTTTTGTTGAGGACAAGACCTATGAGGACGGCAATAAGCAGCACAAAATAAATCATAAGAGGTATGCCCAAAACACGTCCACGAGTCATTGCCTGAAGAATCGGGGCAATTGTGAATATTGCAAATTTCCTATTTATCAGCAACGTAGCTGTAGTAAGAATATAATTCATTGCCATGGTAGCAATAATTGTTGGGATCTTAAGATATATAACCATGACACTATTCAACAATCCAATAATTGCCGACAACAGAATGACCACTAGCAAGGCAAGAGGAACATTTGCACTTATGCCATTGATAATACTCATCGAAACGAAAGCCATGAGGGTCAAGACACCAGGAATCGAAAGATCAATGGCCCCTCTTCCTGAAGTTATCACCAGCATTTGCCCAAAAGCAAGAATTGCAAGAAAGGAAGCAGTATACGCATTGGATATAAAGCTTTCGGCATTGAGTCTCCCCGAAGAGATTCCCATTACAAACCATAAAAGGAAAGCGCCGAAACCTGCCCAAACCCAATTATTCTGCTTGATATAGTTTTTTATAGTATTCATTGCTTTTTTTCCTTTTGAAACAACCGGAGTGACAGAATTATTATCAGGACAAACCCTTGTATGGTGGCTGTATAATCAGTGCTGACTCTTAGCAACCCCAGCAATATACTGACTAAAGTAAGAACAATACTTCCAAGTACCGAACCTACATGAGTGACAACCCCTCCCGAGAAATATCCTCCTCCGATAATTACGGCAGCAACGGTAAGTATGGTATAGGTTGACATTGCATTTATATCTGAGGCGGCAATAATCGAAGATTCAGCAATTCCTCCCATGAAGGCAAAACAACCGGCAATCAAGTAAGTTATCCAATAGGCCTTGTATCTTGACCATCCACTATTGATCATTGCTCCTTCGTTATTTCCAAAACCTCTCAAGACAGTACCATAACGAGATCTATAGATACTTATAGCCAAGGCAATAAATAAAAGAAGCCAAAGAAGAATACCTTGCAATAAGGGATTGTTGAAATTAAAAAAGGTGAGCAACCACTGTGGAACTTCCCCGCCCGGGACATCCTGAAGTACATAGGCAAGTCCAGTCCAGACAAAAGAAAGGCTCAAAGTCACGATTATCGGTGGAATCTTCTTCCAACAAACCAACAATCCCATACTCGAATAAGAGAGCAATAATAAAAGCAGTACAAAGAAACCAAACAAGGGTTTATCGTGCAAGAGTGTCGCACACACAACATTCACCAATCCCATATAGGCCCCGACACCTAAATCAATATGCCCCAACCCAATGATAAAAGTTTGCGCCAAAGCCCCAAAGATAAACGGGGTAAACCCAATTGCCAGCAATTCAATCCCGAACTTGGAAAAAACAGCTGGAGAGAGAGTTCCACAAACAACATAGAGAACCACTGAAGCTATCAAGGAGAAAAGGAACAACCCATTTGGAATCTTTTTCTTTCCTTTATTTGCCGAAACCTTTCCTGAGAGATTTCCAAAAGAAAGTTTCAACATAATTGAATGATCAAATTCCTCTTGGGTGAAATTGCCTATTATCTTTCCGGAACTCATAACATAGAGATGGGAGCAATATTCCAACTCAGCATCATCTGATGATCGCCAAATGATTAATTTCCCATTATTGGCTGCTTCCTGGAATATCGAATACAATTCTTGCTTTGTCTTTACATCAACACCCTTGGTGGGGTCATCAAGAAGAATGATATCCGCATCAGAAGCAAGAGCCCTGGCAATGAGTACTTTTTGTTGATTACCCCCACTAAGACAGGTAATGGCATCGTCATAGGAATTGCATTTTGTATTCAGCCGTTTATTCCATTTCCTTGCAAGGTCGGATATATATTCCTTTGAAAGAATTTTAAGCAAGGGTTTCTCAGCGATTTCCGTTATGATTGTATTATCTGAAATTGACCACAGGGGGAAAATCCCTTCTTTTTTTCTATCCCCGGCAATGAAGGCAACCTTTCCCTTGATCTGCAACGAATCCTGCTTCAATTTCCTTTTTGAATTAAAAAATATCTCCTTGAGTAACTCAAGTTGCCCATTACCTTCCAATCCTGTAATGCCAATGATTTCACCACCATGCATATCACAACTGATGGTTTTTAGCATTCCAGCAGAAAAATGATTGAGGGTCACTTCCACTTCTGAATTCAGGACGATATCCTGGCTCTTGTTTTTAGTTTGAAGAGTTTTTTCGACCTTTCCATCCCCCATCCGGGTAACCATATCCTCAATGTCAGTATCACAAATCGTACATTGGTATTTTTCTTTTCCATTTTGCATAATGAAAACCCTATCAGCCAAATCCATCACTTCTTGAAGTCGGTGGGAAATGAATACGTAGGATTGACCCTTGGTAACCGAGTCCTTGATATAGGCAACCAATTGTTCTGTTTCTTCGCAGGGTAAAGAAGATGTCGGTTCATCGAGAATAAATAATTTTGCTTTTTTATCGCAAAAAGCTCGGACAATCTCAACCATTTGCTGCTGGGCAATGGTCAATGTTGCAAGTATTGCATTTACATTGATGGAGTTCCCTGGAAAGACCAATTGCAGGGCTTCCTCAGACATTTTCCTGGCTTGTTTTCTCCAAGAGAAGGCATTGTTCTTGAATTCTTGACCATTTTCAATAAAAAAATTCTCATATACAGACAGATTCTTGCATAATGACAATTCTTGATGGACAACACGAATTCCTTTATCTTTTGAGTCATAGGGCGAATATTTTGAAAAATCAATAGGAGAACCTTCAATCACCATTTCACCGGCATCAGGGGGAATTACGCCCGAGAGGAGGTTTGTCAGAGTGCTTTTCCCAGCTCCATTGGCACCAATCAGAGCCAACACCTCCCCTTTATTGATAGTAATATTCAAGTCATTTACGGCAACAGTATAGCCAAAGGTTTTAGAAATGCCCTTCGCTTGGATAAATATTTCATGCGCATTCAAGGCGCTCTGGGTATCAGTGTTCAACGTATGGCCTCATCAAATTGAAGGTTTATATAGGTATTCTCATAGATATTAGATATACATACCAGTAAAATCTTGTAAAACCCGTTCATCACAAACTTAGGTAAACCTGGTTTGTGATGAACGAGAAACTGTATGCTCAAGCCTTACTACTTCGCAGCTTCAATAATTTCCTTCAGGACATATTCCTTTGAAAAATTTGGTGAAATGAAGGTACCGGCTTTCATTCCGGAATAATCCGAAAGATTATCAACCGTAACATGAGGGACACCTAACATCATTGACTGGGGAACATCAAACCCATTGAGAATATACAAAGAAGTCCAGAATGCCGCACCACCGCAGCCAGGAGTTGAGCCTTGGCTCAAGGTCGTATATCCTTTCTGGTTTTCCCACCAATTAATATATTCTGCGGTATTATCCCCAATGATGATTGGAATGGCTCGTCCAGACTGTTCAAATGCATTTACTGCGCCAATGGCATCACCACCGCAATGGGTTATGACAGCATTGATTTCGGGAAGGGAAGGAAGAACCTTGATCAATTCTTCCTGAGTTTTCGTCGCACTTGCCTCACCAATTACTTCCTGAACGATTTTAAGATCAGGATACTTCTGAATCGCTTGTTTGATTCCAGCATAAATACCTTTGTCAGGAGCAGCGCCTGAAACACCTCTTACTACGACCACGTTCCCTTTTCCATTCAATTGTTGTGCAACAAAGTCTGTGCTATCCATTCCAATTTGTTCCCAGGGATAATCCATGGTATAGACGCCCTTGAGATTTACGATCGAATCAAAAGCAACAACTTTGATTCCTTTGTCCAAGGCCTTTTGAATCGTGCTATTAAGAGCGGTAGGGGATGCAGCGCAAATGGCAATGGCATCAACACCAGAGAGAATGAAGCTATTTATCTGTGCAATCTGTGAATTGACAGTGCCATCTCCATTCTGGATTTCATACCTTGAGATATATCCTGCAGACTTAGCTTCTTCAGCAGCCTTAGAAAAGGCCTCGACCATCTGTTTTCTCCAAGTATTGCCAAAATAGGAGTTGGAAAGACCAATTACATACTCCCCATTTTGCAATTCCCCATTATACGTTACGGCAAGTTTTCCTTCCTTGCTCTCCTGTTCTCCATTTGCGAAGGCTGAACCAAGCGCAATACACATGACCAAAACCAGCACACCAACCTTTTTCATCATTTTTTTCTCCTTTGTTTTTTCGCAGCATCAAAATACCAGAGACATTGAATAGCACGTACCTTTTACAGCAATTAAATCTTGATAATTTTCCCCATAGGGTCAGAAAGAAATCAAATCCACCTCATTACTTTCATCTCAAAACTATCCAACCATTATCGAAAAGGAATCGGTAGGAACAAAAACTAATATCGGACATTAAACATCTGATGTTTACCATAATTTACGCTACCATTGATTTCCCACCCTGTCAATAAATTATTTTCCCACTTATTTCTTCTTGATTTTCGTTTTCAATGCAACTCTGTTTTCCTGAATAATAAAAATATAGTATCCCCGCAGGCTGAGAACATACCAAAGAGTCACCACTACAACTACAGATATCAAAGAATAATATATGCAGATTTACAAAAAACTGGCCAGAAGTTTCTCCTGGCCAATTTCTCTCATTTTTTGTTTTCCTTTCGCAGGAAGACGCTATGCAACCTATTTACGCTCTTGCCTAGACCATACTTGCATGCAAGATACTCTAAGAATTTTCGCTGTTCGCTGTTTTGTTTTGTTGGAGATTTTTCCATATATCAACGGATCGATCAATTGCAGCTCCAGCAATTTCAAGATTGTTTTTCTTGATGGAATCCGTAATTTGCGTGTGCACAGCAAGGGATTGTTCACCCTTATTTTGATTATTATGAGTTGCCTTAATTGTCGGAGCATAAATCTCAAGCACGAATTCATACACCTTTTGCAAGAGATGGTTGCAACTGGCTTTCCCTAACAAAGCATGAAAGGCCAAATCATTTTCAACAAATTGCTCCAGAGTTGCATCCATCTTTATCAGATGCCTAAGATCCTCGACATTTTCATAAATGTTTTCTCTTTCCTCTTGGTTCTTGTCTTTATTCCTGATTATCAGTCCGACTACAGATAATTCAATCACATCACGAAATTCTGCCAGTTCCAGAGTATCCGGTCCATATAGAAGAAAATCAAACAAAAGGGGGTTAATCGAGGATCCTTTTGAATAATGGGCAATATACGTCCCATCTCCAGGCTTAATTTCAACAACACCAAAAGAGGAAAGAATTTTCATGGCCTCCCGTACGGAGCCCCTACTGACACCCAAACCTTCCGATATCTGGCCTTCACTGGGAATTTTCTGTCCAGGAAGCAATTTCTTGTCTATTAAAAGCTGCTTGATATTATCGATGACGATATCGACTGTTGACTGCCTTTTTTGGGTTTTAAATAATTGCTCCATAGTTCAACACTTCCTTCTACCAGTACAGGATTATTCTTCCATTAACCAGAAAACGTTCAATATTTATCTAATAATATCCAAATATCAAACATCAGATGTCTATGTTTATATATACTCTTTCTCGAGTTCGTTTGTCAAACACGAATACAAGGAAAAACAAAAATATATTGGCTAGCAGGCATGAATTCCAATTTTTTATAAAATTGGTCCTAAACCTGTTCCAGAAAGGCATCCCAGAGATTGTCATGGGGCGGTTCAGCCACTACAGCCACTTCCGTTTTCTTTACGGGATGCAAGAAAGTAATCCTTCTTGCATGCAGGCAAATGCCTCCGTCTGGATTGCTTCTGGCTGCCCCATATTTCAAATCACCTTTGATATGCAACCCTATAGCTGCCAATTGAGCCCTTATTTGATGGTGACGTCCCGTATGAAGTTGAATTTCCAACAAAAAATAAGTCTTTGAGGAAGCAACCAAACGATAATCCAGTTTGGCCAATTTACTGCCCTTCCTTTCAATAGGAGTGGCAATGCTCTTGTTATGCTTGGTATCCCTGATCAAGTAATGAACCAACGTACCCTCATCCTGGGGAGGTAGCTTATCGACGATGGCCCAATAGATTTTTTTGACACCGCTTCCCTTGAACATTTCGTTGAGACGCACAAGACATTTTTCCGTCTTTGCATAGACGACAATGCCGCTTGTCGGACGGTCGAGCCTATGGGGAATCCCCAGATAGACATTCCCCTCCTTGTGATACGTCTCTTTCAAGTACTGCTTGGCAAGATCCGCAAGAGTAACATCTCCGGTATTATCCCCTTGTACCAACTCGCCACAAAGCTTGTTGAGTATAAGCAGGTGATTGTCCTCGAACAGAATTCTATCTTGCAAGCCCATTACTCTTTCTCCTCATCAAACAACGTCGGTTCCTCTTCTTTTTCATGGACGACTTCTTTCACTCCCCGGAGTCGAAGAGAGGCAATTTCCTTTACTACTATCCTAACTCCATTTGCCTTTACCCCTTTTACCAGGTAATCGGAAAAATAGAATTTCTCTTCCAGGATTCTCAATCCTGGCTTGGGTTTGTAAGTTACTATCATTTCGGCATTTGGAAGAACAGATAGCTTGATCAACTTGAAATTACCTTCAGGAACCAGAGGATATACTTTTTTCAACGTATAGGAAGCAATCTTGCATCGTTTGAGAAAAAGATATTTATATGTTTTTTCCTGATAGAGAACGGTAAAGGTCAGATTGGCAAGTTCACTCTTGTCGGCAAATCCACAGAAAAGCATCCCCTTGCCCACAAATTCCTTCTCCGGGGCATCAACGACCTGATAGGTTCCATCCTTGCGGATAATGAGCACCCGGTCAAAGGAACTGGCCTCCAAAATCTGGGTACCTGTTTTCACCCCGTACCCAAGATAGCCATTGGAAGGATCATATTTCACTGAAAGATTCCTTTCGGCCACTTCCTTGATTGCAATAGTCTCAAAACTCGTGACCGTAGTCTTCCGTTTGTGAAGCTCGGTTCCCAGCATTTCCTTAAGATCCAAAAGATAATCCAAGGCATAGCCTATCAAATCGGCCAATTTCTTTTCAATCTCTTGCAATTGGGTATTGATGCCCTCGATTTCCTCGCGATTCTTTTCTATATCAAACAAACTGATACGCCTGATGGGAATCTTGAGTAACCGATCGACATCTTCCCCTTCCAGGGGACGAAGCAATTGTTCCGCAAAAGGTTTGAACCCCGTAATCACGGCTTTCGTAACCTCTTCGGCACTTTTTTTCTGTTCTATTCGCTTATAAATCCGCTCCTCGACAAAAATCCGTTCCAAGGTCCTTGCATGGAGTTTATCAAGAAGATGGCCCTTCTCAAGCTCGAGTTCCGCTTTCAGTATTTCCACGAGATGATGGGCATGGAAGGTAAGGATCTCCGAAATGCCTATGATAGTCGGCAATTTATCCCTTATTACCAAAGGGTTCACCGACACCTTGGTCTCACAAGCAGTATAGGCATACAGCGCATCGACTATATCGGAAGCATAGGTATTGCGAGCAAGGTTAATCTCGATATTTACCCGGTCAGAAGTATAGTCGTTGATTGAACTGATTTTCAGCTTGCCTTTTTTTGCCGCATCCTCGACCGAATGAATCATCATTTCGCTCGTTGTACCGTAAGGAAGTTCCTCGATCGTAATTTTCTTGGGATCGGAAGTATTGAGTTTTGCCCGAATGGATACAGACCCCTTGCCATCCTGATAATCCTTGACATCCACGATGCCACCACCAGGAAAGTCAGGATAGAGAATAAAATTTTCCCCTTTGAGACAAGAGGCCATGGCATCAAGGACCTCCAATGCATTATGGGGAAGGATGAAGGTACTCATTCCTACGGCAATTCCACTGACTCCCTGTATAATGACTACCGGAATCTTTGCAGGGAAACAAACAGGTTCCTGGTTTCGTCCATCATAGGAATCCACGAATTCTGTCAATTCTGGGTTATAAAGCACTTTCTTGGCAAAGGGCAGCAAACGACATTCGATATACCTTGCAGCAGCGGCACTGTCTCCTGTCATGAAATTTCCGAAATTCCCTTGCCGTTCTATGAAAAGATCACAGTTCGCAAGGTTTACCAAAGCCTCATAGATCGAGGAATCCCCATGGGGATGATAACGCATCGACCAGCCGACCACATTGGCTACCTTATGGAATTTTCCATCATCCATTTCAAATAACGAATGGATGATACGCCGTTGGACGGGCTTGAAACCATCGGTAAGATCGGGAATAGCCCTTTCCTTGATTACATAGGAGGCATACTCGAGAAAATTTTGCCTGAAAATAGATTGCGCCTGTGCCATCAGATTAAATTCTCCATGATAAAGTCCCTTCTCTGGGGAGTATTGTTTCCCATGTAGAACTCAAGAGTCTTATGCATTTCATTCACCCCTGGAATAAACACAGGGACAAGTCGAATTTCATCACCGATAAATTGGCCGAATTCCTTCGGGTCTATCTCGCCGAGGCCCTTGAACCGGGTAACCTCACTGCCTCGGATCTGGGAAATCGCGACGTCACGTTGTTTTTCCGAATAACAATACACCGTCTGGACCTTGTTACGAACCCTAAACAAGGGAGTCTCGAGGATATACACTCTTCCAGCAAGCACCAAGTCCTCGAAATAGGTAAGAAAATACGTCATCAGCAAGTTTCTGATATGGAATCCATCGTTATCGGCATCGGTGGCAATGATGACCTTGCCATATCGGAGACCTTCGACACCATTTTCGATGCCCAAGGCAACCATCATATTATAGAGTTCAGCATTTTTATAAATTTCCGTACGTTTCTTGCCAAAAACATTTAAGATCTTTCCCCTAAGACTGAAGACCGCCTGGGTCATGACATCCCGTGTCTTGGTAATGGTTCCT
Source organism: uncultured Sphaerochaeta sp. (assembly GCF_963676625.2). Lineage (GTDB taxonomy): Bacteria > Spirochaetota > Spirochaetia > Sphaerochaetales > Sphaerochaetaceae > Sphaerochaeta. The sequence continues at coordinate 1,212,563 of NZ_CAXXYB010000004.1, forward strand.
GAAGCAGAATCACCTTCGGTAAGGAAAATCACCGAGCGTTCGCATTCATCCTGACGGGATGCACTCTGACCAAGGTGATACTTGCAATCCTTCAGCTTGGGAATATTGAGCGAGACTTTCTTTGCAGACTCCCTGGCGCCCTTCTTGACCTCATTGAGTTCCTTGCGCAAGGTTTCATTGTTGATTATTTTCTGGTTGAGCTTGTTGGCATCCTCAGGATTCTTCAACAAGAAATCGATAATGGCATCCTTGATCTCCGTCACGAGCCACGAACGAATTTCCGTATTGCTCAGTTTGTTCTTGGTCTGTGATTCAAAGACTGGATCTTTTACCTTTATCGCAATGGCTCCCACAATTCCATCCCGGACATCCTGCGGAGCCCAATTCTTTTTGAAAAATTCATTGATTCCCTTGAGAATTCCTTCCTTGAAGGCACTCTGGTGAGTTCCGCCATCATTGGTATGCTGTCCATTGACATAGGAAAAATAATTTTCCCCATAGGATCCAGGAAGATGGGTAAAAGCGAACTCCAGTTGTTTGGAACGGCTATGAATAATGGTATACAAGGCATCATCGCCTACTTCCTTGTCCAGCAAGTCGAGCAAACCATGGGCAGATTTATATACCTTGTTATTGAAATCCAGGGAAAGCCCGGTATTCAGGTAGGCATATCCCCAGATCCGGGAAATGATAAAATCCTCGTTGAAGGAATAATCCCCGAACAATTCAGGGTCAGGGACAAATGTAACGAGAGTTCCATCCGGTTCCGGGCACTTGCCCTTGTCCTGTCCCTTCAAGACTCCCTTGCAAAAGGTTGCGGAAGCAAAACGCCCTTCCCTGAAAGCGGTAACAGTAAAGGAAGAGGAAAGCGCATTCACGGCCTTGGTACCAACTCCATTGAGACCGACGGAAAATTGGAAGACATCATCGCTATATTTTGCCCCGGTATTGATTATCGAAACACACTCGACAACTTTTCCGAGGGGAATACCTCTTCCAAAATCGCGAACGGTAACAGTCTTGTCCTTGACTTTGATTAAAATCTTGTTACCGGACCCCATGATGAACTCATCGACGCTATTGTCAATGACTTCCTTGAGGAGAATATAAATACCATCATCGACGTGAGTACCATTGCCTAGGCGCCCGATATACATACCAGGACGTTTTCGGATATGTTCCAATGCACTCAAAGTCTGGATTTTTGATTCGTCATAGGTTGATTGTGCCATTATTTTTTTATTATACCAGATTTACCAAGCTATGGCAAAACCATCGTAAAAGGTTGTTGTCTTCGAATAATACGTGCTGTAAGCTAAAGACATGAACATTCTACTTGTTATGTATCTAATCCTTTGCACCCTGCATTTGACATTTCGTAGCGAAGGATTGTCCAAGACATCCAAAATCAGCAAGGCTTTATTGATGCCGGTATTGCTCCTATATTTTCTTTCAAGGCAGACAGAAGGCCTGCAGGCAAGCTTGTTGGTCATCCTTGCCCTTGGGTTGGACACGCTCGGGGATATCCTCTTGATTGAATCCAACAAAGGAAATAGGTTTTTTCTCGGAATGGGCAGTTTTTTTCTGGGGCATATCTGCTATGGCACCTACCTTGCCATGCATGGGATAAACTGGGCTTATTTTTTTATGGCAATTGCCCTCCTGGCCTATCCCCTTTATAAAATACTGAGAATCGTGCAGGTACCCCCTTATGGCTTGCCTCTGGGAATCTATGCTACACTTCTGACGATACTTATTGTGTTCAGTGCGGGCAGCGGGTCCTGGTATTGTTTCCTGGGAGCTATCGCCTTCGCTTTCTCCGACTATTTCATCGCTATGGAGGCCATCGGAAAGAGAATCTTTTCAGAAACCTCGATCATGGCAACCTATACATTGGCTCAATTGCTTCTGATCATAGGAATTTTATCCTTACAGGGAGTTTGGTAGGATGTTGGAACAAAAAAAGAAATCCTCGTTGCATAAACAAAAAGAGGGCTTGAGCCCCGGAACCCTTGTCTATGTAGGTTCTGGCGAATCAGAAGAGACTGTTGTCATTACGCATACGTTCAATGAACATGGCTATGAAAGTTCCAAGGGACTGAAGGAACAGGAAAAGGGCAAGATAACCTGGGTTCAGGTTTCCGGTCTCTCCGATATCAATATCCTTGCCTCCATAGGCAAACAGTACAATCTTTCCAATCTCAGTCTGGAAGATGCTCTCTCCACTGACCAACGACCAAAGATCGAATTTACCACCACCTACTTCTTCATTACCATGAGAATCCTCGACACTCCTGAAAAACCAGAAGAACAGATCAGTTTCTTTGTAGGCAAAGGCTGGCTCATTTCGATCAGCGAGCATAGCAGTTCCCTTTTCGACCCGGTCATCAAGCGGTTGAGCGGAGAAGACAGTCGACTGAGAAGTTGCCCAGCGGACCATATTCTCCATTCCCTTGCCGATAGGATAACAGACCAATATATGGTCAGGGCAGACGAGCTGGAGATAAAAACCGAGGACCTTGAAGAATTGGTGATCAAGCAGCCGGATAAAATTTCCGCTTCCACCATTCACAGGCACAAACGGGATATCTTGCATGTACGGAGAATCGCCTTGCCACTGAAAGAACTGTTCGGTACTCTTGCCAAAACAGAGAATCCCTTGGTTTCTCCGGAAACCCTTCCTTTTTTCAGGGATACCTTTGACCATGTCCTCTGGCTCTCCGAGGAATGTGAGATGCTTCGCGAAACTAGTCAGGGCGTTATGGAAGTATATTTATCAAGTTTGGATATGAAAATGAACAGAGTAATGAAGTTTCTTACCATCATATCGACAATTTTCATACCCATTACCTTCGTCACCGGCATGTATGGCATGAATTTCAATTTCATGCCCTATGTAACCAAGGTTTCCTGGGGGTTCCAGGCCGTGATCATCTTCTGCCTCGTCCTCTCCGCCTGGATGATTTTCTGGTTTAAAAGGAAAAAATGGTGGTAATAAGGGACCTCAGGGAAATATCGCCTGAAAAACTTTCCAAAACCTTCAACCTGGCTTTTGAAGATTATCAAGTCACGCTCCAAATGAATGCAACCCAACTTAGAAAAAGTCTTGCAAGAAACAGTTATGAGCCAAGTTCCTCCGTGGGGTTATTTGACGAAGACAGACTCGTCGGCTTCGTTTTCAACGGCAAAAGAGAAAATCGAGCATATGATTGCGGAACGGCCATCATTCCTTCCTATAGGGGAAAGGGATATGCACACCTGTTGCTCGACCAAACGATTCAAATCCTGGAACAAAAGGGACTCACCTCCTGGCAACTGGAAGTCCTGAGCATGAATACCAGGGCCAAGGAACTCTACAAGGGTAAAGGCTTCAAGATCAATCGGCAACTTAACTGCTATACGAAAAAAATAACCAACCAGGATAGACCTACCCCCTTGGTGTCCCTTATTCCTGGGGATATATCCCTTCTGCAAAAAAACACAGATTGTCTGCCCAGTTGGCAAAACAGCAAAGAATCAATCGAGGCAGGGGCTCTTCCTGTCTGGAATATCCTTTCGAATAACCAAAGTACAGGATACCTTTGCTTCTCCCCTGAATCAGGATCAATAACCCAATTATTCATATTTCCCGATTTTAGAAATAGAGGAATCGCATTTGGGGCCATCAAGTCAGCCCAATTTCTTTGCAAGGTAGATACTCTCAGATACATCAACATCGATGATTCCTATGAACCCTTGAACAAGCTTCTCACCAAGACAGGTTTTACTTTGTTTGCCACCCAAGAGGAACTTATTCTGCACCTTGGCAATACATAGGAAGACCAGGAGAAAAGCAATGACAAATGAATATGCGATACGTCTTCTTGAGACAGAGGAGGAACCAGAGCTTCTCCGTCTTATGAAAGATTGTTTTGAACCAAGTCTAGAGAAAATCTTTTCCATCCATCCAGAGTCCACTTTCATTGCCTTGCAGGGAGACACTCCGGTTGCAGGCATCAATCTGGATATCTTTCAGGTAAACAAGACCATAAGGATGGGATATATCAGCTGGCTTTATACCCAGGCCGAACATAGGGGAAAAGGCTTGGCAGGAAAACTATTGTCACGGGCAATGGAGTTTCTACAAGAACAAGGTTGCACCGATGTTTGTGCCTGCATTGAAGGGGATAATCCTGCTTCCTTCAAGCAACTTGTCCGGCAAGGCTTTGCCATCCTCCCTGGGAAGGGACAACTCGCCTTGTTTCGCTTCGGAATCTATAAAGTATATAAACATGCTTCACGCTTCTTTGACATGGGGTACTTTCTCTATCATTATTCGTTTTTCAACAACAAAAGGGAAAGACCCGTGCAAACTCCATCAAAAGCCCTTGGAGTGACTTTGTTGGGAAACACCCTTTTGTGGTTTGCTTGCCTGAAAGGCTGGAATCTATTGCATCTGTTCGGGCTGAAAACGAATCATTCTCTCTGGGGCATGGGAAAACCGGATTTCGCTCTTTCCCTCTTACTTGTTCCCGCCCTCTTTTTGGGTATAAGAACCCTGGCAATGGAACTCAGTGCCAAGGTCCAGAAGATCGAGGTGGAATATAGAAGCTGGGACACGGCTTGGATCCTGGCTTTTCTTACCTCCTTTCTCATCGGAATCCCCTTTCCTGTTCCGGGAAATCTTTATATAAAGGGAAATGACTGGGACCTTGGGCAAATGCAGCCGAAACTCACCATGATGGCTCGATCTTCTCAACTGGCCATTGGGATTGCCTGTCTTTTCTTCTCCCATGATTTCGCCCTACGGTATATCCTTCCTTTGCTTTTTCTCGATTCTCTTTTCTTCTTTTATCCCTTTTGTGGATTCAATGCAAAAAGAATTCACACAGGAAGCCTCCCGGCAAGGACAAGTTCTCTTGCCTTGCTACTTGCCGTATCACTGTTTGTATTGCTATAATAAGACATTATGGATGACCCGTTACCTAGTTTAGGGTGTTCTACCGGACACCCCTTTGATTCGTTTATGACAAGGAAGTGTGTATGAATGCACAACTTCTGGCTATATTGGTGCTTTTAGTCTTGTCTGCAGTTTTTTCTGCAACAGAAACCGCCTTTACCTCACTCTCCTTCATACAACAAAAAACCTTGGAAAACAAACGAGGGCACAGCGCCAGGATGGCCTATAAGCTATGTCAAAAAAGCGACGTTCTCATCACCACGGTACTTGTAGGAAACAATGTGGTGAATATCAGCGTATCCTCCTTGGTTACCACCTATGCCATGGCAATATTCGGCAATGAGGCCATCGGGTATGCGACAGGTCTCTTGACTATCGTCATTCTCATTTTTGGCGAAATAACACCCAAACAAATTGCCCTGAACAATAATATGCGCATCGCTACCTTCATGGCCTATCCGATCAGGTTTCTTACCATTATCCTTTTCCCCTTGATCTGGCTACTGCGGTTGATATCCCGATTGCTCATGAAATTCTTTTCCAAAAACACGGATCCAAGCATTACCGCCGAAGGCGTGATGCATATGGTCGATGCCGCCGAGGATTTCGGGGTCGTGGATGAATATGAATCAGATCTCATGCAACGGGCAATCCACTTCAGCGAGATGCAAGTCAAGACGATCATGACCCATAGAACGGATGTCTTTTGCATCAGCGACGAAATGACGATACGACAAGCTTTCCCTTCAATTGTGGAAAGCGGGTACTCCCGCACACCCGTATATCATGGAAACAATGAGGATATCACGGGAATCGTTCTTGTACGCGATATACTGAGAGCCCAACTGGAAGAAAACCTTGATGTAGGAATCGGCACGATAACCAGAAAGCCTGCTTTTGTTCCTGAACAGATGCATCTCGATGATGTATTCCTCCTGTTCAAGAGGGACAAATTGCAAATGGCAATTGTCCTGGACGAATATGGGGGATTCAGCGGAGTCGTAACCATGGAAGATGTGGCTGAGCAGCTTTTCGGGGAGTTATACGATGAACATGAAAGTCGCTTCCCGGAAAGAATCGTGGAAAGCGAACAAGCTCCGGGTACCTACATTGTCATGGCCGACACCCCGTTCATGCAACTTGTCGATGAACTTTCGCTGAATTACCATCATTCGAACGGAAAAGTAAGCACCGTGGCTTCCTATCTCATGAATCTTACCGGGGACATACCCCAGGAAGGGGATATCCTGCAATCGCCGTTGGGTACCTTCAGAATCATCACCATGAAGGGAAACAGGATGGAAGAAGTAGAATTTTCCCCAACGATTGATGACGGAACCCTCTAGAAACGTATTTGTTGCCCTTCAAAAGTGTAGTTGACGTTGACGGAAAATAGATGCAAATGTATGATTGCTCACATGAGCAACTATCCTTTCCATGAAATAGAAACCAAATGGCAGAAGTACTGGGAAGAAAACCAGACTTTCGCAGTAACCGAAGACCCCTCCGTTCCCCCTGAAAAACGGAAATATGTCCTGGACATGTTCCCGTATCCCTCTGGAGCCGGCTTGCATGTAGGACACCCCGAAGGGTATACCGCGACGGATATCTACTGCCGGTATCTAAGGATGAACGGATTCAACGTCTTGCACCCGATGGGCTTTGACTCATTTGGCCTACCTGCTGAGAACTATGCCTTGAAGACAGGAACTCCGCCCAAGGCTACCACAGAAAAAAATATCGAGAACTTTACGAAGCAGATCAAGAGCCTCGGCTTTTGCTATGACTGGAATCGTGAAATTTGTACGCATTCCCCCGAATATTATCGCTGGACCCAGTGGATTTTCATCCAGCTTTTTAACAAGGGACTGGCCTATGAATCCCAGACCCCGATCAATTGGTGTCCTGAATGCAAGACCGGCTTGGCCAATGAAGAGGTCAAGGAAGGAAAATGCGAGCGTTGCGGCACCCGTGTCGTACGCAAGAATATCCGACAATGGGTTCTCAAGATTACCGAATATGCTGACAAATTGCTTTCTGACCTGGACACCCTCGACTGGCCTGAATCAGTAAAGAGCATGCAACGGAATTGGATTGGACGCAGCGAAGGGGCTTCGGTCTCTTTCAAGCTGGAAAAATCAGAAGATACGCTGGAGGTCTATACCACCAGATGCGATACGCTCTTCGGGGCAACCTACATGGTTGTTGCTCCCGAGCACCCTCTCGTGGAAAAACTCGCGACATCAGAACAAAAGAGTGCCGTTGAGGCCTATCTTTCCGCTTCGGCTCATAAGAGCGACTTGGAAAGAACCGATTTGGCCAAGGACAAGACAGGAGTTTTTTCCGGTAGCTATGCCATCAACCCAGTAAATGGTAAGAAAATCCCGGTGTGGATTGCTGACTATGTATTGATCAGCTATGGTACCGGCGCCATCATGGCAGTACCTGCCCATGATACCCGTGACTGGGAATTTGCGAAGAAGTTCAACCTCCCCATCATTGAAGTTCTCAAGGGAAAAATCGATGTACAGAAACAGGCCTGGACGGAAGACGGCATTCATGTAAACAGCGATTTCCTTGATGGGCTCGACAAGGAAGAAGCGATCAACAAGATGCTTGCCTGGCTTGAAGAACGTAAGCTGGGAACCAAGACCATCAATTACAAGCTCCGTGACTGGGTTTTCAGCCGACAACGTTATTGGGGTGAACCGATTCCCCTGGTACATTGCGAACATTGCGGTACAGTTGCCGTTCCGGAGGATCAACTTCCCCTCAGGTTGCCTGATGTCACCTCCTATGAACCTAGCGGCACCGGAGAAAGTCCTCTGGCAAAAATTGACGAATGGGTCAATACGACCTGTCCGGTTTGTGGAGGAAAGGCAAAACGAGAGACCAATACCATGCCCCAATGGGCGGGTTCCTGTTGGTACTACCTCAGGTATATCGATCCAAACAACACAGAACGCTTTGTCGACCCTGAAAAAGAAAAGTACTGGATGCCGGTCGACTTGTATGTGGGAGGAGCAGAACATGCAGTTTTGCACCTGCTCTACGCCAGATTCTGGCATGAGGTCCTCTTTGACCTCGGGATTGTCTCAACCAGGGAACCTTTCCAGAAATTGGTCAATCAGGGCATGATCACCTCCTTTGCCTACCAAAGAAAAGACAAGAGCCTGGTACCCACCGACATGGTCGAGGAAAAGGGACCGGATAGCTACATCGAAAAGGCAACAGGTGAAGAACTTGAGAGAGTCGTCGCCAAAATGTCCAAGAGTTTGAAGAATGTCATCAACCCGGATGAGATCATACAGGAATTCGGGGCCGACTCAATGCGAATGTACGAAATGTTCATGGGACCCCTTGAAGTATCGAAGCCTTGGGCCACGACAGGTCTTAGTGGTGTCTATCGATTCTTGGACAGGATCTGGCGGCTCTATGAAGACAGGCCTCTTAGTGAGGAAGAACCTTCAGCTGAATTGCTCAAGACCCTGCACAAGACCATCAAGAAGGTTACCTACGATACCAACACCCTGAATTTCAATACTGCCATCAGCCAAATGATGGTTCTTGTGAATGAACTCTATAAAATAGAGACTCTTCCCAGGGTTGTTTGGGAAGCCTTGATCAAGATGCTCGGCCCCTATGTACCCCATATGGCCGAAGAATTATGGGAAAAGGCCGGACATGACCCCTCCCTGGCAAATGTTACCTGGCCTTCCTATGAGGAAAGCCTCACCATAGACAGCGAAGTGGAAATGGTGTTCCAGATCAACGGAAAAGTCAGGGCAAAGGTGGTTATCGAGAAAGGAATGGGCAAAGCCGAGCTACTTGCCTTGGCAAAATCCAACGATAAGATTATTTCTTGGCTGGAAGGAAAAACGATTGTCAAGGAGATCGTAGTTCCCGATAAATTGGTCAATATCGTAATTCGATAACTGTTTACTTACAAAAAAAGACTGTTGCACTACCTGATCCAGGCAAGGCAACAGTCTTTTTTATGCACCTAAGGGATTACTTTCCAAGCAAGTCCAGACACATATCAGGGAAGTTACTGATGACACTCGCAACATCCCAGGACTTCAGCTTTTCTACCTGCTTGTGTTCATTGACCGTCCAGACATTCAGTCCTACTTGCTGTTTTTGGCAATCTTTTACCAATTCATCGTCAACAAGGGTAATGCAAGGATGACAGTACTCAATGCCACAGACCCTCGCCAAAGTCCCTATGTTTCGCATTGAGACATCCCCATAAAGCAGACCACAGGGAACGGTCTTGTCAAGTTGCTTGATTCTTGTGACACTGAGCCAATTGAAGGACGAAAAAATAACTCTGTCTTCCAGATGGTAGTGCCGTATTGCCGCAAGAGCCTTCTCCTCGATTTGCGGATAATATATATTGTTTGTCTTTATCTCAACATTGCTGACCAATGTATTGGTTTGCAAAAATTCGCAATATTCCTCAAAACGTGGTATAGGGGTCATTCCAAATGTATCCTCGAACGTTTTTCCAGCATTGATGGTTGTCAATTCCTGGGAGGTGTAATCACTGACCCTGCCACTTTTTCCGGTAGTTCTTACCAGCAGCTCATCATGAATGATCATCAACTGTCCATCTTTTGAAAGGTGGATATCCATTTCAATACCATCGGCACCTACTTCGGCTGCCTTCTGAAATGCAAGAAGGGTATTCTCGGGATACTTTCCGCTGAATCCTCTATGTGCAAATACTTTCATCTCTTCTGCTTCCCCTTTTCTGATTGAGACGTGCAACAAAACAGTACTGCTCGACAATCGTCAAAACCTGCTGTTCCCTTGATATTCTCTTCAGCAAAAAATAGTATCACATCCATCGGGATTTTATAAAATAAAGTTTATTAATTATAATAAAAACAGTCTTTGGATTCAGATACCCAAGCAACAGGATATATAGAATAGTAATGATGAAGAGCTTTGATTTATTGTCAGGCCTTTTTATCTTTCCAGTATAACATTCAGAACAATATTACTGGTGTAGTCTTTTGGATTTTCTGAAAAGGAAGTTCGTAATTCAGCATCCAAGGTGGTAATATGTATTGTTTTCAGAGTAGTAGAATTTTCTGAATAATGAAAAACAGGGGAATCAGATCGTTCACTCTTCCCCTTCATTTCATAGGAAAGAATATAATCAACGACCTTAGTTCCATTTGATAATGGGGAATGCATGACCATTACTTTGCCAGGTCCCTTTTGCTTGATTTCAAGGGAAACGTCACCAATGGGAATTTTGGTGCCTGAAAAAGATACGGTAGCTGGGGTTATCAAAAAACGAACCTTGGTTTCGGCTGTAGAAAGAGTTATCGCTGAAAAAGCCAAATTCGGAGAGAGGATGCAAAAGAACATAAACAAGGTAATGCAAAACATTATCTTGCGAACCCCCATTCTATTCATTCTATATCATAGCCTACTATATAACGATATTATCATGGTACAATACTATACCAGAGAAACATATGTCAATAGTTATAGGATTTCCACAAGAAGACCTTCAATCAATATTTTGTATATGTCTCAGTAAATATATATACCAATACATCAAAAAGGGCAATATACTTATGTCACAACAGAACTTTTTATGAACCTACTTTGCTTTTCTTAGGCCATCACCTTGGCAAGACCACCACGGGAAGTTTCCCTATAGAGGGAAGGAAGGGCCTGTCCAGTTTCCATCATCACTTCTATTACATTATCAAAGGAGACTTTATGTCTCCCGTCTCCCAGCAAGGCATAGGTGCAATGATCAAGGGAACGCAAGGCTGCAAGCGCATTCCGCTCAATACAAGGAATCTGTACCAAACCGCGCATGGGATCGCAAGTCAGCCCCAGATGGTGCTCCAATCCCATTTCAGCCGCATATTCGACCTGATAGATGGTTCCTCCGAGCAGTTGGGTCGCCGCACCGCCAGCCATGGCACAAGCTACACCGATTTCACCTTGGCAGCCTACCTCGGCACCACTGATGGAACCATTGGTTTTCACCACGTTGCCAATGATGCCTGCTGTAAGCAAAGCCCTGAGAATCTTGATCTTGGGAAATTTATATTGCTTTGCCAGATAATACATAACACCAGGCAGAACTCCGCAACTTCCACAGGTAGGTGCCGTGACAATTTTTCCACCACCTGCATTTTCCTCGGAAACAGCAAGCGCATAGCTAAGTGCCAGGGCTGTATGGCCCAAGGGACCGGTAAATTCAGCTGCCTTGGAATTATATTGCCAGGCCTTGCGGGGAAGTTTCAATCCACCGGGAAGCACTCCTTCCGCATTCAGCCCATTTTCAACGGCTTCACTCATGACATTCCAGACTTCCTCGATAAAAGGCAATATCCCGGAGTCTTCAAATTGCAGGGCAAATTCCCAGAGTTGCATTCCCTCTTGGTTACAGTACTCGAGAATTTGTCGCATAGTACTGTAGTCCTTGGGATAGACCTGGGGAGGATCGTTTTCTGTATGGCCTTCAATGACTACACGTCCTCCCCCGACACTATAATAAGTTTGCTCTGACAGAAGGACATTTTGGGCATCAAAACCTCGTATCGTCAGTGCATTGGGATGAAAGGGTTTTTCAATTTCAGGGAACCAAAGAATTTCCACTGGCTTCTTGGTTTCTTCAAAAACCTGACGAATCGCTTTGTCAGTCAAGTGACCTTTTCCCGTAGCGGCAAGACTACCAAATAGGTCAGCTTCAAATCGTGCAGCTTCCGGATAATGGGAGAGGAAATGACCAGCGGCAAAACGTGGTCCCATCGTGTGACTACTGGAAGGTCCATACCCTATTCTGTACAATTCATGCAATGATTCCATTCCTCGACTGTACTGTTTTGATAGAGAAATGGGAAGCAGGGAAACTACCAGTGGGGTGCTTCATGGATACTTGTAAAGAAAGAAAGGGAAGAATCATCCGCAAATACCTTGAGTAGCAATCCATCTTCCCTGTTCAAGAAGCAGTGAAGCCCATCACTTACCAACAAACCAACTCCACCATCACCAAATTGGGACCAGAAGGCTCCATCATTTTTTCGTTCGGCTATCCAATATCCTGGAGGAATGTCTTCGATGAACACAGATACTCTCTGCTTGATTTCAAGTGAGGAAGAAGAAAGTTCTCCATTGAGAAGATCTTTTGCCAATAAGGTAGGATTGATAAGCTCCAAATCATCCGTCTTATTCTTGATAAGTTGCAATACCCTTGGGTAGTTTACCTGGGAGACGGCTTCGGGACCAGTTTTTGAAATCGATAGAAGCAATTCGCAAATCGTGCCTTCTTCCTGAACCAAGACAAGTGGTCCATTCTCTGAAGGAATGAGTGCTCCTCCCAATGGATGATAACACCCCAAAGGATAGGCACAGGCACACAACGTTTTTCCCCGGGGAACGGAAATCCTGACTTTTCGGATACCTTGGGGAATATGCAAGGTGCCAAAAGTCCCATCACCCGCAGTCCAACGAAGGGTATACCACAGTTGTTTTGTAGCTGCAATTTCCCAGGGATGAGTTTCCCCAAGGACAATCTCGATGGAACGAAAACTGACCGGGGATAGACTACAGCCAATACATACGACTGAAAAGAAAACCGACAAGAAGATTTTTTTCACATCTAAGAAAGGAAAAAAACTTGCACTATCGGTTCACCGATAGCCTAAAAATGGAAATAAACTACTTACTTTATTTAGTTACTTTGTTTTTAAGCTCTCGTATTTGGGCAAGGTAATCAACTCTATACTGTTTAAAAAGAGAGAGAAACTCTTCGCTTGCATAATCTGCATACGTCCAGGGAAGTGGATTGAATCGATGTCCGTAATAAATAAGCGTTGTTTCGGCATAGATACCATCGCGAAGGGGAATCCTATGGGATCTATTCTTGGTGGTCGCAAGAATCAAGTTACCGGCAGACAAAAGCCCTGGGTCAAGATTTATTTTCCGATTTCCTTCAGTTGCGAAGTCCTGTTCCAGGGCATTGGTCTCAATCTTGATCGAGGCAAGACAAGAAGGATCGACAAGATTTTCAAAGACGATGAAATAACGAAGAGGTTGTTGACCCATTTCCTCATTATAGTAGTCGGTAAACAGAAAGGGGACCGGAGTGCTTGCCTCCCGTATAGGACCAAAACGTTGCGTGAGTACCTTTACAAGATGCTCATGCAAATCTTCAGCAGAAGAAAGCACTCCAATGATCAGCCTTTGTTTTTCAAACTGATTGACCCCTCCCATATCAAAGGGATGCCGTAAAGGTTCCAAGAACCCTGATCGAAGAACAACAAACCTTCAATTCGGCCAAGGCCAAGGGGAAGGCACCTTCCAGACCAAGCTCTGTTTCCACGAAGAAGGAATACTCCCAGGGTTTTCCCGGTATTGGTCTGGATTCCAATTTTTTCATGTTCAAACCATGTTTTGAAAGTACTGATAAAGCCTCAAAGAGAGAACCTGGCCTGTCCTCTACGGTAAACTGGAGGGATGCACGATCGACTGGGGAGGCTGAACGGAAAACAGAAGCGTTTTCCTCACGGCAAATGATATAGAACCTCGTATAATTGCTCGGGTTGCTTTCAATCCCTTCGCACAGGATTTCCATGTTATGGAACTTAGCGGCAGGAGCTCCAGCTATGGCAGCCTTAGTCGGATCAAGGGTTTTCTTCACATAGGTGACAGCTCCGGCAGTGTCAAAGAAAGGAACAGCCTCTGCCCAGGGCATTTCATTCTTCAAAAAGTCCGCACACTGGGCAAGCCCCTGTGGATGCGAATAGATATGGGTGATCTGCTCTTTCTTGGTTCCCGGAAGGACAATCAAATTATGGATGATGCGAACCTGCTGTTCTCCCACGACCTGCATTCCCGGATGGCTGATAAGAAGGTCAAGATTATCGTATATAGTTCCCCCGAGGGTATTTTCCAACGGGACCACCCCATAAGCGGCCTTTCCCTGCATTACCGATTCAAAAACATCGGAGAAGGTCTTGCAAGGAAGCACTGAGGATTTTTCATCAAAGGTCCTGCGAATGGCAAGTTCACTGAAAGCCCCACGTTCGCCTTGAAAGGCAATGACCTTATTTCCAAGTGTTCCAGGCTCTTCACTTTGCAAGGAAATGGAGGTGGGGATGATACGGGGAATTCTCTCAAGCGATTTTCCCACGACCGTGGAAAGTGCCTGGACATCTCGCATCAATTTTTCGAATTGGGAAGGATAGAGAGACTGGGGACCATCACTGAGAGCTTTTTCCGGATGATCGTGGACTTCGACTATCAGGCCGGAAGATCCACTGGCCACTATTGCCAGACTCATTGGATTAACCATATCCCGGAGCCCCGTAGCATGACTGGGGTCCCCGATAACAGGCAAATGGGTCATCTTCTGGATAATGGGGATGGCACTGCAATCGAGCGTATTTCGTGTCGCCCGTTCATAGGTCCTGATTCCTCGTTCGCATAAGACAATCTGGTCGGTTCCACTTGCCATGAGATACTCAGCCGCCATAAGCCATTCTTCAAGGGTCGCACACAAACCTCTTTTCAAGAGGACAGGCATTCCTGTTCTCCCTACAGCCTTGAGTAGCTCGAAGTTCTGCATGTTCCTGGCACCGATTTGGTACATATCGATATAATTTCTCATCATATCGACGTCGGAGGGGCTGACAATCTCCGTGGTAACCGGCATGCCATATTTTTCGCCGGCTTCCTTGAGATACACAAGCCCTTCCTCTCCAAGACCCTGGAAGGCATAGGGGGAAGTCCTTGGTTTGAAGGCCCCTCCCCGAAGGATTACCGCCCCTGCCTCACGGACAAGGCCTGCAATGGAAAGAATCTGCTCCCGGGATTCAACGGCACAAGGACCGGCCATGACCGCAATGCGGTTTCCGCCAATCTTCACGTTCCCCACCGATACGATGGTATCTTCCTTTTTCAACTCCCTGGAGGCAAGCTTATAAGGTTTACTGATGGGAACGACACTAGCGACCCCTTCAAGCATCTGGACTTCACGTATATCGAGACCACTGTTGCCAACGGCTCCGAAGACAGTCTCTTCCTGTCCAATGATTTCCTTTACGGTATAACCCTTGCTTTCCAGAAAGGACCTGATGCTCTCACGCTGTGTAGCCTGTATATTTTTCTTGAGTACGATAATCATGGAACAACGCTAGAATGTATCAAAAAAAAGGTCAAGGGAACATTGCCTTTTTCAGCGCATCATGGTATCAGAAATGTCATGAACGAACAGTATTGGGAAAATTTATTCTTGCAATTCGGAGAGACGATAAAAAAGGAAGGCTTCAAGCTCCCCTCGGTCTCTGCAATTGCCCTGGAAAAACAAGATCCTTTCAGGGTGCTTGTTTCCACCATCATATCCTTGAGGACCAAGGATGAGGTAACCCTCCAAGCCAGCAGAAGACTGTTTGCCTTGGCCGACACCCCCAAGACAATGCTGGGACTCCCCCCTTCTGTCATTGAGAAAGCAATCTATCCGGCAGGCTTCTATAAGACAAAAGCGAAAAATCTCCTATCCATCTGTGAAATACTGGAGACTGTCCATGGGGGGCAAGTACCTGCTTCATCCGAAAAACTCCTATCCCTTCCGGGAGTGGGAATCAAGACTGCAAACTTGACCTTGAACCTGGGTTTTGGAATCGATGCAATTTGTGTCGATTGTCACGTTCACCAGATTTCCAACAGACTGGGATGGGTAAAGACAAAAAATGCAGAGCAGACAGAACAAGAGTTGCAAAAAGTCATGCCAAGACGCTTTTGGATACCCCTCAATGAATTATTGGTACTGTACGGACAGCATATCTGTACGCCGATAAGCCCTTGGTGCAGCAAATGCAGCGTACAGGAGACATGCCCTAAAATCGGTGTAAAAAAGACTCGTTGACCTTATTTGGAAATAGCTTTTCCGCAAACCTCATAGGTAGCAAACAAGACAATGAGGTGATACATGAAAATTTCTATCCAGGAAAGCAATTGCCTGGCATCGAAACCATTGAAGCCAGGGGCAAAATCGTTAAAAAAGATTATTGCAATCCAGATGACAACAAGGGCGATCATGCCGCTTTTGACAAAAACCGGGGGAATTCCCTTTGCAAACAAGGGAACCAGCAAGAGAAGCCCGCTTATCATGATAATGGCAGAGAGGCCATAGGTCACGATATCGGAATCAAAAGCCCTGAACAAACTATTCAAAGCTCCAGAACCTTCACCATTAATCAATCCCTGTAGGCCCAGGCTGATATACATCAAGGAAATAACGATACGCAAAAGATTCGCAACAGTCTTTTTTTCAGCCATGATAATTCTCCTAAATGTAAAAATTCAGTACCAGATCAGTATACTGCCTTAACAACTCGAGAAACAGACTCCGCCTTCCCGAGTGTATAGAAATGAACTCCGGGAACTCCATGTTCTATCAGATCCTTAGCCTGCATCGTGCACCAATGGATACCGACTTCCCGTACTTCCTGCAGGCTATTTGCCCGAGCAAGCAAATCCACGAGGACCGAAGGGAAATCAACATGGAAGGTCTGGGGAATCGTTTGGAGGTCCCGTTTGCTTCCGATTGGCTTGATACCAGGAATGATGGGAACGGTAATGCCAGCCTTGCGAGCCTCTGCGACAAAACGATAATAGGCTGCATTGTCAAAAAACATCTGCGTAACGATATAGCCAGCCCCGCTGGCAACCTTTCTCTTGAGCATTTCCATATCATTGGTAAGATTGGGAGCTTCTCCATGTTTTTCCGGATAGCCGGCGACACCAATGCAAAAATCGGTCTTCTGAGGAGTTTTCAACTCCAGATCCAGATAATGCCCTTCGTTCATACGAACAATCTGGGAAACCAGCTCATCGGAATGGGAGTATCCCCCTTCAACCGGAACAAAACGTTTCTCTCCTACGGGAGGATCCCCGCGAAGAGCCAGGACATTATCGATTCCCAGGAAATTCAATTCAACCAGGGTATCCTCGATTTCATCGGATGTCATACCCCCACAAATCAGATGGGCAACAACGGGAATGCCAAAGGTATATTGGATCAAGGCCGAGAGAGCAACAGTCCCCGGTCTCTTATGCACGGTTTTCCTGAGCAAGAGTCCATCGGGACGTTCGATATAGATTATTTCCCTCTGATGATTCGTAACATTGATATACGCAGGTTCGTACTCACTCAATTGCTTCACCGTATCGAGCAACATCTGGGCATTGCCTCCCTTGAGGGGAGGAACAAGTTCAAAGGTAAACAAGGGCTTCTTGGCCTGTGACAATATATCGGTTACTTTCATAAGAGTATTATTCCATACCTTGAAGGAGCATGGCAAGCTCGTCACGATGCATACCTTTTGCTTTCGCATACAATTCCAATTGTTCCTCGGAAACCTTCCCGATACTGAAGTACCTGAGATCTTTCCCCCCGAGAACCATTGCACAGATGCTTGAAGCAGGATCCATCGCAAAATTTTCCGTCAAACGAACTCCGATGGTAGAAGTAGCTCCAAGAAGCTCAAAAATCCCTTGCTTCTCACTATGATCCCCCCACGAGGGATATCCAGGGGCCGGTCTGACAAAACTTGCCTCTGCAAGTCCCCATTTCTTCTGGAGGAACAATTCGGTTTTCTGGGCAAGGACCTCAACGAGCCTGTCGCAAATCATCTGCAAAGAGAGGGCCTTGTAGTCATCTCCCTGTTGTTTGAGTTCTTGCAAGTAAGGCCCGATGGCAAGGGAAGAACTGACAACCATCAATCCTGCCGTATCGTTTTTTTCTGCCACATAATCTGCCAGACACAGACCCGTCGCTTCATTTCTGAGAAAATGAAAATCCTTGTTTTCGACCGTTATGGTCATGCGGTCACTTGTCGCAGGAAAGAGGCCACAAACCGCCTTGCACCCGTCGAGGATGAGTTTGGCAACTTTCGAATCACCAAGCATCTCTTTTGCATCGCTTACCAGTTTCTCGGCTTCCTGGCTTCCAAGAGGAACCTTCCAGGAAGTGCTGTACATTTTCCAGTTGATCAGGGGGAGCAAATCCTCAAGGGAGAATTGTTCAAGGGTAAAAATCCCATATTCACAGGCATGGGAACCTTCTTCTTTTTGTCTTGCAAGTTCCAGGGCCTTTGCATAGCCGACGCCTTGCAAAGCTGGTGAAGTCCTGGGATATCGGGCAAAGGAGGTATCGTTTCTCAACAACTCATATCGTTTAGCCAATTCAGACAGGTAAAGACCCTTCTGGTCCCCCATTACCTTTTGGGCTGCAAAAGCCATCGCCGAGGCATCCTGGGTCTGGATTACTGGATTACCATTGTACAGCGGGGCAAGTTTCACGGCCGTATGCAACTCACTGGTGGTAGCTCCCCCTACAAATATAGGGATAGTACAGCCTTGTTGCTCGAAAAGCGAAACCACAAAAGCCATCTCTTTAAGCGAGGGAGTAATCAATCCACTGAGCCCTACAAGATCAGCCTTGTGTTGCTGGGCAGCCTCCAGGATCTTCTGTGCAGGAACCATGACTCCCAGGTCAATCACCTCAAAATTATTGCAGGTCAGTATCAAGTTGACAATGTTTTTCCCTATGTCATGCACGTCACCTTTTACCGTAGCCATAACAGCAATCTTTTTCTTTTGAAAGCCTATTGTATTATTTTGGTTAGTCAAGAAGGCAGTAATCCTAGGTCCTAGGATATCAACTGCCAATTTCATGGTTCGTGCACTGCGGACTACCTGCGGAAGGAAAAGCTTGCCTTCAGAAAAAAGTTTTCCGACTTTTTTCATTCCTTCCATAAGAGGACCTTCTACTATTTGTATCGGGTCCATGGTATCCAGGATTGCCAAGTCAGCTTGTAAAAAAGAGTTCTCACCATGGTAAATAGCCTCACCAAGGCGTTGTTCGGGACCAAGGCTCTTCCAACTTTCTTCGATGGGTTTTTCCCCATTCCCCTCAGGTTTGGTAAGCTCTCCGCTCAGGGCAAGCTCAATGAGAGCCTGCCTTGCCTCGACAGCTTTTGAATCCTCAGGATACAAGGCTCTCTCAATGATCAATCGGGCATGGGACGGAATGGAAGCTAGGTTTCTATCGGATCCAGGATTGACGATAGCCATATCCAGTTTGGCAAGATCCAAGAATATTGCATGCATCGCGTTACGCAAGCCATCGTTTCCCCTGAAGGAAAAAGAGAGGTTGCTTATGCCTCCGCTTGTATGCGCATACGGTAGGTTTTCCATAATCCAATGCGAGGCCCTGATAAAATCCTTGGCATACAGGTCGTGTTCATCGATGCCTGTTGCAATGGAAAGGACATTCGCATCAAAGATGATATTTTCAGGATGAATGCCATCCTGGATCAATACATCATAGCTTCTCTTGGCAATCGCTATCTTACGTTCATAGTGATCAGCCTGGCCCTCTTCATCAAAGAGCATCACCACCATGGCACAACCATAACTTTCAATGCAGTGGGCATGGGAAAGGAACTTTTCCTCGCCTTCTTTCAAGCTGATGGAGTTTACGATTCCCCTTCCCTGGATTTCCCCGAGGGCTACCTCAATGACATTCCAATCGGAAGAGTCAATCATGACAGGGACTTTCGAGATCGAGGGATCACTGGATACCTGACGAAGAAAGGTGACCATGCTGGGAATAGCCTCAAGCATGGAGGCATCCATACACACATCAATTACCTGTGCTCCCTGAACAACCTGCTTTCTGGCAATACTGAGAGCCTCCTCCCAATTGCCTTCCTTGACAAGTCGGGCAAATTTTCTGGATCCCGCTACATTGGTACGCTCCCCTATAACGACAAAGGATCCTTTTTGAACCTCAATCGGTTCCAAACCGGAAAGGACAAGGGTCGGCTCTCTCTTGGTCTTTACGTGAACTGTGGCTTTGTCCGCAATTTCCTTGATCGCGCTGATATGTTCAGGGGTAGTCCCACAACATCCCCCGACGATATTCAGGCATCCTTTTGCCAAGACAGGAGCAAGTTGTGAAGCCAATTGTCCAGGGGAAAGGGTATATTGGCCTTCCTTGTCAGGAAATCCTGCGTTGGGATGAGCACTGATAAAGAAGGGGGAAATCTCATTGAGACGCTCGATGAGCGGCAGCATCTGTTCCGGGCCGGTCGAACAGTTCAAGCCAAGGGAAAAAATAGGGAAAGGCGAAAGGGTTGCAACAAAAGCCTCCAGCGTCTGGCCACTCAAGGTTCTTCCGCTCAAATCGCTGAATGTCACGCTGACCATGATAGGAACTTTCCGTTCCTTTATTTCCATTGCCTTCAGGCAGGCCCGTACGGCAGCCTTTGCAGCTAGGGTATCGAACACGGTCTCGATAAGCAACAAATCAACCCCACCATCAAGCAAGACCTCGGCTTGTTGGCAATACATAGCCTCAAAGGAGGCAAAATCACTCTTTCTATTGGTTGGGTCATCGACATCAGAGGAAAAAGAGAGTCCTCTGTTCGTAGGGCCAAGGGTCCCTGCGATAAAGACGAAACGTTCATGGGTACGCTCAAAGTCGGCAGCAGCTTCCCTTGCTATCTCGCAAGCAGCACGATTAAGGGTTTCTACTTCAGATGCAAGTCCATACTCTTCAAGATTGAAGGCATTGCCGCAAAAGGTATTCGTGGTGATGATATCGGCACCGCTTTCCAGATACTCAGTATGTATCGTGAAGATGACATCTCCCCTGGTCAAGGAAAGCAGTTCATTGCATCCTACGGCTTTCAAGTCCTCAAGGTAAAAATCCTCGTCGCTGAGATGTTGTTTCTGGATCATGGTGCCCATGGCACCATCGAGTACAAGAACCCTCTCAGAGAGAAGTTTCAAAAAAAACTGTTGTCTATCCATTCTTAGGTACGTACCTCCAACTCGCCGCAGAGGGCCAGTTTGTCATCAAGCAATACCACTGCCGAAATAATATCTGCATGGGTATTCATTTCATTGCATATTCTCTGTACATCAAGTTTTGTCTGTACTCGATTGCAGAAAGCAGTTGCATACGCATCGGCAAGGGAAGCTTCGTGACAAGCCACCATTACGGCATCGGCCTTTCCAAAACTATGGGAATGTCCAATTTTTCCTGAAGAAGTACAAATTCCCAGGGGACTATGTAAAACATCCACTACCAAGGAAAGCTTACCTGAAAGTGGATTACCTGGGGCAATAAGCTTTACTGAGAGCTCTTGCAGGACATCAATATAGAGATCCCCACCGTTTTCTATAACAATTTCCGTCAGCAGGAATTTCTCTTTGAGATAGATTCCCAGAGCCTGGGCAATTGCCCCGGCAACACTGGCCATTGGCCCTGTTTTTGAACAACAAGAGGCTTTTAGCATAGCTTCGATCAACGCTGTAGTAGGTTCACTGTTTTCCAGGGGGGTATACCGCGAAAGGAAAGTCTTGTCAGGATAATCGAGAATTTCGTTGCGCAGTTTTCTCACGTATCGTGCAGCTTCATGGACCATGGAGTCAGTATCTACCAAAGAAGGCTGATATCCGATCCAAAGATCGCTTTCCCCAATCGAAAGGGAAAGTGAATTGAATCGTGAAGAGCCCATCTTTTGACGGTAGGTTCGACTCTCATACATGACCTAGGCCTCTCTCTCCGTGGAAAGCGCAAACAATTTCATGGGACAGGCATGAAGGCAGAGGCCACAAACCACACACAAGGAAGCATCATAGACAAGTTTGCTGTCTGCATCCAAACTAAGGGCCCTGGAGAAACACACAGCCGTACAACTTCCGCAATTGATGCATCCATCGTGATCGAACAGAAGCTCCTTGATCATCTCAGAGACCACAACCCCAGCCTCTAAAAGCCATTGGACGCTATCTGCGATAGCCTGCTCTGTACCGGAGAGTTCAACAATGAGCTTACCACCCTTGCCTGAAGCTACATCGGCATTGAGGATATTGATATCAACATCATAGGTCCTTACCAGTTTTCCGACCAAGGGCAATTCCACCAGGGTAGGGGAAAATCTCAAGGCATATCGTTTCTTCATTGGGCACCACCTTCACGGGGAATCAAGGGTTTTACAAAACTATCCTGGGGAAACATCTTTACCGGTTCGCTCAAGAAAAATTTCTTTTCCCGAATCCAGCCATTCAATTCCTGGGCAATCTTTCTGGCAGTGACCAACGAGGACATGGGGGCTGTCTTCACTTCCTTGCCACCAAACATAACAGAACCGCTTTGCAGTTGCTCATAGGTTACCTTCCCCACGACCTCATGGTCGGCCGTCCCATAATCGCAGATAACCGTTTCTATCTGGCTATTCTTGATTGCCAGATGTTTGGCCATCTCGACATCGAGCACAGGAATGGGAATGCCAATTCCGACAAACATCGAGACGCCATATTTCTCGTAATAGGCAGAACGGATATATTCCGTGGACATATCCTTTGCATTTCCGACAACCGCAAGGGTCGCCCCGCTTCCCACGGGAATACCAAATTCATTCCTTGGCCGCTTCATATTGAACTGGGTTCCATTCCAAACCACATAGCCTTCGGTTCCACCGAGGAATATCCTGGTGCCAAGACCGATTGTCTTGAGATACGGGTCATTGAGCAAGGGACTCAATTCACCACTGGTCGAATAGGTAATATTATTGTTGTTCGGCAACAGACACCCCATATAGGTATACTTCATTTTACTGGTACTATTGGTGGCAGCCGCATAGTTTTGGTAGGCATTACGGGGATTGAACAGATAAAATTCGTTTACCGTATCCTTGTTGATCCAGGTATCGATCTCCTTGGTCGGGTAACAATCGGTCCCCTTGCCTCTTGCATGGAGGTGAATCTCCTTGCCGGCTATCAAATCCTCGATGACATTTGCACCGCCATAGGTACAATCGAATTTCGATTCTGCAGTGGCTCCGATATAGGTATCCACCGCGGCAAGGCCTTCATAGACGCCCACTCCATTGAGGGTTATCTCTTCCATCCTTATTCCCGGTGACCAATGCCCGAAATTCAGCACTGCGCCCGAAGAACACATAGGTCCGAAGGTTGCCGTGGTAACGACATCCACCTCTTGGGCAAGGGTCTCGATATCCGTCTTTTCCGCCATCCGGGAAAACTCCTCGGCTGTAACGACAACGACAGTTCCGGCCTTTATCTTTTCATTAATCTGGGCAACCGTTTTTACCATGGGAACTCCTTCAATTCAAACATTGGACTATCACTGGAACAACCCTTCCAGGGTCATTACAGGAATCAAATGGTATGCGGGGACTTCATAGGGATGGGACTCAAGAAGAGCCTGGACCACAGAGACCACATGTTCTTCATCCACAACCAATTCTAACCGCCACTCCGCCACTTGTTCAAGCACACCCACCTCCCCAATGAAAGGAGAATTGCCTTCACCGGGCTTAAATTGACCAGTTCCGAGCGTTTGCCAGCTACATTGTTCATATCCGTTCATTGCACCGGCTCCTGCTGCAAACAAGGCTTCCTTCACTAATTGGAGATGAGTTTCGGGAATATAGCAAACCAATACATACATCTTTTTCTTCTCCCGTATTTTGGGTACTATACCATCATGGTAAAATTATTGGTATTCCTCGGCAATCCCGGAAAGTTATATGCAAATACAAGGCACAACGCAGGCTGGATGCTTGCTGACAAAGCTTTTCCAGAGGCAACCTGGCAACAAAAATTCCATGCGAAACTGTCCCTGCAGGAAGGGAGAAAACTCCTGAAACCCCAAACCTACATGAACGAAAGCGGGATAGCCGTTCGTGCCTGCTGTGATTTCTTTCAAATTGAAACCAATGAACTGATAGTGGTACATGATGACCTGGAAATTCCCTATGGAACAATCAAGCTCCAGATGGGAGGGGGTCTCCAAGGACACAATGGATTGCGTTCCATCAAGGAACATCTTAACAGTGCCGAGTTCATGCGATTGCGCATCGGCCTAGGAAGACCGCAAAGAGGGAATATTGCCTCTTTCGTACTTTCCCCGTTCTCCAAGGATGAAATCCCTTGGTTGCCATCGATTCTTACCAAGGCTGAAACCTTGCTGCAAGATAGCTTTATATCACTTCCAGTAACAGAATCAGTGTTTTGATATTGGGGATCCTTAACAAATTGATTACAACCTAGGCATTGCATGGTATACTTTTTTTCATGAGAGTTTGTCCGACCATCAGGAAAACAATCATTAACTGGGAGGCATGAATTGATGAAACGGGATTTTCGCATTTCAGTTCGGACACGAACTGAGATGGATTTTTTTTTGGCAGTGTTTCCCTCCGATACCAACTTAGATGGTTTATATAATCAGGCAAATGAATTAGCCCATTTCTACAACACCCTCGTCCACGAACGTAAAGGAACTGGGTATGTTTCGACAGGAAAATTACATGCCACGGCTGTCCTTCACTTTATCTATCAAACAGTATTGAGTAGGTACTTATCGGAAAGTGAACCTGACTTCTTCACACGCCTTACTTCCTTGCTTGCAAAAAACCATGCAGGGCAAGAAGTCCTTGCTTTTTACGTCAAGGAATTTCCCTCTCCCCTTTTGGTTGAGCAAGAACCTCCCTTGGCATTTTATATGGAAGAATCCTTGCGAGGATATTTCATTCATCAGGTAATGATAGAAAACCCCGCTTTGGTAAAAGCTGCAAAACCCTTCATCAGTCCGGAAGGCCTTTCGTTCCCCCAAGGTTCCCAGGCACTCACGGCGCTCTTGGGCGGGTACACCCAGGAAGCAGCCCAGATGGGAAAAAGTGAGGAAGATATTTTTTCGTTCCTTACCCATCCCTCAAAACTCTATCCGGATTCCTTGCTTGACCAAATTAAATATGTTGCAGAAAATTGGGGCGAATTCCTTCCTGCAGAACTTACCAAACTGCTTTTAAGAACCATTGATTATATCAAGGAAGAAGAAAAGCCTCATTTTTTCCCGGGGCCAGGAGCAACAGGAACCGGAAAGGCTCCCACAAAAGTACCTGATTATAGCACTATCATGGAAGAATACGAGGCATTCTCTGCTGACAGGAATTGGATGCCCAATGTCATCATGCTTGCAAAAAGCACCTTGGTCTGGCTTGATCAACTTTCCAAGTCCTATGGCTATGCGATAACCAACCTTTCCCAGATTCCCGATCAGGAACTGGACAAGTTGCAACAGGAGGGGTTCACGGCCCTTTGGTTGATTGGTTTATGGGAACGTAGCAAGGCATCGAAAAAAATCAAGAACCTTTGTGGCAATCCCGAGGCGGAAGCGTCAGCCTATTCATTAAAAAACTATGAGATAGCTGATTCAATCGGTGGCTGGGATGCCCTTGACAATCTTCGCCAGCGCTGTGCGGAACGCAGTATCAGACTTGCCAGCGATATGGTTCCCAACCATTGCGGAATCGATGGGGACTGGGTCTTTGACCACAGCAATTATTTCATCCAACAGGACACTTCTCCGTTTCCTTCCTATACTTATAATGGGCCGAATCTTTCAGAAAACCCACAAGTGGAGATACGGCTTGAAGATCATTATTACAACCGCACCGATGCAGCGGTAACTTTTCAGAGAAAAGATTTGCAGACAGGAAAAACCAGTTATATATTCCATGGGAATGACGGAACTTCGATGGCCTGGAATGATACTGCACAACTCGATTATCTCAACAAAGATACTCGAGAGGCTGTTTATCAACAAATAAAGCATGTCGCCAAGAATTTTTCCATCATACGTTTTGACGCCGCGATGACCTTGGCAAAAAAACATATACAGCGGCTCTGGTACCCAGCTCCTGGACAGGGAGGGGATATCGCAGGTCGTTCCCTCTCGGGGTTGAGCGACCAGGAATTCAATGAGAGAATCCCCCAGGAATTCTGGAGGGAAGTAGTGGACAGGCTCAACGAGGAACTTCCCGATACACTGCTATTGGCCGAGGCCTTCTGGATGATGGAAGGCTATTTTGTCAGAACCTTGGGTATGCACAGGGTCTACAACAGTGCTTTCATGAATATGCTCAAGAATCAGGAAAATCAAAAATACAGGGATACCATAAAAAACACCCTCTCCTTTGAACCAGAAATCCTCAAGAGATTTGTCAATTTCATGAACAACCCGGATGAAGATACTGCGATAGCGCAATTTGGCGATGGAGACAAGTATCTTGGTGTTTGCACCCTACTTTCCACGATGCCTGGTCTTCCCATGTTCGGCCATGGACAAATCGAGGGGTTCAGGGAGAAATATGGCATGGAGTATAGGAAGGCTTATTGGGATGAACAACCCAACCAGCGCCTCATCGACCAACATATGAATAACATTGCCCCCTTGCTAAAAAAACGATATCTCTTCAGTGGCGTTGAAAAGTTCGAACTATTCGACCTCCTCAATGGAGACAACGTTGAGCAATCGGCTTTTTGTTATGTAAATGGCACGGACACGGAACGTGCATTGGTATTGTACAACAACCAGTTTGAAAATGTCGAAGGTTGGATCAAATCCTCGGCACCAAAAGTCGAGAAGTCCGATAGTGGTGAAAAATATACAAAGACCATATCCTTGGCCGAATCGATGGGATTGACCGTAGGAGGGCGACAATACGTTCTCTTTGAATCCTTCCCCGAAAAACTGACCTATCTATGCCCTTCTTTGAAAATTTTCGACGAAGGGTTCAAGGTCACGCTAAAAGGCTATGAAACAAACGTATATATTCATATAAGGGAGGTAGAGGATGTGGATGGTACCTATGACGAACTCTACAAATTACTCGATGGCAAGGGAACGGCAAATATAGAACAGGAAATACAAGCACTTAGGCTCAAACCTGTCTTCAAGGTAATGGAAAGCCTGCGCAATGAACAATTTTTGCTCTTATTGGATACGTTGCTCAAAGGAAAGGCGACTCCCCAGCATGAACGAAAGATCATACTGACGCTTGCGGAGGCCTATACCCATCTCTTTGCAATAATAGAGACTCTTCATCCTTCCGCAAAAAAAGCCTTGCCAAGCCTTCCAAATGAAATAAGCCCTTCCCAGATGGTAACCGAAATTCAACGCCTCGCCACCCTTTGCAATACACCGGGTTATTTTTCACAGGGAGCGATTATCATGGATGAACTTCCGGAAATCCTGGCCATCTCAATGTTTTTGAAACCCTTTATCAGGGAGACGGGAAGTATCCAGGAGGCAATGAAGGCAAGTGACCAATTGTTGCTGCAACGTTTCTTCTCGAAGCAATTGGCCGAAAAAGGCTTCAACTCTGAGCTGGCACGTAAAGCTTGCCATAGCGCAGCCATCTTTGCTTCAGCCAGTTATATGATCCAGGATGCAAAGGACAATCCCAAAACCATCCTTGCAAACTTGCTTACCGACGAAGCCCTGGGCAACTATGCAAATTGCAATGAATATGAAGGAATTACCTGGTATAAAAAGGAGGCAATGCAAGAGATTATTTTCTTGACAGCCTTGTCACTTCACATACTCAAGGGCGAAAAGGATACAACTGAATTCACAAGGATTCTCACTGAGGCAGAAACCTTGGCTGGGTATCAATTGGACAGATTGCTCCAATAGACCGTAAATTCCGGTGTTTTCCTTCTTTGGTCTGTGTTTGATTGACTTGACGCTACCGATAAGATACTCTTGGAAACTATGAAGACGTGGATAACTTATCTGGCTGCAACCGCTTTAGGTTTGGCTGCAACACTATTGTTCGGGGATATCGCTGCATTCAGACAGGCAATGTATACCATCACTGCCTTGCTGGTGCAAATCGGTGGATTCGTGTTGATTCCACTGGTTTTCTTTGGCTTTTCTTCGGGTATCGCATCGCTGCGAAAAGATGAAAAAGGTGGAATTTTTACCCGTACTTCCATTACTTGGAGCGTTTTATCAACGCTCCTGCTTGCCCTTTGCGGAGCTTTTATTTTCGGTTTGTTCCCGGTTGCTTTTCCTGCAAGCAGTACCGCGGGAAGTGACCCTTCGGTAATAAAGACGGTGGCAAGCCAATCCCTCTCCACTTTATTCAATTCAATGCTTCCGATAAATCCTTTCTACTCCCTCTCTTCGGCTGAAAGTTTTCTCTTGCCAGTAATAGTAATATCCTGTATTTTTGGATATTTCTTGAAGCCAAACGTTGAAATAATCAGACCAGCCTACGTCACGATGAACTCCCTGAGCGAAACCATGTTCCGTTTAGCCAGATCGTATGCAGCAGTCGGTCATTTCTTTATTTTCTTCGCCTCTTCCTATTGGTTTTCCCGATTGCAAGATGAAGGTACCGTTTTTGTAGCTTCAAGACTACTCATATTGCTCCTTGCCTCAACAGTCTTTGTTGTCTTGGGTGTATTACCCCTTTTGTTTGCCCTGCTTACTAAATTCAAGGTAAATCCCTATCGACTGCTTTACAGGGTATTGGCCCCGGCAATCGCGGGCTTGTTCAGTGGCAGCATTTTCTTTACCAGTCCAATGACAATCTCCCTTTCCAGACACAATCTTGGTTGCCAGAAACGAGTAAGTGCAACAGCCGTGCCCCTTTATACGTTTATAGGTCGGGGAGGGTCGGCAATGATTGCCGCCGCAAGCATCTGTTCTCTTCTGTATGCGACTTCTGGGTCAATGCCTTCTCTCAAGATAGTCCTCTTTGTGGGACTCGCCAGTGCAGGGGTCTCCTATGCAAGTTCCCTATACCTCGGTTATGAGGTGTTCTTCATTGCCGTCATTGCATTGAAATGGCTGAGAATAGATTTACATGGTGCTGAAATGACCCTTATTGGGCTTATGCCATTATTGAATGGCCTAGGGGTCCTGGTGGATTCGTTTATCGCAGCTCTGGGAACCAGTTATACATGCCAAGCAATGGGAACCAGGGTTGAGTGTGCCTATCCCGATATACTGTAACCGACCATGGGAAAAAATTTCCGTTTCTTTTTGCTGGTTCTCCAAGGACTGCTGACTCTTGTCTTCACCCTGCTCTTTTCGTATTCCCTGTATCAGGCGATACAACAGGGAGCAGAGACCGGTCCGTTGATCTCCTATTACATTCCAGCCTTGCTCCATTTGTTCGTTACCCTGGCTGCAGCAATCTTATTGAGCAAGTTCTACAGGTCAAATATTGGCGCAGAGGCCCAATTCCTTCCTATCCTGTTTCTTGTCATCGCCTTGGAAAATGTGAAAGTGCTGCCGGTCTTCTTCAATGCAACCCATCATTTGATACTGAATTTTGAATGGATCTCCATCATATTCCAGTTCTGTTTTCTGTTTTCTTCATTTTTATTCTTGGCTTCCAGTCTATTTTTACAAAACCTCAACATATCGAAACTGGGACAGTATATTGCTGTTTCAGCTGCCTGGTCCCTCTTCCTTTCCTTCATTGTTCCAATATCTACGAATGCAAGTTCTTATTATAAGGTCCTTTCCATCGCAAGCAAACCACTGGTTGCCGTATGTATGTTCATCACGATCCTTGCAATCCTGACCTTCTTGATATCCTTTTTACGGGACATGGAACAGAGGCATATCCTTGCAAGGTGTCTTTCGTTTACCTTGATTATCCTGGGAAATACCATGATGATTCTTTCCCAGGTTTTATCAGCAACGATTGTCGGTCTTTTCTTCTATATCTTTGGCATTACTTTCTTGCTTTTCACAACCAGGACCTATCACATCTGGACCTGATTGCAATACGCTTATTCTTTGAAAATGGACTGGCCTAAGCCTATTCGGCAATTTCAAGTCCCTTCTGCTTTCTAACCTTGTACACTACCACTGAAAGAATAGCCAAGGTGAGAACAATTCCCGTAATATCTGCCATTACATTGGGAACCAAAAAGAGAATTGCAGTACAAAACATACCAAGTCGAAGGGGAAGAGACAGGGGCGTACCACACCAACCCTCAAAGGAAGCTGCCATCAACAGAACGGCACAGACAGCGACAATGATTGCATATACAGTCAAGCCAAAGGAAGTTCCCACCACCAATAGCCCTGGATAGTAGATGAACAGGAAAGGAATGATGAATCCAGCGATACCCAGCTGGAAAGCCTTTACCCCGGTTTTCATGGAATCTGATTCCGCTATACCCGAAGCAGCATAGGCTGCCATTGCCACCGGAGGAGTGATAAAGGAGATGATGGCAAAATAGAATACAAACAAATTTGAGGCCAGAAGCCCGACCCCGGCCTGAAGCAATGCAGGGGAAGCAACGGTGGCGGCAATGACATAGGCGGCCGTAGAAGGCAATCCCATGCCCAGGATGATGCAGGCTATCATGGTCAAGAAAAGCATCATGAAAAGATTGCCATGGGAAAGTTGGAAAACAATCTGGGCAAACCGAACTCCCAAACCTGTCATGCTGACAATTCCGATGACAATACCTGCCGAGGCACAAGCTATGGTTACCGGCACCGAGGATTTTGCGGCATGAAGAGCAGAAGCCTTCAACTCTTTCCAAGGAAACCGATGTTCAAGATGCAATGTACGGACAATGCCTATCAGAAGGATGGATCCTATTGCAAACAAAGCGGAATAACTGGCCGAGAAGCCAAAACCCAGCAGACAAATTATCAAGACAATCAAGGGAATCAGATGGAAATATCCTTGTCTGAGAATTTTTTTTGCGTTGAGAATCTTTGTATTCTGGTCTGGAGCGATACCCAGTCTTCCTGCCTCAAAATATACGGCAGCACCAAGGCTCAGATAATAGAGCAATCCTGGCACCAAAGCTGAAAGAATAATGGTTGAATAGGCAATTCCTGTCATATCAGCCATGACAAAGGCGGCTGCACCCATGACAGGAGGAAGTATCTGGCCTCCCGTTGAGGCAACCGCCTCCACAGCGCCTGCATATTCCTTGGAATATCCTACTTTTTTCATCAATGGAATCGTAAAGGTACCTGTCGTAACCACATTTGCAACTGCAGAACCATTGATGGACCCCATCAAGGCACTTGAAAGGACAGCTGCTTCCGCGGGACCTCCCCGCATCTTTCCCGTAAGGGCATAGGCCAGGTCAATAAAGAATTTCCCTGAACCAAATTTATCAAGCAACTCCCCGAAAATTATATAAAGCACCACAAAGGATACGGCAGCTCCGATTGGCGTTCCAAAGATTCCTTCGTTGGTCCAACATACATAACTGGTAATATATTCCAAATTATACCCACGATGGGCGATTAGGTTGGGAAGATACGGACCAAGCACGGCATAGCCAAGAAATATCAGGGCTATGATTGGCAAGGAAAGACCAATGGCCTGTCTGGAGGTTTCCAGAATGAGAATCAAGAGCAAAAGGCCAGCGATCATATCCAGGCCATTTATTCCCCAGATACCCTTTTCCCTGATTACATCAGGTGTTGTTTGGGTCAGGTAATAAATCCCCAAGGCAAGAACCAGAAGGGTGAAAAATAGGTTTAGGACCTTTTTTCCGATTGGTTGATCTTTCTGCAGTCGATACAAATACCAGACCAGCATAAGGGAGAAAACATGAATTACCCTCGATTGCATCATGCTTACGGACGTATTCATGGTAATGAATAGATGAAAAAGACAAATGGCTACGGAAAGGATAAATAGCACACGGGCAATTACCTTGCCTTTTGAAGGTTGCAATGTTTGCACGGAATATATCTCCATTAAAGAACCGATTAACAAGAAAAGAAGGCACACCAAAACTATTCAACAAGGAATATTTTTGGTGCACCCGATCAGCAACAG
The DNA here is from genome assembly GCF_963676625.2 of uncultured Sphaerochaeta sp. GTDB lineage: Bacteria > Spirochaetota > Spirochaetia > Sphaerochaetales > Sphaerochaetaceae > Sphaerochaeta. Next base: position 1,244,198 of record NZ_CAXXYB010000004.1, read on the forward strand.
ATACTATTTTGCCTCAGGAGGAATCAGGCTGGCAGGAATTGCAACCCCTTTTTCCTTGAAGAAGCGAATGGCACCGGGATGCATCGGCACTGACAGTTCCGAAAGGGCAGAGTCAAAGACAACCTGCTTGGATACCGCGGCGGTGACACTTCCCCACTCTTCACGATTATCCAGATAGCCTTTACGATCCCATAGACCTCATCGTCACTCAAACCAGCTTTTGTCGAAGTAAGCATAAGTATACGGCTTATGGGAACAGATATTACAGAATCAACGTTTGCATAGGTTCCGGCTGGAATTTCATAGCGAGTCCAGAAGGGGAAGGCTTTGTAGAACGCAGGATCCGTAAAGGAAATCATCTTTACCTTTGCCGAAGTGGTAAGATCCATCAAAGCGGCCGATTTCAAAGGATGGGTGCAAATGAATGCAGAGATCTTACCATCCTTGAGAGCGGAAACAGCCTCACTCTCGGGAATGAACTGGGGCTTTATATCGTCATAGGATAATCCGTAATAATCAAGAATCATTCGTGCCGCCATTTCACCACCTGAACCGGCAGCCCCTACACCGATTGCCTTTCCCTTGAAATCCTCAATACTGTTTATCGGACTATCGGCAAGCGTAAATACTTGAATATAGCTGTAGATGGTACTGAACATGGAACGAAGGTCCTCGGCTTTTCTTTTCTCGAAATCACCTTTTCCATTATAGGCAAGCCAGGCAATCTCACTCTGGGAAATACCCATGGCAAGTTTTCCTGATGTCAGGTTGCGCACATTCTCCACGGAAGCAGCAGTAGCTTCTCCCGTACAGGCAATTCCCTGAACATGTTTTGTAATGGTTTCAGCCATGGCAACACCCATCGGATACAAAGAACCTGCTGTTCCAGCGGTTCCGATGGAAATTCTTTTAAGTGAGGAACCGGAAATGGTTGAAGAACTTTCCTGCCCTCCTTGTGCGAACATCCCCGAAACGCAAAGCACACAGACCAACAGGACCGAAAATAGTTTTTTCATGAAAATCTCCTTTTTCTAGATACGTTTTATATCGGCATGCAACATTGTCATCAGTTCATGGAAGTTGGGAAAGGAAACCGCTGCATATTCGGCATCTTCAATCTCGGATTGCCCTTCGGCAATCAAGGCAGCAACTGTAGTTGCCATCACGATACGATGATCATGATGACCACTGAGAACTGCTCCATGCAACGGGGAATGGAATATGGTAAGGGAATCCCTGGTTTCTTCAAAATGGGCTCCCATTTTCGTCAGTTCTTCCTTGATCGATTTTGCCCGATCAGTTTCCTTCAATCTACAGGCCCCAATATTTTCCAGTACTGTTTTTCCCTGGGCATAACATCCAAGTACGGCAAGAATGGGAACGGCATCGGGAGTCCCGCTGCAATCAATATGAATACCCTGCAGGGTTGCTCCGCCCTCGACCGTGATGCCTCCTCTTCCGTTATCAGTGACAGTGACGGAAGCTCCCATATCCTTGAGTATCTTGACAAAGGCAGTTTCACCTGCAAAATCCCCCAGGTCAAGTCCATTGAAAGTCACTTTCGATCCTTTGGTAATCGCGGTGGCGATCATAGGATATCCGGAGGAACCCCAATCACCGGGCAGGGTATAGGTAAAGGGCTTGAATTTCTGATTTCCACGAATGAAAAATTCTTCGTAATTTCGATTTTCCACTACTATACCGGCACGCTGAAGCATTCCGATGGTCATATCGACATAGGGTCGTTCCAACAGGTCTGTCTCCCGAATGAGCGTATCCCCCTGGGCAAGGGCACAGGCACACAAGAAAGGAGTCATCCATTGGGAATTTACACCTGGGAAAGAGATTTCCCCACCTCGAATAGGACCCTTTACGACAACAGGAGCCGTTCCGATACCTCTTGTAGAGAAAGCTTCCCCTCCCAGAGTATTTATAGCGTCAATCATGGGCTGGGCTGGGCGATAGCAAATCTGATAATCGCCAGTGAGAACACTATACCCTGGAATCAAGGAACACAAAGCCAAGACAAAATAAAAACCGGTGCCGGAGTTCTCTGCATCCAGAACACATGCAGGTACAACCAGAGCCCCCCCGGTACCGGTGATAATCCATTCCGAATCCTTACTGGTATCTATGGAAGCTCCCAGTGCCCTCATCATTTTGACAATTGAGTAACTATCAAGATTTGTAAGGGGATTTTTTAATATTGTGGTACCCTCGGCCAAAGAACCAAATACAAGACCACGGGCAGTTCCTGATTTATTTCCTGGGATGGTTGCCTTTCCTGAAAGTGTTGAAGCATTGACTAAAAATTTCAAATCCAAATCCTCCAATAGTGTAATTGATAAACGTTTCCAGTTTACATAAATCATCATAACACACCATTTTGATCTGTCAATTAAATAATAAAAATTATTTAATTGTATATATTTTATATAGTTATATTTATTTTCAGTTATCTGGATAGTTTTTACTGCTATTTATTTATCTTTTGTACATTGTATTCATAACAACAGTTTTGATTAACATTTCCATTATTTTATTGTGCCAATACGCGATACTGTGTATACTAGGTTGCATGAGTACCAACGAGAAACCACTCTATTCAATCAAAGACATCTCCAGACTCAGTGGAGTATCCATTGCAACCTTGTCCAGATATTTCAACGGACAATCCATTCGTCTTTCCAATGAGGAAAAGGTAAAGAAAGTCCTTCAGGAAACAGGATATAGGCCAAGCATCGCGGCACGTTTCATGAAAGGCAGTTCCTCGGGAGTAATTGGCTTGATTGTTCCTGAAATAAACCATCCCTTCTTTGCCATGATTGCCGAAGGCGTCATGCAAGAGGCAAGGAACCAAGGACAATTGGTCCTCTGCAGTTCCAGTTCTGGTTCTGTTGAAACAGAAAGGCAGGTCATCGATCAGTTTTCCCAATCAATACTTGACGGCTTGATCTATATTCCTGTGGCCAAGGCCGAAAACATTCCGGCAATCGAGAATTTCAGAAATTTGCCTTTGGTAATAACAGCAAGAAGAAATATTTTTCAGGGAGTGCCCCATGTCTACCATGACGGTGAAAAAGGGGGCTATCTTTCAACTCGATACCTTATTCAATTGGGTCGCAAGAAAATAGGTTTTATATGCAGTTTCTGGGATACTCCCTGTTCCAATACTGAATTACTCTCTTTCATGGAACAACCTGCAAGCAATACATACTCCTCGATAGATCGCTTCAGGGGATATGTAAAAGCCTTGAAGGAAGCCGGAATCCCCTATGACCCGGATCTGGTAGTCGTAACTGGGTATGGACATCAAAGCGGGGTCGATGCGGCCTCCTCCCTTATCGGTCGTTTCACTGGTTGCAACGGGATAATCGCCATGACACAAGCAGTAGCCAATGGATGTGCCTCCCAGTTCAAACGGCAGGGATATTCCATCCCCCAGGATATCTCCATCATTCTTTTCGATGCAAACGAGAGCAAGGCAGATTACACGTTTACCAGCATAGAACTCCATTTGATACGCATGGGCCAGGAATCGGTCAAAGCATTGAAAGGACTTGTCGAGAAAAAACCTATCGGTAATATTTGCCTGGATGTGGAACTATGCGTACGGGAAACGACTGCCGTACTCAAGAATTCATAAAAAAGGAGTTTCCGTTTCCGGAAACTCCCCCTTATTGAAAATAAACCAGCTTACCTGTTTCTATGTAAGATCAATTATGCTCTTGTCATAATCTGCAGGAGCCTCAAAGCCCAACAAATTCATGCATGTGGCAGGAATACTGCTGATCCCAAGGCCTGCATTCAATTCCTTGGAATATTCACCATTGTAGGAACTGTCAACGATGATGCAAGGTACTGGGTTAAGGGAATGAGAGGTCTTTGCCTGCGGGTCCCCGTTCTTCTTTACCTTGACATCCCCATTTTTGGCATGCTCGAACATATCATCGGCATTTCCATGGTCAGCGGTAATGACCATGACACCGCCAGCCTTCTCAATTACCTTGGCAAGGCGTCCGATTTGCAAGTCCAAAGCTTCCATGGAGCACACCACCGCTTCAAAATTACCGGTATGCCCGACCATATCACCATTGGGGAAATTCATCTTGATGAAATCCCATTTCCCGCTTTCGACTTCCTCGATGACACGATCGGCAATCTCCGCGCATTTCATCCAAGGGCGTTGTTCAAACGGAAGGATATCAGAAGGAATCTCTACATACTCTTCAAGCGTATCATCGAACTTACCACTACGATTGCCATTGAAGAAATAGGTAATATGCCCGAATTTCTGGGTTTCACTGATAGAAAATTGCTTTACCGAGGAAGCACAAAGATATTCGGCGAGAGTTCTGTCAATGGAAGGTGGCTGGACAAGATATTGGGCTGGGACATGTAAATCCCCATCGTACTCCATCATACCGGCATATTCGACGGCAGGACGACGCTTACGGTCAAACTCGGTAAGGTCCTCAGCCTCAAAGGCCTTGGTAATCTCAAGCGCACGGTCACCTCGGAAATTGAACAGGATGACACTATCGCCATCCTCAATGGTTCCGACAGGTTTACCACCTTGTTCTATGACAAACGGAGGCAAATCCTGGTCAATGGCACCGGTTTCCGTCCGAAGGGTCTCAATAGCCTCATGGGCACTTGCAAAGGCTCTCCCTTCACCCAACACATGGGTTTCCCAACCTTTTCTTACCATATCCCAGTTCGCATTGTAGCGGTCCATGGTAATGACCATTCTTCCACCACCACTTGCAATCCTGGCATCAAAGGAATCGTCATTGAGTTCAGCAAGAAAGGCTTCAAAAGGATCAAAATAATCAAGGGCACTGAATTCCCCGACATCACGACCATCGAGCAAGGCATGAACCCTGACCTTGGAGACGCCATCAGCTTTTGCCTGGAGAATCATGGCCCTGAGGTTTGCGACATTCGAGTGAACATTACCATCACTGAGCAAACCGATGAAATGCAAGGTGGAAGCCTTTGTTTTGGCATTACCGGTCAATTTCTTCCAGGTCTTGCCCTGGAACATAGCCTTGGTCTCGATAGAGGCGGCAACAAGTTTTGCCCCTTGGGCGAAAACCCTTCCACAACCCATGGCATTATGGCCAACCTCACTGTTTCCCATGTCATCATCGGAAGGAAGTCCGACAGCAACGCCATGGGCCTTCAGTTTTGTCCAAGGATAGGCTTTATATAAGGTATTGAGGGTACCTGTCATTGCAGCAGCAACACCATCACCCTCTTTATATTTCCCAAACCCAACGCCATCCATGATGACAAGGACAACCGGACCCTTGCGGGAAATCTTTCCATTTTTCTTCAATACTTCAACCATCTATGTTTCTCCTTGTAATTTTTCTGATTCAAAAAACCTTATAAAGGTCGGGTAGCAGCCTCTAGATACTGCAGGGCTTCAGGATCAACCAGATCTTTCAGTTCGTCATAAACCCATTGGTGATAGGTATCCACCAACAAAACTTCCTGGTCAGTCAACAAGCCCTTATCTATCAACTTGCGTTCAAACGGACAGAGCGTCAAGACTTCAAAACTATAGAACTGCCCGAATTCTGTCTTCACGTCCTGTTTGACGGCAACAAGATTCTCGATCCTGATACCATGACGACCTTCCTTGTATACCCCCGGCTCGTCACTGATGACCATTCCGGGCTTCAAGGGAACATCTATGGGTTTGGTGTTGATAACCTGGGGACCTTCATGGACATTCAACCTAAAGCCAACCCCATGCCCGGTGCCATGGAAAAAAGTCATGCCATTCTGCCACAAGAACTGCCTGGCAAGAATATCAAGCTGATAACCACAGGTTCCCTGGGGGAAACGGGCTGCCCCAAGGGCAAGATTTCCTTTCAAGACCAAGGTGTAATCATGTTTTTGTTCCTCTGTTGCCTCTCCGAATAAAATGGTCCTGGTAACATCGGTCATCCCGAATTCATACATTCCACCAGTATCGAGAACCAACAAGCCACTCTTGTTGATCGCAGAGGAGCTCTCCTTGGTTGCACTGTAGTGACACATCGCACCATGTTCCCCAAACCCGGAGATCGGGCCGAAGGATTCGCCCAGACATTCCTTGTTGCGCAACCGCTGTTCAAGAAGCCTGTCGGAAATTGCCTGCTCATCATACGTAGGGGCCTTGGTATCGAGACGAGAAAGGAAATTGACAAGGGCAATCCCGTCAAGCAGATGGGACCTTCTCATGCCTTCCAATTCAGTCTCATTCTTGCAGGCTTTCAAGTCAGTGGAAAAATCCCTGCCAGTTACTGTCTTTGCCTTTTTCAGGGCTTCAAAAACCATGAGGTTGGTTTTATCGGGGTTGATATATACGGTATCCTTCTCCCCAATGACGGAAGCAATCGTTTTTGAAGCTTTCTCATAGGGAACAATTTCCAGTTCTTCGCCCACCACAGCTAGAAGCTCACTGGAAAAACGTGCAGGTTCCGTAAAAAGCCAGGCCTTGTCGGTTCCTACAAGCAGGTAGGAGAGAAATACAGGATTATAGGCAACATCATTGCCCCTGAGGTTTGTAAGCCAGGCTATGTCATCAAGAGAGGAAAGAAGCGTATAGTTACAACTTTTTTGCACCATCGCCAACCTGACCATGGTCATTTTCTGCAACCGGGAATATCCTGCTACATCATCAGCCAACTGGATCAAGGCAGTATTTGGAACTGCTGGACGATCATCCCATATCTCATCAAGATAATCGGGGGTGGCTACCAATGTAATCTTGTTCCCTGAAAAATCCTTTTCCATTTTTTCCCGTACAGAAACCATCAAGGTGGACTGATCGATACCTATCTTGCTGTTTTTTGGCATGGACTTTGAAATCCAGGTAATGGGATCCAGAACATCAGGGGTATCGAGCTTCATCAAGGTATAGCAACTATGCTCTATCTGTTTGGCACCTTGGATGAAATACCGTGAGTCAACCCAAAGCAAAGCTTGATCCTGTGTAATCACCACGGTCCCAGCGCTTCCTGTAAAACCACTTATCCAGGCACGGGTTCTCCAACGGGGACAAACGTATTCGCTTTGATGAGGATCCGTACCATTTATTATCCATCCATCCAAACCTTCGCGCTTCATGATGGTCCGTAGAGCCTGGACCCTTTCATCTATTGTTTGCATTCCACTCTCCTTAATTTATCGAGTGCCAGGTCTTTTTCCCTTTCTTTTCAAGAAAAGCAAAAGCCCCAGTCCAAAAAGCACCATTGCAAGACAGAACACCTGTCCCATGGAAAAATTAAAAAATGATTGAAAAAGTGCAATCGTATCGTGTTTCCTGCCAAGGGCAAGCACATACCCTATATTTTCATCAGGAGCCCTGAAGTACTCCAAAACAAATCGAACAAGTCCATAGCCCATGAGATATACACTAAAACCAAACCCATAGGGCTGTTTTTCTCTTTTGGGACGTATTACGAACCAAAGAAACAAAAACAAGACAAACCCTTCGAAAAGGGCTTCATATAATTGAGACGGATGTCTGGGCAAATTGAGCAATTGTCCTTGGGTATAGGGAATTGAAAGAGAATCGGCAAATTGCCTTACCCAGGAATAATCCGTAGAGAATCGAGAAGCATTGGGGAAAATCATTGCCCAGCTTTTTGAAGAGACTCTTCCGAACAACTCCCCGTTGATGAAATTCCCCAGTCTCCCAAAGGTATAGCCAAGAGGGGCCGCATAACAGATTGTATCGGCAATATTCATAAAATTCATGTGATTCTTTCGTTTGAAGAACCAAGCTCCCACTATGGCCCCGACCAGTCCACCATGGTAGCTCATGCCAGGCAATCCGACAAAACTCCCATTCTCGAAAGGCCAGAAAATTTTCCAGGGGTGCGTCCAATAATACCAAGTCCCGTCATAGATCAATACGGAAAAGAGCCTGGCACCCAGCACAAGACCAATAATGCAGTAAAGCACAAGGTCCAAGGGCTTGTCTCCTTCAAGGTCGATTTCTTTTTTTCTTGCCTGTAAAACAATTAAAAAATAGGTAATGGAAAAAGCGACCACATACATCAAGCCATACCACCGAAACGGTAAACCGGGAATGATTTCCGGTGAAATCCAACTGGGAAAATTGATAAAGAAGGTCATGGGGCAAGTGTAATGTGCAATACCCACGTGGTCAATACTGCAAAGAGTAGCCACATTTCTGATATTCATGTATATTTATAAGCATGAAAAAAAATCCTATACTGAGATTCTGTCTCACGTTCATGCTGATACTTACCGCACTCCCGGCTTTCTCGACCGGGACCATGGAACAAACAGTGGCATCGGCGGCCACTACCACCCAAAAATCCAGTAGCGCTGATCAGATTTCCACGGATTTACAATCGATAGAACGCCTTTACCGCTATGTCGACAGCATTTATTATGAGGATGTCGACAAACAGAAAGTTTTTCAAAGTCTTGCCTCAGCAATGATTGCATCCCTGGACGATCGTTATTCATTTTACGTACCACCAGAGGAAGCCAAGAACTATCAGGAAGAAAATACGGGAATATACGGGGGCATAGGCACCTACCTCAATAAACCGGCCCCTGAATTGAAAGACCCCAAGGATCCTTCCTCCTATATGATCACCATCATCTCTCCCTTCCCTGGTTCCCCAGCCCAAAGAGCGGGGTTGATAGCAGGAGATTTGATAAGCCACATCAACGGTGAAAAGGTTGATGACCTTACCAGCAATGAGGCTAGCATAAAACTCAGGGGTGAACCAAATACAGAGGTCACCATCACTGTCTATAGAAACGGGGCTTCCTTTGACATTACCCTGAAACGTGAAAAAATAACGACACCGACAGTTGAATCAGAAATTCTGGATGGCGACCTCGGATACGTAATTCTATCGGAATATTCACCCCAAACAGGGACACAACTACAAAAAAAGGTAGCGGAACTAGCAAAACAAGATATCAAAGGGCTCATCATTGATGAACGCAACAATCCAGGCGGAGCTGTTGACGGAGCCTTGCAAGCTGCAAATATCTTCTTGCCATCCGGAAAGACCTTGGTGACCATTCAAGGGAGAAAAGGAACAAAGAATGACCAACGATATGTTTCCACGGGAACCATGAGTTTCCCCGAGGACATACCAATAGTAATATTGACCAATGGAGGCTCCGCATCATCAGCGGAAATCTTCGCAGCAGCCTTGCATGACAACAAGCGGGCTACCCTCATCGGGACAAAAACCTTCGGCAAGGGTATTGTCCAGGACGTATTTAAATTTGGAGAGGGCTTTGCACAGATTACCACTGCCCATTATTACACACCAAACAATGTGAATATCCACGGAGTGGGAATTGAACCGGACATCATATCAGAGGATATCAAACTCAAGGATGACCAAATTCCAGCCTATGAAAAATTGATGAAAGATAAAGTCATCCAGAGTTTTGAAAAAGATCATCCAGAGCCGACGACAGAGAATATCAAGTTATTTGCCCAGGAAAACAAGGATTTAGGGATAGATACCGATATTCTCTCCATCCTCATGCGAAATGAATATTATGCAAAAATTCCTTACGACACACGTCCTTTGGGAGATATGGTATTCGATACCCAACTCAAACGCGGTGTTGAATTCCTCAGGACCGGTAAATGAGGCAATATCTTCTGGGGCCTTCCTTTTTAGGACAATCCCGCATTACCTTATCAGGAAAGGAAAGCCAATACCTCACCAGGGTCTTGCGTATCAAGCAAGACCAGAGTTTCGCAGGGATTGACAACCAGGGAAGAATTTGGGATTTGAAAATGGATTCTATCGGCAGGGATTCTTGCACGCTATCCTGCAGCCAGGCAGAACAGGGAAAAGCAAAGGTTGCCACCGATACCATGCCTTCCTATGCAGGCCCCTTCCCCAGGATCTTCCTTTACCAATGCCTTTGCAAGGGGAAAAAAATCGAACAAATCGTTCGCCAAGCCACGGAAATAGGAGTGGAGGAAATCGTCTTGGTGCAAAGTACCTATTGTGTCAGTGACTTTTCAAATAAAAGCGAAAAGACAGTATCGCTGAGAACTGAAAGGTTGGAGTCACAAATCAAGGAAGCAATTCAACAAAGTGGTTCTCCTATTGCCACCCACCTCAATGAAAGAGTTCTCAAGCTTACAGAGGTTCCTGGGCATTGGAATAAAAAAGGCCTTGGCCTATTTTTCCATCAAAGTGAAATCCCTGACCAAAAAAGTCTGTATGGTTTACTTAAGGACCTACCGATGGAAGAACCCATTGCCATCTTGATAGGTTCGGAAGGAGGTTTCAGTGATGAAGAATGCACCTTTCTTGAAACCTCTGAATTCAAGCCTGTTTTATTGAAAACCAATATTCTCAGAGCAGAAAGCGCTGCTATCTATGCTATTTCTGCCATTCAAGTTTTATTAACAGAAAAATAACCTCAACTCTGCAAAAGTAAACTGTGACACCTCTCTTTGATATAGTGGTGTCTTAGTTTCAATCTACCTAAAATAATTAGCATTAGGGAAAAAACTACAAAAAAACACCTCGACTTCATTATATAAAAAGGACTGACTATCTTTTTTTTAGGAGACCGAACATGTCATTACTTATCCTTTCAACCGACTGGAGATTCAAGGAAAAGTTCAAACATCATTTTTCAGCGGAATTTTTAAAAGATTTTAGCATGCCATCCAAATTGATCAAACTTGCAGAGCAAAAAGCCTATGACAACAACGATTGCATTATTCTTGATGAAAAACTAGGAACTTCCAATCAGCTTGAGATTCTGAATAAACTCCAAGAAAACGGTACTTCGATAAAAACCTATCTATTCATTGATAAGGATCATGGCTCCCCTTCACTTCCTTCTGTCGATTTTCCCCTTGAGGTAATATACAAGGCAAATTTGGACTATGAAGAATTTTTCTGTTCATTTAATTCAGCAAATCCACTTGAATACCAAACAGTTGGTGAAGAGATACTCGATTTCCAGAGCCGTCTTATCGGAAACAGTAAATGCATGCAAAATGTTCGTGAAAAATTGGCTCTCTATTCCAAATCAGAATGCTCGATCCATTTGTTTGGGGAGACAGGAACAGGAAAAGAGATTGCTGCAAATTCGGTTCACCATGCAAAACATCCTAAAAGAAATATAATCAGCATCAACTGTTCCCTCCTTGAAGGTTCCCTGGCAGAGTCTATTTTTTTCGGACATGCCAAAGGAGCTTTTACCGATGGAAAAACAGAAGTCGAGGGACTTGTAGGAGAAGCCAACGGTTCAAGTCTGTTTCTCGATGAAATCGAAAACCTCTCTCTTTCTTCTCAGGCAAATATGCTCAGGCTCCTGGAGACCGGCCAATACAGAAGATTGGGCGATCCAAGGATCCGTCATTCTTCTTTCCGTTTGATCACCGCATCAAATAAAAACCTCAATGAATTGATGGAAACCAACCATATCAGAAAAGATTTTTTTTACAGGATCACCGATACTACCATAGGACTTCCCCCTTTGCGGGAACACAAAGAAGATATTGCGCAACTCTCGACTTTTTACATAAACAAGCATCTGCCAGGAAAGCATCTATCGAAGGAAGATCTCGCACTTCTTGAACTATACAACTGGCCAGGAAATGTACGACAACTTTTTTCTGTCTTGAAACGAGGAGGAATTAGATGCGGAAAAAAAGAGACCTTGGAATTATCATACGATGATTTTACCTAGTCTTTTTGTGTCCACCGGTTATCCACATGCAACAAATGAGCATCTCTTCCAGGATACAATATCAAGACCATTTTTAAATCCAGTATTATCTAGAGTTACTTCAACAAGAAATAGTTTTATACCTTGTGGATAACTTGTTGATAGATGAATGATAAACCACTTCTTACAAGCTTGTTCAGACAGTAAGAAACCAAATAATTATTATATAAAAATTACTATAAATCTGTTCCGGTAATTACTAACTAATTCTTTACAAAAGAATTAGTTGTCAAAAACAAAATAAGAGTCAAAATAAACAAGCCAAGAAGTAGTCTCCAGGTATAGAAAAAGGGGCATTCAACAATAGCTACGCTTGCTTGTGGATAACTTGTGGACAACCTTTTTGGGTTATATAGGAATTCTAGTAAAAACAACTACTTATCATACCTTTTCAATAGCAAGACCGAGTGCTATAAGTTTCTCTGAAAGCCTTTCGTAGCCGCGTTCAATCTGGTAGATATTCTCGATTCTGGTTTCCCCTTCGGCACATGTAGCAGCAATGACCAAAGCCATTCCCGCCCGTACATCTGGACTGGTAACGATGGCACCTTGAAGACGGGAAGGTCCATTGACCACAGCCCGATGGGGATCACACAAAATAATGTCTGCCCCCATACGAATCAACCAATCCACAAAATACATACGTGATTCAAACATTTTTTCATGTATAAGAATAGAACCTTTCATTTGTGTGGCACAGACGGTAAGGATACTCAAGAGATCTGCGGGAAATCCTGGCCAAGGAGCATCATCCACTTTTCCTGTATGGCCCCCAACCTCTTTGTAAAGCAAACGCTTTTGGTTCTTGGGAACACGAATGGAAGAGGGGCCATCCACTTTGAAATCAAGGCCGATACGTTGAAAACCAAGACGTATCATCTTCAAGTGTTCCAATTGGACACCCTTGAGCAATATATCCCCTCTGCTAGCCCCGGCCAAACCAATGAACGAACCGATTTCCATAAAATCGCTTCCCAGGGAAAAGGTACATCCATGTAGTTTTTTCTGTCCCTTGATGCGCAAAACATTCGAACCAATTCCTTCGACCTTACACCCCATCAAATTCAGTAAATTGCACAGATCCTGCACATGAGGTTCACTTGCAGCATTCAATACAAGGCTTTCCCCTTCAGCAAGAGATGCAGCCATGAGCACATTTTCTGTTGCAGTGACAGAGGATTCATCCAAAAAAATCGTATTCCCCTTTAGTCTGGAACGTTTCGAACCAATATACAGGGAACCATCTTCCTCGATGGAACAAGTAGAACCCAAGGAAGAAAAACCAAGAAAATGGGTATCCAGCCTTCTGTACCCGATGACATCGCCTCCGGGAGGGGAAAGTCTTGCTTCACCGCATATGGCAAGCAAGGGCCCGAGCAAGAGAATGGATCCTCTCACTGACTCAACCAGTTTTGTATCAAGGTTACCCTTACGGCTTCCGCTGGTGATATCCAGCGTATGGGAATCGACAGGGACAATCAGGGAACCAAGGCTTTTGAGAAGCTTGCACATGACCCGTACATCCTCGATGTCAGGAACATTGCATAGGCGGATGGTGTCATCGGTAAGTAACGTGGCAGCCAGACAAGGCAAGGCAGAGTTTTTATTACCACTGATTGTTATTTCACCACAAGCAGGTCTTCCGCCCTTGATCAAATACGCACCCATCTGGACCTCCTTGGGTATCGTACCTCCTCCCTTGTGAATTAGCAAGGACGTTGTTGAAACGAATACAAAAAGGGTGATATCATGGATGTACATGAAGCAACAAAACAAAAGGGTCTATGGCATCGGAAACCCCCTCATAGATATAATCGTCAGTGTTGAAGATCAAGATATCGTTGATCTTGGTATTCATAAGGGAACGATGGCCCTGATCGGTGAGGAGAGGATGCAAGAACTCCTTTTGTTTAGCAAAACCAGGGAGATATCGTTTTCCTGTGGTGGTTCCTGTCCCAACACAATCATTGCACTCGCTTCGCTGGGAATCGAGACTACGTTGGCGGGCAAGATCGGGAATGATGAAAATGGATCTATCTATTGTGAGAAACTCAAGGAATTGCAGGTCAAAGACGAGCTGGTAAGAACCGATACGCAACCTACAGGTTCCACGGTTATCCTCATAACCCCTGACAGTGAACGAAGCATGAACACCTATCTTGGAGCAAACCGGCTCTTCGATGAATCGGATGTACACGAAGAAACGCTGCAACAGGCTGATTTTTTTCATTTTACAGGATATATGTGGGATACCGAGTGCCAACAGCGCTCCATAAGAAAAGCTCTCTCGGTCGCAAAAACGAACAATTTAAAAGTGTCATTTGATATTGCCGATCCGTTTGCCGTAGGACGTTACAGGGAAACCTTTCTCACGTTGATCAAGGAACATTGCGACATCGTCTTCGCAAACAGGGAAGAGGCAAGAATACTGTTCGACAATTATGACCCGTATGAATGTTGCCGATCGATGGGCAAGCTCTGCGAAACCGCCATCGTGAAGAACGGCAAGAAAGGTTCCCTCATTTGCCATAACGGTGTAATTCATGCCATTCCGGTCAAGGGACCGGTTACGCCCGTAGATACCACGGGAGCCGGGGATGTGTACGCCGCAGGTTTCTTGTATGGTCAATGCCACCAATTGGGTATTGAGGACTCTGCACTGATAGCTTCCATCCTCGCCGGGGAAATCATTGCCCAGCGAGGAGCCCAGTTCTCACCAGTCCAGGCGAAGATACTCAGTGAACTGCTTTCCTCAGGATCGTGGCGCAGCCTTTGAGAAAGGTTTGCCCAGCAAGGTGGTAACCAGGAACCCAAAGGATGCAACCAAGATCCAATACATGACTATGGAACCTGATTTCAAGACAGGAAGGGCAACCAAGGTCGCAAATAATCCGCCGACTTGCAAAAACAGGGAATTAAGACTCAGGGCCGAGGACCTGATCGAGGAATCCAACGCCTTGTTGAGAAGCACCCCTCCAACTACCGATACGATACCGAGCAAAAGATAGATTCCTGCATAGAGTATACAGAACAAAAGGGGTGAATGTGCAAGTGCAAGAAAAAACTCTCCTACAAAGGCTAGCAACAGGAATAGGAGAAAGAGAAAGGAAGCCTTGATTCCTTTCAACAGGACCTTTCCCATAAGGGAACCTACGATACTCACGAGAAAAACCATACCACCAATAAATCCCAGTAACCAAATTTGATCTTGGTCCGCAAGCAACCCTTTCAAGAAAGGTTGCCAGTAACTCTCCATGGAAGCCAATAACATTCCTTCTATTCCGGTATATAAAACAAAATAAGCAAGAAATGGATTTTCTTTTATCTGACCAAGTAACAAAGTAGCTTGCTGATGCAATCCGATACGCTTTTGTCTTGGCATGGTATCATTGCTGATCAACAAGAAAACAAGACAAATATGGAGAGCAATCAGGACAAACCGTACACTGAGAAGCAAATCACAGAGATGTACGCCTGTCTTTCCCCTTGCAAGAAGAAAACCACCCAGAAAAGACCCCAAGGCCAAAAACAGGCTGCTGGCAATGTCCAGGGCAACCATCACGTCTTCCAGTTTTCGGTTCGCCGAAAGATGGTGCTCTATGAACAAGGCATCAAGGCTCCCACTTCCAAAGGCTCTTCCCAGACCAGAGAGGGAAAAACCCAACAAGACTATTGCCAGGGACTGGGAGAATAGGCAAAGAGTACCGATCAAGAGAAAAAACAACCCGAATACATAGCTGTTCCGCCTTCCCTTGGCATCACAGAACAAACCACTGGGAACTTCAAAGACCAACACAGTACCTGAATAGCAAAACATTGCCACCCCAAGATAGAACAGGGAGTATCCCTTGCTATCAAGCAAGAGTCCCATAGCTGGTATCAACAACCCAGTGGATAGATACCCAAGGGAAAGAACCGATAGATACGAAACCAAGGAATATCGTCTAGCCATGATAAGCTACCAAGGAATAGACAAACGGTAGCGTACCCTCTTTTTTCTCTTCATGGACAGAAAGATACTTTCGGATGAGCTTATACAGATCATCAGCTTCCTTTTGGGAGAGATGGATGACTCCCGTACTCATATCGGCGGAAAAATGTTCAGGATCCCATTCATGTTCCCTTGCCTGCTTGAAAAAGCCATCCTGGATATCGCGCAACAGATTCTGTGCCAATACCTCACGTTCCCCTCCCTTGTCCAGCCCAAGGCTGACAGTGACAGCTGCAGGTTTGTAATAGGTGGCTAGAATCCCATGTATGGTTTCCTGGTGGTCAATTTCGACAATTTCAAGCTCCACGAGTTTCAGTAAATGGTGCTTTGCACTGGAACTGGTCATCTCGAGTTCGTCGGCAACCATTTTTGGGGTCATCGGTCCTTTCACCGAAAGCAAGTGCAGTATCTTCAGACGGGAAGGTTGCATATAGATTTTCAATTGTTCATCGGTAGTGAGTTTTATTATTTTCATAACAATATTTATAACATAACAATTATTGTTATGTAAAGTATCTTTTATCTTTTTTTCATTTCTTGCATGCATGTCCAAAAATATTTCTGTTTTCTTGCAATTATTATCATAACTTGGTAGTATCAGTATAAATATGACGTCGATTTGATAGCCTCCCGGCTTGCAGACGTCAATAAAGAAACTTGCTAAAAGGGGAGCGCGGTATATTTCCGCCTTATATCCCCCTTCCGCAGTTCCTAAAGGAAGGGTTTCATGTTAGAGAAAGGTTCTCATATCTTCACTTCAGAATCAGTAAGTGAAGGACATCCAGACAAAGTAAGCGACCAGATTTCAGATGCGGTACTTGATGCCTGTCTTGCCGAAGATAGAAACAGCAGGGTCGCTTGTGAAGTATTCGTTACCACCGATACAGTTATCGTCGGCGGTGAAATCACCACCAAGGCACAGTTGGATATTGATTCCATTGTTCGTAAGGTAGTCAAGGAAATTGGCTATACCGAACAAGATATCGGTTTTGATTACAAGACCCTGAAGGTCACCAACCTGACCAAGACCCAATCTGCCGATATATCCTTGGGAGTCACTGCAAGCAGCAGTCTCTTTGGCGAACAAGGTGCCGGGGACCAGGGAATGATGTTTGGGTATGCCTGCAATGAAACACCGTCCTTGATGCCTGCCCCTATCGTGTGGGCCCATGAATTGTTGAAAAAAGCAACCGAATTGAGAAAATCCGGAACAGCACCCTTCCTTCGCCCCGATGCAAAAAGCCAAGTATCGGTTGTTTATACGGATGGAGTTCCCGTTCGTATCGATACCGTAGTCATCAGTCACCAGCATGCTGCATCGACGACCAGGGAAGAACTTTCCGAATTTTTGACAAAACAGGTAATCCATCCAATATTGGAACCTACCGGTATGTTGGATGAAAACACCAAGATACTGATCAACCCGACGGGAAGATTCGTTATCGGGGGACCTGCCGGGGATACCGGTCTGACAGGAAGAAAAATCATCGTCGACACCTATGGCGGAATGGGAAGACATGGTGGTGGAGCCTTTAGCGGAAAAGACCCTTCAAAAGTGGACCGCTCTGCAGCCTATATGGCTCGGTTCGTTGCCAGAAATTTAGTGGCAAACAAGCTCTGTGACCGTTGTGAAGTACAATTTTCCTATGCAATAGGGGTTCCTTATCCTATTTCCATTTATGTGGATACCTTTGGGACAGGAATTGTTGACGATACGGAACTTGAGCAGTTGGTACGAAAAAATTTCGATCTTTCCCCGAACGGCATCATCAGGACTCTTGACCTCTTACGGCCAATTTATCGTCAAAACGTCAATTATGGACATTTTGGCAAAAAAGAAATGCCTTGGGAAAAAACCATTGCCTTGAAACGATAAATAGGCTTCCTTACTATCTTCAACAATGCATCCAACCCTGTACAAAAGAACTTACTGGTACAGTGGTTGGATTCTTTTTTTCATTGCGATAAGAAAAATCAGATATTTTGTAAACCCTTTCCATTTTTTTCTTCCTGGGCTACACTCAAGTAGGAGCAAAAAATGCATATAATGGGTCTGCAAAAGATGACCTTGCTCGACTATCCCGGTAAGGTTGCCTGTACTGTTTTCTTCGGCGGTTGCAATTTTCGTTGCCCTTATTGTCACAATGCAGGCCTTGTCCTTGGAAATGATTCTGAACCGGTCATTGAAGAAAAGGAGTTCTTTTCTTTCCTTTCCCATCGCCAGGGACTCCTTGACGGGGTCTGTATCACTGGCGGGGAACCAATGGTACAGAAAGATCTTGAAACCTTCATCATCCATATACGGGACTTGGGATTTCAAGTCAAACTTGATACGAACGGGAGCTTTCCCAAACAATTGAAAAGCTTGCTTGACAACCATCTGCTGGACTATATTTCCATGGATATCAAAAACAGCAGGGAACACTATGGAGCTACCATAGGAATCCAAGACTATGATACGAAACCTATTGAACAGAGTGTATCTTTATTGATGAACCAGACGATTCCCTATGAATTCAGGACTACCGTTGTCAAGGAGTACCATACACTTGAGGATATCAAGAAAATTGGCTCCTGGCTTGCAGGCTGCAGAGCCTATTACCTACAAGCCTTCAAGGATTCAGGAAACCTCATTGGCGAAGGTGTTATGACCGCCTTCGAAAAAAGCTCCATGGAAGAGATGATAGAGCTCTTGAGACCCGAAATACCGGCAGTATCACTTCGCGGCATATAGCCGGGCCCTGTCTTTTTATACATATAAAACCACATAATTTTCCACCTCAAGAAAAAAACTCTCCCTTGAGGTGGAAAACCAATACCTATTCCTTGTTTACAGGCAGGCGACCTGCTCACAATAGGTCTTGATGTTCGAGGCATTGGTCACTATCCTGGCTTCACCTTTTCCCACTATAACAAGAGTTGGTGCCTGCATTATGTGGTATTTCTTCACAAGTTTTTGATCCTCTTCTGCATCGATGACACGATACTTTATTCCTGCCTCCGAGAGAAACCGCTTTGCAAGGTGGCAATTGGGGCAACTTTTGGTGGTAAATAAAAGCAGTCCATCATTATCAGTCTTGGTTTTTACAACATCATACAGTTTTCGTTCCTTGTACTCCTCAGCCTTGCCATCGTTCCAGTTCTTGACAGGACGATAATACCCGGTGATCCGGCTATAGACTTCAGTTGGCTGATGGCAATACGGACAGGTATACTCCTCGCCAGGAAGATAACCATGCTCATTGCATACCGAATAAATAGGACTGAGGGTATAATAGGGAAGCTTGTAATTCTGGGCTATCTTATGAACCAAGGCAGCTGCACTTTGCCAAGAAGGGAGCCGTTCTCCCAAAAAAGCATGGAACACGGTACCTGAGGTATAGAGAACCTGCAACTGGTCCTGAACATCCAAAGCCTCGAATATATCGTCAGTATACCCTACTGGAAGATGGGAGCTATTGGTATAAAAAGGTTCTTTGCCCTCCTTTGAGGCTGTCCTGATAAGAGGAAAATCCTGCTTGTCATGTTTGGCCAACCTGTACGAAGTCGACTCTGCGGGAGTTGCCTCAAGATTATAGAGATCCCCATATTGTTCCTGGTAATTGGCCAGTCGCTCTCTCATATGGTTCAATACCTCTTTTGCAAACACAATACCTTCTTTTGAGCCCAAATTCTTGCCAATGAATCGGGCATTGAGACAGGCCTCGTTCATCCCGATCAAACCTATGGTAGAAAAATGGTTCTTGAACGTCCCAAGATAACGTTTTGTGTACGGATACAGTCCTGCCTCAAGGAATTGGGTAATGACCGTTCTCTTGATCTTCAATGATTTGGCACTGATATCCATCAACGAGTCCAAACGTTTGTAGAAATCCTTCTTATCAACTGACTGATAGGCAATCCTGGGCAGGTTGATAGTCACGACACCAACCGATCCTGTCGATTCTCCACTTCCAAAGAAGCCACCTGATTTCTTCCTCAGTTCCCTGAGGTCCAAACGAAGTCGACAACACATGGAACGGACATCGCTGGGTTCCATATCGCTGTTAATGTAATTGGAAAAATAAGGAGTTCCGTATTTTGCCGTCATTTCGAACAAGAGTTTATTGTTTTCCGTTTCTGACCAATCAAAATCCTTGGTGATGGAATAGGTGGGAATGGGATACTGGAAACCACGTCCTTCGCTATCCCCGGCAATCATTGTCTCAATGAAAGCCTTGTTGATCATATCCATTTCTTTCTTGCAATCCTTATACCTGAAAGGCATTTCCACTCCACCTACAAGGGCCGGTAATTCAGCCAAATCAGGGGGAACAGTCCAGTCAAGGGTAATATTGGAAAAAGGAGCCTGAGTACCCCACCGAGATGGTGTATTGACGCCAAAGACAAAGGATTCAATGCACTGCCTTGTTTCTTGATATGAAAGGTCATCGGCTTTGACAAACGGGGCAAGATAGGTATCAAACGAGGAAAAAGCCTGGGCGCCAGCCCATTCATTCTGCAATATTCCCAGGAAATTAACCATTTGGTTGCACAAGGAAGATAAATGTTTTGCTGGAGAACTGGTAATCTTGCCAGAGACACCACCCAACCCTTCCTGGATCAATTGTTTGAGGGACCAACCGGCACAATATCCGGTAAGCATGGAAAGATCATGGATATGGATATCCGCATACCTATGGGCATTGGCAATTTCCTGACCATATACCTCGGAAAGCCAATAGTTGGCCGTAATGGCACCGCTGTTGGAAAGTATGAGGCCCCCAACACTATAGGTGACTGTAGAATTTTCCTTTACTCTCCAATCATTGAGTTTCAGATACTTGTCTACAGTATCCTTGTAATCCAGAAGCGTCGTCTCCATGGTCCTGATTTTTTCCTGTTGCTTTCGATAGAGGATATAGCTCTTTGCCACGTCGGCATATCCTGCCTGAATAAGAACCAATTCGACACTATCCTGAATCTCTTCCACCTCGATTTTCCGATTTTTTATTTTCGGCTCATAATCACTGGTAACCTTTAATGCCAGAAAATCGATGATATTTCGTGTATACTTCTTTTTCTGGGCCTCAAAGGCCTTGGTTATGGCCAAGATAATCTTGGAAATATCAAAGGGTACAACAGAACCATCTCGTTTGATTACCTGATAGGTACATACGCATTGTTGGTCCTGAATTACTGGATTGACTTTCCTGTTTGAATTTGCCAGGGAATTTTTCTGTCCATCGCAGAAAATTTCCTGCCCGTTTTGCTTTGCTTCATTGGTAAGCATGGGTTCCTCCTGCCATCAGGATACAGACAGACGAGGATATACCTATCCACGCCATTGTCATTCACCGTGACGGCGTGTCTGTATAGGGAGGTCTTCTGGCTTTGGTTCAACGGTTTTGGCATCCTTCCCAGATTTCTCCAGTGGTTCAAGCCAAATCCTCACCTTTACAGCGGCGGGACCGCGTGGGCATTCATACCCAACTTCCCTTTTCCTATACACACAACATATAGTGTTTTGTACTAAATTGTACGCTACAAATAGTAGACTTTAAAACCTTTTCTTGTCAAGATTTTTTATGGAACCTTCTAATTAAAAAACAAGCGACGCTCTCGCATCGCTCGCCCTTATAGTTCGGAAGATTCTTGATGTAATTACATCTGGGGAATTCCGTTGTCCCTTTTATTGGAAATACGAATTTGTTTGTATAAGCCTTCGCCTTCGCTTTTAGTCTCAACTCCACCAAAATCATTGAGAGCTGTATGGACCAAACGCCTCTCATAGGGATTCATTGGTTCAAGCAAACGGCTCCTGCCATTTTTCTTCACTTGCTCAGCAGTCTTGAAGGCCATCCTTATCAACTGCTCTTCATGCCGCATGCGATAGTTTTCACTATCAACGACAATCTTCTGATCAGGGTCAATTTGTCCTGCATATACATTGGCAAGCAATTGTATTGCATCCAGGTTCTTTCCCTTCCGTCCGATAATAATGCTTGAATTCTCGCTATCGATGTTCAAACCAAGCTTGCGTTCCTTTCGGAAACTTACCGCTACAGAAGACTCGTAACCCATTTTTTCGATCATAGTTGCCACAAAGGCAATTACCTTTTGCTCAAGCTCACTATTGATGGGGGCATCGCCCTGGGCTACATCCAAAACCGGACGTTCATACATCATCTGGTTATCAAGGCCATTGCCTTCATCAAAGTGAATTCTAATCTTAACGTTGCTTTTCTTGAAAAGGCCCTTGCGGACTGGTTCGACGATTTCCACATCGAAATCTTCACGTTCGATGTGCAGTTCCTCAATTGCCTTTGCAATTGCGTCCTGTTCGGTACGTCCTTCGAATTCTTTCATCATATATTTTCTCCGTATTGGGAGGAACACTCCTCCCAATGTTAAAATTTACTTATAACGGGTTTTTACCTCCGCTTTCCTTTTGAACCCTTCGAATTGGGAAATTGCTTTACCTTGCTTGGTTCAGGTTCAGTCTCTGATTCAATCTTTCTTTTACGGTTGACAAACAACTGCTGGAAAATTGAAAGAGCGTTCATTACCGACCAATAGAGAATCAACCCAGAAGGTGCACTATAGAGAACAAAGAAGAACATCAAGGGCATTCCGTAGGTCATGAACTTCATCATTCCTTGCTGTGATCCAACCGTTGAAGAATTCTGCGTAATCTTCATCGAATAAATCATACTTACCGTATAAATAATGGGAAGAAGGTGCAATTCATTTCCAATGAAAGGAATCGTAAACGGGAAGGTAAACACAGTATCCGGCATGGAAAGGTCAGGGATCCAACCGGGGATAAACATGGCTCCGCGCAATTCAAAGTGCTTGTTAAGCAATCCGTAGAAGGCAATCAAAAGAGGGAACTGAATCAACATGGGGAGACAACCACCCATTGGATTGATCTTCTCTTTTTTGTATAGAGTAGCGATTTCCTCATTTTGTTTGGTCGGATTATCAGGATACTTTGCCTTGATTTCTTCCATCTTCGGAGATAGCGCTGACATCTTGGCAGTTGAATCCATACTCTTCTTGGTAATTGGATACAATACCAATTTCAAGAGGAACGTAAGAATGATGATACCCACACCATAGTTCGGAATAATCTTGTAAAGTCCATTCAACAAGAGCTTCAAGAAGGATTCGAGCCATCCAAGCCAAGAACTGCTATCCAAGGCTTTTTCAAGATCTAAATTGGAAACCTTGAAACTATTGGAACTGGCATTGTTATATATGGCCATGTCTTGTTTAAGCTGGGGACCTGCATAGATGCGAAACGTATCGTTTTGGGAAGAAGATTTAATGGATGGACGTGAGAAATACATACTTGATTTCATGGCTATGGAACCGGTTGTATCCTCATTGAGACTCAACTGATAGGAAGTAGCATCTGGAATGGCAATAAGTGAGAAATACTTACCGGCAAGAGCAGCCCAGGAGAGCGGCTTTGTGGTGGTATAATTACCATTGCTAAGCTTGATCTGTTTCTTGTTGGAAGAGCCATCTTCCTTGATATAGAATCTTCTGTAGTTGTAATTATTGTTCGGAAGTGTAGAAAAAGAAGGTCCTATCTGGGGTTCGAATCCCAAGGTATAGGCAAAATTCTCATAGGAAAGAGGTATCGATTTATTGATACTGTTCTCCATGGATATATCAAGCTGGAAAAGATAATCCTCTTGTCCGAACGTATAGGTCTTGGTAATGGTGAACGGATCACCGGAAGGCTTTCCTTTTTCATCCAGCAGTTCAAAATCCTGACTGAAGATAATTTTCTTTCCGTTGATTTTATAACGGAAGGTTGCATCTATCGGATTTGTCTTGTCATTCCCTGCATAAAGAAGGAAGGCATCATGTTCTTTTGGCCCCTTGAACAACAACTCGACAGGTTCGCCCTTATCCAGGTGTTTATTGAGTTTAAAAGAAGATACCGAGGCTCCGACGGGATTGAATTCAACAGTAAAAACATCAGTCTTGAAAACAAACTTACTCTTTGTTCCTTGGGTACCTACAGAAACCAAGGATCCTGGCAAATCTGTATTCCAGGCAAGATTCGAAGAAATCATGGCATTCTTGGCAGGACTGAGATTCACTGTATCAGTAGTTTTTTCTTGACCGGCATCGGAAGCAACCGTCTCTTGTGGGGATGCTGTCGGTGCAGGGGTAAAAAAGGACGTCTGGATAGTCATTCCAACTGTTATGACAACTACGGAAAGAACAATGGCAAGTATGGTATTTTTGTCCATATCTACTCCTGAGGGTTGGGAATCATGAGAGAATTATCACAGGAAAGATATTATATTCGAAGTTTTCTACACAATAATGAATGAGAATTAGACTATAGGAGTATCTTCCAGTTGAAGGAAGACCCCCGCTTTTTCACAAAGAGATATGAGTTGCTTCGTTTGGGTTTCATTATCTTGAACCTTTCCTGGATATACTACAAACGCAAAATCGTAACCGGGAATCATTCGGGGCTTTTCGTTTCTCCAAATTTCCTTGATTTGGCGTCTAATCCTGTTCCTTTGCACGGCATTGCCAAAATGACGAACAGGAATTACGACTATTCGATCCAAATCAAGTTGATTTTTGGAAACAACCATTTTCATGCCATAACAAGCTTGTGTCTTGCCGGTCTTAAAAATTTGGTTGATCTCCGGTTGTCGCTTTACGATTTCTTGCTTAGTAAGGTTTCTTCTCATCACAGACGCTAAGCTTATGTCTACCCTTGGCTCTTCTTCTTGCCAAGATGAGACGGCCACCAACCGTAGCCATTCTGGCACGGAAACCAAACTTTCTATTTCTCTTCATCTTACTGGGCTGGTAGGTCCTTTTTCCTTTGTAACTCATGAGACACTCTCCAATTTTTCATCGCTTTAAGCGGATATTTTTCTATCTAAGCGGAGGATACTCCCCCGAGTGGTGCAGTATATAGAGCAACTTCTCTTACGTCAAGTAACTATGCACTGAGTACCTGAAGATCCTTTACTTCCAATGAGGGATATTTCCTGTTCACAGCAGAAATAATTTTCTTCTGTTGCATCATTGTAATCTGAGCCCAGGATGGATGATCAGCCTTCAAAACCAAGGTTTTTCCCCTGATATCGACAATTTTGACATGGGGGTATAAACGCGATCCAATAATCTCCTGCCACTTCATCCCAATTGCAGCCTTTGGATTGTCCAGACTGATATTCAGTCTGTGCAAAACCATATCCAAAACTTGCTTGGAATCGATGGGATCGTTGGTTTTGCAAACCCTCGGGCTTTTATCCTTCATGGAGTGAAAACCTCCCGTTTTTTACATCATACACCAATGCATCATCCCCTGCTAGGGAAGAGAAGTAATGTTCTTCAGGAAGAAACGTAAAAAAAACCTGGCAATACGATTCCATGAGATGCAGGAACATCTCCCTTTTCTTGAAATCCAGTTCCAAAAGTACGTCATCGACAAGCAATAAAGGTTGCCTATTTGTTTTCTTTTGGAAAAAAGCCATCTGCGCTGCCCTGAAAATCAAGGAAGCCAACCGTAGTTGACCTGTAGATCCACTTTGGGAAAATAAACCGTTTTGATCAATGACATTAAAACGATCCCTATGAATACCGCTAGTTGTGGTCGAAAGATTCAAGTCACGTTGCCTGTTATTGGCCAGGTGCTCAAAAATTTCCTCTTCCGTGGCACACCGGGACCAAGAAGGGTTGTATTGGATATGTATTTCCCTGTCAGTCTGGGAAACTTCGCTATACATCCCGGGAAATATCTGATCAAACTCGAATACTGCCCTGGTTCTTTCCTGTTGAATGGCAAGTCCATATTTTGCCAGTTGCATATCATAAATCTCGAGAAGGGAATATCGCTCTTCCTTTATGGCCTGGTTTCTTTGCTTCAAGACTGAACGATAATGTCTCATGTCATCGAAAAATAGTGGATTGTACATACTCATGGTTTGGTCGAAGAACCGCCTTCTTTCTTCCGGTTCTCCCCTGACAAAGGAAATGTCATCATGTGAAAAGACAATGCATGGAATATTATATATAAGTTCTTTCCTGTCCTTTATTTCCCTACCATCGAGAAGGACAGTTCTCTTCGAATCCTTGTACTCAAGTTCAAGACAATGAGTAAGTAAACCTTCATCAGAATACATTCCTGTCAACTTAAAATTCTTTTCACCATGGCTTGCCAATTCCTTCATGAATGGGGTCCTGAAGGAAGATCCATAGCAAAGTGTATATATTGCCTCGAGAAGATTTGTTTTGCCTTGTCCGTTGGGACCTACAAGAAATACCTGTTTTCTGTCAACAGGTATTTCCTTTGCTTCGAGATTTCTGAATTGATTTGCCCTGATGGAAGTGAATCGCATCAGGCATTGGGCTGCATGGGCATGATTATATGATAATAATCACGCTCAGTATCAGGTTTTACTGTCATAGCCTTAGTAGGTTCAGTAAAGTTTATGGAGAAATATTCACCCTCCATTGCCTTGAGGGGATTGAGCAAATAGACAAAATTCAAGGAAACCTTGCTTTCCGGTCCCTCATATTTGCAAGGAATAATTTCCTTTGCTTCACCCATTTCACTTTCATCGCTGGTTACAAGGACTCCAGCTTCACTGATATCAAGGAAAATTCGTTTTGCCTTGTTTTCAATCAAGAGTGATACACGCTTAAGCGCATCAAGCATGTCCTGAACCCTCATGGTAGCTGAATATTTTTGCGTTTCAGGAATTACCCTACGATAATTTGGGTACTGACCCTTTATGAGGTTTGAATAGAAAAATCTTTTTCCTATTTTTGCATAGATAAGATTTTCTGTGATGCAGAGATCAAGATTTCCCTCATCTGCCGAAAGTTTTTTCAATTCAAGGAAAAACTTTGGTGGAATGATGACAGAAGGGAAAGTCGGAATTTCTTCGGAGAACTTACGTTCAATGATGGAAAGACGTCTTCCATCGGTGGCGACCATGTTCATTCCCGTGGAAGTTCTTTCAAGGAATAATCCGCAAAGAAAGAATCTTGTCTCATCTTCACTGATGGAAAAGATTGTTTGGTTTGCCATTTCATTGAGGGTCTTCTGGGAAATGGAGAAAAAAGTATTTTCCCCGAGAGTTTCCATCTGGGGAAATTCATCACCATTGATTGTCCTTAGCTTGAAGTCAATGGTTTGGTTGGTAGGCTTGATGGCAAGCATACCGTCCTTGGTCGAGAATTGTATTTCAGAATCGGGAAGCGATCGAAGGATGTTGAGAAATCTATCGCAATATACTGTTATGGATCCGTTTTCAATTGTTTGTACTGCTATCTCTGAAGTGAAGCCAATTTTCTGGTCGGTTGCCTTGATGATAAGACGATCATCAAAGGTTTCCAGATATACGTTTGAGGTGATGGAAAGTGAGTTTCTTTGGCTGGTAAAATCCATTGAATATATTATTTCATTTAGGATCGTTTCTTTGCTGCAGGCGAATTTCATTGATTACTCCTAGTTTAATATAAAAATTAGTAATAATAGTAATAATAGCACGATTTCTGTGGATAGCTCGATAATTCATTATACAATAATTGCTTAAATTTTTCTATCCTGTGGATAACTTTCTAGGTTATTCACAATTGATCAACAGGCAAATTTGGCAATCCACAGGCAAAGCCAGTTATGCACAAGCTACCCATAAGCAATCCACAGGCTATTACTTCTTAATGTTTGTTAAGTCCCTTCTTAATTTTAGTATGGTATTGCTGAAAGATTCATCACTTTTCATAAGTGATTCTATGCGTGCGAAAGCATGCATTACGGTGGTATGGTCACGACCCCCAAATTCGGTTCCGATTTCTGTCGTGGAGAATTCCGTGATATCCCTGGAAAGGTACATCGCTATCTGGCGGGGTTGTATAAGGGACTTGTTTTTCTTTTTTCCCTTGATCTCGAAAGTGCTGACGTTGAAATATTCCCCGACCACCTTGATGATGGTATCGATGGAAAGGGTCTGGTTTGCATTGGCTGCAATTGAAGGCAGGCTTCCTAAAAGTTCCTTTGCCTTGTCCAAGGAAAGATCTTGGCCAAGAAGCTCGCTATAGGCTATGAGCTTGGTCAAGGAAGATTCAAGATCACGGACATTCGTACATACATTGACAGCGATATAATTGAGTATATCATCACTCATTGCACTTGCCCTTTTTTTAGTCTTGCTTTTAAGGATAGCCATCCTGGTTTCATAGTTAGGTGGTTGCAAATCTACATTCAATCCTCGTTCAAAACGGGAACTGAGACGATCGGTAATGTTTTTTAATTCACTGATGGGTCTATCACAGGTGAAAACCATTTGTTTCTTTGATTCATAGAGATTGTTGAAGGTATGGAACAACTCTTCTTGGGTACTGTCCTTACCTTGCAAGAAATGAATATCATCTATCAACAATACATCGACTTTTCTGAACTTGTTCTTGAATCCCTGGGTTTTCTGTGCCCCAATCGATTCAATGAATTCATTGGTAAACATCTCTGCCGTGACATACATCACTTTCAGTTCCGGGGTATGGTCAAGGATGTAATTGCCGATTGAATTGAGCAGATGGGTCTTTCCCATGCCGACTCCACCATAAATAAGGCAAGGGTTGTAGCTTACCCCGGGGTTCTTGGCAATGGCCAGGCTTGCATTGAAGGCAAATGTACTGTTGTCCCCTGTTACGAAGTTCGTGAATTCGTAGGAAGGGTTCAGGTTGCAACCTATCTTCATCTTCAGGTTCTTTTCCGCGGAGATTTTTTCCTTGACTACCTGTATTACGGGTTCTTCTTGTTTCTGTTTTTTCTCTCCTGTATCTTGTTTTTTTCTTTCTTCGATTTCTCCCCTGGATTTGACAATGAAATCCACGCTAATCTCTTCGCCGGTGAGTTCACTGAGGGTATTTACGATCAGGCCCTTGTACCGTGAGATTACCGTATCGAGAATAAATTGGCTTGCACCAGCGAGGATGACTTTTCTGTCATCGGAGCCGATGTAGACGATACGATTGAACCAGGTCGTATATTCCTGTTCTGGAAGAGTCTCTTTTATGCGTGAGGCTGTCTCCTGCCAGAATTCAAAATAGTAGCTTTTTGAATCAGTCATGGGACTATTTTACTCTGTAGGACAACGCCTTGCAATACTAGAGTGAAGGTAGTGTAAAAATCAATAATAAAATTATATATTAAAAGAAGTTAAAAATAGCTTATTATTTTATGTGCCTATTGCAACAACCTTCAATTTCTGGTATACTTGATAAGAATCGGCATAAGCATTTTTTTATTATTACATAAGGATATAACGAATGAGTGAAGGGAGCTTTTCCAATGAATCTTTCCAGCCGCCATTGCACCACAGTGCAGTAAGTACGGATGGTTCGCCAAATACCTATTCTGCCGGGAGCATACAAGTCCTAAAGGGTCTTGAAGCTGTTCGAAAGAGACCCGGAATGTATATTGGATCAACTGGCATCGACGGCTTGCACCATCTTGTTTACGAAGTGGTGGATAACAGTATCGATGAAGCTATGGCCGGCTATTGCACGGATATCCAGGTTTTTCTTGATTTGAATGCGCAAGGAAATGAAGTATGTACCGTTGAAGACAATGGTCGTGGAATTCCTGTTGAAATGCATCCTACCGAGAAGAAAAGTTCTCTTGAGATTGCTTTGACCCAATTGCATGCGGGTGGAAAATTCGACAAGAATTCTTACAAAGTTTCCGGAGGTCTCCACGGAGTCGGTGTTTCTTGTGTAAATGCCCTGTCCGAGTGGATGGAGGTCGTTGTCTACAGGAATGATGCTGTTTTCCACCAGGTATACAGCAAGGGCATTCCCCAAGGTGATGTCGCAAAAATCGGAGATTCCGACCGTACCGGTACCGTTGTAAGTTTTTCCCCCGATTATACGATCATGGAAGCCAACTCATTTAGTTATGAGGTCTTGGTTAACCGTTTCAGGGAACTTTCCTTTTTGAACAAGGGAATTACCATTGCCATTACAGATCGAAGGGGTGAGACTCCCAAGGTCCAGAGCTTTCATTCTGAAGGTGGTATCAGCCATTTTGTAAGCTATTTGAACGAATATAAAAGAGTTTTGATTGATCCCCCTATTTCCATTGAAGGGGAACGGGAGAATATCAAGGTTGAAATTGCGCTGCAATATAATGATAAATATGACGAAAAGGTTCTTTCCTACGTAAATAACATCAACACCCGTGAAGGTGGAACTCATTTGTCAGGTTTCCGTAGTGGTTTGGCCAGGGTTATCAATACCCAGTTGCAGAAAAACCCTAAATTAATGAAGAAATATGCAGAAAAGCTTGAGCAAAGTGATATTTCAGAAGGGCTTACTGCTGTTATCTCGGTTAAGATACCTGAGCCTCAATTTGAAGGCCAGACAAAAATGAAACTCGGCAACTCTGCTGTTGCAGGTCTTGTACAGTCGATGGTCTATGAGAAATTGGGCAATTACTTCGATGAATTTCCTTCTTCCACCGAGATAATCCTTGATAAAATCATAGGGGCCGCCCTCGGACGTGTCGCTGCCCGTAAGGCCAGGGAACAGATTCGCAAAAAAAGCGAGGGTGGCGGGCTTCCTGGCAAACTTGCCGATTGTTCTGAAAAAGATCCGGCGAAGTGTGAGGTGTTCATAGTAGAAGGTGACTCTGCAGGTGGATCGGCAAAACAAGGTCGTGACCGAAAATTCCAGGCCATTCTTCCCTTATGGGGAAAAATGCTCAATGTAGAGAAGGCTCAGGAATACAGGGTCCTTGGCAATGATAAGTTGCAGCCGGTCATTTCTACCATCGGTGCCGGCATGACCAGATACAATAATATGGATGGAAGCGGAAATACCGATAGTGATAGCACCTATACTTTTGATATCACGAAAGTCAGATATCATAAGGTCATCATCATGGCTGATGCCGATGTTGATGGTTCCCATATCAGGACTTTGCTTCTTACCTTCTTTTTCAGGTATATGCGCCCCCTGATCGAGGCAGGCTATGTGTATTTTGCAATGCCTCCCCTTTATAAGATTACATTTGGCAAACGTGTTGAATATGCCTATGACGAGGAAGCTCGGGTCAGGATCCTTACGGAGAACAATGTCACTGATTCCTCAAAAGTCCCTATCCAGCGCTACAAAGGTCTTGGTGAGATGAATCCTGATCAGTTATGGGAGACGACCATGGATCCTGAGACTCGTATGATTAGCAGGATTCACCTTGAGGATGCTGAAGAGGCTGACAGGGTCTTTTCCATGTTGATGGGTGAAGAGGTTGAGCCCCGTAGGGCCTTCATTGACGCGAATGCCGTCTATGTATCGAATTTGGATGTCTAGGAAAGGATAGTATCGTGGAAGAACCAAACGAAAACAGAATAATTACGGTGGATGTTTCCAATGAGATGCGTACCTCGTATCTCAACTATGCCATGTCCGTAATTGTTAGCAGGGCTTTGCCTGATGTACGGGACGGCCTGAAGCCGGTCCATAGGCGAATTCTCTTTGATATGTATGAAATGGGCCTCAGGGCAAATACCAGTTACAAGAAATGTGCTCGTATAGTAGGTGATGTTTTAGGTAAGTATCACCCGCATGGCGATGCATCAGTATACGACGCGCTTGTGCGTCTTGCCCAGGATTTTTCTCTCAGGTATCCAGTGGTAAACCCCCAGGGGAACTTCGGTTCCATTGATGGGGATCCTGCTGCAGCAATGAGATATACCGAAGCCAAGATGAGTAAGATCGGCGAAGAGATGCTGCTGGATATACAGAAAGAAACCGTCGATTTTGGGCCTAACTATGATGACTCTCTTGAGGAGCCAACGGTTCTGCCTGCATCTTTTCCATTCTTGCTGGCAAATGGAAGCAGTGGTATAGCAGTCGGTATGGCCACCAATATGGCACCTCATAACCTGCAGGAAATCTGTGATGCAATCTGTGCTGTCATCGAGAATCCCGATATCACCATCGATGAGTTGATGGAACATATCAAGGGACCTGATTTCCCTTCTGGTGGAATTATTTGCGGCATGAAGGGCATCAAGGATGCCTTTACAACCGGTAGAGGCAAGATTGTCATGCGTTCCTGCTATGAGATTGAATCCCATGACAAAGGGCATGACCAATTGGTCTTTACCGAGATACCGTATCAGGTAAATAAGGCCGACCTTGTAAAGAAAATTGATGATTTGCGGAAAGACGGAGTGATTCCTTCCATCTCGACGGTTCGAGATGAATCCGACCGTAAGGGTATCCGTATTGTCATTGAGTTGAAAATGGGATCGGAACCAATGGTTACCCTCAATCAACTCTTTGCACATACGGCCTTGCAGTCGAATTTCAACGTAAACAATCTTTCCTTGGTCAATGGAAAACCCCAACAACTGAACCTGAAACAAATGTTGGAGTATTATATTCTCCATAGGGAAGATGTTGTTGCCAGGAGAACCCGCTATGACCTGAGAAAAGCCCAGGAAAGGGCTCATATTCTCCTGGGTTTGAAAATTGGTCTGGATAATATCGATGAGGTTATCAGGATCATCAAGGAATCGAATGACAATACTGTTGCCGCCGAGCACTTGATGAGTCGGTTTGGTCTTGACCAGATTCAAGCCCAGGCAATCATTGATATGAAATTGGGCAGATTGTCTCATCTGGAGACTTCAAAGATCCTCGAGGAATTGGGTGATCTTGAACAAAAGATTGCCTATTATCAGGACTTGCTTTCCGATGTCAAAAAAATTCTCAAGGTAGTGGAAACCGAAATCAGGGCCTTACCTGCCAATCTGGCACCGAAAGACCATAGATTGACGAAGATACTCCGTGAGGAGATCGGACAGAGCACCCTTGAGGATTTCATCAAGGATGAGGAAGTTGTCGTTCTTATCAGTAACAAGGGTTTTGCAAAGAGAATTCCTACAGGCGAATATGAGGCCCATGGAAGAGCAGGTAAAGGTACCAGGACTACAAAACTTCAGGATGGTGATTTTGTTGACCATATGTTTGTTGCTTCCACCCATGAGTATGTCATGTTTGTTACCAATGCGGGAAAAGCATATTATACCAAGGTCTTTGATATTCCCGAAGCTTCCAAGACTGCAAAGGGTACCAGTATAAAAAATATCCTCCAAGTGGAGACTTCCGAGAAGATTACTTCGATAATCAGTTTCAAGGAGTTCAGCCAGGATACCTATCTCATGATGGCTACCCGCCATGGTGTGATCAAGAAGGTTTCCTTGGCTAATTTCAGGAATGCCCGAACCAGGGGGATAATTGCTCTCAATCTTGATGAGGGTGATGAACTCTTGCAATGTGAGTTTGTGCAGGATGGCGATGAAGTCATGCTGATTACCAAAAACGGACAGGGGCTTCGGTTCTCCCAGTCTGATGTAAGGGCTATGGGACGTGCTTCCCATGGGGTAAGAGGTATCAAGCTTCTTGGCGAGGATGAGGTAGCTGGTTTGCTGAAGGTGGATCATGACAAACGAATTCTCATGGTCACTGTGAATGGACAAGGCAAGCAGGTTACGTTTGATAGTTTCTCTGTCCATGGACGAGGTACTCAAGGCCAGAAGATTTATCGTATAGGTGGAAAGGCCTCTTTCATTGTAGGTGCCTTGGCTGTCAATGACGATAATGATGTGGTATGTGTGACCCTCATGGGACAAACCCTGCGGATTCATGTAAATCATATTTCGATTCAAGGAAGGAACGCAAGTGGGGTCAAGGTCGTAACGATGAAGTCTCCCAAGGATTGTATCGTCGCCATTGCCTCTACTTCTGGAGAAGAAGATGACGAACAGGATCCCGAGGCTTTGGAAGGTACTTCCACTGAAGAGGTCAAGAGTGACTTAGAGCAGATAAAACAAGACTCTGAGTTAGATCAAGAAGCGATTCAGGATGAGGAGATTGACTCTACAAAAGACGAAGAGTAATCATTTTCAACATATATAGGGTCATCTGACAGGTTGTTGGATGACCCTATTTTTTGAGCAAAAATGAGTCAGTTTTTCCACGCTTATCTGTATCGTTAAATAGAAACATATATAAAAAATCTGCATTTAGCGCTGTAGAATGCTGTTTTTTTGCATTTTGGGAAATTCAAAAAATATAAAGCAAAAAACCAGGCAAAAAGACATAGTGCATTTTTCCAATGATTTTCTTTTTCGTGTTTCACGTGAAACAAAACAACAAGGATAATACCGCAATATGTCAAATAAGCCTGAAAACCATATAATCAATACAGGAAAAGTTTTCTTGTGACGGGTATGTAATAACTTCTGGTTTTGTTTGAAACATCAAGAACTCATGGTTGTAGGAAATTGAAACTTTGCTTGCAATAGCTGAGGTGATACCGGTAAGACGATACTATGTAGAGGTGGTATGCCATGGTTGGGTATGTAGGTTATTTATTTACTTTTCCAAAAGAACCATTGCCCTTGAGAAAATATGTAGTTCAGGAATCAATTCTTTATAAGTCTGGTTTTGTACAATGGCTATGAATGCATTTTCTACCATTCTTTGCGGCATTTAACGGGTGTAGAACACCAAAAATTCATATGGGCTATGCGATATTGTCAGAATATGGATGGTATATAGGCAAAAAAAATACGTTTCACGTGAAACATATGATTCCGTGAAACGTAGAAATTGAATACAAACGGTTCGGCTTATAGATCCGGGCTGTTGACTACTGTTAACTTAGGGTCGACGAAGTTCCGCAAATATCTTTCCACACCGCTTTTCAGTGTCATCTGGGACATTGGGCAGCCTGCACATGCACCTACCAAACGAACAGTGACGTCATTTCCGACCAAACTGATAAACTCGATATCGCCTCCGTCATTTTGCAAGGAGGGTCTGATATCCTCTATTGCCTTTTTGACTTTTTCTTCCATGTCATTCCTCCATAGGGTACTTTGAAGATACAATAGAGCGACATAAGGGTCAAGGAGTATTCCTTTATAGGTGACATTTAGTATTCTTTTTCGTATAGTAGATATATGAGTGTGAAGAAGATCATATTTCTAAACCAGAAAGGCGGTGTAGGGAAGACTACCACTGCCGTAAATCTCGGCTCGGCATTGGCCCAACTGGGGAAAAAGGTCCTCTTGGTGGATCTTGATTCCCAAGGGAACTTGACCAGTGCCGTATCTGCGGATAATCGGCTTCCTGGGACCTATGAGGTCATAGTCGGCAAATGTTCGGCAAAAGAGGCATGCCAATCAACCTCTGTGCAAAATTTGTATGTCATGACAGCAAATATCAATATGGCAGGATTGAATATTGAATTGGTCGATCAGGAAATGCGGGAGTTCTTTGTAAAAAAGACGTTGGATACCCTGGGTTCGGAATGGGATTATATCCTTGCCGATTGCCCCCCGTCCCTGGGCCTTGTAACTATCAATGCCATGTGTTGGGCCCAATATGTGATTATTCCCATGCAATGTGAATATTTTGCAATGGAAGGCCTGAATCTCTTGATGCGTACAGTCTCCAATATAAAGAAATCCCTGAACCCCTCACTGAAGGTCCTTGGAATACTCTTTACCATGTATAGCAAGCGTACAAAGCTTGCCAATGACGTGGTGGAGGATATTTCGTCCTATTTCAGTTCTTTGGTATTCTCTACCTTGATCCCCCGTAACGTAAGGATTGCGGAAGCTCCTTCCCATGGACTTCCCATCAATGTGTACGATATGAGTTCAAGTGGGGCGAAGGCATACCAAAAACTAGCCCAGGAGGTTGTAGGCCGTGTCGCAAAATCCGAATAAAAAACATGGGCTAGGCAAAGGTATAAGTTCATTGATGAATGATTATACATTCGACTCTGTACTGGAAAATGCCTTGGGAGTTTCCCCAGAACGTCAAGAGGGTAAAAACAATGCATCTGATCATGCCTTTCTGGAAGTCGGCTTGGAACATATTCATGCCAATCCCCGGCAACCAAGAAAAGACTTCAATGATGCAAGCCTAAGAGAATTGTCAGAATCAATTAAAAGTCAGGGGGTTCTCCAACCTATCTTGGTTGAGGAAATCTCTTCAGGAGAGTACAGCATAGTAGCTGGTGAACGACGATACCGTGCTTCCAAGATGGCAGGTCTTGAACAGGTTCCTGTGCTAGTGAAGAGTTTTTCTGATATGCAGCGTCTTGAAGTTTCTCTTATAGAAAACATTCAAAGAGAAAATCTCAATCCTGTCGAAGAAGCCAAGGCTTATGCCTATCTTATTCAGGAAGCAGGAATTACACAGGACGAATTGGCAAAACGTTTGGGAAAGAATAGATCTACTATCAGTAATAGCATCAGACTTCTCCAACTTTCATCTCCTATGCAGAATGACCTTCTCACCGGAAAATTTTCAGCCGGGCAGGCTCGTGCCCTTCTATCGGTGGTGAACCCTGCGGATAGGGAAATTCTTTATAGGACCGTGCTTGAGAAAGATCTTTCCGTACGGGCTACCGAACAATTGGCTGCACAATTCAATAAAGGAAAGCGTGCGGCTTTCCAAAATAAGAAAAATCGTACAACCAAGGGGTTGGATAAACCAAGGGAAGTGATTTCTGTCGAAGACAAGTTCTTGCAGGTCTTTGGTTCCCAGGTTGAAGTAAAAGGTTCATTGGAAAAGGGAAAAATTGAAATACCCTATAGATCCAGTGAAGAATTGGAAAGGCTTTATCAGTTGCTGGCTCCTGGTCAGGACTTGTTTGAAGTATAATTATTTAGGAGAGATTCATGGAAAAAAAAGAACTCGCTGACGGGCTCTATGCCGTTATGCATACCACAAAGGGAGATATCCTTCTTTCCCTTGAGTATAAGAAAACACCTATGACGGTAGCCAACTTCATTGGGCTGACTGAAGGTACGTTGAATATCAGTAATGAAGGCAAGCCTTTTTATAATGGTTTGACGTTTCACCGGGTCATTGAGAATTTTATGATTCAAGGTGGTTGTCCCAAGGGAAATGGTACCGGCGGTCCTGGATATACGTTCCCCGATGAATTTGATGATTCACTCAAGCACACTGCCCCTGGATGTCTTTCCATGGCAAATGCTGGCCCCGGAACCAACGGAAGCCAATTTTTCATTACGCATGTAGCCACTCCCTGGCTCGATGGCAAGCACACAATCTTTGGTCATGTCCAGGATGGGCAAGATATCGTCAATGCAATTGCCCAGGGTGACAAGCTGTCCTCCGTGGAGATACTGCGTGTAGGTAGTGAAGCCGAGGCTTTTGAGGTTTCACGTGAAACATTCACGAAACTTGTTGCCGATGCCGAAGATAAATCAAAGAACCGGGAAAAGAACGAACTGAAGAAAATCGATGCAGAGCTCAAGAATAGATGGCCTGAAGCAATTGTTACCGAAAGTGGTCTTAGATATGTGATAACCCAACCAGGTACAGGAACCAAGAGCCCGAAGAATGGTCAGACCGTAACGGTTCATTATACAGGAACCTTGTTGGATGGAAGAGTTTTTGATAGTTCTGTTCAAAGAGGAGCTCCTGCGCAATTCTCCATTGGAGAGGTGATAGAAGGATGGAATGAAGCCTTGGTTGCCATGACGGTCGGAGAAAAGAGAACGCTTATCATTCCTCCTCATCTTGGGTATGGTACCATGGGTTATCCTGGGGTAATTCCCCCGAATTCTTATCTTGTATTCGATGTGGAATTGATTAAGTTTTAATATTGTATAAAAAAGGAAATACCGGTGAAAGACAGGGCTGTACAATTTGTGTGTACGCAATGTGGACGAATTGAGACAAAATGGCTTGGAAGATGTCCTGACTGTGGAAGCTGGAATTCGTTTGAGGAAGAAATGGCCACTCCCCCATCCCAGAAAATGGGAAAGGCCGCGGTAATCGATACCAAGACAAGCCCAGTATTCCTCAAGGACATCAACATAGATCCTGGTTTTCGGTTCGAGACAGGTATTTCCGAACTTGACCGTGTCTTGGGTGGAGGAGTCATGCGTGGCTCCTCTATCTTGCTTGGAGGGGAGCCTGGTATCGGGAAATCTACCTTGATGCTCCAGATGATCGAGAAATGTTCTCTCGGCAAATCAGTTCTGTATGTTTCAGGAGAAGAGTCCCCGTCCCAGGTAAAACTCAGGGCTGAGCGGCTTGGACTTTCCCTTGAAAAGATTTCTATCTTTTGTGATACCCGTATAGAGATACTTGCCAATGTATTGGAAAAGACAAAACCCGATGTGGTGGTGATTGATTCCTTGCAAACCCTAAGCAGCAGCGAAGTTCCTTCTCCTGCCGGTTCCGTAAACCAGATCAGGTGTTGTTCCACTGAACTTGTCGGATTGTCAAAACAATTGGGAATTTCCCTTTTCCTCATTGGCCATGTCACCAAGGAAGGGGTGTTGGCAGGTCCCAAGGTCATCGAACATCTTGTCGATACCGTTCTTTATTTTGATCAGGCGGGAAGTGGGGTACGATTGATCAGGGCTGCAAAGAATCGCTTCGGATCAATCGATGAGATCGGAATTTTTCATATGTCAGATAAAGGCTTGATCGCGGTAACGAATCCAACTTCCTTCTTTATAACTGAACGGGAAGGGGAAAACACTCCTCCCGGTATTGTGTATACAGCAGTCATTGAGGGAACCCGTACATTTCTTGTCGAGATACAAGCTTTGACAATACCTGCAAAAAGTGGATTCTCCCGAGTCTATTCAGATCGCATCGACAATGCCAGGGTAAATCGTGTAGCTGCGGTGCTTGAACGTCATGCCGGAATTCGACTCAATGACCAGGATATCTATGTGAATGTAGCAGGCGGAATGAAGATCTCCGAGGTCTCTGTTGAATTGCCACTTGCCTTGGCTTTGTGGTCGGCGGTACAGGGAGTAAGTCTTCCTTCCAAACTCCTTGCGTTCGGAGAACTCAGCCTTTCCGGGGAAGTCAGGAACGTGAGCTTTTCGGAAAAGCGTGAAAAGGCAGCTGGTGAACTTGGTTTTTCCAGGGTTTTGGTTCCGAAAACAACGGTACTGGGTGGTGTGCTTGAGGTGAGTCGTTGCAATACCCTCAAGGAAGCTGTACAGGTCTGTAGCAAGATGGTCTGAGCCAAGACTCTCAAAATACGCTGTATTTTAGCAAGGTATGCATAAAATAAGGATGCCTTCCAAACTTATGGGATACAAGAAATATATACAAAATCCCTGAGAACTAGGGCTGAGCAAAGAAAAACGGGAAAGTCTTTTGACCTTCCCGTTTTCTATTGATAATCAAATCCATCAATATGAAAATGTATCTATCGTGCCAACATAGTCAGAAGAAGAGGGAATACAACTACATTGCCTATTACGGCAAATACGCTTGTCAGGAGAAATACCAGCAAGACATGAAGCACCCTGTTCTTGTACCAACCCTTGAATTTCAAGGCATCATCAGAAAGGTTTTCGAAATCCCTCACCTTGGGTTTTCGTAACGAGGCTTCCACCAAGCCACTGACCATACCGATTCCGATTGCAGGATGAAGACTTGCAAGTGGGGCTGAAAGCATACTGATGATGATGTTCAGGGGATGGGCCAGGGAAATGATAGCTCCAATGGCTGTAAAGGACATGTTGATTGCCAACCAGTAGACAAACATCTTGATTCCCTGGGCTTGCCCAAAATGGAAGAAACCATACAAAAGGATACCTACGATAAGAGTCGGAAAAGCCCAGGAGAGAATCTTTCCTGATTTTCCTGCGGGAGGGACTTCTGAAATTTCCGAAAGATCAGGAGAAAGTTCTTTTGACTCCAGTCTCTGCATGCAGGAGATTATTCCGTTTTGATGACCGGCTCCTATGACAGCCAGGACTTTGTTGCCTGGAGCTTGATAGATACTGGTTGCAAGATACTGGTCACGTTCATCGATGAGTACGGTTTTGACGGCGGGAAGTTCCTTTGCCATCTCATCAAGCATTCCTTGCATGACATCCGATTTCTTCAGTTCCTCAAGTTCCTCGGCAGAGATTTTCTCATTGCTGAAGACTGCGGAAATAATGGTGGCTATCAACTTTGACTTGTTCCAAAGATTTGATTTTCTC
Organism: uncultured Sphaerochaeta sp.; assembly: GCF_963676625.2. GTDB lineage: Bacteria > Spirochaetota > Spirochaetia > Sphaerochaetales > Sphaerochaetaceae > Sphaerochaeta. The sequence continues at coordinate 1,283,999 of NZ_CAXXYB010000004.1, forward strand.
CAGGCTCTCTTGAACGTAATCTGGATTTCCCGGTCACAGAGGGAATATGGAATTCCTTTTTCTTTGGCCAACCGTGCAGCACTGAGAATTTCTTCCCCTGGAGCGCTTCCCGATTGATTCCCCATTCGTTTTTGGAAGGAAGCCAGTGCCATATTGGTCAAAAGGAGAAATCCTTTCTTTTCCTTGAGTACTTTCTTGATATCCATGTTGGACCAAGAGCCTTCATCTTCTTTGTTCTTGAATCGGCCATCATCCAATTCCAGACAGATATGATCAGGCTGCTCGTTATCAATGGACAAGGCCACTTCATCAACGCTTTCCTTGGAAACATGGGCAGTACCAACCAGAATTATTTGCCGTCCGTCCTGAAAGGTCAGCCGGTGGAGTGTGTCGCTTATTTTTTCATCAGTCATGTTGTCAACTATACTCAAGGAATCGTCGAGAAACAAGAGAATTTGACATGTTGCCAAGATTCCTATACATTTCTTCGTTATGGATACAATCCTTTATTTGGGAAGACTGACCTTTGCCTTGATCTTGGGTATGGTTCTTGCCCGGTTCTTCGTGAATCGAAAATTCGCTCGTATGATATCGGTTGCCCAGACAATCGTCGTGTGGGCCTTGTTGTTTTTTATGGGGGTGAATACCGGGAATATCGAAGGTATTGTCTCCAAATTGGGTACCATCGGTTTTTCAGCCCTTGCCTGTACCCTGTGCGGGGTTTTGGGAACTATCTGCATTTCCTTTTTTGCCTGCAAGATTTTCAACAGGAATGCAGGAGAGCAACCTATTGCCATTGCTCCCCGCAAGGAAGGCAGTCTGGTCAGAAGAATCTGGGATATTGTCAAGGAACCCTTGTTCCTTGTGGGGATAGTGTTGTCAGGAATGTTCCTACGCCTTGCGACGCCCCTTTTCAATTGGTTCCATTCCTCCCTTATTTCCTATCTGCTATATGCCATGCTGGCTTTTGTCGGTATGGGCCTGGTGTTTCAGAATACCAATTTCAAGGGAATGTTCTCCCATAAGGAATTGTTGCTTCTTCCCGTATTCACCATTGTAGGAACGTATCTGGGAGCATTGTTTGTCCCTTTGTTGACTTCCTTTACCATAAAGGAGTCCTTGGGAATTGTCAGTGGCTTTGGGTGGTATTCTCTCTCGGGTGTCCTGATAACTGATCTGGGGTTCCCTGTTTTGGGATCCGTTTCCTTTATCAGTAATCTATTGAGGGAGAGCCTATCCTTTTTTCTCATTCCATTTTTCGGAAGACTGGGGAAACAGTTCTATTATCCTGCTGTCTGTACCGCGGGAGCGACGAGCATGGATGTAACCCTTCCGTTGCTTTCCACCCATTTCGGATCCTCCACGGTTGTCAGCAATATATATCATGGGGTGATCATGAGCTTGGTAGCTCCTCTCTTGATTCCCTTGTTTTTCTAGACAGCCCAGAGAACCTGGACGATGACTTCAAGAAGGTTTTCCTTGATCATCCTTATATAGATTGTAGAAGCTCCATCACAAGCTTGCATTTCTGAAAGAGGGAGTAGAATTTGCTCAACTTCCTCTTTGGTGGGAGTCATGGGAAGCTGTACAAAATGGTAATCTCCCGAGGCAATAGTAATATCCTGTTTTCTTTTTGGATGGGGTAGTCCTTGGGCCACCGCTTGTCTGAGTTCTTCTGTCGGGGGTTCCTGGAATGCTGTAAACAAAACAGTCAATACAGGTGAGAGGGCGATGCAGATTTCCGAGCCTATTTCAGATCGGTCGATTCTGTCGAGCAAGTCTCCGTATGCCAAGGAAAGGTCCCTTGGATTCTCTGTGTCAAGGATATATGGTAACTCCTGGAATAAATGGAGTATCATTGGCTTGTTGTTTTCCATGGGAGTAACTGTAACAAAATGAAAACCATAGGTAAAGTACAGTCGTTGCAATACACGTTGTTTCGTAGGAAAAATTGCCGGAATGTCACTATTCGGGTCATGGGTGATGGCTCCATACGGGTTTCCGCTCCCTACCGGGTTTCGATTCGTACCATTGAAAAAGTCATCGAGAAAAATCTTATGAAACTGAAGGTAACCGTTGAAAACCAACAGCAACAGAATCTTGCATATATTCACTCCTGGGACAATGGTGATCATTTCTTGTTTGAAGGAAAGCCTTGCTTGCTTTCCTTGCAACCTTCCAATGAGGATTCAGTTGATTTTGAAAATGATATATTCAAGATTTGCTATTGTGGGAACAAACCCACCAAGGAAGAAGTCTGTAGGGAACTCAAGGAATTATATAGAGGGTATGCCAAGGCTCGTCTGGCCGTTCTGGTTCTTCAATGGGCCCAAACCCTTTCCCTTGAGCCTCCCCCCTTCTCGGTACGAGACAGCCTGCGTCGTTGGGGAAGTTGTTCTGCAAGAGGGTTTTTGAGTTTTTCCCTTCGTTCCGCCTCCCTGGATGCGGAGGACCTTTCCTATCTGGTGCTACATGAAATGGCCCATTTGGTCTATTTTAACCATGGTAGGGAGTTTCATGCCCTTCTTAGTGAGTATATGCCAAATTGGAAAATGCATCAAAGGCATATGTTTTCTCTGCAACGTCAGTCGGAACTTACGATATAGTAGGTTGTGTGTCTTTGCAATATTGCATTCACATTACCCTTTATTTCGTGTATCTTTGTAACGAGGAGATGATGAAATGAAACCTGATAAACTAGCAGACGGAGTATTCCGTGTTTCAGCCAAAATCGGAACTAGGGACCTGTTTGAAGGTATTTGGCCTCTTCCGAATGGCGTTATGCTAAATTCTTATATTGTACGAGGACAGAAGAAGACAGTCCTGGTTGATTTGGTCAAGGATTGGGATGGTGCAGTCCTGGCTGTTGAAGAACAGCTCTCTGAATTGGACCTGAAAAATACCGGAATAGATTACCTGGTGATCAATCATATGGAACCTGATCATACAGGTGCCATGGCTTCCTTCGTAGAGAAAAATCCAAAGGTGGAAATTCTTTGTTCCGAAAAAGCCGTTCCTCTCATAAAGTGGTTTTATGGAATTGAAAAAAATGTAAGGGCAGTCAAAGACGGGGAAACCCTCGACCTTGGCGGCAAAACCCTTGAATTCATCATGACTCCGAATATCCATTGGCCAGAGACCATGATGACTTATGATATCGAGGACCGTATACTCTTCAGTTGTGACGCTTTCGGTTCCTTTGGTCGTTATGAACATTGTTTTGATGATGAATTGAGTGAAGAGGAGAAAGAGTTGCTCTCTGGGGAGACCGAGCGATATTTTGCCAATATCGTATCTACCTTCTCTTCCTTTGTTATTCGTGGAATTGCCAAGGTGGAGGGACATCCCCTGTCTATCGTTGCTCCCAGTCATGGAGTCGTATGGAGAAAAGAACCCCATAAGATTGTAGACTGGTATCATCGACTTGCAACCTATATGCAAGGTCCCCGGGAAAAAGAAATTACCCTGGTCTGGTCAAGCATGTATGGCAATACTGCCGCCCTGGTCCCTTCCCTGGTAGCTGGTATTGAAAGCGAACAGATTCCGGTACATGTCTTTGAAGTACCTCAGACCCATGAATCTTTTGTCCTGGAAAAAGCCTGGAGGTCAGAGGGGCTTATTATCGGAATGCCTACCTATGAGTACAAGATGTTCCCCCCCATGTATCATATTCTCGACATCCTGGAAAGAAGCCATGTGAATGACCGCAAGGCAATTCGATTCGGTTCCTATGGTTGGTCGGGGGGAGCCCAGAAACAATTCTCTGAATTTGTCGATTTGATGAAACTTGACTTGCAGGGGTGCGTGGAATACCAAGGGGCTCCGACTGAAGAGGATAAAAAGAAAGCTTATGAGCTGGCAAAATCCATGGCCAAGGCCATTCGGGAAGCATAGGTAAAGGCGGTAAAAACCGGAAGCATCGATGATGATCCCATCATCATTGCTTCTGGATGCCATTGCACACCAAGGCACCAGTTTTCATTTTCCGATTCGATGGCCTCTATACCGCCGTCCTCTGAGAGGGCGGCTATTTTTAATCCTTTGCCCAGGTCCTTGACTTGCTGATGGTGAAGGCTGTTTACCCATAGAGTCTTTTCCTTGAACAATTGTCGTAGGCGTGTTTCCTCTTTGAGCATAATGGTATGGCAACCTTTTGTGGGGCTTTCATAATGGTCATGGGCAAAAGTATTTTCTATTCTTAATTGATAATCCTGATAGAGAGTTCCCCCGAAACCTACATTGATCAGTTGGGATCCCTTGCAGATTCCCAATACAGGTTTTCCTTGTGCAAGGGCTTGTTTGAGCAATTGCAACTGGAATATATCGGTCTTGTTGTCGAATTCCTTGCAAAGAGGATCTTTTTCCTCTCCATATAAAGATGGGTCGATATCGGATCCCCCTGGAAGAAGCAGTCCGTCACAAAGATCAAGAAGTCCTTCTATCTGGGCCTCTGTGGCCTGATCGAGTATGGGAAGCATTATCGGTATTGCTCCTGCCCGTACCAGGGATGAAGTATAGGCTTCATTGGTGATATCTCGTTTCCATCCGACAAAAGGAGAGGATGGGGGACATGTTTGAAGTGTCCCCGCAATCCCTATGACTGGTAATCTCATTTAATCATTGAAAGGAGATGGCGGGTAAAGCCATAAATCCGTTCGACTGAGGAAACCGAGATTTTTTCCTTGACGGAATGCACGTCATACATGTTTGGTCCGAAGGATACTGAATCCATTCCAGGAACCAGGCTATTGATGATACCGCATTCCAAGCCGGCATGAATCGCCGTGATAACCGGTTTTGTATTGGTATATTCCTCGTAGGCCTTGGCACAGAACGCAGTAAGTTTTGAAGCAGGATTGGGAGTCCAGGATGGATAGGCTCCTTCATAGGTCACCTTGGCACCACAGGAACAAAAAGCTTCTCCAAGTCTATGCGCGATGTCATCACGAGCGGATAGAACGGAAGAACGATGACTGGAAATGACTGTGAAGCTATCGTTTGCAAACCGGATGATGGCCAGGTTCGAGGAGGTCTCGACAATTCCCGGGATTGTCAGGCTCATTGCATCCACCCCATGGGGGGCAATGTACAGGCTTCTGACAAAATCTTCGCTTTGCTTGGCATTTGCTGCCTTGGCGGGAGTTACGATTGGCGTGAGTTCCAGCGTAATATCGGGATCACTTATGGCATATTCGATGGATAAGGCTTTTGCAGTCTCTTCCACGATGGCTTCCACTTTGCTCTTGTCTGCTTCTGGTACGGCAAAAGAGAAGGAACAGGAAGATGGAATGACATTGCGTTTTGTTCCTCCCTCTGCGGAGATGAGCATTTTAGTAGGTATAGCAACCAGGGCTCTGGCCAGGATTTTTATTGCATTTGCCCTTTGCTTATGAATTTCTCCACCACTATGGCCACCCAGCATTCCCGAAGAAGAGAGAGAGAAGGCAAGATATCCTGCAGGGATGGTTTCCTGTTTTACAGAAAATTGTACATCGACTTCAATTCCTCCGGCACAACCGATATAGAGAACCCCTTCTTCTTCACTGTCAAGATTCAACATCAAGCGACTGTTGATATGTTCTTTTTGTATGCCGAAAGCTCCTGTCAAACCTGTCTCCTCACTTACGGTGAAGATTCCCTCCAAGGGACCATGTTCAGCAGTGTCATCGGAAAGGATATCAAGGGCAATGGCAATGGCAATCCCATTATCCCCACCGAGCGTTGTATCCTTTGCATGGAGGTAGTCCCCGGAAAGAACGAGATCTATCGGATCGGTAAGAAAATTATGCTTGCTCTCCTTGGTCTTTACGCAGACCATATCCATATGCCCTTGCAAGGCTACCGAGGGACGATTTTCGAATCCTTTGGAGGCTGGTTTTCGTATAATTACATTTCCTACTGTATCGGTAACGGCTTTAAGCGAATGTTGCTTTGCAAAAGCCAACAGGTATTGGCGCATTCCCTCTTCATTACCTGATTCCCGGGGAATTTTGGAAATTTCCTGAAAATAAGACCAGACACGTTCGGGTTTGAGACCTTTTATTGCAGAATTCATTTTATTGTTCCTCCATAATGTTTCGTGACTTTCAGGCAAAACGATCCCTGATAAGATTTCCATCGATGAACAAACCCTTCATCTGTAGGTTCTGGTCCAGAACGACGATGTCTGCCTTATAACCGGGGACAAGCAATCCCTGTTTGTTGAAAGAATATATCCTGGCAGGATTGCTCGAGGACATTTGGACCGCTTGTTGTAGGGGGATTTCCCAGTTTACGACGTTCTTGACTCCCTGGAGCATGGTCAAGGCTGAACCAAGGAACAAGGTAGGATCTTTTTTACTGACAAAGGCACCTTCCTGGCTGAGGATGCAGGAGACGCCATCGGCGGTCAATTCCCCTGTGCGTTGTTTTGTTGGCTTGAGTGCATCGGTGATCATGACAATATTATCCGCGGGTTTTTCCCTGAGCAGGAGTTTGACCAATTCAGGGTGGACATGGACGCCATCGCAGATGATTTCACACTGCATATCCCGTTGGATAAGAATAGCTCCGACCGTTCCTGGGTTTCTGTGGTGAAGGCGACTCATGGCATTGAAGAAATGGGTGGAATGCAAGATACCGCATTGCATACCTTCCATGATGTTTTCATATGTGGCATCAGTATGTCCTGCAAGCAGGACGATATTTTCCTTTCGAGCCAATAAAGCCAACTCACGCATATGTTTCAATTCTGGGGCAACGGTCATGCAGATGACCTTTCCCTCGCCTGCCTGTATCAACTGATTGAAGATATCCAGATCAACTGGTATTACCCCTGCCGGGTTCTGGGCGCCAAGCCTGAGGGGGGAGATGAAGGGGCCTTCCACATTGACGCCCATGATTTTCGCCCCTTTTTCCTTGCCCATTGCTGCAACGATTGCCTTTATGCTGGCAATCATCCTGTCTATCTTGTCGGTATAAACCGTTGGCATGAAGGCCGTGACACCAAAATCGGCAAGTCGATCACTCATTCCGCAAATGGATTCACTATCACAATCCTCGGTTCCAAAACCCCCGATTCCATGAATATGGGAATCGATGAAACCTGGTATGATATAGCTTCCACCTACATCTATCATCGTTGTCTCGGGTGGAAAATGCTTTTCTTCCAGACGGCGCATGTTGAAGATATCCCCGATTGTCCCGTCTTCCTGTATATAAAGGGCACAGTCTTTCAGTTTTGTATAGCCCGTTATCAAGGTTCCATTTGTAAGTACTGTACATGAATTCATGATATTCCTTCCTTCATGGTAAAATATACGAGCATATGGTTCTTAGGTCAATGAAGGTTTTTCAGTAAGGTCGTGAATCCATTTCCCGGAGTGTACCCTAAGGAATCCTATTATGAACTTTGAAACCTCTTCCATGCCAAGCAACAGATAGAGATTCCATATGGAAAGATGGAAAATCATGGATCCTATGAAGGCCAGGGGAACCCCCACGCACCAGACTCCGAACATCTCGGAGAACATGGAATAACGAGTATCGCCTCCGGCTCGAAGTATGCCGACAATTATTGACATGTTCATGCTTTTTATCGGCAATAGGACCGCGTTTGCATACAGGCAATACAATGCCATGGTTTGTACCGAAAGGGAAATATTGAATAAACGGGTGAAGGTAGGGGCAAATCCGACCTCCAGGAGTCCTGCAAAGATTCCCGTACAGAAGGTGATGAGGATGAATCGTTTTGCATAAAGTCTGGCAAGGTCTTCTTTGCGTTCCCCGATCTTGATGCCTATGAGTATTACCGTGGCATTGCTCAAACCAATCATTGCCACGAAAAACATATTTGCAATTGATTCAGTGACATTGACCGCGGCAATGGCATCAACTCCCATTTTACTGTAAGCCACTTTATAGACGGTCATTCCCAAAGCCCAGAAAAACTCATTGGCTATTACCGGCATGCAGGTCGGTACAATACGCGAAAGGAAAGGTTTGCTCCATTTGAAGGCAGTCTTGGACTGTATTGAAACCATTGGATATTTTTTGTAAACAAAGAAAAGAAGCAGGACAGTCTCCAGAATTCTGCTGAATGCTGTGGCTAGGGCAGCTCCTGCCACACCCAGGGCAGGAAAGGGTCCGATACCAAAAATCAATAGATAATTTCCCAAAACATTGGTTGCAAGGGAAATGACTGCAACGGCAAGAGGTGTCTTGGCCTTGCCTATCACTCGTAGGGCCGTGGCAAGAATCTGGCTTATGGAAGAAGCGATATAACTGAAAGCTACTATTCTCAAATAGGTGGCGCCTATGGAAACAACAGCCTCGTCATACGTAAATACATGCATTATCGATCGGGGAACAATACAGGAAGCAAGGGAAAAAATAAGGGCCCCAAGGAAGGCGAAGGTAAGCGACAATCCCAGAATTTTCTGTATTCCATCCAGATTCCTTGATCCCCAGTATTGGGACAGGAAAATGGATGAGCCACTGGAAATACCAAAGAATAAAAGACTGATCAGAAAAAACATCTGATTGCCCAGTCCTACGGCAGCGATTGACTGTTCACCGAGTTGCCCTATCATCAGGGTGTCTACGAAGGAAAGGGAGTTGGAGAGTAAATTCTGTATCATTACGGGAAGGGCGATGGAAAGGGTTTTTTTGAAAAAATCTTTCCGTTGGTCCATCAGGATTTTCATGTTCTGTACCTAGTATTTAAAAGTGATCTTGAAAGATCTTTGCGACCGGCTTTTTGCAATGCTTCCATTACAAGAGCCCTATTTTCCGGTTTATTGAATTGCAAGAGTGCACGTTGCAAATGGCGTTCACGTCCTTTGGGAATATAGATGGAGCAGAAATCCTTGCCTGGTCTTGGATCAAGCCCTGTATAATACATACAAGTCGATACAGTTCCCGGGGTAGGGTAGAATTCCTGTACCTGGTCAGGGACAAATCCTTTTTTCTGCATATATAAAGCCAGGGTAATGGCGCTGTCCAGGGTACTCCCGGGATGGGCTGCAATAAAATAGGGGATGAGGTATTGTTTTTTCCCTACAGCTTTGTTGGTTGCTTCATAGGCTTCGCAAAACCTGTCATAGATGTCTACAGTCGGTTTTCCCATGGCATCGAGTACCTTGGGATCTACATGTTCCGGAGCAACCTTGAGTTGCCCGCTGATATTATGAGTGACCAAATGATTCATGAACTGGCTGCGAACCGGTTCCTGACTGACTTCCATGAGATAATCGTAGCGAAGTCCTGAGCGGATGAAAACTTTTTTTACTCCATTCACGGATTCAATCGCTTCCAAAATATCCAGATACCTGCGGTGAGAATCCTTGAGATTCGAACAAGGCTTTGGCCAGAGGCATTGTTTTTGGGGACAAGGGCCGAAGGTCTCCTGTTTATCGCAAGCCAGACCCTGGAAATTGGCGGTAGGGCCCCCCAAGTCGTGTATATATCCCTTGAAGGAGGGGTGTTTGCTCATTTTTTTGGCTTCCAGGACCAAGGATTCCTTACTCCTGACCTGAATCATTCTTCCCTGGTGGCTGGTAATTGCACAAAAAGAGCAGGATCCAAAGCAACCACGATTGCTTGTAAGGGAAAACTGTATTTCCGTAAGGGCGGGGATTCCCCCTGCTTCGTTGTAATCAGGATGGGCATCCATGGTATAGGGGTAGGAATAGATTTCATCGAATTCCTTTGTGGTCAAAGGTCTCTGGGGAGGGTTTTGCACAACAAAACGATCCATGCATCCTTGGACCAGTCGTTCTCCGTTCATGGGGTTCTCATGCAGAAGTTTTGTCTGGAAAGCCAAGGCATAGGCTTTTTTTCCTGACTCGGTCGGGATATTTGACTTCTTGTCGCGTTCGCTTACTTCTTCAAAGGAAGGCAATGAACATATAGGGTATTGGGTTCCTATTTCAGCAAGACCCTTTGGGGAGGTAGCGAAGACAGTCCCCCTGATATCAGTCATCTCCTTGATGGCTTCGCCCTGGTCAAGTCTTTTGACTATCTCTATTGTTTGCAACTCGCCCATCCCATAGATAAGAAGGTCGGCCTTGGCATCAAGGATAATGGGTTTGCGAACGATATCCGCCCAAAAATCATAATGACTCATTCTCCTGAGAGAGGCTTCCAAGCCGCCAATGATAACCGGGATCTCTTTTCCATAAGCCTGTTTGGCTTTTGAGGAATAGACCAGGGTTGCATGGTCGGGACGGAATCCAGCCTTTCCGCCAGGGCTGTATTCATCTTCACTACGAGGTTTTCCGTTTGCAGTATAGCGGGATACCATACTATCGATATTTCCCCCGCTGATCATGGCACAAAGTCGTGGTTTTCCCATTTTTAGAAAATCTTCGGTTGAGTTCCATTTGGGTTGTGCTATAATCCCTACACGATAGCCTTTGCTCTCTAAAAGTCGAGCTAACAAGGCTGTGCCGAAGGAAGGGTGATCGACATAGGCATCCGCAGAAATAAAAGCGATGTCCAACTGTTCCCATCCACGTTTTTTCATATCTTCCAGAGAAGTTGGAAGAAAGGAATCTCTTGATTGAAGCGTATTCACAGGCCCATGATAGGCTATTGCGTTCAGGGTGTAAATAGGCTAGTTTTTACTACGAAAGGAGCTGATTATGGTAAACGAAAACCTCTATGTAATCCTGAATCCCCATGCTGCAAAAGGCAAGGCAAGGGACCATCGTCAAGAGATTGTTGATTGTTTTTCAAAAGGTGGTTTTACCAGTACCATAATCCTTACTACAAGGAAGCTTGAAGCCACTGACCTGGCTTACCAGGCAGCCCTTTCGGGACACCCTATTGTTATTGCTGCAGGCGGCGATGGCACGGTCAATGAAGTTGCCAATGGTTTGCTCAAGGCAGTGGCCGAAAAAGGAATTGAATGTCCGACGATGGGAGTCATTCCCATAGGAAGGGGCAATGATTTTGCATGGGCGCTGCAACTTCCCGTAACCATAGAAAAAGCTTGCAAGGCAATCATGGAGGGTAAGATAAGGCGTATCGATACAGGTTTTTCGATTGGCGGTCTGTATCCTGAAGGTAAATATTTTGTCAATGGAGAGGGAGTGGGCTTTGAACCCTTGGTGAATTTTACGGCCAGCGCCTTCAAGCATGTCTCAGGGTCCTTGAGCTATGTATTTGCCATGATCAAGATTCTGATTCATTATCCTCGTCCCTATCACATACTGATGACAGTGGATGGGAAGGAAATCGTGCTTGATACCCAACAAATAAGCATCTGTAATGGAAAGCGCATGGGATCTGCTTTTATCATGGGGCCGGGAGCAATTCTGGATGATGGATATTTTGACATCGTATATGCGAATCAACCGATAAAAAGCAGTCATTTAATTCCCATTGCCTTGCGATTTTTCAAGGGAACCCAAGTGAAACTTCCTATTTTTTCCGTAATCAGGGGAAAAAGAGTAACCGTGGTTTCCCAAAACAATCCAATGCCGGTACATGTGGATGGAGAGGAGATTTCCCAGTCTTGCATATCTTTTTCTGCTGAATTGTTCCCTAAAAGCCTTCCTGTGTTTATTTCGTAAGGAAAGGAAAGCTATGTCTAGAATGGAGATGGTTTTATATATTATGAAAAATTATGTTTCCAGTAATTTTTTTTCTTTCTTTTTACGCTATAATTTACTATTTTATAAACGATTAATGTAATAATGGAAAAAACATAGATTTTGGTTTTAATGAAAGAATGCTTTCTGTTTCAAATAATGAATCCGATTGACTTCCAACAGAAGAGAGTATATTCTAGATAATGCGCGTCTTATGTAGTTTTACCTGTTTTTGACCTACGATAGCAAGGAGTCTCCACTTTGATTAAGGATTTGGTACCGTTCGTACATTTTTATGACCAAGATTTTGTTGATATGTATGACAGGTCTTGGGTATGGATTGACGAACTTTGGAAGCTAGGAACAGAAGAAAATGGGTTCTCAGGATCCTATTTAGCATATCCTGGCCAAACCACATTCAACCAGTATTTATCATGCTTCTCAGCTTTGTTTCTTGTATATAGCAACCAGAACAATTCTCCGTTCCCTTTGCTGGACTATTTTTATCAGAAACAAGAAGCGAATGGAGCGATACGAGGTGAGTATTCCATTGAGGACGGAAAAGCTGTTTTTACAGCTTCCAATCCAGAAGGAATTTCTCCTCCGTTGTTTGCATATGTGGAATATGGGTTTTATCATAAAATCGGAAATAAGAAGCGATTGAAGGAAATCGTGCCCATCCTTGAGAAGTATTTTTCCTGGATGCAAGCAAATTTCCAGAAACCGAATGGCTTGTTCTCTGTTCCCCTGTCTGCTTGCCAAAGTGGGAATATTCCAAGGGAACATGTATATTATCCTCTTGATTTCAATGCCCAATTGGCGGTAAATGCCCTCTATATGTCGGCAATCGGGGACATTCTCAATGATAAGGAATTAAGTTTTAGGTATAAAAGAATTTATTTCTCCTTGAAGACCAGAATCAATTCCTTGATGTGGGACCCTGAAACGAAGTTTTATTATGACTTGGATATCAAGGAGAATCGGGTTTACAACAAATTCATCGGAGCCTATTGGACGTTGCTTGCGGAAATTCCCAATGATGAGCGTGCTGCTTCGTTGATTGAAAACTTGCATGATCCCTTGGAATTCGGAACAGACAATCCTTTTCCCGGAGTTCCTGCTTCCTCCCCTGCTTTTAGTGAAGGTGGAAATGGATTCTGTGGTGGTGTGCTTCCTGTAAATACCTTTATGGTAATCAAAGGGCTTGAGCACTACAACGAGTTTGTCTTTGCCAGGGAATGTGCGATTCGTCATATGTATTACCTGCTTGATACCTTGCATCCTGATGCAGATACAATCGGGGATGTCTGGGAAGCGTATCTTCCAAACAAGGAAGGTTTTTCCACTACTACTGAAATTGAAGATTTTCCACGCAAACGTCTGATGCCCTATGCCGGTTTGGTTACCATTACCCTGATGATCGAGAATATCATCGGCCTGGATATTTCCTTGCCTCGCAAAACAGTGAATTGGACTATGCCTTCCCTTGAGGCAATGGGTATAGAGAATTTATCCCTCAAGAGAAATATGATTACCATTCTCAGCAACAAAACTGAACGTGGCTGGGAAATTCGCCTCGAGTCTGAAAAACTCTACTATTTTACTATTGAGATCCTTAGCGAAAACAAGAAGAAGACACTGCCCATTCCTTCAGGTAAATGCTCGATGCTCATAGATAAGTTGTAATAAATATGGCATGGCTTGGAAAACTCTTCGGAGGAACTTTGGGGTTCATGTTTGGTGGACCCCTCGGAATGATTGCAGGAATTGCCTTTGGGCATATGTTTGACAAAGCTGGTGAGTTTCCTCCAGGAACCTCGCAACAAAACAATCCCTACCAAGATGGTATAGGAATTTTCAATTCTGCCCAGGATCAATCCCAGATGATTTTCTTTGTCGGAGCCTTTTCCATGCTTGCTCGTCTTGCCTCTGTCGATGGAAGGGTGACCGGAAGTGAGCAACAGAAGGTCGAGGAATTTATAAGAAATGACCTGAACCTTGGCCAGCGTGAACATGATGCAGCCATGCGGGTCTTCAATGCCGCTGTAACTGGTGGCGGGACCTTTGAACAATTTGCCACCCAGTTCTATGAAAATTTTTCCCATGCCCCGAATATTCTCCAACTTATGATCGATATCTTCTACCGGGTTGCTGCTGCTGATGGCGTAGTCAATAAGGCTGAGGAGGACATGATTCGCAAGGGTGCCTCGATTTTCCATATTCCTTCCTACTTTGTCGATTCCCTTTGCAAAAAATATGGTGGATGCTCGACATCAGAGCATGCGTATGCGGTGCTTAATCTTACCGTTAACGCTACCGACGAAGAAATAAAGAAGGCTTACCGAAAAATGAGCATTGAATTTCATCCAGATACTTTGGCAACAAAAGGTATGGGTGATGAATTTTTGGCCCATGCCACGACAAAGTTCAGGGAAATCCAGGAAGCCTACGAAACAATTAAGAAAGAACGCGGAATTAAATAGGTATACTTATTTTCTTTGCAAGAGAGCTCCAATTAATCGTTGGGGCTTTTTTTTCTGTAGACTGGTGGTAATATTTTGATTTGCTTGGAAGCTGTTTTATATTTTTTTGGACAATCAATTGCAAATTTTTTAGACCCTCCTTTTTTCCTTAATTTAGTTGCCTTGGAATCACATCAATAAAAATGCTTCTTGCAGAAGAAAAATGCTGAATTGCAGGGAAGGGGAGGTGCTTGTCTTCTCATAGATAAAAATGCTGGATTATACTTTGATAAAAGATTGGGATGATGATGAACCCTGTAAATAGGTTGGTGGTGCTTGGCTGTATGGATAATGCATTCAAGAGAGAGCTTCCCATAGGCTTAAGGAGAAAACGCATGGAAAACTACGTAGTTACCCTAAATAGGCAGTTCGGAAGCCTTGGGCGCACGATTGCAGAACAAATGGCGGTTAATCTTGGTGTTGAGTATTATGACAGGGATATCATAGACACCGTTTCGCATCGACTTTCCCTTCCTGTATCCGTAATCAGTGACAGGGAGGAGGCTGCCGGGGGCACTTATTTTTCCAGACGCTTCCCCTTGGGAAATGTAACGAATCAAGAACAGGATGAAATCTTTGAGGTTCAAAAGAATCTTATATTGGATTTAGCCGAGAGAGAAAGTTGCATTATTGTCGGTCGATGTTCCGAATTTGTCCTGAAGGACAAGAAGAATGTATTCAGTATCTATATCTATGCACCCTATGAGGAACGGTTGAAAAACTGCGTTGATTACTTATACATGGATCCCAAGGAAGCAAAGAAGGAAATTGTCGCTGTCGACAAGGCTCGTGATGCCTATCATATGCATTACGCAGGGTATCTTCCTTCAGACCTCAGGCATAATCACATCCTGGTGGATAGTAGTGTTCTGGGAGTCACCCAGACGGCCATGCGACTTGCCGATATCATCAGGGATAAATTCGAGGATGTGAACCACGGCGAATTGAATTCTTTGTGAAAAACAATAGTTGACTGAGGCCTGATAGGGCCAAGATTGCTTAAAAGGTATATTAATTGATAGAGGGCCCTTTGTAGGGACCCTCTAAAAATCACCGGTTTTATCGGTGGAGGATTAATTCCAGGTAACTAAAATATTCCCAACCATTTTGCAGAAAAACTTCCAAGCAAATAGAATGTAGTTGATGACTGTGCACTGCAAATCATCCAACAAGCAATTGCTGTATTGACTAAAGCACCAAGCCAGATACTACCTGTTTGCGTGTAGAACTTCCGTCCAAGCAAGGCAAATAATGGAATGTTGATGAGCATTGGCCAAGTCGAAATGAGTGCCATTGAAGGCATAATTCCGACGCCTGTCTGCCAATAGGTAATATAGCAAGCTCCGTAGCTGATGAAACAGGCTATATAGAGGCCAAGACAGGAGAGAACCATCTGCAATACGGTATTCCATCCATCGCTCATATCCTTCATTCTGCCTGCATTCACAAAGAGACCGCCAATAATAAAAGTCGGCAAAATAAGGATTGCATATCGTAAGCATAGCATAAAGTACTGAGGAGGCATGTCCTTTACGCCCGTATCCCAGAATCTATAATCCTGATGGAATAGGTATTTGATGGTTGCCAGAGAGATATAGGCACCTAAAAACAAGATTGCAGCCATAAGCACATACTTCAATACGATTTGGGGCTTGGTAATAAGCCTGAGCTCTTTCGGTATATTGAGATTCTTTTTCTTGTAGTTGTATACCGTAAAGATAGTGAGCAATACGAATGATCCGATAGCAATCAACCACATAAAGACAATATGGATATCAGCAGTAAAGTCCATTGACCAGAACTTTTTCACCCATATGGATTTGAATCCGAGAGCGGGGCCATTCTGGGTGACAAAGCGAATTGCGAGAAAGGCAATCAGGATATAGATCAAAGAAATTATCCAAAAAACACTGTTTTTCTTACTGACGAAAGGTTCACAAGTTTCTTGCTTACAGGGAGCAAAATATTTGGTTCTCATAAGAATTCCAGAAAATGCCACGAGTGCAAGACACATTGAAATAAATGCAATCAGGTTGAGAAACTCCCTGAACATGAAATGGATATTTGAGGCTTCAAGTGGAACTGTCGTAGCATCCGTCATTTCACCACGATTATACGATAAGGCTTGTTCAAAGTATTGAACCATGTGGGAAGCCGCATCCCTACTGAAATAATCACGGGCATGAGAGTTGAAAGTCGTGAAGAATATACGTGTGGAACGATTTTTGAGTGCCGTCTGGAGAGTGGTGTTTGTTGCCACGGAAGTATCGTTGATCGTTCCCAAGACAGCACTGGTTGGTCTGGTTTCATTTGTATAGGTCTTTACTTGGTACCAGGTATCTTTCTTGATGGCATCGGTAACTTGGAAACGTTCAAGCATACTTTCATTTGTAAGATTCTTTTGTCCTGTTCCTGCCCTTCCTTCATTGAAAAGTGCAATTTGCCAACAGGCATTGCAGTTTGGTACACGGGTAACTTCATAACCGCCTACCATTACTTTCTTTTCATTCAAGCCCCAGTTTCCACCCAAAACAAGAATGGCATAGACTGTATTATCCAGATACTTTTCTTTTTCAACTTTAAGCGCATCGTAATATACCAACTGATCTTTCGATAAGCGATCTTTGGCTAGCTTGTCTGCATCCAAAGAAATTTCCTCATAGGTGAATTCTTGTCCGAAAGTATCATGAAGTACATTGATCATTAGGTCATTGAGTGTGAATGGGCTGCAATCTTGGTCAGCAACGGCAGCAATGCGTTGGGACCCTTGGGAATGACCTATAAGAGCTATACGGGTTGTATCAACGTACTGTAACGTCCTCATATAGTTCAAGGCATCATAGATACCTCCTGTAGGGTCACTTCCGTTGAGTGTTTCCGAGGTTCCAGCCCCATATGCGGACACGCTCAAAACTACAAATCCACGGCGAGCGAATTCTTCTGCTATACCGTTGACCGTACTTTTCGTACAACTCATTCCATGGGTAACAAGAATTGCCGGCAATTTATCATCAACCGATACTATTCTCGGTGTATAGAGGGTCGCCTGCATGACAGAACCTCTTGAATCAAACGAAATATCGTTTATTTTGAGCTTACCCCAATCACTAGCAAGCATGTAGGCAAAAAAGCTACTGAGCAAGATGATTGCGACTAATATGGCAAGGATTTTTTTACATCCTTCCATTGTACTGAAAGTCAATTTCTTTGACTTATCTGTCATAACGAAACCTCCGAATTTATTTTTCTTGGTACGAATGAGTTTTTTAAAGCCCCACATAGTTTCATTGTCTTTACTGAAAGGAATTTTTTCTTTGTATGGAAATCCAAAATTTATTTTCTCTCAAAGATTGTGTTTTCTTCACATAAAAAAGCCTTGGGTTTTCCTTAGTGAAGAGTGTGATTGTCATGTTTCGATTGATGTAAAGGAAAGTATGAACATCAAGGCGAATCGTAGCTTGTAATAAAACAGGTTTGTCTTTGTCGGTATAGCATGGTGTAGATTCCTTTTTACGTATGCGTGTACGTTAACGCAGTGTTTAAATAGTCTCCCATGCTTTTTACTGGTTGTCAATCTTAATTTTTTATAATTATTTTTCATTAGACGGGGAAAATTAAAATACAAGGGTTATGAAAAGAAAAAAGTTTCACTGATAACTATTCCCATTGGTTTGACACAACAAAAAAGAGAGGAGTTCTTGGTACTTAGGCTGATTACCCTAGAAGATACGTAGTGTGTTGTGTGTGAGGATGATGCAAGGCTCAGTATAAAAGTGAAACGGAAAATAGAGGGTATAACAGGATGTTTTAGAATTTTACAAAAATAAAGCCCAACAAATACTATCCAAATTTGATAGGTTTTCAGTTATTGGAATTTTTACCTATACACTTCAGAAATACTATTGTTGTCTTTAGAATAGAATTCTTCCTTTCAAGGACCTGGCCAAGGTAATCCTGTCTGCATATTCCAAATCGCCCCCTATGGGCAAGCCACTTGCAAGTCGAGTGATGCTCAACTCTTTTTTGTCTTTCAAAAGATGCCTGATATACAAAGCTGTGGTATCGCCTTCCTCGGTAGGATTTGTCGCAATGATGATTTCCTTGAAATGACCCTCGGCGATTCTTTTGAGCATCTTGGAAAAACTCAGGTTTTCAGGTCCTATCCCATCAAGGGGACTGATAGCTCCCCCAAGTACATGATACAGTCCATCGAAAGCTCCGCTTGATTGCAAGGTGATGACATCCTGCGGTTGCTCGACGATACATAACTGGGTTTTATCCCTGGAAGGATCGTCACAAATAGGACAGGGATCCACTTCCGTGAAGCTTCCGCAGATGGAACAGGGAAAAACCTGTTCCTGGATGGTGGCAATATTCAGACCCAGCTGTTTGTTATAGGCTGAGTCGGTTTTTATGAGGTGGTAAGCAAGCCGGGAGGCGCTTTTGGGACCTATTCCCGGGAGCCTGGCCAGGTTTTGTACGAGATTTTCCAGTGCTGTCATCGTCAGGCCTGCGGCATCATGTTGCCAAAGGCACCTGCATATTTCATTCCCTCGTCCTTAATCTTTTCCTGCACCTTGTTTGAGGCGGAATTGAAGGCAGAGGCCACGAGTACCTCAAGGGTGGAAATATCCTGGGGATCTACGATTTCGGGAGAAATCTTTACGCTGGTTACGACAAATTTTCCATTTATCGTAACTTCAACCATGCCTGCCCCTGCGCTGCCGGTAGCTATAATGGAAGGAAGATTTTCCTGCATCTTTTGAACATTCTCTTGAATGCCCTTCATATTCTTTATCAGTTCGAACGGATTCATATCCATGATATATTTCTCCTCTTTGTATCTGTTTTTCTAGGTTAGCTCGCCTCGGAAAACAGAGGCAATCTTATTGACTATAGGGTCTTTGTTCTGGCTATGGTTCTGCTCGGGAGCCTCTTCAAAGGAGAACGTCACCTTTCCTGAGTAACCCGAGATTTCCTTGATGAGGGATCCGAATTTTTCCTGATTCTCTTCTGCCTTGTTTTTGCAGAATTGAGTTGAAAAAGAGAGATCCAGTATATTATTGGCATTGTCTATTTTTTTGATTGACTGCGCTACTTGCGAAAGCAGGGGAGTATTGGAAAGCTTTCCGACAAGGCTGGGGATATCATCCTTGGTAAAGGGCCGTTGGCTTTGGGGCGCGACAGGTTTTTGTATTTCAACAGGGGCAGGAGCGGGAACTATGGGGCGCGGAGTTTCAATGACAACTCTTTCAGGCCTTGCATTTTCCCTTTGAACGGGAGGTGTAATGTCCATCTGCAGGTCCACTTCCTTCTGTTTCTCGATACGGGTAGTCTCCGTGGGGATGGTAACCGTTCCGTGCAACAGGTCTTCCTTCATTGCAGCAAGCTTTTTGAGCAAGGTGGTAGGGGAAGCAAGATAAGGAAGAGAGCCAAGACGACTTACGGCCAACTCCAGTTCGAAGCGAGGATTGAGAGAATACCGAATATCACGATAAAGCCTGAGAAACAGTTCCAGCGCTGCCTCGAGTTGTTCCTTGGAATAACCATTCCTCACTTTTGAAGGAATCCTGTCACCTTGTACTCCAAGAATCGATTCTTCTGTAATGCCCTCTTTCATCAAAAGAAGGCTTCTGAAATATTGAGTGAAATCCTTGATGCATTGTTCGATTGAAACCCCGTTTTGCAAAAGACTTTGGATAGCAAGCAAGGCTTCCTTGTCTTTGTTGTCAAGAAGATTCCCTACGACGCTGGTGATTTGATCGAGGCCTACGAGTCCAAGCTTGTCACTGATTTGCGCAAGGGTGATGTGCCCATTGGAAAAGGACACTACCTGGTCAAATAAGGTATAGGCATCGCGCATGGAGCCTGTTGCTTCCTTGGCGATCCAAAAGAGTGCATCGTCATCTGCCTCGATTTCCAAATCCTTGGCTGCCTCGCTGAGACAAGTCTTGATGGTCTCCAGATCTATGAGACGGAAGTGGAATTGCTGGCAACGGGAACGTATGGTAGCCGGTACTTTCTGGGGTTCTGTCGTAGCAAAGATGAAAATGATATATGCCGGTGGTTCCTCAATGGTTTTCAACAAGGCATTGAATGCACTGGTGGAAAGCATATGGACTTCATCGATGATATAAATCTTGTACCGGCTGGCTTGCGGGGGAAACAGGACTTCGTCCTTGATCTGCCGTATATCATTGACGCTGGTATTGCTTGCTCCGTCGATTTCAATGACATCCACGCTGTTCCCACGAGTAATTTCGGTACAATTGGAACATTTTCCGCAAGGATAGGGGGTTGGGCCTGTTTCACAGTTCAGGGCACGTGCAAGAATACGGGCTGAAGAGGTCTTTCCAACACCCCTTGGGCCACTGAAAAGATAGGCATGGGCAATCCTGCCCTGTTCAATTGCATTCTTGATGGTCGATACTACAAACTCCTGTCCCACAAGATTGTCAAACAGTTGGGGACGTTTTTTGGTAGCCGTTACTTCATAAGCCATGGGAACTCCCTTCGGAAAAAATACGAATCAAGTATAGCATGTTTTGGCTTGAACGTGTACCGATGCCCTTGCATCCAAAAGGAGTGTCCACGCTGATCCCGGGGGAAAAAAAACCCAGCCAACAAATCACCCATGTCTCATGTACAATTCACTTACCGCTGCTACCTTCCGGTCCTGACGGGATTGGGTGAATGCACATAGCACAGAATCTGTTGACTGGGAACAAAATACGGAGAGGGGGGGATTCGAACCCCCGGTGCCTTTCAACACACACGCCTTCCAAGCGTGCACCATCGACCACTCGGACACCTCTCCAAGGACGAACAAAACGGTAAACCAAAAAAGAATCCAAGTAAATCGGAGAGAGAGGGATTCGAACCCTCGGTACCGTCAGACGGTACAACGGATTTCGAGTCCGTCTCCTTCGACCACTCGGACATCTCTCCAGGTGATAACAACCGTTACTCAAACAATGAGACCAAAAGGATTTGAACCTTCGACCCTCAGTTCCGCAAACTGACGCTCTATCCAGCTGAGCTATGGTCTCAATACATGTAAAAAAACAAAATCGGAGAAGGGGGGATTCGAACCCCCGGACCCGTTACCAGGTCAACTCCTTAGCAGGGAGCCCGATTCGACCGCTCTCGCACCTCTCCAAGGTTACAGACAATATGATCAATGCAAAACAGATGAAAGAACGGAGAGAGGGGGATTCGAACCCTCGGAGACTTGCGCCTCAACAGTTTTCAAGACTGCCTCCTTCGACCGCTCGGACATCTCTCCATTAAAAAAAACATAGCGAAAATGCCATATAATTCTCTGGTCGCTTTGCTACCAATCGGATTCTCACTATATTGAGTGACCTAGTTTTTGTCAAGGAGGTTGGGAACTAAAGGGCATTTCTTGACAGTTGTGTTGTATCTCGTCATCATATTTTTTATGAGTTTCTCCCTTTTCAATAGAAAACAACAAAAAAAGCCCCCATTGGTCAAAGAAACTGACCAGGCAAGACATGAAAAAATTGAAACCTTGAAAGCTGGTCGTCTGGCTACCCTTGCCCTTGAATTGACTGACAAGCTAATAAATTCCTTTGGACCCAGGATAGCGGGGAGTGAACAGACCAGAGAGACTGCCGCTGAATTGGAAAAAGAGTTCAAGCAGTATTGCGATACTACCGAATACAAGGAATTTCCCTTGTATAATCTAGGCTATACCCTTTGGCTCAAGGTATTGGTAGTCATCTATCCCCTTGCCTTGGTTCTTCTTTTGGTTGGTCTTCCGTTTCTTGCCACCTGTATTCTTTGCCTATTCCTTTTGTATGTCCTCAGGGAGTTTATCTTTTTCAAACCAGTGGCTGAGAAATATACCCCTAAGGCGACAGGAGCCAATGTCCATGGGGTAATAGAACCGCAAGGCGAGGTTTTGCATACAGTACTTTTTTCTGGACATCATGACAGTGCCCGTCTCTATAAGTATAACCCCTTGGACAAGCTGACCTATGCAAAGAAAGTACTTTTGCCCTTGATGTTGTTCCTGTTGCTTTGCGTTGCTTCCCTGACCCAGCTGTTTACGGAACTTTTTACCGGGAGATTCTTTTCTGTGAATCTTCCACCTGTTCCTTGCCTTATACTCAATGTAGTGCTTACCCTTTGTTTTCCCTTTGTGCTTTCTTTGTGGGGGTTTGTTACTTTTGAGGGATCGCCGGGGGCCGGGGACAATTTGGTTTCAAGTTGCATGGGCGTGGAACTTGCCCGGTTTTTTGACTGGAAAAAACGATGCGGGCAAGGTCTTGATCATACTCGTCTTGTCTTTGCTTCCTTTGACGGTGAGGAGGTCGGTCTCAAAGGATCGCGAGTCTGGTTCCGGGAAAACGAACTCTTGTGCAAAGATGGACTGCTCTTGAATTTTGACTGTCCGTACTATGCAGGGGAATTGACGTTTCTGGAACGGGATATCAATGGAACCCAACCTCTTTCCTCTCGTCTTGCCCGCCGGTGCGTCCTTATTGCGAAATCGATGGGCTACGAGGCGACCAGCCAGAGCATTCCTTTCCTGGCTGGTGGTACCGATGCCGCCGAAGCGTCCAGGTCAGGACTGGAGGCCTGCTCCTTGACCGCCGTGGCTTGGGATGATACTTCCCGGCCGGCTGTCTACCATACCAAGGATGATGTAGTTGCTGCCATTGAACCGGATGCGATTGAACAAGCCCTATCCATTGCGATTCGTCTGGTTGAATTGGTAGAGACAGATATGTTGTATGAAAAGGAACCTGCTTCGGAGCCTGCAGTTGAGGAAAAGTTTCCTGAACTACGGTTCAAGTCCTTTACCCTTCGCTGAAGACTATCTGATTTCGGCCATTGGAAGTTTCTGTTATCAGGTTCTGTATCTCAGTTTTTCTTGCAACGGGGAGAGATCCTGAAATAGTAACGGCACTTTCAAAACCTTCCTTTGCAATGGTTGCCTCACAGGCTATCAGATTTTTTTTCAGAGGTTCATACAAATCGTAGGAAGTCGAAAGAAAGAATGAGCATTTCTCGACCAACTCTTCTGTTTGCAAAAGTTCCAAAACCTGCTTGGCACTTTCGCCATAAGCTTTTACCAATCCTCCTGTTCCCAGCAAGGTTCCTCCAAAATACCTGATGACCAGTATTGCGACATTGGTTACGTTACTGCCCTTGAGGACCTCCAGGATAGGCCGTCCTGCAGTATTCTTGGGTTCATGGTCATCACTACAACTAAACTCGTCTCCGTTGGGGCCTACGACCGCTGCATGGACGACATGGGAAGACTCAGGATGTATGCTTTTTGTCTCGGATACCAATTTTTTCACCTCTGCCAGATTCTGGCAAGGGATAGCCAGGGCGATGAATCGAGACTTCTTTACTTCCAGGCAAGCTTGGGCCTTTCCCAGGGGAATATACATGGTTACCACCTATGATTGAATATATTATCTTGGGATTTTGGGACGGATAAAGCTAATTCTTGGGCAAGTTTCGTCAATTCTTGCAGTTGGAAAGCGGATAGATTTATATCTTTGCTGGCTATGTTTTGTTGCAGTTGAAATTTGGTCCTGGCACCAAGAAGAAGGTGGTCGAACCCTTGGGCAAATGCCCAGGCAAGGGAAATCTGGGCGATCGAGCATTGTTTCTTGCCGCTCAAGTCCTCCAGGCTCCCGTATAGTGCCTTGAATGCGCCATAGGATTGCTGTGAATAGCAATACAGGTTTTTCCTTCCATCTTCCGGGGCCAAGGCATGGTTGCCATTCAAGATGCCCAGGCCCAAGGGACTGTACCCGACTGTTTGTATTGAATGTTCCTTGCAGTATCGCTGGGTTTCTTGGATATCATGTATCCAAAGTAGATTGCAGGGCATCTGCAGGTATTTTATTGGATAGTCCCCATAGGATCGTAACAATGCAAGGGGGAAATTACTTACCCCGATAGATCGGACCAGATCAGTTTCTGCCAGCTCGGCCAAGGCATCGAGAACCGGGGGTATCGATACAGTGCTGCTTGGCCAATGCAGATACAGGATGTCGATATAGTCCGTACACAATCGCCTGAGACTTGTCTCGACATCCTTGCGAACCATGGGACCATTTTTTGCAAGGATCTTAGTGGCAAGGGTCAGTTCTTCCCGTCCAATGCTCTTGGAAAATCGCTTTAACTGTTGTCCTGTAAATTGTTCGCTTTCTCCGTTTCCATATCCCTGGGCGGTATCAAAATGACGAATTCCTGAGCGAAGTGCATAATGCAGGAGTTTTATTGAGTCCGAGCGATCCTGGTTTTCCCAGAATCCGAACGAGCCACCAAACTGCCAACATCCCAAGCCGAATTCACTCGTTGTCTTCTTCCTCTACCGTAATGGATTTATCAAGCATTTTTTGGTCGTCAAAAATAAAGCGGCCTTCAAATTTTTTCCCTTCAAGGGCCAAGGGAAGCCAATACTGGTCATCCTCCCACATTTTTTCATAGGGAATCTCGGAAACAGGACACCAAAAGGGTCTGGCTTCTTCGGTCTCCTTGGGAGTCCCTCTATACGTATGGGCAAAAAAGACATAAGCTCGTTCACTAAGACTGTCCTTGAACTGAAAATCCAGTCTTCCGGCCATGATAGGGTCGGTAATATCGAGTTCTGTTTCTTCCTTGAACTCTCTGATTGCGGCCTCTTTGGCTGTTTCATCCAATTCAATATGTCCACCGGGAGCGTTTACCAAGCCGGTGCCAAGCCCTCGTTTTTTATCGATCAACAAGACTTGGTCATTTTCAAAAAGATAGGTGATGACACAAACTTCCCTTGGTTCCCAAATATCCCAGTCAATTTCACTGACTGTATCGGGAATATCTTGCAGTCCCAGGGTTTCAGATGATTGTTCAGGTTCAAGTTTCTTGTTTTTTTCTTCTTCCTTGGCAGCTTCTTCAGGATGGGCTTCATAGTAACATTTCTGGCATAGGTTATCATCGTGTCCGATAATATGGTTCATATCGAGTTTTTCATTGCAATTGACGCAATGAAATCGGAAAGGCCAGGCTTTTTCCCTGAAAAAATAAAAAAGTGCGGCACATATGGCCAAGTCAAGAAACGCAAGTTTCTGGGGCCATCCCCGGGTAAGTATGGTCACGACGCCAACCTCGAATATCAACAGGAGAGCTGCCAGATAGATGGTTGCAAATCGTTTCTTTTGCGAATTGGGAATTTTCCGTTGGGAGAAATTCAACAATAATATGGCAATCAATGCCCATGTGTAATACTGCTCTATTGTTTCCAGAATCATGACAAACAGGGTATAGTGCAAAACCTCATTCGTCAAGCTTTTCATAAAGACGCATCACTAAGGATTAACATTGAAAGCGCTTGATTTTTAGGATAAGCTTAGCGTATACCTTTTAGGTTGGAGGTTGCCATGGGTTTTGATACTATCGCGAAATATATTGACCATACGGTTCTCGCTGCAGATGCGCCACGGGATAAAATCGAAAAGATTTGCAAAGAAGCAAAGGAATATCAGTTTGCCTCCGTGTGTGTAAACAGTTGCTGGGTTCCGCTCTGCGCGAAACTGCTCAAGGGTTCCGATGTCAAGGTCTGTACTGTCGTAGGTTTTCCCCTTGGTGCGATGTCGACGGCGGCCAAGGTTTTTGAAGCCAAGCATGCAGTATCTGAAGGGGCCCAGGAAATCGATATGGTAATCAATGTCGGATGGTTGAAAAATCATGACGACGGGTTGGTTCAGGATGATATAGCCACAGTAAAGGAAGCCTGCGGTTCCCAACTGTTGAAAGTAATAATTGAGACTTGCCTCTTATCCGAAGAGGAGAAGGCGAGGGCCTGCAGGATTGCCAAGGCAGCGGGAGCCAATTTTGTAAAAACCTCCACTGGTTTCTCCACCGGTGGGGCAAAGGTCGAGGATATCAGGCTTATGCGCAAGACCGTAGGATCAGAGCTTGGTGTAAAAGCTTCAGGAGGAATTCATTCCTATGAAGAGGCAAAAGCGATGATCGAAGCAGGAGCCACCCGTATTGGAGCCTCCTGTGGAGTTGCCATCGTAGAGGGCCAGAATGCCGCGCATTGAGCAAAAGACGGAAAGCACTGATTTTCTCAAGAGCTTGGGATTCCCGACTATTGATGTCCATGACACATTTTCCCATTTTGATTTTACCCTTCCAGGCCGAAGGGTATTGCTCATCGGTCCAATGGGTTCAGGAAAAACTGAGTTTGCGGCCCGGGTCTGGCGTGATGCCGCGATTGCCCAGAAAAAAGGGGATCAGGTCAGGTCCCTTACCAGTTGCGGGGATGTTGATAGACGAAAGGTTTTCTTTGTTCGTTCAGAAATTGACGGGGCGAGATTTTCTGACTACCCGGAAGATGCCCTTTGCTATCGGAGTGGTTATATCCACTGTGGAGAAAATATTGCCCGTATCCGTGATTCCTTTGGGCTTGAGCAGGTTTTGGCTGACAATCCGACCGTCGGGACCTTCATTATCGATGAAGCCTCGTTTTTTGATGAACGACTGGCTTATGTGGTAAGAAATCATAGTTATGAGCGAGGGGTCATGTTTATTTTTCCGACCCTTATCTTGAATTTCCGTCGAGATCTTTTCAATTCGACGGCAAGGCTCATGCTGGATATCGCTACTGATGTCATTCCCCTGACTGCCTATTGTGAGCATCCAGACTGTTTGAAAGATGCTTTTTATACCTACCGATATTACCAGGTCGAAGGCAAGGAATGTCCTGCCTTGTATTTTGATCCCTTGATCATTGTGGGTGGGGATGAGCATAAATCAAGTTCGTTGGAACCAAATTATGCTGCTCGTTGCGATGAACACCATTTTTTGCCCGGTAAGGAGTATACCTTCTTCCATCTCAAACCCTTGGGAGAGTTGGCCGCCAGAGGCCAGGAAAAACCCTTGAAGGAAGAGTTGAATGCCCTCAAGCATAATATGGAAGAGTCCATACTGTTCAAGAATATTTATGAGCGCTATGCAGGAAAGAAAGACGAAGAGATTTATTTCAACTCTCTCAAACCCGGCAATATTGCGGAGAAAGCCTTGGTATTTCTTTTTTGTGAGCAAAATCTGGTACCCGAGGAACTCTTGCTCCGGTTGGTCTCGGAACTTAAGCTTGATACGGAGTATCTTACGAAAGTGTTGTCCGACAACCGTCGGCCGGTAACTTTCGAACAACCTTTCTTGCTATAAGGAATATCCCACCAAAAACCTGGTGGGATATTTTATAGGATAACTGTAAAGTACAAAAACAGCACAAGATAACACCTTGCGAATCCAGAATGGAGGAATCTAGAATGTATCTAGATTCAGGAGGGTTTGCCTAAGGGTCGTTACATCTATGTTTTCCAAGAGCCAAGGAACGGAGATGTTGCGCTTTTCCAGTTCCCGATTCAAGCCTTCCCAGTCAAGAACGCCGGTACCTACGGGAAGATCCCCAATCTTCCAACCCTGGTCATTCAACCGATAGTCCTTTACATGGAGGACTCCGATTTTATCACCAAAGGCATCGAGAGCCTCACAGAAGTAGGCTTTTTGGGCTTGTTTTGAGGGAACCGCACGTGCTGTGCCATCTTCTTCCGGGATTCCTGTCCAGGGAACAAGATTGATTGGATCATAGATGATTTTTAAATAGGGGGAGTCAAAAGTTTCAACCAATTTTGCCATTCTTGCTACGGTGGAGATCGTATGCTGACGGCTGACGGCTTCAATACCGATGGTTGCCTTGTATTCTTCGGCAGTTTTTAGCAATCGTTCGATGCTATGATAGAACGTGGTCAGGACTTGGGGTTCGGATGTTCCCAAATCATAGGAGCAGTTCGGTTGCAGGGACCCTGTTTCGGTTCCGACCATTAGGCATCCGATTTCCTTGGATAACCGAAGGCAGTGCTCAAAATTGCTCAACTGTTCATCCCTGATGGCAGGATCTGGATGTACCGGATTTATGTAACAGCCAAGGACCGCGATACGGGCCCCTTTTTGGGCAAGATCCTCGCGAGCGGAGACAAAATACTCTGCTGTATAATCCTTGGTCTTGGGAGGATTTTGCAAAGCTTTTTGAATTGCCAGATGAATGAATGCTTCGCTTCTGAATTGAGAAACTTCATTTGCCAGGGAGCAAAAATTTGAAAATTTACCTAAATCATGTGCTCTGAATCCAATATTTTTCATATAATGAAATTCTAAACCAAAAAGATGCCATGAGTAAATGGATACCATGAGGAGAAACCTATGAAACAATATCTTCTTTCTGATTTTGGGGCTTTGGGAGATGGAATATTTGATTGTTCCGAGGCTTTTGCAAAGGCTTTTGCTACTCTTTGCGAAGGGGGAAGCCTGACTGTCGGATCTGGGGTTTGGAAAACAGGACCTCTTGCCATTACCGGCCATGATATTACCCTGCATCTTGATAAAGGTGCGACAATTCAGTTTATACCGGAGGCAGATCTGTATCTTCCCGTCTATTCCAGATGGGAAGGAGTGAATTGCTACTGTATGCATCCCTGTCTTTTTGTCAATGAAACCCAGAGAGTGACAATTGAAGGGGAAGGAACTCTTGATGGAAACGGGAAATACTGGTGGGACCTTGCTGATTACAAGAAGGAATTCCAGAAGGAACCTGTTACTGATATTGAGAAAAAACTTGCACAGCTGAATATTGGGTATGAAGAACAAAGCAGTGGGGGGGGCGGCCGACAGACCCAATTCTTGAGACCTCCCTTGGTGCAGATCAAGGATTCAAGGGATTTTGTATTGGAAGGAATTACTATTCAGAACAGTCCTTTCTGGACTCTTCATCCTTTGTATTCCGAGAATATTCTCTTGAAAAACCTTGTTGTCAAGAATCCAAAGGATGCTCCTAATACTGATGGCATTGATGTTGATTCCTGTTCGCAGGTGAAAATTGAACAATGCATAATCGATGTAGGTGATGATGGTATTGCCATGAAGAGCGGAAGTGGGCCTGATGGCATAGCCGTGGGACTTCCGACTACCGAGGTCGTCGTCAAGAATTGTACGGTCTTCGATGCCCATGGAGGAGCTGTAATCGGTAGTGAAACGGCTGCAGGTATTTCCAATATCTCTGTTTCTGATTGCAGGTTTGATGGTACTGATCGTGGAATACGAATCAAGACCAGAAGAGGAAGGGGTGGTGTCATCACAAACCTGCATTTTTCCAGGATAACTATGGTAAACAACCTGTGTCCCTTGACGGTGAATATGTATTATCGATGCGGTAGCCCGTACTGCGATTTATTCTCATTGGAAAAACAAATAGTGGATGCAACGACTCCTTCTATTTCAAATCTGACCATTGAGGATTGCACTGCAGCGGATTGCAAGGCTTCCGCTGCGTTTATCGTTGGGTTGCCTGAATCTCCGGTTACAGGCATCTTTATGAAAAATTGCAATTTCTCCATTGATGCTCTTGATCAAAGCTCTCCAGAAGAGAGTGAGATGTATTATGGACTTCCCTTGCCAAGCGGAAAAGGTATGCGACTTCGTAATGCGCAAATTACCCTTGACCAGGTAACCATAACGGGAGTCGAGGAGCCATTCATCCAAGAGGAAAATGTAGAACTTTCCATACTCTGATAGCATTCAAAACTTTTTACTATATCCTGACTTGAAAGGGCCTTCTACTTGGAAGAAGGCCTTTTCAATGTAAACGAATACAGTTTTCCGTAAAGAGTCCAAACTAATTTTTCCAATATTGATAAACCAATGGTATAAAACAAAAACTACCGACAATTGCATCAATTTTAAATAATCAGCATTTAGAAACCGAAGGGCTCTTCTTGTTGATTATTGCTCTGATCGTATAGAGAATTCCCTCTTGGGTATGTGTTTTTCATACGTTCCTCATGATATATTAGCAATCTGAAAACAAATCTACTCCATTCTGTGCTCAGTATGGAGGCAATGATGAGAAAAAAACTGTTTGTAGTATTGGCTGTCCTTTTGTACGGCCTTTCGTTTCTTGGTGCCGAGGGCACGGCAGAAATGCCAAACCAGATGGATAGGACAATATCTGTCACCAAGAGTCCCAAGTATGTTTTCATGTTCATCGGTGATGGCATGAGTCATGTACAAATCAATGCTGCCGAGGTTTTCAATGGCAACAATACCAAAGGCGATATTGCACTCAGCCCTTTGAGTTTTACGGAATTCCCTGTATTGGGATTGCAAACCACCTATGATGCGACCTCTTTCTGTCCTGATTCCGCTTCTACGGCAACCTCTCTTTCCAGTGGCATAAAAACCCATAGCGGAGTTCTTGGTATGGGAGTCGACAAAACGACAAAGACAGAAACCATTGCAGAGAAACTTAAAAGACAAAAGGACTGGAAGATCGGTATCATCTCTACCGTTACGCTCAACCACGCAACTCCCGCTGCATATTATGCACATGTTCCTTCCCGGAATAATTATTATGACATCGGTCTGCAGATGGTGGATAGCGGATTTGATTACTTTGCCGGTGGAGCAATCAACATGGCTGCAGACAAGGGAAAGACCAGTATCTATGACTTACTCGAGGCCAAAGGTTATACGGTCCTCGACTCGAAGGATTCCATCGAAAGTCTGAATTCCAACAGTGGCAAGGTATATGCACAAAATCCACGACTGCAAGATAGTGGTTCCATGCCTTATTCACTTGACATGGACAGCACTGATCTTACCCTGGCAGATTTTGTAAGGAAGGGTATCGATGTCCTGGACAACGAGAAAGGATTTTTCATGATGTGTGAATCGGGGAAGATTGACTGGGCTTGTCATGCCAACGATGCCGCCGCCGAGATTTCTGACTTGCTTGCCTTTGACAAGGCTGTTCAGGTTGCCATCGACTTTGCCAAAAAGCATCCCAGGGAAACCCTTATCGTAGTTACCGGTGACCATGAGACCGGAGGCATGACAATCGGATATGCCTCTACCGGATATAATACGGCTTTCGAGATTCTCAAGAGCCAGAAGCTCTCGTATGTTGCCTTCGATACCATTATCAAGGGAATGAAACAAGGAAATACAAATCCATCCTTTGACGAGGTAATGGCTTTGGTGACCGAGGACTTTGGTTTGGTATCTCCAAATGGGAATGCCTCCGACAAAGCCTTGGTTCTGACAGAGGGAGAATACTCTCGCTTGAAGGAAGCCTATGCTCAGTCCATGCTTCCTTCTGACAAGAGGTCGAAAGATGATGTCACTGCATTGCTGTATGGTGGTTATGATCCTCTCTCCGTAACGATCACCCACATACTGAACAACAAGGCAGGCATTGGTTGGACGAGTTATTCCCATACAGGAACTCCTGTCTCTGTCTATGCAAGTGGCGTAGGCGAACAGGCTTTCTCAGGTTCCTATGACAATACGGATATCTACTACAAGCTTCGAGATATTGTAGGTGTGAATTAGTCTGGGTTTTTGGTTCCGGCACCCTATACTGTACGTATGGGGTGCCAATTCTGTATAGATAGGCAGTACAATGAAATTACAATACAATCGGAAAGAAGTAATCTTTCTCTCTGTTTTTACGGCTCTTTGTTTGTTGATGATCTTCGTACCAACAGGTTTTGGGCGGGCAATCTATGTCAATGCGGTGGGAGCCAAGGCAAAGGTTCTCGCTACGAATGACTCGATGATGTACCAGACAGGAATAGTCAGGATGGGAGAACAGCGCTGTACGGTCGAAGTGCTCACCGGTCCCCATAAAGGTGAACAGGTTGAAGGGATTAACTTGCTTACAGGACGTTTGGAATTCGACAAGGTTTTTACCAAGGGCCAGCTTGCCTGGGTCCTCTTGGAACAAGATCACGACAACAATGTAATATTTACGAATATGGTTGACCAATATCGCTTTGCAAAGGAACTGCAGTTGATGGCTTTGTTTGCTCTGTTGCTCATCATCTTCTCGGGATTTACTGGAATTAGGACTCTTTTATCATTCCTTTTTGCATTTCTTTCCATTTGGAAAATACTTATCCCCTTATCGTTGAAGGGGTATAGCCCGATGTTGCTTGCCTTGATGGTGGGTACTACCCTTACCGTGGTAACCTTGTTATTAGTCGGAGGATGTACGAAAAAAGCCTTGGCCGCAATTATCGGGGCAGTAGGCAGCTCCTTGATTACCTGTCTGCTTGCCGTACTGTTTACCCTCTATCTCGGAGTGCATGGATCGGTGATGCAATGGTCGGAATCCTTGCTCTATGCCGGATACATGAAGCTTGACCTTACCAAGTTGTTTCAGGCTGCTGTTTATCTTTCTTGCTCAGGAGCAATCCTGGATCTTTCCATCGATATCAGTGCAGCGCTCAATGAAATCATAGAGAAAAAACCGAGTATCTCTGCCAAGGAATTGGTAGTCAGTGGGCTTACCATCGGAAAGTCCGTAGTCGGTAGCCAGACAACTACTTTGTTGCTTGCCTATATGGGAAGCTATCTGACGGTGATGATGGTATACATGGCGCAAGGGACCCCGATCATGAGCATCCTTAATTCCAAGACCATAGCAGCCGAGATATTGCATACGTTTGTTGGTTGCATTGGGTTGGTGCTTGTATCTCCCTTGACCTCCTTGGTATGCGGTTGGCTGTATACACGAAAAAGTGCAAAACAAAGGACTGTCCTCGAGAATGAAGGCAGTCCCTTGCTTGAGCCGATGGATTAATTCTCGTCTTTGTTCAATAACCGTACCCGGTCGGGGGCAAAGTCAATTGATACGTTGGCCCCTTCAGGGTACACCTTCTTTGCATGTGGGTCGTCGATCTGTACAAGCACTTCCCCGAACGAAGTATTGATAAAAGCTTCCAGACTATTGCCCAGATAGACATTCATCCGAACTACTCCCTCAATATGGCCTTTCCCTGGTTCAACAACACGCAAGGACTCGGGACGGGCCATCAAAACTGCTTCTTCGCCAATTTTTACATTGTCTCCTGCCTGACTTGCTATCACCTCTTTATCGCCAAGGATGCAGGTCCAGTCTGTTCTTTCCTGAGCTTTGATATGCACGGGAAAGAATGTAGCCTTTCCTACGAAACCGGCAACGAACCTCGAGTTCGGGAATTCATAGATTTCATGGGGAGCTCCGATTTGCCTTACATATCCATTCTTCATGACTACAACCCTATCGGAGAGACTCATCGCCTCGACCCTGTCATGGGTCACGTAGATGGCGGTGATACCCAAGGTCTTCTGGATCTTCCTTATCTCGATACGCATCTGTTCCCTGAGCAAGGCATCAAGGTTGGAAAGCGGTTCATCCAGCAACAGTACAGAAGGAGTTACGATGAGGCTTCTTGCAAGGGCTACTCGTTGTTGTTGTCCTCCGGATAACTTGGAAGGGGCACGATCCCCGTAGTCTGCCAAGCCAACCATTGCCAAGGTTTCCTCTACTTTGGTTTTTATCTCTTCAGGAGAAACCTTGCGGAGTTTCAAACCATAGGCTACGTTGTCAAATACCGTCATATGGGGAAATAGTCCGTAACTTTGGAACATCGTGGCTGTGTCGCGCTTGTTGGGGGGCAACATGGTGACCTCTTCATTTCCAATGAATATCTTTCCTTCTGTCGGAAGTTCAAATCCGGCGATCATTCTCAAGGTCGTGGTTTTCCCGCATCCCGAAGGGCCCAGCAACGTGAC
Organism: uncultured Sphaerochaeta sp.; assembly: GCF_963676625.2. Lineage (GTDB taxonomy): Bacteria > Spirochaetota > Spirochaetia > Sphaerochaetales > Sphaerochaetaceae > Sphaerochaeta. The sequence continues at coordinate 1,317,741 of NZ_CAXXYB010000004.1, forward strand.
AAGTTCCCCGGGTTGGATGACAAGGTTTGAATCATTTACGGCGACGACATCTGATTTTCCCTTCACATCCTTGAAACGTTTTGTAACATGTTCAAGTGTTACCGATACACTTTTCTTTTCAATCATAGAATACCACCTTAGCGGGTTGAAATTGTTTTCTGGGTGAGTTTGTCATCCTTTACCAAGACTTGCATCAGGGCCCAGACAGAGAGGACGATGACGATCAGGATGGTTGACAAGACGCTTGCAAGTCCAAAACGCAAATTTTCCGAGAAATTGAAAATCAAGACAGTCAAGTGATTCCATCTTGCAGAAATCAAGAAAATAATGGCGCTGACTGCTGTCATGGATCGTACAAAGGTATACGACATACTTGAAAGGAAGGCAGGACGAATCAAGGGCAGTACGATGGTCCTGAAGACCGTCGGTACATCTGCTCCCAAGTCCGCGGCCGACTCCTCGATGGCTGGGTCGATCTGGTGTAGCGCCGTTATTCCGTTCTCCACTCCCACGGGAAGTTCCCTGATGATGTAGTTGATGACGATGATTGCACCGGTGCCCACCAAGAGCAGTGGTTGCTTATTGAAAGCAAGGATGTAACTGATACCGATGAGTGTTCCTGGTATTGCATAGGGCGTCATAATAAGGGTTTCCAAAAAGCGTTTACCTGGAAATTTCTTACGAACAATAAGCATTGAGGCCATCATTGCAAGTAAACCTGCAATTGGCGTAGCGATAACGGCCAGTGTTACCGTATCCCTGATGCTTGTCCAGCCACGGCTGAGGGCTTCTCCCCAGTTGACTAGGGTAAAGGAATAATCGATACCCCAGTTCTTGACAAAACACCCTGCGACAATTGTCAGATATAAGGCTACGATAAAGCCAATGAAGATCCAGGAAGCTGATTCCAATGCAAGTCGCACCGGTTTGTTGGTAAGCTCTGTAAGGGTGGTGGAAGGTTTTCCCGTAACCGTGACATAGCTTTTTTTTGCTACCCAGACTCTTTGTATGAGAAAGGCCGTAAGTGTCGGCATCAAGAGCAAGAAGGAGAGGGCTGCCCCCGAGCCGAGATTGCTTCTTCCTGTAACCATCATGTAGGCTTCTGTCGAGAGTACCCTGTAGTCTCCGCTGAGCAACAAGGGGTTGGCAAAGTCGGCCAGGGAATTGGTAAACACCAACAGCCAGGCGGAAACTATGCCGGGAGCGGAGAGAGGCAGGGTAATCGCCTTGAAGGTCTGCCATCGGGTGGCACTCAAATCCAGGGAGGCATCCTCCACTGTCGAATCTATTTGTCGGAGAACCCCGCTGATGGTCATGAAAGCTATGGGAAACATCCCGATGACCTCGACCAAGGTAAGTCCACCCAAACCGTAGATGGAAGTGGATAGATGGAAGAGTTTTTTTGAAATGAGTCCATTGTTTCCGAAGAGCAGGATGATCGACAAGGAAAGGGAGAAGGGAGGGGAGATTACTGGCATTGTAGCCAGGATGCTCATGATCTTCTTCTTCTTGAAGGATGTTCGCTCGATGAGGAAGGCGAACATATATCCGACCACCGTGGAAATGGTTGCCGTAAAGATACCGAGACGAAGAGAACCCCATAGGGCCACCAGATAATTGGGTGAGAGGGATTCTTTCCAGGTCTGCAGGGAGAGTTGTCCGTCTTTCATGAAGGAGAGTCGGGCCGCCTCCAATAAGGGGTAGGCAATGAAGACTAGGACAATGGCGAATAGTCCCAATACAAGAAACCCTGTCATCGGGTCGCGGGTAAAGGTCAGGACCATCATAATGCTCAGAAATAGGACAGCAGCTACAATGAAGAGCGTTTTCAAGAGGTTGTTATACCCCGTGGCCGTTTTGTTGGGTACCAGAATCATGACAGCTCCGGAAACTTGATAGCCTGTTTTGTCGATTATCGGAACAAAATATATTTGGGAATCGGCCGTTGAGGCTACTGCGGTATCTGGATCGAGCGTATAGTCGGCCTTGTACGTTTTTGGAAGTTTCATCGGTTCAAGGTAATAGACACTTTCGAGTGCTTTCTTGAATTCTTCTGAATTCCTGTTTGCATCCCAGATGGAACGTGCCGTATCAGAACCTAGCATAGGGATGAAGTCTGCGGAATTCAAGTCATAGGAAAAATAGAATGCCCGTGCTCCCGAGATGCTTTTTTTGACAGTGGGGATCCATTGTTCAAAAGCCGAGGGAGAGACACTGTCAGGGACTGTTTGGGCAAACAGTTCGATTTCATTGAAGTTACGGTTCTCTTCATACGTAAGGAAGTTTGTAGAAAGGGAATTATACATCCAGAAATCGGCGGCTAGAAATACTAAGGCAGCTATCAAGAACTGCATGATCCGTTTTTTTGTAAACATCTAGTCTGTCCGTTTTAAACACACCCTGCAAGGATAGCTTGCAGGGTGGTCTGAAAGGTTAATTACATGCTGTAATTATCTCTTATTGCCAATTTCATTGGTCCAACGATCAAGTAAACGAGTCTTGTTTACAGAATCCCCATCCCAAGCCATGTCTTGTGTGACAGTCTTGATTTCGTTGATCGACAGAGCATCTGGATGCTTTGCTGCACCATCGGCGACAAGGACCACGTACCATTCGGTAAAGGTTTTCTGGGCTTCTGGGCTGGAAAGAATCCAGTCATAGAGCTTTTTGGCATTGACAGTGTCCTTGCCACCCTTTACCAAGGACATGGAAGCCAACTCATAACCGGTTCCTTCAGAAGGGGCTGTGATTACGATGGGGGAACCTGCTGCCTTAAGCTTTACCTGATCATGGGCATAGCCGATGGCCACGGGAATCTCTCCAGTAGCTACGCTCTTGCCAGGGGCAGAACCGCTCTTGGTATATTGATCGATGTTCTTGTCCAGAGCTGTCATATATTCAATCATCTTGTCTTCTGTACCGAAGATGTCAAGAATTGTTGTCAATACATTGTAAGCTGTTCCTGAGGTATTGGGGTTTGCCATACGGATATAGCCCTTATATTCAGGTTTGAGAAGATCAGCCCAGCTGGTTGGAGGGGTGAGGCCCAGTTCCTTGGCGCGTTCGGTGTTGGTCACGAAGGTAAGTGGACCGACATACATGCCGATATAGTAACTATCAGGATCCCTGAACTGTACAGGAGTCTTGGAAGTGTAACGACTGACATAAGGAACGGTCAAACCCTTGCTTTTTGCCGTGATGTGGTCAAGACCGACACCCCCGACCCAAATGGAAGCCTGTGGGTTGGCTGCCTCAGCTTCAAGACGAGCGACGCATTCTCCACCTGACAACCTTACAAAGTTCACCTTGATTCCTGTTTCAGCTTCAAAAAGCTGGAATAGCTTTGCAGCAAGGGGTTCCTCAAGGGTTGTGTAGGCATTTACACTACCGGATCCTGTAGCGGGACTGACGGCCGGAGCAGGCGCTTCGACTGCTGGGGTGGCTGTAACTGGTGCTGCTTCCTTGCTTCCTTGTGCGAACAGGGCAGGGGCAAGAAGCAACGACACCAAAAGAAGAGTAAACATTTTTCTCATTTTTTCCTCCTGGAGTGACAAAAACATCCTTGGAATAAAGTGATATCCAAGGAATAGAACATCTTTGCCTGATTAATGCTAACCTCCGTAAATCTTGCCGTCAAGAAAAATAACGCTGATGCCAAAATCGATACAATTATGCTAAAAGTAACGTATAGTAGTCCACCTGGAACGATACGGTGAAACCAATACGGGTATACAGGGAAAAAGCCTTTGGGTTATTTGAATCTACATCCAGAAATACAGTATCTGTTTGCGAAAACGCCAGGGCAAGGGCTTGGGAAACCATTTGATACCCCAATCCTTGTTGCCTGAATTGAGGCAGTATCCCGACACCATAGAGGATAGCTGTATCCGCTTTCTCATAATGCATATTGAAAACTCCGACGAGTATACCGTCCTTGATACAAAGGTAGGCACTTCTTTCAGGATTTTTTTCAATTGATGTAATGAATCCTATGCTATCTTCGGTGGGTTCTTCGAATACAATTGAGGAAATGCTTGCAAACTTTTCCATGGTTTTTTCGGTAACCCTTTCAAGGGTAAGGTTCTTGGTCGTTGCATGACTTTTGACTTTCCAGTCCTTTTTTGCAATCGATAACCTATATTCGGTTCTCTCGCGGTCCAGGGCAAGTTTTTGAATATAGGGCAGGGCACTTTTTGCTTTTGGTTCGACTTGCAAGAGATACTTGGTAAAGCCATAGGGGATGAGCACTGCCTTGGAAAGAGAGAGCAGATGCGTGAAGATCCCTTGTCTTCGGTAGTCAGGATGTGTACATCCATTGATCTCCGCTTCAGAAAAAGAAGGGATGAAGCAGGTCAAGAAAGCAACGAGGGTCCCTGTTTCATACGCAAGGAAAAAACAAGGGATTTCTCTTTTGCAATTCAATTCATTTGAAAGGAAAGAGCTGTTATTCAATTTTTCAAAGTCGAAACAGATTTCTTGGAGCTTGAGGATTTCTTGATGTTGTTTTTCGGTAAGGTCATTTGTCTGAATATATTCCATAACTGAAACAGTATAAAAAAGAAACCGGTGCGTATAGATAAGCATCGGTTTCCTTTTTAAAATAATGAAAATAATGTATTAGGCTTTGACCAAATGTACAGCAAATCCACTCAGGTCTTCATTGAGATAGCAAACCTTGATTTTGCCTTTTGCATCGCGTGCAATTGTCTGTTCATTGGCAGTAAAACCGCGCGTTGCCAAATAAACCAAGGTCCTCTCGATGTCGAAGCAACGGAAACCGATATGTCCATTCTTTCCGAGATACATCTTGGGAAGTACTTCAATGGTAGTATCCATGAATACTGAGGAATTGCCTCTCTTGGTTGTCATGCCAAGGGCATCAAAACCCTTGATGGCTTTTTCTGCTTCCTCTGCATTCTCGTCATTGATTCCCAGATGAGCAAACTCAAGTCCCTGGAGAGCTTTTACTGCTTCGCTGCAGATTTGGGAGATTGTATCCCATTGCTCGCCTTCGATTAAATCAGATTTGACCATCCAAGATCCTCCGACAGCCAGGACATTGGACTGTTTCGCATAGGAAGAAAGGTTGTCGAGGCCAATTCCACCGGTAGGCATGAACATCAACTGGGGGAAGGGTCCTGCCAGGTTCTTGAGCATATTGACGCCGCCTGAAGCTTCTGCAGGAAAGAACTTGAGGGTGGTAAGGCCACGGGCCAGACCCTGCTCGATATCGCTGGGAGTGCAGACGCCAGGTACGATGGGGACATTATTATCAATGCACCAATCGACGACAGAGGGATTGAATCCTGGGGAAACAATGAACTTAGCACCAGCGGCGACTGCTTTCTTGGCAAAGTCGACATTGATGACCGTTCCGGCCCCTACCAGCATCTCTGGATAAGCCTTTGTTATACGCTTGATGGCTTCCTCTGCTGCTGCTGTACGAAACGTAACTTCAGCGCAAGGTAATCCGCCTTTTATCAAGGCTCCTGCCAGTCCTTCAGCTTTTGAGGCATCATCGATTTTAACGACGGGTACAAGGCCAATGTCGTGAATCTGTCTGAATAATTCTTCATGCATGATTTTTGTTCCTTCCTTTCTTGTTATCTTGAATGAATCTAGGTGTTTATAATCAATTATGAAACGTTGTTTCAAAATATTATTGACAGATACTAGCATACCCTCTATGATTTCAAATATCAAGAGTAAAATCAGGTTCTCGATATATTTTTAGGAGGAGTTCCATGGGTAATAAATTTGTCACATTCGGCGAAATCATGCTTCGGTTGAAATCACCGGGACATGAGAGGTTTTTCCAATCTCCGGCTTTGGAAGCCACATTTGGAGGCGGAGAGGCCAATGTTGCCGTTTCTCTCTCGATTTTTGGCAAGGATGCACAATTTGTCTCTGCTTTGCCAAATAATGCCGTAGGGGAAGCAGCTGTTTGTGAAGTGAGAAAATATGGTGTTGATGTTTCAAAAATCAATATGACCAAGGCTGGTAGGGTAGGTATTTATTTCTTGGAAACCGGTGCCAACCAAAGATCAAGCAGTGTCGTATATGATCGTGCCGAAAGTTCCATTGCCCTTGCAAAGCCAGCTGATTTTGATTTTAAGTCCATCATGAGCCAAGCCGCTTGGTTCCATATCACCGGTATTACCCCGGCTATCAGCCAAGGTGCCGCAGATTGTTCCCTTGCCGCCATGAAAGCAGCGAAAGAGGCGGGAGTAACCGTTTCCATTGACCTGAACTATCGCAAGAAACTCTGGAACTATGGTAAAAAGGCTCCTGAGGTGATGAGAGAACTTGCCAAGTATGCCGATGTAATCATTGCCAATGAGGAAGATATCCAGAAGTGTCTTGGTATCGAGGCAGGCGTTGATGTTACTTCCGGTTCCCTGGACACTACTGTATATGAAAAACTGACAGCTGAGGTCAAGAATCAATTTCCAAACATCTCGGTTGTTGCTGTTACCCTCAGGGAAAGCAAGAGTGCCGATCACAATGGTTGGAGTGCAGCTCTCAGTGGAAAGACAGGTTTCTATGTTTCCAGGCATTACGAGATTACCGATATCATCGATCGTGTAGGTGGTGGAGATTCCTTTGCTGCCGGGATTATCTATGGATTGAGTGAATATCCAGAGGATGAGGAGTATGCAATCAATTATGCGGTTGCCGCTTCTTGTCTGAAACATTCCATTGACGGGGATTTCAATTTGGCTCGCAAGAGTGAAGTTGAGGCACTTTGCAAAGGGGATGGAAGTGGGCGCGTACAGCGCTAGGAATTCTTTTGATCATACAAGGGAGGCTCAAAGGCCTCCTTTTTCTTTTTTTCATGCTTTACCCAATCTTTATCGTATGTTCAGCCTTTGTCCATTGGGGGGGACTATTGTTCAATCAGTAAAACAAACAAAGAGCCGATTGGCTCAAAGGTGGACAACATGAACAAGAAAAAACTTATCCTCGCATTGGTTCTGATAGCTGTCGTAGTAGCTTCCGTCTCTGCGGCTTCCTATGGAAATCGTTTCTCCTCGTCTTATACCTCCAGACCTTCTGTATCTGCGAATGGGACAACCTTGGGATATGGAAGAAGTTCCATGATGAATGGCAACCGAGGGAACTATGCAACAGCTGCCGGGATCTGTTTGGTCGATGGTGATGAAGTTGCCGTAGGGTCCCGTCTCGGTTATGCACAAAGAGGAACCGGAATGAATGGTTACGGACTGTCTGCAGAAGATCTCCCTGAAATCTGCCCGGTAACTGGAGAGGCTCCTGTGTTGGGAAGTCGGTTGGGCGTGAATCAAGGATATCGGCAGAATTTGAACCGATAAGTATCAAGCAACTAGGATATAGCCAGCAAAAGCTGGCTATATCCCCTAGGAGTTCAAGATGAAACGAATGAGTAAAGTATTATTAATGGCTTTGGTTCTTGGCTCAACTACCTTGCTTGCCTTGGTTGCTGAACCTATCAGTGAAGAACAAAACACTCCGGTATCAATATCCGTAACACAGGAAGAGACAGGCTCTGAGGGAATCCTCTATATGAGGGAAGAGGAAAAACTTGCCAGGGATGTATATCTTAGCTTGTATGAAACCTGGGGAATAAAGACTTTTGCAAATATTGCCCGAAGTGAGCAGACCCATATGGATGCAGTTGCTTCCCTGATCCAGGCCCAGGGCCTTGTTGATCCTGTTGCCGGCTCGGTTGTCGGGGAATTCAAGAATCCTGATCTTGCCGCTTTGTATGACCAATTGATAGCCAAGGGAACAGTTTCTCCCCAACAAGCATTGGCAGTTGGTGCCCTTATCGAGGATCTGGACATCCATGACTTGGAAAACTATCTTTCGAAAACAGATGATTCTGCTTCGATTGTTGTATATACAAACCTATTGAAAGGTTCAGAAAATCACATGCGTTCCTTTATCCGGCAACTTGATAGGTATAACCTTACCTATGAACCAGAATATATTTCCCAGGAAAGGTTGAATGGAATTCTTGCACGCTAAATAGTTTCATACCGTATCTTTTGGAAGGGGCCGTCAAGATGAACGGTCCCTTTTCTATTGGGTCTGGATTTCTGGATTCGTGTTGTAATGGGCAAATAATTCTTCCGTGGCCAGGGCCATCTTGGTAACTGAGAAATCTTGCCCCTTGGGAAAAATATAATACGTATCTGACAATGTAGATAAATCGATGCAATCACCCTTTTCGAAATAGTCATATTCAATATGGCAGGAATACATGGTCAAGGGAGGTTTCTCCAATACAAATGATTCTTTTCCGAAGGTTCCTTCAAGACGAAAGCCTTCCAAGGAATGGGAAAGCCTGGCATCTCCCAGTCGAATGAATCTTTTTGCATTGGGCAGGGAATCCACCACTACTTCCAACTGGGTCTTGTACGTTCCTTGCTCAATTTCCTTTCGCACGGAACTTCTTTCGAACTCATACCAATCAGGAATATGGGTAAACTCAGTGGTGACTGTCTGTTCACCGACTGCTTTCGAGACTGTTTCCACTTCACCCAGCACTGTCATGTTCCAGGTTTTTCCACAGGCTTGGCAATGGAGCGTGCTACCCTTCGATTCCATGCGAAATTCGGTGAGGCAATGCGGACATTTATAAAGAACCTTATGCAATCCCTCGGCTCTCTTAGGGTGGTCAATGACTATCTTGTTTTGTTTTTGCCAAGCATATTCATCATAGAAAAAAGCTTCCTTGATTTTTTCATTGATCTGCTGGACAGAAGCTTTTGCCAATTCCTCCGGTGTAAAAATTCTGGTCAAATCTGCCTCGATCCTGTTTTTTCTCTTGCTAAGGTTCCAGCAGGGACTATTAAGATAATCCCCGTGTATATTCAAAACTACTATGGGCACTCCCAGTACCTTTGCCATTTTTCCCAAAGAAGAAGGCAATACCGCTGTTGTCCCGATCAAGGAATACCGTGCTTCGGGGTATAGGGCAAGGATCGTTTTTTGTTTGGTAAGGACATGCCGGATTTGCCTGATCAGTTGTATGTCGTTGGTGAATTTTCTTTTGCAAATACCTCCTGCATTGCGCAGAAGCCACTCACGTCCGATAAAACCATCGATTGCAACGACATAACTTGCCCTGTGAGGGAAAATAGCTGCCGTGGTTACCTTGAAGTCGAGAAAAGCCATGTGGGTGCATAATAATAAATAGGGCGGTTTCACTCCTTCCATGTTTTTTCTGTTGATTTTCAGGTGATGCATCCAAGTTTCAGGAAAGCTCAAACCCCAGACAACAGGTTTGAGGAATATCCTCTGCCGAATGGGCTGTTTTTTCATGTCAAAGCGAATCGCAGCATGGAGTTTGTCAATTTCAGTCATAGCAGTGCCCTTTATGCAAAGATTGGACCTGAACATCTACGGTCATCATAATCTTAGGAGGATAAAGTCTTCCCTGCAAGGAGAATTATCCAAAATTGTTTTTCTTCCAACCGATGGACAGGTTTGTTTTTTTAGGTATGATGGATAAAGTGGAGGAACGGTATGCCAAATAGGGAATTATATGAATTAGCAAGGGAATATCAACAATGTGAACCAGAGAGGGTATTTTCCGAAAATGACCTGTTTGCCGTTGAATTGCCTGATGGGACGCCCTGTTATGTTTCCATTGTCGAGGGAGCTCTTGCCGGGTATTTAGGTTTGAAGGGACTTTCGGCCTATCTTCGCCTCTGCCTGGAAGATCCGGAAGCACTGCCCCTTGTCCTTTCAGAACTGGAAAATTCACAGGAATGCTATTTGCTTACCTGCAATAATACAAAAGACGATCTCGAGGATAGAGAGCGAAAGGAACTTGAAGAACAAGGCCTGGAGTTCAAGGACGGAACGTTTCCCCAGTTCAGGATCAAAAGGCAATATAAGTTTCCTTGGTATTTGGAAGAGAAGGACGAGGTGAATCTTTTGGTATTGCTCAAGGCAATAATATTTGCAAAGACCTACTTTGCCCAGTTCGGAAAAATTGATAGGGATGCTTCCTTGACCACTTGGTTGGAGTCCCTTGGCCTTGCCGATAGTGAATCAGTTGAATATATCCCGTATTTTCGACAGGAAGGAACTTCGTTTTCGGTGATTGCCAAGACGTTGCCTGACGAAAGTTATTCCCTGGAATTTCCCCAAGCTGAATTGACGAACCAATCAACTCTTGATCAATTCAGGCTTCTGAAGGCAAAACCAGGGAAGGTCCTGTATTATGTGACATTTCTTTTTCCTGATCCTGTTCTTTCAGCCAAAAACCCGGTTCCGGTCTTTCCTGTAACGGAAATGCTCTATGATCCACAGAAACATGATTTGCTTGATGTCTTTATGGTTGAGGACTATGAGGAAGGGCATGTTGGTTTTGTCTCCAGATTGCTTGATTATATCAAGGCAAGCGGAAAGCCCCAGGCTATCCATTGTTTTGGTGAACGTTCCTATCCCTTGCTTGCCACGCTTGGCAAGCAACTTGGCATCCGAATCATGCAAGGCACGTTCAACGAGGAAATCGAAAGATTGAAGGAATTCTTTGTCATGCAGGGAAGGGCGCAGGATGAACCTGAGCATGTTCATGATGAATCCTGCGAGCATCATCATCACAATGAGTAGCCAACAAAGATTCTAGATATCTCCGAATTCTGGGACGATACAGAGAAAAACGAAGTTCTGATCCCCGGCATTCAATACTTGATGCTGGAGATTGGCATTGATATAGGCTGTCGACCCGGGAGTCAGGGGGTATTCCTTTCCATCCATGAAGAGCGTTCCCTTTCCCTCGACAGCATAGATGATATGTTCCCAGGGATGTGAATGCAGGGGGGCAAAACCACCCTTGCCTAAAGTAAACATACGCAGGACATGGTCTTTCCACCCTTGGTCGGGACCAACAAGGACTTGCTTGGTCACTTCCTTGATTCCCTTTCCTTCCAGTTTCCGCTTTGCAATTTCATCTCTGTGCGATACAAACATGGTTTGGCTCTCCTATAATCCTTGCAATTGTTTCATGACCCAATCCGTACGCATACCGCTTTCCCCTGTACTGGGACAGATGCCCTTGTTGAGCAATTGGTTCACGACTGTCTGGATCAGGGGTTGGGCAACATGTTCGGGAGGAAGTGGTACGGCAAGCGTCTCTATTCCCTTGCCTGTATCGATAGTCAAGGGAGCTTCGAGGTCCAAGACAGAGAATGCAAGCATCCCCTTGCTTCCATACAGGGCAATGACATCTTCGTCCTTGAAGGTATTGAAACACCATATTCCGGTGCCATGGACTCCGTTGGAATGTACCCAACTGCCACTTACTATATCTTCGGCACTATTGGTTTTTGCCTGGTTGGTTGCTTGTCCTTGGACACTTTGTATGGGGCCACATAACCAATCGAGAAGATCCAGGGAATGGGAGCCTACATCAAGAAACCTTCCTCCCCCGGAAATGGTGGGGTTTACTCTCCAGGAAGGATTGATGTCATCTTCCTTTATGGTTTGGTACATAAGCAGGTTAACGAACCGGATATTGCCGAGAATTCCTTCTTCGATCAATTTTTTGACCAATAGGTATTTAGGCAGGGCACGTCGATAATAGGCGGAAAAAAGTGGTATTCCCTGAGCTTTGCAAAAAGAGACCATTTCCTGGCTCTCTTGTAAAGTCCTTCCCAGAGGTTTTTCGCAATATACGGGTTTTCCGGCTTTGGCCACTTGAATTGCATAGTCCTTATGGGTATCTGGGTGTGTAGCGATGTATACGGCATCCACTTCAGGATCATCGATAAGATCCTGGGCATTGTCATACCACCGAGGAACCCCATGACGTTTTGCATAATCCTGGGCCAAAGCCCCATTGCGTCGCATCACTGCAACCAGTTGGGAACCTTCTGCCTTTTGGAACCCTGGGCCACTCTTTACTTCAGTAACCGAACCACATCCGATCATTCCCCAGCGAATTGTATTCATCAATTGGCTCCTTGCTTCTTTTAATTCATGTCAAGGGATTTCCTTTTAGTCAGTTTTTTCGATATTGAGGACAAAAAAGATCAAACGATAAGGAACTATCTTTCAGTTTATCAATGTATGCAGTTGACGACAAGTCTTGTCAAAGGCTTTGCAATTGGATTTCCTGCCTCGGTATCATGAAAGGATTGAAAATGTTTTCAATTCATCTCAACAAGAAATCTATCAATGATATTTAATAAAAGCCTCAGGTTTTTTATACACGAAAATAAAACTCATCAATACAATGATAGTTTTTGATTCTCAATAAAATAAGTATCTTTACTTATAAAGAACTTATAAAGAGGATTCTGGGTTCAATGATTGCTAGTAAAGAAAATCCTGAATTTGTTTTTATCACTACGATATCGTTCCATACTAAACTCGAGAGGAACTTCCCGGTTGTCAAAACTTATGGTATCGATATATTGAAGAGGGGCTCCTTTTTTGACAGTCAATAGCTGGGCCTCATAATCACTGGCAGTTTTGATTTCTATGGTTTTTTGGTATTTCTCAACAAGATATCCATATTCTTCCGTAATTATTTTTGCAATGGATTTCTGTTCGCAGATTGTTTTATTCAAAGTAGGATATAAGTGTACAGGTAAATAGGAAAGGTATATTACCATAGGTATTTGATTGGCATATTTTATACCTCTTATTTTATATACTTGAGTGTTGAGTGGTATCGAAAGAGAGGAAGCCTCGATTTCATTGGCTGCAACAATTTCAAATTCAGTCGTTTCGGAATGAACTGAATACCCCAAACGTTCCATTCTATCTTCGAAATCTTCAAAACGAGTGAGAAATTCCTGATTGATCTTAGGCTCAACAATGAAAGACCCTTTCCCTTTAAGTCGACAAATCATTCCGTTTGTTTCAAGTTCTTTCATTGCTTGTCTTACTGTGGGCCTACTGATCTGATATACATCACAAAGCTCTTCTTCTGTTGGGAGAGGAGTTCCATTTTCTCTGGTTTTGATAAAACCCATGAGTATTTCCTTGATCTGGTAATATAAAGGGATAGGTATGGTTTTATTTATTTTGTTATACGAGAAATACGGATCCAGCATGAGTGCTCCTTTTTTTGTCCAGATACAACAATGAATTGGGGTTTTTATGAATTAATTTTGACCCACATCATATTTTTCTTATATGGGACACGCTTATGTTCTTTTTCTATTATAATACATATCAAATTCCATGTAATTAATCAATATTGTAGTAATGTAATTAATTAAATACAGTTCCTATATTTCCTTTATAGCTATTCAGTCAGTAATAAAATTGGTCAATAGGAACAGATTATGTCGCTGAGTTGAGTTTTATCATCTTTTAGTAGAGGATCTTAAGGAATTCTTAGATTTAGTCCAGTGTTTTAAAATAACATCGGATATGTACTTTGTTCGATTATTCCTTGAAAAACAGTTGAAGATACATATCCCTATTGAACAACCCAACACAGGATAATAGGAAATGACAAGTATTGGGATAATAAATGAAGCATGTAAAACATTGGGCTCTGATACTAAAATCCCAAGCCACCAATTATTCTAGTGGCTTGGGCTATCTTTTGTTATTGAATAATGAAATATGACGGTTTTGTATTGAATACCCCTCTATAGTTTTATATTGGTTGGCAAGTGGTATTCATCATAACCTAGTGTTTTAAAGCTTTGGAGTGGTCAAGGGAATAAGAAGGAATTGGGAAATTGATGTCATCAAAATTATACAGTATAGGTATCCTGTTCAAAGTTCCCAGCGTTGCAACCAACCCATTGTATAGTGTTTCCAACATATCTGTCGGTACCCCAAGAATCATATCGTCATCTGTTGCATATCCATGACGTTTGTCGCCGATATCTGCAATGGCCAAACGGATTTCATGGGTAGCCAAGGGCCAAGCAAGGGTTTCGTAACAACTGGCTCCATGTCCATTGCTACACAACTGGATTTTTCCGGCTCCGTCATTCCAGACATTTGAATATTCAAGTTCCATCATTTGGGTGGGATTCCCCCAAATCTGGACGACATCAGGGATTACAGGTGAGAATTCAAGTGGCGCAATCCCCAGGGCTTCAAATTTGAAAGGAAGTGTTTTCATATCCTTGAAAATCTTGGAAGCTTCAATACTGCTTTTTGTAAATTTCCCTGCGGCCTTGTCCTCGAATCCTTCAGGTATTGTCCCAATTCCCATTGAAAGATCCGCAACAGTACAAAGATTTCGAGTATTCTCAACGGTTATGGCAATTGGCAACTCATAATAGCGGGAGAAGCCAACTAAATTACATAAAACTTTCTTGTGTTCAATCCACTGATATTCTTTGGGGACATCTTCTTTGTGGGCAAAAAATTTCAAGCCAATTGGTTTTGTCTTCAATTTCAGAATTGATTCAAACCCCTTTCCCAGGGATTGTAATGTTTCTATTGTCATATAGCTATTCCTTTATTCTTTGGTTGGATGTCAGTCTATTTGGTTGAGAGGGAACAGAGGTTTTTTTCCTGATAGGACGTTTGCGATGTTTTCAGCAGCAAGATGTTTGAGCGTATTCAGGGATTCTTCTGTATAATACCCCACATGGTCGGAAATTATCAGATTATCCAATTTCCTCAAAGGGCTATCCTTAGGTAGCGGATCCTGTTCGAAAACGTCAAAACCTGCACTATTGATCAGTTTTTCTGAGAGAGCGTGAACCAAAGCTTCATTCTTGACAATACCTCCACGGGCTGTATTAATGAGAATGCTTGTAGGTTTCATGAGGGAAAATTCATGTTCATCAAACATATGATAGGTAGTTTCATTCTCTGGGCAATGGATTGAAATGATATCCGAAAGTTTGAGTAATTCTTCAAAGGATACCTTCCGGACTCCTCTTTCCTTCATATATTCTTCACTTTTATGAGGATCATAGGCAATAATTTCTTTTGGATTGAATCCAGAAATTTTCCTTGCAAATACTGATCCTATATTTCCGAGACCAATGACCCCGATTATCGATCCTTTGATTTGGTGAATCTTATAATCCTTGGTCAAGTTCCATTCACCACCGATAATTCTGTTGTACTTTACAGTGGTTTTTCTTACACAATCCATGAGAAGAGCCATTGCCTGGTCGGAGACAGCCTCATCGGCGCCATAGGATGGAACTCGTGCTACCCAAATTCCTTTTTCAGTCGCCTTGTCTACATCAACATTGTTGTAGCCGATACCATAACGAGAGATAATCTTGCATTTCTGCATTGCAGAGATTTCATCACCTTTGATCGTATGTAAATTTAACAATACACCATCGGCATCTTTTATTGCATCAATTACTTCATCCTTGCTTTTGCAGTCACATACTATAAGTTCAGCACCAATAGGATCTAGTACTGCTCTCTCTGCAGCATAACTGTCAAATCTATCATCCGTAACTACAACTTTGAATTTCGCCATTTTTCTCTCCTTGATTTTATTGTGGTTCTACTATGAATCTCAATATTGTAAATGTCAATACATAATAACATAATTATTAAAAGTGTATAATTTGTCTTTACAAATATAAAAAACAAGCTAATAATCAAGAAACTGCTGATGAACTTATTCAGTGATATTGAATTGAGGGAAGGTATTATTTATGGAAAAATTAACTGATTGGAAGATTCCTACGAGCAATGAACCTGGAATGCATTTGGTTGCAGGCCCTGAAGATGGAAAAACCAAGTCATTATGGGTTTATCGCCTGAATTTAAAGGCTATGGAAGAATTTGTATTTTTCGACACCTCAAGGGAATTCTCTTTTTCCATTATAGGTGGCGTTGTTACGTTGTATCATGAAGATAAACCCTCGTTATTGCATAAACTTGACTCTTTTTATGTGCCAGCAAACAGAAAGGTCACAATAAAGGCTGAAACAAATGCTGTTTTGTATATCGGGGCGGCCATCGATGAAGGGTATGGAAAGTTTTATATAAATCTTTTCAATTCAGAGTTACCTATTGGTGATACGAAACAAGTCCATGGGGAAAAACCTTTCAGAAGAGATGTCTACATGACGTTAGGGCCAAAGGTTGCTGCCTCTCGGCTCATTTGTGGCTTTACTTGGAGTGATATTGGAGCTTGGTCGAGCTGGCCTCCGCATCAGCATGAGAAAGATCTTGAAGAAGCCTATTGCTATTTTGATATGGATGCCCCTAGTTTTGGAATTCACATGAGTTATCTGGAAAGTGGAAAGCCTGATGTTTGCCACATAGTTCAATCGGGTGATATCGTATTGGCTCCAAAGGGATACCATCCCACAGTTGCTTGTCCCTTGATCCGTAATTGCTATTTTTGGATTTTGGCGGCTCATTCGCATGAAAGTAGAAGGTATGATTTGGCAATCAACGATCCTGCATATGTCCAACAAAGGGAAAATATATGAAAGCTATAGTCAAGACAGAAAAAGGGGTAGGTAATATTTCTTTAGAGGAAAGAACAGTTCCTGAAATTGGAAGGGGAGAGGTTTTGATACGCATAAAAGCTGCTGCAGTATGTGGTACCGATTTGCATATTGTTCATGATCAATTTCCCTATTGGCCACCTGTGATTTTAGGGCATGAGTTTGCCGGTATCATTGAATCAGTGGGTTCGGAGGTCACTGATTGGAAACCTGGGGATAGAGTAGTGGGGGAACCCCATACTCTTTCCTGTGGTAATTGTTTTTATTGCAGGACCGGGCATATTCAGAATTGTGAATCAAAACGATCTCCAGGGTGGGGCATAGATGGATGTTTTACGGAGTTTATGAGGTATCCAGAACCAAAACTATTGCATCGGCTTCCACCTGAAATAAGTTTTGAATCAGGATCCTTGGTCGAACCAATTGCCAATGTAGTAACTGATATCGTAGAGAGAGGACTTCTTTCTGCAGGCGATTCTGTGGCTATTATTGGTCCTGGTCCTATCGGCTTGATGGCTGGTATTGTGGCAAGAGTTAGCGGAGCTTCCCGTGTAATTCTCATTGGGACCAAGATGGATGAACCAATGCGTATTCCTGTAGCTCGAAAACTTGGGGTGTTTGATGAAATATTCATTGCCGATGAATATGACTGTGTTCCTTTAATAAAAGAACTTACCTCTGGTCTTGGTGTTGATATGGTAGTGGAGGCAAGTGGATCTCAGGGTGGCATTGCAATGGGAGTTTCTGTTTTAAGGAAATATGGGCGATTTATAGGTATCGGCCTTCCAGGGCGAGATGTTGTTGAATTTCCTTATAAGATGGCAATGTTAAAAGTGTTGCAGGTGATTTGCAATATGTCAACTTCATATACATCGTGGGAAAGGTCAATTTCGATTTTGAAGCAAAATGAAAATATTTTTGCTCAATTAATTTCTCATGTGTTTGATTTGGCTGATTGGGAGAAAGGGTTCGATTTGTTGGAAAGGAAGGCTGCCATGAAGGTGGTTTTCAAACCTGGATTGTAATAAATGGTCATAAATGGAGGTTTTCTATGAAAAGGTTAGTTTGTGTAGGTATCATGTTAGCAATGATTCTTGTAAGTCTTGTAGCAAATGGAGCAACGGAGCAACCAAAAAAGGAGGGTACGGATAAGGTCTATGTGTACAAATTTGGACATTCTATGACAGAGGAAAGTGCTCGCCACAAATCGATGGTTTATTTTAAGGAGGAATTGGAAAAACGTTCAAATGGGAGAATCCAGGTTGAGCTATACGCAAATAGTCTCCTTGGCAATGAGTCCGAAATGATGGATATGGTTAAGATTAATGCAATCCAGGGAACCCGAGGTTCTCAATTTGAGAAGGCAAATCCACAATATCTTATTTATAATCTTCCTTTTATTTTTGAAAATAGTGATGAATTCCGCCTGATTCTTGACAGTCCTTTTGAACAAAGAATTGCCAAAGTGGCAAATAAAAATGGGTATTATATTGCTGCTACAGGAATTGCAGGTGGTTACCGCCAGATAACAAACAATAGACGTCCAATTAAAACAGTTGAGGATATCAAAGGTTTGAAATTGAGAGTTCCTCCCCTAGAACCAGTTCTCAAGGCGATAGAGGCTTTGCAAGCTAATCCAGCTCAAGTTCCTTACAATGAAACCTATATGGCTCTGAAAACTGGAGTCGTTGATGGCCAAGAGAATCCTCCTTCAAACATTGTGGATATGAAGTTTTATGAAGTACAAAAGTACCTAAGCATCGTTAATTATATCATCTGCCCTGATTGCTTGTTTACCAGCAATGAATGGTATCAGTCTCTCCCTGCAGATCTTCAGAAGATTTTTAATGAAGTTTCAAAGGAAACGATGAAAAAGAGTACTGATATCTGGTTGGCTGCTGAAGAAGCAAACTTAACGTTCTTGGGACAACATTTGGAAGTGAATACTGTTACTCCTGAAAATCTTAGTAAATTCAGGGAAAAAGTAGCTCCTGTTTGGCAGTATTTTATTGATAAGGGTGCTTTTACGCAAGCTGATGTTGATGAAATTCAAAGTCGTCTCAAATCAGTGAGATAATCACAAGAATCTGTATGTAACGAGGATGTGCGTATTCTTCATTCTTGGGGAGGATACGCTCATTCCAAAATTATTGAAAAGTGAGAAAAAAAATGAGAATAAAAAACCAACTTAATAAGATTCCAAAACTAATTTGGGGTTTGATGACAGTATTGATGGGATTTATATTTGTTATGATGAATTTGCTGGTTGTGCTTAGATATTTCTTTAATACGACAATAGTTGGTGGCCAGGAAATAGTTGATTACTCGTTTATATATTTGACAGCGATTGGAGCTGCTTTACTCATAAATTCCAATGATCATATATCAGTCAATCTTTTTGAGAAGGCTAGTGTGAAGACAAAAACAATATTGAAGGCAATTCAATATGTTTTCATGTTGGCTCTGCAATCCTTCCTGCTTGTTCTCTCTATCCAGTGGATACAGAAAATAGGTCATTTTCTCACTCCTGTTCTTCATTTTGAACAACGTTGGGCTCAATACTCCATTCCTTTAAGCATGTTTCTTGGAATATGTTTCTGTATAACAAATTTGTTTTCACTTTTTTCTGCCAGTAAAAATAAAAAGAGGAATTCCTGATATGACATTACTTATTATTTCCTTGCTATTGCTGATTACATTAGGTTTGCCTATAGGATATGCTCTTGGAGTCTCGGGAGGACTATACTTCATAGCTTATCATCCTGAGTTAATAATAATTATTCCTGAAAGATTGTTTTCTGGAATGAATGCTCCCCTATTGCTCTCTCTTCCTTTGTTTATTCTTATGGGATTATTTATGAACGAAGGGAATTTGACCCAGCGTCTGATCAATATGCTCATGATGTTTGTGGGAAAGATTCGTGGAAGTCTGGGCCTTGTCAATGTCTTGGTCAGCATGGTTTTTGGTGGGATCTCAGGTTCTTCTGTCTCTGATACCGCTTCAGTTGGAGCAATCCTCATTCCAGAAATGGAAAAAAAAGGCTATTCTCAGGAGTTTGCTTGTGGAGTCACCGTTGCTTCTTCGACTATGGGTATGATTATACCTCCCAGTATACCGATGCTCATGTATGCAACGATATCTTCTGAATCGGTGGGAAGGTTGTTTCTTGGTGGTCTTGTTCCTGGTGTAATGATTGGAATATTCATGTTGGTCATTACGTTTTTAATTGCAAGAAAAGAAAATATTCCGATTGAAAAGGTTTCCTGTGACCCTGCATTTATACGGAAGACGCTCAAAGATGGCTTTTTCGCTATTATTATGCCACTTTTTGTTGTTGGTTCAATAGTTTTTGGTGTCGCAACTGCTACAGAAGCTGCTGGTTTGGGTGCTCTGTATGCATTGGTTGTCGGATTGTTTATTTTTAAATCCCTTAAACTTAAAAGGATTCCTGCTTTATTGGTTGAAACTATAAAACTAAGTGCCTCCGTGATGATTGTCATTGCATTTTCGAATATGTTTACATGGATATTATCTTTGGAGCATGTACCACTTAGGATGGCTATGTTTATTACATCAATTAATCTTCCTCCAGTGATTGTCTTGCTTGTGATTGATGTTATTATACTTTTTGTTGGTATGTTTTTGGATGTTAGCCCCGCAATCATGCTTCTTACTCCAGTTTTTCTGCCAGCTGTGTCGGCTCTTGGCGTAAGTCCGGTTCAGTTTGGAGTGCTTCTGATCGCTGGTTTGGCAATTGGCTTGGATACCCCCCCTGTCGGGATGTGTCTTAATGTTGCCTCCACTATCGCAAAGGTTGATATCCTTCATATTTTCAAGTCTGCCATCCCCTTTTTGCTTGCGAATGTAGCGACCCTTTTGCTTGTTACCATTTTTCCTGCAATTAGTAATTGGTTGCCAAATTTATGTACCGCTTGACTTGCATTTTCGATGTTTTAGTAACGAGGAAGGCATGATTTCGAGGTACTTGTAGATTTCTCCCTATTTCTTGGTCCTCTCATGGCATAGTCCCGATAGGGAGAATGTCTTGATGAAATCAAGTAGCAAACAGATGTTTTTTCTGCATGGGTTTCTTTGGGTGTGCGAAATAGATAAATTGGACAAACTGTAGGAATCATTTGGTTCTGTGAATTTTTTCGATGATACATCTTCGCAGGGGAGTCTGTTTTTCAAGTATTCTGTAGAGAACAACAGGGAAAATGATTCCTTGAGTCCTGATTTTGTGTTTTTTGACTAGGCCCTTGCTTCAAGCGTTTGGATCAAACAGATTTTACTGATATAGGGAGCATCCATGAGAACTAAGTTGGGAGAGGAGGTTGTCGAACGGTAAAAAACTGACCAAGATTCGACCGTTTTTATTTATATTCATACAGAAATTGCAACGTAATTCATATTTCAGGATTCTTTTAGAAAGGAAAGAAATGAAAGGTAATTTTTCTTAAAACAGAATTTTCCTAGTGTCTCTGCCAACCCAGCAATCCAGAAAGCTTGTTGCATTCAGTGAGGATGGAATGGACAATCAGTTCCTTTTCTTCATGGTTGAAGCGGAACAATGGCCAAGAAACACTCATTGCAGCAATTACCTTCCCTGTGTAGTCCCGAATGGGGGCTCCTATACAGAGAGTGCCTATTTCATGTTCTTCATTATCGGAAGCCCAGCCAAGAGAACGAATTTCTCCCAGCTCTCTTTTCAAGGCCTCGGGTTCCCTTATGGTATTGGGTGTGAAGGGTTTCAAGGGAATCTTGGAAAGATAGTCATCGACTTCTGCATCGCTCATATCGGAAAGCAAGACCTTTCCGATGGCAGTGCAATACAGGGGTATGCTTTTTCCGACCCTGGAATACATACGAATCGTAAACGAAGACTCTTTCTTCAGTACATAGACCGCATAATTCTCTTCCAGTACACCCATATGCACGGTTTCACCCAATTGGGTGCATAATTTCTGGGCTACAGGTTGAGCCACATTGATAAGGTCGATATGTTCCAGGCCATGGGAACCTATGGAAAACATCTTCAGTGTCAGACTATACAGGTCGGCAGGATCGCGATAGACATACCCCAGTGAAACAAGGGTGGAAAGGAATCTGAGCAATGTAGCTTTTGGCAACTTGGTCTCCTTTGAAAGAGACTCAAGGTTGATGTTTTGACTTCGGGAAAGTGTTTCCAAAATCGCGATGGTTCGTACAACACCGCTTGTCAGTTGCTTATCTCCAAGTACTTCAGATTCCTTCTTTACCATAATTTATGCCTCAAAATATGTCTTTGCGTTATCAAATGAGATATTCTTGACCACAGAACCCAACATGTCAAGGTCATTCGGAATTTCTCCCTCTTCCGCCCAGGTTCCGAAGATGTTGCACAGGATTCTCCTGAAGTATTCATGCCTTGGGTAAGAAAGGAAGGATCGGCTGTCTGTAAGCATTCCGATGAAACGGGGAAGCAACCCGATATTTGCAAGAGTCTTCATCTGCTGTTCCATTCCATCCTTGTGGTCACAGAACCACCAAGCGGAACCGAGTTGTATCTTTCCGGGGATTCCACCCTGATAACAACCCATCAAGGTTCCCAATACGTAATAATCCTTTGGATTCAAGGTGTACAATATGGTTTTGGGGACTTCATTGGTCTGTGAAAGGTTATTGAGAAAAGCGGAAAGCGATTCTGCCATTTCCTTGTCATGGGAGGCATCATAGCCAGTATCCGGACCAAGTTTTGCAAACATCAAGCCATTGTTGTCCCGAATGGAGGCAAAGTGCAATTGCATTGCGATGTTTCTTTTGGCATAGGCTCTGGCCAGGGCCGTGAGTACAAAGGTCTTGTACGCTTCGACTTCCTGGCTGCCCAGGGTTTTTCCTTCCATGCGCTTTGTGAAGATGGCATTGACTTCGCTTTCGCTCTTGAAAATTGCGGGAGCGGTGATCAGTGCATGGTCGGAAGCCTTGCAACCCAGGGAAACGAAGAAATCAAGTCTTGCGATCAAGGCAGTGATTACATCGGAAACTGAACTGATGTTCATGGAAGCGGCTTTTGCCAAACTTGAGATATAGGTGGCAAAGGTGTCCTTGTCGATATTCAAGGCCTTGTCAGGGCGATAGGAAGGAATGACCTTTGCAGGGAAATCCTTCTGACTGGCAATTTCCTTATGATAGAACAAATCGTCGGCAGGATCATCGGTAGTCCCTACTGCATAGACATTCATTTTCTTCATGATACCACTGACAGAAAGGGTAGGATCTTCCTTGAGCTTTCTGTTGGCTTCTTCATAAATGGATTTGGCATTCTTTCTGTTCAGAATCTCGGTTATACCGAAATAGCGCTGAAGTTCAAGATGCGTCCAATGGTAAAGGGGATTTCCCAAGCTGTTTTCCATTGTTTCCGCCCAGGCCAGGAACTTGTCAAACGGGTCGGTTTCCTTTCCTGTTATCAAAGCTTCCGATACCCCATTTGCTCGCATGAGTCTCCATTTATAGTGGTCACCACCAAGCCAGGCATCGGTGATGGTGGAAAATCGCTTGTCCTGTGCAATTTCCTGAGGAATCAAATGACAATGATAATCGAAGATCGGTTGATCCTTGGCATATTCATGAAACAGTTTTTCAGCTGTCTTGGTTTGCAAGAGAAAATTCTCATCCATAAACTTTTTCATTTTCTATATCTCCCTAATTTGTAGTTTGCAAAAAGCAAAGGTCCTTACAAAATGACTCCATCCTTGAACAAGGATATTTCCGCATAGCCATTTTGTTCGTTCTTGGCTAGATAGGTGCCGGAAGCGACTTCCTCGATAAGGGTCAGTAGATCCGAAAGCACGTTCTCGTTGTCTTCTCTCAGTAATCGGCCGGCATCAAAATCAATCCAATTGGCTTTTTTCTCGGCCATGGCACTGTTGGAGGCAATCTTGACAGTTGGTACCGGAGCTCCAAGCGGAGTGCCTCGTCCGGTGGTGAACAATATTAAATGCGCTCCGCAGGCAGTCAGCGCAGTTGTCGAGACAATATCATTGCCAGGCCCTGAAAGTAGGTTCAGCCCAGAATGTGTGACTCGATCCCCATAATTGAGAACAGCCTCGACAGGAGCTTGCCCTCCCTTCTGGATGCACCCAAGGCTCTTGTCCTCCAGGGTGCTTATGCCGCCTGCCTTGTTTCCGGGAGAAGGATTCTCATAGATGACCTGGTTGTGTTTGACAAAGTAATCCTTGAAATCATTTATGAGGTTTACTGTTTGATCAAAGACTTCCTTGTTGATTGCACGGTTCATCAAGAGCTGTTCTGCCCCGAACATCTCAGGGACCTCTGTCAGTATCGAAGTACCGCCCATGGCAGTGAGTTCATCACAGAAGCGGCCTACCAGGGGATTGGCGGTGATTCCGCTGAACCCATCGGAACCTCCACACTTGAAGCCAACGATAAGCTTGCTCATCGGGACAGGGACGCGGGTGTCCTTGGAAAGTGTCTCGGCAAGTTCAGTCAAAAGTTTTTTGCCTGTTGCAAGTTCATCCTCTACTTCCTGGCAAATCAAGTATTTGACTCGGTCAGGATCAGTAGGACCTACAAGGGCCTTGAAGGATTCCGGTGTATTGTTTTCGCAACCCAGGGAAAGTACAAGGACTCCACCTGCGTTAGGATGATGGACCAAGTCAGAAAGGATGGTTCTGGTTGCCTCGTGGTCGGCCCCAAGTTGGGAACACCCATACGGGTGTGACCAGACATGGATTCCATCAAACTTATATCCGCTTAATGCCGTCTTTGCCCATTCGATTAGGTTTTCGGCAATTTTGTTTACACATCCGACGGTAGGGACAATCCAAATCTCATTACGGATTCCAATCTCCCCATTCTTTCTTTGGTAGGCCTTGATGGTGGGAATTTTATCTTTCCAGGTTTTTTTCATGGTCTCTGCCTTGTCCATGAAGGATTTGGCAATTTTCTCATCATAGGAATACTCATTGGCTTCCTGAAGGAGGGTATGTATATTATTTGCATGTACATGGCTACCCTGGGCAATGGCTTCCCTGGCTTCGCCTATCGGATAGCCATATTTGATGATTTTTTCACCTTTGGCTATGTCTCGCAAGGCCATTTTATGCCCGGGAGGGATATCTTCTATACACGTAATGGTCTTGTTTCCTACCTTGATTATCTGACCTTTTGCCAAAGGCTCAATTGCGACGGCCACGATATCCTCGGCAGTTATTTGTAAAATCTTGAAATGTTCCATATCTATAATTCTCCTATATTATTTCTTTGAGAGCTTCTTTCATTCCTTTGGTCCAAATCTGGACCAAATAATTACTTACCATACTTTCCAATTCTTTTATTTTTGTCAAATCCTGTCCCCACCAAGTGTCTTCCGCCAAGATTGCCGAAGAAAGTCTTTCTGCCTTCTTTTTGATATCCCCGCCCATTCCATAGAGCTCGGCAAATCTTGAAAGTACCTCATAACTATCCTTGATGAGGTAGAGTTCTCCATCTCTCGATCCCTTGAGATCAGGTCCCTCAAATTCAGTGCCTTCATAAAAAGAGATCAGGGCAGCAAGCGAAAAGACAAGATGCTGGGGGAGCCTATTGTTCTTTTCGATGAATCCAAGCAAGGAGGGAAGATCCCGATTTTTGAATTTACGTATGGAATTCAATGAAATACTGAGTAACTGATGCCTCAGATACGGATTTTGAAACCGTTCCAGAACTTCAGTGGCATACGGTTCAAGTATTTCCCTGGTTGCTTCCATTGAGGGAATAATCTCATCAAAGATACCGGCATATAAAAATTGATAGAGTAAGCTGTCATGAATGCACTCCTCTACGGTTTCCAGTCCACATTGATACGCAGCCAAGGCCATCATGGTATGTGACCCGTTGAGTATCCTGACTTTTCTATCTCTATAGAAACTCATGTCGTGGGTCCAGATGACATTGAGAGCTGCTGCCTTGAGAGGCAGCTCATCTTCATGAAACTCCTTGTGACATTCAATGACCCAAAGGTAGAAGAGTTCAGCGGAATCAAGGAGATTGTCCTGATATCCGAGTATCTGGCACAAAGCGGCGGCTTCTTGTTTCGGATAACCCGGGACAATACGGTCAACGAGGCTGTTGCAAAAATCACAAGCTTCATCCAGCCAGGTAATGAAGGCCTGTCCAAGATTCCACTCACTGGCAAATTGCTTGACGGTTTTTTTAAGGGTATCTCCGTTGTTTTCAATGAGTTCACAGGGAATGAGAATGATTCCCTTGTCCGTTGCTCCCGCAAAAGTTTTGAAGCGTCTGAACAGGAAAGCACAGATTTTTCCCGGAAAAGAGGATTGGGGAGTGTCTTCGAGGCTATCTCCGCTACGATAGGTTATACCTGCTTCAGTGGTGTTGGAGATGATGAAACGCAAATCCGTACTATCAGCCAAGGGTTGATATTGCACAAATTCCTCAGTTTTATACGGGTTGAGACAACGGCTTACACAATCGATGGTCCGATATTGTTCAAAAGGGGCTCCCTCTCGGATACCTCTGAGTATTGTAGTGTACAAACCCTTCTGGGCATTGATCATTTCTCCCATGCCCCTTTCCAAAGGTTGCACCAGGACGACATTCCCGTTGAAGTCTGTTTTTTCATTGAGTAAATCGACTTGCCAATCAACAAAGGCACGGAGAAAATTTCCTTCACCGAATTGCAATACCCTTTCAGGTCTTGTCTTGGTGTTCTTGACTTTGGAAATTGTCTCCATGTTCAATGACTCCTTTATGATGCAGGCTGATTTTTACCAAAAAGGAAATGTCCCATAATGGCGCAAATAGTCTGCTGTAATACAATGCCGAAAATGACAGGCAACGCGGTTTCAGGAGGGAAGTAATTGATTGCAAGTATAAGAGCTGCACTTATGTTTCTCAAGGAGATTGCAAAGGTCAGGCTGATATTGTCCTCTCTTGACAGTTTTGCAATTCTTCCCAAAACATAGGCAATGGGAAAGCTCAAAGAAGCAATTGTTGCACAGACCAAGGCTACAGGAAGATAGGACCAGGAAGCATTTGCAAGAAGATCTTTAGAGACCTGGGAGGTATTGATGATAATTACCAGAAACAAGGCAAGCTTGGAAAAAGGACGTAGACTGGGAGTTATATGTTCATTTACCTGTCCTTTTGTCAGGTTGTTGATCACTATCCCGAGGATGGAAGGGATTACCACCATTTTAAATAAGGATAGCATCATTCCTGTTGTATCGATGGCAATGGAAGTCTGGGCAAGGAGCTTAACGGTAAAAGGGGTGAATATCGGAGCCAAGGCTGTTGAAATCAATATAAAGGTAAGTGATAGCGCCCCATTTCCTTCATATATCGAGCTCCAGATATATCCGGAAACCGCCGTTGGAATGGAAAGCAGAAGGATGTAGCCGGTAATCATGGCGATGTTTGAATGGAAGACCAGCGAAGCCAGTGCCCAGGCCAGGAAGGGCATGATGATATTGGCACCGATCAAGAAGAATATGATGGGTTTGGGATGTCTCAGTACCTTGAAGAAATCCGTGGTATTGATCCCCAGAGCCCCGCAAAAAGTAAGGAATGCAAACAAATAGGTCACTGAGGGGTTCATCCAGCTTACCAAGGTTCCCAGAATCAATCCCAGGATGACTCCAAAAGGGGTGAGTACTGGCATCAAATGCTCAAGACTATGGTTGAATTGCCTTAATTTTGTCTCTGTATTTTGAAAATGAAACATTGTTCCTAGGATAACTTCCCAATGCTTGGACTGTCAAGCAGAGTCTTGCTATGCTATAGTTGTTTCCTAGGCTGGGAACGAAGAAAAGGAGGTTTTTTGAGATGGCAGAAACTTCTCGAAGAATTGGATTGATTCTGGCATCGATCCATACCGGTGCTTCAATTGATTTTTGGTCTGATATTGCTCATGTTGCGCAAGAAGCAAAGGGCTCACTGTTTGTCTTTCCCGTGGGAAGGCTGGCGTATCCCAAGGATTTTGAATATCTGAGAAACAGTCTCTCTTCTCTGGCAAATACCAAGAATCTGGATGGATTGATCAGTTGGGGATCTTCTTTAGGAGGAGCTGTCAGCATTGATGAGGTCAAGGATTTTCATTCTTCGTTTGGCTCTTTGCCGTGCGTGACCATAGGTATGAATAGGGAAGGTTTTCCCAATATTTCCTTTGATGCCTATGCAGGCATCCAGAATCAACTGATTCATTGCATCAAGGTCCATCATGCTTCCAAGATTGCCTTTATCAGGGGACCCGAGAATCATCTTTCCTCAAATGATAGGTTTCAAGCCTATAAAGATGTCCTTGAAAATCAGAAAATTGCCTATGATCCCTTGCTTGTGTCCGATCCCTTTGGTTGGACTGAGGGAGCAAAAGCGCTTGACCAATTGGTTTCTGCCCGGCATCTGATTCCCGGGAAGGATTTCGATACCTTATCGTGTTCGAGTGATCTTATGATGTTTGGGGCGGGCAAGGTCCTGGAGGCAATGGGTATCAGGATTCCTGAGGATCTGAGGATTGTCGGTTTCAACAATAGCCGGGAGAGTCGACTGCTGAAAGTGCCCTGTACTACAGCGAAGATGCCAGTTCAACGCATGGCTTTCCTCTCTTGGGCCATGGTTGAGGAGATGTTGGAGAAACATACGTTCAATGGCCCCGATATTCTTTTGCCTGCTGAGTGTGTTGTCAGGAGGTCGTGTGGCTGCGTGGATTCCTTGGGTGGCTATCTGGAGGCCAAGAAGATCCTTTCCTCTGAGAATGACTATATTGAATGGCTTGAGAAAGCCTTTGGCCTCTCGCAAAAGACGGTACAACGAAAAATAAGACCTTTGTTGGAGCTTGCCTCCAAATATAAGGATGTTGAGGATACCTTTTTGGCCGCAAGGATAGAGGAAGCCATACAAAACCTTGCCTATCGATTCCTTGATTCAGGAGGCGATCCCAACCAGTTGTCTGAGGCCTTGTCGTGGTATGAGCTATTCTTTGCCAATCTTTCCTTCAAGAAAAATTTTGGTTCTTCCTTGCGGGATATGTTTCTGCGTCAACAAGATTTGGTTTCCAATGAACATGCCTATGCCGTATTGATGCAAAAAAAGAAACTCAATTCGCTTGAGTGTGACCTGCTTTGCATTCGAAGTATACAGGCGATTCCTACAGTTCTGGAAGCGCATCTTCCTGCCTTGGGCATTCCTCAATGCTATCTGGTTACCCATCAGAATGATGAACTCAGTTGTTTTGTCGGAGGCTTTGATGCAACTAGGGTATATCTGGAAACGGAGTTGTTCCCAAAGGATTTATTGCTTCCTTTGCATTTTTCCCAACTTTTGGCCCAAGGTGTCTATGTGATCGAACCTCTGTTCATGGAGAATCAACCGTTGGGATACTTGGTTATCAGAACTGAAGTTTTCGATGGCAATTTGATGGAGGAACTTCGTACAGCCTTGAGCAGTGCCCTCAAGGGAACCTTTCTTGTGGAAGCGGCAAATAGTGCCAGGGAACAGGCTGAACATGCGCAGCGGTTACGAAAGGAGTTCTTTGCAAATGTCAGCGAGGGGCTTCGCAACCCCTTGGACACTATCCTCCAACTTTTCAAAAATATTCCAAATGAAGATAGGTCCGACGAAAAAATCAAGCAGATAATCGGAGCAATGGAAGATGAAGTTTCCAAGGCAAACCATCTACTCGATCTTACTCTTTCGCAGACAGGAGCCCTGGGTTTTGATATCCAGGTGTTCAATGCCAGTTCCCTTGTTCAGGAATTCCTTGCAGAAGGACATGTACAGTATGAGGGAAGTCTGGAATTGCCGGCTTTGCGTACAGATCGTCAGAGATTGAGGGAAATTCTTTCCATTGTCAGGACCCAGATTATCTCTGATGACAGTATTTGTCTTCTCAAAACCAATAGTACGACGGAAGGCTTGGAGTTTGCTCTCTATTCTACTTCGCTAGGTTGGAAAGCGGAATTGTATCGTCAAAATCCAGGTTTTTTGCTTGCTGAAAGAATTGTCTTGATGAGTGGGGGAATTTTTTCCTGCCAGGGAAACTCAGTGAGGTTTCGTCTTCCGTGGCCTGGGTTGGGTTCTGATGAGCCGGTTTTGTCAAAACAGGGCCCCTCTTTTCCTTATTATATAACTGAAAGGGAAGAAGCGACGGTACCTATCGCTTTTGCAGCTTTCGAACCTATACAAATTTTACATGCCCCTGAGGTAGGTAGAAAGGGTGGAATTCCTTCTTCGATAGGACAAATTCTCTGGGATGCCCAGGAAAATGGTCTGGATCAGCAATTGGCCTTGCATGTGTTGGGCACTGATAGTCTGACCTCCCTTTTGCCATTCATTTGTCTGGGGTGTCCTGATGGATTTCCAACGATACGGGAAGCGCTTGAATCCAATGGAGCCATGCAAACTCAGGGGACTGTTTTTGTTTTTGGTGATTTTCTTGGCGAACTCACTTCCTTGGCTTTTCAAGGGTCCTTGGTCAAAATGACTTCCCTTGGGCAATTCGAAGAACTTGCCTTACAGGCAAAACCTTCCCTGTTGATCTCCTGTGAGTGTAATGTGTCTCAGTTTACGGCCATTCGCAAGGGTAGGGTTGCGTTTTCGGTGCCTATTGTCATTATCAAGGAAATCTGGACGGAATCAGAGATCGAGGAGCTGAGTCTTATCCCGAATATTCTCATTGTGAACACCAGTATTGCTGATAGCAAGGAATTTCTTTCCAGATTGATAAGGTTGCGTGGTAATGATTCTCTTTTGCCTTCCCTTACCGGTATCCTGGTAAAACGGGCAGTCGTATATTTATCCCTTCACGCTTCCTCGCAGGTCTCACGTTGGCAACTTGCCGAAGCCGTAAATGTGAGTGAGGACTACCTTACCAGGATTTTCAGAAAGGAAATAGGGCTTTCTCCCTGGGATTATCTCAATCGGCATCGAATCTTTTTGGCCGAAAATCTGCTTCGCCAAACTGGACTCACGATAAATGAGATAGCAAGTCAGACAGGGTTTCAGGATCAAGCCTATTTTTGTCGTGTTTTCAAAAAAATCAAAGGATTATCTCCTGGGTTTTTTAGGTCAATCAATCGATCATAAGCGTGAAAATGACGGAAAAGTACAAGAGTCTCTCTGCATTATCCCCCATTCTTGCCGTATTCTTTCAATATGAGGTAGGGTGGTATGGGCAATAGTGAAGTGCTGCGACGTGATTCAAAGATCATACGTGAGATTAAACGCCATAAATCGGTGTATGCGATTTTGGTGGTTCCTCTTGTTTATTATATTTTGTTTAAATACATTCCCATTTTCAACGGACAGATAGCTTTCAAGAATTATATGGCCCTTGATGGAGTTCTTGGAAGTAAGTGGATTGGACTGGAAAACTTCAAGACGTTCGTCCATTCCTATTATTTTTGGGAATTGTTGAGGAACACGCTCATGTATAGCATTGGAAAGCTGATTTTCAGTTTGCCTTTGGCTATCGTGCTTGCAATTGCATTGTACGAATGTACTCATCCTATATTGGGAAAAATCGTTCAGACCCTTGCCTATCTCCCTCACTTCCTTTCCTGGGTAATCATGTATGGAATACTTCTTGCCATGCTGGCTCCCGGAGATGGAATTTTCAATGATGTGCTGAAACTCTTCGGTCATGCTCCTCTGGATTTCTTGACCAGTACGAAGGCTTTTCCCTGGATAGTCATCTTCAGTGATGCCTGGAAGGAGATGGGCTGGACGGCCATTATTTTCATTGCCGCGTTGATGGGTATTGACCCTTCCTTGTTTGAGGCGGCACTGGTCGAGGGCGCCAATTCCTGGCAACGGGTTCGCTATATCACCCTTCCGTCGATTCGTCCGGTAATCGTAATTGTTCTCTTGCTCAGACTTGGGACAATCCTCGATGCAGGGTTCAACCAGCTTTTTATGTTGTACTCAACGCCTGTCTTGTCGGTAGGGGATATCATTGATACCTGGGTGTATCGTCAAGGTTTACTGGAATTCCAGTTTGGTCTGGCCACGGCGGTCGGCCTATTCAAGGGTGTAATCGGAATGTTCTTGATCCTCGGTTCAAACCGTCTGGTCAAACGTTTCGGTGGATCCTCATTGTATTAGGAGAGAGCTATGGAAAATTCCAGAAACAAGAAAGAAAAAGTAAAGTTAAATAGTTTCAAGGCAAATGTTGCACTCAAGCCAACTGTTGCGGATAAGACATTCAATGGCTTGGTAACAGTGTTTCTTTCGATATTGCTCTTTGTTATTGCAATACCGCTTTGGAGTACCATTACCCTGTCCTTCAGACCAAATGATTACATTGGAAATAACCTTCAGGGAATGTTCCTTGTCCCTTGGAAGTGGTCTAACTCCGCCTATAAAGCCTTGTTGGGAAACAATGGATTCATCCTTGCCTTCAAAAACAGCTTGTTGATTCTGGCAGGAGGGGTTACCTCGGCATTGTTCCTGACTACTCCCTTGGCCTATGTGCTTTCGATCAACTCCCTGCCTGGCCGAAAATTCTTCAATATACTGATTGTCATTCCCTATGTCTTCAATGTCGGGATGATTCCCGCTTACTTGCTTGTCACCAATATCGGATTGATCGACCATTTGGCGGCGGTTTTTATTCCGGGAGCCATCAGTACTTACAATTGTTTGATCATGCGCTCGTTCTTTGAGGGAATTCCCAATGAACTGAAGGAATCTGCAAGAATTGACGGGGCAACGGAGATCCAGGTTCTGATGAGAATCATCCTTCCCTTGTCAAAGGCAATCATCATGACCATCGGGTTGTTCTACGGGGTCTCTTTTTGGAATGATTTCTTCCATGCCATGTTGTATTTGAATAGCAACAGTCTCCAACCCCTGCCAATATTGCTCCGTAATATTTTGATGGCGAGTGGCATGAACGAGTATGTTGAGGTAAATGCCTTCGGAGATGCTCCTGTTGCCGCAATCAAGGCTGCTTCGGTATTCCTGAGTGCAATACCGATGGTTCTGGCTTATCCGTTTATACAAAAGTACTTTACCAAAGGTACGCTTCTAGGAAGCGTAAAAGGGTAAAATGTACGTTTTTGTCCATGTTTTGTACGTTGGTTATTCATATGTAAGGAGGATTGATTATGAAGAAACGCATGCTTTCTCTCGTTGCTCTGGTTGCCTTGTTGTCTCTTGTTGCAAGTCCAGTATTTGCACAAGGATCGACAGATGAGGTAAAAACGACAGGTCCCACTTCGATTGATTTATGGTATGGAGCTGCAATAACTGAGGCTGGGCCACCCCCTGCGGATTGGGTTGGATTCAAGATTATCAAAGAGAAATTGGGCATTGACCTCAAGTTGACTGCCCTTCCTTCAAACGAAAGTGACCAGGATGTGAAAGTCCAGGCTGCCGCCGCCGCAAACAATCTTCCTGATCTGTTTATGCTTCGTAGGGATGTCTTGTTGAGACTGGTTCCCCAAGGTTTGATTGCACCTGTCGATGATATGTATGCAAAGATGCCGGTCAGGACAGCAACCCATTACGATGCAGTAA
Organism: uncultured Sphaerochaeta sp.; assembly: GCF_963676625.2. Taxonomy (GTDB): domain Bacteria; phylum Spirochaetota; class Spirochaetia; order Sphaerochaetales; family Sphaerochaetaceae; genus Sphaerochaeta. Next base: position 1,350,660 of record NZ_CAXXYB010000004.1, read on the forward strand.
GCAAGGCAATGGCCACGATCAACGGAACAGGCTACGGTCTTTCCGATCCTGGTTCAATTGCCAAGAATGAAGGACTTTTGATTCGTAAGGATTGGCTTGATAAATTAGGACTTGCCGTTCCTACCAATCTTGATGAACTGATGACTGTTCTCAAGGCTTTCACCTTTGATGATCCCGATGGCAATGGCAAGGACGATACCTGGGGATACGGAGCTTTCACTGAGATCAACAATTTTGAAGCATGGCCCGGAAGAAGACTGGAGCCCATTTTCGGTGCTTTCGGTGTTGATGGTACCTGGGATATGACCAAGGAAAATGCTTCCTTGAATATACTGAAGCCCGAATTCTATGATGCCATGGTGTATCTGAAATCCATGATTGATGCCAATGTCATTGATCCGAACTGGCTTGCCTACAGGAAGGATGATTTCCGTGCTGCTTGGAAACAGGGCCGTTTTGGCGTAATGCGTGAGCAAAACGCTGCTTTTGCCGCACAGTCCAACTACGCACCTTTTGACAAGAATTTCCCTGACGGTCAATGGATTGTCATTGATCCTCCAAAAGGACCAACCGGGAAATCTTCGATTGGACCCTATACTGCCAATTTCCGAATCTATTCGATCAGCGCAAAGGCAGTCAAGGAAGGAAAGAAAGATAAGATTGCCCAGTTGCTTGAATGGATGGCTTCTGACGAGGGTTACTACTTGTTGGGATGGGGTGTCGAAGGCGTGAACTATAACAAGGATGCCAATGGTATTCCTGTGGTAGCTGGTCTTCCTGATCCAGACGTTGCTTTCTCGGCTCCTGGTGGCCAGACTGTTACCCAGTTGAGAAACATGGTTTTCTACAATGGTGATATTGAGCTCTATGCCCGCTATCCGAAGTATGTAACTGATGTCAGCAAGAAAGAAATGTCAGCTCTTACCGTCTTGAGGGATATGCAGACCAGAAAATGGACTCCCCAGATCGGTGCTGATACGCTTCCTATTCCCAATGCAGATCTCAAACGTTTCTATGAGCAGGGCTTGAGTGAATTCATTACCGGGAAACGTACCCTTACTCCTGCAAACTGGACACAGTGGCTTGATGAGTTCAAGAAACTCGGTGGTCAGGATTGGAATGACAAAGGTGTAGCCTTTGCCACGGAAAATGGTCTTTTGAAGTAACCAAAAAGGTTTTGTATCCGGTGGCTTTTTTCCCGATTAGGAAAGAAAGCCACCAGTATCTTCCTACTTTGGCTTGAAATAAGGAATAATGATGAACGTATCTGAACCACTGTCACTCCAGATGGCAAGGTCTGTTGTATCTCGATATCATAGGGGTATGATGAGGTGGCACTACGAACATGGGCTTGTTATCCATAGTTGCCTCTTGGCCGGAGAGATGGCTCAGGTGGAGGACTTCTATGATTGGGCCTATGGTTTGTATGATCCTTTGATTGGTCCTGATGGAGAGATTGTCTCGTATCGCAAGGGAGAGTACAACCTTGACCAGATCAATGCTGGAAGAAACTTGTTTTACCTATATGCTAAATCAGGGGAAAAACGATTTTATCTTGCAGCAAAATTATTGAAGGAACAGCTGGAAGACCAGCCAAGAACCCTCAGCGGAGTTTATTGGCACAAGGAAATATACCCTTGGCAAATTTGGCTTGATGGTGTCTATATGCAAGGGCCTTTCTATGCTCAGTATTGCAAGGAATTCAATGAACCAAAGGGTTTTGATGATATTGCAGCTCAGATTCAGGTTGTCTATAAGACCTTGAGGGATTCTAAGACAGGGTTGCTGTATCATGCCTATGACGAGTCGAGAGGACAACGTTGGTCTGATAAGGATACCGGACTTTCTCCCCATTTCTGGGGGAGGGCCCTGGGATGGTTTTGCATGGCCATTTTGGATACCCTGGACTTCTTGCCTATGGACCATCCTGAGCGAGAAAACCTGTATGAAATCATGAATTCCCTGATCCCTGCCTTCTTGAAAGTCCAAGGCAAGAAGGGGATGTGGTACCAAGTCCTGGATAAAGGCGATATGGCAGGAAATTATGAAGAGACTTCTTGTACCAGTATGTTTTGCTATACCTTGTTCAAGGCTGTCCGATTGGGTATTGTCCGTGATCCTGCAATGAGGGAGACCTGTCTTGCAAAAGCTGGATTGGCGATGGAAGATATGAAAACCACCTATTTACGCAAGGATGACCAGGGGCAATTGCATCTTGGTGGTATTTGCTCAGTTGCTGGCTTGGGCGGAAATCCCTATAGGGACGGCTCGTTCCGCTATTATATCCAGGAAAAAGTCGTTGAAGATGATTTCAAGGGAGTAGGTCCCTTTTTACTGGCTTGCATCGAGGAAGAAATGTCCTTGGCGTAATTTCCTCCTATGTATTTGTTCTGCCTGTTTTTGTAGCGTATTTGTCTTTCTTGCCGAGACCTATACGCTATTTTTTTGAAATAATATACCTTTGAATTTCCCATGGAAGGGAAACATTTTTTTCCACGACTTATCATACAGTATTGATATATTTTTAATTATTTATACAAAAACCAAATGGAAGGAACTTTAGACGAATCTGAAAAAGATTTCTTTGTTTGACAATGGTAAAGGCTGAATGTAGAATAGCGGTATAAAGACTCTTTGTGTTCGTCACAAAATAGGAGAGAACGTAATGAAGAAACTGACTGTTATGCTTTGTGCCTTCCTTATGCTTGGTGCCATGGGTTTTGCCCAGGGAACCGGTGAAGCAGGTCCTGCAAAAAGCAACCTTCGGGTTGGCATGGTTACTGATAGTGGAACAATTGATGATAAATCCTTTAACCAGGGCACCTGGGAAGGTATTGTTCGTGCTGCTGCCGATTATGGCCTTACGACCAAATATCTCAAGCCCTCAGGGACCACTGAAGCTGATTACCTCAAGGAAATCGGAAATCTTGTAGATGCCGGCTATAATATGGTGATTTGCCCGGGATTCAAGTTTGAGACTTCCCTGTACGAAGCCCAGGATAAATTTCCCAAGGTCAAGTTTGTCATTCTTGATGGCGAACCCCATACCGCTGACTATCAGACTTTCCGTATTGAAAAGAATGTAGTAGCTGTTTATTGGGCTGAACAAGAGTCTGGTTTCTTGGCTGGATTGGCTGCCTCCTTGCAAATGAAAGAAGCTGAGTTTGGTTTTGTTGGCGGAATGGAAATCCCTGCCGTACAGAAATTCAACTGGGGCTTCCAACAGGGTATCAAGTATGCCAATGCAAACTATGGGACAAAGATTGTGCTCAAGCAGGAAAATGACCTGTATCAGGGTTCCTTTGACAACATAAGTGCTGGACAGCAGATTGCTGCTTCCATGTACGACAAGGGTGTTAATGTAATTTTCGCTGCCGCCGGTGGTGTTGGTGTTGGTGTTATCAACGAAGCAAAGAACCGTGTAGCTGCAGGAAAGAAAGTATGGGTAATTGGTGTTGACGTTGACCAGTACAGCGAAGGTGTAATGCCTAGTGGAAAATCCGTTATCCTTACTTCAGCAATGAAGTATCTTGATCGTGCTTCCTATGATATGATCACCGCTGAATTGAATGGATCTTTCCCTGGTGGTCAGATTCTCAGACTCAATGCTACCAACGATGGTATCGGTATTCCTGTAGAGAATCCGAACCTTTCCAAGGAAGTTGTTTCTGAAGTTGCCGACGTATATGCAAAAATGAAGAGTGGCGGAATTTCCGTCGCAGCTTCTGCTGATGGACTGTATAAATAAGTCTGAGTAAGTATGTACCTGTAACAAGGGCCACCGAACATAGGTGGCCCTTGTGTACTCTAAACTATCTTTATTTAATCAAAAATACACGCACGGCGTGTCCTCATAGGGAGTCAACCGATGAGTCATGTTATTGAAATGCTGAACATCCGCAAGGAATTTCCAGGGATTGTTGCAAATGATGATATCACCTTACAAGTGGAGCAAGGCGAAATTCATGCCATTCTTGGTGAGAATGGAGCGGGAAAATCCACGCTGATGAGTATTTTGTTTGGTTTGTATCACGCTGATATCGGAACTATCAAGGTCAGGGGAGAACAGGTTTCCATCAATAGTCCGAATGATGCAAGTAATCTTGGCATAGGCATGGTTCACCAACACTTCCAGCTTGTTCATAATTTTACCGTCACGGAGAATATCATTCTCGGGAAGGAAGGGCATTTTTTCCTGGACAGAAAAACAGCCTCCAAGAAGATCAAGGATCTATCCGAGAAATATGGTCTGAATATTGACCCTGATATGATTATCGAAAATATTACCGTAGGAATGCAACAGCGTGTAGAAATTCTGAAGATGCTCTACCGCGATGCCCATATTTTGATTTTTGACGAGCCTACCGCAGTCCTTACTCCCCAGGAGATCGAGGACTTGATGCAGATTATGCGTAATCTCATCGCTGAAGGCAAATCAGTAATTCTCATTACCCATAAATTGAATGAGATCAAGGCCGTTGCCGATCGTTGTACCATTATCCGAAGGGGTAAAGTCATCGGGGTCGTCGACGTGAAAACGACCTCCCAGGCAAAAATGGCTTCCATGATGGTTGGCCGTCCAGTCAATTTCAAGGTCGACAAGAAACCAGCTCAGGTCGGTAGGGTCATTTTGGATATCCATGACTTGAATGTTATGAATAACAAGAAGGTCCTCGGGGTGAAAAGCTTCAATCTTTGTGTCAAGGCAGGCGAGATTGTGGGTATTGCCGGCGTCGACGGAAATGGCCAGTCTGAATTGATTGAAGCCATTACAGGTCTGAGGGACGTCGAGAGTGGAACAATCAGTCTTGATGGCAATGATATTACCTATGCACAAATCCGAAAGAGAAATGAAATCGGTATCGGCCATATTCCTGAGGATCGACAGAAACGTGGGTTGGTCATGAGTGAGACCCTTAGTGACAATGTCGCGATAAAGGAATTCTATCGTGCTCCTTTCAGCAAGAACGGAATACTCAATGAAGAATATCTGCAAGAGTATGCCAAGAAGGTAATCACCCAGTTTGATGTCCGTAGCGGGGAAGGCATTGATTCCTTGGCCGGAAAGTTATCCGGTGGCAACCAACAGAAACTGATAGTAGGCCGTGAGGTAGTATCGGATCCTGAATTACTTATTGCCGTACAGCCTACCCGAGGATTGGATGTCGGGGCTATCGAGTATATCCATTCGCAATTGATCGCCCATAGGGACAAGGGTCATGCAGTTTTGTTGGTTTCTTTTGAATTGGATGAGATTTTCAATCTTTCGGATCGGATTGCTGTCATGAATTCCGGTGAATTGATCGATATAGTGAAGACCAGTGAGACAGATGAACAGGCTGTTGGTTTGATGATGGCCGGTGTAAAGCACAAAGAAGGTGCAGAATGAAAAAACATACTACCAAAGAATTGAAGAGCAATGCCTTCCTTGTTGCCCTCAGTGCGGTCTTGCTGGGTTTGCTGGCTGGTGCAATACTGATGGCTTCCATCGGAAGCAATCCTTTTGAAGGATTTTTGTATCTGAATAAAGGCGCGTTGATGAATATCGAGAGGATTGGCAACACCCTTGCGACCTCTACGACCCTTATGTTAGTTGGCCTTTCTGTTGCCTTCGCCTTCAAGACAGGCTTGTTCAATATCGGGGCCTCTGGGCAGATTCTGGTTGGAGGCTTATGTGCTACCTTGGTTGCTCACTATGTATTTTTGCCTCGACCGTTGTTTCTTGTAGTGCTTACCCTTTCTGCGTTTCTTGGCGGAGCGGTCTGGGGCGTCATCCCCGGTTTTCTCAAGGCAAAATTCAATGTGCATGAGGTTGTCGCAACCATTATGATGAACTGGATTGCCTACTGGTCAATCTACTATTTTGTTCCTGCTTACCTCAAGGGACCTTCTTTGGAGACTGAATCCTCCAGTATTGCCATATCGCAATCGCTGAGGTCTCCGTGGCTTACCAATTTATTCAATGGTTCCTATATGAACCTGGGTTTTTTCATTGCCGTAGTTGCCGTAATTGTCATCAAGTTCATTCTTGACAAGACAACGCTTGGCTTTGAATTGAAGGCAGTAGGCTCGAACCGGTTTTGCGCAGAGTATGCAGGTATCAAAGTCAATCGGAGCGTTGTCATTTCCATGATGATTGCGGGAGGCCTTGCTGGATTGGCTGGTCTGACCTATTACACAGGGTATTCAAGGAATATGCAAATCGGCGTGATGCCTTCCCAGGGTTTTGATGGTATCGCCGTTGCTTTGCTGGGGGCTAGCAATCCATTGGGAGTTTTGCTCAGTTCCTTGTTTTTTGGGATACTGCAGTCAGGAAAAGGGTTCATGAATGCCATGACCAATATACCTCCTGAAATTGCGGATACCATTATTGCGGTAATCATCTACTTTACTGCCACCAGCGTCTTGTTCAAGAGAATGTGGGATGGTTTGTTTCATAGAATCCAAATGAAGAATGAAACGAAAGCATTGGATAAAGAAGAGACTGAAACACCATCCAAGGAGGTAAAGTAATATGTGGTTGATACTTACAAGGATTTTTCCTTATGCAATAGCCTACACGATACCATTGCTTATTACTGCTTTGGGTGGTCTGTATAGTGAAAGAAGCGGCGTCACCAACCTTGGATTGGAAGGCTTGATGCTCATTGGGTATTTTGCTTCAGCCCTTACGATCAAGATGGTGGAGACTTATAGCATTGCGCTTGCCCTCCCCTTGGGGTTGTTGGCGGCGGTCATTGCAGGGGCTCTCTTTTCCGTCTTGCATGCGTTTGCTTCCATCAATTTGAAGGCAGATCAGGTAATCAGCGGTACTGCGATCAACATGTTGGCAAGTGCCTTGACCGTATACCTGGCCAGGACTATTTCCGGAAGCGGAAACATCAGGATCCTGATGGGTATTATCAGAAAAGACATTCCTGTATTGTCAAGTATTCCGGTTCTCGGACCACTTCTGTTCAGCCAAACCTATTGGACTACTTGGCTTTGTCTGCTGATCTGGGGTCTTTCTTGGATCCTTCTCTACAAGACTTCCTTTGGCTTGCGTCTACGGGCTTGTGGTGAACATCCCTCGGCTGTTGCCTCTGCTGGTATCAGTGTTCATAAGATGAGATATTTTGGGGTGCTGATGAGTGGGGCTCTCTCAGGGCTTGGTGGCGGTGTTATATTGATTACGTATTCCGGTGAGTTCAATGGAACCGTTGCAGGCTTGGGATTCTTGGCTATTGCAGCCTTGATATTTGGACAATGGAAACCTCTTGGAATTCTGGGAGCCACTTTCTTCTTTGGTATTGCTACTACGATAGCAAACGTTTCCCAGGTTATTCCTTCCCTGGAGGTTGTGCCTCCGGCTATTTTCAAGGTTTTCCCCTATGTTGCCACCTTGTTGGCCTTGGTGCTTTTTTCGAAGCACTCGGCTGCGCCAAAGGCTTCCGGCGAACCTTTTTAAGATGTTTTGTGCATGTATGGAAACAGCCTTTCGGGGCTGTTTCCTTTTTCTTGGAAGAAGCCTATTGCTTTTCTGAATGCAAAAAATATAGTAGGCTGAAGAAATTGGAGGGTTTATGGATAATCTCATGGAAAAATTGCAGGAAGCTGCATCGTATATTGCTTCAAAAATAGGGGAAGAACCTGTTCAGATAGGTATGGTTCTGGGAAGTGGCCTCGGAGAACTTGCAGATGTTATTCAGGATCCTGTATATATTCCCTACAAGGATATTCCCCATTTTCCCGTTTCCACGGTATCTGGTCATAAAAGCAGATTGGTTGTCGGTAATCTTGAAGGGAAACGGGTTTTGTGTATGCAAGGGCGATTCCATTACTATGAAGGCTATGGAATGGATCAAGTGGTTTTTCCCATTCAGACCATGCATATTCTCAAAATCAAGAATCTGTTGCTTACGAATGCCGCGGGGTGTGTAAATGAATCGTGGAAACCAGGAGACTTGATGCTTATCAGTGATCATATCAAGTTGATCGCGGATAATCCGTTACGGGGAATGAACCAGGATGCCTTGGGTGAACGTTTTTTTGATATGTCTACCGCCTATGATAAGACACTCCGCCAAATTGCAAAGAAATGTGGTAAGGATTTGGGATTGGATCTGAAAGAAGGCATCTACCAGCTTTTTACGGGACCTTCTTTCGAAACTCCTGCCGAGGTACGGTTTGCTCGTTTGTGCGGTGCTGATGCTGTTGGTATGTCGACGGTCCCCGAAGCCATCGTGGCAAGCCATATGCGCATGAAGGTATTGGGAATCAGTTGTCTTACCAATATGGCTGCTGGAATCCTTGAGCAGCCTTTGGATCATAGGGAAGTGTTGGAAACCGGTGAGAAGGCCAAGGAATCTTTTTCGGCTCTTGTCCGTTCCATTACCAAGGTATGGCCACTTTGATTGATGATGCCAAGTCTCTGATCCAGAGACTTGGTTTGCAAAGCCTTGAAGGGGAGGGTGGTTTTTTCAGGAAAATCTATACCCATCGCAAGGGAATGGAAATTCTGGGAGGTACCATTTATTATTTGGTTACTCCTGAGAGTTTTTCTTCCTTGCATTGGCTTCCAACTGATGAAATCTGGTATTTTCTTCAAGGTTCCCCCCTGCAGCAGTTGATTCTCTACCCTGATGGAAGACACTCCCTTTCTCTTTTGGGCCCGGTGGGGGAAAATCAGAATCCCGTTACCATAGTTCCGGGTGGATGCTACCAAGGGACAAGATTATTGAAACCCGAAGGGTATGCACTTTGTGCGACAACGATGTGTCCACCTTTTCAAGCAGATCGATATATCCAGGGAAATAGACAGTTACTTGGTGAATATCCAAATTGCAAGGAATTGGAGACCTTTCTCAGGAGGGAAGAGCTGTGAGAACAGTATTGGTGACTGGAGGAACGAGCAATCTGGGCAGTGCACTCTGTCGTGCATTTCTGGAGCATGGTGATCAAGTTGTCTGTACCTATACCCATAACAAGGACAAGGCAGAAAAACTTGTTCGGGAATTAGGGGAAAAGTTGACGATTGCTTCACTTGATATCCTTTGTGAGGAAAGCATTTTTAAATTGTTTGAATCCTTGGAATCTTTGGATATCCTTATAAATAATAGCGGAGTATTCACTGTTTCAGAACAGGAAAATCTTTTGCCATCCGATTGGGACAAAGTCTTTGATACCAATGTAAAGGGAATGTTCCTGGTTTGCAAGAAAGCAATTCCCTTACTCCGGAAAAGCACAAATGGAGTAATTATCAATATTGCCTCGATGAATGCTTTCCATCCCGGGTTTGGTGGAACTGCCCATTATGATGCTTCCAAGGGCGCCGTTGTTTCCTATACCAAGAGTCTTGCAGCAGAGCTTGGACCTTCCATACGGGTAAATGGTGTGGCCCCCGGGTTGCTTGACGCGCCATATCTTCATGACGATACTAATACAGTAAGGTTGAAGTTCGAGGGTCGTGCGATTCTCAATAGGCTTGTAAAGGCTGGTGAGGTTGCCGATTGCGCTTTGTTTCTCTCTTCTGCAACAGCGATTACCGGTGAAGTGGTAACTGTTGATTGCGGATATAGTGTGGGATAGCCATGAAGATTCTCTGTATCGCCGATGAAACAGATCCCTTGATTTATTCCAAGAATCTAGCGGCCCGATATGGGTACGTAGATGTGGTGATTTCTGCCGGCGACCTTCCCCTTAAATATTATGAGTTTATCATTTCCATTCTGAATAAGCCTTTGTTTTTTGTATTCGGGAATCATAATCTGGAATACCTTACCCAATTTCTTTCTCATGCCAATACTCTGAACCAATATGGATACTCCGATGGGAAAGGTATGATGCAATTCCTCCCGACGTTTGGAGGCGATTTCGTCGATGGGAAGATAATCTATGATAAGCGTCATGATCTCCTCATCGGTGGTCTGGGTGGTTCCATGCGATATAACAAGGGTCGGCATCAATATAGCGAAAGGGAAATGTTCTGGAGGATGATGGGAATGGTTCCCCGGCTTTTCTGGAATCGAGTGGTTCACGGAAGATACCTTGATATTCTTCTTACCCACGCACCTCCTTTGGGAATCAATGATGATGTCGATGCCTGTCACCGTGGTTTTTCTACGTTTTTGACCTTTATGGATTGGTTCAAGCCAAAATATCTTTTACATGGGCATGTGCATCTCATCGATTTGAATGCAAACCGACATGCCGTTTATAAACAAACCAAGATAATCAATGTTTACCAGAGTTTTATTATTGATGATCCCTTGCTGGGAAAGGAATAAGAGTATGGGAAATCCTCTTTTCATGGAGTCGAGCGAAGACTTCGAGAAAGCCCGGAATCGCGGTCGGATGCAGTCGTTGATGAGCAGCCTTGCCTGGAAGAATTCCGATTTGCTTTCGTTGTATGCCGTAACTGAAATGATCAAGCCGAAAAATGAAACCTACCTTGGTATGCGGACCATACCAATTGCAAACATAATAGGTAGTGAGGGGCGTTATCATGATTTCTCCCTTGCTTTTTATCCAAAGAAAGAATTGCTTCGTTCTCGATGGCAGAGTATTGATAGAGCCTCGAAAGATTATATAATCCTTCCTCCTATATCAGTTTATAAACTTGGTGATTGGTATTTTGTCAGGGATGGAAACCACAGGGTCTCGGTAGCGAAAACCCAGGGCGTGGAATTCATTGATGCCGAGGTTGTGGAACTTGATACGGAAATCCCCTTGGAACCGGGGTTGACCATGCGTCAGCTTGGAAAACGGGTTGTTGAATATGAACGAAAACGGTTTATCGACCAATATAATCCTGTTTTTCTTCCGATGGATGAAATTGTTTTTTCTTCTCCAGGTTCCTATCCAGAGATGGTCAATCATATCCTGGTTCATAAATACTATATCAACCAGGACAAGGAAGAGGAGATAAGTTTCGAGGAAGCGGCTCTTTCTTGGTATAACCATGTCTATCAACCAATCATCGAAGAAATTCGTCAGGAAAAAATCCTGTCTGCATTTCCGGGAAAGACCGAGGCTGACCTTTATATGTGGATAGTCAGGCATTGGGACCACTTGAAATATACAAGCGGAAGTCAGGAAGTATCCATTGCCAGTGCTGCGATGGATTATAAGCTTAGGTTTGGAAAGAGCTTTTTCAAGCGTTGGGTAGGAAAGCTTTTTCATTTGGATACAAAAAATGAAGAACAGAAATAGCAAGCCTAAAAAGACAATGCCAAAAGAATAATGCCATAAAAATGATGAAAAAGTGGTAATGACAGGAAGCAGCCAAAAGGCTGCTTCCTGTTATTTCATCGCATTTGAAATTTTTCTTTATTCCTGGATATAGGCACTGAGAATATCAGCATACACTTCCATTTCTTGTCCTAGTTGCTCGCTCGGCCGGATTGAATCTTCCTTTCCTGCCAAATGGACTATTCCTGCAACAGGTTGGTCCAGATTCTCGATTTCTTCGTGGACTCCATAGGGAATATGAAGCATACCCATATTTTGTGACCAATAAATCATGGCACTGAGTGTATGGGCGCCTTCACAAGTCGAATGGGAGCAACTGGTGAAAACAAGCAAAAAATTTGGTTTCAAGGCTTCTGTCCTTGCTGAGAGGCAACGTAGTATCAAGAAAGGTTTTCATTTCAGCGGAGATGTTTCCGAATCGAGTGGGACTTCCAAGGATGACCATATCGCTTTTCAATAAAGTAGAGAGACTTGCCCACTGGCAGAGCCAAAATATCTTCATAGAAATCATTGGTAGTTTCTTTGCGTATTGGCCCAGATATGTAAATCAGGGTCTTCTACGCGATAAAGACGGGCGTCAACATTTCGCTGCTCCATCAGTTCCTTGAGATAGGAGCCAATGATGAAACAGTTACCGCTTACACTGTGAATAATGATAGAAACAACGTTTCATAGGTAAACCTCGCTTATATCGTTCTTATCGCAAGTATACTACAAAAAAAGTCCAGCGTGGAAAAAATGCTCAACACCAAGCTGTGAACAGCCCTTCTCGTTGGTCGATGAATACCTTCGTACCATATACCTCACTGAGGATTTCTTCTTTCATTATGTCTTGTTTTTTACCGTCTTGAACTATTTTACCTTGCTTCATGACAATTATCCGCTCTATGGCAGGAATGATTTCGCTTAATTCATGGGTTGCCAAAATAATTGTCTTTCCACTTTGATCAAGCAACTGGAGTTCTTGTCTATATTGGTGACGAGAAGGGAAATCGAGATTTGCTACCGCTTCATCAAGGAGCATGACCTGTGGGTCATGAACACAAGCCCGAGAAAGCAGCACTCTTCTAGCCTCTCCCGAGGAGAGTCTGTTCATCTGTTTGTCTTTCAGTTTCCAGGCATTGAAAAATCTGAGGGCCTCTTCTGTCTTTAAGGCTTGCTCTTCAGTTACCTTGTGATGAAAGTCGAGACCGATCGAGCTGAAGAATCCTGAAGCGGTTATTTCCCAACCACTATAGGTGCTGTTGCAAAGATACTGCAGGGAAGCAGAGACAATGCCCAGCTTCTTTCTCAATTCCAATACTTCCCATCGTTCTTTGTCAAAGAGGAGTCTTTTTGAGAGAGGGTTGTAAAGGGGATGTATCTCTTCGCTGATAATCTGGATCAAGGTGCTTTTCCCGGCTCCGTTTGGCCCGATGATCGCGACATGTTCACCTTCACAGAGGGAAAGGTGAGATATCATCGAGAATGTTGATTCCCATTCTTCTTACGGAGATATGATCCAATTCAATGATTCGTTTGCCCATAGAAACCCCTTTGGATGGACTATACCATGCAAAGGGTGTTTTGCCAAATTACCATTTTATGCAGAGGCTGATGCAACCTCGTCAGGAAATTTATCGATCACCTTGTTCTGTAATGTCGTAAGTGTTACCAAGATCAAGGCGACAGCCAGATCAGTCTGTCCGTTTTGCAAGGCTTCGCAGAGATACGAATAATCCTTTGCCCGTTTTTCAAGCTGAAGGGGAGTAAAGCGAAGGGATTGGAGGGCTGTGTCAAGCAACGGTGCAAGATTCTCGTAGATGGAAGAGAGTATCTGGTTATTGTTTGCAGATATCAATATTTGGTTGAATTCGTTCTCAGCTTCCTGGAATTGCTTGTTTCCCATGGCATCCTTCTGGTAAATAAGGGGGATGGCCAGCTCCATCTGGGCAGAAGCTTTTCAGAGCTGGGAAAGATAAGTCTCTCGATTTTCAAGGCGAGAGAAAATCCCGTGTTGCACTGGTGGAAATGGTAATTCTGACTTGCATGAGATTTCTTAATAATTTTCCGGGGTTGGTTTGCTTATTGATAATCGTTGTTGAAAATTGATTCGACATATTGGCTAAGGCTGTTGCTTTTTATCTGGGCACGCCGCCCTTGGGAAATAGTTACCAGTCCTTTTGCTTCCAATAATTTCAGGGCTTCTCGTATAGGTCGGCTCGATGTGCTGAATTGGTCAGCAAGAAGTTGCTGGGAAGGCAGGAAAGATCCACTTTTCAATCTATTGTCTAGAATCATCTCTTCAAGTGTCGAAGCGATTTCTTTGGGCTTTTGTTTCAGAAATATAAGTCATATCGATACCCTCGCTAGAAATAAATTATTAGACCTTAAATGATGTCATAAGTCTATACTTATTCTCGGTTATAAGCCTATGTCTTTTTGTAACTTTATGCAATAGAAATATATCAAAAAAATATATATGTTCATCAGTATAAAGTTTCTGCCAAGATATTCTTACCTATGTCTTACCTATGACATTAATAAATAGAGAAGAATCATGGTTTTTAATAAAAAAAGGAGCCCTTGAGGCTCCTTGTATTGAACTTTCCCCCGTGAATTGGAGAAATCCAAACATGGGGGATTGTTATGTCAAAGATCAGCAAAAAGACGAAACTCAAGGCCTTGAAGTTATTCAAGCAAGGATGCAAAGGCAAGGCCACCGCCAAGAGACTGGGTCTCAATCCGTCAAGCACCAGGCGGTGGTGCAAGCAATACGAAGGTGGAAACGAGAGCTGGGTGTACTGTACCTACGACCGTAGATACGAGGCCATGAACGAGCAAGTAAAGGAAGGGATTGTCCTCAAGTCGCTGTCCAAGGAAGAAACCAAATCTGGTCTTTGCCGCAAATACGCCTTGTCGATTAGTGTTCTGAATGTATGGATTCGGAACTATACTGAGTACGGGGTCTGCACGAGAAAGAAAGGCAGAAAGAGGAAAGGTGGACACAATGACGGAATTGGAACGGAAGAAGATGGAAGAGCTCGAGAAGCTCGTAAGGCAACAGCAGTCCAGAGCTCAAGGGGATGCACGACGGGATTATCTTCTACAGGACGTACTTCCAAATCTGCGAGGCAGAGGAGACGGATCCGTCAAAAAAAAAGTTCTATCAGCAGTTGCTGAGGCACGGAAGCTCGGAGTCCCCTGTGACCCGTTCGCTCAAGCTGGCAGGCATCTGCCCGAGCACCTACTATTACTGGGAACAACACAAGGATGATTCGAGTCAACAATGATGTCTCCATAGCATCGCACATCAGGCAGATACAAGAAGAGACAAACTGGTCCTACGGGATTCCAAGGATGACGCAGGAACTGAAGGCGAGGTTCGGGTACGTGCAACTGAACCACAAGCGCGTCGAGCGGGTCATGAAGGAACATGCCCTGAACGCGAAGGTCCGCATCCGACGGTTTCCCAAGGGCTACTATCGGATACGGAAAGAAACTGCAAGGGAACTGCCACAAAACATACTGGCCAGGGACTTCTCGGCAGAGGGGCCCATGTGCAAGCTGGTGACCGACATCACGTACCTTCGTGTCGTGGGGGGCTGGTTGTTCCTGGCCGCGGTCAAGGATTTGTACGACAACGGGATCGTGAGTTATGTCATGGAGGAGCACCAGAGCCTCGCCATGGTCATCAAGGCCATCCAGCAACTGGTCGACAAGGGATTCGATCTCCATGGCGTCCTCATCCACTCGGACCGGGGATGGACCTACACGAACAGGGCCTATGTCGACTACCTTAGGGGTCTCGGTGTGGTGCAGAGCATGTCCCGCAGGGGAAACTGTTGGGACAACTGTTAGGCGGCAAATTATTTTATCAGGAAGACGGCCGAAAGTTGCAAAATGCTTTGGTAAGTGTAGCTTGAGCATGGTACATTAGTTGCACATTCTCCTATAAAGGAAAAGGAGAGGGCTTCCCGACCAAAGTTGTCCCTCTCCAGTTTGCAATAATGCTCTTAGAGATTGCCATTGAATTGGCGGAATTGCAAGTGGTCGAGGGCCAAGGACCTCCCAGCTCCCACTCTTTGGGTGTTTTCTTCTGCACTTTCTGTCGCACCAGGTTGCACGGCCACGGATGGAGAAAGCGCTATTTCA
Organism: uncultured Sphaerochaeta sp.; assembly: GCF_963676625.2. Lineage (GTDB taxonomy): Bacteria > Spirochaetota > Spirochaetia > Sphaerochaetales > Sphaerochaetaceae > Sphaerochaeta. The sequence continues at coordinate 1,366,023 of NZ_CAXXYB010000004.1, forward strand.
TCACCGACAGTCTTGCCAGTCTCCAGCTGTGGATCCACCGCAAGCTTTGTCCTTGCTGCAGGAAGACCTATACCCTGCTGCCCCTGTGGGTCCATGCCTTCAAGTTATTCAGCCTGGAAACCATTTGTCGCATTCTTGCCTGCAGGATCGAGAAAGGACACTTCAGCACCATTATCGGCATATCCGGCTACCTGCAGCGCAGATGGTGGAAGGGATATTCGGACAGGAGCCGCTGCGAAAGCGACTTCCCGGATCATGATCAGCTGTTTCCCCACTTCAAGGCTGCCCTCAAGGGTTGTCTGACGGCCCCTCCTTCAGTAAGGATCGTGCAAGACCGGAGTATCTCCTTGATGGGTTTGCGGCTGCTCAACCCTTCCCACCAACGTTTGTATCTATATGTGCCGAGGTGCATCCCCTAGGCTTTCGGTATCTATTTCAGGAGGTACCTTACCTATGGACTCGCAAAAGAAGGAACAGATAGGCCTGTTCCGCTTCGGACTCATTTTCCCTCTGCTCGATGACCGTTCGCAGTATGGGGACATCACGCGCAGGATGAAGCAAATCTGCTCCAAGCTGTACGACATTCCCTATTCTGACAAGCGGACGGTGAGCATGCCCACCCTCTACAACTGGCTCAACGCTTACCGCAGGAACCGCAACATCGAGGATCTCTATCCCCGCGACCGCTCTGACAAGGGGTCACGCAGAAAGCTCAGCAGCGAAACAGAGCAGGCGCTTATACTGTTCCGCCGCCAGCATCCGGACATCAAAATCACGACCTTGGTGAGGATGGCCGAGAAGCAAGGCATCTTCCTGCCCTCGGAGGTTGTGGACATGACGCTCATCTACCGGGTGTTCCGCAACCAGGACACAAAAGGCAGGAATCCCAACGACAGGGACATGCGCCGGCTGGAGATGGAATACGTGAACCAGGTCTGGTATCTGGATGCGATGGTCGGGCCGAAGGTGCATGTCGGTCAGGGAAAGGAATGCAAGATCGTGACGGCCAAGCTTTTCGCCCTCATCGACGACAAGTCCCGTCTGGTGACCTACGCCCGTTTCTACCGGGATGAGACCAGCGACAGCTTGCTTGACTGCCTCTGGGGCGGCTTCAATGCCCGGGGACTGCCCCGCCAATGTCATACCGATAATGGGGCCGCCATGCGGGACGAGCGCATAAAACTTGGTTGTGCTTCCCTTGAGGTGAATTTTACACACTCAAGGCCATACACCCCCACAGGAAAGGCGAAGGTGGAACGACTGTTCTCGACGGTGAGGATGCAGTTCCTGCCCACCCTGGGCGACGAGCCGCTGGAACTGTACGAGTTGAACAAGCGGTGGATGGCCTATCTTGAGGAGTACAACGGCAGGTATCACTCCGGCATCGGGATGTCTCCCCTGCAATGCTACCTCTCCGAGGTCCAGGCTGTCAGGCCGGCCCCGCCGGACCTGCCCAGGCTGTTCAGGAAGCGCGAAATTCGGACGGTGGCAGCAAGGCCAGGACCGTAAGCCTCGACTCGGTGCTGCTCGAGGTCCCGCTGGGATATTCGGGCAGGAAGATCGAGCTTAGGTACAACACCACCAGCGATGTGGAAGCTTTTCATGAGGGGGTGAGCATCGGAATGCTGCAAGCCGGTGGACTACCAGGCCAACTCACGGGCCCACAGGATGCAGGGGGTGCAGCTGTGAACACGGACATCCGCACCTTCTACGGGTTCAAGCAGATACCCTTCTCTCCGGAACTGAAGCCCCAGCAGATGTACCTGCTCTCCTCGATGGTGGAGATAAGCAACAAGATACAGTTCGCCATCCAGAACAGCATGTACTTCACCCTCATCGGTGATGTGGGGGCGGGAAAGTCGACGACGTTGCGTTACGTACTCTCCCAGCTGCCTGCCAAGAGCTACCAGGTCATCGACCTGGTAGGAGGGCAGTGGAGCTTCGTCGAGGTGCTCAGGCAGCTCATGGCATCGCTGGGGCTTTTCACCAGGACCAACCAGCCCTCCACCATGCTCAGGCAGATTCATGAGGCGCTGGACCTCATCTACAACGACGGGAAGCGGCCCGTCCTGGTCATCGATGAGTGCCATCACTTCACCGGTGATTTCTATGCCCAGCTCCACCTCATAAGCCAGCAGAACCTCGCCAAGGCAAATGTGATACCGATCGTCATGTGCGGGCAGGAAGGCCTGTTCGAGAAGCTGCGCAACCCGCAGGCACGCCCCCTGATGAGCAGGATCCTCGACGGATACAACCTTCGGAGCCTCACCCAGGATGAGTGCTTCGGATACATCGAGCACCACCTGAAGACCATCGGCGGCCGCGGTTCCGAGATATTCGACAAGCCTGCGCTGATAGCCGTCAGCCAGGTGTCGGCGGGTATCCCCAGGAACATCAATTCCGTATGTCTGTTGGCATTGCAGCACGGCATGGAACAGGGCCTGTTGACCATCCCGGCAGAGGTGATCAGGAAAGTGACCAGGAACTGGTGGGAATGAGAGCATAAGGAAAAACGACCATGGATCCAAATACACAAATCAAGGAAGAGAGACCGGTACCACTGGTTGTGCTCCACCACGAATTCACCGAAAGCTATTACCTGCATGTCATCAATCTATACAGAAGTCGAGTGGATGACGAAGCAATGCACCGCAGCATCTGTGAAAAAGCCAACGGCATAATGAGAAGGCAGGCTGTGTTCAGGGAGGACCTGGAGTACTGTTACGAGAACTGCATGATTGACGTTTTCGCAGATCCTGCACCTTTCTAGAATAGGTTTACGATTGTATTCAAGGACTGGCCTCTTCGGAGGCCTTTCGTTGCATAAGGAGCTCTAACCAAGCGTGCAACTTTCTTCTCAGCTGACCGTGCAAATACCGCTATAAAATAATATGCCACATAACAGACAACGCCTGCATCGAGAATTTCTTCGGCCTCATGAAGTGTGAGACCATCTACCAGAACAGAAAGAGACTGCTAACCAAGGAAGAGATGGAACAGCTGGTAAGGGAATACATCGCTTGGTACAATGACAAGCGAATACAAAAAAAACTAGGCTACCGGTCTCCGGTGCAATACCGTCAATCAGTAGCCTAGCTCTCAGAACTCTCCAACTCTATGGGGAAAGTTCATATAAGAGTTTTCTTTAAAGGTCTAGATATCAAGAGTTTCGAATTTATCCTTGATGTTGGTCAGGTTGACAAGTGTAAGGGCAACGGCCAGGTCTGTCTGTCCGTTTTCGAGGGCTTCAACCAGATAGCGATATTCATTGACTTTTTTCTTTTGTTCACCATAGGTTTCAGGAAGCCTGTCCAAGGCAGTATAAAGCTGTGGTGAAAGATTTTCGTAGATACTATTGAGGATTACGTTGTCATTGGATCTGATCAGGGCAGTATGGAATTCAAATTCCACTTGTTTGAATTGTTTGATGGTTTCCATATCTTTTGTATTTTCCATCGTAGGTAACAATTGTTCCATTTTTGAACAGCAACGGTCGAGGGATCTGACAATCAGCATCCTATTTGGATCACGGGAAAGTTCCCTGGTAGCGGAAACTTCAACAGTGGTTCTGACTTGCATCAAATCGGAAAGCAGTTTCCGGTCCGGAGCTTGTTTGCTTATCATGGACATGGAAAGGGATTCTACGAATTGGTCAAGGTTGTTGCTTTTGACTATGGCTTTCTTTCCCTGCTGGACTTGAATGAGTCCTTTTGCCTCAAGGTTTTTGAAAGCTTCCCTGACACTTCTGCTGCTTGCAGAAAATTGTTGGGCAAGTTTATGCTGGCTGGGGAGGGATTCGCCAGCCTTGAATCTTTTTGCTAGAATCATTTCTTCAAGTTGGTTGGCGATCATTGTAGATTTTGTTTCTGATGCAATCGGTGTTATCATTATGTAAGGTCCTCTCTATGAGCAAGGAATCAAGCTGGTACTAATATAGCATAGAACATATCACATATCCATACATGATTATGCGATTATTTTATGAAGTTAGCGAAATTGGTAATTATTTTTCGATAGTATGTGAGAAGTTTAGTTGATTTGATTAATTTCATTAATTTGTTTTGTATTTTATAATTTTATTCAATATATGAATTAAAAATATTTCATAAGAAATATTTTATAATGGGAGTGTTCGCATTCACACAATACTTCTCTCAAAGTGACATAAGACTATATCTATGTTGATAACGAAGCTTCATAATAATTTTATGCATATACGATAGAATTTTTTCAAGGGAGTAAATTTGATTTTTAAAAATATAAAGGACTGTTTTCTATAAAACATGTCACAAGGCAAAATTTTATAACTATATATTATATATAAAATTATAATATTTTTTGAAAATGTTCTTAGAAAAATAAGAATAAATTATAGTTATGTATTGACATAAGTTTTTACAAGGCACTATATTTTACTTGGATAAAAAAGGTCCTTGCACGCCTTTTTGGGAGGGAAACCAAACCATGAGACGATTGGTTATATTTTTTTCTATATTGATGTTTTCGGTGACGGGACTTTTTTGCCGAAGCCGTATCGCAAACTGCTACATTGTCGATAACCACTACGGTTCCAGAATATCTGGTTCATGGTTTTCTTGATGAACAGGGATCAACAAATTTTTTAAGTGCAACTTCGGTGTCAAATGCGTTTGCCCAAGAGGGAGTTGTCCTGAACTATGCGATCAAGACGAATACTGTTGCGGATTTGGTGGTAACTGCTACGCTGACTCCTTTTACTAAGTTGGGTGATGAAAATGCTACGGTAGGAATCGAATCGTTGAGTGTGGGATCGGAGTTGAAGGTTCCTGACTCTGGAACCTACCGATTGGTTGACTTGATTTCGTCCAACCAAGGGATGCGTCTATATTCCTATACATTGACTGTCAAGGCAAATCAAAACGATGTGGCAGTGGCGGCTAACGGAAATTATGAATCTACATTGTCAATTTCCATCTTACAGAACTAAAAAAAGTTCCTTGTGCTAGTTTGAAGTCAATAGTAATTAGGCTATAGGTTCCTGGTATTCTACCAGAGACTTGTAGCCTAAGTTCTTTTATATCCCTGGGCTATTTTCCCCAGAATTGGAATTCTCCTGAGGCATTGCCCTCAGTAAAGATTCTTGAACAGCAGAATCTTGGGATTCAGGGATAAGTTTTTATGCATGATGTGACATAAGAATACGAATTTGTGATAATTATTTTCTGTGTTATTACATGCTCTCGCTATGTATTGTTGCCAGAATTGAACAAATTTCACTACATATGCAATAAGTAAAAATAATATAAAACATTATAATATATAAATATAAAATTATATTTAAAAATAAAAATAAAAATTAATATTTTTTAATATCATAATATTGACATAGGACATAATAAGACGTACTCTTGGCTAGGATTTATTTTAAAATAGTGATTAGCACGAATCAGGGGGATTGAATATGAATAAAAAAAGAGTAATTAGTTTGTTGTTGGTTCTTTTCTTTGTCGTGGCAGGTGCGTTTGCTGATGTAAGCGTTACGATGCCCAGCGCTGCAACAGCAACCTTGAAGGCAAATATCGGTGAATATCTTGATCATGGTTTTACAATTGGAACTGTCAAGTATAATCCTTCGATAACAATCGAAAATGCTTTCGCAGCCCCTTCTCAGTTTGTCTATGGTTATAAGACAAATGCGGTAGGTCATTTTACATTCACAATGAATGTAGGGAATTTTATCAGCACTTCCAATGCGAACAACATCGTAAAGATTGCTTCGGTTACAAGTTCCTTGTCAAGCATAACCTATACATCTACTGGTTATAAGATTTTCAGTGATTATACTGCAACTACGGTTACAGGTGTTGAACAGAATGCTGAGTCAACTATTACCATCACTCCAGCTGCTACAGCTAATGTTGGAAGTCTCGACCATACCGGTTCATCCATTGTTGCTGCTGAGACGGTACAAGGCGGTGCTGCCGGAAGCTATGTATCTACCATTACCTTCACTATTGCATCAGTATAAGAGTTCTTTATTAGTTTAGTTATAAAAACTGTGCGGGAAACCGCACTGTTTTTTTATATGTTGCAATCCCTGATTGATTTGAATTTTACCAGATATCTACTGGTGGAGAGAAGCTTTTCCTGCCTTGGTTTTTTTGTTCGTTGGTGATTCTCTTGCCTTTGCCCCTATATTTGTTGCTATACTGTATATAGCGAGGCTGTTGATGTCTCTGTATTTGGAGGATGGAATGAAAAAATATATATTGGGTTTTTGCCTGTTGATCCTTTCGGTTTCCCTGGGAGCTGAAAACCTGGTCTCCAATGCAACCGTATCGTTGAAAGCATCGATAGCCGTGCAAGATATCAGTATTGATATGTATTATGAGAATGGTGTGAAGCAAGATGAAGAGTTTGATGGTCTTTTGAGTTTTGAGTTTCCTGCAACTGATACTTGGCAAGTGGAACAGTCAGTGTATTTTACATATTCCTCGAATGTTGCAACAACGAGCAGGGGGGTGCTTAGCTTTACGATTTCTCCCTTGAAGAAGAATGATGGAAACATTCTCAATACTTCCATTAAGCTCGAATCCGAAAACGTCATGACTTCCATCAGGGATGGAAATTCCTTTAATATTGGGTTTCTCACAGGTCCCCAGACCAAGGTTGCAATCGGGAAACTGACGGTAGTGGTTTCCAAGACCTCTTCGCAAGTTTTTTCTTCAGGATTGTACTCCGGCTCTATCACATTGACTTTTACGAACGAAGCCTAAAGGAACTGAAAGGACTTCTGTTTAGTTCTGGTTCAGTGCTTTTTACAGTGGATAACTTGAAGATTTCAAACCAATTGATTCATAGGAATGATAGATAAAAAAAGTTTCCGATTAAGTTTCATTTTTCTGATTAATTTGTTTTACAGTCGAATAAATCCATGTAATAATCATGAGTGTCGTCTTTCTAGTCCAGTTCGATTTTCCAGCGAGTGGACGCCCCCGGGAGAGGAATCCCGGGGTTTTCAAGGAGGTTGCCGCTATCCGTTTTCGGATAGCGGTATTTTATTGCCCTCATTGTCATTATTCGATTTAGCTCAAGTCCAGGGTCCTGATCAGGCTCCTTTCAAATATCCAGGTATCCAGGGCAGTTGCTACGCAACCTAGCAGTCCTGCCTTGTCACTGAGTGGAGAACGGGAAATAGGAGTATCGGCTTGTTTGAAATGGGCCTTTTTTGCATATTCCTGTCGTAGGTACTGCAGGTAACTATCATCGATATTGCTGATACCCCCTCCCAGGATAATCTTTTGGCATCCTGTAATGGCACTGGCCTGGGCAAGTGCCTTTGCCATGGCCGAACAAGCTGACTGTAGGTCCCTTATTGATTGTTCCGTTGGATCGGAACAAATCTGTTTTACGGTCTTGTTGTCGTTCTTTTCGCTCAGGGCCCATCCTGAGGCAATCGTTTCGAGACATCCAATATTTCCGCATCTGCAAAGTCCCGTTGGGGCAATTGAAATATGCCCGAATTGCGATTGTGCTGCGCTTATATTTTTTGGGGTTACCCAGGCACTCCCAATATGTTCGGCCCAATTCACATAGAAGAAATTCTCGGAAGTTTCGTTTGCAAACCATCGTTCTCCCTGAACCATGGCCTCAACGTTATGAACGAGAATGGTAGGGATATGGGTATTGGTTTCTATAGCCTCAGATAAGGGGGTCTCTTCCCAGTTCCATAGATCATTGGAGACAAGGATTTTTTTGTCTTCACTGATAATTCCATTTACTGCGACAACAATTCCTACTATAGGACTGGTTGCCACCCGGGACATTCTCAGGCAGGACTTGATTACCGAATAGCAAAGTTCCTGGGCTTTTGGTCTCTGTCCGGTAGGAAAACGTTCAAATCGGAGAAGGTTGCCTTCCATATCTGCAAGCCCGACTGAGGTGTTCCGGCTTCCCATATCAACAGCAAGGACCATTAGCGCATCTTTTTTCAAACGGATGGAAATCGGACGCCTTCCATTGGAGGTCTCTTTCTTGCCCGTTTCTTCGACAAGTCCTTCCTGAAGCAAACCATCGATGATTTCACTGGTTGAGGGTTTGTTTAGTTTCAGTATTCTTGCAATATCTGCACGACTGCATTCTCCTTGGAGGGAGAGGACATTGAGAACTCTCAGCCTGTTATAGGTGCGAGCAGTTGCTGGTTGGGAAAACTTCATGAGGAAAGCATACTCTAAGGTTGCTTTTTTGTTAAGGATAGATTGCCGATAGGAGAAAAAATCATTATGTTTCCCAATATCCCTTTGGAGGTATGTATCTAGTATGGAACAGAAAAAATTCAAGACTGAAGTTTCAGAATTGCTTCAGCTCATCATTCACTCACTTTATTCGAACAAAGAAATCTTTTTGCGAGAGTTGGTCTCCAATGCATCCGATGCATTGGATAAATTGAAGTACAGCTCATTGACGGATGAGAAGCTCAAGGGATTTTCCTTTGAACCAAGAATCGACCTTTCTTTTACGGAAGGCGAGGTGCAGACTCTTACCATTAGTGATAATGGCCTGGGAATGAACCACGACGATTTGACCGATAACCTTGGTACGATTGCCTCGAGTGGAACCAAGAAATTTCTTGCCTCTCTTACTGACGAACAGAAGAAAGACAGCAATTTGATTGGTCAGTTCGGCGTCGGCTTTTACAGCGCCTTTATGGTTGCAAGCAAAGTGGAAGTCATCAGTCGCAAGGCCGGCGAGGATGTTGCCTTTAAGTGGAGCAGTACAGGAAAAGGATCGTATACCCTTGAGGAAAGTACCCGGGAATCCCAGGGTACTACCATTACTCTTTTTCTCAATGAAGAAGGGCATGAGTATGCAAACCGTTGGGAATTGCAGCAACTTGTCAAGAAATACAGTGACCATGTTGCCTATCCGATTTTCCTTTCCTATGACCAGGAACATGTGGATGACAAACAAAAGGATGCTGATGGCAATCCTATAAAGACCCTTGAGCACAAGGTTGAGCAAATCAACAGCAGCTCGGCGCTTTGGAGAAGAAGCAAGAGTGAACTGACTCCGGAAGACTATAATTCCTTCTATAAGAATACTTCCTATGATAGTGAGGACCCTCTTTTCTATATCCATACACAGGCAGAGGGTGCAACGGAATACACTACGTTGTTCTTTATCCCGGCCAAGGCTCCTTTCGATATGAATAATGCCGATTATAAGCCTGGTGTAAAGCTTTTCGTGAAACGGGTATATATTACTGATGATGAGAAGGAGTTGCTCCCGACTTATCTGAGGTTTGTACGGGGTATCATCGATAGCGAAGACCTTCCCTTGAATGTCAGTAGGGAAATTCTGCAACAGAATCGTGTCATGTCTGCTATCCGCAGTGCATCAGTAAAGAAATTGCTCGGAGAATTCCAGCGTATTTCAGAACAGAATCCTGAAATGTATACCAAGTTCATCGGACAGTACAATCGTCCCTTGAAGGAAGGTTTGTATGGCGATTACGCCAATCGTGATGCTTTGCTGGAACTGGTCCGGTTCAAATCTTCTGCCGAGGAAGGGTATGTAAGCCTTGCTTCCTATAAGGAACGGATGGCTGCCGACCAAAAGAGTATTTACTATATTACCGGTGGAAATGAAAAGACCTTGAAATCCAGTCCGTTGCTGGGCGCTTATCGCAAGAAAGGCTATGAAGTTCTTGTAATGGATGATGACATCGATGATATCATCGTCGGTTCCATAGGAACCTACAAGGAACTTTCCTTGAAGGCTATCAACAAGAGTGGTTCTGTTGATGACCTGAAAGACGATAATCCAAAGGAAACCTCAAAGGAATCTGAATCGATTGTCAAGAAAATCAAGGAAGCCCTGGGGGACAAGGTCAAGGACGTTGTGGTTTCCTCAAGGCTTGTTGATTCTCCTGCAGTGGTCGTGGTGGACGAAAATGATCCTTCCGTGCAGATGCAGCAGATTCTCAAGAGTATGGGACAAGGAAACTTTGAAGAGGTCAAACCGATCTTGGAAGTCAATGTCGACGATCCTATGATCAAGAAGATCGAGGCGAGCGAAGATGCCGACTATACCAGTGATCTTTGTTCTGTTTTGCTTGATCAAGCACTCTTGGCCGAGGGTGTCATGCCCAAGGATCCTGTTTCCTTTACCCAGAAATTGCACTCGTTATTGTCTCGATAACCTGCTTTCTTACCTATGCAGAGAGCAAGGGAAGTGTTATATCTTCCCTTGCTTTTTTATATTTCCGATGGTAGGGTTTACTATCGATTCCAATAAGGATAATACACAATGGTTGCTTTTCTTATGGCTTTTGCAAATGAGGCGGTAGCTACTACCACTGGATCAAATACCGTAGCACAGACAACTGGGGACGCCGGATTTCTTACTCAGATAGTGAACACTCTTCATACGTGGTCGCAAGAAGGTCCCCTTGGATTTCTGATGACCTTGGTCACGGGATTGCTGATTGTCTTTGTAGGAAAGCTCCTTATCCTTTGGCTCACCAAAATTCTCAAGAAGATATTTAAACGCTCAAAGAAGATAAATGACTTGATGGCCCGTTTTGTGATCAGGGTTATTAATATTTTTGGTTGGATTATCCTAGCTGTTATTTTTGCCCAGCATATGGGCTTTGATATGGGACCGGTCTTGACAGGATTGGGGATTACGGGAGTGATCCTTGGCTTGGCCTTTCAGGAAACTATCGGAAACTTGCTCAGTGGGGTAATGATTGTCATCATTGCTCCCTTCAGGATAGGCGATTATATCGATTCCGGTTCTTTCTCGGGAACAGTCACTGATATGGATTTGATTTGCATCACGCTCTCCACTCCTGACAACAAGAAGATAGTCATCTCAAACAAATTGGTCTGGGGAAGTCCCATCATAAACTATTCCGATATGGAAAAGAGAAGGGTCGACCTTACCTTGAGTGTAGCCTATGGCTCAGATATCCAAAAGATCAAGGCAGCAGTCTTTGATCTGCTTGCAACCTATCCTGAGGTACTCCCAGAGCCTGCCCCGATGGTCGAGGTTCATAAACTCAATGATTCCTCCGTTGATTTCATCGTCCGGCCTTGGACAAGCCCAAAGGATTACTGGACTATCTATTGGAGATTCCAGGGTGATATTTGCAAGAAAATGGATGAAATCGGGATTGAGATTCCTTTCAACCAAATGGATATCCATCTCAGTTCTGACGTTCTGACAATAAAGCAATAATTGGTCTTGAACGAGGATTATCCTTTTTGCCCAGGGATGCAATGAGAAGTTACGAAAGCGCAAAATTCCTTGGCATCCGAAAGGAGAAAAGTTCCGAGATGGGATTTCTCTTTCCATACTTTTTTTCCGAAGGCAAAGGAAATCTGGCTATCTTTTGTTTCCAGTTCAACCCGGATGTTGGTTATCTTATCTTTTGGCAGAGTATCGTTTTTGACTTCACAGGAAAGTACTTCATCATAGGGAATGAGGTAGAATTCCTCTAGGATCGTAATTCCCAGCATTTTTTTCTTTTGATCGAAAGCAAGAAAAATTCCTTGGCCTGAGTCATTTATATAGCCATGTTTTTCTCCAAAATCCAGATGATTTTTTTTCATTTCCTCGAAAGTCTTGTTTTCCAGATTTGCCAGGATTTTACGAAAGTCCGTTTCTCCTCGCTTTTTCTTTTTTCTTCCGACTGTAAGAGAGTAAAAATTAAAGAGGGTCAGCAAGATAAGGGCTATGAAAAGAATATATTCAAGTATTTTGGTAAATGACATTGTAGGCCTCCCTTGGCACAATACCAAGAGTATCCTTGGTTTGTAAAGGCTCACATTTCATGGTACACTGCGAAAAATGGAGATGGTCCTTGATTAAGATTTTGGTTGTCGTTCCGTATCTAGAACTTCAGGAGCAATTTGATAAAGTAATATCTCAATACGATCTGGATGGATTTTCCATCTCAACTACCCATTTTATCGGTACTGATTCAAAGCTGATCGAAAGCCTTGATGCAGACATTGTAGTTGCCAGGGGTATTACCGCCTCTGCGATAGCCAATCAAAAACCTTCAATTCATGTGGTTCCCATCATGATGGATAGCGGAGATTTGTTCGAAGCCCTGGACAAGGCAAAAAAACGGATCGGTGTCTGCCCCATTGGTATTATAACAAATGAGACTCTCTGTGAGGAGTCCATCATTTCTTCCTTGATTGAATGCCCTGTCACTGTTTCCAAAGTAAATGATCAGGATGATGTCCGCCAAGCTGTTTTTTCATTGAAAGAAAAAGAATGCAGGGTGTTTGTCGGTGGCCTCACCATGTGCAGGCTTTGCGAAGAGAATAATCTGGCCTATGAACATGTGAAGACAGGACATCAGGCAATTGTCCATTCAATCGAAGATGCCGTTGCAGCTGCCCGTTCCCTTGACCGAGCCAAGACCAGGGGAAACCTCTTGGGTATTCTTTTAAACAACGCCAAGGACGCGATGCTTGCGATCAATAGTTATGGTGTTGTCATTGCAGGGAATCGACAGGCAGAGACCTTGTTTGCCTGTTCTCCTTTGGAAGGCAAGGCTGTTGATACTGTCTATAAAGGTATGAATTGGTCCCAGAATTTCTCCTCGAAAGTAGTTTTGGAGGAGTTGCAATCAATTGGAGGGCAACAGATTCTAGTCAGCCAGCAACCCATCCAGGTCGATTCCCAAGCACAAGGCATCCTTTTTACTTTTCAGAATGCAGAGGCTATTCGAAAATCAGAGCGTAAAATCAGGACTGAATTGCACCGTAAAGGTCTTATAGCCAAGTATAGGTTCGAAGATATTGTTACCCAAAATGCACATATGCTCCAATTGGTTGAGAAAGCAAGACGTTATAGCCTTGTCGACAGTCCTATCCTGTTGCTTGGTGAGACCGGAACCGGGAAAGAACTTTTTGCCCAGAGTATCCACAATGCCTCTCCTCGTTCCAAGGAACCGTTTGTAGCCGTAAACTGTGCGGCTTTACCTGAACAGCTTCTTGAAAGTGAGTTGTTTGGCTATTCGGATGGTGCCTTTACAGGGGCTATCAAGGGAGGAAAGAGTGGACTGTTTGAATTGGCCCACAAGGGAACCCTCTTTCTTGATGAGATAGGTGAAATTCCCTTGGTCCTCCAGGCAAAACTCCTGAGGGTCCTCCAGGAAAAGGAAGTTAGAAGGATTGGGGCCGATATGGTAGTTCCCGTCGATGTCAGAGTTGTCAGTGCCGCAAATAGCAATATCATCGAGAAGGTAAAGACAGGTCGATTCCGTCTCGACCTCTTCTATCGTATCAGCTTGCTGAATATTCAGCTTAGTCCACTTCGTGAAAGGAAAGATGACATTGGTTTGTTGTTCACCCATTTTGTCAGGCAATATTCCTTGAAAAACAACAATCGCCTTCCTTCGATAAATGAAGAAGCCTTTGATGAACTCAAGCGTTTTTTCTGGCCAGGAAATATTCGCGAATTAAGAAATGCTGCCGAACGGCTCGCAATTCTCAACAGGGTTGAATTGGTTGGCAAAGAAGAAATTGATCAACTTGATATAGGGGCGACGAGTCTGTATGCGGAAGATGTTGTTCCTGTCCAAAAAAAGAAAAAATTTGAGCAAGATGTTTCTTCTCCAGAGGATCTCTACCGAACTTTTGTTGCCAGCGGACTGAGCAAGGATGCCTTTGCCCGGAAGATTGGTGTAAGCCGTACAACTCTTTGGAGGCGGTTTTCCCAGTTTGAATTGGAGCAGTAAGATGTTTCATATATGTTTCAAATGAAACATGGAACATATTATGAAACGCTGAAACATTTTTTACTGATATGTACGAAAAATGTGAAAAACCGATGAACAATTTTACTATTTGTTGGTTTCTCCAACAGTTAACTGTATACAAAAATGATGAAAACTAAAGATTGTATACAATTTAAGAAAGTTGGCACGTTACTTGCTTTGTATAGGACATTGGGCAACGAAGAAAGTTGCCTGATGATCGAACCAAAGGGAGTTTCTGATGAATGAGAAACCAGTAATGGGAATCTTGCTAGGTGATGCCGCTGGCGTTGGTCCCGAAATTGTAGCAAAACTTGCTGTAGCGAATTTTTTCTCCGAATATTGCAGTCCTATTATAATCGGGGATGTACGTGTTCTTGAACGTGCCTTTTCCTATATTGGTAAATATGCAACCATTCAGGTCGTGAAAAATGTGGATGCAATTGACTGGGGCAAAGGTCTTCCTGTCTTAGATCAAAAGAATGTAGATCCTGCGCTGGTTCCTGTAGGGCAATTAAGCAAAATAGCTGGAAAAGCTTGCCTGGATATGCTCACGGAAGCAGTTGAATTGTACAAGAATAAGAAAATCGAAGGATTTTGTTTCACGCCGTTGAATAAGGCAGGAATGAAGGAAGCCGGATGTAAATTCGAGAGTGAACATCATTTCATGGCGGATTTGTTTCAATTTTCCGAACCCTTTGGTGAAATCAATGTAGTCGGTAATCTCTGGACTACCAGAACCACTAGTCATATCCCTATCAGTGAAGTAAGCAAGAATCTTACCAAAGAGAGTATTCTCCGTGCCGTAAGATTGGCAAACTCGTCTCTCAAAACCAGTGGAATTGAAAAACCTCGGCTCGCCCTTGCTGCTCTCAATCCCCATTGCGGTGAAAGCGGTCTATGCGGGAGAGAGGAAATAGATGTCATTCAGCCTGCCGTGAAAGAAGCGCAAGATATGGGAATCGATGCAACGGGACCTTACCCCAGTGACATTACCTTTATCAAGGCCTTCCGAGGGGATTTCGATGGAGTCGTGACCATGTATCATGACCAAGGGCAGATTGCCTTGAAACTAAAAGGTTTTGATGAGGGAATAACCATTGCCGGAGGATTGCCTGCTCCGATAGTTACCTGTGCCCATGGGACGGCCTATGATATTGCAGGAAAAGGCATTGTAAAAACCCAGGCATTTGAGAATGCCGTAAAAATGGCAAGCAAGATGGCAAACCATCTCGCGGGACGAAAAAGAAGATGATGAGCTAAAGGAAGTTATAGCCTAGATTGTTGAAAAGAGAATATTTCTGATTTATAGGAAAATGAGGTGCAGAAATGTATATTGATTTAAGCTTACCTATTCAACCCCATTGGAGATATGCATTCCAGCATAATCTGGTATCGTCCTTTGAAAAAGGAGATCAATGGCAGATCTCTGAATTCAAGATGAAGTCCCATTGGTTTTCACACATTGATTTTCCCAGACATACTGGATTGGCTTTTCCTGATAGTGAGTCATTCCCATTGGACCATTACAATGGAATGGCCAGTGTCCTGATGATAACTTCCCCGACAATGGTAAATCATGCAATTACTGCAGAGGAACTTGAGAAAGCAAAAAAAGGAAGATCCCTTGAAAAGATTTTGCTTATTCGCTCCGATTGGGGGGTGATGACTTCTTGGGAAACGCATGAGTTTTGGTCGATGGCCCCATATCTTACTGATGAAGCGATAGAATGGATAGCTGCCCAAAATCCAAAGACTGTTGCTTTTGATTTTCCTCAGGATTATTCCATTCGGTTGCTTCAGGACAGAAAGGTTTCTCCCGAGGAACAAAAGACACATATTATTTTATTGAGACAAAATATTTTACTTGTTGAGTATCTGGCCAATTTCAATGCAATCAAACAAGAGACATGTGAGTTTATTTGTCTGCCACTCAGGATTCCCCATATTGATGGTTGCCCTGTTCGTGCAGTTGCAAAGATTTAGGGGGTATCCTATGGATAATGAAAAAATTAATTGTTTCTGCAGATATCTTCGCAATGGTTTCAGCTTTATCGTGTTCCTATGGGTGCTTCTTGTAAATATTTCAATTTTTACTCGATACATATTCAAAGTGGCAATTCCTTGGAATGAAGAATTGAGTATTTTGCTTTTCAATTGGTTTATTTTTATTGGGACGGCACTTGCAAGCATAAATGAAGAACATATCACTATTACTCTATTGAGCGATTCATTGCATGGAAATGCAAAGGCAATTGTAAATATATTCCAGAATCTTTTGCTTATACTCTTTGTTTTTGTAGTTTGTTTCCAAAGCTGGAAAATTTGTTTCTTGCAGGCAAGGACAGAGCAATTCACCGCAATTTTGAATATTCCTGTCTATTTTACAACATTGGCCATGAGTATTGGCAGTGTGTTGTGGCTCCTTATTTTATTTTCAAAACTGTGGATATTGAGTAAGCAATTGCTTGCTAGGAGAGATAAATAATATGGCAAGCATAATGATTATTGTATTTTTTCTAGGATTTCTCTTTTTGGGTATTCCTGTAGTCGGGGCAATGGGATTGGGAGCAATTCTCTATATTGTGAGTTTCATGAATATACCGATGAATATTGTTGCAAATCAAATGTTAGGTGGTGTAGGTTCCTATACCTTGATGGCAATACCTTTCTTTATCATCTCGGGGGCTTTGATGGAAACAGGCGGTATCTCGAAAAGACTTATTTCATTCTCGACCGCTTTGGTAGGGAGTCTTCCGGGAGGTCTTGCCTTGGTTGTCATTGTTGCGAGTGCTTTTTTTGCGGCGATGACAGGTTCAGGAGCTGCTTGTGTAGCTGCAATCGGGGGGATGATGATTCCTGCTTTAGAAAAAAACGGCTATGATATCGATTTTTCTTGTGCTCTACAAGCTGCAGGTGGAACGTTGGGGCCAATGATTCCCCCCAGTATTCTCATGGTTTTATATAGTGTTTCAACGGGTAATTCCGTTGGTGATATGCTGTTGGCTGGATTGTTTCCTGGATTGCTCATTGCTTGTTGTATTATGGTTATCACGGTTTTGATATCAATAAAGAAAGGTTATCGGGGAGGTGCTCCCTTCTCCCTTAAACGGGTAATTGTTTCTTTCAAGGATTCTATTTGGGCATTGTTGACTCCTGTTACCATCCTTGGTGGTATCTATTCGGGTATTTTTACTCCTACCGAAGCTGCTGCCTTCAGTTGTTTTTATGCGATTATCATTGGATTCTTCGTATATAAAGAACTAACGTTCAAGAGCTTGTTGGAATGCCTTTTCAAATCTGTAAAAACCACTGGAGTGATATTGAGCATAGTTGCAGTGACCCAGTTGTTCAGCTGGATTATGACTCGTGAAGGTCTTCCTCAAAAAATTGCATTGATGAGTACAAACATTTCAAATAATCCAATTATTTTCATGTTTATTATTTCACTGATCCTTCTTGTTGTTGGAATGTTTTTGGATCCGGTTCCCGCTGTATTGATTTTTGCACCAATTCTGACTCCTTCGGCTATTGCAATGGGATTGAGTCCCATTCATTTCGGTGTCGTCATGGTTTCTACCTTTTGCATTGGATTGGTCACTCCTCCAGTAGGGATGACGTTGTATGTTGCGGCTAATATTGGGCATCGTCCCGTTTTGAATGTTGGGAAGAAGGTCATGCCATTCTTGATTGCAATGTTGATTGCAGTTGTCATAATAATTTTGTTTCCACAGATTTCCTTGTTTTTGCCAAGTCTTGGCAAATAGGTATTTGTAGGATCAATAATAGGAGAGGAAAATGAAAAAGGTTGGTTTCTTATTGATTTGTCTGATTTTAATGACAGCATTGTATGCAAATGGCGAAAAGGAAGCAGGAAAAATAGAATTTTCAGCTTCGACAGGAGGAATGAGCGCTACAAGTCCCGGTGGAAAAGGTATGGCGAAATTTGCCGAAAAAGTTGGCGAGTATTCCAATGGTACGATAGAAATTAAAGTATTTTTCGATACTACCTTGGGATCCCCTTCCTCTATGGTAAGTGGAATGCAACAAGGTACAGTAGACTTTGGAGTATGCGGTGATGCTTACTATTCCAGTCTTGTTCCTGAGATCCAGGTGTTTGAGTTACCCTATATGTTTAACTCCATCGAAGAAGCAAGAACTTCCGTTGCAGGCCCTGCAGGAAAACTTATCTCAGAAAAATTGGAAAAAAAGGGAATTCATCCCTTAACATTCTGGGAAATTGGATTCAGACAATTGACCAACTCGAAAAGACCTATAACAACACCTTCTGACTTGAAAGGATTAAAAATTCGTTCTCTTCCTTCAACCTTTCAGGTAAAGGCGTGGGAAAATGCTGGTGCAATTCCTGTACCAATGGATGTTTCTGAATTGTATTCTTCTTTGCAACAAGGTGTTGTAGATGGTCAAGAAAACCCCTTGAGTGAAATCTACAACCAGCGTTTCTATGAGGTCCAGAAATATCTTTCGTTAACTTCCCACGTTTATACTCCTATGTTGTTCAGTGTTGGAAGTACCACTTGGGCCAGACTTTCCGATGAACAGAAAGGTTGGATTAGTAAAGCTGCCAAAGATGCACAGATCTTGGTTTATGAGGTAAACGATTTAGGAAATTCTGAATTCCTTGCAAAGATAAAGGCTGCAGGGGTTCAGGTCAATGAAAACCCCAATAGAGAAGAATTCAAGAAATTGATGGTGGGTTCTCAGGTATTGTTTTCCTCACAATACGGAGATGAGTTGATTAACCTAATTAAATAGCTTGGTCCCGATTTGATCTGGAAAGTTACAAGTCAGTAACTTTCCAGTAGAGTCTACAAATTGAAAGGTGTCATTTTTTATGCATTCTTCAATAAGGAAATGGTTTTTAGTCATGGTTAATTTAAATGCATTTCTTCATCACTGTGCAATCATGGTCTCTGATATCCATTGGAATATTCATTTTTTCAATGATGTCTTTGGAATGGAAATCTATCAAATGGAGGGAAATAATGAGGCCCCTAAACAAATTTGGTTGGATGGTGGTATACAGTTGATTGCCTCACAAGGGGTTGAAATTCCAGGGAGTTGTTTACTCAATCATATTTGTCTGAGAGTCCCGGATGTAGAGACCGCTTTGATGAAAGCAAATAAATATCATATATCAACATTGGCCAAAGGTCAAAACTGGATAGTGTTGGATTATGGTCTCTGCATTGAAATACTTCCAATGGAATAGGAGCAAAGAAATGAAAAGAATTGCATTGATCCATACTGTTCCTACAGTATATATGACATTCGCCGAACAACTTAGAATTGAATTAGGTGACGTACTGATTAGCAATACGCTTGATGATTTTCTTGCTAGCGATGCTGAGATTAGAGGTGAATTTAGTATTAATAATATGGATCGCCTTTATAAATTACTTAAAGCCGCAGAAGAAACTGGGCCTGATTTGATTGCAGTCACCTGTTCTACTTTATCACCAGCAGTCATTTCTCTTCGTCAATTTTTTAAGATACCGATTGTGACCATTGACGAATTGATGATTCGGGAGGCAGTGAGGCTCGGGGAAAAAATTATGATTCTTTCTACTGCAGAGAGCACCGTAAAACCTACGAGAGAAAAATTGAAAGCTGAAGGAATAAGAATCGGAAAAGAAGTTTTGCTGGATAATATCGTTTGTCATGAAGCCTATAAGGCAATTAAAAATCAAGACAAAAGTTTGCATGATGTCCTGATTTTGGCAGTTGCCCGAGAAATTCGTGATTATGATGTGATTGTCCTTGCCCAGGCTTCCATGGCTCATTTGGAGCAGCCAATACATGATGCTACAGGTATTACGGTAGTCAGCAGTCCTCGTTATTGTGTTCAAGAAATCAAAGAAATTCTTTCACGCTAAATTTTGCTTATTTTTATTGGTATCAGGAACTTTCATGGGCAAACGTATACAGCTATTTAATGCGTAAAGAGTAAATGAAAATGACTGTTTTTAACAAAATGAAAAAATTGTAATAAGGAGAAAGAAATGAAAAAAAGACTGGTTGTCCTGATGGCATTGTTGCTTTGTTTGGGGACTCTCTTTGCAAATGGAGAGATAGAAAAGGGTAAAGATACGTCCTCATATCCAGAAAAGGTAATTAAAATAATTGTACCTTATGGTGCTGGAGGTGGTGCTGACATTACTGTGAGACTTTTTTCTAAATATCTGGAACCTATTCTTGGCCAGAATATTGTTATTCAGAATGTTACCGGAGGTAGTGGCACAATAGGTTGGACTCAGCTTATAAACGCTAAACCCGATGGCTATACACTCGGCTATGGCGATTGTCTGATGTCGAATGGAAAATTGCTTTTTGATGGTGTTCAATATGACAATTCGAGTTTTACTCCGATTTCCAAGTATGCCAGTGATCCGCACATCATTGTTGTATCGAAATCTTCGGGAATAACCAGTATGGATGATCTAATTGCAAAGGCAAAAGAAAATCCAGGTAAAATGACATTTGGGCTTGGAGGCGCTTGGTCGAGCCATGATTTTCTTCGTATCAGTCTTGAGGAAAAGACAGGTATAAAATTTAATCGGATGGTCTTCCAGAGTGGGGCGGCTGCAGTAAATGCCGTAGCTGGAGGAAACTGTGATGTAGCAGTTCCTTTTACGGCCGAAGCTCTTGCTCAGATTGAAGCCGGAAATGTCATGCCTCTTGCGATTACCAGTTCGACACGCTTTGCAATTATCAAAGACATACCTACTCTCAAAGAACTTGGGTTTGACTTTGAGCATGTAATGTGGAGAGCTTTAGTTGGTCCTGCAGGTATTCCTGAAGCGATTATCAAAATTCTTGACAAAGCAATGGCCCAGGTTCTTACTGATCCAGAATACCAGGCCCAAGTATTGAATGCCGGAAGTTTTGCCCTCTATGAGGGATATGATACATTCAAGGATTCTTTTAATACGAGTCATGAATTTTATAAAAAAATGATTTTAGAAACATCAAAGTAGGATAGTACAAGTAATCTGGGAGGGGTTGTGGAAACATAACCCCTCTATATGGAGAATATTCGATATGTCATATATTACCGGAAACCGAAGATTGCTGTTGATAGCAATAATAATTATCGTAACTTTTTCTGCACAAATTCCCTCTATGCCATCTGAATCGAAGGAATATCCCTCCTTTTTGCTTGTTTGTTGTCTGATTCTTTGTCTTGCTTTACTTTTTAAAAAGGATCAAGGTGCCTTGGGCTATGAGAAGGGGGATATGAAAAGGCTCATAATTTTTTCCCTGATGATTGTCCTTTATTTATTGTTGCTCGACAAAATAGGTTATATTATTTCCACCTTGCTATTTTTGGTATCCTCCTTGTTATTTCTTGGTCTCAAGAGTCGAAACCAGTTGTTCTTTTTTCCTGTTGGGGTAACTTTGACGTTATATTTCTTGTTTTCGCGGGTACTCGCCGTAATTCTCCCAGAAGGGACATGGTTCGGTTTGGTTTTTTAGAGGAAAAAAAATGTTTGAAAATATTATGTTGGGAATTTATGGATGTTTTACCTTGCAAAACATCCTCTATATGGTGCTTGGATTGGTAATCGGAATTATCTTTGGTGCATTACCAGGATTTTCTGCAACTATGGGAGTTGCAGTATTTGTACCGTTTTCATATGTATTGGAGCCTGGAGCCGCTCTGTTGTTATTGAGTGGGATTTATTGTGGGGGTGTTTATGGTGGATCTATACCTGCAATTCTTATTGGTATACCGGGTACACCTGCAAGTGTTCCTACAGGTCTTGAAGGTCGTTCAATGGTAGAAAAGGGAGATGGAGGCAGAGCTTTGACCCTCGTTACCTTTGCTTCTGCCTTTGGAGGCTTCTTTTCTTCCCTAGCTTTGTTGTTTTTTGCCCCGCTTCTTGCTCTCATTGCTCTGAGGGTAGGTCCTCCTGAACAGATGATGATTGCCATTTTTGGTTTGACAGTAGTGTGTATGCTCAGTAAAGGCAATATGCTTAAAGGTCTGTTTGTTGGATTTTTTACCCTGTTGCTAGCTACTGTCGGCCAAGATCCGGTTCTTGGTTTTCCACGGTTTACCTTTGGTTTTTACCAACTTTCAGGGGGTTTTGAAATAGTCTCAGTACTCATTGGGTTGTTTAGTATTCCTGAAGTATTCAAAATGTTGGAAAGAAAAGATGAAACAATCCAAAAAGTTGCATCGGTCGGAAAGATGTATTTGAGTAAAAAAGATATTCAAGTAAATATATTAAATCTCATTCGTTCAACTCTTCTGGGCATAGGTATTGGTATAATTCCTGCTGCTGGGCCTGATATTGCTTCCTTTATGTCATATAACGAGGCTCGAAAAGCGAGTAAGCATCCTGAAGAATTCGGAAAAGGATCTGTTGAAGGAATTATTGCCAGTGAAGCAGCCAACAATGGCGTAACCGGGGGCTCTCTCATCCCTTTACTTACCTTGGGCATTCCCGGAAGTGCTCCAGCTGCGATTTTTCTGGGTGCCATGATTATTCATGGGCTTCGCCCAGGACCAATGTTGTTTACTCAACATGCTGACACAATCTATACCTTGTTGGTTGGTTTTGCTTTTATCAATGTGTTATTGTTTTTTGTTGGTATGTTATTTTGTCGTTTTGCAGGAAGGGTTCTTACTATTCCAAAACAATTGCTCGCTGTAATTATTGTTGCCTTGGCAGTTGTCGGTTCCTTTTCCATCCAACAAAATATAATGGATGTTGTAGTTATGTTCATTTCTGGAATTATTGGATATTTCTTGCTCCGTTATGGGTATCCGTTAAGCCCTGTAGCCCTCGGGCTACTTCTTGGTCCCATGCTTGAAGAGGCGATAATGCTAACTAATACTATGTACGATTCAATCTTCATGATTTTTACCAGACCAATGACTGTGTTATTTTTCTCTCTTATTATTTTTTCTTTTGCCTGGCCATTCCTAAAAACTATTATGCAAAA
Source organism: uncultured Sphaerochaeta sp. (assembly GCF_963676625.2). GTDB lineage: Bacteria > Spirochaetota > Spirochaetia > Sphaerochaetales > Sphaerochaetaceae > Sphaerochaeta. Next base: position 1,388,752 of record NZ_CAXXYB010000004.1, read on the forward strand.
GAAAATTCAAGTTCATAGGGAGCGATAATGAAAATATTTGCTAGCCAAGTATTGCTTGGTCAAAAGCTTGAACTTATACATAATCAGATAATTACTATTGAACAATCAAAGATTACCGCAATTGTTTCCGGCACATCCTCAGACGCTGATATTGTAATTCAAGGAAACAAAACCCTTTTGCCGGGGCTTATCGATTGTCATTCCCATTTAGCTTTGGATGCACGAATTTTCGGACATCTTGATATGATGGAAGATTGTGAAGCGAAGCAAACAATAAGGGCTTTAGTTTCATTGCAAGACAATCTCAAAGCTGGCATTACGGGAATGAGAAGTCTTGGTGATAGATATTACCTGGATATTCTCCTGCGCAATATGATCCAAGAAAAAACTCTTGAAGGCCCTTGGCTTCAAGTAGCCGGTATTGGAATGAAAGGCCTTCATGGCCATGGTTATGTTGGCAAAGGTTTTTCTGGTGTTGAGGAATTTCAGCGTCAGAGTAGGGAGAATTTATTTCGAGGTGCTGATTGGTTAAAGATATTCATTACTCCCGGTGCTCCTCCAAAAAATTGGCAGCATTCCTGTTTTTCTTTCTCAAGAAGAGGTTAGGGTTGTAGTACAGGAAGCTCATGCCGTTGGCAAAAGAGTCAGCAGTCACTGTATCGGGGGAACAGCTCTTCAATACTGCTGTGAAGAGGGCGTAGATTGTCTTGAACATTGTTATTGGGTCGATAAAAAGGATATTAGCACTATCCTAAAGCATGATACTCAGGTTTGTTACACTCCCAGTGTTTTTTTGGATGAATCCAGACTTCCTATGTGCCCTGCCAGTCATATTGAGGCTGTAAAACGGACAAGAGACGAAGTTTGGCGACGAATTGAGAATTTAGTGAAGGCAAATCCCCGTTTTGTTATTGGTAGTGATGCAAACCATGGGTTGTTGTGGAAAGATTTTGAATTAATGATTGACCTGGGAATGAATAGGGTGGAAGCCTTGAAAGGTATTACCGTTTATGCCGCTGAAATGCTTGGGTTGGAAGGGAGTGTAGGTTCAATCCAAAAGGAGGCTGAGGCGGATTTGATAGCTGTTGAGGGAAATCCCTTGATTGATAAAAATGCTCTTGGCAAAGTTGGCTTCGTAATGCGAGGTGGCAATATAATAATTAATTTGCTAGCAATGTAAGTGCAGTTAGGTAATTTTAAACTTGCATGAAAGAATTTCCTCAAGAATCCAAGATAATTTTATTATTCGTTTCTTTCCATTGATCGAAGGAGTGGGTTTTGATATGTTCAGTCTTGAGTTTTTTGGAGGTACTGTTATATGCAATATATGAAACTCGGTAAAACTGGGATCCTCATTCCCTCCCTGACTCTCGGGACCTGGGCAATGGGTGGCGGTGATAGTTGGGGGGAAGGTGATGACAGGCTCTCCGAGAAAACAATTGAGAAAGCCCTGGAACTAGGTATCAACTATCTCGATACTGCCCCTGCCTATGGAAACGGAAAGTCCGAGGAAATCGTGGGTAGGGTAATCAAACGAAAACGGAATAAATATGTCCTTGCCACAAAATGTGGCCTTGTCTGGGGTCCCTATGATGAAGGATCTGTCCATAAGAGCCGCGATGGAGTTACTGTTCGAAGAAATCTGTCCGAAAAGAGTATCAGGGTGCAAGTCGAACAGAGTCTATTCCGCCTGCAAACTGATTATATTGATGTATTGTTGACTCATTGGCCTTCCGTGGAATCCTTCGACACACCGATAGAAGAAACAGTATTTGCGCTTGAGCAATTGAAAAAAGAAGGAAAGATTCGTTGTTACGGTGCATGCAATGTTGACCGAAAGCAGATAGAGGAGTACCAAAAATATGGATCTCCCTCGATCATTCAAAAACGGTTCAGCCTGCTTAATAGAGAAAATGAAGACCTTGCCTTGTATTGCAATAAAAATGATATTGTCTTTCAGGCTTACAGCCCCCTCGAACGGGGACTGTTGACCGGAAATGTAAGGCAAGAAACCAATGTAATCGGGACAGCCAAGGAAAGCATCCCCTGGTTCCATATGGAAAAAAGGTTGCAAGTCATTTCCATGCTGGAAGAACTCAAGGACTTGTGTTCTTCCTACCAATGTACAGTCGGGAATCTCATACTTGCTTGGACAATGGCCTATATTCCAAGAATGAATGTACTTTGTGGTGCAAGAAAGCCGGAACAGGTACTTGAAAATAGTCTTAGTAGTTCCCTGATCCTGAAAGTGGAGGACATCAACTATATTGATGGCCTTGCGAGAAAGCTTCTATAGATCTTTTATAAACTGAATCATGTCTATTGCCTTGGGAGGACAGCCTGTAAGGCTTTTGCCCAAGCCCTTGGTGCAAACCCCGACGCCTATCTTGTTTGGATCTGCCTCGCCCTTGTAGCCTTGTCCTATGCAGATTTGTGTTTCAAGGTTGCCCAGGCGGTCTACTTCGTCAAGCCGTTTAAGGGCGTGAATCAGATTTCCGTAACAGGCCGAGCAGGCATTTTTGGGTAGGGTATGTTTTGCCAGGTAGGCCACTTCTCCGCTTGGGCGTGCCTCATTGTTGTTTGCTGGCTCGTTGAGCTGGATGAATCTGGCCCTGGTGAGATCTGTGGAGCCGACCCCCATTTTCTCTGCAAGCTGGATGTAGGGGATATCCTCGAGTTCAAAACCCAGAAGCTGGGCGCCAAAACTATCACAGAGCACACTATCCCTTGTTGCAAACATCCTGTCTGTTTCTACGGGATTGCCTCCCTCCTCGAAATCAAGGTCTCCGTTGAGACTGTCAACGATTACCAGATCGGCACATCTGATTGCATTGAGTGCAGCTATGGGTTTATGAAGGCCGAGGGTATGGAACATTCTTTTGGATCTATCAGAAAGGCAACCCTTCATGTTTTTCAAGGCACAGGTCATTGCTGTCTGACAATGGCCTTTCAAAACTGGGAGATTAATCAAGAAATCGGTATCGAGAATTGTTTTGCTTATCTCCATGGTTATCCCGTTTGAAGTCAATTTCCTGTATTCATCATCCTTGACATCGACAAGAGGAACTTCGAAGGTTTTACTGATTGCTTCATACCCGTTTACCCTGAAACCTTCCTTGGTGCTGTCCCCGACCCAGGCACTCTCGACAATCTTGATCCTGGAATAACCTTTCTCCCTGAGATGGGAAAGAATTTCTTTGACAATTGCTGGGTGGGTAGTTGCCCCGCTATCCGCGGTTACGGCAACTACGAGGTTTGGTTTCAAGGCTATCGAAGTGTTTTTGTCAGGTATGAGCGACTCGATATCGATGGCTTCAAGCAGTGCTCTTGTCATTGCAACGGGGTCTGACCCGTAGGTCAAGATAATATCATTTTTTTCCATTATTCCATTTCCTTCATGTGGCTTGTCAAATCATGGGTGATATGTTCATAGATCAATTTCTTGCAGGCTTCTTTTTCCCCGTTTTTCAATAGATTCATGATCCGTGAATGCTGGTTGAGGTAATAGGTCAACTCATCCTCGGGAAGATCCTGGGCTATACGGAGTTGCTGGATCTTTGCATCAAGGCGTTCGCAAATGTTGAAGAGGGCCAAATTATCCGAGGCCTTTATCAAAGCAAGGTGGAAGAGGCTGTCCTGTTCAAAAACTGTGGCCCTGTCCCCGATTCCCAGGGCATATTGGCAATCGGCGGCGTAACGTGAGAAATCCTTGACATTCGCTGCATAGGCATTCTCATCGATACTGTCGATTGCCAGTTGCTCAAGGGAAACCCTTACCTTTGCTATGTCATTGGCCTCTTTCTGGGTAATGATGGAAACAATGGCATGGCTTCTTGGCTTGATGGTTATCAAGCCATACTCGCTGAGACGCCTGATAGCTTCCCTGATAGGAGTGCGGGATACGCCGAATTGCTCTGCAAGTTGCTCCTCTGGGATTTTCATTCCACCTTTCAATTGACCCGAAAGAATTTGCTCTTTTAGCATTGTATAGACCTGGTCGGCAAGGCTGTTCTGTACACATTTAGGCATTATATATCTCCTACTGTCGATAATACTGTAGGTCGTATTGGTTATTTCGTCAATGTGAAAACTGATATGTGCAGTAAGAAGCTTTTGATATGTAAAATTGTATACAAACATATTATGACTATTAATATATAATATATAAGATGATAAGTGTTTTTCTATTTACGTGTTAAAAGAAAATATTTTGTATTGTATAAGTAATACAGTTTACCATTTGACAAAGTATGCCAAGAGTGGTATCTGTATTGTATACAGTATGCAATTAGTTTTTTGGGAATGTTCCCATTATCGAAACAGAAAACCCAACTGGAAGAACAAGGAGTTTCCTACCATGAAAGAGAATGTCATGGATTTGCTTTCCCATAAGGAACGTACATTCAATGAAAAGGAACTTGCAGCCTTGGCCGCCTATTTTCGGATGGTCATGTTTGATACCCTCCATGAACGAGGAACAGGGCACTGGGGGGGATCAGCCTCCAGCGCAGAATTGACGACTAGCCTCTATTTCAACCGTATGCACATCAAATCTGATGAACCTACCTGGGAAGACCGTGACCGATTCATTCTTTCCAAGGGACATGCCTCGATCAATCTCTATACCGTATTGGCAAACCGTGGGTATTTCCCTCCCTCCGAGATTTCCTCGTTCAGGGTTTTGGGATCAAGGCTTCAAGGACATCCTTGCATGCATAAACTACCGGGTATAGACATGTCGACAGGAGCTCTTGGCCATGGACTTTCGATCGGGCTTGGCATGGCTCTGGCGGCCAAGCTTTCAAAGAAAAATTATTGGACCTATGTACTGACAGGGGAAGGCTGTCTCAATGAAGGCCAAAGCTGGGAAGCCCTGATGGCTGCCGCGAAATTCAAACCTGAGCATTTTGTCCTGATGGTCGACTATAATAAAGTGCAGCTTGATGGAACCGAGGATCAGATCATGCCAATGGATTCCCTTACGGAGAAGCTTTCTGCCTTTGGGTGGAATGTCTGCAAACAGCAGCTGGATGGAAACAATACCTCAGATATTCTCAAATCCTTTGACTGGATGGATAGTGATGATGTCTGGCCCAAGGCCGTTGTCTACGACACAATCAAGGGCAAAGGAGTTTCGTTTACTGAGGGAAAGAATACCTGGCATGGAGCGGTCATCGATGATGACTCCTATGCAAAGGGAATTGTAGAGCTTGAAAAAGATCTTGAAAAAAAGGAGGCGGCATTATGAGTCTAGCAATGAGAGAGGCCTTCGGGAAAAAACTGGCCGAGCTCGGAGAGACCCATCCTGAGCTGGTGGTCTTGGATGCCGATGTGTCTTCATCGACCAAGAGTGCAATTTTTGGGAAAGCCTATCCTGACCGGTTTTTTAATTGTGGAGTTGCCGAAGGCAATATGGTGGATATAGCTGCCGGTCTTGCTACCTGTGGTTATCATCCGGTAATAAATGCCTTCTCCATCTTTTTGGCTTTGAAAGGAACCGATCAGATCCGAAACGTACTCTGCTATAACAACCTGCCGGTTGTCATAGCCGGCGCCTATGGCGGCTTGTCCGATTCTTTTGACGGAGCAAGTCATCAGGCAATTTGCGATATTGCCATCATGAGAGCCTTGCCCAACATGCAGGTCATTGTACCGGCGGATGCATCACAGGCTGAAAAAGCCCTGGAATATGCCTTGGCCCAAAAGGGACCGGTTTATATTCGGCTCAACCGAAATGCGATGCCTGACCTTCCATCCTCAAAAAAGATAGGGACCGTATGTTCTGTCGAGGGAAATGACATAACCATTGCCGCGAATGGTATTACAGCTTCTTTTGCCAATGAAGCAGCGATTCTGCTGGCCAAGGAAGGAATTAAGGCTGAAGTATTGAGTGTTCCTTTTGTAAAGCCCTTGGATGCAAAGGTGCTGGAAGCAAGTGTGGCCAAGACCGGTAGGCTCTTGTGCCTGGAGGAACATGTCCTGATGGGTGGTTTTGCCTCTGCCATCAGCGAAGTTTTCATGAAAGATGGAATCACCTGCAAATTTGATGCCATTGGGCCTTGAGGATACCTTCGGGGAAACGGGCCCCTATGAACAACTCTTGGCGAAACATGGTATCAGTCCTGAGAATATTGCTTTGAGAGCAAAAAATTATGCAAATAAAAGAGGTATATATGAATCAAATAGAACACGCCTATGCCCTATTGAATGAATGGAAAGGAACGAGCTATATCCATGGTCTCGGTGTCCTTGATCAAGTCGGAACCCTTGCGGCAAAATATGGAAAAACAGCATTGGTCGTAAGCAATGGCACGTATCTGAAGCCAGTGGCTGACCAGGTTGTTGCATCCTTGAAGGCAACAGGGATTACCCTGGCCGGTGGTACCATTGCTCCCGATGCAAAACCCAATGCCCCTCGGGAAGAGATGTCTATAGACTCGAATCCTATATGCTACATACAAAACCAGATTGCATTGTTGCCATCGGAGGTGGTTCTACCATTGATGCCTGCAAGGCAGCGGATGTCCTTGCCACCTTAGGTGGGACGGTGAGCGCAGAGATAGATCATTATTTTGGAACAGGGATTGTCACGGAGGCTCTCAAAACGACTGGCTTGTCCCAGATCCCCTTGATTGCCGTGCAAGTCTCTGCTTCCAGTGGAGCGCACCTTACCAAATATGCAAATATCACTGATCCTGTGCTGGGACAGAAAAAACTTATCGTCGATGATGCGATATGTCCTACAGTAAGCCTGTTTGATTACGAGGTCACTGTATCGATGCCTTTATCGGTAACCATAGACGGTGCCTTGGATGCAATTTCCCATACCTTTGAGGTGTTTTGTGGAGCCAAGCCTGAATTATACGGGAAAGCCAAGGCAATTGCGGAGTGTGCCATAAGTCTGGTTACTGAATATTCAAAGGATTTAATCGCAAATCCCAAGGATTTGAAAGCTCGGGAAGCCATTGGGTTGGCCACCGATCTTGGAGGTTATGCCATAATGTTGGGAGGTACCAGTGGTGCCCACCTTACCAGTTTTTCCTTGGTTGATATCGTGTCCCACGGTACTGCCTGTGGAATCATGAATCCGTATTATGCGGTTTTCTATTCCAAGGCTATCCAGGATCAGTTGAGAGTTGTTGGCAATATTTTCGAAGCCCAAGGCTTTGCCGTAGAAAATGTGGCTTCCCTCGAGGGAAGGGCTTTGGCGCTGGCGGTTGCCGAGGCAATGATTGGTTTCAGTAAGAGCATCAATGCTCCTACAAAACTGTCTGATCTGAAGGGATTCGGTGAGGGGCATATTGCAAGGGCTCTTGCAGCTGCAAAGGATCCTCAGCTGGCTATGAAACTGAAAAATATGCCGATTCCGATGACTGCCTCCGAGGTTGATACGTACATGGAACCGATCCTTCGATCTGCGGCTACAGGGGATTTCTCCATTATACGGGAACGATAAGACAGATGGCGCCAAGACAACAGTCTTGGTGCCATTACCCTTTGTTTTCGTGAAAGAATCCAGAACGAAAGGAGAATGTATATCATGAGACTATCTGTTGCCATTGCCGGATTGGAGGCCATGCCAAATGCCTTTGTTGTCTTTAGGGGTCTTCCTCGATCCATAAAAAAAGCACATGAACTAGGCTATGATGGAGTTGAGCTTGCACTGAAAAGACCTGACGAAATATCACGATCTGACTTGAAAGCACTGCTGGTTGCCAATCAGATGGAAGTGAGTGCTATTTCCTCAGGACAGGTTTTTGCCGCCAGGAACCTGTTTTTCACCGATGAGGATCCAGAACGAAGAGCTGAGTTGTACTCTACGTTCTGTGGATTTATCGATCTTGCGAGTGATTTTGGACAGTTGGTGAATATCGGAAGAACAAGAGGTCCCATTGCAGGACGGGATGTTGCCTTATGTGAACGTTTATTTCTGGATATGGCAGGAAGCCTTTCCGACTATGCCGAAAAGAAAGGTGTCGAGCTGATACTTGAACCGGTCAATAGATATGAAATTGATTTCATCAATACCCTTGATGAATGCGTAGCCTTGATCAAAAAAGTGAATCGAAAGAACTTTACCATGATGCCCGATGTATTTCATATGAATATTGAGGACGATCATATTGGTGACAGTCTTGTCAGAAACCAGGAATTTGTTCGATATATCCATTTTGCCGATACGAACAGGCATTTTCTTGGGGATGGTCATATGCCTTGGGACGAAATTTTTAATGCCTTGAAGGTGATTGGGTATGAAGGATGGACGACCTTGGAGATCCTTCCGATTCCTGATGCCGAAACTGCAGCAAAACGGTCGGTTGCTTTTTTGAAGGAACGCTACGGAAATTATTATCGATAACCTGAAATGATACGAAACCACCGGTTTTACTGGTGGTTTCGTATCTTATACAGCTAGTTGGAAGAAAGTAGGTCTTATTTTGCCAATAAGGCTGATATGTTTTCGCTGACCATTTTCTCCAGACTTCCCCGACCCACGGACTCCGGGAAGTTTCTCCAGACGATGACCTTGCTTGCAGGTGATACTTCTGCCAGGGGACTGGCTACCGGATTATGTATATTGTCGATGATGATGTCATACTGTTTATTGGCAGCATCTGCAATTTGAGTGGCGGTTATCGGCCCTGGGCCAAAAGTTCCGGCAACGTTCAAGCCAAGATCCTTGGCAAGATACACTTGCATTGAATGGCACAGTACTTTCTTGGTATCCAGACCAGCTTTGGTCACTGCCGCCTTTCCTTGTTCGATGGTTGCGTCATATTGGGCAACTCGTTCTCCGCTTATCGCCTCAGTCCCGAAGATTGTGGCAATTTCCTGTGCTTGTGCCTTGACGGTGGCAAGGGAGTTGTCGGTTGTTATCTTCACCATTTTGGTCGATCCGTTTGATAGGGCATCTCCCAAGGTTTTCATCATACGTTCATATCCTGCGTAGATGAAATAATCGGCATCGGAAATATTCTTGACATCGGAAACCGTTATTTCGTACTCGGGGGGATGCACCAAGGAGGCAGGGGCTATGGTCGTAAGCGTATCGACACCCCCAAGATCAGCAAAGGCTGCTGTCCAGGAGGTAGAGGCGACGACCTTTGGCCCTTGGTTGGTTACAGTGGTCTGCGTTTCTTCGATTCCTTGGGCATAGAGACTGGCTGAGAGAATCAGGAAAAGCAAGACGGGCAAAAATTTTCTTTTCATAGAGACTTCCTTTTATGTAATAGATGAACAACGAGATATAACAAGGCGGAAAGCAAGGCAATTGTCCCACTTGGAGGAAGATCGCTTACTATGGCGCCCAGAAAACCAAAGAAAGAAAGAAATAGACCTATGAGACAGGAGCGAATAAATAGTTGCTTGAGACTTTTTGCCTGGATGGCAGCAATCAGGACAGGAAGGATCAACAAGGCGTCGATCAACAGGGCTCCCAATAGTTTCATTGCCAAGGCGATTACCATGGCAATGGATACGAGCATGATCGTATGGTGGAACCTGACATGCATACCCAACGACTGGGCAATTTCCTGGTCAAAGAATATGGCGCTGATGGTCTTGAAATTGAATATGACATACACAATGAGGATTATTCCCATACAGGCAAGGGTGAAAACTTCCAACTTGCCCAGGGCAAAGGGACTTCCCCAGAGCAGTTGCAAGGTATCCTTTGCCGGAACATCGAATATGTGCATTACCAAAGAAGCCATTGCCATGGTAAAGACCATTGCCGCTGCACTGCTGATTCCAAAACCCTGGGAAGAATCCCCTGTCAGTTTGAGAATCACAAATACCAGCAAGAGATTGATCAATAGGCTGACAGGAAGCATTGGTAGGGAAAAGGCCAGGGATAGCGCCCCTCCCAGAATGACTCCATGCATGAGCATATAGCGCATTGGTACCAGATCGAGGCGAAGAACCATGACCCCGGCGGCAGGAAAGCAAATTCCGGCGATGGTCATGGCAATGAGGCCTTTTGCAACGGGAGGTAGCATGAGCAAGGAGAGCAGATTACTCATGGTCATCTCCCAGAATCAGTATTGGCCAGTCCAGATCGATACCGATTTCCTTGTCATGCGTGACAATGATTATGGTAGGCATCTCTCCTACGCTCAAGGATTTGAGGATTTCCAATAAAGTCCTTCGACTCTCTACATCCAAAAAGGAGGTAGGTTCGTCAAGCAGTAAGAGTCGTGCTTTTTGACAAAGACAACGTGCAAGGGCTACCTTTTGTTGTTCCCCACCGCTTAAGGAATAGTAATTTCGATTCCTGAGTTCAAATACTCCTGTTCGTCTCAGGCTTGTATCTATCTCCCATTTCTGTCGCTCTAGTGAAAGAGTCCTGTCAACTGCCATACTGACCACTTCAAAAGCTGATACCGGGAATTGTTCCTGGTGAGCTTGTTGTTGTTTTATATACCCAATGGTTCCTGCCTGAAGTTGGCTTGGGGCTTTCCCGTCAATGAGAATATTCCCTCCAGAAAGTTCAAGTTTTCCCAAAAGAGCTTTCAAAAGCGTTGTCTTTCCATTTCCATTGGCGCCTTTTACCAAGAGATGGCCGCCCTTGGGTATGGAAAAAGATACATTGTTGAGTATCTTGTGGTCTCCATATGAGAAGGATGCACTTGAAACTTCTACAGGAACTCCGCTTACCAAATTGGCCCTGATCCTCAATATTCTGTACATTTCAACGCTGTCTTCCATAGGTTCCAATAAGGCTTCCGTCATGCAAGCCAGTTTGTCGACCTTTTTGTCCCAGGAAATCTCTACTCCCGACTTTTGATAATAGGCAAGGGCCAGCTCACTTATCAGATTGATATGGGCTTTCTTGACGCCAAAGCGAACCATCAATACAGCTGCTGCCTTTCCTGCAGCGGTGTCATGTATATATAAAAATTCTTTGTTTCCCTTGTAAGTTTCCAGAAATTTTTCCAAGGAAAAAAGTGGGTTGAGCCACCTTCCTTTATCTGAAAAAATACAAGTTTCATTGTCATAGGCCTGGAGGGTTATGTTGTCCGGGAGTTTTTGTTTATAAGGTTCCACTCGTGCTCCAAAAAAAGCCACGATTGCAAAAAGAAAGGTTCTTCTTGCCTTCATGGCTTGTTGTATGTATTTGATTACCTATTCGTAAAGAAGTTGCTTCTTCATGAAGCTGTATGAGTGCATACTATAGGGATGAATAGCTCTTGTCAAGAAATATGACGATAGTAAAAAAGCGCTTTCAGTACGAATTATTCGTTTCCAAGCAGTTCTGAGAGGGTATCAATAGTCATTTCAACCAACTCGCCCAAAAGGTATCCCTGTTTCCCCACAATGGTAATATTGCACTTGCTGATCGGGATGAGAATCTTATGTGCAGGGCTCTGCGAAACTGCAAGAGCCATGGCGGGAGTTATTTCACCATGAAGGGAATCGGCTGCGATGATGCCGAGGGGGCCCATTATTATATCTGCGGTTCGGCAAGCAACCAATACCGGGTTCTCACCAGTCGCCGTAGCATCGGCACCACTGCGAAGCATGGCGCTGGCTGCCATGCTATTGGTTCCTATGGCAAGGATTTCCAATTGAGGGAACCGTTCTTTGACTGATGAAACCAGTGTCTTTCCCAGACTACCGCCCTGTCCGTCGATGATTACAATTTTTACCGTTTTATTCATGATATAAAAGTATACGAGAAAGACGGTGAAAAGAAAACCTGCAATATGCTTTCTTGGCATCGTCCCGATGCCTTCAGTTACTTGCAGAATGAAACAGTTATCTGTACCATTGGAATAATGGAATCCCTAAAGAAAGAACGGTTGTCTGTTATGGTGACCGATGCAATCAAAGACATTATCAGAAACGAAAACTTGAAACCGGGAGATCGGTTGTATAGCGAGAAACAGCTTTCCGAAAGACTTGAGGTAAGTAGGTCTTCTATCAGGGAAGCCCTTAGAATGCTTGAGGTGTCTGGCATTATAAAGGTTTATCAAGGAAAGGGTGTCTTTATCAATGATCAGGACACGATGGTACATCCCGTACAAGATTGGGTCGTGGAAAATGCAGAATCCTTGAAGGAACATTTTGAAGTTCGTCTTTTGATTGAACCTCATGCTGCTTCTGTTGCAGCCCAACGGGCTAGTTCCAAGGATCTGGAAATTTTGCAAAAGACCTACAACGATTTTGTTGGTTTTGTCCAGTCAGGGAATGTTGCCAGGGCTATAGCTACTGATGGAGCTTTTCATCTTGCCATTGCCAAGGCTACCCGAAACAGAACTCTTATTGTTCTTATGCGAACAATGGAACAGACTCTCAATGAGGGATGGTATGCAAGTTTGCATGTTCCAGGGCGACTGGACTCCTCGATTGCAGAGCATTTTGAATTGCTCCAGGCGATAGAAGCGAAAGACTCTGTGTTAGCTGCATCAACCATGGAAAAGCATCTGAATAAGGCTATTTCTGACATTCAACAGTTTTTTGGTGCTATGTAAGAAATAGTTTGACAATATGCAAAAAGAGGGTTTATTATAGACTAACTTGTCAGACAACTGACAAGTTAGTCTTTATTATAAAGGTACTCTTGATGGAAATAAGTATTACAACTTTGATAGAAAATACCCAGGGTGAGCATACAGCCCTTTCAGTGGAACATGGCCTTTCCTTTCTTATTGAAAAGGGAGACCAGTCAGTATTATTCGATACTGGCCAAAGCAAAAAATTCATGGACAATGCTGCAAAACTAGGGAAAGATCTTTCCTTGGTTCATCAGGTTGTTCTCAGTCATGGCCATTATGACCATAGCGGAGGATTTCGTTCCTTTGTGGATACAAATAATGCTTCAGAAGTGACCCTTTGGACTGGAAAGCATTTTTTCGACCTGAAATACGGAAAAATTGGCTCTGCCGTACAATTCTTGGGTAATGACTTTGATGAAGATTTTTTGGTGCGAAATACCATTACACACAAGACAGTCAGCAATGAAATAACTGAAATTGTTTCTGGCATATGGGTTGTCAATGGGTTTTCCAGTACTTATCCAGAAGAAGTTCCAAATCCACGGTTTATCAAAAGAAGTACTGCCGGGGGAGTCTGGAAGGAAGATGATTTTGAGGATGAGGTGTTGCTTGTCGTAGAATCTTCCCAAGGGTTGGTTGTGATAGTCGGGTGCGCCCACCCTGGAATCCTGAATATGCTTAATACAGTCTCAAAGAAATTCGGCAAGAATATTTTTGCACTTCTGGGAGGTACTCATCTTATAGAAGCTGACGAAGAACGATTGCAAAAAACTCTGAAGGAATTTCAAGAAAGGTCGATCGAAATTTTGGGTATATCGCACTGTTCAGGTCCTTATGCTGTTGAACAAGCGATTTCTCTTGGCCAAACGAATTTTCGCAATAGTACGGGGACAACGCTCATTCTAGAAGGATGACGAGAGAATATACTTTGTTAAGGGGGACTGAAATGGCTGGATGGTATCTGTTTTTAGTTATTATCGTTGCTATTGTGGGAATGGTGGTTTTGATCTCGAAGTTCAAATGGCACCCATTCATAGTGTTATTACTTTCCGGATATTTTGTCGGGGTGTTATGTGGAATTCCTGTCGATAAACTTATAACGACTCTGACTTCTGGATTCGGTTCGATTCTCGGGAGCATAGGAATCGTAATTATTGCAGGAACAATTATTGGGACAATTCTGGAGAAAACCGGGGCAGCACTTACTATGGCCAATACAATCCTTAAGGTTGTTGGTAAGAAACATGCTCCTTTGACCATGAGCCTGACAGGATATATCGTAAGTATTCCGGTTTTTTGTGATTCAGGTTTTGTCATCCTTTCTCCGATCAATAGAGCCTTGGCAGCAAAATCAGGGGTTTCTCTTGCCGTTATGGCTACCTGTTTGAGTTCCGGGCTGTATGCCACCCATTGTCTGGTGCCTCCTACACCAGGTCCAATTATCATGGCAGGGACGTTGAATGCAGATCTTGGATTGGTAATTCTCGTAGGCTTGTTGATTTCGATTCCTGTCATGTTGGTCGGATACCTGTATGCGTTGAAGATTTCCAGTAAATTTGATATTCCTGCAAATCCTGAAGTATCATTGGAAGATCTTGTTGAAAAATATGGAAAATTGCCCAGTGCCCTCAAATCGTTTGCGCCTATTCTTCTTCCTATCCTGTTGATTGCCCTGAAATCGATAGCTGATTTTCCTTCAACCCCCTTTGGAGCTGCACATGTAAAGGCTTTCTTTGACTTTATTGGAAATCCTGTTACCGCTTTGATTCTTGGAGTTGGGCTGGTCGTTACCTTGATTCCTAAGTCAGAGAAGAAAGGAACTTCCTTCAATTGGATGAGTGAAGGGATTTCAAGTTCTGCAAGCATTTTGGCCATAACCGGTGCAGGAGGTGCCCTTGGTGCCGTTTTGAAATCTCTCCCCATCGCTGAGGTCCTTTCAGGTAGTCTGATCCAAATGAACGCCGGTCTGTTGATTCCGTTCCTTATTGCAGCACTCTTGAAGACAGCAATGGGAGCTTCAACGGTTGCAATGATTGTTACTTCAGCTATGATGGCTCCCCTGATGGTAAAATTGGGGTGGACTTCGGAAATGGCAAAAGTACTTACCCTTATGGCCATAGGGGCTGGTTCCATGACTGTTTCCCATGCAAATGATAGCTACTTCTGGGTTGTGTCGCAGTTCTCAGATATGGATACTGCTACTGCGTACAAGACGCAAACCGGTGTTACCCTGGTTCAGGGAATTACTACTATTACTATAGTTATGATCCTTGGAATATTTTTTCTTTGATTCAATAATAATTTTGCCGGCAGGATTTTCCTGTCGGCTCTTGGGAGGTCCTCGATGAATGTATTCTTTTGGTACCATCAACGTAGGATGCTCAATGCCATGGTCCAGAACCAATGGGTTGAAGCTGAATCCCATACGAGGAGCTTGCTTGACAAACAGGGACCTTCCATGGGGTTGGAATATAATCTTGCCGTTGTGCTTCTTGGCCAGGAGCGATTTGAAGAGGCCTCTCGTACGTTGTTCCTTGCCATTGAACGATATGGTGAAAGTCTTCGGTTATGTCGCCTGTTAGCTGATATCCAATATGTCAGAGGAAATCGTAATGAAGCGATTCAATGGTATCAAAAAACACTTGATGATAATCCTCAGGGTAAGGAATTGCATTTGGTAACGGCACGTCTGGACTTGCTTCTTGATGAAACTCGCTTTCATCGGATACAAGAAACACTGCAAGGCATTGGAGAAGCCCGGGAACAGCTGGAAAAGAATCCCCAGAGAGCTTTTGTCTTGTATCAGGCTATTGCTGAGGCTGATCCTACCCATGTCGAGGCTTTGAATAATCTTGGAACCTTGTATCTCAATTCTTTCAACAATCCCCTTGCGGCAGTTGAGGCTTTTTCACAAGTTCTGGCTTTGGTTGACAATCCAGGAGCAGCAAGAAATCTTGCCAAGGCAAAAAAAGAAGCAAAGGTTTGATCTTTGCTTCTTCTGATATCCTACATTTGTGTGTGGGTTTCTTTTTTATCCAAGCCTATCAAGTATATTTCGAATGAATCATCTCTACAGGCTTTTGGCTTGAAGGGTTTTACCTTGGTAAACATGGCTCTCATGGTTTGTATCAATTCAACTTGTCCGCCACCTTGGAAAATCTTTACGACCAGGTTTCCATGGGTTTTGAGATGATCACTGGCAAGATAGACTACTTGTTCTGCCAAGTACTCACTTCTTGCGGTATCGACGGAACGATTACCCATGGTCATGGGTGCTACATCACTGATAATTGCATCATAAGGGCCGTTTTCAACTAGCAAGGCCCTGATATCCTTGCTAAAGGCATCCCCGACAAATGCGGTGACCGTAGAGGGAATGGGGTTCAGGTTCAACGGGTTTAAATCGACTGCAATGATCTTTCCCTGTCCCTTGAGAAGGACCCTATCGGTGTAGAGGGTCCAGGAACCAGGGGCTGCCCCGACATCCAAGACTGAATCACCAGGCTTGACCAATCGAAAATTGTTCTGGATTTCTTCCAGCTTATATACCGAGCGGGCAGGGTAGCCCTCTTTGTGTGCTCTCTTTGTATAGGAGTCTGCGCGATCTCTTCTGCTTGTTGCCATACTTTTACTATAGCAAATATAAGAGAATGTCGAAAGGGCAAAAGAAGGTGCCAGCTGTTTTTATGGGGTGGGGAGAGAAGCTGGCACCTAGGAAATCACACTTTAAGGAGGTTTGAAAAAAACTGTTGTTCTGTACATAGACTATAATGCAGATAGCGTGCCAACT
The DNA here is from genome assembly GCF_963676625.2 of uncultured Sphaerochaeta sp. Classification (GTDB taxonomy): domain Bacteria; phylum Spirochaetota; class Spirochaetia; order Sphaerochaetales; family Sphaerochaetaceae; genus Sphaerochaeta. The sequence continues at coordinate 1,405,039 of NZ_CAXXYB010000004.1, forward strand.
TGAATTTCTTTATTTAAAGTGATTAATACATTCCATAGGAATAGAATACATTCAATTTTCAATGGTCTCCACTGTGAAAAAAAATCACAGGGATCAAATAGATTACAGTATTTCGATGTAGGGGCTTTTTATGGTTTTCAGAAGGATATCATGTACCTGTTGAGTGTCATGATAAGGAAAATAACAATATCCAGGTCTCTCTTGGATAAAAGGAAGGTACCAGCAATTTTTATGGGGTAGAGTATTGCTGGTACCTTGGAAATCACACTTAAAAGGAGGTATGAAAAAAACTGTTGCTCTGTTCATATAGTATAATGCATTATTCGTGCCATGTATTAAATACATGACTATAAGTATATTAAATTATACTTATAGTTGTTTTTATAAAAGGAATTGGCGTTGGTATACTGTGCAAAAAAGTATCAGTTTCCTAATTTATTACACTTGGGTAATCTCTTAAGCAAAAAGGGTTGGAAATACTCTGTTTCTACATGATTGTTGATTTTTTGTATAGGGAAAAGGTAAAAAGAAGGTGCCAGCTGTTTTTGTGGGGTGGGAAGAGAAGCTGGCACCTAGGAAATCACACTTTAAGGAGGTTTGAAAAAAACTGTTGCTCTGTTCATATAGTATAGTGCATAAATCGTGCCAACTTCAAAATTATATACCGTAGGAATTAATATATGACTATATGGACTATATGACGAACAAACTATTCATTTTTTGCTGTGCAAAAAAGTTACAGTAATGTAATTTTTCACACTATTTTCTATATTGCCTGGCTAGTTCCAGAAAAAATTGACGGGAATTTAAGTCTGAACCCTTGTTGATTGACGAATTGTCATTACCTCTATACCTTATATCCTATGAATAAAAAGAGCATCATCAACCGGCGATTCCGGAATAACTCGTATACGAATATCACCTTGAAACTCATAATCATCAATGTCTTGGTGTATGGCCTTACGATGTATGTCTACCCCAAAAGTGAATATTACCTGGCCATGATACCTTCCTTTGTGTTGCATGGGTATGTCTGGCAGTTTTTTACCTATATGTTCGTGCATGGTAGTTTATCCCATATTTTCTTTAATATGCTTAGTTTGTTCATTTTTGGAACAATGGTGGAACAGAGGGTAGGAAGCAATGAATTTTTGCTATTCTACCTTTTGACCGGTATAGTCAGCGGAATTCTTAGCTTTCTTTGTTATCTTGCAGCTGGCACAAATGTTATCCTTATCGGGGCCTCGGGTGCCATTTATGGTGTACTATTGATGTTTGCCGTTTTCTATCCATATGCAAAGGTATTCATCTTCGGATTGATACCTATCAGGGCACCGATTCTTGTCGTACTCTATGCAGGGATTGAATTATCAAGCCAGGTTTTCGGGGCCGGTGGAAATGTTGCTCACCTTACCCATCTCAGCGGACTGCTTTTTGCCTATCTCTACTGCAGGATCAGAATGCATATAAATCCCATAGAAGTATGGAAACGGACCATGTAAGCTGGTCCGTTATTCCTTTTTTTGATTCGCTTACTCGTTCAGTCCATTATCCCGTAATTTACCCTGATTTCCGCATACCGTTTCTTTATCACGTCATAGATTATCTTGATTTTCTCGTCATGATGGATAAAAGCGGATTTCATTGCATTGATGGTCAATTTTTCCAGGTCCCTGAGATTCAGGTTATAATATTGGACTGCCAATTCCATTTCCTTGGTCAAGTCCGTATCACTCATGAGGCGATTGTCCGTGCACAGGAATACCCTGAAATTGTTCCTGAAGAAAATAGGGAAGGGGTGGTGGGCATAATCGATTGCAGCCCCAGTTCCTACATTACTGGTGAGACACATTTCCATAGGAATTCTCCGATCGAGAATAAAATTGGCAAGGGATCCCATTTCTTCTATATGGGTCCCCTCTATTGTCATATCCTCTATCAACCGGGTTCCGTGTCCAATACGGTGTGCGCCACATACTTGTATTGCCTGCCAGATGGATTCAACCCCAAAGGCTTCTCCCGCATGGATGGTAATATTGAAATTCTTGTTTCGAATGTATTGGAAGGCTTCCAGATGTTTTTTTGGGGGATAGCCACTTTCGTCACCTGCCAGATCGAATCCGACGACTCCCCGGTCACAGAAAGCTACCGCAAGTTCGGCGATTGCAAGGGAAACGGAAGGATTCTGGTTCCTCATGGCACATAGTATGAGCCCTGAAGGCATTCCTGTACTCTTTTTGCCTCGTTGCAAGCCGTCCAGGACAGCTTGTACCGCTTGTTCCGTGGACAATCCCTTTGCTGTGTGCAGAATGGGGGCAAAACGAATTTCTGCATAGCAAACATTTTGTGCTGCCAAATCCTCTACGGCTTCGAACGCTATTCTTTCCAAGGCCTCCCTGGTTTGCATCACGGCAGTAGTGATGGAAAAAGTTTCCAGATAAAGAGAGAGACTCTTTTGTTTGCAACCTCTGACAAACCAGGCCCTTAAGGTTTGGGGGTCGGTTGCAGGGAGTTTTACATGCTGTTCTTGTGCCAGTTCCAGGATGGTCTCGATTCTGAGGCCCCCATCCAAATGGTCATGCAATTCGACTTTTGCAACTTGTTGGATAATTTCTTTTGTCAACATGGTAGTATCATACATCATTACTCTTGATATACGCAAATCCAAAGAAGCAAAATGAAAGGTAAAAATTCCTTTCAAGGATTTTATGCTCTAAAAAAGGTGAAACTCTGTACATAAATACAAAAACTTGAAATACTATGCATAAGTAAGTTTAAACAAAATAATGAGTAAGGAGTTTTTGAAACTATGTCTAGAAATGTTGAAAGTCTTAACAAAAAGTTACTTGCCGCTGCCGTTTCTTCGACTAAAGCCAAGGAAATCAAGACCCTTTTGACCCAGGGTGCAGACATACACACTCAAAATGAATGGGGTCTTACTCCAATAATGCTTGCAGCTCAATACAATCCCTCCGTCAGTGTGCTCAAGGCTTTATTGGAAGCTGGGGCAGATATTCAGGAGGCCGAACCTAAATATCGTTCAAATGCCTTGCATCTTGCCGCCAACAAAAGTACGAGTCCAAAGATCATCGCAGAATTGCTGAAAGCTGGTGCAGATCTCAATGCCCGCAATTATCTCGGGGAGACAGCCCTGATCCTTGCAGTCAATACCAATAACGAAACAAGAATTGTCTCAGAGTTGATCAAAGCCGGTGCTGATATCAACGCCCGGGACTATCAAGGCCATTCCGTGTTGGAATATGCCAAGGCTACCAAGCGTACCTATATCATAAACCAGCTCAAACGAATGGGGGCAAACTAAGTACCAAATTTCTGAAAGAAAATCAGTATGAAACAGATCTCCTGCAAAGGAGATCTGTTGTCCTTGAAGAAGAATAAAATACTTCAAGAATCAATAATTATAACGTTTGTTATATTCTTTCCAGAAATCCAGGTCTTGAGGAGCTTTGAAGAAGGAACCGTACTCATTGAGGACCTTTGGTCCCATGCGTCGCAAGCCACCGTTGAGATGGGTGCCAAGAATGGGGACAACAGTCTCTGGCTTTTCGGCTTTGATTGCTTGAAGAAGTTTTTCATGGTCACCGGAGATTTCCGAGTATTTTTGTGTTTCTACAAAATCAAGAATCCTGAAACGCGTATAATGGATTTCTTGCTGTTGAATGATATTCCAAAGATCCTGGCACCTTCGATTCTTAAACCAAATACTATGCATTTCACTATCTAGATTAAAGTAGTCTGTTTTGTTGACAGGTTCTTTTTCTATCAATATTTTTTGTTTCCTGATATTGTGTTCAATCTCTTCCAGAATTAAGGGATCAGGATGGCTATCGATGAAATCAATGATGATTCTGCTTTCAATATTTATTCGGAGATGAATCATCTGGTAAATGTAATCCAAATCCAGAAGGCTAGAGAAGACACCTCGATAAGGAATGATATCTACCAAGCCAAGATCACTTAGACGCTGGAAAGCTGTTCTGACAGGTGGTCTGGAGGCATTGAATCTTTCGCATACTACGCTTTCTTGCAACTGTTCTCCTGGATTAATCGTCAAGTCGCAAAGTTCTTGCTTGAGTATTTGGAAAATATTATTACTTGATTCGCTTTGGCCTTTCTCTGTCATTTTATCAATTCCTTTACGTGGATGTACTCATTTGCTACTACTTCGTATGGTATCATCATTTTATTATTAAACAAGCAAGTATGGGAAGGTGTATTCATATGAAGGTACTTCCCATACTTATTACAGAAAGGCATGGTCTATTCTGGTTGCTTGCCAATATAGGCCAGGATACCCCCGTCGACATACAGCACGTGCCCGTTTACGAAGTCAGAGGCTTCGGAGGCAAGGAACACCGCGGGGCCCGTCAGGTCCTCGGTCGTCCCCCACCGTGCAGCCGGAGTCTTTGCTACGATGAAACTGTCGAACGGATGCCTGGACCCGTCTGCTTGCCTCTCGCGCAAGGGAGCTGTCTGCGGGGTAGCGATGTATCCGGGTCCGATCCCGTTGCACTGGATGTTGAACTGCCCGTATTCACTGCAAATGTTTCGGGTGAGCATCTTCAGTCCACCCTTTGCCGCCGCATACGCACTGACCGTCTCCCGACCCAGCTCGCTCATCATCGAACAGATGTTGATGATCTTTCCCTTGTTCCTCTCGATCATCGAGGGCAGTACTGCCTTCGATACGATGAACGGTGCATTCAGGTCAATATCGATTACCTTGCGGAAATCGGCCACGTCCATCTCGATCATCGGCGTGCGCTTGATGATCCCTGCGTTGTTCACCAGGATATCTATGGGTCCCAGCTCCGCAGTTATCTTTGATACGGTCGCTATCACCGCCTGCTCGTTGGTCACGTCGCATACGTAGCCCTTGGCCTCGATGCCCTTCTCCTTATAGGATGCAAGGCCCTTGTCGACCAAGGCCTGGTTGATATCATTGAAGGCTATTCGTGCCCCGGCCTGAGAGAATGCCGTTGCCAAGGCAAAACCGATACCGTAGGAGGCGCCCGTAACGAAGGCTACCTTTCCCTTGAGTGAAAATTTCTGTGTAAAGTCCATAATATGTCCTCTTCCTATACCAAACATTGATTGCTTTTAGCGGTTTTTCTTAACTAAGGAAATGGCTTCTGTTTGCATTGTTTTCAATGCTGCTTGCAAATGGTACATATCATTTCCCAGAATTAACATAGTAATACCTTTCGCGATAGCTGCCTCAATATTTTCCTTGGTTGCAGGTACTACCGGACACATTACTCCAATTCCTCTTTTTGCTGCTCCTTCGGCCAGTTTCTTGTAAGCATCGGCAACTCGTGGATCCTCGGTTGCATAGCCTACCTTAGCTCCAATGGAGAGTGAATAATCAATTGGCCCGAAGTTGACTGCATCGATTCCCGGAACATCAAGGATTGCATCCAGGTTTTCCGTGAACTCGAAATCTTCGTCCATGGGGATGACCAGGGTGTCTGCATTGCTCTTTGCTACATATTCAGCCCAAGAGAATCCTGGACCTCCAAATCCTGCGGATCGAACATTCGATTCAGCACCTCGACGTCCGAGTGGAGGGAATTTTGCTCCATGGACAATCTGCAGGACATCTTCTTTTGTACGGGTATGGGGGACTACAATTCCCTCGGCGCCCATCTCCAGAACCTTGCGTATTTCTATTTCATCGGTTCCCGACACCCTGACCACTGCCGGAATACCCGCAAGTTTTGCGGACATAATCAGTTTTTCCATATTATTCGGGCCATCAAGAGGACAATGTTCAAGATCAAGATATACGAAATCGTATCCCCAGTTCCCGATAGCTTCTACGACACATGTCGCTGCAGTAAATACAGTGATACCAAAGACAGGACCCTTTTTCATTCGTTCGCGTAATGTCATATACTTCTCCTTCTTTTCCCATTTTATGGAAATGGCAAAAGTGTTTTAATTTTTGAAAGCAGGATTTTTCATTTTTTCTCCGAGGAATATGGATCTCTTGAAATGCCTTGCAGTATTCTTACATAAGGCTTGGAAGGAAGAGAGAAATTCCTGGAATAAATGAAACGAGCAACAATATCAAAAGATTGCAAAACAAGAAAGGAACGGCTTCCTTGAAAACCTCAATGATGGATAATCCTGAAATCTTTGCTCCGACATTGAGACACATCCCCACAGGAGGCGTAACCAACCCAATTGCCAGGCCTACGATCAAAATCATTCCAAATTGTAATTCATCCATTCCTAATTGCCGCATGACAGGTAATAGAATTGGAGCGATAAGAAGAATACATGGAACAACATCCAGGAAAGTACCAAGAAACAAAATGAGAATATCAAAAAGAATGAGGACAACCCAGAAGGGTATGTTGGAAGCCAATAAAAACGCGGCAATGGTATTGGGAACTTGCTCAATTGCCAAGGCCCAGGTAAAAACCATGGTAAATCCACCAATGATCATGATAGAAGCGGTCATCACAGCTGTTTTTTTCAAGGATTTGATTATGGCCTTGCATTTCAGTTCCTTATAAACAAAAAAACCAAGAAGCACGGAGTAGAGAAGGGCAATACCGGCACTCTCACTGGCAGTCGCAATTCCGAAAGAAACTGAAACAATGATCAATATAGGCATAAAAATTGCGAGTGTTCCATCCTTTGCAATTTTAAGGGTTTCTCGTATGGGAAGTGATCCTTCTTCTTGTGGATAATGCTTTTTCTTGGAGATGAGAAAGGTGTATATAAATTGTGATCCACCAACCAAAATACCTGGAATGACACCTGCCAGGAAGAGTTTTCCTACACTCGCACCACTTACCATCGAGTACATAAGCATGGGAATGCTCGGAGGGATAATCATTCCCATTGTTGAGGAAGCTACGGTTACTCCTGCCGCAAATCCCCTGGGATATCCTTTTTTGATCATGTCCGGGATAAGAATACTTCCCAAGGCCGAAGTGTCTGCAACGGAAGAGCCTGTTATTCCACCGAAAATCATGGAAGCTACAATATTGACCTCTGCAAGTCCCCCATGGAAGGGCCGCACCAATAGCAAGGCAAAATTAATCAGTCTTCGAGTAAGCCCGCAATGGTTCATCAATTCCCCAGTCAGCATAAATAAGGGCATGGCAATGATAATGAAGTTGTTGGTTCCGCTTAGAATGCGTTGGGGAAAGGACATCAGAAAGGAAGGTTCTGTCAGGAGCATATATACAATGCCTGAACTTCCTATCGCATAAGCAATAGGTACCCCCAATAACAAGAGAACAAGCAAGACCAAGAACATTATAGTAAGGCTCATATTACATCCCTTCCCCTAAATAAGAATCATCAAAATATCCACACTGAGGTTCTTCGATATGGATAAAATGGCTAAGAATATTCACGATTGAATACAAGACAGTCAACGATGAAGAAATTGGAATGATGGAATAAAAAAAACCAAAGGGAACGCCAGAATTTGGAGAGACCGTGGAGCCTACCATTTGTATCCATCGAATGCTGTAATACATCAAAAATCCAGAGACAACGATGATTACGATTTGTATGAATATTTCGGAGATGATTCGCAACGTTCCATGAAGCTTTGAAGTAAAGTAATTGATGCTGATATGTTGCTTTTCCCGAACACAGACCGCTGCCCCAAGAAACGTGTCAAATACAAATAGCATTGTAAGAAATTCTTCAACCCATCCATAGGAAAGACTTAAGAAATAACGAAGGAAAACAGAGATAATAACCCCAACAGCCAAGAGACCTATCATGGTTATGCAAATTGCAGATAGGGTTTTATCTAGATATTTGATTAATGAATTCATGAATTTCCTCGATATGAAGGCAAGCCAAAGGAATCCCTCGGGCTTGCCGGATAGGTATCTTTAATTTCCCAGTGCAACTTTTCTTACGGCATCAAGTTCTTCTTGCGTAAAGGTGCCTTTCTGAATGAAATAGTCATATACCGGGGCACAAGCAGCAATGAATTGCTGACGCTCTGCTTCTGTGGGTTTATAGATTTTTACTCCACTGTCCTCAATCAATTTATAATACTTATCATCCATTTCAAGCCTGAGTTTGTTTTGTTCTTTGGTAAAGATCCAAGCTCCATCAGTGACGATCTTTTGGAGGTCTTCGGGTAGATTGTTATAAAATTTTAAATTCATGCTTATGACTTCTGGATGAAATTGGTAATTGATATAGGTCATATATTTCTGGACTTCATAGAATTTCATGTCCCCGATATTGGCCAAAGGATTTTCCTGTCCATCCGCAACACCGGTTTTCAATGCCATATAGGTATCTGCATAGGGAATTGAGACTGGATTTGCTCCCAATTCACTCATGCATTTGATGATTGATTCCATTCCAGGGGTTCTGATTTTCAATCCCTTCATATCTGCTGGGCTCTTAATTTCATGAACATTATTGGTTATCTGACGTGATCCGCCATTACCGAAGGCAAGCAATTTCAGGTTGTTTTTTTCTCCATCCTTTCGGATGGCTTCACCGATTTCACTTTGGGAAACTCTCATCAGGGCATCTTGGTCCTGGAAAAAGAATGGCATGAGGATGAGGTTCAATTTCTCTGTCTGGGGATCGAAGGGACCTCCTACAAAACATTCCAGGTTTCCCATCTTTTCCGATTCAATCATTTCAGCTTCTTTGCCAAGAATTCCTGCAGGGTAGATCTCTACACTGAGACGACCGTTTGAGGTCTCTTCCAAATATTTCTTATATACCAGCAAAGCTTTATGTCTAGGACTTTCGGTCGTGAATTCATGGCCAACCTTGATTTTGTAGACCTTCTCCACCTTTGTTGTCGGAGTTACCTCCGTAGCAACGTTTGCCGGTGTTGTTTGCTTTGTGCAACCTGTTAACACCAAGGCGGCAACAAAAACAGCCAAGAGCATTTTTTTCATTTTTTCAATCTCCTTTCTATATTCTTTCCAGATGCATCGAGAAATGCTGAACTGGTAAGTTTTACGTCTACTTAAAAAACCTCATGGAAGAAATCTTTTTAAGTGATATCACATATTAAAAGTGAATTCAGTTTAACTAATAGAAATCTAAATCATAAAATGGATTCTGTAAAGAAATATTTTTATAAATCGTCATTTCTGATTTTTGTGAAAAAAGCATTGTACATTCCTTGATTGAATGCATAAGCAAAAAAAAGGAATATCTGAAAACCAGATATTCCCTTGATGGAATTACGTATTGAGGATACTTGTATTAGCCCTTGATCCATTCCTTCTCGACAATCTTGTCCTGGATCTCTTTTGTGAGCTTGGCGATAAGATCCTTGATTTCTCCGACAATATTGTCCAGGTCATAGGAAAGGGTTTCCTCAAGGTTGCTTCTCAGCTTGACCTCGACTTTCCCTTCTTTCAGGGAACGGTTTCCTATCGTAATGCGGATAGGCAAGCCAATGAGGTCGGCATCCGCAAACTTTACCCCTGCTGATTCCTTTCTGTCATCAAAGAGAACCTCGATACCGTTGTCGGACAAATCCTTGTAGATCTTTTCTCCGACTTCCGCATCCTTGACCAAACTTACCAGATGCACCTGATAGGGTGCGACGGTAATAGGCAGGGACAAACCTTTGTCATCGTTATAGTTTTCGGCAAGACAGGCAAGCAAGCGACCGACCCCGATACCATACGAACCCATAATCACAGGGCGACGTGTCCCGTCTACATCCTGGAAGAAACAATTCATGCTCTCGCTGTATCTGGTTCCCAACTGGAAAATATTGCCAACCTCGACACCCTTTGAGGATGCCAGGGGTTTCCCGCAGACAGGGCAGGCATTGCCTGAAGTAGCACTGGCAATATCGGCAACGATTCCAGAATAATCACGCCCGAAATTTGTATTCAACAGATGATAGCCTTCCTCGTTGGCTCCTGCGACGAGGTTGTTGCTCTTTGCCACTGAGTCATCAATGATGGCGATGACTTCAGCCTTGGCTCCGATGGGCGATCCAAAACCAGGGACCATACCACCTGCAACAATTTCCTCGATATGGGCAGGACGAAGGGAATTTGCCTTGGCGGCATTTTGCAGTTTGTTCTCCTCAACGTCCATATCCCCACGAATGACACCGATGATCAATTTTTCTTGTTCTTCCCCGTTCGAGGCATCGATGAAGGTTCCGACCATGAAGACAGCCTTTGCCGTTTGTTTTTTCTCGATCTTGAGGAAAGCACAAAGCTCGTCTATTGTCTTTGTATTGGGAGTAAGGATTTTTTCGATGGCCTTTGGCTCTGATGTAAGATATTCCTTTTTGAAGGTTGCTACCTGGCGGTTTGCCGTATAGCCACATTCGGAACAGGTAATGAGGGTATCTTCGCCAATGGGAGAAAGGTACATGTATTCATGGGAAATTTTTCCTCCCATCATACCGCTGTCTGCCCCTACGACAATGACAGGAAGTCCGCAACGACTGTATATCCTGAAATAAGCCTTGTAATGCTTGGCATAGATGTCATCCAGACCTTCCTGGGTGCGATCGAAGGAATAGCTATCCTTCATGGTGAACTCCCGTACCCTGATCAATCCGGCACGGGGACGGGGGTCGTCACGCCATTTTGTCTGGATCTGGTACACCAGCTGGGGAAGCCTCTTATAGCTATCTATCTCTCCCCGGGCAAGATCGGTTACACATTCCTCATGGGTCATGGCGAGGACCATATCCCTGTTGCCTCGATCCTGGAACCGGCTCAATTCTTTGTCAATGCTGTAAAATCTTCCTGTTTCTTTCCATATATCAGCAGGATTGACCAATGGCATGAGAATCTCTTGCCCCCCGATGTCATTCATCTCTTCGCGAATAACCTGTTCAATTTTTCTGGTAGCGTTGAAACCGAAGGGAAGAAGCGAAAAAATACCGGCGCCCATCTGGCGGATAAATCCTGCACGAAGCAGATATTCATATCCCTTGCAGTCGGCACCGTTTGGGGCTTCCCTGAGGGTTTTGGAAAACAACGTGGACATTCTCATGATAATACGTCTCCTCTGATTACTGGAACACCGCCCATTGTAGCAAAACGACCAACCCTTCTCAAGGTATAAACATCTTTACTGACACGATGATAACTTTATCTTCATGGTCGATGCATGCTATAATCGGCCATGGATAAAAGCCAATTTGATGAACAACGGCAGCAGGTAGCTGCTTGCATGACTAGATTGTATAATCGCCAGCTTACGACTGCCTCAGGTGGAAACATAAGCTTGAGGATCAACGACGATTTATTTTGCATAACTCCTTCCGCCCTCGACAAAGCGTCGCTGACGTATGATACGATCGCCCTTGTTACCATGGACGGGGAGAATTTGACCAAAAACCTTACCTTGAGCATTGAAACCGAGATGCATAGGCTTATCTTGCGTTCTCGCAAGGATTGCCAGGCTATCGTTCATGCCCATCCGACCTATACTTCAGCTTTCACGGCTATAACGAATAACGGAAAGTGCGCCATTGATACGAAAATGATTGCCGAGTCCTACTATATATTGGAAGAACCCGTGATGGTGGACTATCGCTTGATGGGAACCGTTGCCCTTGCCGAGCAAGTAGCAAGCCAGGCCCTTGGTCATGATGTCTTGTTGTTGGAAAACCATGGGGCCCTTACTATTGGCAAGACTCTTTTGGAAGCTTTTGATAAAATGGAATTGCTGGAGAGAGCTGCCCAAATGACAGTAATCTCCGCAATAATGGAGCGCAAAGGGTGTTCTGTATCCGATTTGCAAGAAAGTCGGTGTCAGGAATTAATGCATATGAAAAACAAAAAATAAGGAGATAGAAATGCTTGATGTCAAAGAACTGAAGCTAAAAGCTTTGGAAATTCGAAAATTGACGATTGAGGAAATCGGCCATTTCGGATCAGGGCATATTGGTGGCAGTATGTCGATCGTGGAATTGCTTACGTATCTGTATTATCACGAGATGAGAGTAGATCCCACCGATGTGAAAAAGATTGACCGTGACCGTCTGGTTTGTTCCAAGGGACATGCTGGACCGGCTGTCTATGCTACGTTGGCGAGTAAAGGCTATTTCCCTATTGAACTGCTTATGACTCTCAACCAAGGTGGTACGACCCTTCCCAGTCACTGTGATATGACCAAGACTCCTGGTATTGATTTTACGGGAGGCTCCCTGGGACAAGGTTTCAGTGCTGCCGTAGGCATTGCCCTTGGACAAAAGATTCAGAAAATTGAGGCTAACACCTTTGCAATAATCGGAGATGGAGAGAGTCAGGAAGGACAGATTTGGGAAGCGGCGGAGACAGCGGCCCAATGGAAGTTGGGAAATTTGATTGCCTTTACTGATTTCAATAAGCTCCAGCTTGATGGTCCCACTTCAGAGATCGTCGGCATGGATAACATCGATACCCGTTGGCTTGGATTCAACTGGCATGTACAGAGGATCAATGGACATGACTTTGCCCAGATTGACCATGCCGTACAGGTTGCCAAGACCGTAACCGATAGGCCGAGCATGATTATCATGGATACCATAAAATCCTATGGTTTTATTCCGGGTGAAGGTATTACCGCAAACCATAGCATGGCATTTGATACCGCTACAGCCGAAAAGGCCGTACACGACCTCTATGCACGCGAGGGGGTACAGGAATGAGAGATACAAGTACAATTTCGAATATGCGCGATGCCGTAATGGCCGCGATCAATGATTTGGCAAGTGAGCACCCCGAAGTTGTAATGCTTGATGCAGACCTTTCGAGTTGCATCGGGTCAACTTCCTTCTGCAAAGCCTTCCCCAACAGGTTTTTTAACTGCGGGATTGCCGAGGCAAATATGATTGGTGTCGCTGCCGGTCTTGCCTCTACGGGATTGATTCCCTATGCCCATACCTTTGGCTGTTTTGCAAGCCGCAGGGCATATGACCAGTTCTTCATTTCCGTTGGGTATGCCCATCAGGTAGTTCATCTTGTCGGAAGTGACCCGGGCATTACTGCCCAGCTCAATGGCGGGACCCATATGCCCTTTGAGGATATCGCCCTCATGAGACAAGTCCCGGGTGTAATAATTCTCGATCCGAGTGATACGCAGAGTTGTTATGAGTTGATGAGACAGGCCCATGACCTGAACAAGACTTCCTATACCCGTGCAGCCCGAAAGGGTGCAACCCATCGGTATCCTGTTGGAACCAAGATTGAACTTGGCAAGGGAATTGTTCTTGCCGAGGGTGATGATGTCGGTATCTTCGCTACCGGTGAAGTGATGGTAAATGCCGCCGAGAAGGCTCTTCCCTTGCTCAAGGCAAAGGGAATCAATGCAACCTTGGTGGACCTGCATACCATTCGGCCCTTGGATTATGCCCTGGTCGATCAGGTTGCCAAACGTTGCGAACATGTTCTTGTTTGCGAAAACGGACGGTATGCCGGTGGTGTAGGCGAGGATATCGCTGGATACCTGGCCAGGACAAATCCTGTCTTGATGGATTTTGTCAACGTTGGCGAACGGTTCGGTGAAGTAGGCAAGCTCGATTATCTTGCAAAGACCTTTGGTTTCACTGCAGAGAATATTGCCCTGAAAGCTGAAGAGCTGGCTAAAAGGTAAGTTGAACATTTGTAGATAGTTTGGGGTCAGGAGCCAAAAGGTTCCCGGCCCCATTTTTTGCGGAAAAAGGTAAAATAGAAAGAAGAGTGTTAGCTAAACATGCTACAATCGTGAGTTATGAAGATTGAACTGGAAACCATACCTGTCTGGGATGGCGTGAAAAGCGGAAGTGAGTGCTTTGTCTGTGACTTGATGAAAGGTGCCGAACAACATGCGATTTCTTTCTACCTTGGTAATTCGGTAATGAATCCCGAAACCCGGGTCAAGGTCAATGAACATGGTTTTTGCCCCACTCATGCCCAGATGCTCCTGGTGGCAAACAAACCCCAGGGGATTGCCTTGATGGCAGATACTTATCTTTCCACCACGAGAGAGAAACTGGAAAAGAACTTTAAGGCCTTGCTCGGTGCAAAACCGGGAAGGAAGACACTGAATGCAATCACGGACTTCTCGAATCAGCTTGAAAAGAGAGAAGAGGGATGTCTTGTCTGTACTTCCATGCAGGGGCGTTTGGAGCGCTATTGCTTTACGATTGCGTATCTATGGAATCAGGATGCTGACTTCAAGAAGGCCCTGGGGGAAAGCAAGGGATTCTGCCTTCACCACTTCCAGAAGATACTTGAAGCCTCGAATCAGGCTCTTTCAGGCAGTGTCCAGACGGATTTCGTAAAGGCGATCACGCAATTGGAATTGGCCAACCTGGACCGAATCGGGGAGGATGTCCGTTGGATGACCCAAAAATATAAATCGGAAAATTTTGACAAGGGCTGGAATGGATGTGAAGATGCCCATAAGCGTTGTGTCAACAAAATGACAGGGGAGTCCCGGGTTATTGATCCGTTGGACTGATTGTAGGGTTTTTTTTGGTCTTTCGCTTGTTTTTTTGCTTGATTCCCAGGGAAAGTTGCAGGGCATCTGATTTTTGTTCCAATTCCTTTTGCATAAGCAAGGAACTATTTCCTTCCAGTTTGCTGAAATGATAATAATCGATCATCGATCCGTTGGAACGGTAGATGAGTATATAATCTTTCTGGGGAAGAAAAGCCACGGCCAGTACCAGATTGCAACCAAGGCCTTGCAGTTTCCGTAGTTTATCCATCTGTCCCTTGTTCAGGTAATCAGTATAGAAGATTACGGCCAAGGGCCTGCTATTTTTTCTGTCATGCACCAAAAGATCTATGGGAACAGACCCTATACGAGGAAAAATATCTACCTTCATACCCTGGGGCAAGGCAAGGAAGGTTCGTGAACTCTCATCCAGGGAGAGGCCCAACACTTTTCTTAATTCCCTGTGCAAATGCGATGCAAAACAATGGGCAATACTGGCTTTTGCCTTTGGCCATTCAAAGAGTTCTTTGTCTTCCTTGATCAGATGGCTCAAGGCTTCTTCGAATGCATCGAAGAGCAAGATATTGGTATATCGCCCATTGTCTTCCATTTCCAATTTATTGCTCCTGGGAAAAATTTACTGTCCAGTGCATCTCTGCCACTTGGGAGATGGTCTGGTAGACAGAACAATACCTTGTGGCTGTCTCAAAGGCCTTGAGGCATTTGGGATGGTCGTCGCAGCCGGTTACGGTAGCAGTGATGGTACAGTCCTTGAGCGTGGTAGGCGGAGTCTCTCGCTTGATTCCGTTGACCTCGAAGCTGATATGCTCCCAGGCAACCTGCATCTTTACGGCAAGAGCCTCAAAGGTAACAAAAAGACATCCACTAAGGGCTCCCAATAAATAGTCATAAGGTGCTGTCTCTCCAATTTCATATACAGCTCCCTTATCAGTATTGAATTGATAATGGCCATGAACGAAATCAGCTCTGATATGTTTTTTTTCACTCATTTTTTATCTCCATATATAAGATAGCTCATTTTTCGGGATAATTGCTAGCTTTTTACTGTTTTGAGGGATTTACATGTACCATGCAGTGCTTGACCTCGAGAAAATTATGCTCAATGGCATGATGGACTCTTTCTGCGATGGCATGGGCTTCTATGAGACGTAAATTTCCATCGGCAGATATCTCGATGTCCACATAG
The DNA here is from genome assembly GCF_963676625.2 of uncultured Sphaerochaeta sp. Taxonomy (GTDB): domain Bacteria; phylum Spirochaetota; class Spirochaetia; order Sphaerochaetales; family Sphaerochaetaceae; genus Sphaerochaeta. The sequence continues at coordinate 1,420,664 of NZ_CAXXYB010000004.1, forward strand.
GCTCTTGAGCCGAACTGTCGGGTATTGAGTACATCAAGGGACAAGACACCTTCCTGGTCGAGGACAACCTTTTTGATTGCATCAACCATTTCCTGGGGACAGGCATGGTCTACCATCTTGTTCATGCCATCCAAAAAGATTTGTATTCCGACTTTGAGGATGAACCCTGCAATGAGAATGGCAGCCAAGGAATCGGCAATGGGAAAGCCAATTATTGATCCGGCTATACCGATCAAGCCCCCAGTTGTTGCCAATACATCGCTTTGGGAATCCCAGGCCGAGGCCATCAAGACAGAAGAATTGACTTTCTTGGCACCCCAACGGGTGTAGAGGAACATGATTTCCTTGACGACTATTGAAATCATTGCCACCACCAAGGCCATTGTCCCCGGGGTTGGCTGGGATTTGTAGGTACCTTTTATGATTTTTTGTACTCCATCGACACCAAGGCCAAAGCCTACTGCCATGACTATACCGGAAAGCAAAATGGCCGCGACGCATTCCAATCGTTCATGTCCATACTGATGATTTTTGTCCGATGCCTTTGAAGCGGCACTGATTCCGATGATGACAATGATTGAACTCACGACATCAGAGGCATTGTTTATTCCATCATTAATCATAGCGCTGGAATTGGCGACGGCTCCCACGATGAGTTTTGATACAGCGAGAAGTACATTCAATGCAATATTGCCACGTGAAATATTCATGGCAATTTTTTTGTCAGGTTGGTGTTCCATAAGTTACCTCCGGTAGCTTTTGGCACTTGTTATGATTCGACCATACTCCCATTGGACAAAAAAAAGCATCCGTGGGGTTACTAACCGTCCCACAGATGTTGAAGCACCTGTTGTCCTCTCGGACCCAGCCCCACGAATCCTGTTTGGATCCATCGCCTGCTCAGTTTGTACTGTAGATTCATAGGCAGTGCAAATTCAGATACCTACAAAATACAAAACAATGATACATTTGTCAATGTTTGTACAAAGAGCCAAAAAAAAACCCCGAGGGTTAACTCGGGGCAATGGAACTACTCTGTTTGTTTTGGCTTCTTGATGATCAAATGCAGGTCATCAAGTTGCTGCTGGTCGAGTTCGGAAGGGGAATCGTCCATTGGACTTATCGCCGCAGTATTTTTGGGAAAGGCAATGACTTCATGAATCGAGGTTTGCTCGCTCATGATCATGACCATCCTGTCGACACCGGGGGCAATCCCACCGTGTGGTGGTGGTCCATATCTGAAGGCATTGAGAAGGAACCCGAATTTTTGTTCTGCCGTTTCCTCGTCAATGTTGCAGATCTTGAAGATTTTCTTTTGCAAATCGACATCGTGGATACGGATGGACCCACTGGCACATTCATATCCGTTGCAGACCAAGTCATAGAGGTCGCCCTTTACGCTGCCTGGGTCAGACTCAAGCGTCTCAAGGTATTCGACCTGGGGCATGCTGAACATATGGTGGGCAGCTTCCCAGTGACCTTCCTCCTCATTGTACTCAAACAACGGGAAGTCAATGATCCAGCAAAATTCGAAGCTTTTTCTGATCAGTTTCAAATCCTTGCCCAGCTTGGTTCTTACTGCTCCGAGACTGGTGCAACATTTCTTCCAGTTTTCATGGGCGACGAAGAGAATCAAGTCACCCTCACTGGCTCCAAGACGTTCGATCAATTCGCTTTCCAAACCACCAAAGAACTTAGTTACTCCCCCAGACAGGGTATTGCCGGCTCCGACCTTTATCCAGGCCAGACCCTTGGCGCCATAAATCTTGGCGGCATCCTCAAGTTCGGTGATATATTTACGGGAGAAATCGATTCCATCGGTTTTTGGTGCGCACAAGGCTTTTACATGTCCACCTTGGGAGAGAATATCGCCAAAAGTCCCAAAGGAACTCTTCTTGGCAAGATCATCTACATCCTTCATGGGAATGTCAAAGCGCAAATCAGGTTTGTCGCAGCCATAGGTATTCATGCTGTCGTGATAGGAAAGTCTGGTAAAATGAGCGGGAAGCTCATAGTTCATGACTTCCTTGAAGACGTGGTTGAACAGTTGTTCCATGAGCAACAGTACATCGTCACGCTTGACGAAGCTCATCTCGATGTCGAGTTGGGTAAATTCAAGCTGGCGGTCCCCTCGGGCATCCTCGTCACGATAACAACGAGCTATCTGGAAGTATTTATCCATGCCGCCGACCATCAGTATCTGTTTGAACAGTTGAGGGCTTTGGGGTAGGGCATAGAATTTACCAGGGTAAATTCTGCTTGGAACCACAAAATCCCTGGCTCCCTCTGGAGTGCTCTTGATGAGAGTCGGTGTCTCGATTTCCAAGAAACCCCTTTCCTCAAGGTATTTTCGCAGGGAGAAAACAAAATCGTTGCGCAATTTCATTCTCTGTTGCATCCCTTGTGTCCTGAGGTCAAGATACCTATATTTGAGTCGTAGATCTTCCCGAGGTTCATTTCCGTCATCAATTTGGAAAGGAAGAGGTGCACACCTGGATAATATTTCTATTTTCTCGGCCTTGACCTCGATTTCTCCAGTGTTCATCTCTGAGTTGATCATAGAATCGGGGCGAAGGCGGACAAGGCCTGTCACCGCAATGCAATATTCCATTCTGAGTTCTTTGGCAATATCCTGCAATTCTGTACTTGCATCGTCGTCTACGACGACTTGGGTAATGCCATATTTGTCCCTGAGGTTGATAAAATGAAGAGCCCCATGATTTCTGTCCCGATGAACCCAGCCATTGAGAATAACAGTTTTCCCCGTTATCCTCTTTTGTCAGTGCCCCGCACGTAGTTGTTCGTTGTGAAAATGCTTCTTCTGCCATAATGGGGTCCCCGTCGGGCCTCCTTTGCAAAGTCACCTCATAGTATAACATCAAGATTCAAAAGGCAATTGCTTGTTTAGGAGGAAACGGGAAGACTCTTGCAAACTTCATTGGGGCAATTCACGAACCGTAACCTGTTTTTTCTGAAGATATTCTATGGCTTGCACTGCTGCATTGGCTGCACTGGTAGTGGTCGTATAGGGAATTTTCAGGCGCATGGCTTCCGTTCGTATTTCATCATCGCTCTTATGGGCATGATACCCCACCGGGGTGTTGATCACCAAATCGATCTGTTTTGCCCTAAGATAGTCCGTTATGTTCGGGTTACCTTCATGGACTTTCTGCACGACTTCACAGAGAATGCCTGCCTCGAACAGGGACCTGGCAGTCCCTCTGGTAGCGGCAATGGAAAATCCCATTTCCTGAAGCTTTTTTTGCCATAGGAATAATGGTTTGCCTATCCTTGGCATTGACACTGATCACCACTTTTCCTGAGACCGGAAGCCTGTTTCCTGCGCTTGCCTGGCTTTTTGCAAAAGCTTCTCCAAAGGTTTTCCCCATGCCTATGGATTCACCGGTAGAAACGCATCTCGGGTCCAAGCAAGGGATCTACATTGGTAAATCGATCGAAGGAGAAGACCGCTTCCTTGATAGCCCATCCTGTGATGCAATGACCTTCGCCCAAGGAGCCTTTGGTCTTGACCAATTTCTGGCTTACCAAATCTTGCCCCTCCCAGATTCGTACCGCTGCCTCGATGAGATTGACTCCCGAGGCTTTCGATATGAAAGGAACGGTTCTCGAAGCCCTGGGATTGACCTCAATCAGATAGAGCTGGTCATCTTTTGCGGCAAACTGGATATTCATCAATCCCTTGACGCAAAGGGCCACGGCAAGCTTATGGGCCCACTGTTTCATCTGGGAAAGAATTTCTGGGTTGGATTTATAGGGAGGGAATACCGCAGCGGAGTCCCCGCTATGGATTCCTGCTGCCTCTATGTGCTGCAAGATACCCCCGATATAGAGGCTTGTCCCGTCAGAAACCGCATCCAGATCATATTCAAAGGCATCGTCGAGGAATTGGTCTATGAGCACAGGGGCCTTGATACTTGCCTCGACTCCGCTGTTCTTCACAAAATCCTCTATGCCGTTTTCATCATAGACGATGAACATACCCCGACCACCCAGGACGAAGGAAGGCCTGATGAGAACCGGGAACCCTACCTCCAGGGCCATGGAAAGTATTTTGTCATTGCTCTTGGCAATCCTGTTGGCAGGTTGCCTCAGTCCAAGTCTCCTGACCAGTTGGGAGAAACGGTCCCTGTCTCCGGCTTCGTCGAGGCCATCAAGCTGAGTTCCTATGATATGTGCACCACTTTTCTCCAGATTCTCTGCAAGGTTGAGAGGAGTCTGTCCTCCCAGTTGTACGATGACATCTTAGCATCACTGCTGCCTGCTCCCTTCCTTTAAAATCAGATAAAGGAAAAACGGCGCGCCTACAAATGCGGTCAATATTCCAATCGGGATTTCACTTGTCGTCAACATCCGTGCAAAATTATCAACGACCAGCATAAAGCTGCCGCCAAGCAGAACCGCAGCCGGAAGCATAATCCGGAAATCATCCCCCACAATCATCCTTGCAAAATGGGGAATAACGAGGCCGACCCATCCGATCAATCCACTTACTGAAACGGCCGCGGCAGTGATTAATGTTGAACAGATAATGATTCCCGTACGAACTGTTTTTGCATTTACCACCCATAGTCCTGGCTTCATCATCACCCATTGTTAAAACATTGATCCTCCAGCGCCACATTATAATCGGGATCATTCCAATCAGAATAATTGGTCCCGCAAAAGTAGCATCCTGGACTCTGATATAGAAGCCAGACTTCCCATCAACCAGTAGGTAATTGCCGGCAAGATATCCGTAGGATCCGCAACCAACTTTAAAAAGGATACTCCCGCATTGAAAATTGATCCAATCATGATCCCTGCTAAGATTAGTCCTAAAGTGGCATTGAATTTTACTTTTTGACTAATGAGAAAAACCAGGCTTACCGCCAGCAGTCCAAAAATAAAGGCACTGACGGATACACCACGATAACCTATCGCGAAAAAACAAACCCAACGCCGCTCCAAATGCCGCTCCATTGGAAGCCCCTAGAATATCCGGGGAAACCATAGGGTTTTGAAAAATTCCCTGGTAGGCAGCACCGGCACAGGAAAGTCCTCCGCCGATTACCGCTCCCATCACAACTCTTGGCAATCTTATATTGAAGAGCACCGTTTCCGCCTGATTTGGCCAATCCTGCGGTATCTCGATCACTTTTGACAGCAATATTTTAATTAAGGTTACAGGATCAATTGGATATTTTCCAAGAAGAAAAGATCCAAAAAAGCAAATTATAAACAGCGTGACCAAAAGTGTATAACGAAATCTGATATGCATTGGATCCGTCACGATATAACCTCTTCTTTTCTTTAACACTTCGTTATATTTTTGAAAACACAACGAGGTCCTGATAAAGGTTCGCTTTCTCTGCGAACCTAAATTTTATTTCTGGTGATTAAAATATCCGCTCTAAAAAATCCCCAATGGTTTTTTCTGTATCAGCAGCATACTTTCTTTCAAACCGTACCAAATCCGCCTCGTACTGATTAACCAGAAATTCTCGCAGCTGTAGATGATAATCGACACATTCGTGATTAATGTTAGCATTGCTGCACATATTACGGTTGCTTGTCTCCAGTTTCAAAACGCCGAGGCAAGGGATTTCTCCTTCAAGAACTTCATATAATTGCGCTCTGAATTCCGGCATCAGCATTTCCACGCCACCGATCTCATCCAGCAAAATCAATTTTTTTCCTTGGCTTTTTCCTCAAATACTTGATTGCGGTATCCACAAAAATTTCAGACGTCATTTTTGTTTTATTACCGTCAAAGTAAAGAAACACATCGGACAGATGAGGAGAATATTTTTTTGTCAGTTCCATTGCCTCGGAAGCCGGCACAATTCGAAATCCGACTGTTTTGCCGGAGTCGTTTACGAGCCGCTGGCTGCTGAACCCTCCTACATCAATCAAGTGATCGCCAATCAGTTTTCTGATCAATGTAGATTTTCCTTCCTGAATCGGGCCTTCTAAAAAAAAGTGTTTTTTTCATTTCTGCTTTTCTTCCGTTCTATCCGGTTCCCCGAAATATTGCTGAAACAGTGTTTCCGCACGCTCTTCCAGCTCGCCCCTCATGCAAACATATTTCTTAATAAAGTTTCTTCCATCTGCCGTTAGGAAAGAGACCCCGCCTTCGCTTCCTCCCGCGTGACGTTCCAAAAGAGCCAGTCCGGTTTCTTTTTCGGCAAGTCCTATCATTTTTAGCCCTTTGCTGTAGGAGATGTTCATCTGCCGGCAGGCGGTCTGCATTGACCCGGTTCTATCCACAAGCTCTAAAAACTGCAAAATGCCCGGACCGAAAACCAGTTCATTGCGTCCAATCTTCAGCTGAATACCATATCGAAGTGGATCTCTCCGATTCGCGTAAATCTGCCGAAGCCGGTCAAAATCCTCCTGAGAATCCAGTTCGAGCAGAACACCAACGTCATCAACATCCAAGTATTCCAATTCATGTCCGGTGGAAGTCACTGCGCCCCATAGGCCATTGCTTCCCTGATAGCATAGAATATCTTCAAACAAATCATTTTTTAGTAAAATCGGATGCCCCGGTTTCCCGTTATATACAGGACAAATTGCCGATTTCTTTCCTTCCATCAGCAAATCTAGACTGATGGAAGTAAACAACGGGATATCAGCCGGTATGACAAAAACCCGCTCACATTCCTGCTTTAAGTAATCGATACCGATACATACTGCATGAAGCATATCATTTTGCATGTATTCCTCATTACGAAGAAAAACAACCCCCATATGTGCTAAATGTTTTTCAACATTCTGTGCTCTGTATCCTGTGACGATAACAATCGGTTCCACTCCTGCTTTTTTTAGTGTGATAATAATTTTTTTGATTACAGAGGTATCACCCATCCTGATTGTGGGATCATAATCAGGCATATGAGCCGGCATACCTGCTGCTGTGATAATGGCACCTGTTTTCATTTCTGCCTCCGCTAAAGCGTTATGTTTTTTTAATAGATCGGATTTATTTTACCATATGGAAGGGTTGCGTGTAAATGATTGTTTTGCCCGCGGAGATTGATTCCCTCGCGTCAAATGTAGAGAAAAGTCTATTCAAACAAAAAAGGGCTACAAAAGCTCTTTTTGTATTTCTTTATACCACCCAAGTTTTCCTTGTGTAATATTGATATTGATCTGCTTTATTTCCTGATATTCTTCAAATCCCTGCACCCCTAGTTCTCTTCCCGAGCCGGACATTTTATATCCGCCCCATGGAGCCTCGTTGAAGGTTGGATTATAGCAATTGATCCATGTGATGCCAGCTCTGATTTCCTTGATTACCCTTAAAGCGCGCGATCCATCCGAAGTGAATACAGCTCCGGCCAGACCGTATGGAGTATCATTGGCAATTGCAATGGCTTCCGCTTCTGTTTCAAAGGTTTGAATGGTCACAACAGGACCGAATATCTCTTCTTTTACGATCCTCATATCCGAAGTACATTCATCAAAGATTGTCGGCCTTACAAAGTAACCCTTGCTGCAATCCAACCTTCCATATATCGCTCTCCTCCGCAGACACATTTTGCGCCTTCCTGCTTTCCGATCTCAATATATTTCAGCACGGCATTCATGTGTTCCTCCGAAACCAGCGGTCCCATGTCCGGATTGGCGAGAGGATCACCAATCGTCATTGCGTTTGCCCGTTCTGTCAGCCTTTTTACAAATTGATCTTTAAATGATCTTTCTATAATAATCCTGGAACCTGCTGAGCAGACTTCTCCCTGATTGAAGAAAATGCCTACCATAGCCCATTCAACTGCTGCCTCAAGACCCGCATCCCCAAAGATGATATTCGGAGACTTTCCTCCCAGCTCCAGACCAACTTTTTTCAAATTACCGATAGCTGCTTGGGCAATCGTCTGCCCAACAGAAGTGCTGCCGGTAAAGGAGATCATGTCGACATCATAGTTTTCCGCCATTTCCTGACCGGCAATTCCACCGGAACCCAAAACTAGATTGGCTGTTCCTTTTGGCAAATTCAAGGAATCAAATATTTCAAACAAAACAACGGAGGACAAAGGTGTATTGGAGCTTGGTTTAAATACGATAGAATTTCCCGCAGCCAACGCCGGTGCGATTTTCCAGGCTGCCATTAAAAATGGATAATTCCAAGGTGTGATTTGCGCACATACTCCGATCGGTTCATGAACCGTATAAGTATGCATTTCTCCGAAACCCTTGTTCACATTATAAACACTCCCGCTTGGCTTTGTGATCAACCCGGCGTAATACCGGAAGCATTGAATCGCATCATCAACGTCACATTCCGATTCTCTCAAAGGTTTCCCGTTGTTGATACTATCAAGGATTGCAATATCCTGCTTTCTTGCAGAAATTTCTTCGGAGATCCGATACATATTGTCCGCTCGTTCCTGCGGACACATATCGCGCCATTCTCTGGTTTCATAAAAACTTTTTTTTGCTGCCGCAATCGCCATTTTGACATCCTCTGTTGTACTGTCGTAAATGATAGCGATCTCCTGTCCGGTCGAAGGATTAATGACTTTCTTTGGTTTATTTGATGAAGCAGGGACCCATCGCCCATCTATGTAATTTCCTTTGACTTTCATAATCGACACCTCCTGTGTGATATCCTTGTCTTTCTATTTTAGTCAGTTTAGCATGATATGGAGGAGGGTTTCTGTTGTATATACAACTTTCTTATTTACTGTCTTGCTTTTATTTCGGCATTAATATGCTCAAACAAGGTATATTGATCTTTTTTGTAAACAATCAATCCTAGTTTTCTCATATGATTCAACTCTTTGGACAGCACACTTCTGTTTACACACAAATATTGGGCAAATTCCTCTTGATTCATTCCGATAGAAAAGGTGTTCTTTCCCTTCTTCTCCCGGATAATGCTTAAATAGGTCAAAACCCGTTCCCGAAGGGTTCTTTTTGATAAAACATCGATTTTATACATCAGTCGAACCAGTTCGTTGCCTAATATTTCGGTGTTGTTCAGCATAATTTTTTCTTTCCACGGTCGAACTGATCTTATCAATTTCCAGCAGCTTTTTATAGGCAATAAAGAGAATTGAACAATCTGTCTGGCTAAGGAGGGTTACCGGACTTGTCAGAAAAGTAGTGTTAACGGCATCCATCGAAAGAACCTCTCCGGATTTGTAAATTCTTAATATCTGAGCGTCCCCATTGAAATGATACTTGATGCTGGTCACTGTCCCCTTTTTTAGAAGGCCGATCTTACTGACCGGTTCTCCTTGGTTGACGATGATTTCGTTCTTGTCATAATCTTTTTCCTTTGGATGAATAAAATCAAAGACTTGCTCAATTTCATATTGACTCAGTCCTTTGAACAATCTGGATCCTGTTAAAACTCTGATGTTCTCATCCTCTACCATAGGTGCTTCCTTTTGCATAATCATACTGATATCATAAAAGGAAGAGTATGCACACTCTTCCTTTTATGATCGTTTATTCTTTTCTTGAATTATTTAAGCGGTGATGCAGCAGGATTGTTTTCGGAATTCCTGCTGAAGATTCCTTTCTGCTAAAGAGGCAAATCTTAGCTTGAGGTTCTAATTAATTTTAATATAGCACTATGCCTCAATTAAATCTGTTGTATATCCAACACTTCTAAAAATATATTTTTAATATATTGTAAACCGTTTCTTTTTATAATCAATCTTGCCGCATTTCCTCATTTGATTTAATTCCTTTGAAAGGACGCTTCTGTTGACACATAAATACTGCGCAAGCTGATCTTGTGTCATGTCAATATCAAATGTGCTGCAACCGCTTTCTTCTCGCTGATCAGACTTAAATAGGTCAGGATTCGTTCCTGCAGTGTCCTTTTTTGACAGAACATCTATTTTATACATAAGACGGATCAGCTCATTACTTAGAATTTCACTGCTGTTAGACATAATTATCTTTTTCACTTCCAGACTTATTTGGTCAGTGCGGAATATTTTCAAGAACGGAACAAAAATAACACTGCTTTCAGCCTGGCTAACAAGCGTTACCGGACTTGTCAAAAGGGTTGTATTAACTGCATCCAGAGAAAAAATCTCGCCCTGACCATAGATCCTTAGAATTTGTATGTTTCCATTGAAATGATTCTTTGAACTGATCGCCGTCCCCTTCCTCAGAATCCCTATGCTATTTACCGGATCTCCCTGATTGACAATGATTTGATTTTTTTGATATCTGACTTCTGCAGGCATCACAAAACTGATGATGTCTTTTAATTCAATATCATCCAGTCCTTGAAATAGCTTTGACTTCTTTAAACAGTTTAAGGTTTCATTCTCTACCATATTCTATACCATGTCCGGATCTACTGAACGATAAGCACCTTTTTTCTCTTTGCGATCGCCCACCTTGTCCAGTCTCTTCAAAACGCTGCCGCATTTGCACGGTTCCACCAGCCATCTGCTGCTGTCCCCGGTACGGTATCTTAGAAAAGGCATTCCCTTACGTGTCAACGTTGTGAAAACAACTTCGCCGAATTCACCGTCAGGCAGAACCGCTTCGGTTTTCGGGTCAATGATTTCAAAGTATAAATCCGCTTCTCTCGGATGATAACCTTCCAGCGTCCAGCAGCTTACAGCACCGCCCAGTCCCATTTCCGTCATGCCATAGTGCTCAAATACCTTACAGTTCCACACCTTGTTGACTAATTCGCAGGTTTCAGCCGGAACATATTCCGAGCTAAGCAAGACTGACCTCATCTGTGAAGCAATATGAGTAAAGTTTTCTTTCCACTCCTCTTTTTTTCGCCCAGAGCAGCAGAAGTCTTTGCCAATTCGTCAACCTGTGTCGGTGATCCTACGATACAGGTAACTCCTTCCCGTTCCATGATTCTTAAAACGTCAGGAATGTCTTGATAATCGAATTTCAACGGACCATAAGGCACCGTTGCGCTGCCCAAGCGGCGCAGCCCGATATCAAGCAGATCTCCAACAGAACCAGGCCTTGCGCAAGGCATCATGATCAGCACCACATCGCTTGTATCCACCAGATTTCTCATTCCATGATGAAAGAAGTCTATGGTCAGCTCCTGATCCTCTTCCGTATAACAAATCCGTTTCGGGGTTGCTGTCGTCCCGCTGGTTTCAAGAGTAACGATTCTGCTGATTTCCCGCATTTCTGACGCAAAGCATATCTTTGCCTCGTTCCCGCAGATCATCAGGGGTAACAAAGGGGATTCTCTCAATATCTTTCAGATCCCTGATTGAATCGGGTTCAATCTCTTTGAGCAACTCCTTATAAAATACGCTGGCTTCCTTGGCAATTCGAATCGTCTCCACAAGCCTTTCCAGCTGATATTTTTCTAGTGCCGCTCTCGTGAGAGGCTCATTCTCTGCAAGATTTATTTTTCTTTTGATCCAGTCGTCCATCTTTCCACCATTTCATATATATTATTATTCATTAAAAGCGCCTGCATTGAATCGTCCGGCAATTATCTTGATTTTTCTGCAGTCAGCATGAAGTATCCTGTTTTGAAAGAATCTTTGGATGGATGGCTTCCCCGCACAGGCACCCATCCAGACAGCCGTCCTTCATGAGTGTTTCCGCTACAAAACGATCCAGTTCATTGGAGCAATCTTCCCATTTGATATTTTTGTATCCGATCTCGGAAAGCTGCTCGATCAGCGGTTCCATAAGGAATCTGCCGCTTGCTCTGAACGTACTTAATCGGTTTTTATGCTCCGTTTCGCATTCCGTTCCGCATTCTCCTTCTTCATGAGGTTTGAGCCTTTGACGTTCTGCTTCGATTTTGAGAGCTTTCGCAAAGCCCGGATCCGGATCCTTTACATAAAGGTCGCTGAGAAACAGCTTCCCGCCTTTTTTTAATACGCAGTAAGCTTCGTGCAGCGCTTCGTCGGGCAAATTAATGAGAGATAAGGTGCATTCCATCATAACACCGTCAAAGGAGAAAGATGAGAAATCATCCAAGAACTCTCCGTCACCATATTTAATATTCAAATTCGGATTTCTTGTTTTTCCTTCCTTGATCCTTGCCATGGAAAAATCGATCCCGCTGCACTGAAATCCATATTCCTTTTCAAGATATTCCACTGTTTCGCCCAGCCCGCAGCCGACATCAAGTACCGCAGAGCCCTTTGGCAGATTCCAAAGCTCCATCGCTTTTTTTGTGATTCTGAATTCTCCCGGTCTAAAACTACTCATACTGTTCCTCCATTTGCTATACTCTGAGTATATCTGATT